>NZ_JBFAYL010000001.1:409866-2142507 GCF_040681285.1 Nocardia sp. NPDC051832
TACAGGCCAACCCGACGGAGGCACCGGCAACGCAGATTCACCCGGCGGCACGGACCAACCAGGCGGGGACGACGGTTCTCCTGGCGGCACGGACCAACCCGACGAGGGCGCAGCCGGATCTCCTGACGGTACGGACCAGCCCGGCGGCGGCGCGGGCACCGCCGATTCTCCCGACGGTACAGGCCAACCCGACGGAGGCACCGGCAACGCAGATTCACCCGGCGGCACGGACCAACCAGGCGGGGACGACGGTTCTCCTGGCGGCACGGACCAGCCAGGCGGCGGCGCAGCCGACGACTCACCGGGCGGCACAGGCCAACCCGATGGAGGCATAGGCAACGGGGACTCGCCCGGTGGCACCGACCAGCCCGGCGGAGGCACGGGCAACGACGGTCCTCCTGGCGGAACAGGCCAACCAGGCGGCTCCGGCAATTGCGGTTGGCCTGGAGGTCTAGGCAAACCTGGAGGTGCCGGAAACTCAGGTGGTGCTGGAGGTTTCGGCAATTCCGGAAGCTTCGGCGGATCCGGCAATTCCGGAGGCGTCGGCGGATTCGGCCACTCCGGAGGCTTGGGCGGCTCTGGCTTCGGAGGCTCAGGCTTCGGAGGCTCCGGCTTGGGCGGCTCCGGCTTCGGAGGCTCAGGTTTCGGCGGCTCCGGCTTCGGCGGCTCCGGCTTCGGAGGCTCCGGCTTGGGCGGCTCCGGCTTCGGAGGCTCAGGGTTGGGCGGCTTCGGCGGTACCGGCTTCGGAGGCTCCGGCCGTGGCGGGGCTGGGGGTTTCGGAGGTAGAGGTGGCCTGGGTGGGACTGGGGGCTTCGGGGGAACGGGCGGAAGTGGGGGCTTCGGGGGTGGTACTGGGTAGGGCCGTGCTGGGACTGCTTGGTGGACCTCGATGTTGGGTGTGTCGAGGTCGTATTCCTTTGGCGGGTGCGGGATGTGCGAGCGCGTGATCCCACTCGGGATCGGGTCGCGTTGGGGCCCAGTGCCGGGAGCGGGGTTGGACTCGGGTGGTTCCTGCCCGTCAGGTTCGTCGGTACCGTCGTCGCCGGCAGTCTCAGGCTCATCGCGACCACTGCCCGGACGGGCAGGTGTCGAGGGACCGTTGTCGCCGGAATCAGGACCGGCGTTGGCTTCCGGTGGCTCCTGCCCACCTGTTGCGCCACGGTCCCCGGGCTCGACGCGACCACTACCCGGATGGGCAGCTGTCGAGGGACCGTTGTCGCCGGAATCAGGACCGGCCTCGGCTTCCGGAGGCTCCTGCCCACCAGGTTCGGCAACAACCTCGTCACCGGCAGTCTCGGGCTCGACGCGATCACCGTCCAGACGAACAGGATTCGCAGGCTCGTCGCTACCGGATTCGGGGGCGGGTTGGGTGGCCTTGCCTTTCGGTAGTCCTGAATCGCCGTTTGGATCCGTATGCGGTGCAGTGCTTTCCGACTCCACCGGTGGGCTTGCCGACTCCGCTGGTGGACCATCGGGACGGGCGGATCGCCGCGAAGTCTCCTCCGGCTGTTCGGCAGGAGGGCGCTCTTGGGTACGCCTGGAGCTCGCCGGCTCTGGAGTGCCTGCGGAAGGACGACTTTCGGGCATCTGCGGGTCTGCCTGCTCGACGGTGCCTGCAGAAGAACGGCTTTCGGGCGTCTGTGGGTTTGCCGGCTCGACGGCTGGCGCAGGGCGTGGTGGAGCTTCGGGTGGGGGTGCGGATTCCTGGTGGTGAGTGAGTGGGTGGTCGGCGCCTCGGAAGCGTTCGGCGATGCGTTGGCGGAGTGGTTTCTTGGGAGGTTCGGGCGTGGGTTCCGCGGGGGTGGGCGGAGTTTCGGGGGTAGTCGCGCGGTTGCGGGCGGCGGCGATGAAGTCGGGGTCGAAGGTGATGGTGTCGAGGTCGATGGTGGGGGCCGGGTCGAGGTAGGGGCGTTTCGTGGTGTTGCGGGCTTCCTCGAGGAGGAGGTCGTTCAGGACCTGGGCGGGTTCGGAAGCGTTGGGGCCGTTGCGTTCTACGTCGAGGAAGGCGTCGCCGAGGGCTTCTGCCGGGTCGAAGTAGCCGTCTTCGTCGAAGCTGTAGCCGCTGAGTTGGCGGACCCAGGTGCGGAATTCGGCGGGGTCGACGTGGGGGCGGGTGGCGGCGTAGTGCTCGCGGAGGGCGTCCATGGCGCGATGCTGGGCGTAGCGCTGGCCGGCGAGGTCCAGGGCGTGTCCGATTTCGTGGACGATGGCGGAGTAGACGACGCGGTCCGCGCCGTTGGGCCAATAGCCGTCGCGCAGTGCTCGTTCGGCGAAGCCGGCGCGGGCGGCCGGGTCGGTGGCGTAGCGCTGGTTGAAGGTGATCCAGCGGGTGTTGAGGTAGAAGCCGCGGCCGCGGGCGCGTGGGTTGCTCGGGAAGGCGACGCCGGGGGTGGTCTCGCCGAGGATCCGGGCGTCGTGGCGCGGACCGCGCAACGGGCCGAAAGCGAAGTTCTCCAACTCGATTTCGTCGCGGTACTTCGAGAGCTTCTCGTCGAGGGCGCGGGCGGCTTCGCGGGCGGTATCGATGTCGAGACCGTCGAGATCGAAGCCGTCGAAGTCGAGACCGTGCCGGTCGCGGAGGGTCCGGGCGATCTCGGCGCGGTCGTCGATCCGGGACCATTCGTCGTCGAATCGAGGAGCTGATTGCTCCGGATCCGGCTGGGCCAGTGGGTCTTCCGATGCTGCTGGTTTTGCGCCATCGGCAGGATCCGCCTCAGGGACCGGGTTCTCCGAGGGGTCCGGTCGTACTGCGGTTCGACCCTCATCGCGGGGCACCCGGCGGACGGGTTCCTGAACTGGCTGCACAGCATCGGTCTTCGGGGGCGACTCTTGCTGGGCGAGTGGCTCATCCGCACCGGTCTGCTTCAGCGGCTCCACCGGGTTCGGTCGACGAGTCGCCGACTCCGGAAGGGCGTTTTCCTGGTTGGGGTCCTCGGCCCGGGTGGTGTCCGCTACCGGTTTCCGCACCACCGGTTCGGAAACCGGTACCTCGGCGACGCGGCGGGGCTGCGTACCCGGATTTTCGGAGGCGAAGTCCGGCCGGACAGGCGTCGTTGGCGGCTCGCCCGCCGGACGGGCAACGGGGTCCGTTGCGCCCGGAGTCCGGTGTGGCGCGCCGGCGGTGCCGTCGATCTGCGGCCCCTCCCCCGGTACGACGGTCGCGCGGATATACCAATATCCGCCGTTACCACGGTCTTCCACACTGTCGACGCGGAAGGTCAGCCCGCGCGCCAACAGCAGGCCGGGAACGCTGGATGGCCTGGCCGCCAAGCCGGGCAGGAACAGTGCGGGTGTGCCGGCCGGCACCGTCAACTCGAGATGGAACGGCAGGCCCTGCATCGCCGGCACCTGCCCGAGCACGGCCTGCGGAAACTCCGGCAGGCGGTGCGTGGCGCCGACCTGGTCGACGGTCATGTCCAGCGGATTCCGCCCGCCACCATAGGACGCCACCACCGCCTCGGGAAGTGGATGACGCGCCAACACCTCGTCGACGACCGCGGCGATCCGCGCCACTCGCGACGGCAGGTCACCCGCACCTCGCAGGGCCTCGTTGACCGTTGCGACAAAGTCGACGTCGGACTGCGCCGCCGACGCGAAATGCGCAAGCAACTCCCGCTCCTCGGGACTGAGACCAGCGATCACCTCGTCCCAAGCGCGGCCGAACTCCAGCCGATCGCTGAAGTCGAAAACATTGCGTTCGTCCGAGAACCGAACGGGCGGCGAATCGGGCGCACCGACAGCAGGCAGCTCCGGCGCGACAGCGACCGGACGCGACGCCGGCTGAGCCACAACCTCGTTCGGCGATGCCAGTGGCGGCAACCCGGCCGCCGGGTCGTTCGCGTGCTCCGTATGCGGCTTGGTGTCACCACCACCCGGCCGCACCGACGCAGCCGCCTCGGCGGCACCCGGCCGCGGCACCGGCTGCGTCGCAGCGTCATCCGATGCCGAAGGCGGCAACTCGACAGCTGGATCGTTCGCACGCTCCGGAAGTGGAAGCGGCTGGTTGTCACCACTATTCGGCCGCGCGGTGGGCGTCGCCATGGAACCCGGGCGCGCGAGCGGCTGAGGCGCTGCACCGTTCAGCGACTGAGAAGGCGCCTTGGCAGTCGGATCATCAGAACCTGTTGGATGCGGCATCGACTGAGTCGCATCGTGATCCGAAGCGGCCGGAGGCGGCAACTCGACTGTCGGATCGTCGGCACCCGGCGGTCGCTGAATCGGCTGTGTCGCAAGGTTGTCCGGCGTCGGCAGCTCCAGCGTCGGATCCTCTGTGCCCGCCGGACGCGGCATCGGCTGAGTCGCAACATTGTCCGGTGGTGGCAGCTCCACCGTCAGATCCTCGGCGCCCGGGGGACGTGGCAGCGGCTGGGTATCGACGTCGTCCGGGGAGGGCGGTAGTTCGCGGGTGGTGTCGGGGGGCGGGAGGGGTTGGGTAGTTTCCGGGGTTGGGGTGCGGTTGGCAGGCCCCTGGGGGTTGGGTGGGAGTTGGGGGCGGGGGCCGGGTGGGAGGGAGTCCGGGACGTCGGGGTCGGCTTCTGGGCGTGGGGGGAGGGGGTTTTCGGGGCCGAAGGGGGTGGGGGCGTATTTGATGCCCTTGCGCCAGTCGGTTAGTGGGGGGCGGACGGCGTCCCAGTCGAAGCCGATGCGGATGGCGTATTGGTTGGCGTCGCGCCAGGCGGTGGCGAAGGGGTGGGCGCGGAGGAAGTTGGTTTCGGCTAGGGCGTCCTGGAGGAGGAGGATGTCGGAGGGGAGGATGTTGTCGCCGCCGGCGATGAGGCGGTTCCAGGCTTCGGCTACGTCGGCGACCGGGTCCAGGGGCATGTAGCGGGGAGCGCTGTCGCGCGGGTCGATACGCAGGTGTTCGGCGTTCATCAGGTGGTCTTTGATGCGCGCGATTTCCTCGCGGCTGAACGCACGGGTCGTGTTGTCGAGGCGTTCGGCTACTGCGCGGGCGATGTCGCCGCGGTTGGGGCGCAGGGTGGTCAGGGCGTCGGCGATGTCGTTGACCAGGCGGGACGCGTCGCCGGGGCGTTCGTGATGCAGGTGGCCGGTGATGGCTTCGATGGCGCCGGTGAGGTCGGGTCCCGGATCGGAGGGGCTGCGGTGGGTCTTGTCGGAGAGGCTTTCGCGGTGGTCGTCGAGGATGTTCGCGATCACGTCGACGAGGACCGCGGCCCGCACCGCACGCGCCGCGCCCTGCGCCAGCGGATGCTCGTTCAGGTTGTCGTGGATGGTGTCGATGTCGCTGTCGTCAGCGCGGAACCGGTTGTATTCGCCGTTGGCCCAGTCCTGGACCTCACGCCACGCGGCCTGCTCGTCGCGCTGCCGCTGCTTGTACAGCTCGCCCAGTTCACCGTTGTCGGGCACGCGGGTGGGCAGGTTGTATTCCTGCGCCATCGGCTGCACGTCGCGGAGCGGCGGGCGGAACCACGGATGCTTCTTGAACCCGGGCTTGATCCGACCCGGGTGATCTTTGTCGTTGAACCAGGTGAAGCCGGACAGTTTCGCGGGCTCCAGGGTGAGCCGAAGGATGTGATAGGCCAGGTCGTTGAACGGCAGGGCGTAGGTTTCCATGCCGTTGGTGAGCGGGTCGCCGCCGGGGATGGCGGGGAGGAAGGCCTCGTTGACGCCGGGCCCGTTGTCGATGAACGGGTCGCTGATGGCACCCACGACCGGGGCCATGCCCCAACCGCTGATGCCCTCGGGCAGCACCCGCTCCTCGTACTCCTTCGGCACGGTCGTACCGCTGCGGTCGCCGTTGCCGGCGCGCGGGTCGACGGTGTGCACCGCGCCTGTGCCGTCGTGCCAGTGCACCAGGTCCAGTGGTGGGCGCCCGGCGATTCCGGGAATGTGGATGAACCGGCGCAGCGGTCCTTCCAGCCGTCCGGCCCGGACCGGAGCGTCTCGTTCGGCCACGATCCAGCGGTACTCGATGCGGGTTTCGCGCCGCGTCATGGCGTGCGCGACAGCGGGATTCTCGCGGATCGCGGCGACCAGCGCGGCATCGTGGTCGGCTCGCGGATGGGTCTGCGGGCCGATCGGCGCGACCACGATGATGCGCGGGTCGGCGCCTTCGACGAGTCCGACGCGCGGCTGCGGGGAGTCGCTGGTGCTGATCGGGCGCGCTCCGGCCTCGTGCAGCAGATCGCGGCCCGCACCCGCCAATTCGGCCATCTGGCCTTGGATTCGGTGGACGAGCTGTTCGGACTCGTTCACCCGGGTCGCGGCTTCGTGCAGCAGGCCGATGTTGCGGACGTGCTCGTCGGCTTGGTCGGCGCGAATGGTTCGGTCCGCGACCTCTTGCAGCGTGGTGTCCAGATCGGCAGGGCCGAGCCTGCTTTCGTCGACCTGTAGCCGGTTGGCCAGATCGGTGCGCATGAGCCGCCACGGTTTGCCTTCGAGCACGGCACGGGCGCGCTCCTGGGCCAGCTGATCGAGCTCGGCCCGAACCTGCTGGGACAGTTCTGGTTCCGTGACGCCCACCCTGCCGAGGGCGGCAATCTGCCGATCGATGTCGCGCAGTGCCGAATCGGCGTCGATGAAACGCTGCGCGGCGTCCTGCAGGTTGAAGATCTGCTCGCGGCGACGTGCGAGTTCGTCCGGGCCCACCAATTCTGGTGCCCGCGTGGCTCTTTCCTCACCGATGCCGCCGATGTCGCGGGTGCGGACGATGCCGTTGTCCAGCGCCTGCAACGTGGTCGCGAGGTTCGCGTCGTTCAGCGCGTCGCTCGGATTGCGGATCGGCAACGGGATGTCGCTGAACCGGGAGAACCGGTCGTCCCGCTTGGCGCGCCAGAATTCGCGTTCTGCGGCAAGTTTCGCGCGCTGGCGTAACAGGTCCTGGTACACGGCTTCCGGGGTGCCCGCGAGTTCCTGTTCGGCGATCTCCGCGTCGAGTCGCGCGACTTCGGCTTCGGCGGCGTCGAAGCGTTCGGTGGCGCGCGCCAGGGCCGCGGCTTCCGGGCCACCGGGCGCAGCCTCGGCAAGCAGATCAGCTGCGACACGGCGGATATCGCGCAACTCCTCGCGCTGGGATACCGCTTCGGCCCGTTCGGCGCGCAGCCGTTCCAGTTCCACGCGAGCTTCGGGCGTCAGGTCCTCCGGGCGCACCGGCGGTGCCGCGCCCTGCGCCGGGTCGGAATCGGGATCCGGCCGGCCGGCCGGGAGCGAATTGCGCTCGTCGGCAGCAGGTTCCGAGCGCATGGGCGAGCCCGCCCCGGTCTGTTGCGGCTGGCCGGTTCCAGGATCCGGCTTTGCCGCTGCGCCCGCGCCACCGGGATCGGAGCCCGGAGGCTTCGGTTTCGCGGCAGGTGGTGCCGCATTTCCGTCGTCTTCCGGCGGCCAGACCCGCTTATCGCCTTCGTGCGGCGGCTTACCGGCCTCGCCCAACGCCTGTTGCAGCTCCGCGAACTTGCGCTCGTGCTCGGCCAACGCCTCGTCGAACTGCCGCAACCGAGCGTCGAGATCACCCTCCGGCGTACCGTCCAGCAACTCTCGCAGCTCCTGGAATCGGCGCTGATGCTCGGCCAGGTCGGCATCGAACTGCCGCAACCGGGCCTCGAAGTCTCCGGGATTCCGTACCGGCCCAGCCAATTCCGCCAGCCGCCGCTGACTATCGGCCATCGCTTGATCGAATTGGCGCAGCCGCTCTTCGAACTCGCTCTGCCGCTCCCGCTCCGATGCCAACCCCTCGTCGGCACGCGCCTGCACCTCGTCCAGCGCCCGCCGCGCATCCTCGACGTGCTGCCGGACCGCGTCCATCGCCGCGTTGAAATTCCGCTCGGTCCGCTGCCGCAAAGCTTCGAAGTCCGCCGCCGCCTGCGGATCCCGAGGACCGGGCGCACCTTCGAGCGCCGCGTCGAGCTCCGCCACCCGGCGTTCCTGCTCGGCCAGCGACTCTTCGAGCTGCCGCATCCGGCGATCGAAGTCACTTTCCGGGGGCTGTCGCCCGTCGCCGTCCTGGGACTGCACCTCGTCGAGCGCCCGGCGCGCATCCTCAACCTGCTGCCGGACCGCGTCCATCGCCGCGTTGAAGCCCCGCTCGATCTGCTGCCGCAAAGCTTCGAAGTCCGCCGCCGCCTGCGGATCCCGAGGACCAGGCTCCCCCGACAATGCCGCGTCGAGCTCCGCCATCCGGCGTTCCTGCTTGGCCAGCGACTCCTCGAGCTGCCGCATCCGCCGATCGAAATCGCTCTCCTGCGACTGTTGCGCCTCGGCGGCCCGGCGCTGCACCGCGTCCAGGGCTTCCTGTGCGCGGACCTCCGCGCGCTGGCGCATGGCTTCGAACACCGCGTCGGCTTCCTCGGGGCCGGGGCGGCGGCCCTCCGGCCCGAAGTCGTTGTGCAGGTGGGTGATTCGGCCGTCGTCTGTGTAGGCGATCTCGATGTGACGGACGAGGACTTCGGGGCGGGCGAGGAGGGGGCGGAGCTGGGGGTAGTCGGCGGCGAGTTGGGCGCGGACGTCGCCGGGGGCGTTCCAGCCGACGACCACGATGCGGGGCGGATCGCCGGAGACGACCCCGACCGTGTTGTCGATACGGACGGCGCCTGCCACGGCGAGGGCTTCACGTTCCATCGCCTGGGCGACAGCTCCGTCGAGCACCTCGACATCGGATTCCGCCCGGTTGAAGCGGATGGCCGCGTCGCGCAAGGCGGCGATACGTGCTGCCTGATCCGGTATTTCGCTGGTCAGGCGGCGCACGGTTTCGGGTAGGGCGTCGTCGGTCAGGTCGCCTTCGCGGACGGGCAGACCTGCCATCGCTTCGTCGCGGGCGTTGCGTGCCGCCTCCAACTCCCGCACAGCTGCGGCACTTTCGGCGGCGAGGCGGTTCGTGATGCGACGGGCGAGGTCAGGGTCGGGGCGATCGCCGGGACCCTCCGGTGGCGGGGTGGCCACAGGCGGATCGCTGGGGGGCTTGCTACCGCCGTCACCTGCTGCTGGCAGCTGCTGCGTAGCAACAGCATTCGGGTCATCCGGCACCGGCTTGATCGCGCCGGGTTGCGGTTCGCCCGCCGGTTGTTGCGGCTTGTTCGCACCAGCGGGCGGGCCCGATTCATTGGTCCCGGGCATGGCGCGAGCGGCCCCACCGGAGCCGGGTTCGTCGGGTTCGGGCCGCACCGCACGCACCGGTGGGGCATCCGGCGGGTTGTCCGGCCGGGTCGCGGCCAGTGCGGCATCCAGACGTGCCGCCTCGGCCTGAGCGTCGGTGTATCGCTTCGCTGCCGCGCCGAGGTCCGCCGCCGTCTCCTCGCCCGGGTTCTGCCGGAACCGGGAGGTCGCGGCGTCGAGAGCGGCGCGGGCGGCATCGCGCTCCGCCACGGCGGCATCGCGCTCGGCCAGCAGCTGGGCGATCCGAGCCGGGCGCTGGGCCTCGGCTTCGATTTCGTCGGCGCGACGGTTCAGCTGATCGAGCAGTTCGAGATCGTCGGAGCGCTGCTGGGTTTCGGCTCGGAGCTCGGCCTGCACCTGGGCCAGCTGATCCGGGGTGAGGCGTTCCTTCTGGTCGATCTTGCCGTCGCGGTAGACCTCGTAGACCTTCGCCCAGCGCTCGGCCTTCTTGGCCGCCTCTTCCGGGGTGTCGCCGGGCCGGACCGGATCGGGCAGCTCGACGCCCACGGTGCGGGTGAAGTCGGGGTTGGCGCGGGATTCCGGGGCGGGCCCGGTGTGCTGGCCGAGAATGCCGAAACGGTCCAGGATGTCGGCGCCCTCGATGGCGTCGGTGAGGATGTCGAGGTTGCCGACGACGTCGAGCAGGTGCGCGATCGCCTTGTCGTGCACCGGGAATTCGATGTCGGTGACGCGCGGGTCGACCGCCCGGTCGCCGCGGCCGACCGGGTCGAAGCGGTCCAATCCGTTGATGGTGCGGTAGTACTCGGCGAGGGCGTTGATCAGGTTGGTGCGCTCGCTCTCCTTTGCCGCGAGCTTGGAGATCGCCTTGTGCAGGCGTTTCGGATCCAGACCGGAAGTGTCCGGCCGGTACTTCATCTCGTCGTTCTTGTAGTTCCGCGGGAACAGGTCCTTCGGGAACCGGCCGCGGCGGGTGCCGACACCGAGACGCTCGGCCAGCCGGTCGCGCGCCGCGTCCACCACGCCGGAGTCGATGCCGCGCATCAGTTTCGCGTAGTCGACGAGATCCTCGACCGCCTGGTGCCGGCGTGCCTTGCCCAGGCGCTCGTCGGCCAAGCCACGAGCGACCCGCTCGGGTGTCAGCTGGTCCGGATGCATCCCGAGGCGGCTCGCCAGCTGGGAGCGGGCGTCGTCGGCGGCATGGAAATCGTCGATGTCCCAAGCGGTTCGGCCGTAATCGATGATCGCTTCGATCTGGGCGGCGCGGATCGCGTTCTCCGCGCGCAGCTGGTCCATGCGCTGGGCCAGCGCGTCGGGGTTGTCGAGTTCGTCCTCCGGAATGCCCAGGCGCCGCGCCAGTTCCTGGCGTGCGGCTTCGACTTCGCTGCGGGACAAGCTTTCTGGCAGTTGACCGGGGCGCTGCGTGACATCGGCCGGAGTGTCGAACACGGGCCGCCAGGTGCCATCATCGCGTACCAGCGTGACGTCCAGCGTCCGGCCGTCGACATCCTGCCGGACGTGCTGCACCGCGATCGGTTCGCTGTCGAGCAGCCGGATGGTCCCGTCCGGTTCGACGTGCGCGACCCGGTGCACGACGTCGACGAGACCGTCGTTCACCGCCTGCGCGAGCTGAGGATGGTCGCGCAGGGCGTCCGCCAGAACTCTCTCGTGGTCCAGGTTTCCGTCGTAGACAAGCAACCTGGGCTTCTGCCCGGGCTCGCCGGGCAGCAGGCCGATGCCGTCCACGTCCGGCAGCAGGAAGCCGCCATCGGATTCGACGGACGCGCGCAGGCCCAGATCCGCCAGCTCCCCGGCGATTTCGGAGACCTCGGCGTCCGCGCGCAGGTAGGTCCGCAGCTGCTGCTCTACGTCCGCGAGACCCCGTGCGTGCGCGCGGATCTGATCGATCACCTCGGCGAGCGCGTGCCGGGGGTGGGCGTCGAGCGTCGCGAGGTCCACCCCGAGCAACTGAGCCCACACCGCGCGCTCGTCTCGAATCTGGTCGCGCCGCAACGCATTCTCGAAATAGGTCGGGTTGCCTTCGTCGATGCCCGGCTGATCGGTGTATCCAGGATCGCCCCAGTCCCGGCCGGGTTCGCCGCCGTTGTTGACCCCGTCCCAGTCCAGCATCGTGGTAGGACGGTCGTTGGCCCGGATCACCTCCCGCAGGAAGCGGGTCATCGGGTCTGCGTCGAAAAAGCTGACCTGGTCGCTGTAGGGGATGCGCCGGTTCTCGGCGTCGTAGCGGGCGGCGGCCTCGGCGAGCCCGGCGAGCGCGCCGATCCGGCGGGCCTGCTGGTACCGCAGCACTTCGATCGCCTGACGGGCGGTCTCCGGCGTCACTTCGGGGCCGAGTTCGCCGCCGAGGGCGCGAACAGCGGCGATCAGGTCCTGGTCCAGGTCCGTGCGGCGGTTCGCCGCGTCGGCGAGCTCACGAGCCAGTTCGCCGAACCGGCCGGTGGCATCCGGATTCGGCCGGTGCCGAACCGGTTCCGGCGCGGGCGCTCCGGGGGTCTTCGGCGCCTCGATCTCGGCCTGGCGACGCAGGTCGTTCAGGTCGACGCCGAGTTCGCGGCGCACCAGTTCCGGATCGGCCTCGTCCAGCCAGGGCCGGTACTCCTCGCCGTTGCGAGTACGGGCCGGCGGCGGATCGCCCGCCTGATCCGGGATGCGACTGGTCAGCTTCTTCAGGAACGGGATGAGTTCCCGGTTCTGCCACATGGTCGCGCCCTCTTTGAGGATGCGCGCCGGGTTGAACTTCGTCTGCAGCACATCGCCGTCCGGGGTGCTCTTGACGACCGGCAGGTTCGCCTCGTGCGCGACCACCGACTGACCGGCGCTGTCGAAGCCGGATCCGGACGGGTATTTCGGTGTGTGCGCGGCGAATCCGTCGCGCAGCTGGGTCCAGAGGCGGCGCAACAGATTCGGGCGACGATCCGGGGTGGCGGGCGGTTCGGCCGAGGGCAGCTCCGGACTGCGTTCGGGCGCAGCGGCTTCCGGTCGCGCCTCGGGCGGCTCGACCCGCCAGCCGCCCTCGCCGTCGTCGACAAGCCGGACCGGGACCTGCTCGCCGTCGACCTCCACCGTGTGCGGCCGGGATTTCGGATCCGGTTTCGGCCGTGCGGGATCGGGGGTTCCGGCACCGTCCGGATCCGGTGGCTCGGCGGCCGCGGGCGGCGGCTCGTTCGGCGGCTTCTTCGCTCCCCCACCGGCATTCGGGTCCGGTGCGGGTTCCTCGGCATCGCCGAGCCGGTCCGGCTGGTCGGGACGATGCTGGTCCGGACGGGTGGCCTGCTCGGCGGCCTCGGTCATCAGCTTGTGGATGATCTTCGCGGGCTCGCTGGCATTGTCGCCGTTGTGCTCCACGTCGAAGAAGGCCTCGGGCAGCGCCTCTTTCGCGTTCAGCATGCCGTCGCCGTCGAAGCTGTAGCCGCTTAGCTGACGCAGCCAGGTCTCGTAGCCGTCGATGGTGGCGGGCGAATGATTGGCCAGGTAGTGCCGCAGCAGCGCGTCCTCGACGGTGCCGTGCACGGACCGGCCGCCCGCGTAGTCGACGGCGTGACCGAACTCGTGCAGGAACGCGCCGTAGCCGGGGCGGGCCAGGATGCTCGGGTGGAAGCGGCCCTGATCCACCCGCAACTGCAAGCGTTCCCGGAAGAGGGCCGGATCCGAGGCGAATTTGTAGTTGAGCGTGATCGATTCGGTGTGGATCTTGCCGGTGGTGCGGTCGGTACGCGGTTGCGCCTGCGCGAAAGGATCCTTGTCCAGCGGCCCGATGCCGACACTGCGCAGGTCCACGTGCCGGTAGCTGTCGCGCATCTCGACGACGCCCCGCGCGAAGTCCCGCACGGTGTCCGGGTCGAGATTCGGCAGGTCGAAACCGAACACCTGCAGCCCGGTGACTTCCTTCAGCTGGGCGCCGACCTCCTCCGGCGTCAAGTTCGACCACTCGTCCTGGACCGGCACGCCGTCCGGATCCGGTCGGGCGGCGCCCTCCGGCTGCCCGTCCGGGCCGTCACCCAGGTTGTCCGGCGTTGCCGCTTCGACCTCCGGCCGTACGAACCGCACCTGCGCGCTGAGGTTCTCGCCGAGCGGGCCTTCCAGATCCACCGGGTCCACGGTGGCCCGAGTGAATCCGTATTGCAGCACCTGCTGCCCGATGTGGGTGCGCAGTGCCGCCTCCTCCGGCGTCAGGCCCTCCTGCAGTGACGCATTGAAGCTGGCCAGATTGTCGCCGAGCTGCCCGGCGCCGAACCAGTTGCTCTCGACCACGCGCACCCGGTCGCCGAACGCGCTCATCACCTCGGCGAACATCTGCGAACCGGACGGTGTGCCCGGCCCGACTCGCACTTCGAGGGTGAGGACGCCACGGCTGTTCACGTGGGCGTACACACCGTAGCGGTGGTCGCCGCCGTAGCGGTTGACGTAGGTCGAACCGTCCTCGGATCGGAATCCACCCAGCGGCGTGCGGCCGATGTTGTCGGGCTGCGGCCCCGGCGCCGCGGTGCGTTCGAGCAGGGTGAGCCGATCCAGTACGGCGTCGTGCCAGCTTTCCCGGCCGCGGGCGGCGAATTCCGCTCGAACCGCTTCGATTTCGCGCCGCAGCGTGGCCAGCTCCGGCCGGGTGAGTCCGTGGTCGACCGGTGCGGGCGTGCCGTCCGGACCGGTGCGCAGGAACAGGTCGGCGAACGGGTTCGGAGTGCCGGATTCCGGGCTGTCGCCGAAGTTCAGGTGGTGGCGGATGCCGACAACAATGCCCTTGGGGCCGATCATCCAGCCATGGTCGTCCCGACCCGGAGTAGTCGTCAGCACGTCGAGAAGTCCGAGCTCGCGAGCGCCCGGGGCATCGATGTAGTCCTCGTGCGCGTCCACGAACTTCCCGGCCGGAACCGTGCCTCGCGGCGGTTCGGAGTACAGCACGGTCGCTGAATCTCGGTGCACCGGACTGACATTCGCGCCGACCAGGCGGCCGAGCAAGGCAGTCAGTTGCTCGGCATCGGCCTGCCGCGCGTTGAGCATGGTGGTACGCAGCAGCACGGTGCCGTCGTGGAAGGTGACCCGCTCTATCCGTCGCGGCTCGGTGACCGACCTGTTCTCGCCGAGCACTTCGACGTCACGGATTCCGGAGGCGAGTGCGTCGGCGACGCGCTCGTCGAACGTGCGCACGCCATGTGCGACATCCCAGGCGCGGCCGTAGCTTTCGGCGTAGCCCCGGCCGTCGTCGGTCGCGGGATGGTCGGCGAGCACCGGTCGCAACGCTTCCAGACCACCCTGGTTCGCTATCCGATCCAGTGCGGAGTTGGGCATGGACGGATCGGCCGCGGCGGCATCGGCTCGGGCCGCGTCGAAAGCGTTGCGGTACAGGCGTTCCAGCGGGCCCTCGGGAATTCGATGCCCCGCGGCACGCAATTGCATGGCCGCCGCGACTTCCAGCGCGTGCGCCCGACCATGCTGTGCCAGCATCCGATCGATGTATTCCTGGCGCGTGGACTGCATCCGGGTCCGGGTCGCGGCATCCGGGTCCGCGTGCGTCAATTCGGCGTGGATGGCGGCGTGCACCAGTGCGAGCAGGTGGGCGGCGTCGGTGGCGCCCGGATCGAGGACCAGGGCGTTGCGCGAGGGGAAGTACCGCGCCGAGGCGCCGGTCTCGTGCACGACATCGACGTCGTAGCGGGTCAGGCTCGAATTCGCCCACTCGCCCGCCGGTGTGTCGTCCAGGATCTCACGCAGCCGCGCGACCCGTTCCGCGGTCGCACGCGCCGCGACATCTGTCGGCGTGGGTTCGGGCGAAGGCTCTAGCGGCGGCGGCTCCAAGCCTTCGACCAGGTCGGCCTCCCGCGCCAGCTCCGCCGCCCGTTCCTGTGCCCGGAAATCGGCCAGCTCACGCTGCGCGGTCAGGTCGACCAGCGTCCGCAGATCGTGGTCGAGTCTGCGCAGCTGTGCACCCCGATCCGGTGCGACGGCGGGATCGGCGAGCTCGGGGGCGATCTCGGCCAGCCGCCGGGTCGCCGCGTCCCGCAGTGCACTCGGGTCACCGTGCGGATCCAGGCCGAGCGCCTCGGCCGCTCTGCTCAACTCGGCCGCACGGTCCTCCGCGCGCAGCCGCGCGGCCTCCTCGGCCAGCGCCGCGGCGCGTAGCCGGTCGGCAGCCTCCGGGGTGGCCGCCCGGTCCAGCAGCGGTATCTCGGTGCGCGCGACGGTGTTCGCCCGATCCCAGGCCGAACCATAGAAGTCGGTGTAATCGCGGCCCTGGTCCGAGGCGAGCTCGGTCACCAGCGGACGGATGGCGTTCGCCGCGAAATCGGTGGCGAAACGGTGGATTTCGGCCGCAGTGCGCGCGGCGTTCGGATCCCGCAGAGCGAATGGGCTCAGCGAGGCCTCGCTCACCCCGCGGTCGTAGGCTGCGAGGTAGGTCCGCTCGATCCCGCGCGCGTGGTCACTGACCCGCACCTGGTAGCCGAGATCCTGGAGTTGCTGCGCCAACTCGATCATCCGAATATTGGCGGCGACCTCCTCATCGATCATCGACCGCACGAAATCCTCGCGGTCGGCCGAACGGATGCGCGTGCGAGCACTGTTCCCGTCTACCAGCGACTCCGCGTGCAAGGCTTCGTGCGCGAACGCCAGCGCCTGCCGCACATGATCATTGCCGCTGGTGTATGCGACTACCGCGAGCTCACGCCGCCGGAACTCGCCGGCACGGCCGTCGCCGTGCCGCGTTTCGAACCGCGCACTGATCGGACCGTCCCCCAGCCTGGCCAGGATTTCCCGGCCGAGATCGGTCTGTCGCAATAGGTTCCGGACCTGGTCGTCGGGTGTATCGAGGGCCAGCAAGCCGGGTCGGGCCGCTTCGGGCGAGGCATGCCCCGCATCGGTTTCCGGTTTCCCGTTGGACGGGTCGTCGGGGTCGCCCAGGAAATCAGGCGTGTCTTCACCGCTTCCTCGGTCATCGTCGCGGGTCGGGCGCGCCGCAGCGCCGCCGGGATTGTCGTCACCGTCACCGCGATTCGGTTGCGCCGCAACGCCTCCGGGATCGTCGTCGCCGGAGTCTCGATTCGGGCGGGTCCCGGCCGGGGCTTCGGCCGTCGGATCGGACTCCGGCGCCCGCCAGGAGCCATTGGGACGGCGCGGCTGGTCCGGCGCAGGGCGGGCCGAGTCGGGCAGGGGGTTGTCCGGGCGGGTCTGCGTCGCGGCTGAATCGTACCGAGCTGACGCCGGTTCCGGCCGAGTCTGGCCCGAAAGGGGCATGTCCGGCCGAGTCTGGCCCGCAAGGGGGACGTCCGGCCGAGTCTGGCCCGCAAGGGGGACGTCCGGCCGAGTCTGGCCCGCAAGGGGGACGTCCGGCCGAGTCTGGCCCGCAAGGGGGATATCCGGACGGGTCTGGGGTGCGACCGAACTGTCCGGAGCGGTCGCAGGTTCCGGGCGGGTCTGGGTCGCGTCCGAATTGTCCGGGGTTGTCGCCGGCTGTGGCCGGGTTGGGGTGGGGCGGGTGATGTCGGGCTGGGTGCGGTTCGACTGGTTGTCGAGTTGGCGGGCTACTTCGGCGTCGGCTCGGTGTAGCTGGGCGATCTGCTCCGCGAGGGCGTCGATGAGCATGGCGATGCGGCGGGTTTCGTTGCGCTGGAAGGCGAGTTCCTGGTCCAGGACCGGGTCGTTGCGCATGCCGTGCAGGTTGTCGATGCCGAGCAGGTCGGCGAGGTCGGCTTGCAGGTTCGCCAGTTCCTGGCGCATCCGGCCGCGCTGGCGGAACTGTTCGGCGAGCGGGCCCTCGGACGTGCCGGGCTCGGCGCCGTTGTTGACGCCCTCGTTGTTGATGATGGAGGTCTGGTCGCCCAGTAGATCTTTGAGGAACCGTTCGCCGGGATCCTCGGAGTACAGGCCGGTTTGGTCCAAGGGCAGTTCCGCGGCGAAGGGCACCTCGCGGTTCTCCGCGTTGAAGAGCCGGGCGACCTCCTCGAACAGGTCGACGAGTTTGGCGCGCTCCGCGGCCGCGTCCCGGAGCCCTTCCAGGACCCGCCGGAGCTCCCCCGGGCTGAGATCGGCGAGCGGAGTGAGCTCGGGCGCCACCTCGGCCAGTCGCTGCCGCAGACGCTCGGCCATCTGCTCGACTTGTTCGGCCGCACGCCGCTGCTCCGCCAGCGCTTCGCGCACTTCCGGGGCGATCGCTTCGGGCCGTGTGACTTCCGCGGGCTGCTGCTGTTGCTGTTGTTCGGCCTCGCGTTGCCGCTGCCGCTGCGCTTCCCGCTCGGCTTCGCGCGCCGCCAGATGCGGCGGCAGCTTCTCGTCGGAGACGCCGCGCTCCCAGTAGCGGTCCTCGGTGCCGTCCGGATTCAGCGGCGGCTGGAAATCGTCGGGCGGGGCGATGTGGCTCTCCCGGCCGAAGATCGCCCGCCAGAACTCCATGATGCGCTTGCGGGCCTTGATCAGCCTGACGGTTTCCAGAGCGATCCGCGCGACGTTCGGGGACGCGACGCCAGGATCGCCGCCGACCGGCCACACCACCTTGTCCAGGCCGGGGATCTGCGCCAAGCCGTCCACGCCGACGGTCTGCCCATGGCCGTCCAGTCCAGAGCCCGAGGGATGTTTCGGGATCTCATCGTGCCTGGCCTGAGCGATAGCTTCCCGGAGCTGACGCAACCGCTCCCGCAGGCGTTCTCGCAGGGTGGCCTTGTCGGGTTCGTCAGCGTGCGACCTGGTCTCCGGCGGCGGGCCCTCACCACGCTGCGTCTGCGGCTGACGCTGCGGTTGCTGAACAGGCAGGCCATCGGGGCGCGTTTCGGCGGCACCAGTGGGTGGATTTTCCGGCCGGGTGGTGTCGGTCTGCGTCTGCCTCTGCGGGCGCGGCTGCGGGATGCCGTCCGGGCGCGTGGTCTCGGCCTGCGGGATGCCCTCCGGCCGCGTGGTCTCGGCCTTCGGCTGCGGAATACCCTCCGGCCGCGTGGTTTCCGTCTCTGGGCGGCTCGCACCGGTTGGCTTGGTACCCGCCGCGTCCGGTTGCTGTCGCGTGGCGGGCCCGGATTCGATCGCACGGTGCGCGTCCGCGCGCGCCTCCGCCAGGCCGCGCTCGATCTGCTCCGCTATTTGCCGCAGGCGTTCCTCGACCCGGCGGCCGAGGGCGTCGAACTCGTCTGCCGACTCACGTGCCAGCGGGTCCGATTCCTCGGACGGTTGGTTGCGCTGCTCCAGCAGCCGTTCGAATTCATCTGCCTGCCTGCGGCTTTCCTCCGCTGCACGGTCCAGCCGCCGCTGGGCCTCGCGTCCGATATCCGCGATCGCGTCATCGACGCGCTTGCCGAGGTTGTCGTTCGCCTCCTGCAATTCCCGGGCGCGAGCATCAGCCTGATCCACCGCCTCGCCGAGATTCGGCGGCTGGTCCGCGCTGTCCAGCGCCTGCTCCACCATCCGCTGGATCTCGGCGAGGCGATCCGCGACATGCTCATCGAGATTCTCCAGCGCATCTCGCGACTCGGTCTCGACCTCGCGGGCCCGGTCCAGCGCGTCCGACAGATCCTTCGACTCCGGCTGCCGCGCAGGCTCTTCCGGACGCGTCGCGGTCTCGCCCTGAGGCTGGCGCTGCTGGCCCTCGGGCAGTGGGAAGCCCTCCGGACGCGTCACCGCAGCCTCGGATTGCGGTTGCGTTCGCTGCCCAGCCGCCTCCGGCAGCGGGAAACCCTCGGGTCGCGTCACCGCGGCCTCGGACTGCGGTTGCGTTCGTTGCCCTGCCGCCTCGGGCTGCGGGGCCGGGAAACCCTCCGGACGCGTCACCGCGGCTTCGGACTCCGGTGGCGTTCGCTGTCCGGCAGCTTCTGGCTGCGGGATCGGGAAACCCTCCGGACGCGTCAACGCAGCCTCGGCCTGCGGTGGCACCTGCTGCCCTGCGGCCTCTGGGATCTGGAAACCCTCTGGGCGCGTGGTGGACGCTTCGGGCCGCGCCTGTTGCGGCTGGGGTGATTCCTGCGGCTGGCGGAAGCCGTCCGGAGGCGTCTGGTCGGCGGCGGCCAAGCCGGGAGGCGGCGGATCGTTCGGTGGGGCGGGCGGGGCGGCGGCCTCGGTTTCTGGCAGCGGGAAGCCCTCGGGCCGGGTCGCTGCGGCTTCCGGCTGCGGGAAGCCCTCGGGCCGGGTTGTCGCGGTTTCTGGCAGTTGGGGGCGCTGCGCGGGTTGCGGCTGGCGCTCCGGAAGTTGTTGTGGTCGTTCGGCTTCCGGATGGAGAATCGGAGAGACGTCGGGCTGGGTGGCATTGGAGTCGCGGCGGGCCGGTGGCTCCTGTGGGGGTGGGCCCTGGGTCTGCTGCTGCGGCAGCGGGATTCCCTCCGGCCGGGTTTCGGCGAGACTCGGATCTGGCTCGGGCTCAGGTTCGGGTTCCGGGGCCGGTATGCGGCGGGGTTGCGGTTGGCGCTGGCGCTGTGGTCGGCGGCCCTCCTCGCCGACGCGGGCCTCGTCCTCATCGTGGGTGCGGTCGCCGAAGCGGACGGGGGTGTCGGCGTCGGCCGGGTGCAGCGGGGTGCCCGCGGCATCGAACAGGATGGCGTAGACCCGCTTCACCTCGCGGGGCAGCGTCGGCGGGAAACCCTCGACCCGTTCCGCTCCGGGGTCGCGGACCACGATTCCGCCGTTCTCGTGCACCAGCACGTAGGCGTGCGCGCCGACGCCGTATTCGTCGCGCGGACCGGCATATTCGTCGACGACGAGCGCCGAGGACCCCTCCGGCATCGTGAGCAGCTGCCGCGCGATCGCCTCGTGATCGCCGAACGAGCGGAGTTGTCCGCCGGCGGCGGCCTGCACCTCGGCCGCGGTCATGCCGTCCAGGCCCACCGCACCCTCCGGCGGCCGGATCGCCGTACTCCCGCTCATCCGCTGGATCAGCCGCAATGCCAGCTCGGCACAGCGACCTCGGTTCGCCTGCGGGACCTGATCCGGCCCATCGGACGCGGGCGGTTGATCACCGTCGCCCCGATCACGCGTCGGCACCCGATCGGGGGCGTCCGGCCGAGCCGCACTGCGCGGATGCTGCTGTCCCCCAACTGGATCACCAGGCGGCGGCGCGACCAGCAACCCTTCCGGCGGCACCTCCCCACCGTCGCGCCTGGCTCCCGGCGCATCGGCCTCCGCCTGCCGAACCGGACCGGAATCCGGCGCCCAAGGCCGATGCGGGGCCTGCGGATCCCGCGCCGCCGGACTCAGACCCCGATCGCCAGCCGGACGCGTCGGCCCGTCACCCTGATCCGGCCGGAAGCTGACATCCGGGTTATCCCGCTGCGGCGCACCAGCATCCGGTCGCGCCTGTGCCGCATTCGGGTCAGCCGACCGCTGCGGCCCGCCAGGCTGCTCACCGCGTGGTTGAACCGGACGCGATTCCGCGACGTCCGGATTCGGACGAGTGCTCGGATCCGTGCCATTCCGTTGCGGCACAGCACTATCCGGCTGCACACGATCCGGACGAACACCATTCGGATCAGTCGATCGCACCGCCTCAGGCGACCGCTCGCCACGCAGCGGCGCGGACGGAGGCTCCGGCGAATTCCGCTCCGCCCGATCGGCCGGATCAGCGACGTCCCGCTGCGGCACCACGCCGTCGGACTGCACACGGTCAGGGCCAACACCATTCGGATCAGTCGGCCGGGTACCTTCCGCAGGCTGCTCGCCACGCAGCGGCACGGGACGAGGCTCGGTAGCGCCGCGGTCTGGACGATTGGTGGCGTGGGAGGTATCTCGTTGCGGAGCAGTCGAATCGGCGCGTTCCGAGTTCGGGCGAAGGGCCTCAGTATCAGTGGGGTTCTGTTCGCCGCGCGGTGCATCGGGACGGTTCTCGACGCTGTTGCGGTCGGGGCGGCCGTTCGCGTCCGCGTGATCTCGCGGCGGTGTAGCCGTACCCGTGTGATCCCGTGGCCGTGAGTCGGTATCCGCGGGATCTCTCGGGGCTGTGGTGTCCGGGTGCGATGCGGTGGGGTCGGCGACGGAGGTCGGCTGGCGGTCGCCCTGGAGGGGCTCGCGATGCGGCGCCTCTTCGGTGGAGCGGTTTGCTTGGGGGCCGGAATCGCCGTCGGGTTGCCATGGGCGGGTGCCGGATTCCGCGATTCCGGTGCGTGGTTCGGTGTTGCGCTGGGGGGTGGTGTCCGGGTTGGACTCGGTGGTCGGACGGGATTCCGAGGTGTTCGTTGGGGTGTCCGGGCTTCCTGCGCGCGGTTCGGCCACATTCGTCAGCGAATCCGGTTGTGGCCGTGCTGTTTCGGAAGTAGTTGGAGCGTCGGAGCGGAGTCGCGCATCACCGGTTGTCGGGGCGTTGCCGCGCGGGGCGGGGCGTGAATCGGGACGTGCGTCGCCACCCGGGCGCTGGTCGGCGCCAGGGCGCGAGTCGGCAGTCGGGCGGGCGTCGGATGCCGGGTTGGCGGGGGCGTTCGCGGGGGCGTTGGCGGGCGCGGGCGAATCCTGGTGCAGAGCAGTGGTGTTCGCCTCGGCGGCGCGGGCGCCACTGGTGGGCGTGTCGGGTGCGGCGATGTCGGCGCGGGGGGCGGATTCCGGTCCCAGTGATCGGGGTTGCGACGAATCGCCCGCTGCGGGTGGGCGGTGCTCCGCGCCGGTGGTGGGGTCGCTGGTCGTAGCCGACTGCTGCGGTGTTGTTTCCGGGCGCGAGGCCGGGTTGTTCGCGGCCGGGTCGGCAGGTGTATCCGACTGTTGCGCAGCGGGTTCTGCTTGCGGTGGCTGCGCCGTGTCCGGTGGGGCGGTGTCGAGTTGCGGGGCTTCGGCGGCGGCCGGTCGGGTCGGGTTGCTGGTGTCGGCGGGGCCGTCGGAGGTGGAATCGGCGTGGGGCCGCTCGGTCGCGGTATCCGGTGGGCCGGTTTGAGTGCCGGGATCGGTGTCGGCGGCGGCTTCGGTCCCGGGACGTTGTTGCGCGCCGTTGTCGCCGGGCTGGTCCGCGGGGTCTTGGGCCGTCGACTCCGGTTGTGGGGCTGACTGTTCCGGTGCGGCCGGGAGTTCCGCCCCAGGGTCGGTCTCGCCGGTTGTCGGCCGGTTGGCCTCGGGCGCTGTCGTGTCCTGAGTGCCCGCGTCGGGGCTGATCGGGGCTTGTCCCGGGTCGGTTGGCGCGGCCCCGGCGCGGCTGTCGCCGGGAGCGGCGCTGTCGCCGGGGGCAGCGCTGGGGTCGGGAGCGGCGCTGTCGCCGGGGGCAGCGCTGGGGTCGGGAGCGGTACTGTCGCCGGGAGCGGTACTGGGATCAGGAGTGGTACTGGGATCAGTGGTGTCGGAGGTCGGGTCGGTGACCGGCGCGGGGTTCTCGCCGCGCGTGTTCGCGGGCTCCGTCGCTCCCGTTTGCGGACGCACTCCGGCCCGGTCGCCCCCACCAGCGGTATTGGCGGGCGCCCGGTTGGCAGGTGAACTATCCCCTGCCGCAGGCGCATTCGCGGGTCCGGTGCCGCCGTATCCGTTAGCGGGCGCGTTCACCGGACCGGTGTTGCTCGGCCCCTGATACCCGATCCGCGGTCCCGCGGGCTGATACATGTCGGGGTTGCGGCTCTGCCAGCGCTGGTCGGCGAGAGTGCGGCTCACACCCGAGAGCGCACCGTTCGACGCGCCCGCGCTGAGCATGCGCCAGTCGAACTGTTCGGAGGCGTTCTTCTTGGTCTCATCCCAGGCTTTGCCCCAGTTCCAGGACCCGTCGTCCTGGTGCGCGGCCTGCACCATCTGATACCCGAGGCTGCCGCCGAAACCGGCGACGCCACCGACCAGCCCGGCCGTGCTGCCGGTGATCGCGGCGTTGACGGTGGGATTGAACATCGGGGTGTCGCGGCCGCCGCGCGGGGTGTTGAGGAACTTGCCGAGCTTGTCGCCGATCGGGCTGGCGACGGCCGCGCCGACCGCGGAGCTGACCGCGGTCATCTTGACCTGGTTCCAGTCGATCGCCTTCCGGTGGCCGGCCTCGGTTTGGTAGTACTGGATGCCCAGGTCCTGCCCGGTGCCGATGACGGTGTCGATGGCGACGTGCCGGATCAGGAAGTTGGCCAGCTTCTTGGTGATCAGCTTGCCGGCCAGCTGCACGATCTTGTTCATCACCCGCTGCGCGAGCATCCGGATGGCGATCCGGGTGAAGCCCATGGCGATTGCGGTCTCCGCGGGCGCGGTCGGCGGGAAGATCCAGAAGATGGCGATCTCGGCGGCCAGGATCGCCAGCGAGGTGATCACCATCAACTTGGCGTATTCCAGCTCCATGCCGAGGTCATCGGCGCTTTCGGCGATGGTCTCGAAGTCCTTGGCCAATTTCTCCAGCGACTGTTCGCCGTCGCGGTAGAGCTGGAGGTCGGCGATCATGCCCTGGCGGGCTTCGCCTTCCGGGTAGGCGGCGTTGACCGCGGCGATGGCGTCGTCGATGTCGGTGAGCACCTTGCGCAGGTCGGCCGCGGCGGTACGCCAATCGTCGGCCACGCCCCAGACGCCGTCCTCGTCGCCCTCGGGGTACTCCGAGCCGGCTACCGCTTCCAGCAGCCACATCAGGGCGCCGGGGACATCAACTCCCATCGGTGACTACCAGCTCACCAACTGGTGTCGGTGACGCCGGCGCCGCGCTCCGGAACGTAGGTCTGCACATTGCTGAATTCCATTGCCGGACCGTCTTCTTCGGACTCGGCGATGGGCGCCATGGTGACCGGCGGCGCGATCGGCGCTTGCGGTTTGACCTCGGCGAACCCCTCCAGCAGATCGGTCAGCTTGGGCAGCCGGGCCTGACGCTCCTGCACCGGCGCCATCAACTCCAGCCCCAGCTTGTTCACCGCGGTGACGGCCTGCTGCGCGGCCTCGGTGACCGCCTTGGCGATGTCGTTGAGGGTCGCGTCCTCGGCGTGCGGTCCGAATTTGGTGTCGATCACCGTGCCGTTCGCGTTCACGGTGACCGTGGCCAGCTTCCGCACGGTCGCGCTCGCGGTCAATTGCGCGCGCTCCTGCTGGATTCGAGCGATGGCCTTGAACTGCTCCTGCACTTCCTCCAGGACGTGCTCGAGTTCGGCCTTGGCGTACTCGTTGGTCATGTCCAGCGCAGCGAGTCGCGACTGGCCTGATCCTGGCTCTTCATGGTGTCGGCGGTCTTGACCTGCCCGATCATGAAGTTGTTGAAGCTGGTGGAGGCATTGGTGATATTGGTCTTCGCGTTCGCGCGCGAGGTCGTGTAATTGCCGACGAACTGGGTGCCGAACTTGTCCTGGCCCCAGGGCTCGCCGCGCGCCGCCAGCATGGTGTCCAGACTCTTCAGCACCCCGTCGAGGCGGTCGCGCACATTGGACGTTTTCGTCTGAGCGGCTTTGCGCAGCAACTCCGGATCATTCTCCACCGTCATAGATGGCGACGATGACAGGCCATAGCAACTCGTCAGTAGCGTTAAGTTGAACTAAAGATGTTGCGGCAGTGACGTACAGCCGTACCGCTACGGTGGGAGCATGGCTGGTTTCGATGATCTCCCGACCGATGATCAGGCCCTTCGAGCGTTGCGCGCCAGCTCTTTCGGCGCCCACGCGGCCGCCTACGCCGAACACCGCCCGGACTACCCGGAAGCCGGGATCCGCTGGGCCCTCGGCGATATCGAGCGCCCCACGGTGCTCGATCTCGGCGCAGGCACCGGCAAACTGACCGAGGGCCTGCTCGCCCTCGGCGCGACGGTGCTCGCCGTGGAACCCGACGCGCAGATGCGCACCGAATTCATCCACAGGTATCCCGGCGTCGCCACCTATCCCGGTGCGGCGGAATCGATTCCGCTGACCGATGATTCGGTGGACGCCGTGCTGGCCGGTCAAGCCTTCCACTGGTTCGATCGGGCTCGTGCCTATCCGGAGATCGCCCGCGTGCTGCGCCCGGGCGGGGTGTTCGCCGCGCTGTGGAACGAGGACAACCTCGGTGTCGAGTGGGTCGCCGGGCTGCACCGCGTCGCGCGATCGGCCGCCTCGCTCCCGGGAATCCAGAATCTCGAGTTCCTCCCCACCCATCCCCAAGTCACCGATTTCGGGTTCGCCGACTTCGAGCGGGCCGAGTTCCCGCATTCGCATCGCCGGACCGCGGCCTCCCTGACGGCCACCATCGGCACCCACTCCCACACCCTGGTCGTCACCCCGGAGCAGCGCGCCCACGTCCTGGACGCGATCGCCGGCTACCTGCACCAGACCCCCGAAACCGCCGACGGCGAGTTCGACTTCCCCATCGTCACCACCATCATCCGGACCACCCTCCGCGACTGACCACACCCAGCCGACTGCCGCCGACGAGGTGGCAGGATGCAACGCATGCGTGTACTGGTGCAGCGGGTGACTTCCGCGCGGGTGACCGTGGACGGCGCTGTCGTCGGGGCGATCAGCCCGAACCCGCAGGGCCTGGTCGCCCTCGTCGGCGTCACCCACACCGATACCGAGGCCACCGCGAAAACCCTGGCGGACAAGCTGTGGCGGTTGCGCATCCTCGACGACGAACGCTCCGCCGCCGACCTCGACGCCCCCATCCTGGTGGTCAGTCAGTTCACGCTCTACGCCAACACCGCCAAGGGACGTCGCCCATCCTGGAACGCCGCCGCCCCCGGCCCCGTCGCCGAACCGCTCGTCGACACCTTCACCCAGGCCTTACGCGATCTCGGCGCGACCACCGCCACCGGCAAATTCGGCGCCCATATGCACATCGAGCTGGCCAACGACGGCCCGGTCACCCTGCTGCTGGAAGCCTGACCGACCGACAGGATAGCTCTGAACTTGCTGGCACACCGGGAGATCCGCGCGATTCACACCCCGGAATACCTGATCGCCTCCGCATTGTCCTGGGCGTAGACCCCCTGTTTGTGGCAGACTCACCCGCACACGAATGCGGCCGATCGACGACCGCCCGCGGTGCGAACTCGGCGCCCGGAGCGGTAGCGCAGCGTAACCACGCCGGGCGTAGTGAGCGCCGCAATCGTGCCAGCGGAAGGTGATGCGGGAGTTGGGTTCGCGATGACGTTGAGTTCCATCGAACCGGGCGCAGCCAACGATGTGGGGACGCTCGAACGCCGGGTGGCCGCCGATCGCAGTGCGGCACGAGACCGGACAGCGGAATCCGAACTGCGATTGTCCGCCTCGCTGGTGGAGCTAGCCAAGGCGATGCTCGCGACGAAGACCGACAAAAACGCGCGCCGCGACCGCACCATCGAGGCGTTGTCCCCGTCCCAGGAAGCGGTCGGTTTGCGACTGCACTGGTTCGCCAACGGGAACGTCTCCGCCCGGTCTGCCGGAGAATTGCAGGAGGCGCTGCGGGTCTTCGAGCAGGTCACCCGCGCGACCAGCCGCCGCGAATTGGCCACCAGCACCATCAAGAGCGCGTGCGCGGTGTATCTCCAAGCCGCGCAGACAGATTCGTATGTCGCGGGCATGTGCGCCGACTGCCTCGGCAAGTGCGGGGTCTGGCTGGGCCGCCTCGATCAAGAGGCCGCCGTCGCCGCCACCGAAGCGGCGGCACGCATCAGAAGTGAACTGGCGGCGACCAATCCGGAGCTGGCGGGCAAGTACCTACAGAGCTTGAGCACGCTGCTGCGCACCCTGATGGTCGGCCGGTCCCGCAAGCAAGCGCTGTCGATGTACCGCGAGCGGTACGCCGCCTTCACCTCTACCGGGATGGCGATCCGCTTGCGCGCCTGTGGAATCCGCGATCTGGATCTCACTCCGAAGTCCTACAACGCGCTGCTGGAACTGGAGTGCCGCACCCTGGAGCAGGCCGGACGGCTGACCCAGCAGCAGATCCTGCGCAAGACCTCCGGCGACCTGTCCACCGTCGAGGAGATCAACTGGCGGCTGGCGCTGGTCGGCTTACGCCCAATGGCGCCGGGCGAGGATCCGGACCCGCCGTCGGCGCCCGTGGAGATCGGGCCCACTTTCGGCGCGCTCGGCGTGCGCTGCGCCGACCGCGACGCCATCGCGCAGATCCGCGCCGAGATCATCGCGGCCTTCGCGGCCGACGACATCCAGCTCGTGGACAGCGCCACCTACCTCAACGCCGACGAAAAAGACTGGCGGATGGGTGATCCCGAGTTCAACACCGACCGCACCCTGGGTGACGACGTGGTGCTGATCGAGATGTCCTATGGTGGCTGGGTCACCGTCATGAGCATGAACTGGGAACTCACCCCGGTCGGCAAAAACCCGCTGGCCCTGCATCTTTCGGCCAAGTGGCCGGTGCTGAGCGTGACCGCGACGGCGAACTCCTCCTACGAGCTATGCCGTTACGAGCACGGCAAGCCCACCCAGTACGCCGCCCTCGGCCTGCCCGCCGGCCCGGCCTCGGCCCTCGATGAACCCTTGGGTCCCTTGGACTTCGGCGTTCTCGCCGCCTACGGCGCGAACGGCGCGACCGAGACCAAGCTGCGCTCGGCCTTCGGCAACACACACTCCTTCGCCAATCTGACCTATCTCCCCGCCGGCGGCATCCGTCAGGTCCGCAAGACCATGCCGCTGATCGATCACGACCACGTGCTGTTCTTCCGCAAGGCCGGACGGCCCGAACAGTAACTGTCCGGTCGGTCAATTCGTGCGATTGGGACCGGCGGCGGCGGGTATTAGTCCGGTAACCACAGGAGGTTCCCATGTTGGCTATTGCCGCCGCTGTCGCATTCGGGCTCGCACTGCTGCTCGATCTCGTCGATGAAACCATCGGCTCCATCAACGACCACACGCTGATCACCCTCGGATTGCTGCTCGCCGCCCTGCATTTGGCCGGTATCGGCAGCGCCGCGCGGACCGGCGGTGGCCGTTCCTGGCGTCGACGCCGGGTCTAGCAAACCCGCAACCGCGCAGCGCTCCAACTGAATTCGAGTAGTTCCCTACTCACGCGGCCACCCCCGCCCCGGACATACGGTCGGTGCATCGTCAAAGTTCACCGACCGAGTCCAGGAGGTTTCGAAACCCACTGCACGACCGAGCAACTCGGGTCAGGCGCAGAGGGCGCGGGTGTAAGGAACGACGTCACCGATCCAGCGTCGCAGCTGGGTATCGTCAGCGGTTTCCGGCCAGTACACGAAGGTGTCGAAGCCGGTCTCGACGGCGAGATCGGCCAGAATGCGGGCCCAGCCCGCGGCGTCGGTGCGAATCGGTTCCTCGCCGCGCAGCGTCACCGGACCGGGCGACTCGGTGATGTGCCCCACCAGCTGCGCCATACGGGCAACGGAGCCCGGATCCCGCCCCGCGTCGATGGCCGACGCGGAGATAAGGTGTTGCGCCCCTTCCCATTTCTCGTAGGGAAGGTAGTGCGGGATCGGCGCGGCCCACCCATCGGCGATCCGGCCGGTCAAAGCGTTGGCCTTGGGTCCGACACTGCCGAACCAGATCCCGACCGGATGTGCGGGAGCGGGCCCGGACTGCACACCGTGCACAGCGTAGTAGTCGCCAGGAACCTCAGCCTTGGCACCAGGTTTCCACATCGCCCGAATCACGGCGGTGGCCTCCTCGAGCGCTTGCAGCGCTTCGGGATTCGATCGTCGGGGCCCGCCCATGGCCGTGATCGCGGGCCAGAACGCGCCGGCGCCCAGCGCCAGCTCGAAACGTCCGTTGCTGAGCAAATCCAGTGTGGCAGCCTGCTTTCCGAGCATCGCCGCCCCGCGCATCGGCAGGCTCGCCACGTCCGGGAACACCCGTAGCCCGGAAGTCTCGGCGAGCACCGTCGCGATCACCGCGAACGTATCCGCCAACGGCCCGGAGTAGGGATGATCCTGGATCCCGAGTAGCTCCAGGCCCTCGCGATCCGCGAATCGAGCCATCTCCCGAATCCGCAGTAGTTCCTCCGCCACCGGCGCCAGCTGAATCCCGAAACGAAGCTCCACCCTCGAGATCATTGCAGGACATACGGACTTCAGGGCAATCGCGCGACGTAATCAATGATTCCGAACGGTCGTCACCCAGTCGGCGATATCCGCGATCAGCTCCGGGTCGACGTGCTGCGGCCGGGCATAATCGGCGGGCAGCGAGGGTCCGCCGCCGGGAAAGAGCATGTGGTCGTCCGCCTCGTAGACCCGGATCGTCACGTCGGATCGATCCGCCAGGCCCGCCTGCCAACCGGCCAGATCATCGGCCACCGTCACCTGGTAGTCGCGTCCGCCCTGCGCGATGAACATCGGTGTGTCCAGCGCCGCCGCGGTCGCGACCGGATCGTAGGAGCGAAGGTCCAGCCAGTAGGACCCCGGCGCGCCGAACGGCAGGTCTTCCGGCGGCGTGGCACGCGAAAGTTCCGGACTGTCCACCCTTTTCGCCTGCTCGATGACCGTCTGCACCGGCGGCAGCGCCGCGGCCGACTCCGGGTCGACCTCGGTCAGATGCCGGACCACCCGGACCATGGACCACTGCATCGGCTGGGTGTCGCCCGACAGGATCACCAGCCCGGCCACCGCCGGGGCCGCCGCGGCCACCCGCGGCGCAGCCTTTCCGCCCATGCTGTGCCCCACCACGAACACCTGGTCCACGCCCGGCAATCCGGACAGCAGCTCGATCGCCGAGACCGCGTACGGCACATACTCATCGGCCATCGTGGGGCTACTCGCCCAGAACGCCTCAGGGTGCACCATGGTGACCTTGTCGAAGCGCAGCACCGCGATGCCACGCGTAGCCAGGCCCCAGGCGATGTCCTTCAGCGACTTGTTCGGCCCGACCGTCGCGTCACGGTCGAACGGTCCCCCACCGGCCAGCAGCACCACGGCCGGACGCGGCCCCGCGCCCCGCGGCATGGTCACCGTGCCCGGCACCGGGTACTCCCCGGCCCCGAGCGTCACCTCCCATTCCTCGAAGGTCGCCGGGTCCGCGTAGTCGGCGGGCTGCCACTCGATAGTCGGCGTGTCCATCTGTCCTCCACTCATTATTCTCAACTTTGAGAAAGGTATCAGAGATGAGAACATAAGGGAATGGACACTGTGGAGCTGCTCGCCCATCCGGTGCGACTGCGCATCGTGCACGCCCTGTCCGGCGGGCAAGCCCTGACCACCGGCCAGCTCTGCACCCGCCTGCCCGACGTCTCGAAGGCCACCGTCTACCGGCACGTCGAATTGCTCAGCGCCGGTGGGATTCTGGAGATCTCCGAGGAACAGCGCGTCCGTGGCGCGGTCGAGCGCACCTACCGGCTGCGGCGGGAACGTGCCGTCATCGACCCCGACCAGGTGGCCACCGCCACCGCCGCGGATCACCGCCAGATCTTCGCCGCCGCCATGGCGACACTGCTGGCCGAGTTCAACGCCTACCTCGACACCGAAAAAGCCGACCCTGCAGCCGATCTCGTCGGTTACCGGCAGCACGCCGTCTGGCTCGCCCCAGACGAGGTGACGTCCTTGATCGACGACCTGCGCGCCGCCATCGTCCCCCGGTTGTCGAACCCGCCCAGCCCGGAACGCACCGCATACCTGTTGAGCCCCATCCTCTTTCCGACCGGCCACCCCTGAAACACGACGGGCCGCTCAGAGACTCAAATGCAGGCGCAGTGCTCGATCCACCTCTGTCACCTGCATGGGCGACAACCGACCCAACGTTCGCCCAACCCGCTCGACAGATACCGAACGCACCTGCTCAGCCTGAGCCTTAGAGGTGACCTTCAGGCCGGCGACCTCCTCCAGCAGGACCTGGAACGGGAAGACTTTCTCGGTATTACTGGTAATCGGCACGACCGTAATCACGCCACGGCCCAGTTGGGCCGCCCGACGGTTCGCCCCGTCGTTACTGACCACAACAGCGGGGCGAGTTTTGCTCACTTCGTTACCGCGTACCGGATCCAGGTCGACCAGCACGAGATCTCCGCGCCGCATCAGGCCAGCCCGTCATCGGCGGTTGCAGCCCAGACCGAGTCCTCACCGGAGGATTCCCACTCGTCCCACGCTTGCTCGTAGGCGTCCTCCAACGCACGACTGCGCAGTAGTTCGATCGCCTTCTGCACGGCCGCCGAACGCCCCGGCAAGCCCGAGCGGCAAACTTCCGCATCGAGCGCCGCCACGTCTTCTTCTGACAGACTCACACTCAACTTCATACTTTGAATGCTACCAAGGTAGGATAGCCATGGATACCACTTCCAGGGAATCGGCGGCACTTGATACGAAATCGCGCCCCCGGACCCTTGCGGGTTCGGGGGCGCGTGGAAGTGCAAGCGGGAGTGGCTACTCCGGGCGCAGCGTGAGGATGCGCGGGCCGTCCTCGGTGACCGCGACGGTGTGTTCCCAGTGCGCGGAGCGGGAACCGTCGAGGGTTACCACGGTCCAGTCGTCTTCGAGGACCTTGGACTGGGTGGTGCCCAGGGTCAGCATCGGTTCGATCGCGAGCACCGAGCCCACCACGAGTTTCGGGCCCTTGCCGGGCGCGCCCTCGTTCGACAGGAACGGGTCCATGTGCATTTCGCGGCCGATGGCGTGACCGCCGTAGCCGTCGACGATGCCGTAGGAGCGGCCGTGCAGTTCCTCGGCCGCGCGGGTGCCGAGTTCGATGGCGTGCGAGACATCGGTGAGGCGATTGCCCGGAAGCATCGCCGCGATGCCGGCTTCCATCGACAGCTTGGTGGCCTCGCTCAGCAGCCGGTCGGCCTCGATGATGGCGCCGACGCCGAAGGTCCACGCCGAATCGCCGTGCCAGCCGTCCAGAATCGCGCCGCAGTCGATGGAGACCAGATCGCCCTCGACGAGGACGTCGTCGGCGTTCGGAATCCCGTGCACGATACGGTCGTTCACCGACGAGCAGATCGAGCCCGGGAACCCGTGGTAGCCCTTGAAGGACGGCACCGCACCCGCGTCGCGGATGAGCTGCTCGGCCACTTCGTCCAGCTCCAGGGTGGACACCCCGGGCTTGGCGGCCTCGCGCACGGCGACGAGGGCGCGACCGACAATCGCGCCCGCCGCCGCCATGGCGTCGAGTTCACCGGGGGTGCGGAACGGCACCACCTTCTTGGACTTGCGGCCGAAGACCATCAGGTCAGTGCCCCAGAGCCCGAAGCGCGCGGGCGTTCACGTCATCGACCTCACCGACACCGTCGACGGACACGACGAGACCGTCGTAGTGCGTCAGCAGCGGCTCGGTCTCCTCGCGGTACACGCGCAGCCGGTTGCGGATGACACCCTCGTTGTCGTCGCCGCGGCCCCGGGCCAGCATGCGCTCGACCACGGTGTCCTCGGCCACGACGAAGCACAGCACGGCGTCCAGCTTCGAGTTCATGTCGCCGAGGATCTTCTCCAGCGCGTCGGCCTGATCGACCGTGCGCGGGTAGCCGTCGAGAATGAAGCCGTTGGCCGCGTCGGGCTCGTTCACCCGGGCCTCGACCATGCGGTTGGTGACATCGCTGGGGACCAGGTCGCCCGCGTCCATGTACTTCTGCGCTTCGCGGCCCAGCGCGGTCTGCTGGGAGATGTTGGCGCGGAACAGGTCCCCGGTGGAGATGTGCGGGACACCAAGCTTGTCCGACAGGAGATCGGCCTGAGTACCTTTGCCGGCACCCGGCGGACCGAGCAGTACAACTCTCACTTGAGGAACCCTTCGTAATTTCGATTCATCAGCTGGGACTCGATCTGCTTCACGGTGTCCAGGCCGACGCTCACCATGATCAGCACCGCGGTGCCGCCGAACGGGAGATTCTGCATGCCACCGGAGTTGCCGATATCCAGGAACAGGTTGGGAAGCACGGCCACGAGGCCGAGGTAGAGCGAGCCGGGCAGGGTGATGCGGCTCAACACGAAATTCAGGTAGTCGGCGGTCGGCTTACCGGGACGATACCCGGGGATGAACCCACCGAACTTCTTCATCTCGTCGGCGCGTTCCTCCGGGTTGAAGGTGATCGCCACGTAGAAGTAGGTGAAGAAGACGATCAAGCCGAAGTAGATGGCGATGTAGACCGGGTTGCCCGGATTCACCAGGTACTTCTGGATGATGTCCTGCCACCAGCTCGGATCCGGGTTGTTCGTCGACGAGGTCAGCTGCGCCACCAGGTTCGGCAGGTACAGCAGCGACGACGCGAAGATCACCGGGATGACGCCGGCCTGGTTCACCTTCAACGGCAGGTAGGTCGAGGAGCCGCCGTACATCTTGCGGCCCACCACGCGCTTGGCGTACTGGACCGGGATCCGGCGCTGACCCTGTTCGACGAAGATCACCGCGGCGATGATGGCCAGCGCGGCCACACAGACCAGGCCGAAGACCAGGCCACCGCGGCTGTCCAGGATGTTCTTGCCCTCACTGGGGATACGCGCGGCGATACCGGCGAAGATCAGCAGCGACATACCGTTGCCGACGCCGCGCTCGGTGATCTGCTCGCCGAACCACATGACCAGGGCCGCACCGGCGGTCATGACCAGCACGATGATGATCATGCCGAAGATCGAGGTATCGGCGAGGATGTCCTGCTGGCAGCCTTGCAGCAGCTGGCCGCGCGCGGCGAGCGCGACCAGGCCGGTGGCCTGCAGAATCGCCAACGCGATAGACAGGTAGCGCGTGTACTGCGTCATCTTGGTCTGGCCGGATTGGCCTTCTTTTCGCAGTTCCTCGAACCGCGGGATGACGACAGTCAGCAGCTGAATAATGATGCTGGCGGTGATGTAAGGCATGATGCCGATCGCGAAGACCGACAACTGCAGCAGCGCACCACCGGAGAACAGGTTGATCAGCTGGTAGATGCCGGCGGAATCACCACCGGAAACCAGATCGATACATTCCTGCACCGCTTGGTAATCCACGCCGGGGGACGGCAGCGCGGCACCGAGACGGTACAGCGCGATCAACCCCAGCGTGAAGAGGATCTTCCGCCGTAAGTCCGGAGTCCGGAAGGCCGATACGAAGGCGGAAAGCACAGATCCTCCTGGCGAACGACATGGTCATGCCACGGCTTAACACCATGACGGGGCTTGGCAGGCAATACGTGGAACTCTAACAGTGGCACCGGACGAGCTCTAACTCGTCCGGTGCCACTTGCTAATTGCAGAGTACCGTCAGCCCAGTTCGGTGACAGTGCCACCGGCCGCGGTGATCTTCTCCTTGGCGGAGCCGGTCACCTTGTCGGCGGTCACCTGGACCGCCACGCCGATCTCACCGTCGCCGAGGACCTTCACCAGCTGGTTCTTGCGAACCGCGCCGGCAGCCACGAGCTCGGCCTTGCCGACCTCGCCGCCCTGCGGGAACAGCTTGGCGATGGCCGAGACATTGACGACCTGGTATTCGACACGATTCCGGTTGGTGAAGCCCTTGAGCTTGGGCAGCCGCATGTGCAGCGGCATCTGCCCACCCTCGAAGGCGGCCGGAACGTTCTTGCGCGCCTTGGTGCCCTTGGTACCACGGCCCGCGGTCTTGCCCTTGGAGCCTTCACCGCGACCCACACGGGTCTTGTCGGTCTTGGCGCCGGGGGCCGGACGCAGGTGATGAATCTTGATGGTCATGCTTAGACCTCCTCAACTGTTACGAGGTGGCGCACGACGTTGATCAGGCCACGGTTCTGCGGGGTGTCCTCGCGAACCACGGTCTGCCGGATCTTACGCAGGCCGAGCGTGCGCATGCTGTCACGCTGGTTCGCCTTGGCGCCGATCGTGGACTTGATCTGGGTCACCTTGAGCTGTGCCATTACTTGCCACCTCCAGCGGCCAGAGCGCGCGCACGCAGCATGCCCGCAGGGGCAACATCCTCGAGCGGCAGGCCACGGCGCGCCGCGACCTCTTCCGGACGCTGCAGCATCTTCAGCGCAGCAACCGTCGCGTGCACGACGTTGATGGCGTTGTCGCTACCCAGCGACTTGGCCAGGACATCATGGATACCGGCGCATTCCAGCACGGCACGGCACGCGCCACCGGCGATCACACCGGTACCCGGCGAAGCCGGACGCAGCATGACCACACCGGCCGCCGCCTCACCCTGAACCGGGTGGGTGACGGTGGAGCCGATCATCGGGACGCGGAAGAAGTTCTTGCGAGCCTCTTCGACACCCTTCTGGATGGCCGCGGGAACTTCCTTGGCCTTGCCGTAGCCGACGCCGACCAGACCGTTGCCGTCGCCGACGATCACGAGGGCGGTGAAGCTGAAGCGACGACCACCCTTCACGACCTTGGAGACGCGGTTGATCGCTACGACGCGCTCGAGCTGGTTCTTGTCGGCCTGCTGATCGCGGCGGTCGTTGCCGCCACGACGGTCACGGCCGCCACCACGCTGGTTGTCGCCACCACCGGCGGCACCATTCTGCTGTCCGGCGGGTCCGTTGCCGCCGTCACGCCGTTGACGTCCCGGCATCAGACGTTCCCTTCGTTCATGTTTGCAGTCATCAGAACTTCAACCCCGCTTCACGAGCGGCATCGGCCAGCGCCGCGATGCGGCCGTGGTAGTCGTGACCACCACGGTCGAACACGACGGCCTCGACACCGGCGGCCTTGGCGCGGGCGGCGATCAGCTCGCCGACCTTCTTGCTCTTGGCCGACTTGTCGCCGTCCACGGCACGCACATCGGCTTCGATGGTCGAAGCGTAGGCAAGGGTCTTGCCGACGCTGTCGTCCACGAGCTGAGCGTGCAGGTGCCGCGCGGAGCGGTTGACCACCAGGCGCGGACGCTCGGTGGTGCCTTCGACCTTCTTGCGCAGACGGAAGTGACGGCGGGTCTTCGACAGACGACGCGCAGTCGAGGCGTCCTTGCCGCGCGGCTTGCGCTTGGCAATCTGATTTTCGGTTTGCGCCATGATCACTTACCCGTCTTTCCGACCTTGCGGCGAACGACCTCGCCGGCGTAGCGGATGCCCTTGCCCTTGTACGGGTCGGGCTTACGCAGTCCGTGAATGACAGCGGAGATCTGACCGACCTTCTGCTTGTCGATTCCGGACACGGAGAACTTGGTGGGCGATTCCACCGCGAAGGTGATGCCTTCCGGAGCCTCGATCGGCACCGGGTGGCTGTAGCCGAGGGCGAACTCGAGGTTCGAGCCCTTGGCGGCCACACGGTAACCGACACCGAAGATTTCCATCTTCTTCTCGTAGCCCTTGGTGACGCCTTCGATCATGTTGGCGACCAGGGTACGGGTCAGGCCGTGCAGCGAGCGGTTCTGCCGCTGGTCGTCCGGGCGAACGACCTCGAGCTGGCCGTCCTCGCCCTTGGCGATGGTGATCGGCTCGGCGACAACGAGGGTCAGGGTGCCCTTGGGGCCCTTGACCGCAACGTTCTGGCCGTCGATGGTCACCTCGACGCCGGCAGGAATTGCGATGGGCTTCTTACCAATACGCGACATTTGTCCTACCTCCCTTACCAGACGTAGGCGAGGACTTCGCCGCCCACGCCTTGCTGCTTGGCCTGACGGTCGGTGAGCAGACCGGTGGACGTGGAGATGATCGCCACGCCGAGGCCGCCGAGCACCTTGGGCAGGTTGGTGGACTTCGCGTACACACGCAGACCGGGCTTGGAGACGCGACGCACACCCTGGAGGGAGCGCTCACGGCTCGGGCCGTACTTGAGGTCGACGATCAGCGTCTTGCCGACCGGGGCGTCCTCGACACGGTAATCGGCGATGTAGCCCTCGCGCTTGAGGATCTCGGCGACATTCGCCTTGAGCTTCGAGTGCGGAGCCTTCACCTGATCGTGGTACGCCGAGTTGGCGTTGCGCAGACGCGTCAAGAAGTCTGCGATCGGATCAGTCATGGTCATGAGTTAGACCTTGACACCTTTCTCGCTACGGTTCCCATACAGCACCTGCGCCGTTGCGCCAGGACAGATGTCCAAGCCGGAGCTGATGGTGGGCCTACAGCAATTCGGATGTTCCGGCCGACAGTTGCCGACCGGATGAGAGCCCTGAAAAGAGAGTTCTCGGTATCCGGGCCGCCCGCGGGGCACGAGGTAGCGACTACCCCAGCCAACTGCGGACACAGATGTGCCCAGACAACCGCTCTAGTGTATGCAAAGCCCAGCTAGCCGCCAAATCCGACCCCTGGCGATCCGGCGCCGGTGAATTTCATCCGGCCGTGCCGTCCAAGAAGTAGCTGCCTCCGCTCCCACACAACGGCCTTCCCGAAGCCGCCATCACGGCTCCCACCTGCGAGTCTTGTATACGTATACATCTACGTATAGTGTGATCGGCATGCCGCAGCGCGGCTCGACCCGATGAGGAGAAACCGATGGACCGCCCCCTACGCAGCCTGCTGACCGGCTCCGGTCCCGTCGCGTCCTTTCTGCGCTACGCCGCGGTGGGCGGCAGCAACGGCCTGCTCTCCAGCGTCGCCGTCACCCTGCTCGGACTCGCCCTCCCCTTCGCGCTCGCCAATGCCCTGATCACTATCGCCTCGACTCTGCTCGGCACCCACCTGCACGCCCGCTTCACCTTCACCACCCGCGAACCCGCCGACTGGCGTCAGCACCTGCAATCCGCGGCCACCGCCGCGGCCGCGTACGCGGTGACCAGCGCCGCGATGCTGCTCCTCCCCCTGCTCTGCGCCCACCCGAACATCTGGACCCAGCAGGCCGTCTACCTCAGCGCCTCCGCACTGGCCGGCGTCCTGCGCTTCGCGGTCCTGCGCGTCTTCGTCTTCGGCGACACGCCCCGCCGAATCGACCTGCCGAAAGCACCCATGCTCCTGATGCCCTCGGGATTCGCCTTGGCGGCGAATCCGGCCTGACGAATACCGGCCGATAGCATCAGATAGCAAGCGTTGCTATATTTGAGAGATGACGAGGAAGATTACGCAGGCGGAGCTCCGGAATGGCAGCGCGGGCGTGATGGACGCGCTGGAAGCCGGCGAGGACTTCGTCATCACACGCAACGGCCGACCTGTCGGCGAACTACGCCCTGTATCTTCCAGCCCGGACGGCGTATCGGTGGACGAGCTCAAAGCGCGACTGGCCCGGATCGGCCGCACCGCCACCGGGGCTGAGGAACGAGCCGAGATCGACGCGATATTCGGGGAGGACCGCTTCGATGACTGAGAGCAAATCGACGACCCGGCACCCTAGCGGACTACTCGATACGTGCGTGCTCATCGACCTCGCGGACATCGACACTGCGCTTCTCCCGTCCAAGGCCTACATCAGCACGGTCACTCTCACCGAGCTCGGCATGGGGATCGCGGTCGCGGCCACGCCTGCGGCCCTGGCCATACGTACAGAACGACTGTTGATGGTCGAGCACGACTTCACCGCGCTTCCGCTCTGTACCGACGCGGCGCGGCGCTTCACGTCCATGGCAAAGCTCGTAGCCACATCCGGGCGAAATCCCAAACCACGACGGATGGATTTGATGATCGCCGCCATCGCTTCGACGAACGACCTTCCCCTGTTCACGTCCAATGTCGACGACTTCAAGGACCTTGACCCGTTTCTTACCGTGATGCCAGTTTGACCCGACGGCCCCGAAATACCCGTGGGCGCGGACTCCGAAGAGTCCGCGCCCACGTCGTTATGCGCTCAGCGGCACATGGGGTTCGGGTGCGGCTGGGTGCTGCCCCACGCACCACACAGGATGACCTTGAGGATGCCCAACGGGAAGTCGATGACGGCGGAGCCTGTGCCTGAGGAGCCGGAATCGGCGACCGGGGCTACGGCCGGCGCGACAGCCACGGGCGCGGCGACCGCCGGCGCCGCGCCGGCGCCCATGATCGCCGCGGCGGCAGTAGCGACAACGAATTTGGTTGCGAGACGGTTCATTTGATCCTCCATCAGTTGGTTCCCACCCAACGAAAGATCGGCGAACAGAACCGTTCGTTACCGAACGCAGATCAGGGACCCGAGCCGGGTGGCTCGGGTCCCTGATCTATGTATTACCTCTGCGCGCTCACAAGGAGCGCGGGCTCACCAGGAGCTCTTGTGCACGCCCGGGAGCTCGCCCTTGTGGGCCATCTCGCGCAGGCAGACACGGCACAGGCCGAACTTGCGGTACACCGCGTGCGGGCGACCGCACTTCTGGCAGCGCGTGTAGGCGCGGACCGCGAACTTCGGCTTGGCGTTGGCCTTGTTGACCAGTGCTTTCTTAGCCATGTGCTCAGTTCTCCTTGAACGGGAAGCCGAGGTGCTTGAGCAGCGCGCGGCCTTCTTCGTTGTTGGTCGCGGTGGTGACCACGGTGATGTCCATACCGCGCGGGCGGTCGATGGAGTCCACGTCGATCTCGTGGAACATCGACTGCTCGCTCAGGCCGAACGTGTAGTTGCCGTTGCCGTCGAACTGCTTCGGCGACAGGCCGCGGAAGTCGCGGATACGGGGCAGCGCGATGGAGACCAGACGATCCAGGAACTCCCACATGCGATCGCCACGCAGGGTGACCTTCGCGCCGATGGGCATGCCCTCACGCAGCTTGAACTGCGCGATCGACTTGGTGGCCTTGCGGATCTCGGGCTTCTGACCGGTGATCAGTTCCAGATCCTTGACGGCGCCGTTGATCAGCTTCGCGTCCCGGGCGGCGTCGCCGACACCCATGTTCACGACAACCTTGACCACGCCCGGGATCTGCATCACGTTGGCGTAATCGAACTCGCTGTTCAGCGCGTCCTTGATCTCGGCGCGGTAGCGCTCCTTCAGGCGAGGCTGAACCTTGTTCTCAGTGGAGGTCATGTCAGATGTCCTTCCCGTTCTTACGGGAGATCCGGACCCGCTTGCCGCTCTCCTCGTCGGTGCGGTAACCGACGCGAGTGGGGTTGCCATCCGAATCCACGACCATCACGTTGGAGACCTGGATCGGGGCTTCCTGGGTCACGATGCCGCCCGAGGAGGCGCCGCGCTGGTTGGCGGAGTTGGCAACGTGCTTCTTGATACGGTTCACGCCTTCGACGAGGACCTTGCCGGTCGCGGGGTAGGCCTGAATGACCTTGCCCTTCGCGCCCTTGTCCTTGCCCGAGATGACGAGAACGGTGTCACCCTTGTGCACCTTCATGTCAGAGCACCTCCGGAGCCAGCGAGACGATCTTCATGAACTTCTTCTCACGCAGCTCGCGGCCGACCGGGCCGAAGATGCGCGTGCCGCGCGGATCGTTGTCCGGCTTGATGAGAACGGCGGCGTTCTCGTCGAACTTGATGTACGAGCCATCCGGGCGACGGCGCTCCTTGACGGTGCGCACGATGACGGCCTTGACGACCTCACCCTTCTTGACGTTGCCACCGGGGACAGCGTCTTTCACGGTGGCGACGATGATGTCGCCGATACCGGCATAGCGGCGCGACGAGCCACCGAGCACGCGGATGCAAAGAATTTCCTTCGCACCCGTGTTGTCGGCGACGCGCAAGCGCGACTCCTGCTGAATCACTTCAGCCTCCTTGACCTGGACGTATAAGCCGCGCCGGATTGCCGACCCGACGGGCATGGTCATGTGCCACCCGAACGCGCGCCTGCCAGCGGTTTCAGCGGTCTGAGCAAGCAAACTCGGACCCAACTGCTGGGGGTTCGCGGCCGAATCGCGGGCATAGCTCCCGCAGGCAACCGGTCTAGTGTAGGGGAAAGCCCAGGTCGACCCAAATCGGGGGTCGGCCTGGGCTGAGTTCACGGCTTTACTGCTCGGCAGCCACCGGCTCGAGGTTCCACGGGCCGTTGCCCTCGAGTTCCAGCCGCTGGGTGTGGTGCTGGTCGACGGTGCTGCGATGCGCGACGCTGACCACCATGGTGTCCGGGACCTCGGTGCGGATCAGGTTGTACAGCATGTACTCCAGCCCTTCGTCCACCGCCGACGTAGCTTCGTCGAGGAAGACCACCTTGGGCTTGATCAGCAGGATCCGCGCGAAGGCCAAGCGCTGCTGCTCACCGGGGGACAGAATCTTGGCCCAGTCGGCTTCCTCGTCGAGCCGGTCCGCCAGATGCGCGAGGTGGACTTGGCCCAGGGTTCGACGCAACTCGTCGTCACTGATGGTGTCCGGGTCGGCCGGGTACTCGACGGCGGTGCGCAGGTCACCGAGCGGCAGATAGGGAATCTGCGACAGGAACAGCGTGTCGTTGCCTTGCGGACGCCCGATCTCGCCGTCCATGAACGGCCACAACTGCCCGAGCGTCCGCAACAGGGTGGTTTTGCCGCTGCCCGAGGGGCCCTTGACGACCAGTGCGTCACCGGGCGTCATCCGGAGGGTCAGATCCTCGATGAGCAGCTCGCCGTCGGGCTTGCGCACATCGACCTGATCGAGCTCGATCGCTGCGGGCGCGTCGCTCATCGTGATCTTCGGCAGTTCCCGCGATTGGTCGGACGCGATCAGCAGTCCGTCGAGACGCATCAGCGACGCCCGGTACTCGGCGAAGTCGTCGTACGCGTTTCGGAAGAAGGACAGGGAATCGTGAATCTCCCGGAACGCCGCCGTGGTCTGGGTCACTCCGCCCAGCGTGATCTCGCCGGCGAACAAGCGTGGCCCCTGCACCAGATAGGGAATGGCAACGGAGGACTGAGTGACGGTGAAGTTCCAGCCCAGGAACTGCAGCTTCCGGTAAACGATGCCCCAGAACGCTTTGATCACCGCAGCGAATCGGGTGATCAGGCCGCGCTTCTCAACGCCTTCACCTTGATAGAAGGCCACGTTCTCCGCGTTGTCCCGCAACCGCACCAGCGCATAGCGGAAATTCGCGGTCGCCTTCTCGTAGATGAAGTTGAGCCGGATCAGCGGCCGGCCGATCCAGAAGGCGATGACGGTCGCCAGCAGCACGTAGGTCAGGGCGATGAACAGCATCGCCCTGGGGATCTCGATCCCGAACACATTCAGCGGACCGGACAGGTCCCAGAGCACCTTGGTGAAGGAAACGACCGAAACCACCGCCTCCACCGCCCCCAGCGCCAGGAAACGTGATTGCGTCACGAAAGTGGTGATGTCCTGCTGGATACGTTGATCCGGGTTGTCGATCGTTTCGTCGATGAACCGGCCGCGGTAATAGGCGCGATCGCGCAGCCAATCAGAGGTGACATGGTCGGTCAGCCACAGCCGCCACCGAATATCGAAGGCCTGCTGGGCGTAGTAGGTGAGCAGCTGGCCCACGATCCAGAGTCCGGCGAGTACGCCCAGCAGAATCATCGCGTCCCAGAACGCGCTCTCCGCTATCGCGAGCTCGGCCGATGCCGCGTCGGCCGTCGCCTGATCGGGGGCTTTCACCTTCCCCGCAACCGCCGACGCCCCGCCCTGCAGCGAGGTGAACAAGTCGTTGGACCAGTAGGTGAACAGCACGCTCAGCCGGACTACGGCCACGGACAGCGTGATCAGCAATGCGACGAACACCAGCGTGCGCCAGCTGTTGCGGCCGACGAAGTACTTACCGCTGACCGACCAGAACTGGCGACCCCAGCCCGTGAATCGCAAGAGCAATGCGGCAATGAGGAAGAACGCAACCAGTGTGATCGAGGACGCGATCACCAACCATTTCAGGCTCTCGATCCACTCGATGCCCCAGTCCCTTGACGTCTTCACACAGGCTTCCCATCCCTGAACAGCTGAAAGTCGGCGCAGTCTAACCCGATTCAGATCAGACTGCCGCGCATAGCTACCGCGATTCCCCTGCGGAGGCACAGTCCCGCAGGCCTCTCACAGGCCAGGCCGGAGGGATCGCCCAGCTCCGGCGGCGCGGTAGGTGCGCATCAGCGGCGCGTTGGGTGCGAGCGTCAGCGGGGGCACCAGGCTCCCTGCTGCTCCAGCTTCGTCCGGGCGAAAACTGGCCGTGGTTTTGGCAAAACTTTTGTTAAACTTCCGGCATGGCGAATCCAGGTGTAGACGTTCAGTTCATGCCGGGCGAGGGGCCTGCGCGCAGCATCAGCGTGTCGTTCACCATCGGAACCTACGAGGCGGTGCGGCAACGTGTCGGCAAGCGCGGGGTTTCGAAGTTCATCGAGGAGGCGACTGTACGAGCGCTGAACCGTGCTCTGCTTTCGGAGCTGGTCGACTCGATCGAGGAGGCGACGGGCCCGTTCGACGCCGAGGAGGTCGCCAAGAAGACGGCGATCCTACGGGGCGAGGCCGCGCGGGAGGCGGGTGCGGCATGACTCTGGTGCTGGACAGCGAAGGGCTCGGTCGCGCTATTCGGCGTGATCGCGAGGTCGGTGTGTGGCTGGCGGCGGCGCGTGATGAAGGTTTTCCCGTAGTCACCTCCGCCGCGGTGCTGGTCGAGGTCGCGCATCCCGCGATGAATCGGGCATCGTTCCTTTGGACGTTGTCCCGGGTCGAGGTGGAGCCCGTGACCCGCGAGGTCGCGCTGAACGCGTCGGACTTGCTGGCAGGCGCGGGCCTCCATGGCCACAAGTACGCGATCGACTCCATGCTCTGCGCGACAGCGCTGGGCCGACCCGGCCTTGTCACCATCCTCACCTCGGATACCGAGGACATCGCCCGCTTGGTCGACGGCGCCGGCCGCAGGGTACAGGTGATAGCGCTGTAGCCGTTGCCGCATCCCGGAGACACCCACACTCCGGGATGCCGCATTACTGTCTACGGCGATGACCGCCATGCCCGCCCCGATCTCTGTCCTTCTGGTGGTGCTGACTGCCGTCATCATCCTCGGGCGACTGTGGTTGGTGAACGATCAGCTCATCGATCGGCTGCTCAATCGGGCGCTGTGCTGGGTGGCGTTGGGGATGACGTGTTTTGTGTGCCTGGCGGGGGTTTGCGGCCAGGTGCGGGCGACGTATCTGTTTCTGGCGTTCGGCCCGTTGTCGATCGTCAATATGTACGGAATCGCCAGGTTGCTCGACGGCGCTGATCAGGACCTGGTGGCGCGGCGGCAGCGGTACTTCGATCGGTTCGCGATGGGCGCGGCGCTGCTCATTCTGTTCGGTGCGGTGACCGGCCTGCACGAGCTGGCCGAATGGGCTTGGGCGGCTTGTAATTTGGTGACGATCGCGGCGGGTCCGGTGGTGGTTCGCGCCTGTGTGCGGGAGTTGCGGGCCGATGGGACGTGGCGGGAGCGCGCGGCGTATGCGGCGTTACTGGTGGTGAGCCTGTATCTCGCGGTGGGCTCGGCGACGGTGGTGGTGCGGGTCGCGCAGGGCCTGCCGACCGCGACCAAAGGGCCGGTCTCCGTGCTCATCTCGTACCTGGTCCTGATCCTGCTGTGCCTGCTGATCGCGATTCCGATGGTGCGGGCGCTGCTGCGCCGTCTGGGCCTGGACCGGGACTCGCGCCGCTGGCGCCGGTTGCTGCCGTTGTGGCAGGACCTCACCGCCGCGGTCCCGGAAGTCGTCCTGGCCCGGGACGCTACCTACAGCGACACTCCGGCGTTGCGGCTGTACCGCACCACGGTCGAGATCCGCGACGCGCTGCTCCAGCTGAGGCTCTACGCCGCCGCGGAACTCCCGGATCCCGGGTCCGACATCAAGGGTTACGCCCGGCGGATCGCGGCGGCGGCGCGAGCGAAGGCCCAGGGTCAGCCCGCGCACGAGAGCGCGGAGTCCGGTCCGATCGCGGCCCCCGCCGACCGGACCGCGGAATTGCGCACCCTATTCGCACTCACCGCGGCGTGGCCGGCCGCCCAAGCCGCGGTCATCGCTACCGGCCAACCGCAGCGATGCTGATGCACACGCGGGTCACGATCGCCGCTACCCGCGAACCACAGCGACGCTGACACACGCCCGAGCCACGATCGCCGCTACCCGCGAACCGCAACGTTGCTGACACACGCCCGAGCCACGATCGCCGCTACCCGCGAACCGCGGCGACGCTGAGGGCGGTGCGGGCCTGGGGCCAGTCACGGGCCAGATCGAAGAGACGGCCCAGTTCGGCGGCGCGGTCGGCGGGCGGGTCGGCGGCGGTGGCGGTGGCGCTGACCGGCGCCGCGCCGCTGGTCTTCGCCCGCAGCGCGTGCGCCACCCGCCAGGCGTCGCCAGCGGCTTGCTGGTCATCAGTAGGCAGGAACGGCTTCAATTGCAGTAGCGCGTCGCGGATTTCGACGGTCATGCGGTAGAGCCGCTGTTCGGAATCGGGGTGCCGGGTGCTGTCCGGGGTGAGCACCACTTCCGGGAAGGCGGTGGTGAGGTCGGACCACAGTGGGTGCAAGCGGCGGCAGCCGCGTCCGGCGGAATCCCAGCCGGTCCGGGTCAGCAGCGCGCGCACCAGCGGGATCGCGAGCACGACGACGAGGACGGCCAGGGAGAGAAAGGACCCGCCGACCCAGGTGGCGGACAGTTCGCCGGCGCCCCGGCCGCGGGCGGCCCAGACGGCGCCGACCGGCGCGGCCAGCGCGCTGTACAGGCAGACCGTGAACAGCAGCGCGTAGGCCAGCCGCTGCCGCAGCGACCGGGACGGCGCGCGCACTTCCCGCAACGAGGCCCGCGCGATCAGGGCAGCCGCTACCGCGAGCACCACATTGCTTGCGGCCCAGAGCATTCCGCACACCGCGTTGCCCCAGTCCCCGGCCAGGCCGAGCACGCTGCACACCGTGAGGCCGGAGGCCACCGCCGCGACCATGTCGTAGCGGCGCTGCCGCGTCCAGGTCCCCGCGGGGTCCGCGCCGTCGAGCAGCCGGCCCAGTCCATAGATGTTGACTACGCCCAGTACCGCGATCGCCAGGTACAGCTTTTCGCCCAACCCGACCGACCCGGCCCGAGCCACGATGCCCCACACCAGCATTCCGCCGAGGTTCCAGCTGAAGGCCCGGTTGAGCAGGCGATCGGTGTTCAGATCGTTGACCAGCCACCAGCGCCCCACCAGAACGAGCGCCAAGAAGGCGGCGATCGCCACGGTGATCGGGGTGGGCATAGGGCCTCCTCGCAAAATAGGTTAGCCTTGGCTGACTTAGTTTTATAGAAGGGTATGGGGATGAGGTCTGTTCGAGCGTCTCACGGCTGGGCGCGCGCGGCGGTGGCAGCGGTCGCCTGTGCTCTCGCATTCGGTATCACCGCGTGCGGTGGTTCGGGCGACGAGGCCGGGTCCGGTGGCGAAGCGGTCACCATCACGCACGCCCGCGGCGAGACCAAAGTCGAAGGGACGCCGAAGAAGATCGTCGCCCTCGGCAATCAGTGGCTGGATTCCACGCTGGCGCTGGGCATCGCGCCGGTCGGCTACATCGACAACGTGGCGGTCATGTCCAAGACCACCCCGCCGTGGGTGCCGCAGCAGCTGCTGGCCTCGGGCAAGGCCCTGAACACCACCGGCAATATCACCGAGCAGGTGGCGGCTCTGGAGCCGGACCTCATTCTGGCCGACCCGTTCATCGCCGATCAGAAGACCTACGACGAGCTGTCCCGGATCGCGCCGACGCTGCCCGGCCTGACCTCGGCGGCGGTGACAGCGTGGCAGGACCAGGTCACCGCTCTCGGCAAGGCGCTGCGGAAACAGGACGAAGCGACCAAGGTGATCGCCGGGGTCGACGCGAAGATCGCCGCGATCGCGACGGCCAATCCCGGTCTGAAGGGCAAGACGTTCGCCAGCACCTGGTTGGCCGGCGCCACCCAGATGATGATCCTGACCGACCCGAATGACGGCTCGGCCAAGGTGTTCACCCAGCTGGGTATGAGCATCCCGAAGAACCTCATGGACTTGCCCTCGAACCAGGGCCGGCTGGCGCTGTCCCCGGAGCGGGTCGACGAGGTCACCGCCGATCTGCTGCTGGCCGGCTACGCCCCCGGCCAGGACGAGCGGTACCGGCAGCTGCCCGGTTACGCCGAGCTGCCTGCCGTGAAGAAGGGCTCGGTGGTCTTCCTGACGACGCAGGAGATCAGCGCCGTGAACCAGCCGACCGCGCTGTCGGTGCCCTACGTCCTGGACAAGCTGGCGCCCGCGTTCGCCGCCGCCGCCAAGTAGTTCGAAAGGCTCGACATGTCCGCCGCCACCTATCCCGAACAGACCCGGTTCGCGTTGCGCGAAGGCGTCACCTGCCTGACCACGCCCGCGGGCGCGGTGCTGCTGAACCCGCCGCGCAACGTCAAGCTCACCGGCTTGGCCGCCGGCCAGCTACAGGCCTTGAAGACGCTGAACCAGGGTCCGTCGACGGTGGCGGAAATGGCTTCCGGGGCAAGCGATGCCGAGGTCAACGGGCTGATGGATCGGCTCACCGACGGCGGCTGGCTCGCGGTCACGGTGCGCGACGGCGGTCGCGATCTGTACACGCTGCGACCGTTCGGGCAGCCTTCGGCGCGCCCGACCGCCGTGCCGTGGGCCGCGGGCATGTCGAAGTTCGCGGTGCTGCATCGGGATTCGGAAGGCTTCGTGCTCGAGCATCCCAAGGCGTGGTGCGATCTGCGGATCCACGATCCGCGGCTGCTCGCCATCCTGGACGGCCTGGGCGCGGCCGACTCGACCCTGCCGATCGCTGTGAAAACCCAGTTCGCCGAGGATCTGCTGTGGGGTGGCTTCTTCGTCGCCGACCCCTCCGCCGAGGAGCGGGAGTTCCGCACCCGCAGCTGGAGCGCGCCCGATCTGTGGTTCCACCGCCGCAGCACGCTCGGTGAGCGCACCGTCACCTGGGAGCATTTCGGCCCGACCAAGTGGGCGAAAGGCCAGTTCCCGCAGCCGGTCGCGCGCAAGGTGAGCTACCCCGGCGAACCGGTCGCGCTGCCCGTGCCGGACCTGGCGGCGATCCGCTCCGGCGACCCCAGCTTCACGGCCGTCCTCGAAGACCGGGTCTCCACCAGGGCATTCGACGACGCGAACCCGATCACCGCAGACCAGCTGTCGGAATTGCTGTACCGCACCGCGCGCACCAAGGGCTCCACCGTGCCCAGCGAGGGCGAAGAACTCCTCTCCCGTCCCTATCCTTCCGGCGGCGGCGTCTACGAGCTCGAGCTGTACCCCGTGGTGCGCAACGTGGCGGGCCTGGAACCCGGCATGTACCACTACGATTCGTTCGACCACGTGCTGCGCCCCGTCGCCGCCACGGACTCCCCCGCCGTGACCCGTCTGCTGAAATCCACCTCGGCGACCCTGTCCCAGGGTGCCGAACCGCAGGTCCTGCTCATCATGGCCGCCCGCTCCGGCCGCGTCATGTGGACCTACGAACAGGTCGCCTACGCCAGCATCCTCAAGCACGTCGGCGTCCTCATGCAGACCCTCTACCTCGCGGCCACCGCCATGAACCTGGGCGCCTGCGCCCAAGGTTTCGGCGACACCGCGGCTTTCAATGCCGCCGCGGGTGTGGATGAGCTCGAGGAATGCAGTGTCGGCAGCATGATCATCGGGTCGCCGGCGCCGCGCTGAGCGCACGGGCCTGGGCTCGGGGCCAGGCCCGGGCCAGAGCGAGCAGGTGCTCGAACTCGGCGGCCATGTCGCGGTCACGGGTGTGCGGCGCATCGCTGGTCACCGCGGCCGGCCGAGCCAGGCCACCGGAGGCCTTCACGCGCGCCGCGCGCGCTATCTGATCCGCGAACCCGCCGGCGTGACCTTCCAGAGGCTCGTCTTCGGGAATGTATTGGCGCAAATGCTGTAGGGCGTCGTGGATTTCGACCATCATGCGGTACAGCCGCGACTCCGGGTCGGTCCCTTGCCGCTCGATGAGCACGACCTCGGGTACGACCGCGGTGAGCTCCTGCCAGAGCGGCCGCAGCCGGCGGTCGACCCGGCTGACCCGGTCCCAGCCGCCGCGCGCGAACAGGACTTTGATCAGCGCGATCAGCGGCATGGAGGTCACCAGCAGGAAGATCAGACACGACGACACGGACCAGTACGCGCCCGGCGTCTCCGACGCACCACCGCCGAATACCTTGACCGCCGAGACGATCGCCGTATAGATCCAGAACACCGCGGCGACGAGCAGCGCCCCATAGGTCAGGCGCTCGCGCGGCGCAGCCCCGGCAACCCGGACCTCGCGCACGCAGGCCCGCGCGACGTGAATCGAAGACGCCACCAGCGGAGCCGAGAAAACCAGTGACAACACGATCGTTCGGACCGCGAACCCCGCTTCCGCGGGGTCGGCCGGACGACCGGTGACCATGACGATCACCGCTCCGATGGCGGCGAACACGTCATAGGTCCGCTGCCGCTGGGCCGCCACCCGCGCGTCTCCCCCGTCGAACAGCGCTGCCAGACCGTAAACCTTGACCAGACTCACCATCCCGCAGGCGAGAAACACCCGATAGGTGACTTCCGCGTACTCCGTTCCCTTCCCCGCCTCCTCGCAGGCAACTCCGATCAGGGCCCAGGTCAGCGCCCAGTTGACGAGCCGGTCCGGGTGGGTGTCGTCGACCAGCCGCCAGCGGGCGACGGTGACGAGGCCGACGAACACCAGAATCGGCACCGTCAACCACAGCGGCGCGGGCGAGTTCACGCCTGGCTCCTGGGCCAGGCTCGTGCCAGCGCGATCAGGTAGTCCAGCTCCGCGGCCAGATCGTGAGCCGCGGAAAGATCGCGTTCGACCGCCCCGGACGAGGTGGCCGGCAGCGACCCCTGTGCCTTGGCTCGGGCGGCATGCGACATCTGGCGGGCATAGCCGCGAACGGAATTCTCGATCGGCTGGTCCGCGGGAATGTAGCTGTGCAGATGCCGGAGTGCGTCCCGGATTTCCACCATCATCCGGTACAACCGCACCTGTGCACCGCGGTCCCCGGCCGCGACGTCCACGAGGACAACCTCCGGTACCGCCGTGGCGAGATCGCGCCACAACGGATGCAGCTTGCGGTAATGGCGTCCGGGGCGATCCAATCCGATGCGACCGAGCAGCACATCCCACAGGGGCAGAGCCAGCAGCATGGTGATGACGACAAAGGCCGAGCAGGTCAGCGTTGTCCACTCACGCGCTGGGTTGTTCGACGGCTCCCCCTGGAACACCGAAACCCCCGAGACGAGCACAGCGAACATCCAATACGAGACCGCGATCGACAGCACCGAATACAGGATTCGCTCGCGGACAGACGCATTCGGAATTCGCAGCTCTCGAATGCTCGCCCAGCCCACATGGAACGCGGCCGCCGCCATGGGGACGTTGAACAAAATCCAGACCAGCGGAGATTTCCAGCCGAACCCCGGCGCCGCCACATCGTCCGGTCTGCCGACCAGGAGCACCGTGATCGCGGCCAAGGCCCCCACGCAATCGTAGATACGCTGACGTTGCCAGACGGTATAGGGATCCGCGCCGTTGAACAGCACGGCCAACCCGTACAGATTGGCGAGGGTCACGATCCCGAGCGCGAGAAACACTCGGAACGACAGTTCGGCCAGCGCGGTGCCGGCCCCGCAAACCACCACGAGTGTCGCGGTGACCTGCCAGCTCAGAACACGATTGACGAGCCGGTCGGTGATCGTGACATCAACGAGCAGCCATCGAGCCACCGTGACCACGCTCGCGAAACCGAGCGACGCCATTGCCAGCCACAGCGGCGCAGGCGAGTTCATCGACGCCCTCCTGCGACTCGAAATCCGACTGGTGCGTTCCCGATCCTAGAAGTACGCCGCTCCGATCACGCTTCGAGTGCGGCGGCGAGGGCGGCGACGGCGCGCTGCCACAGGCTGGTCAGGCGGTCGGCCTCGGCAGCTGTGAACAGGGCGGTGCTCCACCGCCAGTTGGTGGTGAGCTGGGGGCCGTCGGGGGTGGCGCCGATGGCGGCGATGACGTCGAGGGCGTAGCGCAGGGGGAGGTCCGGTTCCGGGTCCAGGGGTAGGGCTTCGTTGAGGGGGCCGGTGAGCAGGGACCAGGAGTCGGGGGCGTGGCCGCTGAGGTCGACGCGGCCCAGGTAGTTGAATTCGATGTGGGGGTGGCGGGCGGCGGCAAGTTCCGGTGTGCGCGTGGTGTAGCGGAGCAGGCCGTAGTCGAGGCCCTGGTGCGGGATCGCGGCCAAGTGTGCGGTCACCGAATCGAGCAGAGCGCGGCCGGCGGCCGGATCCTGTTCTGCCGCTGCCACATCCACCGCCGCCGCGTTCGCGCCGAGGCGGACCGGGAAGACGCTGGTGAACCAGCCGAGGGTGTTGGAGGTGTCGGTGCCGAACTCGGCGTCGGCACGGCCGTGGCCCTCGAGCGCGATGAGCGCGCCGGCGCTGGGGTCTTGGCCGCGTTCCCGACGCCAGCTGGCCAGGGTCATGGTGAGGGCGGTGAGCAGGAATTCGCGCACGCCCTCGGCGCGGGTCAGGCCGCGCAGGACGCGTTCGGTGACCTCGACCGGGGTTTCCGCGGAGGTGACTTGCAGGGATGCCCAGGTATCGGTGCGCGGGTCCGGATCTCGCCGTCCGACAGCCGGATCGGGGTCGGCGAGCTGTCCGGCCCAGTAGTCGCGCTGGGCCAGTACCTCGGATTCAGCGGCCCGGTCGAGCATGCGGCGGGAGAACTCGCGATAGGAGGTCACCTCCGGCAGGACCGTCGGCTCCGCGCCGGAAACCGCCTGGGTCCAGGCCTCGCCCAGCGCCGCCAGCAGCAGATGCCAGGAGACGACGTCCACCGCGAGGTGATGCACGGCGAGCAGCAGCACGTCGCCCTCGCCGGTGCCGGTGAACCACACCGCGCGCACCAAATCACCGGTGCGCGGGTCGATTTCGTCCATTACGTGCCGGGCGGCCGCGTGCACGACCGCAACGGGAGTGTGCGGCTGCGCGGGCAGTCGCGCTTCGATGGCGGCGGCGCGTTCGGCGTCAGGTCCGTGCGCGGATTCGACCCGGATCGCACCGGATCCCAGGTCGATGCGAGTGAGGAGGTCGGCGGCGCGGACACCGCCGGGGGCGCGCGTGACCAGACGCGGGCCGTCGGGCGTATCGGTCAGGCGGGCGCGCAGGGTGTCGTAGCCGTCGATCACCGCTTGGAGCGCCGATTCCAGGTCGGCGCGGCGAATGTTCGCGGGCATGCGGAGCAGCGCCGTCTGAGTGAAGCGCCGGTAGCCGCCGTACTCGTACATCCAGGAGACCACCGGCAGCGGCGGCAGCTCACCGAAATCGGCGGCCTCGGTGGTCACGCCGCTCGTTTCGGCGCTGTCGATGACGGCGGCCAGCTCGCGAATGGTCGGCGTGGCGAGCACCATGCGCGGCGTCAGCGCCAGGCCGCGGCGGCGGGCCTTGTTGACCAGCGAGATGGCGACGATGCTGTCCACCCCGAGCGCGAAGAAGTCGGCATCGATCCCGGGGACGCGGCCGTCGAAGAGCTCGGCGAATACCTCGCCGAGCGCTTTCTCGGTAGGCGTATCCGGTTGTCCGTCGCCGGAATTCGCGGTCAGCGTCTGCTCCGCCAGCAGAGCCAACGCGGGACCGTCGAGTTTGCCGTTCGCGTTCACCGGAATCCGGTCGAGCACCAGGACCCGCGCCGGAATCATGTACGCGGGCAGGCGTTCCGCGAGCGCCAGACGCAACTGCGAGGGGTCCAAGGCGCGATCCGGTTCGCCCACCACGAATCCGACCAGGCTCGCCCCGCCGGCCCTGCGCACCACGTGCACGGCCGCGGTGTCGACGCCGGGCAAGCGCCGTAGCGCCGTATCGATCTCGCCGATCTCGATGCGATAGCCACGCACCTTGACCTGATCATCGGCCCGGCCCAGATAGCCGAATCCGCCGTGCGGCAGGCGTCGCACCAGGTCACCGGTGCGATACATCCGGCTACCGGGCCGGAACGGGTCCGCCACAAAGCGATCGGCGGTGACGCCCGGCTTGCCGATGTACCCCCGCGCCAGCTGGCGGCCGGACAGGTACAGCTCGCCGAGCACGCCGTGCGGCACCGGCCGCAGCGTGGAATCCAGGACATAGCCCGACATTCCGGCGTTCGGGGCGCCGATGGTGGGGCTGTCGAAGGCCGCCACCGGAGCGACCACCGCTTCCACGGTGGTCTCGGTCGGGCCGTAGCAGTTGTAGACCGCCGTCTTCGGCAAAGAACGCAACCGCGCCCACAGCGCCGCGTCGATGGCTTCGCCGCCGAGGGCGAGTACCGGCAGATCACCCTCGACCAGGCCCGCGGTGTTCAGCTGCGCGAACATCGACGGGGTGGTGTCGATCATGTCGATGGCGTGCACTCGCATGCCCTCGACCAGCCGGTGCGCGTCCCGCATTTCCTCGCCGTCGAACAGGTGAATGGTCTGTCCCGCAAGCAATCCCACCATCGGCTGCCAGGAGGCGTCGAAGCTGAGCGACCAGGCGTGCGCGATCCGCAGCGGGCGGCCCAGGCGCGCCATGGCGGGACGGTAGACCCGGTCGTAGTGGTCGGTGAAGTAGGCGATGAGCGCGGCGTGGGTGCCCACCACGCCCTTGGGCTCGCCGGTCGACCCGGAGGTGAAGATCAAGTACGCGCACTGGTCGCCCGCGCGCAGCACCTCCGGCGCCGCGGCGGCGCGGCGCGAGATCCGCTCGGCGACAGCGGGATCGTCGAGCACCAGACTCGGCCCCGGCACCAGTTCCCGGCTTTCCCGGACGGTCAGCACCAGCGTCGGCCGCGCCTGCCGCAGAATGGATTCGATGCGCGCGGCGGGCAGCGTGATGTCCACCGGCACGTAGGCGGCACCGGCGGCGAAGGCCGCGAGCACGGCGATGATCGAGGCATTCGAACGCGGCATCGCCAGCGCGACAACAGTTTCCGGACCGGCGCCGGCCGCGGCGAGCTCCCCCGCCAGGCGCGCGGCGGCATCGCGCAACTCGCGATAGGTGTAGCGCTCGCCGGAGCTGTTCTGCAAGGCGACATCGTCCGGCCGCGCCGCGGCCTGCCGCGCGAACGACTCCCACACCGATTCGGACCCGGCATGCGCGGCCGCCGCCGCGGTGGCCTCGACGACCGAATCCGCGCCGTGCCGGGCCTCGGCCCGCTCGGCGATCGCGGCGACGGGATCGCCGGAGGTGGTTGCCGCGGCGGCGAGTTCGAATCGCTCCGCCTCGGTCAGCACATCCAGCGCGTCCGGGGTGGCCGACCCGATCCGGGGCAGCTGCCGGAGCACCGCGAGCAGCCGTTCGCCGATGTCGGCGGCCGGAAAGTGCGGCAGCGCTTCGGAAATGGCCTCGACCAGGACGACGAGCGCACCCTCGGACAGGTGCGACACCACGGTCAGCGGGTAGTGCGCGAGGCTTTCCATCTCGATGGGCCGGAAGGTGGCGCCGTCCGGCATGCGCACGGTCTGGATGGCGGCGTCGATGGGCGCGTTCTCGAAGACGAACAGGGTGTCGAACAGCGCTCCGTGCCCGGTGGCGCGCTGCACGGCGGACAGGCTGAGGTAGCCGATATCGCGCATGGTCGCGCTCTCGCGCTGGAGTCGCCGGCATTGGTCGAGCACGCTCACCGCGCGATCGAGGTGGTGCGCGACGGGCACCGTGTTGATGAACAGGCCGATCATCTGTTCCACGCCGGAAAGATGTTCGGGCCGACCGGAAATGGTGGTGCCGTACACCACGTCCCGCCGGTCGGTGAGCCGCCCGAGCACCACGGTCCAGGCGAACTGCACGACGGTATTGAGGGTGAGCCCGTTGACCCGGGCCCAATGCTGTAGCCGGGCGGTCTCGTCGGCGGGCAGCAGCAGCCGGGTCGTCGCGGGCACGCTGCCGCCGCGACCGGCGACGCCGTCGGCGAGCATCAGCGGGCCGCTGACGCCGCTGAGGTATTCGACCCACTTCGCCGTCGTCGCGGCCGTGTCCTGGGCGGTCAGCCAGGCGATGTAATCGCGATACGGTCGCGGCGCCGGTAGTCCGGCGGCGCTGCCGCCCGCGCGGTACACGGCGAGCAGTTCGGTGCTGAACACCGCCACCGCCCAGCCGTCCATCAGGATGTGATGGGCGGTGAGGATCATCCGCCGCGTGCTGGCGCCCGGCACGGTGAGCAGCAGGATGCGCAGCGCGGGCCCGCGTCCGAGCTCGAAGGGCCGGCGGCGCTCCGATTCGGCGAGAGCGTCGAATTCCGCTGGGAGCGCGTCGCGTTCGGTCCACGGCAGTTCCGCGTGGGCGGGCACGATCTGCACCGGTCGCGGCACATCGCGATCCCAGAAGGCGGCTCGCAGATTCGGATGCCGGTCCAGCATGACCTGGCCGCTGCGACGCAGCAGTTCGGTGTCCAGCGGTCCGTCGATATCGACGACGAACTGCATGGTGTACAGGTCGATGCCGTCGCCGGTGAGCTTCGACAGCGAGAACAGGCCCTCCTGTAGCGGACTGAGCGCGAGTACGTCCTCGATCTGCGGCGGTGCGGTCGCGGTCACTGCCGGCCCCAGGAGTTCGTCAGGGCGGCCAGGGCGTCGGCGTCGAGCCCGGAAGCGCTCATGGGTGCGGATTCCACCGGCGCCGCGGGCTGCGAATCCGGCTGCGGCTCCGGGTTTTCCGCGGCCGTGTCCACCGCCACCGCCAGCTCGGCGACAGTCCTGCATTCGAACACCATTTGCGGTGTCAGCGGCAGGCCGAGCGCCGTGGCGCGGGCCGACCACTGGATGGAGATCACGCTGTCGCCGCCCAGGGCGAAGAAGTTGTCCTCGGCTTCGACGTCCTCGATCTCGAGCAGCTCCTCGAGCAGCGTGATCAGCGTCCGCTCGGTGCTGGTCGCCGCCCGCTCTCCGGCGACCGCGGGACCGGCGGCCACGGCGACCGGAATCGGTGCCGCGAGTAGCCGTTCCAGCTCGGCCCGAGGCAGCACCTCGAGGTCCGCGACGGCCTGATCGGGCGCGGTGGCGTAGCCGTCCAGCGTCGCGGACACGGCATCGGCGATGAGCCGCACCGTCTCCGGTTCGTACAGGTCGGCATTGGCGACCACCCGCACGTCCATGCCGCCGTCCGCGGTGACATTGAGGCTCAGATTCAAGTCCAGGAACGAGATGTCGAAGTCCACCGGCAGCACGGTCGCCGTGGTCGAACCGGCCAGGGCTTTGGGAGCCGGGGCCCAGTCCGCGCCGCGGAAGTGCAACATGCTCTGGAACAACGGGTTCCGGGCGCGCGAGCGCGCCGGATTGAGGGCTTCCACCAGACGCTCGATGGGCAGTTCCTGGTGCGCGTGCGCGTCGAGGACGACATCGCGGCCGCGCAGCACGGTGTCGCGCAGAGTCGGCGTGCCGGAAAGGTCGTTGCGCAGCACCGCCATATTGGCGAACAAACCGATGAGCTCGGTGGCGGCGGTGTCCACCCGGCTGGCGACCGGCGTGCCGAGCGCGATGTCGGCGCCGCCGCCGAGCTTGTGCAGCACCGTGGCCACGGCTGCCTGGCAGACCATGAATTCCGTTGCGCCGCATTGCTGTGCGAGCGCGACCAAACCGTCCCGGCGGGCCGGGGACATCGTGAACGTCACGACCTCGCCGCGCTTGCCGAGGACCGGCGGGCGCGGGCGGTCATGGGCCACGGTGATCTCGTCGGGCAGACCGGCCAGTGCCTGCCGCCAGTGCTCGATCTGGGCCTGGCCGAACGGGTTACCCGCGTGGTCGAAGATCTGCCGTTGCCACAGTGCGTAATCCGGGTACTGGATCGGCAGCGGCGACCACTGCGGCGCCGCGCCGGTCTCGATCCGCGCCCGGTATGCCGCGAACAGGTTGTCCAGCAGGACGCTCAGCGAGGCGTGATCGGCGACGATGTGATGCACCAGCAGCGACAGCACATGCGTCTGTTCGTCCAGGACCAGCAGCGTGGTCCGCAGCAGCGGATCGGACTCGATGCGGAACAACTGCCGGGCGATCTCGGCGAGTTCGGCATCCAGCGCTGCCGCGGCGATCGGGCGGATGTCGAGCGGGACTTCGACCGACGGGTGCACCAGCTGATACGGCACGCCCGCCCGCTCCGGGAACGAGGTCCGCAACGACTCGTGCCGCGCCACGACATCGCCGAGCGCGGCGCGCAGCGCATCGACGTCCAGCGCGCCGTCGACGCGCACCGCGAAGGGCAGATTGCCGACCGCGCTGGCGCCCTCCATCCGGTACTGGAACCACATGGCCAGCTGCGAGTAAGACAACGGGATCTCGCGCGGGCGCGACATCGCACCGAGCGGCGGCCGCACCGCGGCGCCCAGCGCGGCCGGGTCGGCGCCGAAATCCGTGGTCTCCTCGGCGTCGTCGTCCATGGCGTCGAGATCGATCTCGAATTCGTCGCGGAACTTCGCGACCAGGACAGCGGCCAGTCCCGCGGCGGTCGGAGTGTCGAAGATGACCCGCACGTCGAGTTCGAGACCGAACTCGGCGCGGATCTGCGCCACCAGCCGCGCGGCGAGCAGCGAGTGGCCGCCCAGTTCGAAGAACGAATCGTCCGCGCTGACCTGCGGCAGCGAGAACAGCTGCGCGAAGATCGCGCACATGCGGCGCTCGGTGGCGGTCGCGGGTGCGCGGTGCCGCCGCTGTACGGCGGCCGTCGGTGCGGGCAGCGCCCGCTTGTCCAGCTTGCCGTTGACGGTCAGCGGGATCTCATCGATCACCGCGAACGCCCGCGGCACCATGTAATCCGGCAGGACCGCGGCGGCATGCACCCGGACCTGCTCGAGCTCCACCTCGCGACCGTTCGCCGGCACCAGGTAAGCGGCGAGGATCGGGCCGAGGGCGGGGTCCTCGGCGACGACGACCACGCTGTGGCCGACGCTCTCGTGCCCGGCGAGCGCGGCCTCCACCTCACCCAGCTCGATCCGGAAGCCGCGCACCTTCACCTGCTCGTCGGCCCGGCCGATGAAGTCCAGCTCGCCGAACTCGTTGCGGCGCACCAGGTCCCCGCTGCGGTACAGGCGAGCGCCCGGGGTGAAGGGGTCGGCGACGAAACGGGCGGCGGTCAGCGCGGGACGGCCGAGGTAGCCGCGAGCCAGCTGCTCGCCGCCCAGGTAGAGCTCACCGGCCACACCGGCGGGCACCAATTGCAGTGCCGCGTCGAGCACGTAGGCGTGCACGTTCTGGTTGGGGATGCCGATCGGCACGATGCCGGTGCCCTGCGGACCGTCGACCGTCATATGGGTCGAGCAGACCACGGCCTCGGTGGGGCCGTAGTGGTTGCGCAGCTCGGCGTCGAAGACGCCCGCGAACTTGTCCGCCACCTCACCGGCCAGCGCCTCACCGCCGACCGGCACGTGCCGCAGCGCGCGCCACTCACTGACCTCGGGCAGCAGCAGGAAGGTGCTCAGCATCGAGGGCACCATGTGCAGGACGGTGACGCCCTGGCGGGTGATCAGGTCCGCGACATAGCGAATGTCGGAGAAGGCGTTGGGTTTCGGCACCACGAGCCGCGCTTGCAGCGCGTGCGTCACGAAGATGTCGAGCAGTGAGGCGTCGAAGCTGACCGAGGACGATTGCAGCAGACGGTCTTCCGCCGTCATCCCCCACTCGTCGGCGAAACCGATGACGTGCTCGGCAATCGCGTTGTGCGGCACCGGAACACCCTTGGGCTTGCCAGTCGAGCCCGAGGTGTAGATGACGTAGGCCAGGTTCGACGGGTGCAGCGGGCGTACCCGGTCCGCGTCGGCAGGCGCGGTGCCGGCCAGGTCGGCCGCTTCCTGTTCCGCCAGGTCCAGTTCCACCCGGCCGAGCACCAGGCACGGGGCGGCATCGGCGATCAGGTAGTCGATGCGATCGTCGGGGTAGGCCGGGTCGATGGGCAGATATGCCGCACCGGCCTTGAGCACCGCGTAGAGCGCCACGATGAATTCGATCGACGTCGTCATCCGCAGGCCGACGATGTCCTCGGGGCCGACGCCTTCGCGAATCAGCCAGTGCGCCAACCGATTCACGCGGCAGTCGAGTTCGGCGTAGGTCAGGCGGGTCTCGTCGGAGACCAAGGCGAGTGCGTCCGGGGCGGCGGCGACGCTGCGCTCGAGCACTTCGACCATGGTGGTGGGCGCGACCTCGGCGACCGCGCCCCGGGACGCCGCGAGCACGGCGGCCTGGTCCTGCGCGCCGAGCATGTCCAGATCGCTCAGCCGGCGGTCCGGTGCGGCCAGTGCGCTGCCGAGCAGCTGCACGTAGTGCGTGAGCATGCTCTCGACCAGCGGCCGGGTAAGCACGTCCACTTGATATTCGGCCTCCACCAGCGCGCCGCCCGCGCCGTCGGTGACCACTGCGAAGGCCAGCGGCACCTGCGCGGTCGGCGCGCCGAGCTCGTCCAGCTGGGTGGACGTCACGCCGTCGAGCGCGAATCCGTCGGCGCTCTTGCGCACGCTGAAGCCCAGGCGCACCAGCTGATCCATACCGTCACGCCCGCTGACCCGTTCCGGGTTGACCTCGCGCACTACCTGGTCGATGCCGAGTGTCTGGTGTGTGAAGGCATCCAGGCACGTCCGCTTGGTCGACTCCAGCAGACCGGTGAAAGTCTCACCGGCGCGCAGGGTTTCGCGGAGCAGCAAGGTGTTGCCGAAGTAGCCGATGAGCTGTTCGGCGGCGGCGGAACGCCGGTTCACCACCGGAATGGCGACCAGGAAATCGCTGGCGGCGGTGTAGCGTTCGATCAAGGCGGCGTATCCGGCCAGCAGCACCATGAAGGGGCTGGCGGCCTGCTCGCGCACGAAGCTCGAGACCTGCTCGAGTACCTCGGCGGGCAACGGGACGACGCAGCGGTCCGCCTGCTTGGACGGCGCGCTCACCGGCGAACCGGGCAGATCCAGCGGTTCGGGCAGCGGGCGCAGCGCGGTGCGCCAGTACTCGAGGTCGGCCTCGTCCGCCGCGGCGGGCGCGTCCAGCACCTCGACATCCACGAATTGCGCAGGCAGCGGGGCATTTTCCCGGCCGTTGTAGGCCGCGCCGAGCTCACCGAAGAACACCGCCCACGAGTCGTCGTCCCAGCCGATGTGGTGTACCGCCAGCAACAGGATGTGCTCCTGCGCGCCGGTACGCACCAGGACGAAACGCAGCGGCAGCTCGGCCGCCAGATCGAAGGAGCGGCCGAACTCACGGCGCGCCAGGACCTCCACGCGCCGGGCCCGGCCCTGCTCCGGCAGATCGGACACATCGTGCGACTGCCACGGCAGCGAAACCTCGTCGGCGAAAACCTGATACGGCTCACCCTCCGCATCCACGCCGTAGGTGGTGCGCAGCACGTCGTGCCGCGCGATGACGGCGGCGGCCGCGTCGCGTAGTCGCTGCTCCTGTAGGTCGCCCGACAACCGGTAGGCGACACAGACATTGAGCGTCGTGTCCTCGGGATCGCGGGTTTGCAGGAACCACATGCGTCGCTGACCGGGCGAGAGCGGACGCCGCTCCCCGGCCGTGGTGCGGCGCGCCTGCGGGGCCGGAGCAGCGGCCAGACCGGACTCCTGCATCCGTCGGCGCAGCAGTTCGCGGCGGCGATCCAACGCGGTGATGTTGGTGTCTGACATGAGATATGACCTCTGAGCCCTAGTTGGTGTTCTGTGCCATGAGCTGCAGCACGTCGTCGAGCGACGCACCGCCCAGGATGGCCGCGACCGGCAGTTCCTGCTGCATTTCCGACCTGATGCGCTTGCGGAAGTCCAACGCCTGCAAGGAGTCCAAGCCGAGCGCTACCAGCGGTACGGAGTGGTCGATGGATTCGGCGCTGTCGACACCCATGACCTTGCGCAACTCGGTCAGCATGCGCTCAGCCAACGGCGGCCCGCCTGGCACCACGACGGCGACCGGCTCCAACGCGGAGACTGGCGCCGGGATCGCGATCACGTCCGGCTCCGTCGCGGGCTCGGCGACAATCGAGGACAGCACGCCCGCCTGGCCATAGACGTCGGCCACCTCGGAGAGGAACCGCCAATCCGCGGCCGCGACGAGCGCGTCTCCCCATTGCCGAGTCAGGCCCGCCGCGATCGCATCCTCCGGATGCATGGGAAGCACTCCGGTGCTGGCGGTTCGATCGAACCCCGCCACGTCCAGTGAGCCCGCCACAGTCCACAGTCCCCATTCGATCGACACCGCATCGATGCCTCGTGCGCGCAGCCTGCGTGCGGTGATGTCCAGCATGCGGTTGGTCATGGCGTAGAGGATTTGACCGCGCCCGCCGAGCACCGCCGCGATCGACGAGCACAACAGCACACGACAGCCGACGCTCATCGGCAAGGCATCCAGCAGCAGCTCCAGGCCGATGACTTTGGCCGTCGAGGCGGTGGCGACCATATCCGGCGTGATAGCGCCGAGATCGGCGTCGACATAGTTGACAGCCGCGTGGATCAGCAGGCTGACCGGACGGTGCGTGATATCGGCAACGAACCGTGCGACCGCAACGGGATCGCTGATATCACAACGCACTATGTCGATTTCGGTATCACCGAGCTCGCGAATGCGCTGGAGGTCGGCGGCGATCGACTCGGTCGCGCCGGACCGGCTCAGCAAGGTGATCCGGGTCGCGCCGGCCGCCGCGAAATGCTCGCAGAATCGCATGCCGAGTTGGCCGGTCCCACCCAGAATCAGCACATGGCCGAGATCCATAGCAGCACTGTCAGATTCGGGTGCGCTGTCCGGCACACAGCGCTTGACGAAAACCTTCCCGTTTCGTAGCGCCAGCTCGTTCTCGCCCGAGGTGTGCACTGTGGTGATGAGCTTTACCGCCTGCTCAGCACCTGCGCCGACCGGGAGATCCAGATGACGCAGCAGCACGCCCGTGTGCTCCAGCCCAACACTGCGGTAGCCCGCGGCAACGGCCCCGTGGAACAGGTGCGGCACGGGGTCATCGGCTCGCACGGCCTCGCCGCCGACGGTCACCAGCCAGCATTCTGCTCCCGTCCCCGGTCGCAACCGATCCAGCGCCGGTAGCCAGGCCCGTTCCGCGAAGAACCTGGCGAGGTCGGGAACTGCCCCGGCTCCGTCGGTTTCGGGTAGTTCCGGCAGTAGCACCAGCGCGGTGTCGAACTCCATTTCGGACGCCTCGTCGAAGACGAACGCACTCGCCCCGTGCCGATCCGCGGCAGTCACCAGCGCGGCGGCCAAATCCGCACAGCGTCCGGTGTGATCGACGATCGCCAGCCGGCGCGGCGCAACCAGCGCACGGCGCTCCAACGGAACCCACTGCTCCACCAGCCGCTTCGGCGGCATGCGATCCGGCTCGGCCGCAGCGACCGCTGCGACGCCGGCCGACGCCCACAGTCGCTTGTTGTTCAGCACGGTATGCGGAAAATCTTTCAGCGGCAGCGCGATCGGCCCCTCGGACGCGGAACGAAGTGCCTCCCAGCGATAGTCGAGAGCGTGGACCGCCACCTGCGCCAGGTTCATGGTGAACTCACGCAGGCTGGTCGCCGTGCGCAGTGAACTACCGATCACTCGGAAGTCCTTGCTTGCCAGCGCCTTAGGCACCAGCGTCAGATTTTCCTGGAGCGCCAGCTGAAGCGTCGGATGCTCGGCGACCTCGACCAGGGTGTCGATGCCGGCGGTCGCCGCGGCCACCACCGCATAGTCGAACCGCACCCGGTTACGCAGGTTCCAATACCAGTACTGATCGTGGCGCAGGTCCGGCGTGATGGCCTCGCCGAGGGTCGATCCGTAGCTGGGGATTTCACCGGGCTGAAAGTGGCTTCCGCTCATCTCATCGCCCAGCGCCACCTCGAGATCCGCACGATATTCGCTGACGATCGATGTGTGCGCCGGGTAGGCGACCCGGATCTCCTTGGCGAAGTGACCGCGCGAGTTCGCCAGCGCGACCATCTCCACAATGGTGTCGCGATCACCCGAGATCGCCAGGATGCTCGGCGAATTCACCACTGACAGTTCGGCCCAGCCGGAATGCCGGGCCAGCAGCGATTCGCAGGCTTCGCGGTTCATGCCGAGCACGGCCATCGAGTAGCCCTTGGGCGAAATGCGGGCGACCATCCGAGCGCGCAGAGTTACCCCGAGCACCGCGTCACGCAAAGTCATGACGCCGGAGACCGCGCTGGCCGCGAACTCACCTTGGCTGTGACCGATGGTGGCGTCCGGGACGACACCGGAGGCGCGCCACATGGCGGACAAACCGAGCATGTGGAACATCAGGGCAGGTTGGATCTCCTGCACGGTGTCATCGAACTCCCCCGTATGTCCAAGCAGGTAATGCAGCGGCTTGGTGTCGCCGAACCGGTCGGCGTAGATCGCGGCGCACTCGTCGACCATGCCGCGGTAGTGCGGGGAGCATTCGTAATACAGCGTGCCCATGCCGGGGCGCTGGCTGCCCTGACCTGGAAAGACAAGACCGATACGCCGTGCCGTGGCCGCACCGTCGCCGGCGACCACCGCCGGATGTGCTTGTTCGGCGACGATCGCGCGAAGGGCGTCGAGCAGGTCTTCCCGCGTGCTGACCATCGCCAGCGTCCGGTAGCGGCGCGGCGTCCGAGTGCGGAAGAGCATGTCCGCCACACGATTCGGCGCGACGCCGGGGCGAGCGTCCAGATAGTTCAGAATCGCCGCGGCTTCGGCGCGCACGCCGTCGGCACTGTCGGAGGAGAGCAGAACCGGGATGGTGCCATCGGGCATCCGGTAATCAGACATCGGTGTCCTCCAGAACAGGCATGCCGAGGATCGCGTGCGCGTTGGTGCCGGCGACGCCGAAAGACGAGACAGCGGCGTAGCGGACGCCGTCGATCGGCTCCCATGGTTCGAACTTCGTGGCCAGCCGCAGACCGCTGGCGTTCCAATCGATTTCGGTGGTCGGCTGATCCGCCCACAACGTCGGCGCGATGTGGCCTTCCGCGCCGCACAGCAGCACTTTGATCAGGCCGAGCATGCCCGAGGCCGCCTGCGCGTGACCGACATTCGACTTGACCGAACCCAATGGCACTGTGTTGCCGGTGGATCCGTAGGTGTTGCTCAGAGCGGTCAGCTCCAAGGGATCGCCGACCGGTGTGCCGGTGCCGTGCCCCTCGATCAATCCGATCAGTTCCGACTCGATCCCGGCCGCCGCAAGGCTGTCCCGGACCAACCGCTCCTGGGCGGCAGCGCTCGGCACCGCCATCGGCGCACCCTTGCCGTTGTGGTTGACGCGAGAGCCGAGCAGCCGACCGTAGATCTGGTGTCCTAGTTCGCGAGCGCGTGATTCTCGTTCCAGCACAACTACACCCGAGCCTTCGCCCCAGAGCGTGCCGGTGGTTCCGGCGGCGTAGGGACGGCAGTGCCCGTCGGTCGCCAGCGCGTTGTTCTTGGCGAACTCGTAGAACGCGCCGGGCGAACCCATCACGCACACACCGCCCGCCAGCGCCCAATCACATTCTCCGGCGCGAATGGCGGCCGCGGCCTGATGCACCGCGGTCAACGACGAGGCGCACGCGGTGTCCACGCTGATCGACGGACCGATCAGTCCGAGACCGTGCGAGATCCGCCCCGCCACCGCGCCGAGCGCGGAGCCGGTCACCCGGTAACCGCTGTGCTCGGTGACCGCCGCGAACCGCGGTCCGTATTCGGTGATCGAGACGCCCATCCAAACTCCGGCGGAAGCGCCGTCCAGCGCACCAGGATTGAGGCCGGCGTGCTCGAGCGCGCGCCAAGCCACCCGCATACCGACCCGCTGCTGTGGATCCATCGCGACCGCTTCACGGGGGGTGATACCGAAGAACCGCGCGTCGAATTCCGTGGCACCGGTGAGAAACCCACCGGCGTCACGGACCGCCGACCAGCCCTCGTTGCGCCCGAGCGACAGCAATTCCGCGATCGGCCATTCCCGATCCCGCGGCAATGGCCCGATCAATTCCCGCGACTCCGCAAGTGCCGACCAGAATTCCGGCAGACTTTCTATTCCCCCCGGCGCCTCCACGCCCATTCCGACGACGACGATCGGGTCGTCCATGGCTGTATTCATGATTTCCTTCGAGCCGGTACTGCTGCGCTCAGCGCAGGGCGGAGCTGGGGGCGGGCACGAGCAATTCCGCGATGCCCTCGATGTGATCGTTCAGGTAGAAATGGCCGCCCTCGAAGAGAGTGACCTCGACCGGGTCCGTGGTGTGGGTGGACCAGGCGTACAGGTCGCGCGGTGCGACGAAGGGATCCTCGTCGCCGCCGAGCACCCGGACCGGTGCGGAGACGCGGACATCCGCGCCACAGGAGTAGGCGTCGAAGGCGCGGTAGTCGGCTTTCATCACCGGTAGCGCCATCCGCATCACCTCGCGGCTGGCCATCACCTCGGTGCCGGTGCCGTTGAGGGCGCCCATGTGATCGAGCAGGCCCTCGTCATCGGTGGGATGCCCGGGCAGGTCGGCGATCAGGGCGGGCGCGGCCGCCGACGAGGCTGCGAGCAGGCGGATGTCCACACCCGCCGCCTCGGCCAGGCGCACGAATTCGAACGCGATGATGGAGCCCATGCTGTGGCCGAAAACGGTCAGCGGAGCGTTGTGCAATTGCGGTGCGGCGCGAAAGGCCTCGAACGCGCCCGTGGCGATATCGGGGAGGGTCTCAGCGGCGGGTTCGGCCGCGCGATCCTGCCGGCCGGGGTATTGCAGCAGCGATACCGCGAAATGCGCGCTGAGACCTTTCGAGAACGCCCGATACGCCGACGCACCCGAACCGGCGTGCGGGCAGATCAGCAGCGGCGGCAGATCGGGCGCGGCGGGTTTGTGAAATTGTCTGATCCATCCGAGGCTGGCGGCCATGGTCAGCTCCTCTGCGGCTGAGCGGTGAGATAGCCACCGCGAACGAAGAATTCGGCGGCCCGGTGTTCGGCGCCCGCCGCGTCCCGGACCTTCGTGATCACCAGGCCGTGGTTCGCGCCGCGATGCGCGTCCGGTCCGGTCACTACCGCGGCGCCGCCTTCCTGCACGATCACGCGGCCGGGCGTCCCGCCGTAGCGCGCCTGCGACACCTTCGCTTCGAGCACCTCGATGCGCTCGCCGCGATAGAAGGTGAACGCCCGCGGGTACGGCTCGGACAGCGCGCGCACGAAGCGCTCCAGATCGACCGCGGTCCAGCTCCAGTCGAGCAGGCTGTCGCGCTCGGATCGCTTGTGGAAGTAGATGCGTTCGGCTTTGTTCTGCGGCCGCCAGACCGCGGCGCCGGATTCCAAGGCGGCCAGGGCTTCGGCGACGGCGCCGGGGATCAGTTCCATGCCGCGCAGCACGAGTTCGGTGCCGGTGTCGGCGGGACCGATCGGCAGCGAGTGCTGCACCAGGATGTCGCCGGTGTCGAGTTCCTCGTCCATGCGGTGCACGGTCAGGCCGAATTCGGCGGCGCCGCTGATCAGCGCCCACAGCACCGGCGAGAAGCCGGTGAACTTCGGCAGCAGCGAGTCGTGCAGGTTCAGCGTGCCGTGCGGCGGCAGGTTGTACAGCTCCGCGGGCATCCAGGTGTACCAGCTGTTGACCACGATGACGTCGGGCTCGGCCCGCTTCACCAGGTCGATGGTCTCGGCGTCGGCGCGCTCGGTCAGATGCACCGGGATGCCGTGCTCGCGCGCGAGGTCCTCGACCGAATCCGACCAGATCGCCTTGTAGGACTGGTCACTGGCCGGATGGGTGACCGCCAGGACCACCTCGTGGTCCGAATCGATCAGGGCCTGCAGGGTTTTGCGCCCCCAGGTCTGGAAGCCGAACGACACGATACGCATGAAAAAACCTCACCTCGAAATTAAGGGTAGCCTAGCCTATGTAAATAGGAGGCTGGTCAGCGCATACCGGCGATCGAACCGCGCCGCGCGTCCGCGCCGGTGCGCGTCGCCGCACCCCGCAGCACCCGGTCCGAAAGTTCGCCCAGGCAACTGAGATTGGGGAAGCCGGGGCCCTGCGCCACGGCCGCCAGGTTCGGCAGGTAGAGCTTGGCGGGCAGTCCCGCCACCGCCAGGTCGTAGCCGATGGACGACTCGATCCGGGCCTGGGAGATCGGTCCGCCCAGCGCCAGTTCCAGCAGATCGGTGACATCGGCGTCGAACAGATCCAGGAACCACAGCGGCTGACCGCCGGTCGCGTCCACCACCAGGTCGAAGTTGTGCACCTGGTCGGCCCGCAGCTCGTTCTGCAGCGTCACCGTGACACCGTCGCCGTTGTCCGCGACCCGGGTCACCCGCCCTTGCAGATGATGAACCCGGTTGTCGCCCAGCAGGCTTTCCTGCACCCGCACCGAGAACACGCCGCGGTCGGTGCGGCGGATCACATCGCGGCGCTCCTGCATGCTCAGCGCCGCCCACTTGGTGGGGTCGCTGAAAAGCGCGTTCTCGAAGAAGCTTTCGCCCCGGGTGTAGAGCGTGGCCATGGGCGAGATCACCGAGATGGTCAGCATCTCGTGCCGCACCAGTTCGTCGAGCGCCGAGCCGGCGGTCTCGCCGCCGCCGATCACCGCCGCCCGGGAGGAGGCCGGCAGCCCGCGCTTGCCCGCGAGATCCCAGAATTCGGCGATGCTGAGCACCCGCGGATGCTCGGCGAGCGCCGAGGCGCTGCGGCCGGGGCCCGTGATCATCAGCGCGTCCGCCTCGATCTCGCTGCCCGCGCCGTCGGCGTCGGTGACCGACACCTGCCAGCCGGCGCCGTCGGCGCGCTGCCGGATCGCGCCGACGGTGCCGAGCACGAGCTCCAGATCGATCCGGCGCGCCACCCACTGCAGGTACTTGGCCCACACGTGGTGCTGCGGACTGGGTCTGCCGCGGTCGATCCATTCGGCGAAGGTGCCGTGCTCGACCAGGAACGCGGTCCAGCTGTAGGCCGTCATCCCCTCGTTGAGAGCGCGGTTGTGCCCACGCGCCCAGGTGGAGTGATAGGGGAAGCCGATGTCCTTCTCCGGGCTGGTGCCCAGCCGGTGCCGGCCATCGGTCCAACCGCCGCTGGGCAGCCAGTTACCGCCGACGGTGTGCGCTTCGACCACGATCACGCGCGGCGCGGGCAGGCCGAGTTTGCGCAGTACCTGCGACTTCGCCGCCACCGCCAGGGCTTTCGGGCCGGCGCCGACCACCAGAAGCGTTTCCACTTGCTCTCCACTCAACTCAGCCCCGCCACTATCTTTGCATAGGCTTACCTTATTTGGCACGGATAGGCTAACCTTAGCCGCATGGGAAGAGGCTTGAATGGCGTCATGATCAAGGCGTGGCGGGGGCAGGACTATCGGCTCACGGTGCGCTCACACGAAGTCGTCACCGACCACTACGTCCGGCTCGGCTTCGACGCGAACGGTCTGCTGGCCGACCATCCGGAGTACCCGACGCAGTACGTCCGGGTGTGGATCCCCGAATCCGGCAGCGACAAGCTGCACCATCGCGCCTTCACCCTGATCGATCAGGACGCCGAGGCCGATCAGTTCTTCATCGAGTTCGCACTGCACCACGGTCCGGCCGCGGACTGGGCCCGCACCGCCTCCCCCGGTGACCAGCTCGAGGTGACCGCGCTCGAATACGACGCGAAAAAGCGCCTCCCCGCGACCGTCCCGAGCGAATACCTCATGTTCGGCGACACCGCGTCGCTGCCCGCGATCAACGCGCTGCTGGAGTCGATCGGCGATACCCCGGCGCGCGTGTGGCTGGAATGGCAGAACGAATCGGACAAGACGCTGCCGGTGCGCAACAAGCCGCACCATGAGGTGACCTGGGTGCAGCGCATCGACGACGGCCGCCTGATGCGCGAGCAAGCCCAGGAAATCACCTGCGCCGACGGCGCTTTCGCATGGATCGCGTGCTGCGGTCAGACCACGCGCTCGCTGGTGAAGACCTTCAAGACCACGCACGCGCTGCCGAAGACCGCCCTCCAGTACCAGGCGTACTGGAAGTAACCTCGACCAAAAAGCGAACGCCGCATCCGATTTCGGATGCGGCGTTCGTCTTTGGCTAGGCCGGAGCGGGTTCCAGCCGCCAGCCGGTGGCGCGGGAGCGTTCGTTCCAGAACGCCGCGTAGCGGCCGTCCCGGGCGAGCAGCTCCGCGTGCGTACCGCGCTCCACGATCCGGCCGCCGTCGAGGAACAGGATCTGGTCGGCGTGGGCGATGGTCGCCAGGCGATGCGCGACCACGAGAACCGTGCGGTCCCTGGTGAGTTCGTGCACGCCCCGCACCACCACGGCCTCGCTGTGCGGATCCAGCGCACTGGTCGCCTCGTCGAGCAGCACGATCGGCGCCTCTTTGAGCAGCGCCCGCGCGATCGAAACCCGTTGCCGCTCACCGCCGGACAGCGCGGCGCCGCCCTCGCCGACCCGGGTGTCGTAGCCCTCGGGCAGGCGCTCGGCGATCTCGTCCACCCGTGCCGCCTCGGCGGCGCGCAGCAACTCGGCCTCGGTGGCCGCGGGCCGGCTGATCCGGATGTTGTCGGCCACCGACCGATCGAACAGGTAGACGTTCTGGAAGACCAGCGACAGCTGATCGAGCAGTGTCGGCGACGGCTGTGCGCGCACATCGTGGCCGCCGACCTCGACCCGGCCGGAATCGACGTCGTAGTACCGGGCCACCAGGCGCAGCAGCGTCGTCTTGCCCGAGCCGCTCGGCCCGACGATGGCCGTGGTCGTGCCCGCGGGCACCGTGAACGTCAGATCCGACAGCACCGGTTCGCCTGGGCGGTAACCGAAGTCGACCTGTTCGAAGACGACGCTCGGCGCGCCCGGCGTCACCGCGGCCTCGGCCTCCGGCAAGACCGGTACGGCCAGCAACTCGGTCACCCGATCCGCCGCGGACGCGGCGCTGCGCAGCGCATTGCCCACCTGCGCGGCCTGATTGAGCGGCTCGATGAACCGCGAGCTCACCGCGACCAAGGCGATGGCGACCGCCGCCGACATCGCGCCGCCGGTCACCCGGGCCACCACCACGTACACCAGCACCAGGAACACCGCCTGCACGCACAGCGCGAAGACGATCAGCCCCGGCACGCTAGCGAAGATCATCCGCAGGCCCGCCGATCGCTGTCCGGCCAAGGCCGCGTCCAGCGCGCGATTGCCGCGCCCGACCGCGCCGAAAGCCCGCAGCACCGGCTGCGCCTGCGCGAATTCGATGACCCGCGAATCGGATTCGCCCGCCGCGGCATGCATGCGCCGATCCGCGCGCACATACCCGCGATTGGCGAGGTTGTTGATCAGATAGAGCACGGGCGCGGCGAGCAGCATCGCCAGCGCCACCCGCCAGTCGATGAACAGCATGCCGAGCGCGACCCCGAGCGGGACGATGATGCCGGTGAACACCTTGGCCAGCAGATAGGCGACCAGGCCCTGGATCTCACGCACCTGCTCCACCACCAGACGCGGCAGCGGACCCGAGTCGCGCTGCTCGAACCAGCCGAGCGGCAGCGCGTTCAGATGATCGCCCAGCCGGGTATGCAGCCCGTGCTGCATGCCGATGCCGATGCGCAGGCCGATCGCGGCCTGCAGATAGCCGAACACCACCACGCCGGCGACGGCGAGCAGCATGCCCGTCATCCAGAGCCAGGCCTGGCCGAGGCGATCGTCGAACAATGCCTGCAGCACCGGGACCAGTAGCAGGTAGGCCGCCGCCTGGCTGAGCGCCTGCGCCACGATCGCCGCGAAGAGTCTCGGCGTGAGATGCGCGAATTCGGCCGGGATCAGGTCCAATACTTTGCGAATCATCGTGCCTCAGCTTCGATCATGGCCAGCTCGCCGAGGGCCGCCTCGTTGATTTCCCAGAGTCGCTGATAGGTGCCGCCCGCGGCCCGCAGGCTCGCGTGGTCACCCTGTTCGACCAGGGTTCCGTTCTCCAGCACCAGGATTCGATCCACTCCGGTGATGGTGTGCAGCCGGTGCGCGATGACGAGCACGGTGCGCCCGGCGACCAGCACCGCCAGCGCGTCCTGCACCGCGGCCTCGGATTCCGGATCGGCGAAGGCGGTCGCCTCGTCCAGCACCAGAATCGGCGTATCGGCCAACAGCGCGCGGGCGATCGAAAGCCGTTGCGCCTCACCGCCGGACAGGCTCGCGTCGACCCCGATCTCGGAGTCGTAGCCCCGTGGCAGGGCCATGATCCGGTCGTGGATGCGCGCGGCCCGGGCCACCCGTTCCAGCGCCGCGTCGTCGGCGTCGGGGCGGGCGAGCAGCAGGTTCTCCCGCACGCTGCCACGCACCAGGCGCACATCCTGGAAGACGAATCCGACTGTGCGGTACAGCGCTTCGGAAGAGAAGTCGCGAATATCGCGGCCCCCGATGGTGATCCGGCCGGAGCCGACGTCGTAGAACCGCGGCAGCAGCTGGGCCAGCGTGGATTTACCCGAGCCGCTCGGGCCGACCAGCGCCGTGATCGTGCCCGGCGCCAGTTCGAGGTCGATGTCGCGCAGCACCTCGTGGCCGGCGCGGTAGGCGAACCCGACGCCCTCGTACCGCACCGCGCCCGTTGGCGCCGTCTCGGTCTCGGCGTGCGCCGGTGCGCTCAGTTCCGGAGTCTGCTGCAGCTCGTGCAGCCGCAGCGCCGCAGCGCCGCCGGACCGTAGCGCCTGCGCGCCGTAGCCCAGACCGGTCAGGGAGCCACCGATACCCAGCCCGACCAGCAGGTAGGGCAGCACGTCCAGCGCGGGCAGCCAGCCGAGGCCAACCGCGCCCAACCCGGCGACCAGCACCACCAGCATGACGAAGACCGGCATGACCACGATCTCGGAGGCCGCCTGCACCTTGATGATCGGCGTCTTCATCCGGTCCACGCTGCGGGCCTGATGATCCACCGCGGCCTGGAACTCGCTGTGCGCCTTGCCCGCCTGCCCGAACGCGCGCACCACCTGGATGCCGTCGACGAACTCGATGACCGCCTGCTTGGTGCGCTGCTCGGACCGGTTGTAGACCACGAGCCGGTCCCGGCCGTCGACATCCAGGATCCGGCTGTAGAGCACCGCGAATACGACCACCGGGAGCAGCAGCACCAGGGTCAGCCGCCAGTCGACGGTGAACAGATAGCCGAGGGTGAGCAGCGGAACCGTGAGCGCGCCGACGAATTCCAGCCGCGCGTGCGCCACCAGATAGTGCAGCGCCTCGACGTCGTCGGAGAGGAAGCGTTTCACCCCGCCGGAGGACCGCTCGTCGAACCAGCCCAGCGGCACCCGGGTCAGCTTCGCGGCGAGCAGCCGGCGCAGGCTCAGCTGGTAACTGCCGTCCACCAGGTGCGACCAGGTCAGCGCGGCGGCTTGGAGCAGGGCGCGGACGCCGAGTACCACGCCGGCGATGGCCAGCAGGCGCCAGACCGGGTCGGTGTCCACCTGATCGGCGAGCAACTCCCGGCAGGCGTCCACGATCAGCACGAACGGCAGCACCGTGCACACCGAGGCGACCGCCATGAGGATGCTCGCCAGCAGCAAGGGCCTGCGGACCGGCGCGAGAACCTCCTTGCGCGCCTGCGCCTCCTGCTGTTTGCGCGATTTCGCTTGCGCCCTGGGTTTACGGTTCCCCGTCTCCGCCGCATCGTGCGGCGCGACCTCCACCGTCATAGGATTCCCCTTCTCGACCTTGCTGGTCCCTGACTACCGGAACCAGAAGGAAGGTTAGCCTAAGTTACTAGGCGACGGGTTGCGTAGTCCGTGCTGGCGAAAATCAGACACCTGGCGCGGAACCGGAATCGACGCCTGTACCCGCCTGTTGTGCACAGACATGACCTCCACGGCAGATCGTCCAGTTGTCGACACCGCGACTCCGCTGGGCGCCAAAGTCGCCCCCCGCCTGGAACAGGAGGGGCTGATCTGGCTGACCACCGTCGGCGTCAGCGGCACCCCGCAGCCGAACCCGGTCTGGTTCCAGTGGCGCGACGGCGAATTCCTCATCTTCAGCGAGCCCGATCAGGCGAAGCTGCGCAACATCAAGCGCAATCCCCGGGTGGCGCTGAACCTCAACACCAACGGCGGCTATGACGTCGGCGTGCTCACCGGCGACGCCCGCGTCGAGGAGAGCGCGCCGTCGGCGGACGAGCTCGCCGCCTACGCGGCCAAGTACGCGAAGGGCCTGGAAAGCCTGGGGATGAGCGCGGAAAAGTTCTTCGCGACCTACTCCGTGGCCATTCGGGTCACGCCGGATCGCCTGCGCGGATTCTGAGGACGGCGGACCGACCGAGCGGTCCCCGTCTTCCGGAGTTCACCATTTAGCTCTACGATCCCGCAGTTGTGAGCACCGGCGGGGAACCCGAAAGAAAACGCGACATACGGCTGTGGGGGGCGGCGACGATCGCCGGCGTCATCGCCGGATATCTGGCGGTGCTGCTCGGCGATCCACGGCACTACTACACCGACGACACCGAGGCACAGTACGCGCCGATGTGGGTCGCGCTCGGTAACCGATTGCGCGACGGCGAGTTTCCGTGGCTGATCCCGCACGAGTGGATGGCGGGCAACTACACGATCGAGGAAGCCGGGCTGTACAACCCGCCACAGCTGCTGGTGCACTTCCTCGCGCCCTCGTTCGACAATCTCGCGCTCTACGCGACGCTGGCCAAGCTGGTGTTCTCGATCATCGCGGCGCTCGGCGTGTACCGGATCTGCCTGGCCTACGGTGCGCGTGCGTACTGGGCGGCCGTGGCGGGCATCGCTTTTCCGCTGAGCGGCTGGTTCCTGTTCTTCGACCAGGCCAGCTGGATGACCTGCCTGACCGCCACCGCGTGGATGGTGCACGCGTGGGCCTCGGCGGTGCGGTACGTGCGCGGCGAGCGCGGGCCGATCTCGCTGTTCGTTTTTCTCTATCTGGCGCTGACCGTCCAATACGCCTTCCCCGCCGTGGAATCCGGGCTACTGATGGCCACCATCGCGGCGGGTGAGTACATCCATCAGCGGCGCTGGCGGCCGATCCTGAACCTGATGCTGGTCTCGGCGCTGGCCGCGTCGGCGGCGCTGATCGCCAATCTGCCGGGCCTGCTGTCCTCGCAGTACACCTGGCGCGGCAACGCGCGCATCCACAACGATCCGTTCCTCACCGTGCCGTGGTCGGAATCGCTGAACGCGAGCCTGCCCAGCACCACGCCCGCGTTCACGGCATGGTGGGGGCATGTGCAGCCGCTGCCGATGGTCTACATCGCGTGGTTCCTGATTCCGGCGCTGGCCTTCATCGACTGGCGGGCGGCCGCGCGCTCGGCGCGCGAATTCAGCAGCATCGCGCTGTTCGCCACCGCCGTCCTGATGTGGACGGCGGGCCCCGGCGCGATCGGGCCGCTGCGCTGGCCGGCCCGGGTGCTGCCCATGGTCGCGCTCGCGCTGCTGGTGCTGGTGTGCGTATTGCTCAGCCGGCACGGCACTTTCGCCCTCACCCGGAATCGGGTTTTCGCGGCCGGGTGCTTGATCGGCCTGCTGTTCATCCGTTCGTTCTCGGCCGCGCCGTTGATCGTGGTGCGGCATCTGATCGCGGTCGTGGTGGTCGTCGGACTGGGCGCCGCCGCGGTCTGGCTGGCGCGCCACCGGAGTTCGGCCCTGGCCTGCGCGTTCATCGCGGTGGTGATGTTCCCGATCGCGTACACGCAGGTGGCGATCGCGCCGCACACGCCGATGTCGTACAACTTCCCGGAGAAGCGGTCCACCATGACCGCCGCCTTCCCCGACTTCGAGGGCGTCACCCTGCAATTGGCGGACCGCGCGATCCTCGGACCGCAGGACCGCGACATCAGCGCCGCCTACGGGTCGCTGGCCATCGGCAACTACGCGAAGGCCCTCGGCCTCGATTACGTCAACGCCTACACCCCGATCGGGCACGCGCCCTTCGCCGGACAGCTGTGCATGGCCTGGGACGGCAGCACCTGCCCGGACGCGTTCCGGCGTGCGTTCAGCGTCGAACCCAGCACCGGCGCGCGGCTCGTCGATCTGATGAAGGTCGACCGGGTCGTGTTGCACCGGGCGCAGTATCCGGAGGCCGGCCTGCATCCGGCGCCCACCGGCTGGAAGTGGGTCGACTACCCGGGCCACGAGCGCTATATCTGGGTGCTGGAACGCGAATCCGGTCTGATCTCCACCGTGAACGGGCTGGTCGCGCACACCACCGGCGTCACCGCCACCTCGCGGGCGAGCGACGAGGCCGCGGCACAGATCCGGGTCAGTTCCCAGGAAGGCGGACGGGTGGTCTTCGCCCGGCTGTACTGGCCCGGCTACCGGATGACCCTGAACGGCGAGCAGATCCCCGTGAGCGCGGTCGCGCGAACCTTCGTCGCCGTGGACATCCCCGCCGGCACCCAGAACGCGGTGCTGGAGCTCACCTGGCGACCGCCGGGCTGGAAGGCCGGGATGGTCGGCGCGGTGGTCGGCATCGCCGGGACCGGACTGCTGCACTGGGCCTATCTGCGCAACCGTCGCCGGGACGTGCAGGCGCCGCCGGTCGAGCCCGTCGCCGAGGTGCGCGAACCGGTGGCCGCCCCGGTCTGACCAGCTCGTTCCGGCACGGCATAGGGTCAGTGCCGATGAGAAGGAGACAGCAGCCGCCACTGCCCAAGCGGTTCGGGCTGGATCCGGCGCGCCTGCGGCTGCCGGAGGACGGCGCCTGGGCGACGATTCGCGACCACTTGGTCGAGCGGCTGCCGCGGGTCGATCCGGCGCGCATCGATGAGCTGCTGCGGCAGGGCGGGATCGTCGACCTGGACGGGCCGATCGCGCCGGACGCGCCCTATGTGCCGGGCGGAGCGGTGTGGTTTCACCGGGATCTTCCCGAGGAGACCGAGGTGCCGTTCGAGATCACCGTCGTGCACCGCGACGACAATCTGCTCGTCATCGACAAGCCGCACTTCCTGGCGACCATTCCGCGCGGGCAGCACATCCGGCAGACGGCGCTGGTCCGGCTGCGGCACGAGCTGGACCTACCCGAGCTGATCCCGGCGCATCGGCTGGACCGGGTGACGGCGGGGCTGATCCTGTTCGTGATCAATCCGGCCCGCCGCGGGGCGTATCAGACGATGTTCCACAAGCGTTCCGTGCGTAAGGAATACGAGGCGATCGCGCCCTACGATCCGGAGCTGGACCTACCCCGGACGGTACGCAGCCGGATCATCAAGGAGAAGCAGGTGCTGGCCGCCCAGGAGGTGCCGGGCGAGCCGAACGCGGAGACCGTGGTCGAGCTGCTGGAACATCGCGACGGGCTCGGCCGCTATCGCCTGAAGCCGCACACCGGGCGCACCCACCAGTTGCGACTACACATGAACGGTCTCGGGGTGCCGATCCTCGGCGACGATTTCTATCCGGTGCTCACCGACAAACCGGTGCACGATTTCAACCGGCCGCTCCAGTTGCTGGCGGCGGCCTTGGAATTCACCGATCCGATCAGTGGCGCGCCGCGCCGCTTCGAAACCACCCGCACCCTCCAGGCCTGGGACGACCCGGAGGGCTGGGCGGGCGGGTCCTAGGAACCCATGAAGCCCAGGGGGCCCGCGCCGCAGGTGGCGCTGCCGGTGAGCGTCGGCTCGGCGACGTTCACCTTGATCTCGATATGCGAGCCCTGTAGTGCCGACAGCGTGTGCGTGCCGGACTTCTTCGGCTTCCACTGAATGGTCGCCACGCCGTTGGCCGGCTTCACCGGGCTACCCGGAATGACCAGCGCGTTGTCGTAGAACCACACCTCGAACCAGTGGTTCACCTTGGCGGTGATCTCGTAGGTGCAGGCGGCGTGGATGGTCCGGCCCGAAACCTCCAGCTCGGTCGGTGTCGCCGAGGCGTACGGCGCGCTCAGCACCGCCGCACAGCTCATGGCGGCCAGCGCGGTGAGGCCGGCGCCGACCCGACGACCAGGGGCTTTACTCATACAGAAACTCCTTGTAGCCACGCACATCCGGTGCGATTGGGCGAACTGTATCGAGCGTCCAGTTCCCTACGGGCGAGTTTCGGGAAAATACTGAAACGCGTTCCAGTCAGATTTGCGGGCAGGTGGCCATACAGTTCCTTCGACGGGGTACAGCGTTAACGATGACGGGTCTTCCGGGGGATATAGCGGGCGTGGGATCGATCCGTACACTGGGCCGGGTGCTTCAGACGGTCATCGATGATCCAGCCCCGGTTCGCCGCAAAGTGCACGCCTATATCGATATCGCCGTGGTCGTCGTCGTACTCGCCGGAACCAACCTGATCGCCCATTTCACCACCGCGCTCGCGAGCATTCTCGCCGTCCCGATCGCGGCTGTCATCCTGCTGGCGCTGATGCGCAAACGCGGTCTCGGCTGGGCCGAACTCGGCCTCTCGCCACGGCACTGGCGGCGCGGCACCGCCTACGCGCTGGCCGCCGTCGGCGTCGTTCTCACCGTCGTAGCCATCGGTGCGCTACTCCCCTTGACGCGACCATTCTTCCTCGCCGATCGGTACGCCACCTTCTCCGGCGCGGTCATCGCGTCCATGATCGTGATCCCGCTGCAGACCGCAATCCCCGAAGAGCTGGCCTTCCGCGGCGTCCTGCACGGCACCCTCGACCGCGTCTACGGCATCCGCGGCGTATTCGCCTCGGGATCCCTGCTTTTCGGGCTCTGGCACATCGCCTCCTCGCTCGGGCTGACCAGCACCAACCGTGGCCTCACCGAGCTGCTCGGCGGCGGACTGCCGGCACAGCTCGTGGGCATCGGCCTCGCCGTCCTCGCGACCGCCGCGGCCGGAATCCTGTTCACCTGGCTGCGCCACCACACCGGCAGCCTGCTCGCTCCCATCGCCCTGCACTGGTCGGTCAACGGGGCAGGCGCCTTGGCCGCCGCCCTGGTCTGGCACACCACGATCGGCTGACCCGCGCGAAAGGCCTTCTCCACCTGCGAAAACGGGAGTGGGGCGGCCGTTGGCGTTGACGTCCGAAGGTAGCCGGTTTACGCTCGCTGCGATCAAACGTATGTTCGAGCAAACTTGTCGCCACCGGTGCGGTGGGCACGTTACCTGGTTCAGGAAGGTTCGCGATGCTCGACGAACAGTCGAACGGCGGAGCCGGCGATTCTGAGATTGCCGCGTTGGCGGAACGGGTCGCGACGGCGCGCGGCAAGCTACCGCTACAGCACGACTCAGCCCTCGTAGACGTGCTTTCCGAGGACGAGATCGCGGCCGAACGCGAGCTGGCGGAATGGATTCGCGCGCAGCGGCGCGGGCAGCGGCGACGGGCCGTGCAGGAGGAACTGCAGGCCGAGAAGCGCGACCGGCGCAGCTCCGCATCGATTCGCCGGGTCGACGAAGCGGACGCCCGGTGGCATCGGCAGGCGTTGGCGGCGCGGCGGCGGGTATCGAGTCAGGACGCACGCCTGGCCCAGCTGTATCGCCGCGCGGAGTGGTCCTCCCGGGCGCTGATCGGCGTCGTCGTTCTCGGCATGGTCTGGGCCGGGGTGAACGTCCAGCACAACCTGGTGCCCAGCGGAGACATGTCGGATCCGCTGTACTGGCTCAGCTACGGCATCGAGGCGATGATCTCGATCCCGATCATCACCATCATGGTGGTCGCCACCACCTCGGCCAGGTGGGGTCGGGATCTCCCGCGCGGCAAAGTCGTCTTCTTCGAAGTGGCGTTGCTGGGCACCACAATCGGACTCAACGCGGGCCCGCACCTCGCCGCCGGCCACTGGGGCAAGGCCGCGGAGTTCTCCATCGCACCGGTGATGGTCGGCGTCGTGATCTGGTTGCACGCCTGGGTTTCCGCACGCTACGCGCAGCTGATCGACAGCGTCGCGATCGACGACGAACCTTCGGCTGATCACGGACCCGCCGATCACGCCACACCCCCAGCCCACACCACCGGGCGCGCCTTCGAGCCGTGGTCGCAGCACGAAGACGACAGCCCGATTCCGATGCACAAACTCAACCACCAAGTCGCGCAGGGTTTTCCGACAGCGCCGTCGGGCACCGAACCACAGCGCAACGGCAGGACGCACCCAAAAACCAACGGCTACGGCAGCGACAGGCACAACGCCAACGGACGCGGCACAGATAGCCACAGCACCAACGGGTTCGACCACCACGCCGCCAACGGATACGGCAGCAATGGCCATGTCGCCAACGAGCGGGGCAGCCACGCCGCCAACGGGCATACGAACGATGAGGGCGGCAACCACGGCACCAACGGCCGCGCTGCGAACGGCCGCGGCGCGAATGGCCACACTGCGAACGGCCACGGCCCGAACGGCCACACTGCGAACGGGCGCGCCACTAACGGGCATGACAGCCACACCGCCAATGTGCACGGCACAAATGGCCACGCCGTTGACGAGCAGGGCGGCCACGGTAGCCATTCCACCAACGGGCACGCGACCAACGGGCGCGCCGCCCGTGGGCATAACATCCACGCCGCCGACGGCCACTCCGCCGGCGAACATGGTGGCCGCGCCAGCAACGACTACAGCAGCAATGGATACGCCGCCAACGGGCATGACGACCGGGATGTCAACGGTCAGGCGGACAACGAGCATGACGACCATGGCCCTGACAGCCATTCCAGCAACGGGCACGCCACGAACGGGCGCGCCTCTAATGGGCAGGCCGATATTCACGCCGCAGACGACCACGCCGCTAGCGCGCACGACGGCCGCGCCGCCAACGGATACCGCACCAACGGTCGCACCGGCGACGAACAGGACAGCCGCGGAAACAACGCTCGCGCGGTAGCGACCGAAAACCGTAGCCGCGCCGAGGATCCCGCACCGAGCTCGACCGCCAACGCCTCAGGGCAGTCGACCGCGAGGCCGGAGCCGCGCCCCGCGCCCGTCGTCGAACAGCTCACGCTCGACGACGACCCCGGCCCCGAACCCCGCCACCCCCGAATCACGCTCGATGCCATCGCCGCCGCCCGCGATGCCGTCGAGGAAACCCTGGACTCCATCCCCGTGATCGAACCCGACGAGGTCGACGGCGTCCGGGCGGTCGCGCGGGCCATCATCGAACGCCGCATGTCGAAACTGCCCGTCGAGCAGGTCGCCGAAATACTGACCCTCGCCGACCAGTCCTGGACGCCATCGGGCATCGGCAGCGAAATCGGCATCCCCTCGGCTGCGGTTTCCCGAATCTTGGACGCCGCCCGCAAACTCCGCAACCCTTACGCCATCGCCTGACCCCAGCCAACGACCCGGACCCCGCCGCCGTCATCGAACCGGACGAGGTAGACGGTTTCCAGGCGGTCGCGCGGGCCATCATCAAACGCCGCATGTCGAAACTGCCCGTCGAGCAGGTCGCCGAAATACTGACACTCGCCGACGGAGATACTGACACTCGCCGACCAGTTCGGACGCCGACGGGCATCGGCAGCGAAATCGGCATCTCCTCCGCCGCCGTCTCTCGCATTCCGGACGCCGTCAGCAAACTCCGCGACACCGACGCCATCGCCTAGGTCGTGTCTCGAAGTGTGGTGGGGTCAGCGGCGCTGTGGTGGTGCGGATTACAGCTCTCGCAGTGACTGCACCCATGCGATCGCCGCTGTGCTGTGACTCCTCGGGTTGTGCAGTGACAAAGGGCTGCCCACGGTGGCCGCACGCAACGGCGAGACCGTGCCGGGCGCACCCGAGACTGCCTAGCCGGCCGGATGACCGGTGGACGGATTCCCGCTGCCCGTACCGGTTCTCAGGTTCGGCACAATCAGCCGACCGCACACCGCCTCCACAGCGGCACACCGCCCTCGCAGACCACCAGCCAGCTGAATTGCCACGCTCTCGGGTCAGTGCACCTGGTCCAGACAGTCGTTGTCCCCCACCCTTCACACGCTGCCGCACAGCCTGCGGCAGGCGGCTGGGGACGGGCCTCGCAAATGGAGCGGATCGGTCGACACGCACCGCTGGACACGCGCGAGTTAGGTTGCTGCTTGCAGCGTGTGCAACGATCCGACGCGTGATGCGCAGCGTGGAGATCACTGCCGCCCTGACGGGACCGATCGACCGAGAGCATCGGTCGAGGCTGTACTGGGAGCGGCTGATCGAGTTGAGCCTGGATTGCTTCATCTGTGAAAGAGCCGGGCGCACAACGATCTTGAAGTACGGCGCGGAACGTGCGATCTGTAGCGGCGACACCGAGCAGGGGCAGCATTTCAGTGCGGCGCGCATTTCCTCCTTCGATCACACGCACGGCAACGATCGCATCGTGCTGCGCTCCGTGGTGGATTTCTGGTGGGCGCCGTTCGACGACACCAAGCGCGACCTGCAAGCCGTCGCGCCGACGAAATCGCCTTGGGTCCGTTTGCATCTCGGCTATTCCTGCCCGCACCGGGACGAGTCCGGCAAGGAATCGCTACAGACCAACCTGGTCCGCCCGTACGAATTGACCTGCGCCCATTGCGCAACCGTCATCGCCGTGAACGAGGAAGCGCCCAGCATTCGGCTCCTGGCCTGAAACGACACGAAGGCCCGCCTCCGAAACGGAAGCGGGCCTTCGTCTTTCACCTCATTCGCGTCGTTGCCCAGTGTTCGACCAGGTCTGGCCGGACCAGGATTCGACGACTCCGGAATACTCCGGGTTGTAATAGGTTTCGGCGTACTTCCCCGGTTTCGGATCACCGCCCTTGCCGCGATCAGCGCGTCCCGGCCACCACGCCGCCCGGCCGATCAGGGCGGTCAGCGCGGGGGTGAAGAACATGGCCATTACGAACGCCGCGATCGCGATACCCACCGAGATGGCGAAGCCCATCTGCGACAGGGTGTTGTTGCCCGCCAACATCATCGAAGCGAACGTCCCCGCCAGGATGATGCCCGCCGCCGCGACGGTCGGACCGGTGTGCCGCAGGCTCAGCGCTGCCGCCTCCCGTGGGCTGCGACCCTCCTGAGCTTCCTCGCGCAGCCGGGCCACCATCAGGATGTTGTAATCCGTGCCGAGCGCGACGACGAACAGGTACATGATCACCGGCATGGTGAAGATCAAGCCGGAGTTGCCCTGGAAGTGCTGGAACACCAGCACTGTCGCGCCGAGCGTCGCGCCGAACCCGAGGAAGACCGACGCCATCAGATACCACGGCGCCACCAGGCTACGCAGCAGCAACGCGAGCACGATCATGATCAGGATCGCCGCGACCGGGAACACGATCTTGTAGTCGTGGTTCATCGCGTCCTTGAAGTCCACGTACACCGAGGTGATGCCGCCGACCACCGACGTGGTTCCCTCCGGCGCCGCCGCGTGCGCGATATCGCGGAGCGGTCCTGCGACGGTATCGAGCGCCGCATCCGATTCCGGCGCGTCGGTCAATGTCACCTGGAAGTCGGCGATCGTCTTGTCACCCGAGAGCTGTGGCTGTCCGACCTGACCGACGCCGGGCACCTGAACCAGCGCCGCCCGGAAATCCGCCAACTGGTCCGCGGTCAGCGCGCCACCGGGCGAATGCAGCAGCACATCCGAGGGCTGGGTCGCACCCGCCGGCATGCCCTTCAGCAGCTCCTTGTTGTAGACCACGGATTCTGAAGCGTCCGAGGTGGATCCGGAGCTGAGGTCGAAGGTCGGGTTGAACCCGATCGCCAGCACGCTCAACAGCACCAGCACGCCGCCGGACACCGCGGCGAACAACCCGGGTCGACGGCCCATCGCGTTGCCGATCGCGCCGAACCGGGCACTCTTCGGCTCGTTCCGCCATGCCTTCGACGGCCAGAACACCTTCGTCCCGAGCAGCGACACCACCGCCGGCACCAGCGTCAGCCCGGCGACCAGCGCCACCGCGACCGCGATCGCCAGGGCCGGGCCGAGCGCCCGGAACATCCCGAGGCTGGACAGCACCAGCGCCATGAAGGCGATGATGACGGCGGCCGCCGCCGAGGTGATCGCCTCGCCGACCCGGGCGACCGCGCTGACCATGGCGGTCTTCGGATCCTCGCCGGCCCGCAGCCGCTCCCGGTAGCGGAACATCAGGAACAGGATGTAGTCGGTGCCGACACCGAACAGCACGACCAGCAGGATGGAGTTCACCGAGGTGTCCATCTCGAGGTCGAAAGCCTTGGCGGCCATGGCGATCAGGCCGCCGACGGTGCCGGAGATGGCGCCGATCACGACGATCGGCAGCAGCGCGATCACCGGGCTGCGGAAGATCACCAGCAGCAGCACCAGGATCAGCACGATCGTGGCGATGCCGATGATCGCCATGCCCTTCTCGCTGGATTCGGTCTGATCCAGGGTCGAGGCGGCCAAACCGGTGATGCCGGCTTTCAGTTCGGTGCCCTCCACCCGTTGTTTCAGTTGTTCGCGCAGCTCCTTCACCGCGTCGCCCTGGGTTTTGTCCGCGGGGTTGGTGACCTTGTCCATCTGCACCGCGATGACCTGGATCAGGCGATTCTCCGACGGCGGTGTGGCGTGCACGCCGGTGACGCCCTTGACGTGCTCACCGGCGAGTTCGGTCGAGGTCGCCAGCACCGAAGCGGAATCGGCTTCCGACAGCGGCGCGCCGTCCTGTCGCGCCACCACGATCAGGGCCGCGGGCGCCGAATTCTGCGGAAAAGCCTTCTCCTGCAGCTTCATCGCCTGGATGGATTCGTAATGCGAAGGCAGGAAGGCGGATTGGTCGGTCGTGGAGCTGAATTCCGGCGCCGACGCCAGGACCGCGACAATGGCGACGACCCACAGGCCGATCACCTTCCACGGGTGATGGACGACGACGCGCCCGAGTCGAGCAAACATGAGGGAGAGATCCTTTCGAGGTCTCGAGGTCAGACGTCGAGGTCCTGCGAGCCGGGGTTCTGCACGACGTCGGCGACCTCGCGGTAGACCTTGGACGGAACACGTGTCCGCAACTCGTCGAGCGTGTCGACGACATCGACGGTGAAGTCCCCGGCGCCTTCGTTGTCGCCGAGACCGATCAGGTTCCGCCAGTTCTTCCAGTCCCTGGTCCAATTGGTCAGCACGGTGAAGTCCTGCCAATCCGACTGCTGGGTCTGCACTACGTACTTGCCCTTCCGGCTGACAAAGATCCGGGTCGCGGTCACTCCGACCTTGGTGACCTCGCGAGCCTCCCCGACCTGCTTGCCGACGAACCGCTGCGATCGATGGCCGCCCGGGCCGACATTCAGGGTGATCTCCGCGAATTCCGTCGCCGGTTCGATCGGCTCGGACTTGGTGACCGAGATGGCCTTGTGCTGCGGGTTACTGGACATGATTCCCCTCATTTCCATTAGCAAATGCGCAATTTTGCATGGGTCTAGTAGCGCCGGTGCCCCTTGCTTCTGGCCCGTCGTACCGGTTTGATCTGCGGATTTCGTGTATCGCCACTATAAGTAGATGTATACGTATAACGCAAGCCCTGGCCGAGCAGTCGCATTCATGGGATTAATCGGTAGCGGCCCGTCGGCGCCCGTGACAGGCTCTCCAGAGTGCGGGCCTATCGGGATGTACTGACCAATCCGGCAGCGCGAAATGTGCTGATCCTGGGGGCACTGGTCCGAATCCCGTTCTTCGCCGGCAGCGTCCTGCTCGCCCTGCATGTGGTGGAGACGCTGCACGGCTCCTACGCCCAAGCCGGCGCGCTGACCGCGGTCGTCACCGGCTGCCGGGCCGTGAGCGGGCCGTGGCGTGGACGGTTCCTCGATCGAATCGGACTGCGGCGCACCATCTTGCCGTCCATCCTGGTCGGCGCGGCGTGCTGGTCCATCGCGCCGTTCGCCGGCTACTGGGCGCTGTTCGGACTGGCGGCGCTGGCGGGATTGTTCGAGATTCCGATCTTCACCGTGGTCCGTCAGGCCGTGATCGGCGCGACCACCGAGCGCACCCGGAAGTCCGCGCTGGCGCTGGAGTCGGTGTCGGTGGAGGCCGCGTTCATGATCGGGCCGGTGCTCGGTGTCGGCCTGACCGTCCTGATGCCGACCACCATCGCGCTGTTCTGCATGGAGATGGCGCTGGTGTCGGCCGGGATTCTGGTGTGGATACTGAATCCCCCGCTGCGCTCCGCGGACGAATTGGGGCACGCGCCCGCCGTCCCCCGGCGCGCCTGGTTCCGGACCGAGTTCGTCGCGCTGTGCGCCGGCGGCTGCGCGGCCATCACCTTGCTTGCCGCCTGCGAACTGACCTTCGTCGCCGCCATGCGCGACTTCGGCGAACAGCGCTGGCTCGGTGTGGCCCTGGCGGTCTGGGGTTTCGGCTCGCTGATCGGCGGTCTCGCCTACGGTGCCCTGCACCGGCCGATCTCGACCTATCACCTGCTCATCGCGCTCGGCGCGGTCACCGTGCCGATGATCTTCGCCACCGGGGCGTGGTCGCTCGGAGTGACCGGTTTCTTCGCCGGATTGCTCTGTGCGCCAACGCTTGTCGCCTCCATCGACCAGCTCAGCCGAATCGTCCCGGAGGGCGGGCGCGGCGAGGCGATCGGCTGGCACGGCTCGGCCATGACCCTCGGCAACGGGCTCGGCAGCGGACTCGCCGGCGTCGCGATCGACCTGGGCGGCTACCGGGCCGGCTTCGCCGCCTCCGCGGTGCTGGGCATCGGGCTCGGCGTCGGATTGGCCCTGCTGGTCGGTGCGGCGCGCGGACGTTCGGCAGCGAAACAGGACGTCCTGTCCTAGCGCGCCCGGGGGTGCGCGGGGCACAGTGGAGGCATGGCGGTCGCGAGCGGTTCCCGGATTGATCGAGAGACGTTGCGAGAGCACCTGGTTCGTACCAGGATCGCCGGCGCGGTCGCCACCTCCCGCGAGGCGAACCTCGCCAACTTCCGCCTCATGGTCGCCCACGATCCCGGCTACCAGTTCGGACTCCGGTTGCGCGACTGGACCTTCGAGGACACCCTCGCCACCATGGCCCGCCTCTGCGGCGTCAGCCCCGACCCGGCGCACGTGCGCGGCGTCGACACCATCGACCCCGATCTCACCATCGACGCTCTCGACGCCATGGCCGACCGGCTCGCGCACGCGGCCCGGCATCGCGCCACCGTGCTGTTCGCGACCGGGCACCCGGCCACTCTGATGGGCATCTACCGCGCGGTCGCCGACAAACTCCGCGACGCGGGCTGTCCGATCCCCACCCCCGCCGAGAACTGGAGCTACGCCTCCACCACCGACGGCCTCAAATATCGCGAAATCGCCTACACCTCAGGCGTCGCCGCTCTGGTCAGCCAGGACGGCGAATTCCGCCACACCCACGATCCCCAGCCCATGCAAGCCATCCTCACCGAGCTGCGCGGCACCGGCACCTGGCCCGACCTGGTGCTGGCCGACCACGGCTGGGCCGGGGCGGCCGGCGAGGCCGGCATCGAAACCGTGGGTTTCGCCGACTGCAACGATCCCGCCCTCTTCATCGGCCAGGCCGAAGGCAAGATCGCCGTCACCGTCCCGCTCGACGACGGCGTCCTCCCCAGCCACTACCGCCCCCTCATCGCCTACCTCCTGGCCCGCGCCGGCCTCGACTGACTCCGGTGCCTCATGAGGTGGAGCACAGGAATCTACGTGGATGGCGAGTGCTCGGCGAGGAAGTCGCGGGTCAGCTGCACCAGGCCGGTGGGGTCGGCGAACCAATCCATGTGGCCCTCGCCCGCGACCTCTACCAGCCGGCTGCCGGGGATCGCGGCGTTGAGCTGGCGGGAGCCTTCGACGGGAATCATCGCGTCCTCGGCGAATCCGATCACCAAGGTGGGTGCGGTGATCTGCGGTAGCAAGCGCCTGATGTCCACGCGGCGGCCGAGGTCGATCTGACGGTCGATACCCGCGGGCGGCCAGGCATCGGCCAGCGAGTAGGCGAGGCCGTCGTGGCCGAAGCGATCCAGTGCGGCGGTGCTGAATCCGGTCAGCGCCGAGAAGCGCTTGAACAGTTCGCGATCGGTGTCCAGGAGCTTTGCCCAGGTCTGGAAGTAGTACTGGTCGCGCGGGCTGGTCGAGTGCGCCCAGCCGCCGACCAGGATCAGGCTGCGCACCAGGTCGGGGCGGGTCGCCGCCACCGCGGCCGCCGCGACGGCGCCGAGGGAGAACCCGAGCAGGTCCACTGGTCCGTCCACCGCGGCCCGGGTCGCCGCGGCGACCTGCTCGGCGATCAGGTCCACGGTGAGATCCGCGCCGCCGTCACTGGTTTCGCCGCTGCCGCTGAAGTTCGGCCGCACCACGGTCCTGGTCGCACTGAAATGACCGACCACATTGCCGAAGACCTTCTCGGCGTCACCGCCGGTGCCGTGGACGAGCACCAGGCCGGGGCCCTGACCATCGACTTCGTACTGCACGCGGGTCTCGCGGGTTGAGGTGAAAGGCATGACGAACCACCGCTCTTCGAGTCATCTCGGATAAGATGAGCGCTAAGATAATCAGCACTCATGTGAGTGTCAAACTAATGAGTGCTCGCTTAAATTCCCGGAGGAGGTCCTGTGCCCGACAGCGTGGCCACAGTGCTGGAGCAATGGCGCCGCGAGCGGCCCGACATCGACTTCGCGCCGATCGGCGTGGTCGGCCGGATCATGCGGCTCTCGCGCCTGTGGGACAAGGAGATCAAGGACTTCCTCGCCGAACACGGCCTGGAGCCGGGCGAATTCGATGTACTGTCCACGCTGCGCCGATCCGGCGCGCCGTACGCATTGAGCGCCGGGGCGTTCCTCAAGACCTCGCTGGTCACCACCGGCGCCATCACGTTGCGCGTGGACAAGATGCACGACAAGGGTCTGGTCGTGCGGACCCGTGACGAGCACGATCGGCGCTCGGTGAAAATCCAGCTCACCGAGCGTGGACTGGCGCTCATCGACCGAGTTCTGCCCCTGCACCTCGCCAACGAGGCCCGGCTGCTCGCGGCGCTCACCCCCGAAGCCGGTGCTCAGGTGGCCGAGACGTTGAGCGTCCTGCTGGAGACCTATGAGAGTTGAACCCAGTGTTCAGATTGCGGCCAACTGATTGTCGGACTAGGAAGGTAGGCATCGCTGGTGAGAATTCGCCGTAGTACCCGAAGCGCGCTCGTCGCCGTCGCCGTGTGCGCCGTGGCCGCGGGCTGTTCGTCCGATCCGGCCGCCGACTTCACCGCCATCGCGAACCAGCCCCTGGTGATCAGCCTGGATGACCTGCTCGCCAAGACCGGCGGCACCGCGGCGGTCGCTATCGCGAATCCGGAGCACGGCAGCGTTTCCCGGCGGACCGACGGCGCGCTGGTGTACACCCCGGCGGCCGGGTACACCGGGCCGGACCGGCTCGAGGTGACCACCACGGACGCCGTGCGGCTGTACACCACCGACATCAAGCCGCTGGGCGAGTTCGGTGGCGTCACGGTGCAGGGCAGCGCCTACGGTTCGGCGCTGGTGCCGGTGCCGGGCACCCCCGGCGAGTTCTACGGGCTCACCGACCGCGGGCCGAACGTGGACGGCAAAGCCAAGAACGAGAAGCTCGCGGTCACTCCCGATTTCACGCCGCAGATCGCCAGGTTCAAACTGGTCGGCAACCAGGCCGTGGTGCAGTCGACGCTGCTGCTGCGCACTGCGGCCGGGCAGCCGTTCAACGGTCTCGTGGACCTGTCCGCCGACACCGGCGAGACCATGAAGGACCTCAACGGAAACGTGCTCGCCCCGACCGATCACGGAATCGACAGCGAGGGCCTGGTCGCGCTGCCCGACGGAACCTTCTGGGTGTCCGACGAATACGGCCCGTTCCTGGTGCATTTCGATGCCAAGGGCACCGAGCTGGAGCGCCTCTCCCCCGGGCGCGGGCTCCCCGGCGAACTGCGACTGCGCACCCCGAACCAGGGCATGGAGGGCCTCACCGTCACCCCGGACGGCGCCACCCTGGTCGGCATCATCCAAAGCGGCCTGACCACAGCCGGTTCGACGTCGCCCCGCGAGGTCCCGATGACCCGCATCGTCACCGTGGACCTGAAAACCAAGGCCGTCAAGGAGTTCGCCTACCCCTTGGAGAACCCGAAGGACAAACTGGGCGTCTCCGAGATCACCGCCCTCAGCAACACCACCTTCCTCGTGGACGAGCGCGACGGTGGCAAAGCCCCCAAAGCGAACAAGAAGCTGTGGACCATCGACATCTCCGGCGCGACCGACATCGGCCCGCAATCCACGGTCGCCGGGGCAAAATATGATCCTGAGCAGGGCTTACAGATCGACGGCAAGCCACTCGAGACCTGGGTCGGCACCGTCCCCACCGCCGACGGCACAGCCGCCCTGCGGAAAGCTGGAATCACCCCCGTCACCAAGAACCTCGGCCTCGACCTCGGCGGCCTCGTCGACACCCTCAACCCCGAAGGCAAATTCTTCGCCCACGACAAGATCGAAGGCGTAGCCACCACCGACGGCGGCAAAACCCTCTACATCGCCAACGACAGCGACTTCGGCCTGGAAGGCTCCAAGGGCGACCAGCCCCCCTACTCCTTGAAGCCCAAAACCATGCCGAACGGCGTCCAGGACGCCGGCGAAATCCTCGCCGTCGACACCACCCGCCTTCCCGCCAAAACCGAAACCAAAACCATCCGCCTCAACGTCCAGTAATCCCGTCGACCCATGACCGGCCTCGCCGACTTCAGCTCCACAGTCGGCGGGTGCCGACGGCGCCGTTGGCCGCGTCGAGATCTATCCGAATCTCCGCTGGGCTCACCAGGTATGGGACCAGGACATCGACGGCCCAGCCCGCCCGGTGTTCGAGCACAGTCTTGATAGCGGATCCGGCGAACGGCGCCGATACAGTCACATCGAACACAGAAGCTCTGGCGCGCAACGCGATCCGATCGCCGCCGATTTGCAGCCTGTCGATGATCGCCTGCTCGTCAGTGCCCAGGTCTCGCGGCTGACTCGACCGCATGCCCTTGCGACCGGATTGATCGATGACCAGCATCAATGGCGCGAAGGAATCCGCTTCGGCGAGTATCTGCGCGACGGCGTCGACCGCGTCGCGGAGCAGCATGTCGAAGTCTTGCTGCACCTCTTGCGGGGCAGTTGCTCTCCAGTCCAATGCTTTTCAACCTTGCTGGGCGATTTTTGGCTCGATACGCTTTCCGAATCATGCGCGGTATCGGGGAGGGGCGGACGTGAGTCTACTTGTGGACCCAGCGGTCCTGAACCAAGGAGCGGCCGATCTCCGATATCTCCAAGTCCAGCTCACTGAAACCCTCGCGACGATCGGCACCGAACACACTCGGTTGAAGGAGTTGTGGACCGGTGCCGCGGCCGACCATGTCAGCACGACATGGGAGGAGTTACGGCCTCGTCTCGTCACCCATTTCGAGAGATTGGGGCAGCAGGCGACTGCGTTGGGCACGGCGGCCACCGAAATCCTCGCTCAGGATAAGAAGACCGCCGACAGCATCTCGACAGCAGGGTCGAGCTTGGATCTGCCGTGAGCGCACGCAGTTACGACCTCGATGCGATGCAGGAGTTCATCACCCTGCTGGATCAGAAGATCACCGCGATCACCGAACACAACGCAAGCGTCAAACGCACTGCCGAAGGGGTTCTTTCGCAGTTCACCCGGGCCGCCGCTACCGCCTACGCCGCCGGTCACACCACTTGGCAAGCAGACGCGGCCAAGCTGCTGGCCGAGGTCCGGGCGGTCCGTGACAATGTCGCGGCCGCTCGGGCGAACTATCTCCAGGCCGAGCAGGCCAACAAGGAGATGCGGTCGTGAGCGATCGATGACCAAGGTCGATGCCGGGGCCTACTACACGGTCGGCGCATTGTTGCTCATGGTGAGTTCCCTCCTGGAAGCCGAACTCCGCGATCTCGACAAGACCTTGGACACCGCACGCTCCGCCGGGCTGTATCCCTACGGCGGCCCGAGCTGGGCGAAGAGTTTCGACCAGTCCGCCTCCGACGTGTTCGAGGCCGGGTCCACCGCGGCGATGGCGGCCAAGGCGCTCGGCATACAGATCTACACCGCCGGCCAAAACGTCGCACGCGCCGAAAACGACTCTCATCCAGGAACACAGCAAGACATTCCCGACGTGCCAGGCGGGACCGCATTGGCCATGAACCTGCACCCGACCGAGTTGGCGGTCGGGTCGACCGAAGGCAACCCGGACCACTGGGACATCATCGAGGATGTGGTGAAGGCCAAGAACCTCCGGGTATGGGCTGATTGCGACGAGGCCAGGATCGCCACCACCGGGAAACACTTCACTGACCACGGCATCAAAAACCAGGATCTCGCCGACGGCATCTATCGCTCTGTCCTGCACACATTTCCGGAGGAATCCGAACGCGAAGATCCGATCCTGGCCGACTACGTCCTAGATGCCGGCGCGCTGTGCAACGCCATCGAGGCCTACTCAAATGGTGCGAAGTACCTGGGGCTGGCCTGCAACCAGGTCGCGGCGGCAGCCAAGTCCGCCAAGGACGACTGCCGCACCACCCTGAAACTCCTACGAGGTATCGAGATCACCTACGAGGCGGACAAGGCCGTCGCGAAGAACCCGGTGGCGGCGAAGGCGATCGATTTCACGTGGGAAACCACGAAGACCTCGAACGCGCAAACGATCTCCGACCGGCTGGGCAACATCGAGGACAAGATCAAGGCCGCCGTATCGTCCAACACCGGAATCTATGCGATGGTGACCACCGAACTCGCCTACCTGTCCTCGATCCTGGGCCGAACACCACGCAACACCAAATACGTCGGCCGACCACCCAGCCAGAACAAGGCCGCTGGCGATGAGGGCGAACTACGTGCCGGGATCGACCCGACCTTGCCGAGACGGCAGATCACGATCATCGACCAGAACGGCAGCAAATCTTCGTCGATCCCGGACCGCATCGATGACTTCAATGAGCAGGTCACCGAGGTCAAGAACGTCAACGTTCTCGGCGAGGATGCCTACGGTCCAGACAGGTCTGTCAACCAGATCAAGACCCAGGTCCAGTGGGCGCAAGAGAACGGATATACCCACACGCTGATTGTCGATCACCGCACCCAGATCACCGATCCCGACATCCAACGCCTGATCAATGAAGGAAAGATAGAGCTGATACGGATGGAACTAGATGACGGGCCGAAGACATGACCATCATCAAATACGCACGTATGCCCTACGGGAGCGAGGATGGCGGCACCGAGTGGATGAACGACCTGCCTGTTCGATACAAGCACGGAGAGCGGGGGTTCGATCGGCGGATCATGGAGGAACTCGCCGCCGTCGGCGTCCCCTGCTATACGCTGAACGATCTCGCCAACGGGCCGGGCACTATCCCACAGGGCATTCCGATCTTTGTCGATTGGCTCAGTAGCCTCGAAAGCAAGATCCCGGGGCCGGAGACCGACCATCGTGCAGCCATCCGAACCGGCCTCATCCGGAACCTCATCGACCCTGCCGCAGAGGGAAACCAACAGGCCATCGACGTGCTCATCGCCCAAGTGCGTAGGGAAACACACAAGCCGCCGTACGCACAGACGTGGGCCTGCGATGCGATAGGCATGATCGCCGGACCCCAGAACTTCACACAGATCGCAGAACTGTTGCAGGAGTTGCCATCCGGGACAGCGATCTGCCCATTGATCGCCTACCTGGGCAAGGTCAAGACACCAGAGTCCCGTGATCTCGCGATCCGCTACCTCACCGGCGTGGGCCGCGAGGACGCGATCCAGGCCCTCGTGCAGATGAAGGCAACCGGGGTCCGGCATCTCATCGAGCCGCTGGTCGACGACCCGCATCCGCCGGTGCGGAAGAAGGCCCAGCGCGCCCTGGAGAATCTTCCTGAATAGATATGACGAAGGCCCGCTTTCCCCAACGGGGAAGCGGGCCTTCGTTTATCGACTTGTCAGCCGTGGAGGATGCCTTACTTGGCCTTCTCCAGGACCTCGACCAGACGCCAGCGCTTGGTGGCCGACAGCGGGCGGGTCTCCATCAGCTGAACGCGGTCGCCGATAGCGGCGATCTCGTTCTCGTCATGCGCCTTCACCTTGGAGGTGGTGCGGATGATCTTGCCGTAGAGAGCGTGCCGGTGCCGGTCTTCCAGCTCGACGACGATCGTCTTGTTCATCTTGTCCGAGACAACGTAACCGCTGCGAACCTTGCGGCTGTTGCGCTGCCCTTCGATCTTCTCGCTCATGCCGCATCTCCCTTGCCAGCGGGTCCGGTGGCCAGACCGAGCTCGCGCTCACGCATGACCGTGTAGATGCGCGCGATCTCGTGACGGACGACGCGCAGACGACGGTTGTTGTCGAGCTGACCCGTCGCCATCTGGAAGCGCAGGTTGAACAGCTCTTCCTTCGACTCGCGCAGGCGGGAAACGAGTTCCTCTTCGGTGAGCTCGCGGAGCTCTGCGGCCGGTGTTCCTGTAGCCATCAGAACTGCTCCTCCCTGGTCACGATCCTGCACTTCATGGGGAGCTTGTGCATCGCGCGGCGCAGGGCCTCACGAGCGGTCTCCTCGTTGGGGTAAGACATTTCGAACATCACGCGGCCGGGCTTGACGTTCGCGACCCACCACTCCGGCGAACCCTTACCGGAACCCATGCGGGTTTCGGCAGGCTTCTTGGTCAGCGGGCGATCCGGGTAGATGTTGATCCAGATCTTGCCGCCACGCTTGATGTGGCGGGTCATCGCGATACGAGCCGACTCGATCTGCCGGTTGGTCACGTAAGCCGGCTCCAGCGCCTGGATGCCGAACTCACCGAACGCCACCGAGGTGCCGCCCTTGGCCATGCCGGAACGACCCGGGTGATGCTGCTTGCGGTGCTTGACCTTGCGAGGCATCAGCATTGCGTCAGCCCTCCTGTGGTGTCTCTGCCGGGGCAGCAGCTTCCGCGGAAGCGGCCCGTCCGGCCTCGGTGCTGGTCGCCGTGGTGCCGGCGGAGCCGGACCGACGCGGGCGAGACGGACGCTCGCGGCGCGGACGGTCGTCACGACCACCGGCCGGAGCGGCGGCGGCGACGAGCTCACGCTTGCCACCGACGATGTCGCCCTTGTAGATCCAGACCTTCACGCCGATGCGACCGAAGGTGGTCTTGGCCTCGTAGAGGCCGTAGTCGATGTCCGCACGCAGGGTGTGCAGCGGCACGCGACCTTCACGGTAGAACTCCGAGCGCGACATTTCGGCGCCACCGAGGCGGCCCGAGCACTGCACACGGATGCCCTTGACGTTCGGCGAACGCATGGCCGACTGAATGGCCTTACGCATCGCGCGACGGAACGCCACACGGTTGGACAGCTGCTCCGCGACACCCTGAGCGACGAGCTGCGCATCCGATTCGGGGTTCTTGACCTCGAGGATGTTCAGCTGCACCTGCTTCTTGGTGAGCTTCTCCAGCTCGGCCCGGATGCGATCGGCCTCGGCGCCACGGCGGCCGATGACGATGCCCGGACGAGCGGTGTGGATGTCGACGCGAACCCGGTCACGGGTGCGCTCGATCTCCACCTTGGAGATGCCGGCCCGCTCCATGCCAGTGGCGAGGAGCTTGCGGATCTGGACATCTTCCTTCACGTATTCCGCGTACTGCTTGTCCGCGTACCAACGCGACTTCCAGTCGGTGGTGATACCGAGGCGGAAGCCATGGGGGTTGATTTTCTGTCCCATTTACTTTGCCCCTCCCTTCCGGCGGTTGCGAGTTGCGCCACCGGCGGTGGGAACGCTCTCGACCTCGATGGTGATGTGGCTGGTGCGCTTGCGGATCCGGAACGCGCGGCCCTGGGCCCGCGGCTGGAAACGCTTCATGGTCGCACCCTCGTCGACGAACGCCGTCGAGATGACCAGCGTGGCCGGGTTCAGGCCGAGGTTGTTCTCGGCGTTCGCCGCGGCACTGGCCACGACCTTGGCGACCGGCTCGCTCGCTGCCTGGGGCGCGAACTTCAGGATCGCCAGGGCGTCCTCGACTCGCTTGCCGCGGACCAGGTCCACGACACGACGAGCCTTCATCGGGGTCACGCGAACGTGCTTGGCGGTCGCGCGCGCAGTCGGATTCTGAGTCTCAGTGGTCATCGCCGCTTGCTCTTCCGGTCATCCTTGACATGGCTCTTGAACGTCCGAGTGGGCGCGAACTCGCCCAGCTTGTGTCCAACCATGTTGTCCGAGACGAACACCGGCACGTGCTTGCGACCGTCGTGGACGGCGAAGGTGTGGCCGATGAAATCGGGGATGATGGTCGAACGACGGGACCAGGTCTTGATGACCTGCTTGGTGCCCTTCTCGTTCTGGACGTCCACCTTCGCGAGGAGGTGGTCGTCGACGAACGGGCCCTTCTTCAGGCTGCGTGGCATTTCTTACCTCCTCCTTAGCGCTTCTTGCCGGTCTTGCGACGGCGGACGATGAGCTTGTCGCTCGGGCGATTGGGCTTGCGGGTACGGCCTTCCGGCTGTCCCCACGGCGAGACCGGGTGGCGACCACCGGAGGTCTTGCCTTCACCACCACCGTGCGGGTGGTCGACCGGGTTCATGACCACACCACGAACCGTGGGACGACGGCCCTTCCAGCGCATACGGCCGGCCTTGCCCCAGTTGATGTTCGACTGCTCGGCGTTGCCGACCTCGCCGACGGTGGCGCGGCAGCGCACGTCGACACGGCGGATTTCACCGGAGGGCATACGCAGGGTCGCGTACGGCCCTTCCTTGCCCAGCAGCTGGATGCTCATGCCGGCCGAGCGGGCCAGCTTGGCGCCGCCGCCCGGACGCAGCTCCACCGCGTGGATGGTGGTACCCGTCGGGATGTTGCGCAGCGGCAGGTTGTTACCCGGCTTGATGTCGGCGGTGGGGCCGGACTCGATCGGGGTGCCCTGCGTCACGCCCTTGGGGGCGATGATGTAGCGCTTCTCGCCGTCGCGGTAGTGCAGCAGCGCGATGTTGGCGGTGCGGTTCGGGTCGTACTCGATGTGCGCGACCTTGGCCGGGATGCCGTCCTTGTCCAGCCGACGGAAGTCGATCAGACGGTAGGCACGCTTGTGGCCGCCACCGCGGTGCCGGGTGGTGATGCGGCCGTGCGCGTTACGGCCACCCGTGCTGTGCAGCGGGCGGATCAGCGACTTCTCGGGGGTCGACCGGGTGATCTCGGCGAAGTCCGAGACGGACGACCCACGGCGGCCCGGGGTTGTCGGCTTGTATTTACGAATTGCCATGAGTTCTTCTCTACTTTCTGGATTCCCAGGCGCTTACGCGACCGGGCCTCCGAAGATCTCGATGGGCTTGCTGTCGGCCGAGATGGTCACGAGCGCGCGCTTGGTGTCCTTGCGCTTGCCGTAACCGAAGCGGGTCCGCTTGCGCTTGCCCTGACGGTTGGCGGTGTTGACGCTGGTCACCTTCACGCCGAAGACCTTCTCGACGGCAATCTTGATCTGCGTCTTGTTGGAGTCCGGGTGCACGATGAAGGTGTAGGTGCCTTCTTCGATCAGTCCGTAGGACTTCTCGGAGATGACCGGCGCCAGCAGGATGTCGCGGGGGTCGGCGATGGTGCTCACTTGCTCTCCTCCTGTGCAGCTTCGGCCGGGCCGTGCACGAAGGCGTTGAGAGCCTCGACGCTGAACACCACTTCGTCGCTGTTCAGGACGTCGTAGGTGTTGAGCTGGTCCGGAGCAATCGGCAGCACGTTTTCCAGGTTCGCCACGCTCTTCCACGCGGCAATGTCCTCGCGGCCCACGACAACCAGGAACTTCTTGCGATCCGAGAGCTCGGACAGGAAGGTCTTGGCGGTCTTGGTCGACGGGGCCTGCCCGGCGACCAGTTCGGTGACCACGTGGATCCGCTCGTTGCGCGCCCGATCGGAGAGGGCACCGCGCAGGGCGGCGGCCTTCATCTTCTTGGGGGTGCGCTGGCTGTAGTCGCGCGGCTGCGGGCCGTGGACGGTGCCACCGCCGACGAACTGCGGCGCGCGAGTCGAACCCTGGCGGGCGCGACCGGTGCCCTTCTGGCGGTACGGCTTCTTGCCACCGCCGGACACCTCGCCACGAGTCTTCGTGGCATGCGTGCCCTGGCGCGCCGCAGCAAGCTGCGCGACGACGACCTGGTGCATCAGCGAGATGTTCGCGGTCACGTCGAAGATCTCGGCGGGCAGATCAACGGTTCCGTTGGTCTTGCCACCGATTTCCTTGACGGGAAGCGTCAGGTTGGCCTTCTTCTCGAGGCTGGTCATGCGTGTGCACCACCCTTCACGGCGCTCTTGATCACCACGACGTTGCCGCGACGACCCGGGACAGCGCCCTTGATCAGCAGCAGGCCGTTTTCGGCGTCCACCTTGTGAACCGAGAGGTTCTGGGTGGTGATGCGGTCGTTACCCATCCGGCCCGACATGCGCATGCCCTTGAACACGCGGCCGGGGGTGGCGCAACCACCGATGGAACCCGGGCGACGGTGCACAGCCTGCGCACCGTGCGAGGCGCCCTGACCGGCGAAGCCGTGACGCTTCATGGTGCCGGCGAAGCCCTTGCCCTTGCTGGTACCCGTGACGTCGACGTAGGTGCCCTCTTCGAAGACGTCGGCCGAAAGCTCCTGGCCGATCTCGAAGGTGGAGGCGTCCGCGACGCGGATCTCGGCAACGTGGCGGCGCGGGGTGACACCGGCCTTGGCGAACTGGCCGGAAACCGGCTTGTTCACCTTGCGCGGGTCGATGGCGCCGAAAGCGATCTGAACGGCGCTGTAGCCGTCGCGCTCCTCGGTGCGGATCTGGGTGACGACGTTCGGTCCGGCCTTGATGACGGTCACGGGGACGACGCGATTGTTCTCGTCGAACACCTGGGTCATACCGAGCTTGGTGCCCAGGATGCCGGCCGCAGGCCTGCTCTTGTTATCAGTAGTCATGTCTCGAGTCCCCGTCACTGAATGTTGACGTCGACGCTGGCCGGCAGGTCGATACGCATGAGCGCGTCAACCGTCTTCGGCGTCGGGTCGAGGATGTCGATAAGCCGCTTGTGCGTGCGCATCTCGAAGTGCTCGCGCGAGTCCTTGTACTTGTGCGGCGAGCGGATAACGCAGTACACGTTCTTTTCGGTGGGCAACGGCACCGGGCCGACGACGCGGGCCCCGGTACGGGTCACCGTCTCGACGATCTTGCGCGCAGACGCGTCGATCGCCTCGTGGTCGTAGGCCTTGAGCCTGATGCGGATCTTTTGTCCCGCCACGCTAAGTGTCCTTTTCTCCGCTTTCGTTCGTGATCCCGCCAAGCCTGGGCCTGGCGTACCACCCTGCATTTACACAGCCCGAACACACGAAGACGTCTCACATTGAGACCACGATCGAGGCAATCGCCCGATCTCTCGCCGCTGTTCATCTGTCATGGTTCTCCGGTCCACGCGGTCGGGCGTGTCGCCCTGCTGCTCAGTCCCCAGCCCGGATCAAAAACTTCATCTCAGGCTCGGAACAGTGTCCCGGACGTACTCGCACCGGTAACCCGGTGAAGTACACGATGTAGTACTCGCCTCGCGATCCACCCCTTCCGCAGAAGTGGGCACGACCCTGTGCAAGGCAACCCGAACAGTATGCCCGACGCGATCCGCCAGTTCAAATCCGCCCCCCTCGCCCCGGTCGGAGCGGGGTGACCAGGGCCTTCAGCCGCGATTACGACGACGGCGACGAACCCAGAGCACGATCCACGTGACGAGCAGCAGCTGCGCGGCCAAGCCCAAACCGAACATGACGAGCGGCCGGATTCCCGGCGCGAGGGCGACGTCGTTGTCGGCGCGCATGGCGAACTGCCGACCCGCGGGCCATCTCTTGTCGTCGTCGAGGCCGAGCAGCCGGCCCGACCGGCGTGCGCCGTTCTTCAGCGTCCACTCGCCGGTGCAGTGGTAGCCCGCGGCGCTGCTACCTCGCCTCGACACGTAGTGCACGCATTCGGCCACGGTCGCGGTGACCCGGTCGCCGGTGAAGTAGATCTTGACGTTCTTGTACGAGGCCGGGGCCGTGACGCTGAGCCCGAGCAGCATGAGGAAAGCGAAGATGACGAGGTATCTGCCCAGTTTCGTTCGGCGCCACGAGTCCAGGCGTGTCCGCAAATCCCCCATGCCGCCCAAACTAGGACCTGACGCTGGTCTCGGAAACTTACTTTTGAGTAAGATAGGCGCATGAGCAAAGAGACCGCCACGTACCGGGGTTGGAAGAAGCTGCCGGACAACCGGCTGGGGCACACGCTGTTTTCGCTGGGCATGGTGGCGCGGGTGCCGTATTTCGGCACGGTGCTACCGAGTGTGGTGCGGCTGGAGCCGGGGCTGTGCGAGGTGACCTCGCCGAAGTGGTTCGGGATTCACAACCATCTCGGGACCTACCACGCCATCGCGGCGTGCAATCTGGCCGAGGTGGCGATGGGGATGTTGAGCGAGGCGACGGTGCCCGCCACGCATCGCTGGATCCCCAAGGCGATGAATGTGCAGTACCTGGCCAAGGCGGAGACGGGGCTGCGGGCGGTGGCGAAGCTCGCCGAGATTCCGGATTTCACCCAGATCACCGAGGGCACGAACGTGGTGGTGCCGATTTCGGTGTACGACAAGCACGGGCTCGAAGTCGTGCACGCCGAGATCACCACCTGGGTCACGCCCAAGTAGTACGGGACGGGTGCGGCCGAGGTCACCTCGGCCACGCCCGGCCTGTCCTTGCCAGCGGCCGAGCGGAACGGATTAGATGCGTCTATGAGTGGCAGCGTGGGCGGGGAATTCGATCTGTGCGTGGTCGGGCTCGGCCCGACCGGCCGGGCGCTGGCGCATCGGGCGATGCGAGCGGGGTTGCGGGTCGCGGCCATCGATCCGCGACCGGAGCGGCTGTGGCCCGAGACCTTCTCCTGCTGGATCGACGAACTGCCCGACTGGCTCCCGTCCACTGCCATCGCGCAGCGCATCGAGACGCCGGTGGTGTGGACCAAGTCCGAGCACCGGATTCCGCGCCCCTACTGCGTGCTGTCCAAGCCGGGGCTGCGCGACGCGCTCCCCCTCGACGACGCCACCGCCGTCACCGGCCGCGCCACCCGCGTCGACGCCCGCGAGGTCGAGTTGCAGGACGGGACAATCCTCAGGGCCGCAACGGTTTTCGATACTCGCGGCCTACCCACCCTGGGTAAACGCCGGGCCGCGAGTGCGCACGGCATCTTCGTCGACGCCGAGACCGCGGCGCCGATGATCGCCGACGGCGAAGGCCTGCTGCTGGATTGGCGGCCGGAGAACGGCGCGGGACCCGGCGAGCCGCCGTCGTTCCTCTATTCGGTGCCGCTCGGCGACGGCACCGTCATCTTCGAGGAAACCAGCCTCGGGCTACGCGGCGGTATGCCGCAACACGAGCTACGCAGACGCACACTGAATCGCCTTGCCGCGCACGGTATCCGGCTCAAAGGCACGGAGCCCAGCGAGGCCGCGCACTACCCGCTCGATCAGACGCCGCCGAAAAAGGGCGTGGCGCGAGCGGTCCCGTTCGGTTCCCGGGGCGGGATGATGCATCCCTGTACCGGATACAGCGTCGCCGACTCGCTCGCACTGGTCGACACCGCTCTCGAGGCCGTGCGAGCCGGCCGCGATCCGATCGAGGCGCTCTGGCCGTGGCGCGCCCGCCTCGTCTACTGGATGCGCATGCGCGGGCTCTGGGGCCTGGGGCGGCTGACCACCGATCAATCCATCGCCATGTTCGAGGCGTTCTTCACCGAATCCGACCGCGGGCAGCGCGCGCTGCTGTCGGCCCACGACGACTACACCGCACTGGGCGCGGTCCTGTTCAACACCGTCGCGCACACCTGGCCGTTCCGCTGGCGCTACGACCTCGTCGGCTGGACCAACCGCGACCGCTGGGTCGACTACCCGTTCGCGCCCGCCCCCGAACGCGCCGAACGCCGCGCCGGATAACTCCGGCACGGCGTTCGGTGAGGTGGCTCAGGCGCCGGTCTGGGCAGCGCGCTGGTAGCCGCGGATCGCGGGCCAGCCGAACAGCAGGATCAGGCCGAGCGTCCAGGCGATGGTCTTCCACAGCGCGTCCGCGACCGGGCCGCCGTAGGACAGTCCGCGCATGGCGTCGATGGCACAGCTCATCGGCTGGTTCTCCACGACGTCCTGCAACCAGATCGGGTACGCCATCTTCGGCACGAACCCGGTATTGAAGAACATCAGCAGCGTGTTCACGATGCTGACCAGGCTGACCAGCATCACGCCCTCGGTGATGGTCGCCAGCGCGGTGACGAGCACCGCGAAACCGACGCCGAACACCACCGGCAGCGCGATCAGCGCCAGGCCGGCGACCCAGCCCTGATCGAAGCGGAAGCCGAGCAGCATGCCGACCGCCAGCACGAAGATCGTGGTGATCAGGACGCGCACCGCTTCGGCGAGGATCCGTCCGGTCAGGCCGGCGGCCCGGTGTACGGGCATGGTCCAGAACCGGCCCAGCAGGCCGGTGGCCTTCTCCGTCTTGAATCCGAGCGCGCTGACCACCGCGCCCGACATGGCCGCCACGAGCGTGATCATCGCGACCTGACCGTAGATGGCGGGTTTGCCGGTGGCGTTGGTGATCGAATTGCCGAGCACCACGTCGAACATCAGCAGGGTCAGCGCCGGGTAGATCAGCGTCTGAATGGTGGTCGCGGGGTCGCGGGCCCAGCCGAACAGCAGCCGCTTGCATTGCAGCAGGCTGTGCGACGCCAGCGTCGCCAGCGCACGCTCCGAGGGCGGCGTCACCTCGGGCAACGCCGTCCAGTGCGCCTCGATCTCGAGTGGCGCCTCGGTGGTCTCCACAGAACTCATGACCGCCTCACACTCGCCCAGATCGCAAACGGAATGAACACAACAGCCAGGCCGGCCAGCCAGATCAGCGGCACCCAGAGCTGTTGCCAGCCGACGCCGTGCTCGGCCATCGCCCGCATCGCGCCGGACCACTGGGAGATCGGCTGGTTCCGCGCGAACGGCTGGATCCATTCGGGAAAACTGCTTTCGGGCACGAACCCGGTGGACAACATGCCGAAGATCAGGGTCGGCAAGGTCAGCGCCTGGCTCAGCGATTCGGGACTCTGGGTGAGCGAGCCGAGGCCGTCGGCGCCGATCGCGAGGACGGTGCCGACCGCCAAGGCGAAGGCGCAGAACAGCGCGGCCTGCCAGAAGCCGGCCAGGAACCGGAAACCGATCATGTGCCCGAACAGGATCGCCGCGATCAACGAGGTGACCGAGCGGATCAGGCCCGCGGAAATCCGCGCGGAGAACGGTACGAGCATGCCGATCGGCATGGTCTGCAGCCGGCTGCTCAGGCCCGTCAGCGCCTCGAAAGCCGCGAGCTGCGCGTTCGACATCATGGTGAAGGCCATGGTCTGCAGCACGATCACGGCCATCACGAACTGCTCGTAGTCGATGCCCTGGAACTGCATCACGAACTTCAGCGGCAGATAGAAGCCGACGGTGAACACCAGCGGCGTCACGAAGGCGACGATCAACTCACCCTTGGTCACCATGGTCCGGACGATGCGACCGGTCAGCGCCCGCCACTGCGCGAACGAGGACGGCTTGGCCACGGGGAGCTGCGCGAACAGCGCCGCCGGATCGGCCATTTCGGTAGTCGACACTACTTGCCGCCCGAATGCCCGGTCAGGGACAGGAACACGTCGTCCAGCGACGGCCGGCGCAGGCCGATATCGGCGAGGTCGACGCCCACGTAGTCCAGCCGGCGCAGCGCCTCGGCCAGGGTGGTGGCGCCGTCGGGGGCCGGGAACGAGAGCCGATCGGAGGAACCGATCTCGGCCAGGACCGCGGCGGGCACCAGATCGCCCAGGGCGTCGGCGGCGGTCTGCAACTTGCTCGGGTCCATCGGGACCACCTCGCAGTAGCTGCCGCCCGTCTTCTCCTTCAGCTCGTCGGCGGTGCCTTCGGCGATGACCGTGCCCTTGTCGATGACGATGATGTTGTCGCTGAGCACGTCGGCTTCTTCGAGGTACTGCGTGGTCAGCAGCACCGTGATGCCCTGGGTCTTGAGCACCTGGACCAGATCCCAGACGCCCTGGCGGCTGCGCGGGTCCAGGCCGGTGGTGGGTTCGTCGAGGAAGACCACCTCGGGCCGGACCACCAGGCCGCAGGCGATGTCGACGCGGCGGCGCATGCCGCCGGAGTAATTGCCCACCGCGCGCCGGCCCGCGCCGACCAGATCGAACTGCTCGAGCAGATCGTCGGCGCGCTTGCGGGCGGCGGACTTGCGCAAGCCCATCAGGCGGCCGAACAGTTCCAGGTTCTCGCGACCGGAGAGGTTCTCGTCGAGGGCTGCGTACTGGCCGGTCATCATGATCGAGCGGCGCACCCCGGCCGGATCCGCGCGCACGTCGTGCCCGGCGACCACGGCGGTGCCGGAGTCCGGAGTCAGCAGCGTCGACAGGATCTTGACCGTGGTGGTCTTGCCCGCGCCGTTGGGGCCCAGAATGCCGAGCACGGCGGCTTTCTCCGCGGTGAAGCTGATGCCCTGCAGGGCATGCACATCCCCGAAGGATTTGCGCACGTCTTCGACGACGACCGCGGTCTCGCGTTCCGGCCCGCCGGGGGTTTTCACGTGCGATTCTGGCTTGGTCAAGCTCGGCATCAACTCTCCACTATCGGCGGGGCGGCATGGCGTCTCCGGAGGAGATCCGTCCCAATGCGCGTGATGTTACCGGCTGGGTGAAACCGGCCGAGGCCTCAACGCACTACCCAGTTTCGCTCCGAGTTAAGTGTGTCGTTGCTCACAGTAACCGAATTCCATTGGCGCAATTCGGAATCGGCGCTGGTCGGGCCGTCAAGGGCAGTGCGGTGGCGGCGGCAGCGCCTTGTCGGGCCGCGAACACGCCCATACCCTGCAATTCAGGGAGGTGAGACCAATGGCCGAGTCCGCGCAGTCACGGGTGACGGGGCACCGGGGTGGTCCGAATGTGCTGACCTCATACGACCCACGCACCGGTGAGATCGTCGGAAATTACGCGGTGATGGGGCATGGGGAGCTCAACCGCACCGTCCGCTCCGCCCGCGCCGCCGAGAAATGGTGGGCCGGTCTGGGTTTCAGCAGCCGCAAACGCTGGCTCCTGGATTGGAAGCGCAGCATCGCCCGGCAGGCCGGCGAACTGGTGCACCTGGTGTGCGAGGAGACCGGGAAACCGGAGGCCGACGCCGCCATCGAGGTGATGCTCGCGGTGGAGACCCTGGATTGGGCCGCCCGCAACGCCGCCCGCGTGCTGGATCGCCGCAAGCTCGGCTCCACCTGGCTCACCCGCAACCAGCACGCCTCGGTCGGCTACCTGCCGCTCGGCGTGATCGGCGTGCTCGGCTCCTGGAACAACCCGGTCTTCACACCGATGGGGTCGATCGCCTACGCCATGGCCGCCGGCAACACGGTGGTATTCAAACCGCACGAGCTGACCACCGGCGTGGGCGTCTGGCTGGCCGAGAGCTGGAGCGAACTGGCCCCGAGCCAGCCGGTGCTACAGGCCGTCACCGGCGAGAAGGCCACCACCAACGCGCTGTGCCGGGCCAAGCTGGACAAGATCGCCTACGCCGGCTCCGATCCCGGCGCCCGCGAGGTGATTTCGCTGTGCGCCCAGACCTTGACGCCGGTGGTGATTGAACGCGGCGGCAAGGGCGCCATGGTGGTGCACGTCGACGCCAAGCTGGACGACGCCGCCGAGGCGGCGGTTTTCGGCGCGATGGCGAACGCGGGCCAGAACCCCACCGGCATCCAGCGGGCCTATGTCGCCGATTCGGTGTACGACAGTTTTCTGGAGCTGGTCATCGAGCAGGCCCGCAAGCTGCGTCCCGGCGCGGACAAGCGGGCCAGTTACGGCCCGATGATTCTGGAATCGCAAGTCGACGTGGTGCGCAAACAGGTGCGTGACGCCCTGGCGCGCGGCGGCAAAGCCGTTGTCGGCGGACTGGACTCGTTCCGGGAGCCGTATATCGAGCCGATCGTGCTGGCCGAGGTACCGGAGGAAAGCGTCGCGGTCACCGGCGAGGCGTGCGGTCCGGTGCTGGTGGTGAACCGGGTGCCGTCGATGGAGGAAGCCGCGCGGCGCATCAACGCCACCGGCAACAGCATCGCTGTCTCGGTCTTCACCCGGGATGCCGCGAGCGTCCCCGGTTTCGCGGAACGGCTGCGGACCGGAGTGGTGACCATCAACTCCTCCAGCCTCTACGCCGGCGTACCGGCGCTGCCCTTCGGCGGTCTCGGTGAGTACGGGCAGGGCCACAGCCATGGCGACCAGGGCTTACGCGAGTTCAGCCGGACGCTGTCCATCGCGCGCAAGCGCTACCGCGCGCCGGTGAACCTGTCGACTTTCGACCGGCAGGGGCGTCATCTGCGGATGGCGCGCACCATGTTCCGGCTCCGGCACGCCCGCCGCACCTGAGCCGCGGGGCGGTGGTGACGCGCCGCGACACCGCCATTTCGCATACCGTCCGGTCGGCTTCCCCTAGGCTCGAAGCCAGCTCTTCCTACACCTCATCCGGTCAGTTTCGGACACCCCGGAGGTCGGCGTGACCGCGGTAATCGATTGCTCGGAGCTCGACAACGGCACCCTGCTCACCGTCGGCCCACTGCCGCCCGAGCTGTGGCCGGAAGGCACGAAACAGGGCTTTCGCATCGAGTACGTCGCCGCCAATTTCCGCGGCGGCAAACGTGCGGTCGGCGGCTCCGTGTTCGTCCCGGCCGCCGGCGCCACCCCCGCCCCCGTACTGACCTGGGCGCACTGCACCGTCGGCAGCAACGAGCACAACGCGCCCTCGAAGGTGGGATTGATCCCGGAGGAGCGCAAGCACCTGGCGTCGTGGCTGGCCGCCGGATTCGTCATCGCCGCTTCCGATTACGAAGGTCTCGGCACCAGCGAACCGCATCCCTACCTCGACGGCGAGGCCATCGCCGACGACATCATCGATATCGCGCGCGCCGTGCACGGCATGGATCTGGACATCGACCAGCGCACCATCATCGGCGGCTTCTCCCAGGGCGGCCACGGCTCGCTGTTCGCCGCAGCGATCTGCACGGCCTACGCTCCCGAACTGGATCTGCGCGGCACGGTGTCGCTGGCGCCGCCGGTGCGCTTCCTGGAGTTCATCCAGCCCTACACCGAGGACGGCGCCGGATCCGTCCACGCGCTCGTCCCCACCATCCTCGCCGGACTGCACACCCGGCGACCGGAATTCGATGCCGGCTCGCAGCTCAGCCCGACCGGCCGCACGCTGCTCGACGTGGCGGTGCGGGAGTCCATGCAAGACCTGGACGCCCTGTGCTCCGGCACCACCAACGACCAAGCGGGAGTCACGGGGATCGCGGCCTGGCAGCCACTGATCGACGCGCTGGAATCGACGAGTCCGCCGGTGACCAAGTACGACCGGCCGCTGTTTCTCTGCGCCGGCGGCGCCGATCCGGTTTTCACCTCGCAGCAGGGCAGCGCGTTCTCGGCAGAGCTCGCCGAGTGCGGCACCGACGTCACGTTTCAGGACTACGGCAGCCTGGACCACTTCGGATTGCTGGAGCCCGCGGCGCAGGCCGCGTCCCGGTGGGCCGCCGACCTGGTCAGCGCGCCCCGGGCCACTGCCGCCGCGGCGGAACAGGTCAGCACGCAGGATATTCGCTTCCGGATTCTCGACGCCACCGGCGACGGCCGGATCGGCCCGGACGATTTCCGCGCCCACGCGCTGCGGCTGGTGCAGAGTTTCGGGCACCCGCTGGGCGATCCGATCGCGGTCCAGGTGCGCGTGGGCTACGAGGAACTGGCCCGGCAGCTGATTCGGCACTACGACCGCGACGGCGACGGGCACATCGATGTGCAGGAGTTCCTCACGCCCGAGGCGCACACCGTTCCGGCGGAGCTCACCGAGCGCGTCCGCGATCTCGTCGCCGCGGTGATGCGGCTGATCGACACCGACGCCGCCGGTCATATCTCGCGCGCCCGGTTCCGCGCGGTCGCGAGCGGCCTGGATATCGCCGACACCGAAGCCGACGAGATCTTCGCGCTGACCGACACCGACGGCGACGGTTTCCTGATCGAGGAAGAACTGGCCGCGACCGTCCTGCACTTCCTGACCGGCGACGACCCGCGATCACCCGGATACTGGCTGTTCGGCCGGTCGAAGTGAATCCTCGATGACACGGACCCACCTGATCGACGCGTGCCCGATCGCCCCCGAATTGTGGCCGGCCGGCGCGGATCTCGGCTATCGGCTGCGCTACCACGACCACGGCCGGGTCAGCTCGGGCACGCTGTTCCTGCCGCCGGACCGGGCACGAGCCCGCATGCCGCTGCTGACCTGGGCGCATTGCTTCGTCGGACTGGATCAGCACAACGCGCCCTCGCGGTACGGCCTGCCAGGATTCGAACTGAAATTCCTCTCCGGCTGGCTGGACCGAGGATTCGCGGTGGCGGCGGCCGATTACAAAGGCTTGGATGGCTGCGGCCTGAGCCCGTTCCCCGGCGCGCGCCAGATCGCCTCCGACATCATCGCCATCTGCCCGGCCGCGTTCGAGCTCGACGAACGCATCGAGAAGACCGTGATAGCGGCGGGATTCTGTCAGGGCGGCGTGGCGGCGCTGCACACCTCGCATCCCGGTCCGGAGTTGCACTGCAAGGGCGCCATCGGGCTGGCGCCGCCGGACTATCTCTCCTACTTCAGCATGGTCACCCGCGACGCCGACCTGCCGGCCGACGCGTTCATCCTCGCGTTGCTGGCCGGAGTGCGGATCAGCGACAACCGATTCCGGCCTGGCGAGTTCCTCACCCGGAAGGGAGTAGAGCTGCTCGAGGCGATCACGTCGCTGTCGGTGCCGCAGATGCGCGAACTCTTGGCGCCCTACACCGTCGGCGATCTCGGCGCCCAGCAGGTGACGTTGCGGAAACCGGTGGCCGCCGCGCTCGCCGGTTGCCAGACCATCCCGCAGGCGACCGCCAAATCAGTGCTGGTCTGCACGGTCGGCGTGGATCCGCTGGCGCCGCGCAGCATCGCACAACGCTACTGCCAGGAATTGACCCAGCGGGGCGCCGAGGTCACCCACCGGTCGTACACCACCGGCGGGCACATGGACATGCTGCGACTAGCGACCACTGACACGATCGACTGGGCCGTCGAACGCGCCGTCTGAGAGCAGCACGGCTTCCATCAACCGGCTGACCCGCGCCAATTGCTCCGGGCGGGCATCGAATCGGACCAGCCGGCCCACATCGATGACCTGGCCGATCGCCGCGTGCACCCGGAAACGCGCCTCCACCGGGTCGCCGTCGAGCAGGTTCGCCCACTCCAGCACGTTCTGCCGCTGGATGGCGCGCAGCTTGTGCTGTTCGGCCGGCGGCAGATTCGAGAACTCCGCGTAGTACACCGGCATGATCTCGGGCATCGCGAAGGTCAGCTTGGCCTGCCGTTCGGCGATGCGGCGCACCGCGTCCGGGCGGCTGGTGGCTTCGGCGAGCGCCTCGGTGATGGCCATGGCGACGCGGTCGCCGGTGCGGTAGAACGCGGCGGCCAGCAGGTCGGCCTTGCTGGTGAAGTACCGGTAGACGCTGGAGGCGTTGATGCCGACGGCCGCGCCGATCTCCTCGATGCTGGCCTCGTGATAGCCCTGCCTGCCGAAGATCCGGATCGCCTCGGTGAGCAGCTGCTCACGTTTGGAGGTGACCGGCAGGCCGCGCACGGCCGGGCCCGGATCGGGTTGCGGTGGCGCGGGCGGCAATTCGATGTTCAGCACGGCCCAGGCCATGTCGTGCAGCAGCGGAAGCAGGCGAGCGCCGGAGAGCGCGGTGCGATGCGCGGAGATGCTGGCGACGGCGCTGAGCACGGCCGCGGCGCGCATCGCGACATCCTCGGGCGGGTCCTGCGGGCGGATCAGCGCGATCGGCTCGGCCAGGGTGGCGTTGAGGTCTTCGTAGATCTTGCGGATCCGGATGCGGTCGTCGCGTTCGAGGTAGCGGCGTTCCCAGCGGTAGAGACCGGCTTCGCGACGGATCTCGATGGTGTGCTCGGCGATCGCCCGGATCAGCAGCTCCAGGCGGATGGCGGCCGCGTACTCGGGGTTGTCGGCGGCGACCGCGACGTTCAGCAGGTGCTTGGCGCCTTCTTCCGCGGCCGCGACCAGCAGCGCGTACTTGTTGGTGAAGTGCCGGTACAGGGCGGGGCCGGAGATGCCGACTTCGGCCGCGATCTCGTCGACGCCCACGGGGTAGTACCCGCGTTCGCTGAAAGCCCGCGCGGCGGCCCGGATGATCTGTACCTTGCGGTCCTTGGGACGACGGCGAACGGTGGCGGGTTGTTCGGGCGCGAGGTCTACTTCGCTGCGATCCGCGACCATGCACCTCTCCCGTTCTCCGTCGGCACTGTGTGTTGACAGCGCCGGACAAGTCCACCTAAGTTAACCACAATTCGCAAAGTTAACCACTATTCATGGCCCAGAGCCCGTTGAATGCCAGACCAGGAGCACAGAATGAGTAATCCGGATTCCAACCGACCGGCGGGTTTCTCAGCGGTCCACGACGGGAAGATCCTGCGCCTCACGCTGACCAAGCCGAAGCGTAAGAACGCCATCGACTACGACACCATGCTCGCCCTGGGCGACGCGGTACTGGCCGCCGCCGCGGACCGCTCGGTCCGGGTGATCGTGCTGACCGGCGAGGGCGGCGACTTCTGCACCGGCGCCGACCTGGCCTCCGGTCCGGAGGAGGCGGCCCGCGGCATCACCTCCGACATGGTGATGGACGCCGCCAACCGCCTGGTGAAGGCGATCGTGGACGCGCCGGTGCCGGTGATCGCCCGGATCCGGGGCGCGGCCGCCGGTGTCGGCGTCGGCATGGCGCTGGCCGCGGATTTGGTCTACGCGAGCGAGGACTCCTACCTGCTGCTGGCGTTCATCAACATCGGCCTGATGCCCGACGGCGGCGCCGCCGCCATGGTCGCCGCGGCAGCAGGACGTCCGCTGGCCGCCGAGATGGCGCTGCTCGGCGAGCGGCTACCCGCGCCGGCCGCCAAGCAGGCCGGCCTGTTCACCGCCGTCGTCGCCGACGCCGAGCTGGACGCGAAGGTGGAGGCCGCCGCCGCGAAGATCGCCGCCGGCCCGCGCCGCGCGCTCGAGCTCACCAAGACCGCGCTCAACGCGGCCACCCTCGGTGCGCTGGACGCCGCCCTGGCCGCCGAGAAGGCCGGACAGAGTGAGCTTTTGCAGTCCCCCGACTTCTTCGAGGGCGCGACCGCGATGCTGACGAAGCGGAAGCCGGTGTTCCAGGACTGAGTCGCGACGACCGGTGGCGCGCCTAGATCGGGCCAGAGTACGCGGACAAGCGGGCGAGCACTATGTTGAACGGCTATGGCTTACCTGGTTACCGGCGCAACTGGGTTCATCGGTCGATTCTTCATCCCTGAGCTGCTGAAGCGTCAGGGCGATATCCACGTCCTGATCCGGCCCGGCATCGACTCCGAGGACCGGTTCGCCGCCTGTGCGCGCGCATGGGGCGGGGCCGATCGAGTGCGGCCGGTGCGCGGTGATCTCGGTCTGCCGAAGCTCGGGATCGACCCGGGCTGGCTGGCCGAGCACCGCGGGTCGATCAAGCATGTCGTGCATCTTGCGGTCGGCTACGACGCGCTCGAACGGGGCGGCGGCACCCGCAATGTGGTGGAGGCGGCCGAGGATCTCGAAGCCGAGCTGCTGCACCATGTCTCGACGGTCGAGGTGGCGGGCAAGGCCTGCGAGGGCCTGTTCACCGAGGAGATGTTCGAGGTCGGACAGACGCTGCCGACGCCGATCCTGCAGGCCAAGTTCGAGGCCGAGAAGATCGTGCGCGAGTCCACGCTGCCGTGGCGGATCTACCGGCCCTCCCTCGTGATCGGGCACTCCGAGACCGGCGAGATGGACCGGATCGACGGGCCGTACTACTTCTTCCGGCTGCTGCGGATGGCCGCGCAGCTGCCGCGGCTGCTGCCGGTGATCGCGCCCAAGCTCGGCGAAACCAATATGGTGCCGGTCGATTACGTGGCTCGCGCACTGGACCACATCGCGCACCACCCGGGCGCGCATTCGACCACCTACCACTTGGTCGACCCGCGCCGCTTCCGCGCCGCCGAGGCGCTGAACCTGTTCGCCGACGAGGCCGGGGCCCCGCATCTGGTCGAGGTGATGCCCAAGCCCACCCTGGCCATGACACTGCGGGTGCCCGGCGCGAATTGGCTGCTCCCCCGGGTCGGCGTGCCGCTGGAAGTGCTCGAGCACAGCGAATTCAGCTGCCGGTTCGACTGCCGCAACACCACCGAGGCGCTGGCGGGCACCGATATCAAGGTGCCGCCGCTGGATGCCTACGCGGCGCGGATCTGGAAGTACTGGATCGAGAACTGGGTCTAGCCGGTGACCGTCAGGTAGATCAGCACCACGTTGAGCACGCTGATGACGGCGGCGACGAGCCAGGCCAGCGCGGTGGTGACGCGGTGGTTGACGTCGGCGCCCATCAGCACCCGGTCACTGGTGAAGCGCACCAGGGGAATCAGCGCGAACGGGATGCCGAAGGACAGCACTACCTGCGAGATGATCAGCGCGCGCGTCGGATCGATGCCGGCGGCCAGAATCGCGATCGCGGGGATGAGGGTGATCAAGCGGCGCAGCAGCAGCGGAATCCGGCGCCGGATCAGGCCTTCCATGATCATCGCTCCGGCGTACGCGCCGACCGAGGTGGAAGCCAGGCCGGAGGCGAGCAACCCGATCGCGAGCAGCAGCGCCGCGACGGGACCGAGCACGTCCCCGACCGCCGCGTGCGCGCCTTCGAGGGTGTCGACGTTCTCGCGGCCACGCAAGGTGTTGGCTGCCATCAGCAGCATGGACAAATTCACCGTGCCCGCCAGCACCATGGCCAGCCCGACGTCGACCTTGGTCGCCTTCAGTAGCCGCACCCGCAGCGGCCCGGGCTCCGGGCTGCCGTGCCGATCGCGCGCCAGACCCGAATGCAGGTAGACCGCGTGCGGCATGACGGTCGCGCCGATCATGGCCGCCGCGAGCAGCACGCTCTCCGCGCCGTCGAATTTCGGCACCAGGCCGCCGATCGTGCCGCCGGCCGAGGGCGGCGAGATCACGACACTGGCCAGGAACCCGATCGCGATGACGGCGAGCATTCCGGTGATGACGCGTTCGAAGGGGCGCTGCCCGCGCCGATCCTGGACCAGCAGCAGCCCCATCGACACCACGCCGGTGATCAACCCGCCGACCACCAGCGGCAGCCCGAACAGCAGCTTCAGCGCGATGGCGCCGCCGACCACCTCGGCCAGATCGGTGGCCATCGCGACGGTCTCGGCCTGACCCCAATAGGCCAGGCGCACCGGACGACTCGCCTTCTCCCGCACCGCCTCCGGCAGCGACATGCCGGTGACCAGCCCGAGCTTCGCGGACAGGAACTGCACCAGCCCCGCCATCACGTTCGCCATCACGATGACCCACACCAGCAGGTACCCGAATTCGGCGCCCGCGCTGATGTTGGAGGCGACATTGCCGGGATCGACGTAGGCGATCGCGGCCACGAACGCCGGCCCGAGCAGCGCGAAGAACGAGCGTGCGCGCCGCGCGGTCGAGTCCGGCGCACCGAAGGTTGTACTCACGGAACAGAATTTTACGGCTAACCGAACTTTGTGTTTAGCTAGCCCCCGAAAAACAAACCGCCCTGGTCACGAGGGGTGACCAGGGCGGCGTGCGGGTGGACTCAGATGCCGAGACCGCGAGCCAGCACCGGCCAGGACTGGTGCAGATCGTCGTTCCAGTAGCCCCAGGAGTGGGTGCCGGACGGGCGGAAGTTGAAGGTCGCGGGGATGTTCAGCTCGTTCAGCTTGGCCTGCAGGTTACGGGTGCAGAAGTTGGTGCCGGCTTCGATGACGCCGCCGATCAGCAGCTGGTTGGCCAGGCCGTAGGAGCCGGGCAGCGCGTACTGACCGTTCAGGGTGTCATACGGGCCGGGCAGGCCGTTGCCGGTGGAGATGTAGAGATCGAGGCCGCGCAGGCCCTCGGCGTTCAGATACGGGTCGTTCCGCTTCCACTCCTCCGAACCCTGCGGGCCCCACATGTTCTCGGTGTCGCCGCCGCCCCAGGTCTCCACCGTGAGCTTGACGAACTCGGAGCCGACCGGATCGGAGGTCTGCGCGCACCCGCTGTAGGCGGCGGCCGCCTTGTACAGGCCGGGCTTGGCGATCGGCAGCGCGAGCACGGTGGTACCGGAGGTGGACAGGCCGGCGATCCCGTTCACGCCGTTGGTGCCCAGCGCGCCGTCGATCAGCGGGGGCAGTTCCTCGGTGAAGAACGTGGTCCACTTGTTGCGGCCCAGCGTCGGATCGTCCTTGATCCAGTCGGTGTAGTAGCTCCACTTGCCGCCGATGGGCTGCACGACGTTGACGTTCTTGTCGCTGAGGAAGGTCAGCGCGTCGGTCTTGGCATTCCAGGAGGCCTGGTCCTCGCCGCCGCCGGCGCCGTTGAGCAGGTACAGGGTCGGGCGCGGCACCGAGGCGTCGGCCGGCCGCTGCACGTCGACCGGAAAGGTCTGGTCCATGGCCGCGGAGTAGACGTGCAGGCGGATGTTGCGCGCGTCCTTGATCTCGGCCTTGGTGATCTTCGAACCGTCCGGCGCGACCGGGTTGGCCAGCAGCGCCTTGTTGTCGATGACCGGGTCGGCGGCTGAGGCTGGTGACGCGCCGAGGCCGGTCATGACGCCCGCTAATACTGCGGTAGCCGCGATCAACACCGTGGCCCGCGAGCCACGACGCCGGTTCTGACGACGAATCACTGTGCACCTACTTTTCTTCAGATTTTGGAAACACGCACAAGCCACGAGCAGCACGCCGACCATACGGGCTATCGCGCCGGGACAAAAGAGGTCACCGTCACGCCATCGGCTCGCGCAGCAGTTTATCCAGAACCGGTCCGATATCGCTCAATGCCTCGGGCTGCGTCATCAATTCGTGCCTGGTCGGGACCGGATGGTCTACTACCGCGGCCGCGTACGGCCGCCAGGCCGCGATCACGTCGTGGGTGCGCCGATCGTCGTCGGCGGCCCGGAAGTATTCGATGGTTCCGTCGAACACGCCGGGCTCGTAATCCTGCGTCAGACCGACCGAGCGCATGGCACTGGTGTAAATCCGCTGTAGCCGTTCCTGGGTGACGCCGAGCATTTCCGCGGGAATCAGTTCGTGCAGTTTGCCGAAATCGGCTTCGGACAACTCGTCGAGCTGATCGATGTCGAGTCCGGTGATGCCGAGTTCGGCGAGCATCTCGACCATGGTGCTGCGCCAGGTGGTCAGGTCGAAGCTGTGGTCGCTGTCGAGCATGGCCAGCAGCGCCACCTCGCGGCCCGCGGCGCGCAGCCGCACCGCGACCTCGTGGGCCAGGACGCCGCCGAGCGACCAGCCGAGCAGACGGACCGGCCCGGATGGCTGCGCGGCGATGATCTCGCCGGTGTAGCGCTCGGCCATGGCGTACAGCGATTCCGGCGGCGGGCCGTCCTCGGACAGGGCCGCGGCCTGCACGCCGATGATCGGGCGCTGCTCGTCGAGGTACTGGGTCAGGCCGGTGTAGCACCAGGCCAGGCCGTACATCGGGTGGATGCAGAACAGCGGGTCCTCGGCGCCGCGCGCCCGGATCGGGAGCAGCAGGCCCAGGGCCGCGTCGGATTCGGCGTCGTAGTCCAGGCCGCCGTCTTGCGCCTCGGCGATCCGCGCGGCCAGGGCCTGCACGGTGGCGCCGAGGAAGAACCACTGCACGCGCAGTTCCACGCCGGTCCGCGCGCGCAGCAGGTGCACAGCCTGGCCGGCGACCAGGCTGGTGCCGCCGAGGGCGAAGAAGTCATCGTCCAGACCGACCTGGTCCAGGCCGAGCACCTCTTCGAAGATCTCGGCAACGGCGCGCTGCGCCGGGGTCACCGGAGCGCGGAAGGCGCGGGCGGTGAATTCCGGGACGGGCAGCGCCTTCCGGTCGAGTTTGCCGCTGGCGTTGAGCGGCAGCTGGTCGAGGACGACCACGACTGCGGGAACCATGTACGGCGGCAGCCCGCGGCGGGCGTGCTCCAGCAACCGGGTTTCGCTGACGGCGTGCCCGGGTGCTGGAACCACGTACGCCACCAGGCGATCCGGGGCCTTGACCACGGCGACGGCCGCGTGTCCGACCGAATCGTGTTGCCGCAGTACGGCTTCGATCTCGCCGAGTTCGATGCGCTGGCCGCGGATCTTGACCTGGAAGTCGGCGCGGCCCAGGTATTCCAGGCCGCCGCGGGTCAGCCGGACGATGTCGCCGGTGCGGTACAGGCGCTCCCCCGCCCGCTCGGGACAGGCCACGAAACGCTCCGCCGTCAGCGCGGGTGCGCCGAGGTAGCCGCGCGCCAATTGCACACCGGCTACATACAATTCGCCGGGCGCGCCGACCGGAACTTGGCGCAGCTGCCGATCCAGCACGTACACCTGGGTATTCGCGACGGGGGTGCCGATCGGGACCGCGCCGCCGGTATCGGAGGGCCGCGTCCAGTAGGCGGTGACCACCGTGGCTTCTGCGGGGCCGTACCAATTGTGCAGTGCACCAGGCAATGTCGCGCAGAACCGGGCGGCGGTCGCGCCGCTCAGCGCCTCACCGGCGGCGAATACCCGGTACGGGGTGGCCGGGAGTTCGGCGCCCAGATCGAGGAACGCGTCGAGCATGGACGGCACGAAATGCACCGTGCTGACCTGTTCCCGCTCGATGATCTCGGCCAGGTACCGCGGGTCGCGGTGCCCGTCGGGGGCCGCGACGACCAGGCGCGCGCCGGTCTGCAAGGGCCAGAACAACTCCCAGGTGGAGATGTCGAAGGTGATCGGCGTCTTGTGCAGCACCACGTCCGCGGTGTCGTGCGGATACACCGACTGGGCCCAGCGGAATTGGTTCACCATCTGCCGGTGGGTGATCATCACACCCTTCGGGCGGCCGGTGGAGCCGGAGGTGTAGATGACGTAGGCCAGGTTCTCCGGGCGCGGAACCGGCAGGTCCACCGGGATCGGCTGGAGCTCGTCGATATCGAGAACCTCGGTGCCGGTGTCGGTTTCGAAGGCATCCGCGGCAGTGGTCAGCACGAAACGCGGGCGCGCACTGGCCAGCACGTGGTCGTTGCGTTCCACCGGATGGTCGGGATCGACCGGGACATAGCCCGCCCCGCATTCCAGCACCGCGTAGATCGCCACCACCAGCTCGAGGGAGCGGCGCATGGCGACGGCGATCAGTGTCTCCGGGCCCGCACCGTGCTGAACCAGCGCGCCCGCCAGTGTTCTCGCGCGGTAGCGCAGTTCGGAGTAGCTGAGGGTCTCCGCGCCGAAGGTGACCGCCGGCGCGTGCGGCGTACGGATGACCTGCTCGTGGAACAACGACACCAGGGTCGCGTCGGCGGCCAGCACCGGCGCTTCGGTGTGGTTGAGCGAAGCCAGGATTCGGCTCTCGGCGCTGAGCAGCAGCGTGGTCTCGGCCAGGGTGCGCTGCGGCGCCGCGACGAAGCCGGTGATCAGCATGCGCAGCCGCTCGGCCACCGCGCCGGCGACGGCGTTGTTCAGCATGGAGCGCTGATGCAGCACCTCGACGTGCAGTTGGGCGTCGAGGTTGATCAGGACGGTGAGCGGGTAGTGCGTGAAGTTCACCGCCTTGAGGTCGGTGACGTTCATGCCGTCGATGCTGCTGGCCGCGGCCAGGCCCTCGGTGTCGACCGGGTAGGACTCGAAGGCCAGCAGCGAGTCGAACAGGTTGTCCGCGCCGATGCCGCGCTGGATGTCGGCGAGACCGACATAGTGATGGTCCAGCAACGCGGCCTGCTCGGCTTGCAAGCGGCTCACCAGATCCCGCACCGTCCAGCGCGGATCGAAGCGCACCCGCACCGGCAGCGTATTGACGAACAGGCCGACCATCTCGTCGACACCGTCGAGCTGCGGCGGGCGGCCGGAGACGGCCGCGCCGAACACGGCCTCGTCCCGGTCGGTGCAGCCCGCGATGACCAGGCCCCACGCGGCCTGAACGACCGTGTTGACGGTGACGCCGGACGTGGTGGCGAAGGCGGACAGCGCGGCCGTCTCCGCTTGCGACAGTTCGAATTTCGTAGAGCCCACGCCTTCGCCCGGCACCGGCGCGGCGGGCAGCGCGGGGGCGAGCGGCGTCGGCTCGAGTCCGGCCAGCGCCTTGGTCCAGGCCGCGAGCGAGGCCGCGGGATCCTGGCGCGCGAGCCAGGCCAGGTAGTCCCGGTAGGGCCGCACGCGCGGCAGCACCGTCGCGTCGCCGCGGGTCGCGTACAGCGCGAGCAGGTCCTTCATCAACAGCGGCATGGACCAGCCGTCGACCAGGATGTGGTGCGTGGTCAGGGTCAGGAAGCTGCGGCCGGACAGGGTGCGGTGCATGGCGAACCGCACCATGGGCGCGGTCGCGGTGTCGAAGCGGCGCTGTTGTTCGGCGGCCAGCACATCGGCCAGCTGCTCGTCGGGCACGCCGTCGATGGCCTGCCACGGGACCTCCACGTGGTCCAGCACCAGCTGCACGGGCGCGCCGTCGGCGGCGGTGACGAACGCGGTGCGCAGGTTGGCGTGCCGATCCAGCACGCCTTGGGCGGCGCGCTGCATGCGGTCGATGTAGATGCTGCCGGTCAGTTCCAGCGTGAACTGAATGATGTAGTCGTCACCCTGCCGGTTCTCGGCACCCGCGCCGAGTTCGGTGAGGAACAGCAGACCCGCTTGCAGCGGCGAGAGCGGAAGCACGTCGGAGAGCGTGGGATACGCGCGCTGCCAGGCGTCGATCTCAGCCTGGGTGACGCGCACCAGCGACACATCCGACGGGGTCAGGCCGCCGGAAGCCGGGTGCTCGGCGTGCCAGGCGAGCGCCTCCAGCGCGGACAGCCAGTCCTGGGCCAGCTCCCGCACCTGGGCTTCGCCGATGATCTCGGACGCGTACAGGAACGTCACGTCCATCCGCGGTCCGTCCGCACCGTCGTTGACGATGGCGTTGATGTCGACCACCGCGCCGGCGGGCATGGCCTCGTCCTGGTCCGGATTATGGTGTCCCGCTTCCCCGGTCGGCATCCAGCCGAGCGCGGTGAGCCCTTCCGGAACGCCGCCGGCGGAGACGCGGCCGAGGTAGTTGAAGCTGATCTGGCCCAGGTGTTCCGGCAGCGCCCCGGCGGTCTCGGGGTCCAGGTGCCGGAGCAGGCCGTAGCCGATGCCTTTGTCCGGCACCGCGAGCAGTTGCTCCTTGATGGCCTTCACCGCGTCACCGGTGGCTTCGCCGCCGTCGAACGCGGCGTCGATGTCGACCGCGCTGAGATCGAGGGCTACCGGGTAGACGTTGGTGAACCAGCCGATGGTGCGCGTCAGATCGCTGCCGGGCAGCACCTCTTCCTCACGGCCGTGGCCTTCGAGTTTCACCAGCGTGGACTGGGCCCGCACGCCGCGGCGGGCGCGCCAGGCGTAGACCGCCAGCGCGAGCGCGGTCAGCAGGCCATCGTTGACGCCGCCGCGGTAGAGCGCGGGCACCTTGGTCAGCACCGTCTCGGCGATGTCGGCGGGCACCTGGATCTGCACGCGCTGGACCGTGGTCTGCAGGTCGGTCGCCGGGTCCAGCGCCCGGCTGCCGAGCAGCGGATCCGGCATCGCCAGCACGGTTTTCCAGAAGTCGAGCTCGTGCCCGCGGGTGGCGGCGAGATCGGCCAGCCCGTGCGCCCAGCGCCGGAAGGAGGTGCCGTTGGCGGGCAGGCTGACCGGCTCCCCCGCCGCGCGCTGCGACCAGGCGACGGCCAGGTCCGGGATGACGATGCGCCAGGAGACGCCGTCGATCGCGTAGTGGTGCGCGGCCACGGCCAGCAGGTCGCGGGCGTCGGGGCGGTGCAGCCAGGTGAACGCGATCATCTTCGCCGCACCCGGATCCAGTTCGGCGACAGTGGCTTCCATCGCCTCGCGCGCGATCCAGCGCAGGTCCTCGTCGCTGACACCGGCGGGCACGTCGGTGCGGGTGATGAGCTCGGCCATCTTCAGCGCGCCCGGCGCCAGCGTCTCGAAGGTCCACTGCCCGTGCACATGCCGCACCCGGGAGCGCAGCACGTCGTGGTGATCGACCACGGCGGCGATGGTTTCCACCAGTCCGGCTTCGTCGATGTCCTCGGGCAGGCCCAGCATCATCGACTGGAAGAAGCGGTCGAACGCGCCGTGCCGGAGGTACTCGGCGAGCACCGGCGTGAGCGGCACCGGGCCGACGCCGCCGCCCGGGAGTTCTTCCAGCACAACCGCTTCGGCCGCGGTCGCGGCCACCTGTGCCAGTCCGGCCACGGTGCGCTGCTCGAAGACGTCGCGCGGGGTGAAGACGATGCCCGCGGCCTTGGCGCGCGAGACCAGCTGGATGGACAGGATGCTGTCGCCGCCGACGGCGAAGAACGAGTCCGTCACGCCGACCGCGTCCAGGCCGAGCACCTGCGCGAACAGCTCCGCCAGGCGCGCTTCGATAGCGCCGATCGGCTCGCGGGACACCGTCGTCGCGAAGACCGGTTCCGGCAACGCCTTCCGGTCCAGCTTCCCGACCGGGGTGAGCGGCACCGCGTCCAGCACCATGATCGAGGACGGCACCATGTAGGCGGGCAGGCGCTCCTCGACATGCGCGGTCAGCGCGGCCACATCGATCGAACGACCCGGCGCGGCAACGACATACGACACCAGCGTGGCGGCGCCTGTCGCGTTCTTGTGGCCGACGGTGACCGCGAAGTCGACGGTCTCGAACGACGCCAGGGCGGCGTCGATCTCGCCGAGTTCGATGCGGAAGCCGCGGATCTTCACCTGGAAGTCGGAGCGGCCGACGTACTCGACCTCGCCGGTCGGGCGCCAGCGCACCACGTCACCGGTGCGGTACATGCGCTCGCCCGCGACATACGGGTTCGCCACGAACCTTTCGGCGCTCAGCCCGGGACGGGCGTGGTAGCCGCGCGCCAGCTGGATGCCCGACAGGTACAGCTCACCCGCGACGCCCAGCGGCACCGGGCGCAGTCCAGCGTCCAGGATCAGCGACTGCATGCCGCGGATCGGCCCGCCGATGGTGACCGTCTCGCCCGGGGTCAGCGGCGCGCTGATGTTGGTCATGATGGTGGTCTCGGTCGGACCGTAACCATTGTGGAACGCGCAATCCGGCAGTGCGGCCGCCCATTTCGCGACCAGCTCGGGCGGGCAGGCCTCACCGCCGGCGACCACCACGCGGAAGCTGTCCAGTCCTGCCGGATCGAAGGTGGCCAGCGCGGACGGGGTGATGAACGCGTGCGTGACGCGTTCGTCCCGGATCAGGTCGTAGAGTTCCTCGCCGCCGTACATGCGCGGCGGGGCCACCACCAGGGCGCCGCCGCGCACGATGGCGAGCAGGAACTCCAGGACCGAGGCATCGAAGCTCGGGGAGGCGAAATGCAGTGCCCGCGAATCGGAATCGAGGTCGTAGCGCTCCAGCTGCTCGACGCTGAAGTTGGCCAGGCCGGCATGGGTGACCAGCACGCCCTTCGGCACGCCGGTGGAGCCGGAGGTGTAGATGACATAGGCCGGATGCGCCGGGCGCAGCGGCCGGACCCGGTCGGCGTCGGTGATCGGGCCGCGGTCCAGGTGGTCGGTCTCGAGGTCCTCCAGGACCAGCCAGCGCACCGAGTCGGGTAGGTCGTCGCGCACCGCGGCGACCGTAATGCCCAGGGCCGAACCGGAATCGGTGACCATGTGCGCGATGCGGTCGGCGGGGTAGGTCGGGTCCACCGGCACGAAGGCGGCGCCGGTCTTGGACACCGCCCAGGTGGCGAACACCGAATCCGCCGAGCGCGGAATCGCGACGGCGACCAGGTCCTCGGCGCCGAGGCCGGCCGTGATCAGCAAGCGGGCCAGCCGGTTCGAGCGTTCGTCGAGTTCGCCATAGGCCAGGGTGGTGTTCCCGGCGACGACGGCGGGCGCGAACGGATTCAGCGCCGCGGCCTCGGCCAGCAGTTCGGGCAGGGTGCGTGCGGGGATCGCGGGCGGTCCGGTCCGCGAGATCAGGTCCGCGCGTTCGTCGCCGTCGAGCACCTCGATGGCGCCGACCGCGATCGCCGGGTCGGCGGCGATCGCCGCGAGCACCCGTTGCCAGCGGGCCGCGATCGCGGTGGCGGTCGCGGCGTCGTACAGGTCGGTGGCGTACGACAACCGGCAGGCCAGGCCCTCGGGGCCCTCGTGCACGGTCACCGACAGGTCGAACTTCTCCACCTGGGGATCGAAATCGACGGTGCCGGCGGTCAAGCCGGGCATTTCGAAACTACCGCCGGGCAGGTTCTGGAAGGCCAGCATCACCTGGAACAGCGGAGTGCGGGCGGTGGACCGCTCGGGATCGAGCACGTCGACCAGGCGCTCGAACGGGATGTCGGCGTGCGCGAACGCCGCCAGATCCCGTTCCCGTTGCCGGGCCAGGAGGCCGGCGAAGGACTCCCCCGGCTCGATGCCGCTGCGCAGCACCACGGTATTGACGAACATGCCGATCAGGTCGTCGATCGCGGCATCGCCACGACCAGCGACCGGGGTGCCGATGGCCACGTCGTCGGCACTGGAGAGCCGGGACAGCAGCACCGCGAGCGCGGTGTGCACCACCATGAACAGCGTGGCGTTCTGCCGGCGGGCCAGCTCGGCGAGCGCGTCGCGCACCGCGGCGTCGACGACGAAATCGATGGCGCCGCCGTGAAAGCTGGGGGTGCCGGGGCGGGCGCGGTCACCCGCCACCGTGGATTCCTCGGGCAGTCCGGCCAATTCGCGCCGCCAGAACTCGATCTGCTTGGTGGCCAGCGATTCCGGGACGTCCTCGGACCCGAGCACCGCCCGCTGCCAGATGCTGAAGTCGGCGTACTGCACCGGCAGCGGCGCCCAGCTCGGCGGCGCGCCGAGGTCACCCGCCGCGCCGCCGGCCGTCCCGCGCTGCGCGCGCGCGGCGTAGGCGCCCATGAAGTCACGGGTCAGCGGGCCCATGGACCAGCCGTCCCCGGCGATGTGGTGCACGACGAACACGATTACGTGGTCCTCGGCGTTGCCGTCGACGCGCAGCAGGGCGACGCGCAGCGGCACCTCGATGGCAACGTCGAAGCCGGTGTCGACCAGGGCGGTGACGCGCTCGATCAGCCCGGCCGCGGGCACCTCCACCGGCGCGAAGGACGGCACCGCCGCCGCCGCGGGCTGAATCGCCTGGATCGGGCCGCTGTCGGTCTGCGGGTAGAAGGTGCGCAGGATCTCGTGCCGCGTCACCACGTCGACCAGCGCTTGCTTGAGCGCCGCGAGGTCGAGCGCACCGGTCAAGCGGACGGCGACCGGAATGTTGTAGGCGGCCGAGGCGGTGTCGAACTGATTGAGGAACCACATCCGCTGCTGCGCCAGCGACAGCGGAATCCGCTCCGGGCGCGGACCGGCCACCAATGCGGGCTTGCCGGAACCGGATTCGTCCCCGGACTCCAGGCGAGCGGCCAGGGCTTCGACCGTCGACGCCTCGAACAGCAGGCGCACCGGCACCTGGATGTCCAGCGCCGTCGCCAGCCGGGCGGTGACCCGGGTGGCGCTGAGCGAGTTGCCGCCGAGCGCGAAGAAGTCGTCATCCACGCCGACCTGCTCCAGCCCGAGCACCTCGGCGTACACCTCGGCGACCGCCTGCTGCGGAACGGAGACCGGCGCGCGGTACAGCGAGGTCTCGAAGACCGGCTCCGGCAACGCCTTTCGATCGAGCTTGCCGACCGGGGTGAGCGGGATCTCGTCGAGCACCATGATCGAGGTCGGCACCATGTGCGCGGGCATGCGCTGCTGCGCGTAGCCGGTCAGCTCGGCCACCTCGACGGTCTGCCCGGCCGCGGCGTGCACGTAGGACACCAGCATGATCGTCCCGCCCGCCGACTTGCGTCCCACGGTCACCGCGAAATCCACGGTGGGGTGATCGGCGAGGACGGCGTCGATCTCACCCAGTTCGATGCGGAAACCGCGCACCTTCACCTGGAAGTCGTTGCGCCCCACGAACTCGATCTCGCCCCTGGCCGTCCAGCGGACCACGTCGCCGGTCCGATACATCCGCACCCCGGGCAGCCACGGGCAGGCGACGAACCGGCCCGCGGTGAGCCCGGGTCTGCGGTGGTAGCCGTTGGCCAGCTGGTCGCCGGCGATGTAGAGCTCGCCGACGACACCGGCCGGCACCGGATGCAAACGCTCGTCCAGCACCCATTCGGTGATGCCGCGGATCGGCGCGCCGATGGTCAGGTCCACGCCGGGCGTCAGCGGCTCGCTGAAGTTCACGATGATCGTGGTTTCGGTGGGGCCGTAGGCATTGTGGAACTGGCGGCCGTCGACGGCCCAGCGGCGCACCAGATCCGGCGACCAGGTCTCACCGCCGGTGAACACCGCGCGCAGATCGGTCAGCCCGGCCGGGTCGATCGAGGCCAGCGCCGCCACGGTGATGAACATGTGGGTAACCCGCTGCGCGCGCAACAGTTCGGCCAGATCCGCGCCGCCGAAAACGTCGGTCGGGACGATGACCATGGTGCCGGCCGCGCCGGTGGCGAGCAGCAGTTCCAGCACCGCGCCGTCGAAGCTCGGGGTCGCGGCGTGCAGGGTGCGGGATTCCGGTGTGACAGCAAATCTTTCGCGCTGTTCGGCGCTGTAGCCGGCCAGGCCCGTGTGGGTGACGGCGACGCCCTTGGGCACCCCGGTCGAGCCGGAGGTGTACACCAGATAGGAGACGTTCTCCGCGCGCAGCGGCCGGACCCGCTCGTCATCGGAAACCGGTGCCGCGCTGTGCTGGTCGACCTCGAGCTCGTCGAGCACCAGCCATTCGACCGTGTCCAGCAGGCTGTCGCGAACGGACTCCACCGTAAGCCCCAGGGCCGCACCGGAATCGGTGAGCATGTGCTGAATACGCTCGGCTGGATAGTTCGGGTCCACCGGCACGAAACCGGCCCCGGTCTTCGCCACCGCCCAGAAGGCCAGCACCGACTCGATCGAGCGCGGCACGCCGACAGCCACCAAGTCACCCGGTCCGGCGCCGCGCGAGATCAGCTCGCGGGCCAGACGCGAAGAGCGCGCGTCCAATTCGGCGTAGGTCAGGGCTTCCGCGCCGCACAGCACGGCCGTCCGCTCGGGTTCCCGGGCCGCCGCGGCGGCGAGAATATCGGGCAGCGTGCCCGACGCGGTGACCGCCGGACCGGCCATCCGGGTGAGCCGGCCGCCCTCGGCCTCCGACAGCAGCCGCAGATCGCCGACCGCCGTGGCCGGGTCGGCGACGATCTCGCGCAGCAGCCGCACGAACCGTTCGGCGAACGCGCGCACGGTGGACACGTCGAAGATGTCCAGCGCATAGGTGAGGGAACCGTGCATGCCCTCGGTGCCGCCGGCCGCGCCCTCGGCGATGTTCAGCTGCATGTCGAAGCGCTCGATGTCGACGGGCGCGTCCAGCCCGCGAATACTGAGGCCGGGCAGTTCGAAATCGCCCGCGGGCAGGTTCAGGAAGGACAGCGCCACCTGGAACAGCGGGGTGCGGCCGGTGGAACGGACCGGGGCGAGCACGTCGACGAGCTGCTCGAACGGGATGTCGCCGTGCGCGAACGCGGCCAGGTCGGCTTCGCGCTGACGAACCAGCAGGTCGGCGAACGGCTCGGCCGGGTCCAGGTGGCTGCGCAGCACCACGGTGTTGACGAACATCCCGATCACGTCGTCGAGTTCGGCCGCGCCACGACCGGCGACCGGCGTGCCGATGGCGACGTCGTTGCGACCGGCCATGCGGGCCAGCAGCACGGCCAGGGCGGTGTGCACCACCATGAACACGGTGGCGTTCGCGCCCCGCGCCAGGTCGCGCAGGCCGCGATGGGTCTGCGCGTCCACCCGGAAGCTCACCGCGCCACCCTGATAGGACTGGGTGGCCGGGCGCGGCCGGTCCAGCGGCAGCGTCGATTCCTCGGGCAGTTCCGCCAGCGTCGTCTGCCAGAAGCCGAGTTGCGCGGCGGCGATGGACTGCGGGTCACCGGCGTCGCCGAGCAGGGCGCGCTGCCACAGCGCGTAGTCGGCGTACTGCACCGGCAGTGGCGCCCAATTCGGTTCGGAGCCTTGCGATCTGGCGGCATAGGCAGCCATCACGTCGCGGGTCAGCGGGCCGAGCGACCAGCCGTCGGCGGCGATGTGATGCACCACCACCAGCAGGACGAACTCTTCCGGGCGGTCCGCGACCTGGAACAGCGACATCCGCACCGGAACCTCGGCGGCGACGTCGAAGCCGGCCCCCGCCAGTTCCGAAACGCGCTCGTAGAGCTCCTCTTCCGGGACCACGATCGGCGACAGATCCGGGGCCGCGTCGGCCGGGGCCAGGATCACCTGGGTGGGGCCGTCGGCCGATTGCGGGTAGACGGTGCGCAGGGTTTCGTGGCGGGTGACGATATCGGCGGCCGCGGCGGCCAGCGCCTCGACGTCGAGGTTTCCGGACAGCTGCACGGCCACCGGCAGGTTGTACGCGGCCGCGGCGGTATCGAACTGGTTCAGGAACCACATGCGCTGCTGGGCCAGCGAGAGCGGAATCGGATCCGGGCGCGGGCCCGCGACCAGGGGCAGGCGGCCGTCGTCCGAGATTTCGATGCGGGCGGCCAGCCCGGAAACGGTGGACGCTTCGAAGATGAGCTTGACCGGCAGGCGGGTGTCGAGGGCCGCGCCGAGACGAGCGGCGACGCGGGTGGCGCTGAGCGAATTGCCGCCGAGCGCGAAGAAGTCGTCATCACGGCCGATGCGCGGGGACTCCGGGCCGAGCACCTCGGCGAACACCTCGGCGACGGCCGCTTCCAGCGGGGTGGCGGGCGCGGCGAAGGCAGTGGTCTCGAAAACCGGTGCGGGCAAGGCTTTCCGGTCGAGCTTGCCGGAGGTGTTCAGCGGGAGCTCGGGTAGGCGCATGATCGTCGCGGGCACCATGTACGGCGGTAGCGCCTCGGCCAGCGCGGCGCGTAGCTCGAGCACGTCGGGCCGCGCGCCCGGCGTCGCGACGATATAGCCCGCGAGCTGGTCGCCGGTGGGGCCGGTGGCGACGATCACGACCGCCTGGCTGACCGAATGCTGTGCCAGCAGCGCGGTTTCGATCTCGCCGAGCTCGATGCGCTGGCCGCGAAACTTCACCTGGAAGTCGGTGCGCCCGATGTACTCCAGCCGGTGCGGGGCATCACGCCACAGCACCAGGTCACCGGTGCGATACATGCGCTCGCCGGCGCCGAAGGGGTTGGCCACGAAGCGATCCGAGGAAAGATCAGGTCTGCGCACGTAGCCGCGGGCCAGCTGCGCACCGGCTAGATACAACTCGCCCGGCACACCGGCCGGAACCGGCTGCAAGCGCGAATCCAGCACGTACACCTGGGTGTTCCACTGCGGGACACCGATCGGCACGGTCCGCACATCGGTGACCGAGGCGGGCCAATAGGTCACCGAGACAGCGGCTTCGGTCGGGCCGTAGAGGTTGTGCAGCGGCGCGCCCGACACCGTGCGCCAGGCGGCCACCGTCTCGGGGGGCAGGGCTTCACCGATCACGAACACATGGCGCAGCGCGGGATAGGCGTCCCAGTAGCGCTGCGGCGAATCCTCGCGGCGGTTCGGGGAGCGGCGGGAGCCGTCCGCGGCGAATTCCGCGGTGTGCGAGGCGAAGACGGTCAGCATCGACGGCACGAAGTCGGTGGCCGTGACCTGCTGGGCGACCAGGGTTTCCGCGACATATTGCGGATCGCGGTGGCCGTCGGGCTTCGCCACCAGAAGTTTCGCGCCCACGCGCAGCGGCATGAAGAAGCCCCACAGCGACACGTCGAAGGTGGTCGCGGTCTTCTGCAGGTACACGTCGTCCGGGCCGAGCGGGTAGGCGACCAGCATCCAGGTGATCTGATTGTGGATCGCCGCGTGCGAGATCGCGACGCCCTTGGGGCGGCCGGTCGAGCCCGAGGTGAAGATGACGTAGGCCAGGTGCTCCGGGCGGACCGGGCGCTGAAGTTCTTCGGGGCGAACAGGTTCGGCGTCGAAGGGAGTCAGGTCCACGGTGTCGAGCAGCACCGCCGGGATCTCGGCGGGCAGCGCCGCGGCGGCGCTGCTGGTACTCAGCACGCAAACTGGTTGCGCGGTATCGAGGATGTGGCCGATGCGCTCGGCGGGATGGTCCGGATCCAGCGGCACATAGGCGCCGCCGGCGGTGAGGACCGCGTACATGCCGACGACCAGATCCAGCGAGCGCCGGATCGCCAAGCCCACCAGGGATTCCGAGCCGACGCCTCGTTCGATCAGCAGGCGCGCCAGCCGGTTCACCCGCTCGTCGAACTCGCGATAGGTCAGCCGAGCGCCCTCGTATTCGAGCGCGACGGCCTGCGGATGCGCGGTCACCGCGCGCCGGTAACCGTCCAGCAGCAGTTCCGCCGGGATCTCGCGATAAGTGTTGTTCCAGCCCAGCAGGATTCTGTTGCGCTCGGCGGGCTCCAGCACCTCGAGCGCGCCGACGGGGCGCTGCGGGTCCGCCGCGACCAGGGCGAGCAGGCGGGTCAGCCGGTCGGCGAACTCCGCGACCGTCGGCTCGTCGTACAGGTCGATGGCATAGGTGAACAGCGCCGACAAGCCGCTGGGCGCACCGTCGCGCACGTGCGGCACCAGGGTCAGTTGTAAGTCGAACTTCGCGATCGCGCCGTCGAAATCGACTACGTCCGCGGACAATCCAGGCAGTTCCAGGGTCGCGCGCTCCATATTCTGGAAGAACAGCGCGACCTGGAACAGCGGGTGGTGCGCCTGCGAACGGACCGGGTCGAGGAGCTCCACCAGCCGCTCGAACGGGAGCTCGGCGTGCGAAAATGCCGCCAGGTCCGTCTCTTTCGCGACCTCCAGCAGCTCCAGGAAGGTCGCGCCGCGATCGATCCGGGTGCGCAGCACCAGCGTGTTCACGAACATGCCGATGAGGTCGTCGAGGGCGTGTTCGCCACGACCGGCGACCGGGGTGCCGATGGCGATGTCGTCGGTATTCGACAGGCGCGCCAGCAAAGTCGCGAGCGCCGCGTGCACCACCATGAACAGGGAGGCGCCGGTCTCGTTGCCCAGGTCCTCGAGTCGCTGATGGGTCTCGGCGGGGATCTCGAATCCGAAGACCGCGCCGCGGCCGGTGGCCACCGCGGGTCGCGGCCGATCCGCGGGGAGGTCGATACGTTCCGGCAGGCCCGCCAAAGCCGTTCGCCAGTAAGCGATCTGGCCGGCGGCGACGGACTCCGGATCGTGCTCGTCGCCCAGGATCTCGCGCTGCCACAGCGTATAGTCGGCATACTGCACCGGCAGCGGCGTCCAACTGGGGGCCGCGCCCGAGACCCGGGTGGCGTAGGCGGTCATGAGATCGCGCACCATCGGCGCGACCGACGCGCCGTCGGCGGCGATATGGTGCACCACCGCGATGAGCACGTGCTCCTCGGCGGTGAACCGCGCCAAGCCCATCCGCAACGGCACCTCGGTGGTGACGTCGAACCCGGTCAGGGCATAGCCGAGCAGCCACTCCTGCAATTCGTCTTCGGCGACGGGCTGCGGGGTCAGGTCGGGCAGCACCCACAGGGTGGGCTGGATCGACTGGTACCCGGCGCCGTCGACGGCCGGATAGACGGTGCGCAGCGATTCGTGCCGGTCGATCAGGTCCGCGACCGCTGCCTGCAAGGCTTCTACCTGGAGATCACCGGAGAGCCGGATGGCAAACGGGATGTTGTTGGCGGCCGAGTCCGGGTCGAACCGATTGAGGAACCACATGCGCTGCTGCGCCAGCGAGAGCGGGATCCGCTCCGGACGCGGCATCGGTTCGAGGGCGCGGTGGCCGCCGGAGCCCTCGAACTCGCGCAGGCGTTCGGCGAGCCCGGCGACGGTGCGGGCGTCGAAGAGCAGGCGGCCGGGGATCTGCGCGTCCAAAGCCGCACCGAGGCGGGCGATCACCCGGGTCGCGATGAGCGAGTTGCCGCCGAGGGCGAAGAAGTCGTCGTCCGCGCCGACCGGGTCTTCGGTGGCCAGCAGGTCGGCGAAGATCTCGGCGACCAGGAGCTCCCGGCGGCCCTCGGGCGCGCGGAATTCCTTGGCGCGCAGACGCGGTGCCGGTAGCGCGGTGCGGTCGAGTTTGCCGACCGGGGTCAGCGGGATCTCGTCGAGCACCGTGAGCGTGGTCGGCACCATGTGCTCGGGCAGCCGGCGCGCGGCGAAGGCGAGCAGCTCGTCGGCATCGATCAGCTCGCCGTCCGCGGCGTGCGCGTAGGCGGCGAGAATCGTCGCGCCCGTGTCCAGCCGGTGTCCCACCGTCACCGCGAAATCGACCGCCATGTGCGCCGCCAGCACGGCGTCGATCTCGCCGAGTTCGATGCGGAAGCCGCGGATCTTCACCTGGAAGTCGTTGCGGCCCACGTACTCCAGCTCGCCGGCGGGGTTCCAGCGCACCAGGTCGCCGGTGCGGTACAGGCGGGGGCCGTTGGTGTCGAACGGATTCGCCACGAACCGGGTGGCGGTCAGCGCCGCCTTGTCCAGGTAGCCGCGCGCCAATTGCGCTCCCGCTACATACAATTCGCCGACCACGCTGTTCGGCACGGGGGCCAGCCGCTCGTCCAGCACGTACTCGCTGACGCCCCGGGTGGGCGCGCCGATGGTCACCGGTTTGTCCGGCGACATCGGACCGGTGCAGTTCGTCATGATCGTGGCCTCACTGGGGCCGTAACCATTGAAGAACTCGCGCTCGGGCGCCGCCCAGCGGCGCACCAGATCCGGCGGGCAGGCCTCGCCCGCGACCATCACCATGCGCAGATCATCCAGCCCGTCGGGGTCGACGGAGGCGAGCGCGGCCGGGGTGATCACCGCGTGTGTGACCGCTTCGCGCCGCAGCAACGCGGCCAGGTCCGGTCCGCCGTAGACCGAGGGTGCGGCGACCACCATGGTGGCCGCGGCGCCGACCGCCATGAGCATCTCGAAAACGGAGGCGTCGAAGGAGGGCGAGGCGAACATCAGCACCCGCGAGGCGGAGGTCGCGCCGTAGCGAGCGCGTTCTTCGTCGCAGAGCGCACCGAGCCCGGTATGGGTGACGACGACGCCCTTCGGCAGGCCCGTCGAACCAGAGGTGTAGATGACGTACGCCGGGTGCTCGGCCTTGAGCGGGCGCACCCGATCGGCGTAGGTGATGGTTTCCGCGGAGTGCTCGGACAGCGCGCGCACCTGCTCGGGACCATCGAGTTCCAGCCACCGCACCCACTCGGGCAGGCCGGCGCTCTTGGCCCGCACCGTCAGCCCGAGCACGACGCCGGAGTCGGCGACCATGTGCTCGATCCGGTCCGCCGGATAGTTCGGGTCCACCGGCACGAAACCGGCGCCGGTCTTGGCGACCGCCCAGACCGCCACGATCGAATCCACCGACCGCGGCACGCTCACCGCGACAAGATCCTCGGGACCGACTCCGCGACCGATCAGCAAACGCGCAAGACGGGTGGAACGCGCATCCAGTTCGGCGTAGGACAACTGGGCGGACGTCCCGTCGGCGTCGGCGAAACACACCGCCACGCCACCCGGATTGGCTTCCACCGCGGCGCCGAGCAACTGCGGCAGCGTCTTGACGCGCGATCGCTGACTGCGCGTCGCGGGCCGCGCCCTGGTCGGCCGGGTCATGCGCACACCAGTCCTGTCGATACGTACCGGCAACCCAACGCGACCCGAACCATGTAGCAGCTCACCTATCTACTATCCAGCTGTCAGTCGAATCTTGTGCTCCCCTTCACACAGCGACTACCTGGACAGCATCGTAGAGATATGGGCCCCTCGTTACCAGATTGGCGGGACAGGCTCACTCCTCGAGATGTCCGCGCGAGCGTCGCTGCCCCGGAAACGGGGTTGCCACTGGCATGCTGAGTCGGTGAAAAATCGGACTTTTAGCAAGTCATTGCTTATCTGCATGGGATTGCTGATGACCGCGTGCTCCAGTATCGGTGGCGGCTCCGATAACAAGCTGGTACTGACTGATTCCGATCTTCCCGCGGGCGACAAGAAGATGGATATCCCCGACGACCAGGTGCGCGACCGCATGACCGATGTCTTGTCGGTGCAGGCCATCGATTCGGTCACCCCCGGGGACTGCCAGGGCCGGATCGCGGACATGTCCGAGCAAGCCAAGAAGGTGACCGATCACGCGAGCTTCGCGGCGGCCTCCGGCGGCACACCCCCCTCGGTCTATTTCGAGGCCGTGTCCTCCACCAAAGTGGATCTCGCCGTTTTCAGTACCGCCGTCGACAAATGTCCCAACCTCCAGGTGAAGAGCACCAGCCCGGACCGCCAGCACCTCTCCTCGCAGGTGACACTGGAGCCCCGCAAACCTCCAGCGTCGATCGACGGCGTCGACGCCGTCGCCTACCGCACCACTACCGTCTCCTCGGTGCCCGGCTTCGGCGCCTTCACCATCAAGGCCTACCTGGGCTGGGCGATCGTCGATAACAAGACCGTGGCCGTTCGCGCCGCCGTCCAGACCGCCAACTTCGACGAAGCCGCCGCCGAGAGGTTCTTCGTCGCGGCCGTCGACAAGGTCCGCAAAAAGTAGTCGCTCAGCGGTACTGCTCGGCCAGGTCGGGGAGGTGCGGCGCGGTAGCGGCCTGGTCGCGGGCGTAGGCCTGGAAGTGCGTGCGGGCCTGGTCGAGGGTCATCCCGAGGGCGGTCTCGACGAAGACGCGGTCGCCGCCGACCAGGACGAAGTCGTCGGCGGCGATCAGCACCGCGGCCATCCGGTCGGGGGCGGCCAGCAGGACGTCGGTCTTACCCGGCCACGGCCAGGCGGCGATGTCCTCCAGATTGGCCAGCACGGCCTGGTCGGCCTTGTTCTTGCCCTGGCGTTCGGTGGTCAGGCCGTAGATCTGTTCATAACCGGCCCAGGAGAACGCGTTCAGGATGTGCGCCGCGCCCGGGTCGCTGCCGAGCGCGCCGACCCCGGGCCCCGGAAGCACGAAACGACCGGAGCGCGAGGCCCATACGGGGTGGAACTCCCGGGCCGAGTCGAGGAAGTGGTTTCGCAGGAGACCGCTTTCCTCCTTGCTCAGATTGTGCATGCCGCGCCCTCCTGCTCGGTCCACACCGGAACGGCAATCGAACCATGCGGTTCGCAGCCGGTCCGGCACCGTCACCGGTGTGGCATCGAGATTGCTCAGACGCGATCGCGCAGGTCGAGCAGGTCTGCCACCTTCGGGCCGATGGTCCGCAGCACCTCGGGCGAGGTGAGCAGTTCGTGCGGGGCGTCGACCGGGTGATCGATGATCTCGCCGTCCACATACTTGGTCCAGGTGCCCGCCAGATCGTTGCCGTTGGCGCTGAAGAAGTCCAAGCGGCCGCGGTAGACGCCGGATTGGGCTTCGGATTCCAGCCGGGCGGAGCGGACCGCGCTGCGGTAGATGTTCCGCAGCCGCTCCCTGGTGATGACCGCCAGCTCGGCCGGGATGGTGGCGTGCAGGGCGTCCAGCGCCTCGTCGGTGAGGTCGTCGGCGTCGCCGTCGACCACCAAAGCCGCACCGGTGACGCCCATCTCGGTGAACAGCGCGGCGATATCGGACCGCAGGTCCGACACGTCGTCGCTGATCCGGCTGTCCAGCATGACCAGGGCACCGACCTCCGCGCCGGCGCTCTGCAAGGCGACCGCGACCGCGTGCGCCAGCACGCCGCCGATGGACCAGCCGAGCAGGTGGTACGGGCCCTCCGGCTGCACGCGGCGGATTTCCGCCACATAGCGGCTGACCATGTCGTCCAGCGCGGACGGCAGGTACTCGGGCTCCGACAGCGCCGGGGACTGCACGCCGTAGATCGGGCGATCCAGGTACTGCGCGAAACCGGCGTAGCACCACGACAAGCCGTAGAGCGGATGGATGGCGAACAGCGCGGGCCGGGCGCCTTGTGCGCGGATCGGCAGCATGACGCCGAGCGCGGCTTCGGAGTCCTCGGTGTAGTCGACGCCCTCGGCCAGGGCCGCCATGATGCGGCGGGTCAGCGCGTCGACGCTGGAGTCGGTGAAGAACCACTGCACCCGGATCTGCGCGCCGGTAACGGTGCGCAGGCGACTGACCGCCTTGGTAGCGACCAAAGAGGTGCCGCCGAGGGCGAAGAAATCGTCGTCCAGACCGGCTCGCGGTACGCCGAGGACGTCGGCGAAGACGTCCGCGACGGCCTGCTGGAGCGGGGTTTCCGGCGCCCGGTAGGGGCGTTCGGCGAGCTCCGGCATCGGCAGGGCCTTGCGATCGAGCTTGCCGACCGGGGTCAGCGGGATCGTGTCGAGCACGACGATCGCGGCGGGGACCATGTGCTGGGGCAGGCGCGCGGCCGCGAAGGCGGTCAGTGCGGCCGGGTCTATCGCACGCCCGGGGAGCGGGAGCGCGTAGGAGACCAGAACCGTTGCGCCCGAGGCGTTCTCCCGGCCCAGGGTGGTCACGTAGTCGACGTCGTCGTGATTGCCGAGGACGGCGTCGATCTCGCCGAGTTCGATGCGGTAGCCGCGGATCTTGACCTGGAAGTCGGTGCGGCCCAGATAGTCGAACTCCCAATCGCCTTGGGCGGCGCCGGGAACGAGCCGAACCAGGTCGCCGGTGCGGTACATGCGCTCGCCCGCGCCGCCCGGGTAGGCCACGAACCGGTCCGCGGTCAACTCCGGGCGGTTGTGGTAGCCGCGGGCCATCGCGGCGCCGGCCAGATACAGCTCACCGACCACGCCGGGCGGCACCGGATTCAAGCGTGCGTCCAGAATCAGCGCCGAAATCCCGTGCACCGGAGCGCCGATGGTCACCGGAGCGCCCGCGCGCTGCGGGCCGTACACCGCGCCGATGGTCATCTCGGTGGGGCCGTAGCCGTTGATGTAGGTCCGGCCCGGCTGCCAGCGTGCCAGCAGTTCCGGGTTGGTGACATCGCCGCCGACGGCCACCATTTCCAGCTGGTCCATGCCCGCCGGATCGACGGTGCCCAGCAGCGCCGGGGTCATCACCGCGTGCGTAACCGCCTCTGCGCGCATCAGTTCGGCGAGCTCGTCGCCGCCGATGATCGTCGACGGCACCACCACGAGGGTGGCGCCGGTGTAGAAGGCGGTGAGCCATTCCTCCACGGACTGATCGAAGCTCGGCGAGGTGACCTGCAGCATCCGATGGTGCGACTCGACCCGGTAGGACTCGGTGGCGAGGTAGCCGATGAAACCGCCGAGACCGCTGTGGGTGACGGTGACGCCCTTGGGCAGGCCGGTCGAACCGGAGGTGTAGATCAGATACGCCGGATGCCGAAGGTCCAGCGCCGCCAGCCGATCGGCATCCGAAATCGGTGCCGCCGAACGGGTTTGCAGCAGCTGCGTGGTCTCAGGATCGTCGAGTACCAGCCAGGACACGGCATCGGGCAGGCCGGCGACGTGGGCGGCGGAGGTAAGTCCCAGTACCGCACCGGAATCGGTGAGCATGTGCTGAATCCGGTCCGCCGGGTAGGCGGGATCGACCGGCACGAACGCGCCACCGGCCTTGGCCACCGCCCAGATCGCGGTGATCATCTCCAGCGATCGCGGGAAAGACAGGGCGACAAGCTTTTCCGGGCCGACGCCGTGCTCGATGAGCACGCGCGCCAGGCGGGTGGAGTAGTCGTCGAGCGCGCCGTAGCTGATCGACATGCCCAGGTAGCGCACGGCCACCCGATCCCGGCCGAACTCCAGACCGCGCATCAGCAGGTCGGGCAGCAGACCACTGCCGGTCGCCGGCGCGCCGCTGATCGGAGTCAGCCACGCGCGCTCGGCATCCGAGAGCAGCGGCAGGTCACCGACCGGCAGTTCGGGCTGGTCCACCAGCGCTTCCAGCAGCCGCACGAACCGCTCGCCGAACACCTCGATGGTGGATTCGTCGAACAGGTCACGGGCGTAGGTGACCATGGTGTGCAGGCCCGCGGCGGTTTCCCGCATGGTCAGCGACAGATCGAATTGCTCGGACAGCATGCCGGATTCGACCGCCTCGACCCGCAAGCCCGGCAGTTCGTAGCTGTTCTCGGGCAGGTTCTGCAAGGCCAGCGAGACCTGGAAGAACGGGTTGCGGGCGGTGGACCGCTCCGGGTTGAGCAGTTCCACCAGCCGCTCGAACGGCACGTCAGCGTGCGCGAACGCCCGCAGGTCGGCTTCCTTGGTGGCGTCCAGCAGTTCGCCGAAGCCGCGCTCCCCCGGCACCTGGGTGCGCAACACCAGGGTGTTGACGAACATGCCGATGACGTCGTCGATTTCGGCTTCGCCGCGACCCGCCACCGGTGTGCCGATGGCGATGTCGCTGGTGCCGGACATGCGCGCCAGGAATACCGCCAGCGCGGTGTGCAGCAGCATGAACATGGTCGCGTTCCGCTCCCGCGCCAGCGCTTTCAGCCGTCCGTGCAGCTCGGCATCGACCAGGAACTGCACCCGGCCGCCCGCGAAGGTGGCCAGCTTCGGCCGCGGCCGATCCGTGGGCAGGTTCAGCTCGTCCGGCAGCCCCGCCAGCGCGGTCCGCCAGTACGCGGCCTGCGCGGAAAGCACGCTCTCCGGGTCGTTCTCGTCGCCGAGCACCGCCCGCTGCCAGAGCGCGAAATCCGCGTACTGCACCGGCAGCGGCGACCAGCCCGGCGCCGCACCCGCGGCCCGAGACGCGTACGCCACCACCACATCCCGGGTCAGCGGGCCCATGGACCAACCGTCGGCGCTGATGTGATGCACCACGAACGTGAGCACGTACTCACCGTCGGCGACCTGGAACAGCTTGGCGCGCAACGGAACCTGGGAGGTCACGTCGAAACCGGCGCTGACCAGTCCGAGGATCCGCGCGCCCAGCTCGTCGGCGGGCACCCGCTCCGGGGTGAGGTCCGGCACCGCGCGATCGGCCGGCAGCACCACCTGATAGGCGGCCCCGTCACGTTCCGGGTAGATGGTGCGCAAGGTTTCGTGCCGCGCGATCACATCGGCAATCGCCTGCTGCAACGCGGCGGTATCGAGAGCGCCGATCAGGCGAACCGCGCCCGGCACGTTGTAAGCCGCGGAATCCGGGTCGAACTGGTTCAGGAACCACATCCGCTGTTGCGCCAGCGACAACGGAACATTCTCCGGACGCGGACCCGCGGTGAGCGCCTGACGCCCGCTACCGACGTGCTGCTCGGCCTTCGTCGCCAAGCCCGCGACGGTGGAGGCTTCGAACAGGGTGCGCACCGGGACGCGAGCATCCAGTGCCGCACCGATTCTCGCGACCACCTGGGTCGCCAGCAGCGAATTGCCGCCGAGGGCGAAGAAGTCGTCGTCCGCGCCGACCTGGTCGGCGCCGAGGACATCGGCGAACACCTGCGCCACGATCTCCTCGATCGGAGTCGCCGGCGCACGGAAGGCGCGGGCCTCGAACTCCGGCTCCGGCAACGCCTTCCGATCCAGCTTCCCGTTGACGTTCAACGGCAGCGCGTCCAACACCACGAAGGCCGACGGCACCAGGTACGAAGGCAACGCCGCGGCAAGAGCCGACTTCACCTGCGCCGCATCGAGATTCCCGTCCTCGGCCGCCGTCCCGCGCAGTCCCGCAAGCCGCGAAGCCTGTACGGCAGCACCGAGAGCCTCGACACCGCCGTGCGCATCCGTACCGACCAGACCGCTGGGATCCGCCGCATCGGAGGGACGAGGCACCAGGTAGGCAACCAGGCGGTCGCCGGTCCGGGCATCGGACTTGGCGATCACCGCTGCTTGCGCGACCTCGGGCAGGGCAAGCAGCGCCGATTCGATCTCGCCGAGTTCGATACGGAACCCACGGATCTTGACCTGGAAGTCGCTACGACCCCGATAGTCCAGCTCACCGTTGCTGTTCCACGCCACTAGATCACCGGTGCGATACATGCGCGCACCCATCTCGAACGGGTTGGCCACGAAACGATCCGCCGTCAACTCCGGGCGACCGTGATAGCCGCGCGCAAGCTGGGCACCGGCCAAATACAACTCACCGGAGACCCCGGCCGGGACCGGACGCAACCGCCCATCCAGCACCAGCACCTGACTGTTCCACTGCGGCACACCGATCGGCACCGTGAGTTGATCAGCATCGCCGACCCGGTGGGTGGTGATCGACACCGCGGCCTCGGTCGGACCGTACAGGTTGAACAACTCCACCCGCGGCAACTCCCGCCGCAACCGCTGCGCCAACACAGCGGGCAACGCTTCACCGATCGCCAGCACCCGCCACAACGAATCCGGCAGATCCCCCGCACCCAACAACGCATCCAGCATCGAGGGCACCACATGCAAGGTGGTCACCCACTCCCGCGCGATCAACTCATTCAGATACGCCGGATCACGATGCCCCTCAGGCGCAGCGATCACCAACCGGCCACCACACACCGCAGCCGACCAGAACTCCCACACCGACAAATCGAAGGTCGCCGCCGTCTTCAACAACACCGCATCCGCGGCATCGAGCCCGAACTCCGCGGTCTTCCACAACAACTGATTCGCGATCGCGGCATGCGAAACCGCGACACCCTTCGGCCGACCGGTCGACCCGGACGTGAAAATCACATACGCGGTGTTGTCCGGACGCAACCGAGCCAGACGCTGCCCGAACCGGTCGCCTGCGCCGCTGCCATCCACAACCACGGTCGAGTCGGCGATTTCGCTGGGATCGAGGATCGGGGTCGTCGGGTAGACCGACAGATCCACATCCTCGAGCCGCACCACCGGCGCGACATCCGTCGCGAACCCCGCGTCCGCATTGGTCAGGACACACACCGGGGCCGCGGTGTCGAGGATGTACTCGGTGCGCTCCGCCCCCTGATCCGGATCCACCGGCACATACACACCACCGGCAGTAGCGACCGCATACATCGCCACCACCAAGTCCACCGAACGCCGCAACGCCAGCGCGACTCGCGACTCCGGACCCACACCCAACGAAATCAGATGCCGCGCCAGCTGATTCACCCGCGCGTCCAGCTCGCCGTAACTCACCTGGGAACCGTCATCGGTCACCAGCGCGGTCGACTTCGCATCCGCCGCGACCGTCGCTGCCAGCAACGACGCCAACGTCGCCGAGGAATCCACATCGTGGGCGGTCGCATTCCGGGACAGCAGCGCCGCATGCTCGGCGGGATCGAGCAGCTCCAGATCACCGACCGCCATGGCCGGAGCAGCCACGATCGCGGTCAGCAAACGCACGAACCGATCCGCGAAACCCTGCACCGTGGCCCGGTCGAACAAATCGGTGGCATAGGTGAAGAAACCACCCAAACCAGCTGCTGCGCCCTGCCAGTCGTAGCTGTCACCGACGATCAAATGCAGATCGAACTGCGACAACTCACGATCGGCGTCCAGGCCCGCCACCGTCAAACCCGGCAACTCCAGTGCGGACTGGGCCAAGTTCTGGAACGACAAACCCACCTGGAACAACGGATGCCGAGCCGTGGAACGGGCCGGGTTGAGAACCTCCACCAAACGCTCGAACGGAACATCAGCGTTCGCGAACGCCTGGATATCGGTTTCACGCTGACGAGCCAACAAGTCCGCGAAACCGGTATTCGCGTCATAACGGGTGCGGAACACCAACGTATTGACGAACATACCGATCAAATCATCCAGCGCAGCCTCACCACGACCCGCCATCGGAGTCCCGATCGCGATGTCCGCAGAACCCGACAAACGAGCCAACAACACCGCCAGCGCGGTATGCACAACCATGAACAGAGTCGCGCCCTCAGCACGGGCCAGGTCAGCCAGACCCTGATGCAGTTCGGCATCGATTCGCAGGTCGATCTTGCCGCCCGCGAAACTCTGCACCGCCGGACGCGGCCGATCGGTCGGCAGTTCCAGCTGGTCGGGAAGGTCGGCCAGCGCTTCGCGCCAGTAGGCGACCTGCTGGGCGGACAGCGATTCCGGGTCGTCTTCGCTGCCGAGCAGCTCGCGCTGCCAAATGCTGTAGTCGGCGTACTGCACTGCCAGTGGCGGCCAATTCGGGGCGTCACCATTGGTGCGGGCGATATAGGCCGTCACCAGGTCGCGGGTCAGCGGGCCCGCAGAGGAACCGTCGCCGGAGATGTGGTGCACGACCATGGCGAGCACATATTCGTCAGCGCTGTCGGCGATCTCGAAAAGCGCGGCCTGGACCGGCACCTCAGCGGTCACGTCGAAGATCGTCGAGATCAGCGCGCCGACAGCGGATTCCACCTCGTTCGCGTCGACAGCGCGCACCGCCAACCGCGGAACGCCCGACTCGCCGGGCGGCAGGATGACCTGCACCGGCCCGTTCTCGGTCTGCGGGTAGAGGGTGCGCAGGATCTCGTGGCGCGCAACGATATCGGCGAAGGCCAGTTGCAAAGCAGCAACATCGAGGGCACCGCTCAACCGGATCGCGACCGGGATGTTGTAGGCGGCCGACTGGGTATCGAACCGGTTCAGGAACCACATCCGCTGCTGCGCCAGCGACAACGGCACATGCTCCGGACGCGGACCCGCGGTGAGCGCTTTACGCCCGCCCGCACCGGCATGCTGCTCGGCCTTGATCGCGAGCCCACTTACCGTCGACGCCTCGAACAAGGTCCGCACCGGAACCCGGGTATCCAGCGCCGCACCGATTCTCGCGACCACCTGAGTAGCCAGCAGGGAGTTACCGCCGAGCGCGAAGAAATCATCATCCGCACCCACACGCTCGGCACCGAGAACATCGGCGAACACCTGAGCCACGATCTCCTCGATCGGAGTCGACGGCGCACGGAACACCTGCGCCTCGAACTCCGGCTCCGGCAGCGCCTTCCGATCCAACTTGCCGTTCACATTCAACGGCAACGCATCCAAAACCACGAACGCCGACGGCACCATGTACGACGGCAACGCCTGAGCCAGAGCCGACTTCAGTTCCACGACATCAAGATCGGCACGGGACGCGCGGCCTTCACCTGCGACATCCGATCCGATGCCACGGTCGAGTACGAAACCTTCGGCATCCACGCCTACCCGGGCCAGGGCGCTATCCCGGTCGACGCCGAGCCCCAGGGCATCGGTGCCGCGCGGCACGACGTAGGCGACCAGGCGATCGCCGGTACGAGCATTGGACTTGGCGAGCACGGCGACCTGGGCGACGTTCGGCTGAGCGAGCAGCGCGGCCTCGATCTCACCCAGCTCGATGCGGAAACCGCGGATCTTCACCTGGAAGTCGGTGCGGCCGCGATATTCCAGTTCGCCGTCGGCGTTCCAGGCGACGAGATCGCCGGTGCGGTACATGCGAGCGCCGGGCTGGAACGGGTTGGCCACGAAGCGATCCGCGGTCAGATCGGCACGGCCGAAGTAGCCGCGGGCCAGCTGAGCGCCCTCCAGGTACAGCTCGCCCGAGACACCGGTGGGCACCGGGTGCAGGCGGGCGTCCAGGACGTGGACGGCGCTGTTCCATTCCGGTGCGCCGATCGGCACGGAGACCTGGTCGGCGTCGGTCACCAGGTGACTGGTGATGGAGACCGCCGCCTCGGTGGGGCCGTACAGGTTGTACAGCGCCGCTTCGGGTTTCGCGGTGCGGAACCGGCGCGCTACCGCGGCCGGCAGTGCCTCGCCGATGGCGAGAACGCGGCGCAGCGCGGACGGCAACTCGCCGTTCAGCAGGGCGTCGAGCATGGACGGGACCACGTGCAGGGTGGTGACCGATTCCCGCGCCATGAGCTCGGTGAGATAGGCGGGATCCCGATGGCCGTCGGCCGTCGCGATGACCAGGCGGCCGCCGCAGACCGCGGCCGACCAGAATTCCCAGACCGAGAGGTCGAAGGTCGCGGCGGTCTTGAGCAGCACGGCGTCGTCGGCGGACAGGCCGAATTCGGCGGTCTTCCACAGCAACTGGTTGACGATCGCGCTGTGCGGTACCGCCACGCCCTTCGGCCGGCCGGTGGAGCCGGAGGTGAAGATCACGTAGGCGGTGTGGTCCGGGCGGAGCGGAGCGAGGCGGTCGGCGTCGGTGATCGGCGCGGTCTCGTCCACCGCGGTCCGGGTCGAAATCGCCTCGGAGGTAAGGCGATGCGCGGTGAAGTCGTCCATTCGCACGACCCGGGCGATCTGGGTGGTGAAGCTCGCGTCGGCGTTGGTGAGCACGCAGACCGGCGCCGCGGTCTCCAGGATGTAGTCCGTGCGCTCGGCCGCCTGGTCCGGATCGACCGGCACATACGCGCCACCGGCCCGGGCCACCGCGTACATGGCGACGACCAGATCGACCGAACGCCGGATCGCCAGCGCCACCCGCGATTCCGGTCGCACGCCCAGCGAGATCAGGTGCCTGGCAAGACGATTCACCCTGGCGTCGAGGTCGGCGTAGGTGACCTGGGTGCCGTCCGAGTCGACCAGCGCGACCGCCCCGGGGGCCGCCGCGACGGTGGCGTCGAGCAGCGAGGTCAGGGTCGCGTCCGAATCCACCTGGTGCGCGGTGGCGTTGCGGGCGGCCAGCGCGGCCCGCTCCCCCGCCGTCAGCAGGTCGATGTCGCCGACCGGCGCTTGCGGCGCGGCGACGAGTGCGCGCAGCAGGTGCACGAACCGGTCCACGAACCCGGCGGCGGTGGCTTCGTCGAACAGGTCACCGGCGTAGGTGAGGATGCCGCCGAGTCCGGCGGGGTCGCCGTCCTCGTCGTAGGCGTCGGCGAGCACCCAGTGCAGGTCGAACTGGGACAACTGCATGTCCATACCGAGCCGGTCCACGGTGAGACCGGGCAGTTCGAGTGCCGTGCGGGTGATGTTCTGGAAGGACAGGCCGACCTGGAACAGCGGATGCCGCGCGGTGGACCGGGCCGGGTTCAGCACCTCGACCAGCCGCTCGAACGGCACGTCCGCGTGGGCGAGCACCTGGATGTCGATTTCCCGTTGCCGGGCAACCAGTTCGGCGAATCCGGCCCCGGCGTCCACCCGGGTGCGGAACACCAGGGTGTTGACGAACATGCCGATCAGATCGTCGAGCGCGGCCTCGCCGCGGCCCGCCATGGGGGTGCCGATGGCGATGTCGTCGGTGCCCGACAGCCGAGCCAGAAGGACGGCCAGCGCGGTGTGCACAGTCATGAACAGGGTCGCGCCCTGCTGCTTGGCGACCTCGGCGAGCGCACGGTGCAAGTCGGCGTCGATCGCGATGTCGACCTTGCCGCCGGCGAAGGACTGCACGGCCGGGCGCGGCCGGTCCGCGGGCAGCTCCAGCTGATCCGGCAGCTCCGCCAGGGCTGCGCGCCAGAAGGCGATCTGCTTGGCCGACAACGAGTCCGGATCGTCCTCGCGGCCGAGCAGTTCGCGCTGCCAGATGCTGTAATCGGCGTATTGCACCGCCAGTGGCGTCCACGCCGGCGCCGCACCCTGGGTGCGGGCGACGTAGGCGGTCATCAGGTCACGGGTCAGCGGACCCACCGACCAGCCGTCACCACTGATGTGATGCACGGCCACGGCCAGGACGTAATCGCCCGCGAGACCGTCGATATCGAACAGCGCCACCCGCACCGGCGGCGCGCTGGTCACGTCGAATCCCGTGGAAAGCACTTCCACTACGGCCTTTTCGACATCCCAGGCGGCGACCGTGCCCAGTTCCAGTTCCAGGCTCGCCTGCTCGGGCGGCAGGATCACCTGCACCGGACCGTTGTCGGTCTGCGGGTACACGGTGCGCAGCGTCTCGTGCCGGGCCACGATGTCGGCGACCGCGAGCCGCAGCGCTCCGACATCGAGGGATCCGGTGAGCCGCACCGCGATCGGCACGTTGTAGGCCGCGGACTGCGCGTCGAAGCGGTTCAGGAACCACATCCGCTGCTGCGCGAGCGAGAGCGGAATCCGTTCCGGCCGTGGACCGGCCGCCAGCGCGCGGCGGCCCTCGCCGGCCAGTTCGGCCAGCCGGGTCGCCAGCGCGCCCACCGCCGGGGCCTCGAAGATCACCCGGGCGGGCACGTGCGCGTCGATCAGCGCGCCCAGCCGCGCGGCGACCTGCGTCGAGATCAGCGAGTTGCCGCCGAGTTCGAAGAAGTCGTCGTCGCGACCGACCTGCTCGAGGCGCAAGACCTCAGCGATCACCGCGGCGACGGACTCCTCCAGCGGTGTGCGCGGCGCGGTGTACTCCCGCGGCGCGAGTTCCGGCGCGGGCAGCGCCTTGCGGTCCACCTTGCCCGCCGCGGTGAGCGGGATCTCGTCGAGCACGACGATCGCGGCCGGCACCATGTACGGCGCGAGACCGCGGGCCACGAACTCTTTCAGCGAGCCCGGATCCAGCGAATAGCCCTCGGCGGCACGCACATACGACACCAGGATGGTGTCACCCGTCTCGGCCGCGCGCCCCAGCGTGAGCGCGAAGCCGACGCCCTCGTGCCGGCGCAGCACGGCGTCGATCTCGCCCAGTTCGACCCGGAAGCCGCGGATCTTCACCTGGAAGTCACTGCGCCCCAGGAACTCCAGCTCGCCGTCCAGCCAGCGCACCAGGTCACCGGTGCGGTACATGCGCGTGCCGTCCGGACCCCACGGGTTGGCGACGAATCGCTCCGCGGTCAGCGCGGATCGGTTCCGATAGCCCCGAGCCAACGCGCCGCCGGCCAGATACAGCTCACCCGTGACACCCGGCGGCACCGGGCGCAACCGGGCGTCGAGCACGAACGCCGACATGCCGAAGACCGGCTGCCCGATGGTGACCCGCTGCCCCGCGACCAGATTCGCGTAGGTCGCGACGATCGTGGTCTCGGTCGGACCGTAGGCGTTGAGGTAGGTGCGGCCCGGCGCCCACCCAGCGAGCAGCTCCGGCGTGGTGACATCGCCACCGGCATGGATGACCCGCAGGTCGTCCAGCCCGCTCGGATCCATGGTTCCCAGCACGCCCGGCGGGATCAGCACATGCGTCACCTGTTCGGCGCGCAGCAGATCGCTCAGTTCGACGCCGCCGAACACCGTCGAGGGCGCCAGCACCAGGGTCGCGCCGTGCGCGAAGGCGCTCAGCCATTCCAGCACCGACGGGTCCGCGATCGGGGTGCGCACATGCAGCACCCGGTGCGCCGCGCCGAGCTGGTACAGCTCACCGGAGTAGTCGACGAGGTCGCGCAGACCGCCGTGCGTCACCGTGACGCCCTTGGGCATGCCGGTCGACCCGGAGGTGTAGATGACGTACGCCGGATGCTCCGGACGCAACGGCGAGAGCCGTTCGGCGTCGGTCACCGGATGCCCGGGCTGCCCCGCGCACAGGCTCTCGATCTGTGGATCGTCGAGCACCAGCCACTGCACGCCGCCGGGCAACCGCCGCACGTACTCGGCGGTGGTGATGCCCAGCAGCGCGCCGGAATCGGTGGCCAGGTACCGCACCCGGTCCACCGGGTGGGTCGGGTCGACCGGCACGTGCGCGCCACCGGCCTTGGCCACCGCGAGCGCCGCCGCGACAGTGTCGTAGGAGCGCGGCATCGCCACCACGACAAGCTGTTCCGGCCCGACGCCGCTGTCGATCAGCACCCGCGCCAGCCGCGAAGTGTGCTCATCGAGTTCGCGGTAGCTGACCGAGACGCCGTCATGGCGGACCGCGGTACGGTCCGCGCCGTGCCGCAGGCCGCGGGTCAGCAGCTCGGGAAGCAGACTGCCCGGCAACAGCATCCGGCTGCTGGCCGGCCGCGTCAGCGGCGCCTGTTCGGCCGCGGTGAACAGCGGCAGGTCCACGATCGCCAGTTCGGGGTCGGCCGCGACCGCGCCGAGCAGGCGCACGAACCGATCGGCGTACCGCTGGATCGTGCTGTCGTCGAAGAGGTCGCGCGCGAAGGTGAAGACGCCCGCCAGACCGGCGGGCTGCCCGTCGGCGTCGTACTGCTCACCGATCAGCAGGGACAGATCGAATTTCGCCGTGCCGTCGCCCAGATCGATGCCGGCCAGCGACAATCCGGGCAGCTCGAAACTGGGCGGGGCGAGGTTGTCGAAGGACAGCGACACCTGGAACAGCGGATGCCGTCCGGTCGAGCGCGCCGGTTCCAGCACTTCGACCAGCCGCTCGAACGGAATGTCGGCGTGCGAGAACGCCTGTAGATCGGTTTCCCGGGTGGCGTCCAGCAGGTCCAGGAAACTCGCCTCCGGGCGGACCCGGCTGCGCAACACCAGCGTGTTGACGAACATGCCGATCAGATCGTCCAGTGCGGCCTGACCACGACCCGCGACCGGCGTGCCGATCGCCAGGTCGTCGCTGCCGGACAGGCGGCTCAGCAGCGCCGCCAGCGCGGCGTGCACCACCATGAACACCGTCGAGTTGTGCTCGCGCGCCAGCCGCACCAGCGCGGCATGCACCTCCGCGCCGACCGCGAGATCGGCCTTGCCCGCCGCGAAGGACTGCGCCGCGGGACGCGGGCGATCGGCCGGCAGGTTCAGCTCGTCCGGCAAGCCGCCGAGCTGCTCGGCCCAATACGACAGCTGTTGGGCGGCAAGGGATGCCGGGTCGTCCTCGGCGCCGAGCGCGGCCCGCTGCCACAGCGCGTAGTCGGCGTACTGCACCGCGAGCGGCGACCACGCGGGCGCCGCGCCACCGCTGCGGGAGACGTAGGCCAGCATCAGGTCCCGGGTCAGCGGGCCCATGGACCAGCCGTCGGCGCTGATGTGATGCGCCACGAACACCAGCACGTGTTCGGAGCCGCTGACCCGCAGCAGTCGCACCCGAAACGGCAGTTCGCGGGTGACGTCGAAGCCGGCGCCGACGATCGCGCGGATCTCGGCCGCCAGCCGGTCCGCCGTTACCTCGACCGGCGTCAGCGTGACCGCGGCCTCGGACACGGGCCGGATCTGTTGCACCGCCGCGTCGTCGATCAGCGGGTACACGGTACGCAGAATCTCGTGCCGCGCAACCAGATCCGCGACCGCCTCGGCCAGCGCACCGATGTCCAGCGCGCCGGTGAGCCGGATGGCGACGGGCATGTTGTAGGCGGCCAAGGCACTGTCGAAGCGGTTCAGGAACCACATCCGCTGCTGTGCCAGCGACAGCGGAATCCGTTCCGGCCGTGGGCCGGCCACCAACTCCGCACCCGCACCGGCCGGTGCGGTCCGCGTTTCCAGCTTGGCGGCCAGGCCGGCCACCGTGGACGCCTCGAACAGCGCGCGCACCGGCACCCGGGTGTCCAGGGCGGCTCCGAGCTGCGCGGCCACCCGGGTCGCCACCAGCGAATTGCCGCCGAGCTCGAAGAAGTCGTCGTCCGCGCCGACCTGATCCAGGCCGAGCACGGTCGCGAAGACCTCCGCCACGATCTCCTCGACCGGGGTGGCCAGGGCGCGGAATTCCCGTGCCGCGAACGCCGGTTCCGGCAGCGCTTTGCGGTCCAGCTTGCCGCTGGCGTTCAGCGGGAACTCGTCCAGCGCCACGACGGTCGCCGGAATCATGTAGGCGGGCAGGGTTTCCGCGATCGCGGCCAGCAGCTCCTGCTGTTCGATCGCCCGGCCCGGCGCGGGTACGGCGTAGGCGACCAGCTGATCGCCCAGCGGCGAGGACAGCACCAGCGCGGCGGCCTGACTCACCGAATCCTGTGCCAGCAAAGCGGTTTCGATCTCGCCGAGCTCGATGCGCTGACCACGGAACTTCACCTGGAAGTCGGTGCGGCCGAGGTACTCCAGCCGGACCGGGTGGTCCCGCCACAGCACCAGGTCGCCGGTGCGGTACATCCGGGCGCCGTCGCCGAAGGGGTTGGCCACGAAGCGATCCGCGGACAGATCGGGCCGGCGGACATAGCCGCGGGCCAGTTGCACACCGGCCAGATACAGCTCGCCGGGCACCCCGGCGGGCACCGGTTGCAGGTGCGAATCCAGCACATACACCTGGGTGTTCCATTGCGGGACACCGATCGGCACAGTACGAGTATCGGATTCCGCGGCGGGCCAATAGGTGACTGAGACGGCGGCCTCGGTCGGGCCGTAGAGGTTGTGCAGCGGCGCGGCCGAGACCGCCCGCCAGGCGGCCACGGTCTCCGGCGGCAACGCCTCGCCGATGACGAAGACGTACCGCAGCGAGGGGTACGCCCCCGCGGCCGCCGGGGTGTGCGCGGCGAACACCGTCAGCATCGACGGCACGAAGTCGGTGACCGTCACGCCTTGGGCCGCAATGGTTTCCGCGACATACTGCGGATCCCGATGACCGTCCGGCGTCGCGACGACGAGCTTGGCCCCGGCGCGCAGCGGCAGGAAAAAGCCCCACAGCGACACGTCGAAGGTGGTCGCGGTCTTCTGCAAGTACACGTCGTCCGGGCCGAGCGGGTACTCGGCGAGCATCCAGGTGATCTGGTTGTGGATCGCCGCGTGCGAGACCGCCACCCCCTTCGGGCGGCCGGTCGAACCGGAGGTGAAGATCACGTACGCGGGGTGTTCGGGCCGCAGCGGCCGCAGCAGCTCCGCCGCGCGCACCGCCGCACCCGGGTAGCTGCTCAGCTCGAGGGTGTCCAGGGCCAGCGCCTCGGTCCCGGCCGGCAGGCAGGACGCCGCGTCGGTCGTGGTCAGCACGCCCAGCGGCCGCGCGGTGTCGAGGATGTGCCCGATCCGCTCGGCCGGATGATCCGGATCCAGCGGCACGTACGCGCCACCGGCGGTGACGATCGCGTACATCGCGACCACCAAATCCACCGAACGCCGAATCGCCAGACCCACCAGCGTTTCCGGGCCGACACCGCGCGAGATCAGCAGCCGGGCCAGGCGGTTGACCCGCTCGTCGAACTCGCGGTAGGTCAGTTCAGCGCCCTCGTAGGCGATCGCGACCGCCTCCGGATGCGCGGCGACCGCGCGGCGATAGCCCGCCAGCAGCAGCTCCGGCGCCACCGGATGCCGAGTGTCGTTCCACTCCAGCAGGATCCGGTCGCGCTCGGCGTCGTCCAGGAGCTCGATCGCGCCGACCGGCCGCTCCGGCTCGGCGGCCACGGCGGCGAGGATCCGCACCAGCCGCTCCGCGTACCGCACGATGGTCGGCTCGTCGAACAGATCGGCGGCATAGGTGAACACCGCGGCCATGCCGCCCAGCTGCTGTTCGCCCTGCTGCGGCACGATCGTGAGCTGGAGATCGAATTTCGCGACAGCGCCGTCGAATTCGAGCGTACGCACCGTCAACCCGGGCAGCTCCAGCTCGGCCTGGTCCATGTTCTGGAAGAACAACGCCACCTGGAACAGCGGGTGATGCGCCTGCGAGCGCACCGGGTCCAGCACCTCGACCAGTCGTTCGAAGGGCAGTTCCGCGTGCGAGAACGCCCCGAGATCGGTCTCTTTCGTGGCCGCCAGCAGATCCAGGAAGGACGCGCCGGCATCGACCCGGGTGCGCAGCACCAGGGTGTTGACGAACATGCCGATCAGATCGTCGAGCTCGCGCTCGCCACGCCCCGCGATCGGGGTGCCGATGGTGATGTCGCCGGTGCCGGACAGCCGGGCCAGCAACAGCGCGAAAGCCGCGTGCACGACCATGAATTCGGACGTACCGGAACGCTGGGCGAGCGCGCTCAGCCCCGCGCGCACCGAGGCGTCCACCTCGAAGCCGTACTCCCCCGCCGCGCCGGAAGCCACCAGCGGGCGCGGGCGGTCGGCGGGCAGGTCGAGCCGATCCGGGATCCCGGCCAGCGCGTCCCGCCAGTACGAGATCTGCGCGGCCGCCAGCGATTCCGGGTCGTCGGAGTCGCCGAGCAGGTCCCGCTGCCACAGTGTGTAGTCGGCGTACTGGACGCGCAGCGGCGACCAGATCGGCCGGGAGTCCTCGCGCCGGGCCAGGTAGGCCATCATGAGGTCGCGGGCCAGCGGCGCGAAAGACGCACCGTCGGCGGCGATGTGGTGCACCACCATGGCGAGCACGTGCTCGCCGGGCGCGACCTGGGCGACGCCGACGCGCAGCGGCACCTGCTCGGCCACGTCGAAGCCGGACAGCAGGATCGCACTGAGCCAGCGCGGCAATTCCGCCTCGGCCACCTGATCCAGCGCCAGCCGCGGAACCACCTGCGCCGCGGGCAGAATCACCTGGTAGCCGGTGCCGTCGACGGCCGGATACACCGTCCGCAGGGTCTCGTGCCGCTCGATGAGGTCGGCCAGCGCGCATTGCAGCGCGCGCAGATCCAGCTCGCCGGTCAACCGGATCGCGAACGGGATGTTGTTCGCCGCCGAGGCCGGATCGAACTGGTTCAGGAACCACATCCGCTGCTGGGCCAGCGACAGCGGGATCCGGCGCGGCCGGGGACCGGCGGTGAGCGCCGTGCGGGCGCCGGTGTCGGCGTGCTGCTCCACCTTGATGGCCAGCGCGGCCACGGTGGACGCCTCGAACAGCAGGCGCACGGGCACCCGGGCGTTCAGCGCCGCGCCGAGGCGGGCGGCGACCTGGGTGGCGAGCAGCGAATTGCCGCCGAGCGCGAAGAATTCGTCGTCCAGGCCGATCCGCAGGTGCTCGTCGCCGCCGTCGACCTGCAGCACCTCGGCGAAGGTGGCGGCCACGATCTGCTCGATCGGGGTGATCGGGGCGCGGAACACCGCCTTCTGGAAGGTGGGCGCGGGCAACGCTTTCCGGTCCAGCTTGCCGTTGACATTGAGCGGCAGCGCGTCCAGCACGACGAAGGCCGAGGGCACCATGTAGGACGGCAGCGCCGCGCTCAGGGCGGAGCTCACCTGTGCCACATCGATATTCGTGCCGACCAGGTAGGCGACCAGGCGGTCGCCGGTGCGCGGATCGGCCACCGCGAGCACCGCGGTCTGCGCGATCTCGGGCAGCGCCAGCAGCGCGGCCTCGATCTCGCCGAGTTCGATCCGGAAACCGCGGATCTTCACCTGGAAGTCGGTGCGGCCCCGGTAATCCAGTTCGCCCGCGCGGTTCCAGGCGACCAGGTCGCCGGTGCGGTACATCCGGTCCCCGGAGCCGAACGGGTTGGCCATGAACCGATCCGAGGTCAGATCCGGGCGACCGAAGTAGCCGCGCGCGAGTTGCGCGCCCGCCAGGTAGAGCTCACCCGAGACACCCACCGGGACCGGATTCAGGCGCGCGTCGAGCACGTACACCTGGCTGTTCCATTCCGGTCGCCCGATCGGCACCGCGGCCTGATCGTCGGCGGTGACGCGATGGCTGGTGATCGACACCGCCGCCTCGGTCGGGCCGTACAGGTTGAACAGCTCGATCAGCGGGCGGTCGGTGCGCAGGCGCTGCGCGAGCGCGCCGGGCAGCGCCTCACCGATGGCGAGCACGCGCCACACGCATTCCGGCAGGCCGGCGGTGACGAGCGCGTCCAGCATGGACGGGACCACGTGCAGGGTGGTCACCCATTCCCGGGTGATCAGTTCGTTGAGATAGACCGGGTCCTTGTGGCCATCGGGAACGGCGATGACCAGGCGGCCGCCGCAGCAGGCGGCGGACCAGAACTCCCAGACCGAGAGATCGAAGGTGGCCGCGGTCTTCAGCAGCACGCCGTCCTTCGGGCTCAAGCCGAATTCCTGGATCTTCCACTGCAATTGGTTCGCGATGGCGGCGTGCGTGACGGCCACGCCCTTGGGGCGGCCGGTGGAGCCGGAGGTGAAGATGACGTAGGCGGTGTGCTCGGGGCGCAGCGGCGCCAGGCGATCGGCGTCGGTGATCGGCGCCGGATCAAAACTATTCAGCGCGTCCAGCGACAGCACGGGCGCGATCTCGGTGCGGAAATCGGCGTCGGCGTTGGTCAGGACGCAGACCGGCGCGGCGGTCTCGAGGATGTAGTCGATCCGCTCGGCGGGCTGATCCGGATCCAGCGGCACGTACGCGCCACCGGCGCGGGCCACCGCGTACATCGCGACCACCAGGTCGACGGAGCGCCGAATCGCCAGGCCGACAAGGGCTTCCGGGCCGACGCCGGCGGCGATCAACTGCCGGGCGAGCGCGTTCACGCGCGCGTCGAGCTCGGCGTAGGTCAGTTCGACCCGGCCCGCGGGCTCGTCGCCGACCAGCGCCACCCCGTCCGGGGTCGCCGCGACCGTCGCGTCGAGCAGCGACACCAGCGTGGTGTTCGCGTCCACCGGATGCGCGGTGTCGTTCCACGACTCCAGGATTCGGTCGCTCTCCGCGGCCGCGAGCAGGTCGATCGCGCCGACCGGCGCGGTTTGGTCGGCGATCACGGCGTCCAGCACCCGGACGAACCGCTCGGCGAAGTACTCCACCGTCCGCTCGTCGAACAGATCGGTCGCGTAACCGAATTCGGCGCGGATCTCCGCGGGTGTGCCGTCCTCGGCGTACCGGTCGGTGAGCGTGACATGCAGGTCGGTCTTGGCCAGCCAGGTATCGAAATCGACGCCGCTGACAGTCAATCCGGGCAGCTGGAAGGTGGTCTGCGACAGGTTCTGGAAGGACAGGCCGACCTGGAACAGCGGGCTGCGCGCCGCCGAGCGCACCGGATTCAGGACCTCGACGAGCCGCTCGAACGGCACGTCCGCGTTCGCGTAGGCCGCGAGGTTGCGCTCGCGCACCTCGGCCAGCAGCTCGGTGAACGAAGCCTCGGGCCGCACGTGCGTGCGGAACACCAAGGTGTTGACGAACATACCGATCAGATCGTCGAGTTCCCGTTCGCCACGGCCCGCGATCGGGGTGCCTACCGCGATGTCGTCGGAGCCCGACAGGCGCGAAAGCAGCACCGCCAGCGCGGCGTTGCACACCATGAACAGCGAAGCGTTACCGGCGCGCGCGATCTCGTGTAGTCGGGCATGCCGGCGCGGCGAGATCTGGAAGCGCACCGTCTGCCCGCGGAACGAGCGCGCGGGCGGGCGCGGGCGGTCGGCCGGCAGCTCCAGCTGATCCGGCAGCCCCGCCAAAGTCTGCTTCCAGTAATCGATCTGGCGGGTCGCCAGCGAATCCGGGTCCTGCTCGGAACCGAGCACCGCGCGCTGCCACAGCGCGTAGTCGGCGTACTGCACCGGCAGCGGCGCCCATTCCGGTTCGGCTCCAGCCGCCCGCGCGGTGTAGGCGACCATCACGTCGCGGGCCAGCGGGCCCATCGACGAGCCGTCGGCCGAGACGTGATGCACCACGAACCCGATGACGTGCTCGTCCGGCGCGAGCCGGAACAGCGCCACCGCCACCGGAACATCGACGGTCACATCGAAAGTCGTCAGCGCCAGCTCGACGATGTGCGAGACCACCTCGTCGGGATCGACCTCGATCGGCGCCAGGGTGAACGGCTTGCTCGGCGCGGGATGCACCACCTGGTACGGGCCCTCGGGCGAACCCGGGTACACCGTGCGCAGCGATTCGTGCCGGATGAAGACGTCACCGATCGCCGCACCCAGTGCGGCCACGTCCAATTCGCCGGACAGGCGCACCGCGAGCGGAATGTTGTCCACTGCCGACGCGGCCGGATCGAACTGGTTGAGGAACCAATACCGTTGCTGGGCAGGCGAAAGCGGGATCCGCTCCGGGCGCGGCATCGCCGTCAGCGCCAGCCGCCGTCCCGACCCCTTCGACTCCTCCAGCCGCGCCGCCAGCGCCGCGACCGTGGGCGCTTCGAACAACAACCGCGCGGGCACCTGGGTGTCCAGCGCCGCACCCAGACGGGCGATCACCTGCGTGGCGATCAGCGAATTGCCGCCGAGCTCGAAGAAATCATCGTCCGCGCCGATCGCGTTCGGTGGATCCAGCAGCTCGGTGAAAACACCCGCGACCATCTCCTCCAGCGACGTCTGCGGCGCCCGGAATTCCTTGACCCGCAACTCCGGCGCGGGCAACGCGGCCCGGTCCAGCTTGCCCACCGGGGTCAGCGGGATCTCGTCGAGCACCATGATGGTGGTCGGCACCATGTGCGCGGGCAGACTCGCCTGGGCGTGCTCGGTCAGCACCTCGGCCTCGGCGACCGCACCCGGCGCGGCATGCACATACGACACCAGAATCGTCGCGCCCGTGTCCAGGTCATGACCGACCGTTACCGCGAAATCGACAGACTCGTGCCCGGCCAGCACCGCGTCGATCTCACCGAGCTCGATCCGGAAACCGCGGATCTTCACCTGGAAGTCGTTGCGGCCCAGGTACTCCAGCTCGTGATCAGCGGTCCAGCGCACCAAATCGCCGGTGCGATACAACCGCGAACCCTGCGGATCGAACGGATTGGCTACGAACCGCGACGCGGTCAGCGACGGCCGCTGATGATAGCCACGAGCCAACTGCGCACCGGTCACATACAACTCACCGACCACGCCGTTGGGCACCGGCGTCAACCGGTCGTCGAGGACGTATTCGGTGATCGCCCGGATCGGCCCGCCGATCGTCACCGGCGCGCCCGGTGCCATCGGCGAACTGATGTTGACCATGATCGTGGTCTCGGTCGGGCCGTACCCGTTGAAGAACTCCCGCCCCGGACCCCAGCGCCGCACCAGCTCCGGCGGGCACGCCTCACCACCGGCCACCACCACCCGGAACTCGTCCAGCCCGGCCGGATCCACCGACGCCAGCGCCGCCGGGGTGATGAAGGCATGGGTCACCCGCTCGCGCCGCAGCAACTCGGCCAGCTCCGCGCCGCCGTACACACTCGGCGCGACCACCACCATCGTCGCCGCGCCGCCGACCGCCAGCAGCAACTCCAGCACCGACGCGTCGAAGGACGGCGACGCGAAATGCAATGTCCGCGAATCGTTGCCGACCCGGTACCGGTCCCGCTGCTCATCACAGAAACTCGACAAACCGGCCTGCGTGACCACCACGCCCTTGGGCAGACCCGTCGACCCCGAGGTGTAGATGACATACGCCGGATGCTCGGCCCGCACCATCCGCACCCGATCGGCATAGGTCACCGGCTCCGGCGAGTATTCCGCCAGCCGGACCAGGAACGCCGGGTCGTCGAGGACGACCCACTCGACCTCGCCCGGTAATTCCTCGGCGACGGACTCGACCGTAAGGCCCAGCACCGCACCGGAATCCGACACCATGTGCGCGACCCGGTCAGCCGGGTAGTTCGGATCCACCGGCACGAAACCCGCACCGGTCTTGGCCACCGCCCACACCGCGACCACCGAATCGATCGACCGCGGCACACCCACCGCGACCAGATCCTCCGGCCCGATACCGCGCGCGATGAGCAGTCGGGCCAGCCGGGTCGAGCGCTCGTCTAGCTCGGCATAGCTCAACTGCGCCAGCGACGTCTGCGCGTCGGCGAACACCACAGCGATCCCCGCCGGGTTCGCCTCCACGGCGGCGGCCAGCAGCTGCGGCAGGGTTTTGACTCGGGAGCGCTGCGGACGGGCGGGCCGGGTGCGGGTCGGACGCGACATCAGCGCACGCCCCCGCCGGCCACTGGGCTGGGCCTACCCGCCCCGCGGGCACTGCCCGCCGCCGTCCCCGTCGGCCAGCCCTGCACCATCAACTCCACTCCTCATCAGTTTCTTTCAGCGCCGGCGCACCAGCCACTGTCGTTCACTGCCACCGCAATACCGCGCGCGAAGCGGATGCCATTCTGCCTTGCCGTACGCACCGAGCGGTATCTCGCGAGGTGAGCATTTACCCGGCATTGAGCTCAGCCGATCCGGCTCCACACCCCGGTACCCAGCAAATCCGCCAGCGGAATTATTTCGACCGAGTCCGCGCCCGCGGGCCCGGCGCTGTCGATCAGCACCACAGTGCGCAAATCTTCCAGCTCGCCGAAGTCGACCCCGCCCAAACCGGCCTGGTCGGTGAGCGCGTGCGTCACCCATTCGTCGGCGAGCACTCCGGTCAGATCGCCGCCGGCGGCGACCACGACCGACGCACCGTTCGACCCCGCGGCCACGACTTCGAGCAGACCGGCCGCCGAACCCGGGCGTCCGGTGCCGTAGGTGCGGGATTCGAAGGTCAGCTCGGCCCGGCTGGTGAACCGATCGGCCGCGGCCGCCAGCTCGTCATAGGTCAGCGTGCCGGCGCCGTCGATCAGCGCCGGATCGCTGCCGCGCAGGGTGCGCAACCGGTTCGCGTAGGTGACCGGGCGCGGCGACTGCCTGGCGATCTCGGCGCGCACGGCCGCGTCGTCCAGGGCCAGCCAGTCCAGGTCCTCGCGGCCCGAACCGAGGCCGACCTTGACCTCCAGCCCGCCCGGCAGATCCGAACCCACCAGGGCCGCACCGGCTTTGAGCACGGCCCAGCTCGCCACCACCGCGTCCACGCCACGGTCCAGGCGCACGGCGACACCCGTGCCCGGGCCACAGCCGCGATCGATCAGCACCCGCGCCAGCTGCGACGAGCGCGCGTCCAGCTCCTGGTAGCTGACGGCCTGTTCGCCCCACACCAGCGCGGGGCCCTCCGGGTCGTCCTCCACCGCGGCCGTCAGCGACTGCGTCAGCGCGGCGCCGGCGGTGCTGGTGTTCTCCACGGGCTCGGCCTGGGCGGTCTGCCCGGCCTGCGCGCGGTCGCGCTCCGCGGCGTCCAGGATATCGATGTCGCCGACGACGGTCTGCGGATCGGCGGCCACCGCGGCCAGGATCCGCTCGAAGCGCCGGGCGAACGCCCGGGCGGTCGACTCGTCGAAAATGTCGGTGGCGTAGCTGAATACCACGTTCAGCTCACCCGAGCTGCGCGGATCGACGATCACCTGCAGATCGAACTTGGCCGAGATGGCGCCGGCGTCCAGCCCGGCGATGGTCAGGCCGGGCAGTTCCAGGGTCGGCGCGTCGGTGCTCTCGAACGACAGCACCACCTGGAACAGCGGATTGTGCGCGGTGCGACCGGCGGCCACTTCCTCGACCACCCGCTCGAACGGCACGTCGGCGTTGCCGAAAGCCGACAGGTCGGTCTCGCGGGCCTGCTCGACGAGATCGGCGAAACTGGCGCTGCTGTCGACGGTGGTGCGCAGCGCCAAGGTGTTGACGAACATGCCGACGAGGTCGTCGAGCGCCCGCTCGCCGCGGCCCGCGATGGCGGTGCCGATGGCGATGTCGGAGCTGCCCGACATCCGCGCCAGCAGCACCGCGAGCGCCGCGTGCACGACCATGAACAGCGTCGAATTGTGCTCGCGCGCAATGCGGACCAGATCCTCGTGCACCGCGGCGGGCACACTGATCCCGGTCGCCGCGCCGCGCATGGACGGCACCGCCGGACGCGGGCGATCCAGCGGCAGCGCCAGCTCCCCGTTCAGCCCGGTCAGGCGCTTGCGCCAGTACGCAAGCTGCTTCGCCGCCACCGAGGTCTCGTCGTCCTCGGCGCCGATCGCGGCGTGCTGCCAGAGCGCGAAGTCGGCGTACTGCACCTCCAGCGGCACCCAGGCCGGGGAACGGCCCTCGACGCGGGAGACGTAGGCGGTCGCCAGATCGCGGGCCAGCGGCGCCATCGAGACGCCGTCGGCCGAAATGTGGTGCACCACCACGACGAGCAGGTGCTCCTCGGGATTGTCGGCGGAGTTCAGCAGCACCGCGCGCAGCGGCACCGCCGAGGTGACGTCGAACCCGCGCGACATCATGTCGGTGATGTGCGCGATCGGGTTCGTGGTGGTCGCCACGTCCAGCCCGCCCGGCAGCGCCTCGGCGACGGAGAGGATCTCCTGATACGGCAGCCCGCCCGGCCCGGTGACCGGGTAGCGGGTGCGCAGCGCCTCGTGCCGCTCCAGCACATCGGCGACCGCGTAGCGCAGCGCGGACACGTCGAGCACGCCGGTGAGCCGGATCGCGAGCGGGATGTTGTAGGCCGGGGAGGCCTGGTCGAGCTGGTTGAGCACCCACATCCGCTGCTGCACCAGCGACAGCGGAATCCGGGCGGGCCGCTCGCCCCGGGCCAGCGGCGGCCGGGCCGGGTCGCCGGTGCCGACGGTGACGCGGGCGGCGAGCGCCGCGACGGTCGAGGCCTCGAACAGTTCGCGGACCGCGAGATTCGCGTCCAGGGCCTCGTTGATCCGGGCCACCGCGCGGGTCGCCAGCAACGAGTTGCCGCCCAGCGCGAAGAAGTCGTCGTCCAGCCCGACCTCCGCACCGTTGAGCAAACCGGTGAAGACCTCCGCCACGGCCAGTTCGATCGGCGAGGACGGCGCCCGGAAGGCGGCCGCGCTCACGAATTCCGGTGCGGGCAGGGCCTTGCGGTCCAGCTTCCCGTTCGGGGTGAGCGGCAGCGCGTTCAGCACCACGATCGCGTCCGGCACCATGTAGGCGGTCAGGAATTCGGCGGCCCCGGTGCGCAATTCGATGGGGTCGAGCTGAGCATCGGTGTCCGGCACCGCATATCCGATGAGCCGTTCGCCCGCGTGCTCGTCGGCGACGACCAGCACCACGGCCTGGCGCACGCCCGGGCAGCGCAGCAGCGCCGACTCGATCTCGCCGAGTTCGATCCGGAAGCCGCGCAATTGCACCTGCTGGTCGCTGCGGCCCGCGTACTCCAGGTTCGCCCGCCCACCGAAGCCGACCCACCGGCCGACGTCTCCGGTGCGGTACATCCGGGAACCGGGCTCCCCGTAGGGATTCGCGACGAAGCGGGTCGCGGTCAGCCCGGGACGGCCGAGGTAGCCGCGCGAGAGCTGCTTGCCCGCGACGTTGATCTCCCCCGCGACCCCGACCGGCGCCGGGTGCAGGCGCTCGTCGATGACGTAGGCGTCCAGGCCCGGCAGCGCCCGGCCGATGACGCTCGCCGCGTCGCCGACCATCTGCTCGTTCAGTTCCAGGAACGACACGTGCACCGTGGTCTCGGTGATGCCGTACATGTTCACCAGCCACGGCGCGTCCACCGCGTGCCGCTCGTACCAGCGCTCGAGCTGACGCAGATCCAGCGCCTCGCCGCCGAAGACGACGTAGCGCAGCGACAGCTTGGCGGCGTCGTTGTAGTGCGCGGTGCGATCGGCTTCGGCCAGCTGGTAGAACGCCGACGGCGTCTGGTTCAGCACGGTGACCTGTTCCCGGATCAGCAACTCGCGGAACAGTTCCGGCGACCGCGAGGTCAGGTAGTCGACCACCACGACGGTCCCGCCGTTGGCCAGCGCGCACCACAGTTCCCACACCGAGAAGTCGAAGGCGTAGGAGTGAAACAGCGTCCAGACATCGGTTTCGTCGAAGTCGAACAGCAGCTGGGTGTTGGCGAACAGCTCGACCACGTTGCGATGCGCGACGCCGACGCCCTTGGGCACGCCGGTCGATCCGGAGGTGTAGATGACGTAGGCCAGGTTGTCCGGGCGCAGCGGGGCGAGCCGGTCCCGGTCGGTGATCGGGGCGTCCGGCAGTTCGCCGGTCTGCTCCAGCAGCACGACGGGCAGGTCACCCGAGGGCACAGCACCCACCACATCGGCGGCGGTGAGGACGCAGGCGGGCGCGGCGTCGGCGAGCATGAACTCCAGGCGCTGCGCCGGATAGGTGGTATCGATCGGCAGGTAACCCGCACCTGTCATCAGCACCGCGAGCAGACCGATGGGCAGTTCCTCGGTACGCGGCAGGGCCACGGCGACCAGGCTTTCCGGTCCGGCGCCGCGCGCGATCAGCGCCCGCGCCACCCGGTTCGCCCGGCGCTGCAACTCACCGAAGGTCAGCGCGGTGTCGCCGAACCGGACGGCGATCGCGTCCGGACGCCGGCGGGCCTGGGCCGCGAGGAGATCCACCAGGGTGACCTCGGGCACCTGCGCGCCCGGGGTGTTCCACTCCCGCAGCACCAGTTCGCGTTCGCCGGGCGCGAGCAGGTCGACATCGCCGACCACGGCATCGGCGTCGGTGGTGAGCGCCGCGAGGATCCGGCGGAAACGGTCCGCGAAGTCCTCGACGGTCGGCTCGTCGAACAGATCGGTGGCGTAGCTGAAGGCCATCGAAATGCCCTGCGGCGTGCCGTCTTCGGCGAGCTGCTCGACCAGTTCCAGCTGTAGGTCGAACTTCGCCAGCGGCACGTTCAGCTCCGCGCCGGCCACGCTCAGCTCGGGCAGTTCCAGCTGGGTCCGCTCCATGTTCTGCAGCACCAGCAGCACCTGGAACAGCGGATGCCGGGCGTTGGACCGCACCGGATCCAGCAGTTCCACCAGGCGCTCGAACGGCACATCGGCGTGACCGAAGGCCTCGATATCGGTCTGCCGGATCTGGCCGATCAGCTCCTGGAAGCTGACGCCCGGCGCGATCTCGGTGCGCAAAACCAGCGTATTGACGAACATGCCGATCAGGTCGTCGAGCGCGGCTTCACCGCGGCCCGCCACCGGCGTGCCGATGACGATGTCGCGGGTGCCCGACAGGCGCGACAGCAGCACCGCGAGCGCGGTGTGCGCGACCATGAACAGCGTCGAATTGTGTTGCTGGGCAACCTGGTGCAGGGCCGCGTGCAGGTCGGCGTCCACGGTGGAGCGGAAGGTGGCGCCGCGATTCGAGGCGGCGGGCGGGCGCGGCCGGTCGGCGGGCAGGTTCAGCTGCTCGGGCAGCGCCGCCAGCCGGCCCTGCCAGTACGCGATCTGCTGCGACAGCAGCGATTCCGGATCGTCCTCGGCGCCGAGGGTTTCGCGCTGCCAGAGGGCGAAGTCGGCGTACTGGACCTCCAGCGCGGGCCATTCCGGGCGGCCGCCGCGGACGCGCTCCACGTAGGCGGTCATCAGGTCCCGGGTCAGCGGGCCCATCGAGAAACCGTCGCCGGCGATGTGGTGGATGACGCACACCAGCACGTGCTCGTCGTCGCGTAACCGCAACAGCTGCACCCGGATCGGCGGCTTGGCGGTCACGTCGAACTTGGTCATCGCGACCCGGGTGACGAATTCCGCCACCTGCTCGGGGGTGGAGTCCAGCGTCGGAAGCGGCGGCACCGCAAGCGGATCGGTCATCGGCAGCACCGACTGCACGCCCGCGCCGTCCACCTCCGGGTAGACCGTGCGCAGCACTTCGTGCCGCTGCACCAGATCCCGCACCGCCGACTGCAGGGCCACCACATCCAGTCGCCCGGACAACCGGACCGCGACCGGGATGTTGTTGACCGCGCTGGCCGGATCGAAGCGGTTCAGGAACCACATGCGCTGCTGGGCGTAGGACAACGGCACCAGCTCGGGCCGCGGCACCGCGTGCAGCGCCCGGCCCGCGGGCGTCGCCGCCTGCCGCAGCACCCGCTCGGCCAGCGCCGTCACCGTCGACGCCTCGAACAGCAGCTGCACCGGCACGCGCACGTCCAGCGCGGCGCCGATCCGGGCGGCGGCCTGCGCGGCCAGCAGCGAGTTGCCGCCGAGGGCGAAGAAGTCGTCGTCCGCGCCGACGCGCGGGCCCTCGGACTGCTCGACGGGTGTGGCGGGTAAGAGCAGTGCCGCAAAGACGTCCGCGACGACCTGCTCGGCCGGGCTTGCGGGAGCACGGAATTCACGCGTCGCGAACACCGGCTCGGGCAGCGCCGCGCGGTCCAGCTTGCCGACCGGGTTCAACGGAATCTCGTCGAGCACCATGATCGAGGCCGGAATCATGTGCGCGGGCAGCGATTCCGCGAGATAGGCGGCCAGCTCGGCGGTGTCGACCTCGGTGTGCGGCAGGACGTAGGAAACCAGCGCGGTCTGTCCCGAGGGCAGCGTCTTGCCCAGGGTCGCCGCGTAATCGATGGCGGGGTGCGCCTCCAGCGCGTTGTCGATCTCGCCGAGTTCCACGCGGAAACCGCGCACCTTGATCTGGAAGTCGACCCGGCCCAGATATTCGATGATGCCGCTGTCGGCGCGGCGCACCAGGTCACCGGTGCGGTACAGCCGGGCGCCGGGCAGCTCCGCGTCCGAGCCGAACGGGCTCGCTACGAATCGCTCCGCGGTCAGGCCGGGCCGCCCCAGGTAGCCCTGCGCCAGCGCGGGGCCCGAGAGATATAGCTCCCCGATGACCCCGGCGGGCACCGGCCGCAGCCGGGCGTCCAGCACGAACGCGCCCACGCCCGGGATCGAGCTGCCGATGGTGACCGGCTCGTCGCCGCGCATCGGCGGCGTGCTCGTCGCCAGGATGGTGGCCTCGGTCGGGCCGTACCCGTTGTAGAACTCGCGGTCCCCGGTGGCCCAGCGGCCCACCAGCTCGGGACCGAACTTGTCGCCCGCGACCACCACGACCCGCAGGTCGGGCAGGTCGGCGGGATCCACCGACTCCAGCGCGCCCGGGGTGATCAGCATGTGCGTGACCTGTTCCCGGCGGAGCAGCTCAGCCAGCTCGAAACCGCCGAACACCGTCGGCGGCGAGACCACCAGCGTCGCGCCCGTGGAGAACGCAAGCAGCATTTCCAGCACCGAGACGTCGAAGTTCGGCGAGCACACGTGCAGGACCCGGGAATCGCCGGTGACCTGGTAGTGCTCGGCCTCGGCGGCGACCAGCCCGGCCAGGCCGGTGTGCGTGACGACGACGCCCTTCGGTTTGCCGGTGGAACCCGAGGTGTAGATGACGTAGGCCGGATGCCGCTCGTCGAGCGGGCGGACCCGGTCGGCGTAGGAAATCGGGTGCTCCGGGCGGTCCAGGACCCGCTGCGCCACCACCGGGTCGTTCAGTTCGATCCAGTAGATGCCGGAACCGAGCTTGCGCCGGTGCTGGGAGGTGGTCAGGCCGATCGTGGCGCCGGAGTCGCCCACGATGTGCGCGATCCGCTCGGCCGGGTAGGCCGGGTCGACCGGCACGTACGCCGCGCCGGCCTTGGCGATGGCCCACACCGCGAGCACCGACTCGATGCCGCGCGCGATGCCGATGGCGACCACGTCACCGGGGCCGATACCGCGTTCGATCAGTTCCCGGGCCAGCCGTGAGGAATCCGCGTCCAGCTGGCGATAGGTGAACTCCTCGGCCCCGGCCCGCACGGCCACCGCGTCGGACGCGGACTCCACGGCCGCGGTCAGCAGTTGACCGAAGGTAGGGCTGCCCGACCTGCGGCGACGGGTACCACGGCCGGAACGACGGGCAGTATCCATTCGGGTGCAATCACCTCTCGCGTCTAGCTCGGCCGCACGGCCGTTCATTCTCCAAGGCCGCTCGGCCAGTGCCTGTTCAGCCCCGGGCAATCATATCGGGCTCCCCGGGCCGCAAAAGGCGACCGAAAATGATCAGTCGCCCTCCGGCACATCGGTCGGCGACCGCCATATGTTGCAGCTGTGTGACGAGGAGAATTCTCATAGCCAGCCGCGCCGGGTGGCCTGGACCCCGGCCTGGAACCGGGTGCTGGCGCCCAGCCGCTCCAGCAGCCGCGCGGTCCGGCGTACTACGGTGCGGCGGGACATGCCGAGCCGGCGGGCGATGGTGTCGTCGGTGGCGCCCAGCCCCATGAGCGTCAGGATGGCCTTGTCGCGTTCGTCGAGTTCTTCGGCGGAGGGATTCACCGAGATCGGCGCGGCCAGCGACCACAGCACGTCGAAGGTCTTGATCATCAGGCGCAGCGCGGGCGACCCGGAGACTCTGATCCCCATCGGGTCCGGTCTGCGTTCGTCGGCGTGCAGGACCAGGATGCCGCGTTCGTCGTCGACGACGATCATCTTGAACGGCGGTTCCGGCAAGGTGCGCGCCTGCGCCCCACTGGCATTGGTGGCCAGCGCGTGGCGTAGTCGCTCCGCGTCCTGATAGATGGTGTCCTGGTACAGCGTCTGATAGCGGATGCCTTCGCTGAGCCGCGTCCGCTTCAGCTGGAACTGGCGCTGCTCGCGCTCGGTATCGCTGAGGTAGGGGCCGCGTTCGATGAGCTTCACCGAAGTGCGTGCGGCGGACTGGATTTCCTCGAAGTCGGCCAGCATCTCCACGCGCTCGAAGACCGGCACGATGGCGCCGTTGCTGCGCGGCGAGCGCCGCACCGAACGGAATGTCTCGCTCAGTCGCGCCGCGGCGGCGTGCATCTGGCTGATCTCGTGCTGGCGGCGCCGCGCCTCGGATTCCGACAGCGATTCCGGCGCGTGCGCGTCCCAGAGCGGCACGCCGTCGCCGTTGGCGAGCTGGACCGCCGCCTGGAGTTCGCACAGCACCTTCAGCGAGGCGGCCGCGGACTCCTCCGAAACGTCCAGATAGCGGGCGATATCGGTCAGTCCGGAGCGCGGATGATGCACCAGCACGGCGTAGGTACGCCCGTGTGGAGATCCCGGTTCGAAGATATCGCCCAGCTCGGTCACGACAGGAGCCTAACCAGCGCCCTGCCGTTATGTAGGTGAGATGTCAAGCTGGGCAACGAAGATCAGTGCTTGGACGGGCCCCACTGCATCGGGACGCCCTTGGCGGCCAGATACGGCAGGGGATCGATTTTCGCGCCACCCTGGTCCCAGATCTCGAGGTGCAGGTGCGGGCCGGTGGACTGGCCGCGGTTGCCGACGGAGGCGATCACGTCGCCCGCCTTCACGCGCTGGCCCTCGTGCACGAACATGTCGTTGACGTGGCCGTAGACGGCGGTGGTGCCGTCGTCCTGCAGCACCCGGACCCAGAGGCCGAAGCCCGAAGCCGGGCCCGCCTCGATGACGGTGCCGTTGCTGACCGAGTGGATCGGAGCGCCGAGCTGGTCGGCGAAGTCGACGCCGTAGTGCATGGTGCCCCAGCGGGCGCCGTAGCCGGAGCTGATCTGGCCGGCGACCGGGCGCACCGCGGTGGCGGGCGCCACCTGCTGGGTCACGCCCTTGAGGACCTCTTCGACCTGGGCCAGCGGGCCCGCGAGCTCCGGCGGCAGGTTCTGGATGCCGAACGGCTGCGCGACCGGGGCGGCGACCTGAGCCGCGACCGGGGCCGGCTCGGGCGCGACATCGGCGACCGGGGAGGCGAACTTGGCCTGGGTGGACGAGATTTCGCCGGCGCCCTTGAAAGTGATGGGCTCGGCGGCCTTTTCGTCGGTGTCGTGGTGCGGCGACAGCGGCGCGGCCAGCGCCGGCGCGACCTGCGTGGCGGTGCCGACCAGGGCGCCCGCGGCGACCGCGAAGGTGGCGACGCGCTTGACGCGTTCGGTCGAGGGCGACTCGGCGCGATGCCGCGTCGGGCGCTCCGATACCGAAACCTCGTTGCCCAGAAGGCTCATGACGGTGATGGAACTGGGGCCAACCCGGTGCTGCGACAAAGCTTCGTCCTAGCGTCCGACCTACAGGGGAACCGGTTCCGAAATTTGTAACGTTTCGGCTTCCGTTGTGACGGGAACTCTACCCCGTCGTGACCATTCCGCAACCTTCTCTTATGTTTACGCAGGTGGCGGGCAGGTCAAGGGACCAGAACTCGGTAACAGTCGACCGTTATCCGTGACCTCGGCAGTGCCAAACTGGGTCCCGTGATCCTCGACGAGTTACAGACGCCGATCGTGCTCGCGCCCATGGCGGGCGGACCTTCCACGCCGGAGCTGACCGCGGCGGTGACCGAGGCGGGCGGGCTCGGACTGCTCGCCGCCGGGTATCTCGGCGTCGAGGAGACCGCCGCCCGGATCGAGCGGACCCGGCAGCTCACCGACCGGCCGTTCGGGGTGAATCTCTTCGCGCCCGGCGCACCGACTCCCCCGCCCGAATTCTCGGACTACGTCGCGGCGCTGGCGGCCGGGCACGAGGTCGGCGCGCCGAAGTACGACAGCGACGCGTGGGACGCCAAGATCGATCTGCTTGTCGCCGCGCCGGTTTCGGTAGTCACCTGCACCTTCGGCTGCTTCGGCGCGGACGAGGTCGCCCGGCTGCACGCGGCGGGCTCGGAGGTGTGGGTGACGGTCACCTCGGTGGCCGAGGCGTCGACAGCGGCCGCCGCGGGCGCGGATGTGCTTGTCGCGCAAGGGGCCGAAGCCGGCGGGCACCGCGCCACCTTCGTCGACCGGGTCGCCGAGGACGTCACCGATCCGCTCGGACTGCTGGCACTGCTTCAGTTGCTCACCGCCGCTGTCGATCTGCCGCTGGTGGCGACCGGCGGTATCACAACCGGGGCCGGTCTCGCGGGGGTTCTGGCCGCCGGGGCGCGGGCCGCGCAGTTGGGCACGGTCTTTCTGCGCTGCCCGGAAGCCGGTACCAATTCGATACATAAGGGCGCACTGGGTTCCGATATCCCGACCATGCTCACCCGAGCATTCACCGGGCGTCGCGCCCGCGGCATCCGCAACCGATTCATGCTGGACCACACCGACGCTCCCGCCGCGTACCCTGAGATCCATTACGCGACCGCACCATTGCGAGCCGCCGCGCGCAGCGCCGGGAACTCCGACGAGGTGAACCTGTGGGCCGGGCAGACCCACGCGCTGGCACCCGAGTTACCGGCCGGCGAACTGGTGGGCAAACTTGCCGAAGAAGCGAAAATCGCTCTGACCAAGGCACTTTCGCGCTGAATCCAGGGCTGTTGACAACCACTTTCGAATAGACTTCAGGGGCATCGCAACCGCCATCCACCCCACCCCCGGAGGAGAGCGCCCATGTCCCTCGATGTTCCCACCGCCTTGCTCGAGCGCGCCGAACGCGGCGAGATCGACGACGCCGACTTCGTCGAATGCGTCCGGACCTCACTGCCCTACGCCTACGAAGTAGTCAGCCGTGTGGCCGCCGACCTCCATTCCGGCACAGCCGAATACGCCGACAATCTCATCCCGCCCCCGGATGAGGTGAGCCGCGGCCAGCTGCTGCGCGCCATGGCCTCCGATGCCATCCGCGGCGGGCTGGAACGCCACTTCAACGTGAAGCTGGCCTTCCAGAACTGCCACCGCGTAGCGGCTTTCCCGCTCGCGGCCGTAGGCGGCGACACCTACAGCACCTTCATCAGCACCCGGGCCCAGCTCCTCAATCAGAGCCCGGAACTGCGTAACTGCTGAGCGCACAACCGAATCGGCCCGCCCGGCGTAATCCGCCGGGCGGGCCGGTTCGTGTGAACCCGTGGTCCGATCAGGACAGCTTGGTCACCTGCAACTCGCCGTCGGCGTACTGGGCGCGCAGCCGCTTCTTGTCGAACTTGCCGACGCTGGTCTTCGGCACCTCGGCGATGAAAGTCCAGCGTTCCGGGAGCTGCCATTTCGCGAACTTGTCGGCGAGGAAGTCGCGCAGTTCCTCCGGCTTGGCCGTCGCGCCTTCCTTGAGCACGATGGCGACGAGCGGGCGTTCGTCCCACTTCTCGTCCGGGACGCCGATGACGGCCGATTCGGCGACCGCCGGGTGTCCCATGACGGCGTTCTCCAGGTCGACCGAGGAGATCCACTCGCCGCCGGACTTGATCACGTCCTTGGAGCGGTCCACCAGCGTGAGGTAGCCGTTCGGGGTGATCTTGCCGACGTCGCCGGTGCGTAGCCAGCCGTCGTCGAACTTGTCCGGGTCGACTTGCGCGCCGTCCGGGGAGTAGTAGGAACCGGTGATCCAGGGACCGCGAACCTCCAACTCGCCCAGCGCTTCTCCGTCGTTGGCGACCACGCTGCCGTCGTCGGCGACCAGGCGGGCCTGGACGGTGGCGGGGAATCGGCCCTGGGTGTAGCGGTAGGCCCACTCCTCGTCGCCGCTCACGCCGAACGGCGGGTGCGAGACCGAGCCGAGCGGCGAGGTCTCCGTCATGCCCCAGGCGTGCAGGACCTTCACACCGTGCTGCTCCTCGAAGGCGTGCATCATCGCCGGCGGGACGGCCGAGCCGCCGACCACGACGGTGCGCAGATGCGCGATGTCCTGCGGGGCGGCCGCGAGCTGGGCCAGCACGCCGCCCCAGATGGTCGGGACCGCGGCGGCGAAGGTGGGCCGCTCGGCGGCCATCATCTCCAGCAGCGGTCCGGGCTGCAGGAACCGGTCCGGCATGAGGACGTTCGCGCCCGACATCAGCGCCGCGTACGGCAGGCCCCAGGCATTGGCGTGGAACATCGGGACGATCGCGAGCACGTTGTCGGCCCCGCTGAAGCCCATGCTGCTGGGCTGGCAGACCTGCATCGCGTGCAGCCAGTTGGAGCGGTGCGAGTAGACGACGCCCTTCGGGTCGCCGGTGGTGCCCGAGGTGTAACACATGGCGGCGGCCGAACGCTCGTCGATCACCGGGAACTCGAAGGAATCCAGCTGCGCGGCAAGCAGTTCGGTGTAGGAGTGCACCTGCACGCCCTCGGGCGCCTGCAACGCGGCGGCATCGCCGTTGGCAACGATGACGTGGCGGACGGTCTTCAGGTTCGGCAGGTACTGGGCGAACATCGGCAGCAGGGTGCCGTCCACGATGACGACCTGATCCTCGGCGTGGTTGGCCACATAGACCAGCTGCTCCGGGAACAGCCGGATATTGAGCGCGTGCAGGACCGCGCCCATCGCCGGCACGCCGATATAGGCGACCAGGTGCTCGTTGTTGTTCCACATGAAGGTGCCGACCCGATCACCCTCGCCGATCCCCATGCCGCGCAACGCATTCGCCAAGCGGGCCGCGTCGGCCCCCACCTCGCGATAGGTCATGGTGCGTACGCCGGTCCCGGTCCAGGTCGACACCGTGCTGTCGCCTTGGAAGGTGGACGCGTATTTCAGCAGTGTGGCCAGCGACAGCTGCTCGTCCTGCATGGTGCTGAACATCGGGTACTCCTCTTTTCCTGCCTGTGACCAACGAGAGCCACATCACATGCGGCGATGCTACCCAAAACTAGTCAAGCCGGAATCTCAGCGGCCCGGAATCTGAAACTGGGGAGCATCAAATACGTATCCGCTGGTCATAGCGGCCGAATATCACCCGCCGCCGGGTCGGCCGCCGGACCCGATCGGGTAGAACAGGGGCATGTCAGTTGATCGGATGTTGCCCACCCAAGAGGCGCGCGACCTCATCGACCTGACCCGCGACATCGCCGACAAGGTGCTGGAACCGCGGGTGGTCGACTGCGAGAAGACCGGAACCTTCCCCGAGGGGGTGTTTCCGGCGCTCGGCGCGGCGGGGCTGCTGAGCCTGCCGTACCCGGAGGAATTCGGCGGCGGCGGTCAGCCCTACGAGGTTTATCTGCAAGTTCTGGAGGAGCTGGCGAGCCGGTGGGCCGCCGTCGCGGTGGCGGTGAGCGTGCACAGTCTCTCCTGCCACCCGCTGTTCACCTTCGGCACCGACGAGCAGAAGCAGCAATGGCTGCACGACATGCTGTCCGGCGAAACCGTCGGCGCCTACAGCCTTTCCGAGCCGCACGCCGGCTCCGACGCCGCCGCCCTGCGCTGCCGCGCCACGAAAACCGAAGACGGCTACCGCATTACCGGCTCCAAGGCCTGGATCACCAACGGCGGCCGCGCCGACTTCTACACCCTGTTCGCCCGCACCGGTGAGGGCTCGCGCGGCATCTCGTGCTTCCTCGTGCCCAAGGACACCGCCGGTCTCAGTTTCGGCAAGCCCGAGGAGAAGATGGGCCTGCGCGGCATCCCCACCACCACCGCCGCGTACGACGACGCGCTGCTCCCCACCGAACGCCTGATCGGCGACGAGGGCCAGGGCCTGTCCATCGCGTTCAGCGCCCTGGACTCCGGGCGGCTCGGAATCGCCGCCGTGGCAACGGGTCTGGCCCAGCGCGCGCTCGACGACGCCGTCGCCTACGCCAAGGAACGCGAAGCCTTCGGCCGCCACATCATCGACCACCAGGGACTCGGCTTCGTCCTCGCCGACATGGCCGCCGCGGTGGATTCCGCTCGCGCGACATATTTGGACGCCGCCCGCCGCCGCGACGCCGGTCTCCCCTACTCCCGCCAGGCCAGCGTCGCGAAGCTCATCGCCACCGACGCCGCCATGAAAGTCACCACCGACGCGGTGCAGGTCTTCGGCGGTTACGGCTACACCCAGGACTTCCCCGTCGAGCGCTACATGCGCGAAGCCAAGGTGATGCAGATCTTTGAAGGCACCAACCAGATCCAGCGCCTCGTCATCGCCCGGGGCCTCGCCGGAAAGTAGTTCGCCGACCGCGGAATTCGCGTGGACACCGCAAACCGTGAGATCTATTGTCCTGGACTGGAACCGCGCGCATCAGGCGCGCGGCGGGGCATTGGGGAATCACGTGGTGCAAATCGGTATCTGGCTTGCCATTCTGGGCTTCGGCTCGCTCATCCTGGAGCAGATGAACATGGAGTTCATCATCCTGTCGTGGGCCGACGACATGCAGCCCGTCTTCGGCATCGGTCTCGGCGTCGCGGGCGTCCTGCTCGCGCTGGCCGGCGGCGTCGCATCGGCGCAGAAAAGCGACTGACCTGAGCGAACCCCTCGATGCGCGCCCGCGCGCCGAGGGGTAGACAGGCGGTATGGAAGCTCGCAAGCGCACGGTGCTCTACGGCGTCCTGATGCTGCTGTTCGCCATGATCAGCGGCCTGTTCGCGCGGGATCTGCCTACCACCTGGCTGCGCGTCCTCGCCTACCTGGCGTTGCTGGTCATCGCGCTGGTCGGCTTTGTCATGACCTTTCGTGACTACTCCTGAATCCTCAGTTCAGGGCCGGTAGCTCCCAGATTGCGATCTCCTCGACCACGGCGCTGGAGGTGGCGCCTGGGTCCAGCAGCCACGACCACCCGACCACGCCGACAGACCCGGTGGTCAGGCGCGAATCGGGATCCACGTACCGCAGGCCCTCCCCGTTCACGCTGACCACCAGATCGACGCCGTTGGCCGCGCTGCGGCAAGACGCGCCGATCCGGGTCGGCTGTGCCAGGTTCAGGCCGGGCAAGCTGTCCCGGGAGGCGAGCACGGCGACTCGGGATTCCAGAGGTTGCCCCATCGCGATGCTCCAGTGCCCGGTACTGCTGACGGCGAAGAAGTAGCGGCGTGCGAAGTCACCCGGTTCGGCCCGGCACCACAGCGCGACTCCCCCGAATCCGGATTCCATGCGCACCACAGCCTCGGTGCACGAATCCGCCAATACCGGAACAGGGGCGCTGGCGTGGACCATCTGAATACCGGCCGCCGCGGTCAAATGATATGAGCCGGCGACGTATTCGGATTGGCCCGTGCGGTCCGGCCAGCCGCTCGTCGCGTCGGTGAAACTGTCTTCCAGGATCCTCTTGCCGCCCAACTCCGCGCAGAACGACAAGGGCGATACCGGTGCCGGTGCGTCGGGTGCGGGCCCATCTTTGTCGGCTACTTGCCAGACGACGAGGGCACCCATCGCCAGAATCGCGGCGGCAGTGAGCCATACCGGCGAGCGCCGCCGCCGGCCCGGTGGGTCGCGGGCCGAATCCGGCTCAGCCACAGCGGGCTCGACCGGCGGCGCGGATGCCTCCTCATCCAGCGGTTCGCCGTTGTCGCCCAGCGCATCTCGGACCTGGATATACCGCAGCCGCCAGACCTGGCGATCCCCGCCGCCGGGCGGCGGCTCGGCGCCGGCCCGATCGACGAGGTGCAGGCAGGTGTCGATGAATATCTCGTAGGTCTCCCACCGCGGCATCGTCGAGTTATCCGGATTGATGACGTTGCCGATGGTGGCTTTGCTGATGCCGCCCCGCGCGCCGGGCCTGCGGGCGGATTCCCGCGCCAGCGTCTTGAGGGAATCGGCCTGTGTGGTCCAACGAAGTTCGCGCAGTTGCGTTTTGAGCGTGCGCAATTCGTCCAGTGGATCGGCCATATGGACCTCCCTGGTCGCATTGTGACCAATCCCGTCCAAAGTTGTCCAGATTATCCGGTCACGGCCGGTGGCCAAGTGATTCTGTGAGCCCGAGGGGTGATCTGCGACACCGGCAGCGATGTCGGTGCCGCGGGTCTGCTACGGTACATGCATGTACATGCAATCAACTGATTCGAAGCGGGCACCCCGGGGTGACGCCAGCGGCGCATGGTCGAAGGTGGCCGCGTTCGCCTCGGCCGTGGACGCGAATCTCGATCGGTGGCTTGCGGATACGTATCGCGTCGGGCTGACCGAGTTCCGCGCGCTGAGTTTCGTGAGCCAGACCTCCGACAAGGAACTGCGCGTCAATGATCTCGCACAGCGCGTCGGACTGAATCAAAGCTCGGCGACGCGCCTGGTGAGCCGGCTCGAGGCGAAAGGATATGTGCGCCGCGATCTTTGCGCGGACGACAAACGCGGCGTCTACGCGGTCATCACCGACGAAGGCGAAGAACTGGTGCGCAGCGCGCGAACCCCGTACGAGGATCGGATCACCGAACTCCTGACCGACGCCACGACACACTTCCCGGGAACCGACACCAGGCAGCTCGGATCCGCCCTACTGGCGATCCAGGCATTGCTCACACCCTGAATCACAAGGCGGCACAACGCCGTTCTTTCATGGCCATATATCTGCATGTACATGCATTTACTATCGAGAGGAAACATCATCATGAACTGGCTCTACCTGGGCATCGCGGTTCTCTTCGAGGTCGCCGTCGGCATCGCCGCGGGCAAGGCCCAAGGCTTCACCAACCTCCGCTGGACGATCGGCACCCTCGTCAGCGGTGCGATCGCCACCTTCTTCCTCAGCCTCGCCCTGCTGACCTTCGACGTCGGCGTCGGCTACGCCCTGTGGACCGCCCTGGCCGGAGTCACCATCGTCGTCCTCGGCGCCCTCTTCCTCTCCCAGCGCCTGACCTGGCAAAAACTGCTGGGCATCAGCATCGTCATCGTCGGCGTAGTGGGCCTGAACCTCGCCGGAACCGTCTAGCACCCAACCACTTTCGAAAAGGACAGCTCTCATGACCACCGCGACACAGCCCCTGGTGCCCACGACCGTCGAGCCCAAGACCGCCTCCTGGCTGGCCCTACTGGCAGCCGGCGGCTTCGAGATCGGCTATGCCCTGAGCGTGAACGGCAGCGAAGGCTTCAGCAACCCCCTCTGGTCCGCCGTCGCTCTCGTCTTCTTCCTCTTCACCCTGTACTTCCTCAGCGTCGCCCTCAAGAAGATCGACGTCGGCATCGGCTACGCCGTCTGGGCGGGCATCGGCGCGGTAGGCGCCGCCCTCCTCGGCCCGGTCTTCTTCGACGAAACCCTCACCCTCGCCAAAACCTTCTGGCTCGCGGTAATCATCGGCGGCGTCATCTGGCTCAAGCTCGCCGACACTCCCGACCCGGCCTGACCAAACCCGAAGCACCGCCGCGCAATTCACTCCGCGGCGGTGCTTCTTCTTCGATGTACGGTGGGTACCCATGCGTCTCGGACTCGACACACTGATCGACCCTCGCCTCCGGTTCCTTGTCGACGAGACCCGCGTGTTCTATGAAAAGCGTGCCGCCGGAACAAGTCCGAGCAGTTTCGCGGAACTTCGCGAAACCAGAGCGAGTCTCGCCAAGCCGGTCCCGGCGCAGCCGCCGGCCGTCGAAGTACTCGCCGAAGCCGCCGGACGCAGCGTTCCACTGCGCATCCACACTCCCGCGGCCCGGGCAGCCAAGGGCGTGTTCTTGGACATCCACGGCGGTGGTTTCTACCTGGGCTCGGCCGCCGCCGGCGACGTCCGCAACCGCCAACTCGCCGACACCCTCGGCATCGCGGTCGTCAGCGTGGACTACCGACTCGCCCCCGAACATCCGTGGCCCGCCGCTCCGGACGATTGCGAGACCGCCGCACTCTGGCTCGCCGAGCACGCCCGCCCTCGTTTCGGCACCGCGAACCTCGCCGTTGGCGGATTCTCGGCGGGCGCCACCCTGGCGATGACGACGCTGCTGCGCCTGCGCAACCGAGGGACCACCGCATTCAACTGCGCCGTACTGCAATTCGGAACCTATGACCTGAGCGCACAAACACCGGCCGGCCGCCTGATCGCCGACGAATACTTCCTCGAGGCCTACGCCGGAACCGCACCGGACCGCACGAACCCAGACCTCTCCCCGCTCTACGCCGAACCCTCCAACCTCCCCCCGATCCTCATGGTCATCGGCGAAGCCGACATCCTGCTACAGGACAACCTCGCCATGGCCGCCCGCCTATCAGCCGCCAATACCGACATCGAACTCCGCGTCTACCCAGACGCGCCGCACGGATTCACCGGCCACCCCACCCCGATGGCACAAGCCGCACTCGACGACATCAACACCTGGCTCGAAGGTCACCTGAGCCCGAAACCCGAACCGCTCGCCGCTGGTCGATAAGCTCGCCGGATGGCCATCGACGCCAGCTACCGGGCCCTTCCCTACGACCCATTGATCAAGCGCGCGATGAACGACCGCGAGACAGCCGAGGCCCTGGGCTTCTTCCGAACGATGGCCACCGACGACATCACAAAAGGCCCGTACCACGACGATCCACTATGGCTCGAACTCGTTCCGATCGCACGCGACCTGGTGAACACCCACCCCGCCCTCCTGAACCGAGCCTTGTCCACGCGTGCGTGGGACGCCGCCTACTGGATGCTGGCACCGAACCGCCGAGCGCAAACCGACAGAAACCCGCACGGTTTGGCCGAGATCTGCGTGTTCGGCGCCGAAGAATTTCCTTGCAAAGCCGTTTCCTCGGTGGGCATTCCATTGCGTCTGGTCCGACCGAACACAGCAGCAGCAGTAGCCGAATACGTGGAGAACATCCTCGACGATGCCCCAGCCCTCTTCGACATCGAGGCAATGCAGGCCGCCCATGTCTACAAACCACCACGCGACCGCGCTCTCTTCCTGAGCCTTCTCAACGACTATGCGCGCCTGTACCGCCAGGCCGCCGAAGCGAACGAATGGATCCTCGTCACACACGACTGATCACAGAACCTCCGTGCGCCGGGCACGGTGGAACTGTGCAGCGCACAACCCAGGTGAACTGCAAAAACGAGGTGCCCCCGGCAAGATTTGAACCTGCGAAACAAGCAGTCTTGATCCGTTTGCTTGGTAGGGCCATTGCGGGGATCGTTGGCGACATTGGCGTGAACTGTCAAGGGTACCGCAGTACTCGGAGCCTGACCTAGCTGACCGCGACCCAGCTCAGGAGACAACGCGGCTAGTGAATCCAGCGTCAACCAACTTGGAATATGCCTTGCGCACCTCGGCGGGAACATCCTGTTCGATTGCCCAGCCCTTCTGCGCATAGACCCAAATCCGTTGCGTGTCACCGACAAGCATGTTGATCACCCGGTTGACGTCGCCAATGCTCAGAAGGTAGTCGTCCAACGTCAGCGATCGCGAGCCGCAGATGACTTCAACCGCCGGCCACCGCTTGCGACAGATGGCGTAGCTTCGACGCTCCTGGTATGGGCGTGAGATGAGAAGAACCGATCGCACGGCCCGGTCCCGGAGCAGGGCGCGCGTGAAGTCGATGTTCTCTCCGGTATTGGTGGCACGCGGTTCCACCAGGATCACACCTTCTGGCACCCCGAGTTCGATGGCGCGTTCGCGGAAGTGCACGGCTTCGCCCCGCGGGAAGAGTTCCTTGGTCGTCGGGGCGTTGGCGCCGGTGAAGACGATCAGCGGGAACATGCCTTCGTGGTAGAGCTCGGCGATGCGGTCGGCTACACCTCGGTCGTGGCCCCCCAGTCCGATGCCGACGTCGACGGGGCGTGGCGAGTGGCGCATTTGGTTGTAGTCCCAAAGGGTTTCAACCTCGGAGCGCAGTTCCTCGGGCACGCCGACGTCTGGCATGAAGCGATCCCTTCTAGTCGGGGAGCTTGAATTCGTATGTCCAGGAGAACCTGGATGCGGCGTGGACACCGCGGGCGAACTCGATAATTACGTCGTTGGCGGTGTAGGTCCGGCGAGTCAGGATCATTACGGGTTCGCCGGTGAGTAGATCGAGCGCCTGTGTCTCTTCCGGAGTTGGCATGCGGGCGCGGATCGTCTCGGTCATATGGTCGGGTTCGTAGCCTTGCATGGTCAGCACTGCGAAGCCGCCACCTCGACCGGCGGGGCCTGGCGTCGGGTCCACCAAGGGCGTTCCCTCGACATGTTCGGGCAGGTAGTAGCTGGTCAACGTGTGAGTTGGCTGATCACCGTCACGAACGGTTCGAGCACGTTCGTAGACAGGCGATTTCGGTTCGATTCCGAATGCTGCGGCCACTTCGGGATCGGCCTCGACCAGCGAGACCGTTTGGGTTTGGTCGGTCAGCTTCCACGGGCGCCCGGAAGCCTCGCGGTCAGCTACGAAGGCGACGGTGTCGCCGTACTTCCACTTCTTCTTGGCGTACCGATCCACTCCGAGTCGCTTCATCGGAGGGCGTTCGCGGACAACGGTCCCCCGACGTCGGATCGGCGTGACAAGACCTTCGACCTCTAGCAGTCCAACCGCTTGGCGGACAGTCTTGATGTTGACACCGAAGCGGGTGGCGAGCTCGTCTTGCTTGGGCAGCGTGGAGCCCGGGGCGTACTCACCTTGCTGGATGGCCTCGCGCAGGCTGGCTGCCACGTCGCGGTAACCGCTCATGCGGTGGTGTCCTTCCGCCTCGGAACTGAATCGACTGCTTTCGGCCGATTATATCCAGTTCTATTGCCCAGCAGCTTACTTGATGGTCAAATAGAGCCAGCTCTATTCGATATCACGTTGTCTCGTAGAACTGACTGGCTCACCGAGCAAGAGGTAGTGACATGAAGACTGGATTCGTTAGCGAGACTCATGTGGTTGTCTACTGCGACAACTGCGGCGACGTCTACAGCGATCAGAGCGGAGAGAGTGTCTGCTTCGACTCTGTGCGACAAGCCATCACATATCTCGATGACCAATCCTCAAGCCTCAGTTGGCGTTACGACGGTGGTCAAGTGTGGTGTGACGGCTGCCAAACTTCGGCACAGTGCGAGCAGCGCGGCCACGAATTCCCCAGAGCGCGCGTCCCGGCACGACTCATACCAGGAGCGCCCAGATCCCGCACTTGTTCACTGTGCGGCATCAATGAAGAAGATGCGGACTACGGATAGTGAAGTGCCCTCGGCGGGACACTACGAGCTTGCGAGTTATCGGCACATACTTCGATGTCGAGGTCGGTTGGGCATCAGGCCGGGGTGAGGGCGGGGGGCTGCCAGGTGCCGTTGGTGGCGGTGTCCTGGGGCGAATAGAGGCGCAGGGCGAGGTTGAAGGTGCCGGTGGTGGGGATGGGGAGCCAGTTTCCGGTGGGGACTTCGGGTTTGGTGGCGGAGAGGGTGAGGTCGACGGAGCCGTCGGGGTTGGTGGTGACGGCGGGCTGGTGGCCGACGGAGTAGATGTTGTCGGGGTTGGGCACCAGGAAGTGGTCGGCGGTGTAGGCGGTCAGCGACCAGAAGGCGTCGGCAGGCGGGAGTTGGCCTGCGGGGAAATGGAATCGGTAGCTGTGGGTCGCGCCGCCGGAGTCGGCGGCAATACTGCTCATCATGGGGTAGAGGGCGTCGGCGGGCAGGTTCGCGCCCAAGGCGGTGAGCGCGGTGTTGGCGCGCAGCGGGTAGTCGGTGCCGTAGGCGCCGAGGTTGGTGGCGTAGGTCCAGCCGTTGACGACCTTCGCGCCCGGATTCTTGTAGTCGTGGATCCGCTGCTGGGCGTCGCGCACCGCGGCCGCCAGCGTGTCGGGGTCGATACCGGTCAGTGCGCCACCGGGTGTGATGCCCAGCTTCGCGAACCGGGTCAGGGCGTCGGCGTCGGCCGCGGCGGGCGCGTCGGCGGCCATGAGCGCGCAGAGCTTGGCGAAGAACGCGGCGGGGTCCATGGCGGCGACCTGTTCGGTCGGGCTGACGGTCTGATTCGCGGGCATACCGCTGGGGGTGGGAGTGTCGGGCGCGCTGGTCCAGGTGCTCAGCGGCATGAGCTTGATCTGGTTCTGCAAGGCGATGACCGGGTCGTGGTCGGCGGGGCTGTCGAGCGCGAAACGGATGATGATCCAGGCGGTTCCGGTCGGCATGTCGAGGCGGGTCAGTCCGTCGGGCAGCGTGCCGGACCAGCCTGGGCCGGTGAGGGCGTAGGTGAACGGACCGGACCCGCCACCGGAGGTCTGGGGCCGCACGCTCGACGGGTTGTGGGTGGTGTTGGACCAGGCGTCGAGTACCTGGGCCAGCCAATAGCGCTCGGCCATGGCCGGGATCTGCAGCACCATCGGCTCGGTGCGCAGATCCAGCCAGGATTGGCTGTAGAGGGTGTCGACGTTCGGGGTGACGACGGTCTTGTCCTCGGGGCTGGGTGTCTTGTCGTAGCGCAGCAGGGTGTTGGTGGGTGCGGCGGTCACGCGGGTGGCGTCCATCAGGACCAGCGGGTAGCCGTAGACGTAGGCGTCGCTGGCGATCGACTTCGGATCGCTGCCGCTCGCGGTGGTGCTGATCGCGGAGGAATCCGAGTCGTTCGACGAACCGCACGCGGTCAGCGCGGCGGCCGCCGCCACCCCGGCTGCGGCACCGAACAATCCACGACGGGAGAGCGAAAGATCGGCCATCGATGAATCTCCTTGTCTGCGTGGGACAAACGGAGTGGAACGGCGGGAATGTCCCGCTCAGCCGGCCTTGGTGATGGTGGGCGGCTGCCAGGACTTCGACAGGATCCGCTGATCGGGCCCGTAGGTGCGCAGCACCACCCAGAACGGCCCGTTCGGCGCGGGCAGCCAGTTCGAGGCCGCGGCATCGCCGGGTGATTGTGCCGAGAACCGCACGGTCAGTGAGCCATCCGGATTCGATTGCAGTCCGGGCGTGGCGGACCCGAGGGAATAACGATCGATCGGGTTGGCGACCAGCTGCCGCTGCGGCAGTTCATACATGGTGAACGACCAGAAGTACTGCACGGGTGGCGTCTGTCCGGCCGGGAAGGTGATCGAGTAGCTGCCCTTGCTTCCATCGAGCGGTTGACCGGTCGCGTCCGCGCCGAGGGGGAAGTAGATGGCCTGGTCGGCGACATTGCCGAAGATTCCGGCGAACACGCCCAGCGCGCGATCCCGGTAGTCGGTCCCCAGCGCGGCGCGGTCGGCGAACAGCTTCGCCGAGTCGACATTGCCCGCTCCCGCCAGTTCGGCTTGGCCGTCGGTCACGCCGCCGGACAGCGCGTCGCGCACCGAGGCGTCGAGTGTCGCCGGGTTCCACGGCTTTCCGCGTTCGATGCCGAGCTTCGCGAGTTTGTCGTACATCGGCTGATCGACGGGATTCGGGGTGATGAACGGCAGCATGAACGCCAGATAGTCCCAGAACTGCGCGGTCTTGTCCGCGCCGTCCTGCCAGGCCGGCCACTGCACCGCGGGAGCGGCGGCCGGTGCGGGGGTGTTGGTGTACGCGCTCAGCGGGCGGAGCTGATACTCCTGCTGAATGCGCTGCACCTGGCTCAGGCCGTCGTCGGTGCCGAGGACCTGGGTACGGGTGAGGGTGCCGAGAATATCGCTCTCACCTCGGATCACCCGCGAGACTCCGGCGGGGGTTTCGCCTTTCCACTCCGGGGCGGCCAGCATGACGGTGATGCCGTTGTTGCCGTCCTGCACCGAGCCGGGATTGTCGAGTACGAAGCCCCACAGGTCGTCCCACTGGCTGGTGTAGTAGCGGTTCGGTTCGACCGGGGGCAGGGTCAGCACCCACGGTTCGGCCCGGAGATCCACCCAGGCGTACGAGTACGGGGTGTCGTTGTTGGGGGTCACGATGTCGGTGTCGGCGGGAGTGGCCAGCCCCAGATGCAGCCATTTGCCGAACTCGCCGCCGCCGGAGAGCGCCTGCCGGTACATGGTCCGATAGTTCATGACCACGGGGTAGGCGAAGATGTACGCGTCCTTGGCGGTGTCGCGCAGGCTTTCCGGCGAATCGGAGGACGAGTCGGATCCGCAGGCGGAGGCCGCGACAGCCACCGCCGCGGCGACGACCAGGGAGACAGCGATCCGGCCCCGCGCGCGAGCGGGACCGGTACTGCGTCGACTCCACCGCGTCTGAGGGTTGCCGAAGAATGCCCGCAAGCTACTCATAGCTGCAACAATGCCTCATCTATTCGATCTGTCAGCAAATTTGCGTCGAGTTTTAATTAGCTGAATATTCTCTGTTCAGTCCAGCCGTCAGCGCGCCGGGTGGCAGCCCGTGGCCTCGAACTGAGCCTTGCTGGAATACGTTGCTTCCGGCAGGAATGCGCCCATGACGGCCTGCTCGTCGCCGGGGCTGCGGGTGTTCTGGACGGCGTGACCGAAGGCATCGGACGGCAGCATGTTGCGCAGAATCAGATAGGCGTCGTCAGGATGACCTGCGCCGTCCCCGTTCTCCGGCAGCGGCACCCACGCCACCCCGCAGGCGGCGATCGCGTTGACGGGACGCTGCGAGGGCAGGCTGGCCACCACGGTGTAGCGGCGCGCCGAGTCCAGCGGGACCTGTTCGTCGTAGACGCATCCGGCCACCCGGGTGGTCGCGACCGACTCGTTGCTGCACAGCGACCAGTACCGCATGTCGACCTGATCATCGAGCCGGGCCTGACCGTCAAGGGTGCGCGGGGTGCGCGGCATGGTGCCGGTCAGCGTCAGCACCTCGCCGAATTTCCTGCTGACGTAGGCGTTCACGTAGTTGTTGTCGATATTGGAGTACTGCCCGCCGGTCTTGGCCGGGGTGCCGTCGCACTTGCCCAGGTAGATGCAGCTCAGCGCGAACGGCTGGTTGTAGAAGGTGCGCCACACCATCGGGTTGTCGGCCGGGAAGGTGTCGGGCTTGCCGGGCTGGTCGCGCAACGCCTGGTACTTGTCCGCGGGCAGGGTGTCGACTCGCGGTGTGGTACTGACGGCTTGTACTGCGCCGCACAGCTTCTCGCCCGTCAACGACCGACCGTCGGCCGTGCGCAGTTCGGGTTCGGGAAGACCCACGCCACCGGTGAGATCGCGCCCGTTGTCGGGCAGGTAGAGGCGGTAGACGAGAGTAGTGCGCTGCTGGCCCGGCACCCCCGCGTAGAGGGTGTTGGGCTGCGGATCGGCCGGGGTCGCGCTGTCGACGACATGCACCGTGTAGTCCCGGCCGTGCTCGCCGACGCGGTCCGCGCCGGGCAGGTACGGGTTGCGCGAGCCCGCGTCGGGCACCGTGGACACGTCGTTGACCGCGGCGGTCGGCGAATTCGTGGTCACGTCATAGGAGTTCAGCGACTGGTAGCGGGCGTGCGCGTACTGGCCCTTCAGGGTCAGCGTCGCGCCGTCGGGAATGTCGAACTGCGCGGCCCAGTACAACGCCCCCGAATCCGGGAATGCGTAATTGAGCTGCTGGTTGGTGGCCGAAAAGGTGGGGCCGAACCAGAAGCAGTTCGAGGTCTCGTGCTGCGCTCCAGCCGAACCGCTGCCGGCCGACCCGGTGTCGATTGGACCGGCGTGCGCGATTCCTACCGGGACGAGCGCGGTCAGCGCGGCCGCGAGGGCCGACAGGGTGCGGAACCGCATGGAACTCCTTGTGACGTGGACTACAAAACGCGTGGCAGCGAACCTAAGCCAGCGATGGAACAAAAGTCAATAATGTTCCATTGGAGTCGGGTTTCTACATTGTCCCAGCTGCTACAGTTCCGCCGTGGGTCCCGAACACGCTGCCGTCGAACCGCCGACCTTTCGGCGGCCGACCGCCGCCGACGCGCACGCCGCGGCGATCTGGCTGTTCGACCGGCGCGAACGCGTCGACATGCACACCGTCGCCGCCCGGCTCGGTATCGGCCGCTCGACGCTGTACCGCTGGGTCGGTGACCGCGAACAGCTGATGGATCACGTGATCCTGGAATCCATCGGCGAGCTCTGGCGCTCAGCCCGGCGAAATGCCCAGGGAGAGAACCTCGAACGCGCCCTGGATGCGGCCCGGCTTTTCATGCTCGACTGCGTCCGTCACGAACCCCTCACCCACTTCGCCCGGCGCGAACCGAATCTCGCCCTTCGCGTGCTGCTCGACCCCGACGGCCTGGTCACCGCGGCCCTGCAATCCGCACTCGCTCACGAAGTAGCCACAGCCGCACCGGATCTCGACGTCCCCGCCGAGTCCTTCCGCGTGCTCGCCATGACCGCGACCGCGGTGGTGTGGGCCAACGTGGCCGCCGATCGCACCCCGGACATCGAAGCCGCCATCTCGATCATGCGCACCGTGCTGTCGGCCCACCATTGACTATGGCGCGCTATATGTGCGCTGAACTGCGGAAATGATTGCTCCCGCTAGTGCCCTCGACTGGGCTCCACACAGATGGAAACAGTACCGACCAGCATCTAGCTGGCCAATGCCGATAGGCGGCCGTCATCGATCCGATACTATGCATTTAGTTGGGTAATGGCCAACTATTTGCATACTCTTCGGGAGGTGGCGTCAATGGCTAAACTTCGCGGCACCGCCCTGCCCGGTGAGCTCTGGCGGGCACCGCTTCGAACTGTACGGCCGCAGGACTTGGCTGGTATCTACGCCCAGCCGCGACCCGAGGTCGCGCGGCTCGTCGATCGGGGCGTGCTGCACCGCGTTGCTCATGGCTACTACATCATCGTCCCGCCGGAGTACGTCGGCCGGACTTGGTTACCCGATCTCGAGGCGGCAGCCGCAGGTATTGCCTCATCGATTTACGGGCCGGATCACGCCATTGTCATGGGAATCAGCGCTGCCCGCGTGCTGGGAGCCCTCCCTCGTGCGCTGGCGACCGCGGTTGTCGCGGTTCCGAGCCAGCATCGGCCGATTGCGCTGACCGACCGCTCGGCACAAGTCCGGTTCGTCCGCCGCGATACCGAGGCACTTGACGCGGAACGTGTTGAAACGCTGCTGGGCCCGATGCTGGTCACGACGCCGGAGCAGACTGTGCTCGATCTTGCCGGGCGCCCGGAACTCGGCGATGCCGAGGCGGAGGTTCGTCCGGTGATCGAGACGCTCTACCGTCGTAGCGATTTGGCGAGACTTGCACAACTTGCAACAGGCCAGCGCCGAGGTGCGGCACTACGACGTGCGGAAAGTTGGGTGGGACATGAGCATCGACGAACGTGACAGTGTCGCAGTTCAGTTCGGAGTTTCCCCAGAGCAGATCGAGCGCGACCATCTGATCTCCCACCTGCTGGCTGCAATCAGCCGCGGGTTCGCCGACCGACTGCATTTCATCGGTGGAACTGCCCTTGCTCGTACACATCTGGTGAACGGCAGGCTCAGTGAAGACATCGACCTGGTCGCGCTGGACAACCGAACCGCACTGGCAGCCGAACTCGACACGACTTTGCCGCGATCCGTCGCACGGAGCTACGGTCGACTGGAATGGGCACCGTCGTTGAGCAATGTCCCAGATACCGGCTCCGCCTATCTGCGCTCCGCATCCGGTGCGTCCGTCAAGATCCAGTTGCTGTCGGCGCGTGGCCGGCCCTCGTGGCCGACGGAACTCCGCAATCTCGAGCAGCGATACAGCGACGTGCCACCGGCCCATCTTCTCGTGCCCACACTGCCAGCTTTCGTCGCAGGGAAGACTGCAACATGGCACGACCGGCGCGCATCACGGGACCTGTGGGACCTCTGGGCGCTGAACGATATCGGTGCGATCGATGACGCCGCAGGCACGTTGTACCGGAGGTACGGCCCGACCAACCGACTTCCCAACCCGCAGCTGTTCGATCGCGCACCGGACGAGGACGACTGGAACGCGCAATTGGCCGGGCAGACTCGGCTGGTGATCAGCGCCGACAGCGCGCTGTCCGCGGTTCGAGATGCCTGGATACGAATTACGGAGTAATCGTCATTGGCCTTGAAGTAGACGGTGTCCGACCTTGCGTCCACTCTCTGAGCCGATGCCAAGTTTCGTCGAAGCGCGGCAACAGCAAATCCATTCCGTAGCAAGTAGTTTGGATAGATCGGTCGAATAGCTAAGCTCATCAAACCGCCGGTTTGCACCCGCCCGCGCGAGGATCCGAGCGGCAGAGTACGTCATTGACCAGCCCCAAAACTTAGGTTCGATGGATCTGCTTCTGCAGAAGGGCCGCCAGGTGTGACCACTTCAGCCACGCCCGACTACCGAGGGCGAGCCCCGGAAATATCGATGTTGTGCCCTCGGCAGGATTCGAACCTGCGACACCCGCTTTAGGAGAGCGGTGCTCTATCCCCTGAGCTACGAAGGCTGGGCTAGATGGTTCGGGAGTCTACCGGGTGGGGGGCTCGGGGGCTGAATCGTGTGGGGTGTCAGAAGGTGCCGCCGTCGATGCCGCCGTTGTCGTAGCTCGTGTTGTCGTAGTCGCCCTGGTCGAAGTCGCTCTGGTCGTAGCCGGAGCTCTGGTCGTCGTATTGCGCGCTGTCGCGGATGCCCGTGTCGTAGCCGTCTTGGAAACCGTGCTCGAAGGTGTAGGCGTCGTAGCCGATGCCGGGCATGCCGGTGAAGAGGGAGGTGAAGAGGAGGGTGGAGCCGAGGGTCCAGGCGCCGGTGGTGAGGGCGGTGCGCCACCAGGGTTCGGAGTACCAGCCGGCGGGGACTGGGCGGCCGGCGACCATGCCGCCGGGGTAGTAGTTGGGGGTGGTGGTGGAAGGGTGGGGGGAGGCGGTGAGGCGGCGGCCTTCGTAGTCGATGGTGCGGGGCTCGGTGACGTGGCCGGCGCGGTTTTGGTTGGCGAGTTTCGGGATTGCGGGGCCGGGGTCCATGTTCATCGCGGTGCGGGCGGCGCGGATGTAATAGAGGCCCTCGATGGCGGTCATTTTGGCCAGGCGGGCCTGGGCGATGGTTTTGGCCTGATCGAGTTGGGAGCCGGCGGCGGTGTGGCGTTCCGAGGCGTCGGCGAGCGCTTGCATTGCTGCATCGTTGCTGGGGACCAGGTTGTAGACCTGGCCGCCGAGTCTCTCGTTGTCTCGGCGGGCGTCAGCCAGCGCGTCTTCGAGTTCCGTCGCGACAAGGTCCCGACCGGTGGCTTTCGGGCGCATGACGATGAGGATCACGACGATCGCGACTACCAGCAGGAGGAGCAGCCACACCATTGTTCGCTCGCCTTCCGTCCGCGTAATTCGGAACGGAGTCGAGTTTACTGAAAGTTTGCTGTAATCGGACTACGTCAGCTGCGCGCGGCTCGGGCTTCGTCGTAGTCGGCGGGGTCGAAGGTGCGGGTCTTCCAGCGGTAGAGGACCGTCGCGCCGGGCCAGTTGTTGGTGATCCGCCCCGCGGCGTTGCGGTACCAGCTGGAGCAGAAGTTCCAGGGGGTGTCCTTCAGGCGGCGCTGGAGCCAGTCGTCCCAGGTCTGCTCGGTGCCCGCGCGCGCGGCAAGGTGGCGGCCGGGCCGCGCGGTCAGGTACTCGACGACCTGACGGATGTAGCGGGCCTGGGATTCGAGCATGTAGATGATGGAGCCGGAGCCGACGTTGGTGTTCGGGCCGTACATCATGAACAGATTCGGGAAGTGCGGCACCGACAGGCCCAGGTAGGCGCGGGCGCCCTCGTCACCCCAGACGTCGGCGAGTTTGCGCCCGCCGACCCCGTAGATGTTCATCGGGGCCAGGAATTCGGTGCCCTTGAATCCGGTGCCGTAGATGATGACGTCGACCGGATGCTCGACGCCGTCGGCGGTGCGGATGCCGTTCGGCGTGACCGCCTCGATCGCGGTGGTTTCCACCGCCACGTTCGGCTGGGCCAGCGCCGGGAAATACTCGTTGGAGAACAGTCCGCGCTTGCAGCCCGCCGCGTAATCCGGCGTCAGTTTCGCGCGCAATTCCGGGTCGGGGACCTGCTTTTCGCGATGCCGGTCCGCGAGCGCGATCACCGGGGTCTTCATCGCCGGGATATCGGTCAGCGCCAGCGCGAGCACCTCGAAGAAGGACCAGATCGCGAACCGCTCGGCCAGTCGCGTCGGCGGCAAGTACTTGAACAGCGCGTGATGCACCGTGCTGTATTCGGTGTCGAGCTTCGGCAGCACCCAGGCCGCGGACCGCTGGAACAACGTCAGGTGCGCGACCTTCGGCTGAATGCGCGGAATGTATTGGATCGCACTGGCTCCCGTGCCGATGCAGGCCACCCGCTTGCCGGTCAGGTCGACACTGTGATCCCACTCCGCGGAGTGGAACGCCGCACCGGTGAAGGTGTCGATGCCGGGCAGGTTCGGCATCGCCGGGCGCGAGAGCTGGCCGACCGCGGGCACGAGAACGTCTGCGGTGAGCCGGGTTCCGTCGACTGTGGTGACCGTCCAGCGCCCCGTCTGCTCGTCGAATTCGGCGTCGGCGACCTCGGTGCCGAACCGGATGAAGCGCTGCAGATCGTGTTTCGCCGCGACCTCGCGCATGTAGTCGTGGATGTCGGCCTGCTCCGAAAAGCGCCGTGGCCAATCGGTTTTCGGCTCGTAGGACCACGAGTACAGCGGCGAGGGCACATCGCAGGCCGCGCCCGGGTAGGTGTTCTCCCGCCACACGCCACCGAGGTCGGCGGCCTTCTCCAGGATGGTGAAGTTGTCGATCCCGGCGCGGCGCAACTCCAGGGCCATGCCCAGGCCGGCGAATCCGGCGCCGATGATGAGGACGGACGGCGTTGTCATACCCCGAGCGTAATGGGCCTGACCGGACCGGCTAAGAGATCAGCGGACAGGAAATCGGCATTTTCGGCCACCCGGCCTATTTGACCCCGAGCGCCTCGAGGATCATCGGCCGGGCAGTGGCCAGCGACTGCTGCCAGTACGGCCAGGTGTGGGTGCCGTTCACGATGTCGATGCGGGCCCGAATTCCCAAGGCCGCCAACCGATCCCGGAAGATCTGCGCCGCCGTCAGCGACATCGCTTCCAGCCCCATCGCGTTCACGGTGTTGCCGAGGCCGTTGGCGAAGTCCAGCACACCGGGCACACCGTTGCCCGTGGTGACGTAAACCGGTAGGCCACGCAGCTTTTCGGCCTGCACCGTGGCGTCGTTGCGCTGCCAGGCCGGGTCGTTGGCCGGGCCCCACATGTCGTCGACATTGAACATGCCTTCGTCCCACATGGCGGCGCGCATGGCCTGGTTCCAGGCCGGGAAGGTCGGGTTCACGAATCCGGAGAACGATCCGGCGAACTTGAACTGGTCGCGGTGGTGCGCGGCCAGGGTGAGCGCGGCGTTACCGCCCATGGAGGCCCCGACGACCGCGTTGTTGGTGCGCGACACCCCGTACCGGGCCAGGTAGGCGGGCAGTTCGCGGGTCAGAAAGGTTTCCCACTTGTAGGTCGACTTCTGGCCGTTGGTGCTGCTCGGGCGGTACCAGTCGGTGTAGAAGCTGGAGCGGCCGCCGACCGGGAACACCAAAGTGACATTGTCACCGGCGAATTGGCGCAGCGCGTCGGTATCGGTGACCCACTGGTTGTGGTCGCCCGGCGCCCGGAGGCCGTCGAGGACGTAGAGGGCGGCGCTGCCGCCGCGGGATGCCCACTGCACCTGAACCTTGATCGGCCCCATGCTCGACGGCACCGTCAGGTCGTCACGCCCGCCCGAGGGCGCCGCCGTGGCCACCGCCGCCCCGAGGGTCGACAGAATCCCGGCCGCCGCCAAGACCGTCACGGCCTTCTTTATCCAATGCACCCGCATACCTCCCACCTTCTCCCCTGAGCAAGGTACCGAAAAGACGCGAATTCCGCTGTCACACAGTCCCAAATGCGCCAGTGCGACACGCCGTGCGCAACCTGCGGAAGGAAATAGCTCTGGCAGTGCGGATTTCGCGTGTCGAACGGCGGCGTGCGCATCGCACCGGGTAGGTTCGCATCGTTTGCTTCATATTCGCTGTCCGGGGGATATTGGCGAGGAGGCTCTGATTACCACTGTCATCGATGACGCACCCTTCACCGGATTCCACGCGCGGCTCGCGATCGCGTGCTCCGGCGGTCCACTGCTGGACGGCTACATCCTGAGCATCGTCGGCACCGCGCTGATCGGCATGACCGACGAGCTGAATCTGAGCACCGGCGACATCAGCCTGATCGGTGCGTCCGCCCTGATCGGCATGTTCATCGGCGGCGCGCTGTTCGGCGTGCTCACCGACAAGATCGGCCGCGAGGTCATGTACACCGCGGACCTGGTGGTGATGGCAGCCTGCTCGGTGCTGTCGTTCTGGACCGAATCGGTCTGGCTGATCGTGATTCTGCGCTTTGTCCTCGGCATGGCCGTGGCCGCCGACTACCCGATCGCCACATCATTGCTGAGCGAATGGTTGCCGCGAAAACAACGCGGCACATTGCTCGGATTCCAGATCGTCGCGTGGTACCTGGGCTCGGTGCTCGCCTACGTCGTCGGCTATTTGTGCCTGACGTTTTTCGGCAATGGCAGCTGGCGCTGGCAGCTGGCCAGCGGTGCGGTGCTGTGCGTGATCTTCCTCATCATCCGGCAGACCACGGCGCCGGAGTCGCCGCGCTGGCTGGCCCAGCACGGTCGCGAGGACGAGGCCGCGGACATGATCGAGAAATTCCTGCACGAGAAAGTGGACCCGCAGGAATTGGTCGAACCCGCCGAAGCGCGGCACCAGGGCTCGATCCGCGAACTGTTCATTCCCGCCTACATCAAACGAACGGCCTTCTGCTCCGGATTCTTCCTGTGCCAGGTCACGGTGCTGTTCGCCATGCTGACCTTCGGCCCGAAGATTCTGGAGAGCTTCGGCATGCCCAAGGGCACCTGGATGGACACCCTCGGCGTCGCGTTGATCAGCATGGTGTTCCTGATCGGCTGCCTGCCCGCCATGCGCTTGATCAATACCGTCGGCCGCCGGCCGACCATCGTCTGGTGCTTCGGCCTGATGATCATTCCGGTGCTGGCCATCGGGATCTGGCCGGCCATGCCGATGGCGCTGGCTTTCGTCATGCTGTGCCTGTACGCCTTTTTCTGCGGCGGTCCCAACGTGCTCGACTGGACCTATCCGAACGAGCTGTTCCCCACGCACATCCGGGCCACTGCGGTCGGTTTCGCCACCTCGATCAGCCGGGTCGGCGCGGCCCTCGGAACCTTCCTGCTGCCCTGGTCCCTGGATCATCTCGGAATGGGGACGACGTTCCTGTGTGCCGCCGCGGTCACCGCGGCCGGGTTCCTGATCTGCCTGTGGGGTGCGCCGGAAACGAAGGGCCGTGATCTCACCGCGGCTTCCGCCGCCATCCGGATCACGCCGAAGCTGCCCCGCGTTCGGGGAGTCACAGGCGGCGAGCTCCTGTGACGGGCATGGAATCGATCGAGGAGATCTCCACGCCTTGGCCTTCGGTCGAGGCGTGGATGACCTCGCCGTCGCCGACATACAGCGCGGAATGTCCACCGCCGTAGAAGGAGACCAGGTCGCCCGGCTCCAGTTCGTCCATCTCGACCGGGGTGCCGGTGGCGAGCTGCTCATAGCTGGTGCGCGGCACGTCCTGGCCAGCCTGCTCGTAGGACCACTGCACCAAGCCGGAGCAGTCGAAGGAATCGGGTCCGTTGGAGCCCGCGCTGTAGTCGGCGCCCAGCCGGGAGCGGGCGGCTTCGACTGCGGCCAGTCGCGTCGACTCTTCTTCGGAGAGTGCCGGGGCCTCGGGTTCGGCGGGGCCGATCACCAGCGGGCCGACCGGGATGTCGTATTCGGGTCCGGCGAGAATCTCGTTCTGCCATTCGATCCGCAGCGGGGCCGTGGTCATCGGCCGCTCGGACCCGGGCGATACACGGGCCGGCGCTTGCGGCTCGGCCGGTGGCCGGACCTGGAGGCCGGGCAATCCGGCCGGGATCTGGAACTCGTCCGGGATGTCGATGATCCCGACTCCGGGTATTTCTACTTCTTGTGCGGCCGCGGTTCCCGCGGTGCAGAGCATGATGCCCAGGGCGCCGGCGGCGATAAGCAGACCACCAACGAGGAAACGCCACAAATGTCTAGCCATGAATCGGTCCTCCGATGCTCGCATCGAGGACGTCGGCTGTTCGGAAATTTGTGCACCAACGCCTCGAATCAGATTCGAAAACCATCACGGTGACTCATTCGCACAGCTGTTCCATTACCCATATGACACTGATGTAATTCATGCACCTAATGCAACACACGCGAGTTTCGATAACAAAGCAATAACTGTCTGCATTTGCGCCGCGTCATACCATCGGGCGTTTCGCCCCGGTTTAAGTTCGAAGCGCCGCACAGAGATACGGCGGCACTGCCCCGAAATCCGAAGTAGCCCACCCGCGGTGGGTGAAGCAAACGGAGGTGACCGCGCATATGGCGAATGCCGAAGTCGAACTGATCCTGAATCAGAAAGGCGGGGTAGGTAAGTCGACGCTGTCGATGAACCTGGCCGCGACCACCGCCGAGGTGCTGGCCGGCGACCCGAACGAACCCTCCCCCGTCGCCGTGGTCAGCATCGATCCACAGGGCTCGGCGGCCTGGTGGGCCGAACGCATGAAAGTGCTGCCCTTCCATATCGTGCAGACCCACGAGGACGTGGACGGCCTGCGCCGACTACGGGAATTGGACGGTATCAAGCAGGTTTTCGTCGATACCCCGGGCTGGATGGGGCACGAGGGCACCGCCGAGGACCCGCTGCACGGGCTGGCCTACGCCGACGCCCTGCACGCCGCCCTGGATTCGGCCACCCACGTGCTGGTTCCGCTGGAACCGGAGCCGCTCAGTTTCGATCCGACGGCCCGCACCATCGAAACCCTGATCAAGCCGCGCGGGCTGGATTATCTGGTCGTCATCAACAACTGGGATCCGCGTGACGGCGACGTCGACCTGGAGCAGACGAAGGCCTTCGTCAAAGCGAATGAATGGCCGCTCGCCAATACTGTTGTCCGCCATTACAAGGTGCACACCCGGGCGTCCGCCGACGGCGTTGTGGTCACTCAATACCCGAAGAACCGGGTCTCGCTGGAATGCCGCCAGGATTTCGCGCGGCTGGCGCTGGAATTGAAGGCGGGGGCGCGCTGATGGCCCGCGGAAAGCGCACCGACCTGGCGTCGCTAGTGCACTCGACGGGGGCGAATTCCCCGGTCGACGGTAAGAATTCGGCCCATGCGCCGAGCGATGACCCGCCGGGCTGGACCGACGCGCTGCTGAATCCGGCGCCGGTGACCTCCGCACCGCTGGCGGATCTGGTCGCCAACCCCCGCAATCCGCGCGAAGGCGACCAGAATCTGGAGGAACTGGAGTCGATCGCCGAAATCCAGTTGCAGCCCGCGCTCGTGGTTTCCCGCGACGCTTACCTACGGCTGTGGCCGGAGGACGAACCAGAGCTCGGCGCGGCGAAGCTGGTGGTCGTCAACGGCTGCCGGCGGCTGGCGGCCGCCCTGAAGTACGGGTGCGAGCGGCTCGACCTGGTGGTCAAGGACGAGGTCGCCGCGACCCGGGCCACGCTGCGGACCGCCGCCATCCGGGAGAACGTAGAGCGAGAGAACCTCGACGTGATCGAGGAGGCGCGGGCGGTCGAGGCGCTCGTCGCCGACTCCGGCACCGCGTCGGCCGCGGCGGTGGCGCTGGGCAAAACCGAGGCCTGGGTGTCGCAGCGGCGGGCCCTGCTGAGGCTGACGCCACAGTTGCAGCAGAAGCTGCGGGCGGGGGAGCTCGCGATCCGGGTGGCGCGCAGCCTCGCCCAGGTGCCCGCCGAAGAACAGGTGGCGCGCTGGCAAGCGGCGCTGGCCAAGCCGGAGGGGGAAAAGGCGGAGAAGAAGCAGCCCGCCCCCATCGGAATCGACCAACTGGCCAAGTCCTTCAAGAAATGGAATGTCGGCACCGACACCCTGGCCCCCGCGCTGCTCGCGCATCTGGATCGGCCGGGCGTCCACGCGCTGATCGCGGAACTGCGGCAGCTGGTTTCCTGACCGAAGGCCCCTGATCGCCCCTCCCACACCGGGAGGGGCGATCGTCGTTTCGGGCCTTAACCGCGGTTAAGACCGCCGATGGCACGCTGCGCGTGGTGAATTAGAGGACATCGGCGGACAATTGCCTGCGAACCTAGCGAGATCATCCTTCGCACACGAGTATGGAACTGTGGCAGGAGAATTCGTTCCCATTCCAGATTGGTTCGCGGCCGAGAACCAGGATTGCGGCATCGCGATCGCCGATGTAACCGGTGATGGCACACCGGATGTCGTGGTGCTCATGGTCGACGACCCGGAAGGCCAGAACGCCGGGCTGTACCGGGTGGGTACCGCGCTGGCGACCGACGGTTCCGTCGCACAGTGGGGTCCATGGCTCGACATCCCCGAGTGGTTCGGCTGGCAGAATCAGGGCGCCGGTGTCGCGCTCGCCGACCTCAGCGGCAACGGGCAGCTGGATCTGGTGGTCTTCGTCGTCGACAACCCGCCCGGCCAGAACCAGGGCTATTTCCGGATCGGCCGCGACCTGGCGCCCGACGGCGTGGTCACCGGCGGCTGGACGCCCTGGCTGCCGGTACCCGACTGGTACGGCTGGGAGAACCAGGGCGCCGATATCGCGCTCACCACCGTCGGCGGACAGCCGACGCTGGTGGTGTTCACCGTCGACAACCCGCCCGGCCAGAACACCGGGCAGTTCCGCCTGGCCAAGGGCCTGACCGCGCAGGGTGCGGTGGCCGAGTGGACGCCCTGGGTTGCGGTACCCGACTGGTACGGGTTCGAGAACCAGGGCGCCGGAATCACGGTGGCGGACAATCCCCTGGGCGACGGCCGGCCCGCGCTGCTGGTGTTCGCGGTCGACAATCCGGGCGGCGTGAACTCGGGCGTCTACACGATCGGCTGGGGCCTGGACGGCACCGGGCACTGTCTCGACGGCTGGAGCGGCTGGACGAAGCTGCCCTGGGGTTTTCACGAAAACCAAGGCGCGGCAGTGGCTTTGCGCCCTACCGGGGGCATACCCGAGCTGGTGGTCTGCGTCATCGACAATCCGCCGGGCCCCAACGCCGGCTACCTCCAGGTCCTGGAGATCCAGACCGACCTGGAACACGCCGCGCACATGGGCATCTGGCGGATCCTCGACTTCGGCACGGAGATCAATCCGGTGCACGCCGCCCTGCTGCACACCGGCGACGTGCTGTTCTTCGCCGGTTCCGGCAACGATCCGGATCAGCACAACGCACACCAATTCCGTACCCGCGTCTGGCATTACCCGCGCCCGGGATTCGCCGCGCCGGATACCCCGATCGATCTGTTCTGCGTCGGGCAGACCTTCCTGCCGGACGGCCGGCTGCTCGCCGCGGGCGGCACCGAACGCTACGACCCGTTCTACGGCCTCAAAGACACGCTACTCTTCGACCCGGCTACTCTTACCTGGAATGCGTTGCCCGACATGTCTTTTGGGCGCTGGTATCCATCGCTGGTCACCCTGCCCGACGGCAACGCGGTCGCGGTGTCGGGCCTCGGCCACGACAACTTCCTGTCCGTGGTCCCGGAACTGTTCGACCACACCACCGGCACCTGGTCCCGGCTTCCGGTGCCCGGGCCGATCCCCATGTACGGCCACCTGGTCCTGTTGCAGGACGGCCGGATCTTCTACACCGGCGGCCAGTACGGCGGGAACAACGGTATGCGCCCGAGTATTTGGGATCCGGCGAGCGGAAACGTCCAGGAGGTACCGGGATTGGCCGAACCCGGCTCCCGCAATCAGGCCACCAGCGTGCTGCTCCCGCCCGCGCAGGACCAGAAGGTCATGATCCTCGGCGGCGGCGGCTTCGATATGCACAGCCCCGCACCGGCTTTGGCGGACACCCGGATCGCCGACCTGAAAGCCCAAGTCCCGGTGTATGTTCCGGGTCCGCCGATGGATCACGCGCGCATGCACCTGTGCGCGGTGCTGCTGCCCGACCGCACGGTGCTGGCCACCGGCGGTTCCGGCATGGAGGAGATGGCGCACGCCGCGCCGCCACACGCCGAGATCTACGACCCGGCGCACGGCACCTGGATGCACACCGGCCCGTCCCGGGTCGCACGGCTCTACCACTCGATCGCGCTGCTCACCCCCGACGGCAAGGTGGTCACCGCGGGCTCCAACCCCGCCCGCAAGACCGAGGAGCTGCGGATCGAGATCTTCTGGCCGCCTTACCTTTTCCAGGGTCCCCGGCCGGACCTCACGCTCGGCTCCGAGACGGCGACCTACGGTGGCACCGTCACCGCGACGGTCAGCGGCGCGATCCGGGAGGTCAACCTGGTCCGGCCGGGCGCGACCACCCACTCGGCCGACAACGAACAGCGCCTCGTGGATATCGAATTCACCAGCACCGCACCGGATTCGCTCACGCTGACGCTGCCGGACAACCCGGCGCTGGCGCCGCCCGGCTGGTACCTGGTGTTCGCCGTGAATACCGCGGGCGTCCCGTCGGTCGGCCAGTGGCTGCAGCTGACCTGAAAATGACCACCCGCTCCGCCCTGGACGTAAGGTGGCGATCATGGTGGAGAAGCAGATGTCGGAGCTCGTCCAGCAGGTGGTGGAGTCCTATCTGCTGGACGGGGCGCGGCGGTACAACCGGCGTGAGGTCGCCGAACGGTCGGGAGTGCCGACCGAGGTGTCCAAGCGGCTGTGGACGGCGCTCGGTTTCCCGGCCAATCCCGACGACGGCGCGGTCGAATACACCGAGGCCGATGTCGAGGCGGTGCGCAGCTTCCGCGGCATGAGCGTGGTCGCGGCCGCCGACGTGCGCCAGCAGGCGGCGGCGGCGCGCACCCTGGGCCAGAGCATGGCGCGGCTGGCGGAATGGCAGTCCGATCTGGTGTTGTCCGAGATCGTCAACCGGATCACCCAGGCCGCCAACAGCGGCGAGGACGCCGATCTCGCCGAGACCGCCCGGGCCGCCACCGAGGCCACCATCGCGGTACTGGAAGACCTGCAGACCTATGCCTGGCGCCGGCACCTGGCGGCCGCGCTGGCCCGCTCCATCGACGGCGGCACCCCGGCCGAGGATTCCACCCGGGAGCTGGCCGTCGGCTTCGCCGACATGGTCGGTTACACCCGGCTCACCCGACATCTGCACCCCGACGAGCTGTCCATGCTGCTGGAGGCGTTCGAATCCACGACCACCGCCGCGATCACCGACAACGGCGGCTGGGTCATCAAGAACGTGGGCGACGAGGTGATGTTCGCGGCGGAGACGGCCGCCGCCGCCGCGCGCATCGCGCTGGCCGTCCAGGAGTCCACGATGATGGTCGGCGGCACCCCCGACCTGCGGGTGGCGCTGGCCTACGGCCCGGTCCTGCAACGATTCGGCGATCTGTACGGCTCGGTGGTCAACACGGCGTCGCGGCTCACCGGCGTCGCGCGGCCCGGGACCATCCTGATCGATGACGGGGCCGCCGCGGCGCTGGCCGGAGAGCCCGAGTTCGACATCCGGCACTTGCGCAGCGTGCGAGTCCGCGGCTTCAACCGCCTGCGGCCGCATGTGCTGCGCAGCAAGAACGGCTGATCAGTCGGCGGGCTTCTTGCGCGGCATCATGCTCGGTTTCGGCCGGGCATTCGTACCGGACGGCCGCTGCCCCAGGTCCTTCTTCGGCGCGTCCTTCTCCCCGACGCCGTTGCCGGCCTGCTTCCTCCCCGCTTCGGTATCGCTACTGCTCATGCTGTCTCCTACTCGCGGCCGAGACACGGTCTCGGAATTCGGAAAAGCGGGCAGGGCCCAGGATAGGTCCGCTATGGCGCGCAGCGAGGCATTTCCGCCCCCCGATTAAGCTCACCGGGTGGAGATGAACTGGGCGGAGCTGCGCGAACGGTGTCTCGTCGACGAAGACGCGGCGATCCTCGCGTTGAACAAACCCGCTGGGATTTCGGTCACCGGGGAGCGGCACGACACCGATCTCGTCGAGCTCGCCGCGGCAGCGGGCGAAACGCTGTATCCCGTACACCGAATCGACAAGGTCACCTCCGGGCTGATCCTGCTGGCCCGCGAACTCTCGGCACACGGCCAGCTGACCCGTCAGTTCAACAAGCAGACCGCGAGCAAGGCGTACCTGGCGATCGTCGAGGGCGCGGATCTACCCGACCGCGGCGTGCTCGATCTACCGCTCGGCGTGGGCCGCAAGAACCGGGTGCGGATCGCCGCACCGCGCGAGGCGATCCGCGAATCCGGTTCCGGCCGTTGGTTTGTCGACGACGCCGATCTGCTGGCCGGCAAGAACTATCCCTCGGTCACCCACTTCGCGACGGTGGCGCGCACCGACGCGCACGCGGTGCTGGCGCTGCGCCCGGTCACCGGCCGCCGGCATCAGATCCGCGTGCACCTGGCGTGGATCGGTCATCCGATCGTGGGCGATCCGCTGTTCGACAAGTCCGGGACGCATTCCCGGGCGCATCTGCACTCCTGGCGGCTCGGCCTCAGCGCGTCCTGGCGCACCCCACCCGAACTCGCACTGGAGGCCACGCCGGGCCCGGATTTCTGGACCCCGGTCGGCCTCGATCCGACTGCCGTCCTGGGCGCGGCGGCGGCGTGCGCGGAGCAACTGGTGTGAGCGTGATCACTGATCAACTACTTCCAAGCCACGCGTGGCGAGCCTCATGGCGACGGATAATGCCCAGGTCACTTAGCCTGAAGAGGCGCCTCGCGGGCGCACTCTGAACGCAATGTAGCGATCCCCAGAGAAAGCGGATGCCGATGATCCTGGTGGCTCAGGTCAGCGATACACACTTCGATCTCGGCGCCCGCAACGCCGAACGCGCCGAACGGGTGATGGCTTTCCTGGCCGCCCTGCGGCACCGGCCCAACGCCGTTCTGGTCACCGGCGATGTCACCGATTCCGGCCGCCCCGGGCAATACGCGCAAGCCGCCGCTATGCTGCGCTCCGACATTCCGGTGCACTTCCTGCCGGGCAATCACGACGACCGCGCCGCCTTCCGCACCGGCCTGCTCGGCGCGCCCGCGTCCGGCGCCCCGATCAACCAGGTCGCCTGGATCGGCGACAGCGGCGCGACCACGGGTGTGACTGTGGCACTGCTGGATTCGACCATCCCCGGCGAGCCCAACGGACGCATCGCCCCGGAGACCTACGACTGGCTGGGCGAGGTCCTGCGGGGCGCGCCCGCCGACAAGCCGATCCTGCTGGCGCTGCACCATCCGCCCGCGCCGCTGTTCAGCCCGGTCGTCGACGTGATCGCGCTGGAGGAGCCGGACCGGCTCGCGAAAATCGTGCTGGACGACGACCGCATCCTCGGCGTGCTCACCGGCCACGCGCATTCCGCGGCGACGACGACCTTCGCGGGCAAACCGCTGCTGATCGCGCCGAGCACCGCCTCGGTGCTGGGCGGCGAGTGGGAGCTCGAGCTGCCGGACCATGTGATGGATTACGCCCCCGATCCGTCGGTCGCGCTGCACATCATCGAAAACCACCGCATCACAACCCATTTCCGCACCGTCCCGATGGGCGGGCGGATCGGCGTACTGCCCACCGAGCCGACTCCGGAACCCACGCTGCACGTGTGAGTCTCACCGGGCGGGGGCGCGGTCCCGGCGGTAGGCGGCGGGGGTGCTTCCGGTCCAGCGCTTGAACGCGTAGATGAAGGTGGACGATTCGGCGTAGCCCAGGCGAATCGCCACATCACTGACCGAAAGTGGTGTGGCAGTGAGCATCTCCTCCGCGAGTGCGCGCCGGACCTCGTCCAGCAGCGCGCGGTAGCTGGTCCCCGCGGCGTCGAGGTGGCGGCGCAGGGTACGCGTGCTCATATTGAGATCGCCCGCGACAGTGTCGATTCCAGGCGGCGCACAGAATCCGTCGGCACCGCCTGGCACCAGCAGCTCGCGCACCTGGGCGGCGATGCCGGTGCGGGCCCGCCGCCGGTCGACCAGTGCGCGGCACTGCGCCAGGCACATCGCCCAGGTGTGCTCATTGGCTTGCGGCAGCGGCTGTTCCAGCACCGCCGGGTCGAGCGCGAACAGATTGTGCGGCTGCCCGAACTTGGGACGGATGCCCGTGACCGCCTCGATCCGATCCGCGTAAGCCGGTTCGGGGAAACGGAATTCGGCGCGGACCAGGCTCAGCGGCGCACCCATCAGGTCGCTCATCACCTGATTCATCGCGGTCACATCGCGTTCGACGAGGAACTGCCGCACGTCGGCGGGCACACCCTCGTCGTGCACCCAGGCCACGAACTCGCCCGCGCTCCACTCCGCGACCGGCAGGCAGAAGGTGAAGCTCAGATCCAGGTAGCGCAGCGCGAACGCGATCGCCTCGCCCAGCGTCGGACTGCTGACGCAGGCGAAGCCGAAGATCCCGAAGGTGGTGATGCGGTACCGGCGACCCACCTCCACCCCGAGGGCGGGCACGCCGGCCAGTTCGCGGACCAGATTCCGGATGACCGCGAGTTCGATGTGCGCGTCGACCTGGGCGTCGGGATTGTGCAGCACGCCCTCGCTCAGGCCCGTCCCCGTCAGCATCCGGGCGACCGGCACCCCGTGTTCGCCCGCGTAGCCGACCATCAGCGCCACGCTGGCGATACCGCGCGGGAAGTTCCAGTCGCGTATCCCTGGGTCAAGAAGACGCTGCATAACACCCATTATGGCCGAATTTGTCGATCGGCCCGGCGCCCGCCCCTACAGTGGAGGATGGAGCCTGTGGGGTGGATCACAGGCCGGTAGGCAGCATCGAACAGCAGGCAGCAGCACATGACCAATGGCACGGGTCCTTCGATCCTCATCATCGGCGCCGGGTTCGGCGGTATCGGCATGGCAATCGAATTGCGGCGCAACGGCTTCGAGAACATCACCATCCTGGAGCGGGCCGCCGACATCGGCGGGGTCTGGCGCGAGAACACCTATCCGGGCGCGGCCTGTGATGTGCCCTCGCCGCTCTACTCCTATTCCTTCGAGCCGAAACCGGATTGGCCGCAGCGCTATTCGGGGCGGCTGGCCATCCACGACTATCTGCGCGGCGTGACCCGGCGCCACGATCTGCTCCCGGCCATCGTGTTCGGCGCGGAAGTCACCGACGCGGAATTCGACGAGGCCACCGCCCGCTGGACCGTGCACACCGCCGACGGCGCCGCCCGCACCTGCGACGTTCTCATCCCCGCGGTCGGTCAGCTGTCCCGGCCCGCGCTGCCCGCCATCCCGGGCGTGGACACCTTCGCGGGCCCGGCCTTCCATTCCGCCGAGTGGGACGACAGCGTCGAACTGAGCGGCAAGCGCGTCGCCTGCATCGGCACCGGAGCCAGTGCCATCCAATACATTCCGGAGATCCAGCCGACGGTCGAGCAGCTCACACTCTTCCAGCGCACCCCCGCCTGGGTGATCCCCAAGTTCGACACCGACTACTCCCCGATCCAGCACAAACTCTTCGCGCGGCTGCCCGGCGCGCTGCTCGCCGAACGCTTCGGCTGGTGGGCCATCGCGGAATTCGTTTCCCTGGGCCTGGTGGAGTTTCCGGCGATCGCGCGGCTGGTCGCGAAGATCGCCACCCGGCACCTGGACAAACAGGTGGAAGACCCCGCGTTGCGCGCCAAACTCACCCCCGACTATCCGATCGGGTGCAAACGCGGGCTGTTCTCCAACGACTACTACCCGGCCCTGACCCAGCCCAACGTGCACGTCGAAACCGCGGCCATCACCGAGATCACCCCCGCGGGCGTGCGCACCGCCGACGGCACGCTGCACGAAGCCGACGTCATCATCTACGGCACCGGCTTCAAGGGCACCGAATTCCTCTGGCCCATGCGAATCTTCGGCCGCGGCGGCCGCAAACTCGCCGACGCCTGGTCCGGCGGCGCGCACGCCTACTACGGCATCACCGTCCCGGACTTCCCGAACCTGTTCATGGTCTACGGCCCCAACACCAACCTCGGCGTCGGCTCCATCATCTACATGATGGAATCCCAGGCCCGCTATATCCGCCAGGCCGTCCAATTCCTGGCCGACCGCCCCGGCCACGCCCTCGAGGTCCGCCCCGACCTGGAAGAGGAGTTCAACACAGCGCTGCAAGAACGCCTCGCCCGCACGCCCTGGAACTTCTGCACCAGCTGGTATCGCACCGCCTCCGGCCGGATCACCAACAACTGGCCCGGCTCCCAAACCAGCTACCGCCGCCGCATCCGCAAACTCCACCCCACCGACTACACCCTCACCCGCACCCCCTAGTAGCCCACCGCCACGCTCACGCGTGGAGGCGTCCTACCGCCGACCCCGCACTGGCAGACTTGATCCGTGCATGAGCTGACGACCGCGCCCCCGCCCGGTTCCCCAGAACACGGCCCACTGCGGCCGATCGAGCTGGCGACCGGGGCGGTGCTGGGCGGGGTGACGGTCGGACTGGTCACAGTCGGGTCGGTGGTGCCGTTCGCGGCGGCGCTGCAATTGGTGGCGGCGGTGCCGATGGGCATGCTGGCGCACCGGCACCGGCTGCGGGCGGTGGCCACCACCACCGTCGCGGCGACCCTGGTGACCTTCGTCGCGGCGGGCATGCTGCCCGCGCAGGGAATTCTCGCGACCGCCACCATCGGCGGCATCATCGGCGCGGTGAAGCGCCGGGGCGGGGGCTCATTCTCGGTACTCGGCCTCGCGACGCTGGCAGGATTGGCCTGGGGTCTGTACTCGGTCGCCATGCTGCTGGTGTTCACGAAGACGCGGACGCTGGTCTTCACCTCTATTCGCGACGCCGCGCACGGCACGCAGAAGATCATCGACCGCGTCCCGGCCATGCAGCCGTCCGGGCAGTTCATCGCCGACGCCACCGACGCGGTGCTGCGCTGGTGGTGGCTCTACATCGGCGGCACGGTCGCCCTCGGCGTGATGGTCAGCGCGCTGATCTCCTGGTTCATCCTCGGCTCGGTTCTGGATCGGCTGGCCTGGCTGCCCAGCACGGATCGTCTGGACGCGCCCGCCGACGACCGGCCGATCGCCCCGCTGCCGGTGACCTTGCGCGGAGCCGGTTTCCGGTATCCGGGCGCCGAGACGGACGCGCTGCGCGATATCGATCTGTCGGTCGAGGTCGGCGAGTTCGTCGCGGTGGTCGGGCACAACGGTTCCGGCAAATCCACGCTGACCCGGCTGCTGGCCGGATTGCCGCCCAGCTCCGGCGTCGTCGACCGGCCCGGGTCCGCGGGGCTGGGACATCTGGGCGGCACGGCGCTGGTGCTGCAACGACCCGAGAGCCAGACCATCGGCGTCCTCGTCGCCGACGACGTGGTGTGGGGCCTGCCGGAGGAACTGGCGGAGCAGGTCGAGGTCGAGAGCCTGCTCGCCGAGGTGGGCCTGTCCGGCATGGGCGGCAAGGAAACCGCCGCGCTCTCCGGTGGCCAGCAGCAGCGGCTCGCGGTGGCGGCAGCGCTGGCGCGCCGGCCCGCGCTGCTCATCGCCGACGAAGCCACCTCGATGCTCGACCCGGAAGGCCGCCGGGAACTGGTCGCGCTGCTCGCCGCACTGCCCCGGCGGCATCCGATGGCGGTACTGCTGGTGACCCATCACGAGGCCGACGCGGCCGCGGCCGACCGCGTGGTGCACTTGGCCGAGGGGCGGGCGGTCGAACGTCTGCCGGTCTGGACCCGGCCGGTGCGCGAGGACCGGCGGCGTCCGATGGGGCCGCCGCTGCTGGAACTGCGCGATGTCCGCTACACCTACAACCGCCGAACCCCTTGGGAGGCGGAGGCTCTGCACGGCGTCGATCTCTCGGTGCGGCGCGGCGAGGCGCTACTCGTGGTGGGCGGCAACGGATCCGGCAAATCCACGCTCGCCTGGATCCTGGCCGGGCTGCTCGAACCGACCTCGGGCACTTGCCAACTCAGCGGTCAGCCGGTGCGCGGCCAGATCGGCCGCGTCCAGCTCGCCTTCCAGCATTCCCGGCTGCAATTGCAGAAGGAGACCGTCGGCGAGGAGATCGCGGATTGGGGCGGGCGGGCCAAGGGCTCCGGCGCGGCCGGCCGGGCGCTGGACGCGGTCAGCCTGGATCGGTACACGGTCACCCACTCCATCGAACGGCTCAGTGGCGGCCAGGCCAAGCGGGTGGTGCTCGCGGCGATCGCGACCTGCCGCCCCGAGGTCGTCGTGCTGGACGAGCCGCTCGCCGGGCTGGATCCCGCCGGCCGCGCCGATATCGTGGAACTGCTTGCGCAACTGCGGGATTCCGGGTTGACGCTGATCGTCATCTCGCACGACGTGGCCGATATGGCGGCGGTCTGCGACCGCACCGTGCACCTGCGGGCCGGCCACATCCTGGAGCGCGACCCGTTGCCCGGCGGAGCGAATGTCGCCGCACGACACTCAGATCCATCACCGCGAACGTCCGATCCCGCGTGGCGGCTCGAGCACGGAGGTCCAGCATGAGCATGGTGTTGTTTCGTCAGGTCCCCGCGGCCAGCCCGATTCACAGTCTCTGGGCGGGCACGAAGATGATCGCGGCCTTCCTGATCAGCCTGGTGCTGATGTTCTGGCCGACCTGGCTGCTGCTCGGGGCGATCATCGTCTTCCTGCTGGTGATCGGCGTCGTGGCCCGGATTCCGCTCAACACGCTCCCGCGGCTGCCGCTGGCGCTCTGGGCGCTCTTCGCCATCGGAGCGCTGCTGACCGCGCCGATGGGAATCGCGCCGGTACTCAACTACACCCGGATCGTGGTCCTGGGCCTGGTTCTGGTCACCGCGTCGTTCCTGATCGCCTGGACCACGCCGATGGGCGAAATCGCCCCCGCCCTGGCGAAATTAGGCGCGCCACTGCGGAAACTCCGGCTGCCCGTGGACGAATGGGCCGTCGTCGTCGCCCTCATGCTGCGCAGCCTGCCGCTGCTGCTGGAGGAGATCCGGATCCTGCGCGCGGCCCGCAAACTGCGTCCCAAGGACCGGCTGCTCGAACGCGCCGCCGACGCCGCGCTCATCGATATCCTCACCGCCGCCATGGCGGTGGCCACCCGCCGGGCCAGCGAGCTCGGCGAGGCCATCACCGCGCGCGGCGGCACCGGCCAGCTGACCGCGCACCCCAGCTCCCCCACCCGCCGCGACGCCCTCGCGCTCGGGATCGTCGTCGCGGTGTGCCTGGGTTCGGTCTTGCTGGACTGGGCGATCTGAGCTGGAACGGGCAGGATGGGAACCGAAAGGCGATCTGCTGCGTCCATATAGCTGACGGAGCGAGACTGAGGGGATCACCGCATGGCCGGCCTGGAGGGCGAGGCGCTACGCGCACGCAACGACGCACTGCGCGGGGAGGTGGATTCCTTGCTCGCCACCTTCGAGCAGCAGCAGCGGGAATTCGCGGCGGCGCAGGCCCGGCTGGCGACGGCCACCGTGACCGCGTGGTCCACCGACAAGCTGATCCGAGTCACCGCCAATTCCGCCGGCGTGCCGATCGAGGTGCACGTCGATCCCGAGGCGTTCAAACGCACTACCCCGGAGAAACTGGGCGGCTCCATCACCGAGGCCACCCAGGCCGCCGCGAAACTCGCCGGCGAGGAGGCGCAGCGTGCGTTCGGCTCGGTCGAGCAGCTCGGCACCGACATCCCTGATCTGTCCGATCTGGTGCCCGGCGCGCCCAGCATCAAAGACCTGGTGCGCCAGCTGCTTCCGGATCCCGAGGCCGCGCCGGCCGCACCGGCCGAGCCGCATCCGGAGGACGAAGACGAGTACTACCGCAACCGCACCTACCTGGAGGGCGGCCAGTGACCACCTTGAAGGTCGACCCGGACGCGCTCAAGGCGACGAAGCCGGGCATCACCACGGTTGCCGACAAAGTCATCGCCGCGATCAAGAACGTGCAGACCGTGGTCGACGCCGAGGGTGAATGCTGGGGCGCCGACGAGATCGGGGAGAACTTCGCGAAGAAGTACGTCCCGGACGCCGAGTCCGGATTGAAGGGCATCGAGTCGCTCGGCAAATGTGTGGAATCCCTCGCCGGCGGCGTCGACTCGATTGCCGAGGCATTCCAGAAACAAGACGAAAGCAATGCGAAAGCGTTGGAAAAGGCGAAAAGTCAGATCTGAAATCCTCGTTTTGCCAATGTGATTCTCGAGCATTCCAAACCCGCTGGTATGCCCCCGATTCCGGGGTCTGCGCCGGCTCTGGCACGGTAAATTGACCATCGGCGCCACTGTTGCGTGGATCAGATCCGACCTGCATGGCTTCGGGGGGAAGGATTTTCGGTTCGCAGGGCGTTGGTAGGGCTAGCAAGAATCTGATGAAGATGGGAAACCGGGAAATGTTCCTCCGTAAGATCACCGCGGCCGCGATACCTCTGGTAGTCGCGGTGGCCGTCGGTTCCGGCACCGCGTCCGCGGAACCGGCCGCCGCACCCCAGATCGGATATGAGACGAAACTGGTGGGCGACAAGGTCATCACCACCCTTACCGGCGGCTCGTTCGAGGTCGCCGGCAACTCGGTGGATATCAACGACGCCAACGGCAACGCGGTCGTCACGCTGCCGCTGTCGTTCCGGTACGACGGCCTGGAATTCCCGCTGCCGCACGCCGTTCAGGATGGCGGCAAGACGCTCGAGCTGACCGCGGTCAAGGACTTCGCCAAGGCCACCCCGGTCACTCCGATCGCCTCGCCGATGGAGAACCGGCGCGCGATGGATCAGTTCACCACGCAGTTCGCGGTCGCGACCACCATCGGCGGATTCATCGGCACCGCGATCGGCGCGGCCATCGGCCTGATCGGTTTCCTCGGCGGCGCCTTCGGCATCGCGACCATCGTGACCGGTGCGGCCATCGGCGGACTGGTCGGCACCCTCATCGCGGGCGGGCCGACGCTGATCGTCGCCGGCATCGAGCTGGTCCAGACGCTCAACGCGCCGGACGGCAGCACCAAGTGGGCCGAGAACAAGTGACGGCGCACTGACAAGACCAACTGTCCCACCCCTCGGATGCGGCGCGTACCGGTTACCCGGTACGCGCCGTGTCTACGTCAGCGGGCGTGACAACCGGCCGGAACCGGCACCCCCGCAAAGCGATCCTCGAGATAGCTCATCGCGCCGAAGGCTTCGCCGATGGCGGCCGGGTTGTGCCCGGGCAGCGCCGAATGGATCACGCTGACATCGGCGCCCTGCGCGCAATATCGCTCGGTCAGCGCGGTGAAGCCCGCGACGGGAATCACGCCGTCGGTGGTGCTGTGGTACAGGTACATCGGGGCGATGGGTGCGGTGCCGCCGAGTTCCTGCCGGGCGGTGGCCGCACGAAACGCCGGATGCGACAGCAGATCCGGGACCGCCGCGAAATCGGCGACGCGGGCTCCGTTGTATTTCAGGATCAGCTCCTCACCGCAGGCGTCGGCGTCCTCGATCAGCATGGCGCGACCACGATCGTTGAGTAGCGCCGCCACACCGGCCTCCGGCGTATTGCGGACCGTGGTGTGCACGATGAGCAGCGCCAGCCCGGCCTGCATGCCGCCGTCGACCTCGCGGGCGATGGCGGGCAGGTCCGTGGGCACGCCGCCGGAGGTGACACCGGCGAATCGCAGTTCCGGCGCGTACGCCGGTTGCAGCTGCGCCGCCCACAGCGTCGCGAACGCACCGCCCGAATAGCCGTACGCGCCCAGCGGACTCGTGGCGTCGACATCGCCGGGGGCGAACTCGCGCGCCGCGCGGATCCCGTCGAGTACCCCGCGGCCCGAGGTCACGCCGTCGAAGAAGCGCGACTCCGGCCCCTCGTAATCGCTGGTCACCACGGCCCAGCCGCGCCGCAGCGCGTCGGCCATGAACGGCGCGTCGAGCAGGGTGTTCAGCCCGATCGGCCAGCCGCCGCGCAGCGCGTACGACGGCGCGCAGCGGGTGCTCAGACTGTCCTCGGCGATCTGATAGGACAGCAGCGGGCGCGCGCCCGGCCCCCGCCACGGCACGTTCGGTATCAGCACCGTGGTCATGTTCGCCGTCGGCCGGCCCGCCGAATCGCTGGTGCGATAGAGCAATTGCCAAGCCTGGACGGGCAGCGGCAGGCCGAACAGCGCGATCTGCCGCGATTTCATGACCGCGCCGGGCCGGGCGGAACTCAGGTCGGCCGATGCCGCGTAGAACGGATCGGAGTCGGGACGCAGCGGCGCATCCGCCCGCGCCGGTGCTCCGCCATTGGTTAGCGATATGCCCGAAACCAGCACGGCGACAAGCACTGCCGAGGCCCTACGCCACCGGATAGGCCGGAGAATCTCGCTGGTAGTGCGTGATAGCGATACTTTGCGAACAGTCTTCAACCCGAATAGTCCATAGGTAGCTATGCGATTGCCGTTCACTGGGTCCAGGGTACGGCCCAACCTCGCGTACACGGCAGAACGGAAACGAAGTGTCGTCGCCTGAATCAGCGCCACGGGTGGGTACACCGCGTGCGTCAGCGAGCGCCGGCGAGGGGAGATACTCATCCTCGGCTCCAGCATCGATCGAGGCGCTAACCGGCGGGGACACGGACGGCCGCCACCTCGAGGTCACTCGACCGTAGCGCTCGGTGTGACCTGCGACAACGGCCGATTCCCCCCGGGCGTGGCGGCGGCCCGGGCCATCGTCCCGCGGCCGGACTAGAGTGATCGAAAGTGCCCTGCGTGCAACAGATTCGACGCAGGTCGTGGTGGAATCGAGTAAGGAGCTACCGACGATGCGGTTCGGCAACGGCCTTGACATTCCCGAGGGACACACCGATCTGTGCGCCCCGGAAAAGCTCGCCCTGGTCGTCTACGACATGCAGGTCGGCGTCCTCTCCCAGCTGCCCGACGGCCAGGAGATCGTCGAGCGCGTGGTCCGTGTCGTCGAAGCGGCCCGCGCGGGCGGCTACCCGATCATCTTCCTGCGCCACTTCTTCCTGCCGCACCGCCTCAGCGGCCGCTTCGCCCTGCGGATGGCGATGAGCTGGCAGGGCGCCGACTCCGTCGACGACCTGAAACCCATTCTGCAGCGCGACACTCCGGCCTTCGAGCTGGTCCCGGAACTCCAGCCGCGCCCCGACGAGGTGGTCTTCGACAAGACCACCATGTCCGCCTTCGAGGGCACCCCGCTGGCGGCCACCCTGCGCGATCTCGGGATCCACGCCTACGCGATCGTCGGCGTCGCCCTCGAGATCGGGATCGCCCCGACTGTCACGCATTCCACCGACCTCGGCTTCATCCCGATCGTCGTCAGCGATGCCGTCGGCGGGCGCGACGAGCCCGCGATGGCCCGCGCCTATCAGGACTTCGAGTTCCAGGGCCACGCCATAGTCACCGACAGCGCCACCCTGATCCCCGCGCTGAAGGGCTAGCGAAAAAAGTACTGGTCGGACCGTTTCCCTGGCGCAACACGCCCGGCCGTTCGTTGACGGGCGGGCGTCGCACTTCTACGGTCGGAACAGTGACTTTCAAAAGCGAGACCTGCGCTATTCCCTCGATCATCCTCAATGACGGAAACGTGATCCCGCAGCTCGGGTTCGGCGTGTTCCAGGTGCCGTCGGACGAGGTAACCGAGGTGGTGACGGCCGCGCTGCAGGCGGGGTACCGGAGCATCGATACCGCCGCCATCTACGCCAACGAGGAAGGCACCGGCCGGGCGATCCGCGAATCCGGACTCGCCCGGGACGAGGTGTATGTCACGACCAAGCTGTGGAATTCGGAGCAGGGCTACGACTCCACCCTGCGGGCGTTCGACGTCAGCATGGACAAGCTCGGCCTGGACTATCTGGATCTGTATCTGATCCATTGGCCGGTCGAGGTGGCCGGGAAATTCGTCGACACCTTCCGGGCCTTCCAGGCCTTGAAGACTCAGGGCCGGATCCGGTCGATCGGGGTGTCGAATTTCACGGTGCCGCAGCTGGAGCGCTTGATCAGCGAGACCGGCGAGACCCCGGCGGTCAACCAGATCGAGCTACACCCGCGGCTCGGACAGCGCGAACTGCGCGAATTCCATGCCGCCAACGCGATCGCCACCGAGGCCTGGAGCCCGCTCGGCCAGGGCACCCTGCTCGATCACCCGACCATCACCGCCATCGCCGCGGAAGTCGACCGGACACCGGCGCAGGTCATCATCCGCTGGCATCTGCAGCGCGGCACCATCGTGATTCCGAAGTCGGTCACGCCCGCGCGCATCGCCTCGAACTTCGACGTCTTCGGGTTCGAACTCAACGAAGGTCAGATGGCGGCCATCGACTCGATGGACACCGGCGAGCGCATCGGCCCGGACCCGGACACCTTCACCGCCGGCTACCAGTGATCCCCAGGCCACCCGTCGCCCCGCGCAAATAGTCCACGAGTTCCCGTGCCGCGGCGCGGCCCGCGCGGTTGGCGCCGATGGTGCTGGCCGACGGGCCGTACCCGATCAGATGGATGCGCGGATCGACGGCGACCTGAGTGGCCAGCCGTCCGGTCATGGTGATGCCGCCGCCCGGACCGCGCAGGCGCAGTGGCGCGAGATGGTCCAGGGCGCTGCGGAATCCGGTGGCCCACAGGATCACGTCGGCGCGCTGGAACGAGCCGTCCGCCCAGCGCACGCCGTCGGGTTCGACGGCGGCGAACATCGGCAGCCGGTCGAGCGCGCCCCGGGCCGCGGCGGCGCGTAGTCGCGCGTCCCAGCGCAGACCGGTCACCGAGACCACCGAGCCGGGCGGCAGCCCGCGCCGCACCCGGTCCTCCACCTCGGCGACCGAGGCCCGGCCGGCGTCCGGGCCGAATTCCTCGTCCCGGAAGATCGGCTCGCGGCGGGTCACCCAGGTGGTCGAGGTGACCTGGGAGATCTCGTCGAGCAGCTGCAACGCCGAGATTCCGCCGCCGACGATCACCACGTGCTTATCACGGAATTCGTCAGCGGTCCGGTAGTCGCGGGTGTGCAATTGCCGGCCGGTGAATGTCGAAGCGCCGGGATAGACCGGAATGAACGGATGTTCCCAGGTCCCGGTCCCATTGATCAGCCCGTGCACCTTCAGCGTCCCGGCCGAATCGGTCTCAGCGCTCAGTATCTCCCCGCGCCCATCGCACCGCTCCCCCGCCGCGGTCCGATCACACACCACTTTCACGCTGACCTGCCGGCGCACCCGCAGATCGAATTCCTTCTCATACAGCGCGTAATAGTGCGGGACCGCCGTCGCCGCCGGCGCCGACTCCGATCCGGGAGGCAATGTTCCGGCGAATGACATTCCCGGCAGGTCGTGCACCTTGTTGACCGTGGTCAGGGTGAGCGACGGCCACCGGAACTGCCAGGCGCCGCCCGGGCCCGGCGCGTGGTCCACGATCAGGAAGTCGCGCTCCGGCTCCAAACCGAGCCGCCGCAAGTGGTAACCCGCCGACAGTCCAGCCTGACCAGCACCGATCACCAGGATCTCGAAATCTGTCGGCACGAGTGGTGATCGTAACGCCCTCAGCGAACAAGGCCCTGGGCTGTGGCACAGTAAAGGTAATCAATCAACACGTGGAGCCGGGGAGTGTGCATGCTCGGAGTTAGCCGCGATGGCGATGTCGTCACCATCGAATTGCAGCGTGAAGACCGTCGCAACGCGCTCAACCAGGAACTGGTGAACCTGCTGCGCGAGGCGGTGCTCGCCGCCGTCGATTCCGGCGCGCGGGTCCTGGTCCTGACCGGCCGCGGGCCGCTGTTCAGCGCCGGAGCCGATCTGACCGGGGTCTACTCCGAGGACTTCCTGTCCGATCACATGGACATGCTGCACACCATCGAGTCCGCGCCGATCCCGGTGATCGCCGCGATCAACGGCGGCGCCATCGGCGCGGGCGTGCAGATGTCCATCGCCGCGGACCTGCGGGTCATGTCGCCGGAGTCCTACATCGCGATTCCCGCTGCGAAGCTTGGCATTTCGGTGGATAGATGGACGATCCGCCGCCTGGTGTCGCTGATCGGCGGCGGGCCCGCCCGCGGCATCCTGATGGGCGCGGAGAGCGTGTCGGCGCAGGACGCGTACAGCTTCGGGTTCGCCAACCGTCTCGGCACCCTCGAGGACGCGCAGACCTGGGCGAAGTCGATCGCCGAACTGGCCCCGCTGTCGCTGCGGCACCTCAAACTGGTGCTCAACGACGACGGCACCCGGGAGCCGGAGACGGCGCAGCAGCGCGCGGCGCTGGAGGCGGCGTGGAGCAGCGCCGACGCCCAGGAGGGGCGGCTGGCCCGGGAAGAAAAGCGTGCGGCCAAATTCGTTGGGCGATAAGGGGATACGGCGATGAAAGCGAAGAAGGTATTGGGTGTCGCGGCCGGCGCCATCGGTGTCGGCTGGCTGGTCCGCGCGGTCTGGGACATCCCGTCGGCGATCGGCGCCTCGATGTCGGCGATCGCGCCGTACGCGACCGGCGCCGCGAGCTACCGCAACCGGCAGTTCCACAACTCCGAGCCGAGCAGCCAGATCGCGGCGGGTTCGGCTCCCTCCCTGCTGATTTCGGCGCTGACCCGGCGTAACGCGGGTCGCCCGCGCGGCGTGGTGCCGCTGCAAACCCCGCCTGCCCCCGCGGAGGCGGCCGAGCTGGCGGTCACCTGGTACGGCCACGCGTCGGCGCTGATCGAGGTGGACGGGTATCGCATCCTCACCGATCCCGTATGGAGCGAACGAGTTTCGCCGTCCGCGCTGGTCGGCCCGGCGCGGCTGCACCCGGTGCCGATGCCGCTGTCGGAACTGCCGCCGCTGGACGCGGTGATCATCTCCCACGATCACTACGACCACCTGGACAAGGCGACCATCCGGGAACTGGTGGCCGGCCAGTCGGTCCCGTTCCTGGTGCCGCTCGGCATCGGCGCGCACCTGCGGCACTGGGGCGTGCCCGAGCACCGGATCATCGAATTGGACTGGGGCGGTTCGGTTTCCCTGGCCGCGCTGGGCCGGGAACGGGACGGCACCGACCTGACGCTCACCTGCACCGAGGCCCGGCACTTCTCCGGGCGCGGGCTGGTGCGCAACACCACGCTGTGGGCGTCCTGGTCCATCGTCGGCCCGACCAAGCGGGTGTACTTCGGCGGCGACACCGGGTTCACCAAGGTCTTCGCCGACGCCGGCGCCGCGCTCGGCCCGTTCGATCTGACGCTCTTGCCGATCGGCGCCTACGACACGCGCTGGCCGGATGTGCACATGAACCCGGAGGAGGCGGTGCGCGCGCACGCCGACCTGTGCGGCGGCGATCCGGCGCACGGCCTGCTGGTGCCGATCCACTGGGCGACCTTCAACCTCGCGTTCCACGGCTGGTCGGAGCCGGTGCGGCGGATGGTGCGGGCGGCGGGCCAGGCGGGCACCGAGGTCGTGGTGCCGATGCCCGGTCAGCGCATCGAGCCGCAGGCGCTTCCCGGTATGGCGGAGGAAAAGCCCTGGTGGGAGGATATTGGTTGAAACCAGTCGGTTTCGACTTCAGAGCTCGATCGACAGGAAGGACCCGGGAATGAGTTTCGCGGACAGTCTCAAAGGCCTGGTCGGCAAGGGTAAGGATATGGCGGCCAAGAACGCCGACAAGATCCACGACGCGGTCGACAAGGCCGGTGATTTCGTCGATAAGAAGACCCAGGGCAAGTACTCGGACAAGATCGACAAGGTACAGGAAGCCGCCAAGAAGGCGGTGCCGCCGGAGCAGGGCGGTTCCCAGCCCGGCTCGCAGGCCTGACGCGCGGCGGGGACCGATTGCCGGTCCCCGCCACTAGAATTCAAGTATGTCTCCCCGCCGCGAGTTCGGTGGTAGCCCGGGCCGTGCCCCCGTCGAGGTTGATCTGACCAACCTCGACAAAGTGCTGTATCCGGCGACCGGGACGACAAAAGGCGAGGTCATCGCCTATTACACGGCCATCGCGCCGGCCATGCTGCCGCATATCGCGGGACGTCCGGTGACGCGTAAGCGCTGGCCCAACGGGGTCGAGGAATCCTCGTTCTTCGAGAAGAACCTGCCCTCGCACGCGCCGGACTGGATGGAACGCCACACCGTCGAGCATTCCTCGCGGCGCGCCGTCTATCCGGTGATCGATTCCGAGGGCGGGCTGGCCTGGCTGGCACAACAGGCGGCGCTGGAAATCCATGTGCCGCAATGGCGTTTCGACGGTGATCAGATCGGCTTCGCCACGCGGATCGTCTTCGATCTGGATCCGGGCCCCGGAGCGGGGCTGGCCGAATGTGCGCGGGTGGCGTGCCTGGTGCGCGACATGGTCGAGGGCATCGGGCTCCGCACGTTTCCGGTCACCAGCGGCAGCAAAGGAATTCACCTCTACGTGCCGCTGGACAAAACCCTGAGCCCCGGCGGTGCTTCCACCGTCGCCAAACAGGTGGCGACGAACCTGGAGCACCTGCACCCGGATCTGGTCACCGCCACGATGGCCAAAAACGTCCGGGCCGGAAAGGTTTTCGTCGACTGGAGCCAGAACAACCCGGCCAAGACCACCATCGCGCCCTATTCGCTGCGCGGGCGGGCCGAGCCGAACGCCGCCGCACCACGCGGCTGGGCCGAGATCGAGAAGCCGAAGAAGCTGCGGCACTTGCGTTTCGACGAAGTTCTGGCGCGCTGGCGGGACGACGGTGATCTGCTCGCCGAGCTCGATCCCCCGCTGGACGGCGCGAAAGGCGATGCGCTGACGAAGTACCGGTCGATGCGCGATCCGAAGCGCACGCCGGAGCCGGTACCCGCCGCACCACCGCAGAGCACCGACGGCAACCGGTTCGTCGTCCAGGAACATCATGCCCGGCGGCTGCACTGGGACGTGCGGCTGGAGCGGGACGGCGTGCTCGCCTCCTGGGCGGTGCCGAAGGGCCCGCCGACCTCCTCGGAGCAGAACCGCCTCGCCGTGCACACCGAGGACCATCCCCTGGAGTACCTGCATTTCCACGGCGCCATCCCCAAGGGCGAGTACGGCGCGGGCGAGATGACGATCTGGGATACCGGCACCTACGAGACCGAGAAGTGGCGTGCCGACGAGGTCATCGTCCGATTCCACGGCGCGCGGCTCACCGGGCGCTATGCGCTGATCCAGACCAACGGCAATCAGTGGCTCATGCATCTGATGCGGGAGCAGAACCCGGACGCGACCGACGCCCCGGCGAAGCAGGCGAAACGTGGTGCGGCGGAGCCGAACGGGATCCGGCCGGAGAAAGTCTCGCGACAGGCTTCGGCCCCGTTCCCGCGCGGCCTGGAACCGATGCTCGCGACCGAAGGCGATGTCACCGAACTCGACAGCGACGAATGGTCGTTCGAGACGAAATGGGACGGCTTCCGCCTGATCGCCGAAATCTCCTCCGGCACACTGACCTTGCGCAGTCGCCGCGGAAACGTGGTGACCGGCCGCTACCCCGGCATCGGCCCGATCGCCGACGAACTGTCCGGCCACGACGTCGTTCTGGACGGCGAGGCCGTCGTCTTCGACGACCACGGCATCGCCAATCTCGGTCTGCTGCAAGCCGATGCCGCCCGCGCCGTCTTCGTCGCCTTCGACGTGCTCTACCTCGACGGCACCTCCCTGGTGCGCAAACGCTACGCCGACCGCCGCCGCGTCCTGGAAGCCCTCGCCGCCACCGCCCCCGCCATGCAGGTCCCGCCGCGCCTCGACGGCCCCGGCGCAGCCGCCCTGCGATACAGCCAGGACCAAAGCCTGGAAGGCGTCATCGCCAAACGCAAGGACTCGGTCTACCTTCCCGGCAAACGCGGCCATTCCTGGGTCAAACAACGCAACTGGCGCACCCTCGCGGTCGTGGTCGGCGGCTACCGGCGCAGCGCAGCCCGCGACTTCAAATCCCTGCTCGTCGGCATCCCCCATGAGGGCAGGTTGATCTACGTCGGCCGCGTCGGCACCGGCTTCGGCGACGAGGTAATGCGCGACCTCGCCAAACGCCTGCACAAACTCGAACGCAAAACCAGCCCCTTCGACAACGACCTCACCCCCGAAGAACGCAAAGAAGCCGTCTGGGTAACCCCCAAAATCATCGGCGCCGTCCGCTTCATGAACTGGACCGAAACCGGCCGCCTCTGGCACCCCGCCTGGCTCGGCGAAGACTAGGCCTGTGCCGAACAGGCGACCGCCGTGGTGAGTAACAGTCCGGCCGGGAAGCGCGGGCAGCGCTGTGATGGAACTGATTACAGCACTGAGAGTGACTGCGCGCGGCGCGGCTCGGTCAGTCACTACTGGGAGGGCAGGCCGAGTCGGCGGTAGCGCTGGTGGCGCATGCTGAGTAGATGGTCTGCGGGTTGGGTGCGGAGGTGAGCGAGTTCTTCGGCGATGGCGTGGACCATTCGGCGGGCGAAGTCGGTGGGTTCGTCTGCGGCGTCGGGGAGTTCGGGGACGATGCGATCGACTATTCCGTCGGTGCGGAGGTCGGCTGCGCGGATGCGCTGGGCGGTGGCCAGGTCGGGGGCGTGGTCGGTGTCGCGGTAGACGATGGCGCTGGCGCCCTCTGGGGGTAGCGGCGCCAGCCAGGCGTTGGCGGATGCGAGGACACGGTCGGCGGGGAGCAGGGCCAGAGCGCCGCCGCCGGTGCCCTGGCCCAGGAGCACCGAGACGGTCGGGGTGTTCAGTGTCGTCAAATCGGCCAGGCAGCGGGCGATTTCGGGGGCGAGGCCGCGTTCTTCGGCTTCTTTGGACAGTGCCGCGCCGACGGTGTCGATGACCAAGACCAGGGGTACGCGCAGTTCCTGGGCAAGGGCCATGCTGCGGCGGGCCTCGCGGAGGGCGGCCGGGCCCATGGTGTTCTCACCCTGCTGGCCGGAGCGGTCGTGGCCGAAGACGACGCAGGGCTGGCCGCGGAAGCGCGCCAAGGCGTGCACGACCGTGCGGTCGGACTCCCCCTGACCGGTGCCGCTCAGCGGAACCCGTTGTGTGACATGGCGTAAGAGGTCGCGGATGCCCGGGCGGCCGGGGCGGCGGGAGGCGAGCACGGACTGCCACGCCGGGACCGCGGCGGGCCCGGAACCGGCCTGTGGACGCTCGCCAGACACAGAACCAGCCCGCTGACGCTCGCCAGGCACGGAACCGGTCTGTGGATGCTCTGGATCAGTACCGAGATCGTCGGCTGTCGTGGTCGGGATGGCTCGGCCCGCGACTGGGCTCGTGGAGATTTCGCCGCTGAGGACGCTCAGGGCTCGGTGGGCGACACGGCGGAAGATGGGGGTCGGGAGTACACCGTCGATGACGCCGTTGCGGTAGAGGTTCTCGGCGGTTTGCACACCCTCCGGAAACGGCTTGTCGTACAAGGCTTTATAGACGCGCGGGCCGAGGAAGCCGATGAGCGCGCCCGGTTGGGCGAAGGTGATGTGGCCCAGTGAACCCCAGGAGGCGAACACGCCGCCCATGGTGGGGTCGCGCAAGTAGACGAGATAGGGATGACCCGCTGACTTGTGCACCGCTACCGCCGCCGCGATCTTCACCATCTGCACGAAAGCGACTGTGCCCTCTTGCATCCGGGTGCCGCCGGAGGTCGGTGAGGCGATCAGGGGCAGGCCGAGCTCGGTGGCGCGTTCGACGGCCGTGACGATCCGCTCCGCCGCCGCCACCCCGACTGATCCCGCCAGAAACCCGAACTCGCAAGCGATTACGGCGACCCGGCGTCCACGCAGCATGCCTTCGCCGGTCAGCACCGACTCGTCGACGCCCGCGGATTGCGCGGCTCGGCGCAACTCGTCGCGATATCGCGGAGTACCGGCCACCTGCAGCGGTGGCCGGTCCCAACTGACGAACGAGCCCGCGTCGAGCAGCTGCTCGAGTAATTCCCGCGCTGAGATTCGCACGGGAACGAGGGTACTCAGCTACCACCCCGGCGCCGCCGGGGCAGTAGCTCGGTCAGTAGCCCTGCATCACCTTGCGCAGCGCGTACTCGGTGAGCGAGACCAGCGCCTGCTTGGCGGGCTCGCGCCGGCGGGCGTCGATCGAGAGGATCGGCACATCCGCGGAGACCGCGAGGGCCTGCCGGATGTCCTCGATCGGATAGCGCGGTGCGTCGTCGAATTCGTTGAGCGCCACCAGGAACGGTAGGTTGCGCGCCTCGAAGTAGTCGACGGCCGCGAAACTGTCCTCGAGCCTGCGGGTGTCGACCAGCACCACCGCGCCGATGGCGCCGCGGATCAGGTCGTCCCACATGAACCAGAACCGGTACTGGCCGGGTGTGCCGAACAGGTACAGCACCAGGTCGTCGGCGAGGCTGATCCGGCCGAAGTCCATCGCCACCGTGGTGGTCGACTTCATCGGAATGCCGGTCAGATTGTCGATTCCGGTACTGGCGTTGGTCACCAAGGCCTCGGTGCGCAGCGGAACGATCTCCGAGACGGCACCGACCAGCGTGGTCTTGCCTACACCGAAACCACCGGCGACCACGATCTTCGCCGAGGTCGGCTTACTGGTGCGGGTATCGACATGCGCCGTCGAATCATATACGCCGGAGTCCACTGAGAACCCTTTCGATCAGCTCGCGACGTTCATCGTCGCTGGAATCGTCTTTCAAAGTCGCCGAAACTCGGACATGCCCGGCTTCGATCAGGTCGGCCACGAGAACTCGGGCCACCCCGATCGGAATGCTCAGACGCGCCGAGAGTTCGGCGACGGACGGCGATTCTCTGCACAACTCCACGATTGACGTCTCGATGTTGGTCAGTTCGAACTGCCGCTCCAGGGCGACCGGATGCGATGCGACGAGAGCTTCCAACGCCAACTCGACCGCCGGCCGGGTGCGGCCGCCAGTCAGTGAGTATGGGCGGACGAGGCTCGGCTCGGCGCTCCCCACGCGGTGATCTTCTATGTCCATCCCACCATCAGGAACCCATCGTGACGCGTGGCGTGGCCTGCACTGTCTGGCCCACACGCTCGACCAACAAAGCCATTTCGTAGCCGACCTGTCCGATATCGCAGGACGTGTTGGTCAGCACCGCGAGGTAGGACCCGTCACCGACCGCCATGAGCAGCAGGTAACCGTGCTCCATCTCGACGACCGACTGCAGCACGGTGCCGCCCTCGAACAAGTTCGAGACACCCACCGAGAGGCTCGCGAGCCCCGCGGTGACGGCCGAGAGCTGCTCGGCGCGGTCGACGGGCAGCTGAGCGCTCGCGGCCATGAGTAGGCCATCGGCCGAAACCAGGACGGCATGGGCTACGCCAGGAACCTCGTTGGCGAAGTTCGAAACCAGCCAATCCAGTTGACGATTCGTACCACCTAGATCGGGGTTCATCGGTCTCCTTCTCCGGTTAGGGGTGCTTTCATTGAGCGGCCATCCCGGACGCCCTGCTGGTGACGACTCAAGCTGGACCTGATCATTTCCGGATCGCGGCGGGGTGCCCGTTCCCGGGCGGCACCGGTGACACCGCCGGGGACCAGCCTTCCGCCCGGATCGCGTTGCGGCAACCCGGCGGCGGTCTTTTTCTCGGCTTGCGCCTCGGAGGCCCGCCGTGCGGCCTGCCAACCTTCGTCACCCGGTGATTCGAAGGCGGCGGCCACCTGGGACCGGTCCGGGTTCGGATCCGAGAGCCACGCCGACATCATTTCGGCGAAAATCGGGCTGTCCATCGCCGATCCGGTTTCGACCGCGGGCTGCAGTCGAGTCTGGAAGAACGAGGCCGCCTTGGCCGGATCCGAGCGCATGCTGTGCTTGCCGGGGTCGCGGGCCGGAGCCTGCGAATCCGGTGTGCCGGAAGACAACGCGCTGTCGGCGACGTCGGCCGCACCGCGTTCCCGCTGCGGCAGATCGGTCGCGGCGGGCTCGCGTCGCGGCAAACCACCACCCAGCGGCGAGGCGCCCGGCTCCCGCTGCGGCAGACCCAGGGGCGAGGACCCCGGCTGACGCTGCGGCAGACCGCCCGGCTCACGCTGCGGCGGCGTGGCAGCGGCGGGCTGACGCTGTGGCAGCCCACCAGTGGAAGGCTCACGTTGCGGCAAGCCACCCGCGGCCGGATCACGCTGCGGCAAACCACCGGCGGCCGGATCCCGTTGTGGCAATCCACCGGACGGCTCCCGCTGTGGCAGACCACCGGCGGCGAGATCCCGCTGCGGCAGACCACCGGCGGCCGGATCACGCTGCGGCAGACCACCCGAGGCAGGATCACGCTGCGGCAGACCACCCGCGGCCGGATCACGCTGCGGTAAGCCGGACGGCTGACGCTGCGGCAAACCGGTCGAGGCGGCCGGACGCTGCGGCATCGAGCCTGCGCCCGGGTCCCGCTGCGGCAGCGCGGATTCCCGCGAGGCCGGCGGATTCACCCGCGGCGGCTGCACCGTCGCACCCTTGACCGTGGGGCCGTTCACGCCCGGCTCCCGCTGCGGCAAACCGCTGGCGGCCGGTGCGATCGGAGTGGCATCCCGCTGCGGCGCCTGCCTGGAGGGCAGACCACCGGCAGACGGATCACGCTGCGGCAAGCCCGCGTCCGGTGTGCGCCCGGGGGCGCCATTGGCGCCTGGCTGACGCTGCGGGAGACCACCACCGGTGGGCTGCGGCGCGCCGTTGCCGCCCGGCTGCCGTTGCGGCAGACCGCCGTTGGCGTCACGCGGGGGCAGCCCGCCGGACGCGCTGGAGACGGTCGGCTCGGGCGTGCCCGGCTGCCGCGGCGGCGGGCCGCCGGCCAGGTTGCGCTTGGGCAGGCTGGCCGCGGCGAGCTTGCCGCGCTGCGGACCGTTCTGCGCCTGACCCGGCGCCGGGCGCAGGGTCGGACCGGACTGCGCGCCTTCCTGGCGCATACCGGCGGCGGCCGCGGCCGAACCCGGCTGGCGCTGCGGCAGACCGCCGCCGCCGACCGGAGTGCTCGGCGGTTGCACGCTCGGTGCGTCGATCGGGCCGCTGACACCGGGATCCACCGTCACCATGACGTTGCCCTGCGGTGTCCGCTGGATCGCCCGCATCTGCATCGACGAAGGCGCCGACGGACGCGGGCGCTCCGCGGCGGCCGGAGCCGCCGGCGTCGTTTGCTGGACACTTGCTTTGCCGTGCACGATCAGGCCTACCGGGACATGGACCGTGACCGTTACACCCGGATCGCGCGCGGTGTCGAAGGTCGGGCGCAGCCGCACGGTCAGACCGTGCCGCTCGGCCAATCGGCCGACCACGAAAAGACCCATGTGGCGGGCGGTATCGGGGCCCGGCTCGGCGGTCTGCTCCAAACGCCGGTTGATCTCGACCATTTCGGCGGGCGGCATACCGATGCCGCGGTCGGCGACCTCGATCAGCAGACCCTGGTCGTGCGCCTGCGCGAAGGTGAACTTCACGTCCGTCTCCGGCGGCGAGGCGCGCAGCGCGTTGTCCAGCAGCTCGGCGAACAGGTGCGCCAGGTCCGAGGCGGCGGGCTCGATCAGCGAACCGCGCGGCGTCGCGCCGAGCTTCACGCGCTCGTAGTCCTCGACCTCGGAGATCGCGGCCCGCAGCACGTCGGCGATCTCGACCGGGGCGGACTTGGCGCGGCGCTGCTTGGTGCCGGCCAGAATCAGCAGGTTGTCACCGTTACGGCGCATACGCGCGGCGAGATGGTCCAGGCGGAAGAGGTTTTCGAGCAGGCGCGGGTCCTTCTCGTCGTACTCCATCGCCTCGATCAGGCTGAGCTGATGGTCGACAAGCGACTTCGAGCGCCGCGCCAAGGTCTCGAACATGTCGTTGACCTGCGAACGCATCTGCGCCTGGTCACTGGCCAGACGCAGCGCCTGGCCGTGGATATCGTCGACGGCGCGGGCCAGCTGGCCGATCTCCTCGGAGCTGCGCACCGGCATCGGTTCCAGCGGCACGTCTTCCGGGGCGGCGCCGTTACGGAGCTGGGCGACTTCGTGCGGCAGGTCGCTCTCGGCGACGCGCAGGGCCGCGAGGCGCAGGCGGTGCAGCGGCACGATCATCGAGCGGGCGACGAACACCGCGAGCAACAGCGCCGCGAGAATGGTCGCGAGCACGACCGCGGTGTAGGTCCAGGCGTCGGTGTTGGCCTTGGACGACAGCCGCGACATGGCGGCGTCGATGTCCTTGGTGGCCTTGGCGATGATGCGGTCGTAGACGTCCAGGCTGGTCGTCATCGAGTTCTTCAACTCGCCGATCGGGATCTTGCCCGCCGCGATGTCCGGGCTGCTCGCCAGCGAGACCCGGGTGTCCACGCCCGCCCGCAGGTCGGCGATCGCCGGATCGTCCGCGGGGAAGCGGTGCGAGAGCATGTTGAGCAGCTGCCGCTCGGTGTTCGCGCTGGTGAAGAAGTTCGACAGACCGGTGTTGAGCGAGCCGCGCAGCACCTCGCTGAACGCCGCGAGCTCGGGCAGCAGGGTGCCTCGGGTGTTGATCGAATCGACAAGGCGCAGCTTCGCCGCATCCATCTGCGGGTCGCTGACCTGCGAGACGGCGGTCTCCAAGATGGTGACCGACTCGTTGGTCGCCTTGTCGATCTGGGCTAGCGCGTCCGCCGGATTCGGTATCGGCGCCTTGCCCTGCGCCCGAGTGGCTTTCGCCTGGGTGATCATGGACTCGAAGGCGGCGCGCGCCTTCGGCAGATTATCCAGATCGCTCAGCGCACCCTCGGCCGTGACCAGGGCTTTGTCCAGATCGGTCAGGTTCTGGTCGGACACGATGGACGTGCCCGGCGCCAGCGAAATCAACTGCGAACCCACAACGGTGTTGTAGGTCGAACGCAAACCGGTTACAGCCGGGATGACCTCGATGTTCTCCGAAATAGCCTTCAGTCGACCGGCTTCGGAAAACTCTGAGGTAATCCTCGACACGCCGAGCCCAACCGCGACCGCCAGCGGCACGGCAAGGACCGCCGTAACCTTCCAGCGCAGGTCCCAATTGCCAAGCGCCCAGCGCTTCTTGCCGGACCTAGCGGCGTCACGCATCTCCCACTCACTTTCCAAACTGGCCCCAACCATGCGCCATCACATGCTGGCTCGACAGGCGAAGCTGGCCGAGAACTGCGGCTGGCCGAGAAATTGCGTCTATGACGGCCGAAATAAGTGACATCAGATTCTAACGGATCAATAACTTCTTGGGTGACCCCGAGGTGGACTACGGGCCTTGACCAGCCCATTCCAGGCAAAAGCAAAGGTCACGACACCCACCCGGGTGTCGCGTGAAGTCTGCCACAATCATCCAGATCTATCGAGGCGGGTATCGAGGCGAGGGCTAGGGAGTCACAGGAGTGGGTGCGCAGCACGACTACCGACCGGTCTATCAGACCAGCTTGGTGGATCCCGCCGAGTTCTGGACCAGCGCCGCGGAGGCGATCGACTGGGATGTGGCGCCGACTCAAATCGTCGACACCGCAGCGCGACCCGTGCCCCGATGGTTCCCGGATGCTCGCCTCAACACCTCCTACAACGCACTCGATCGGCACGTGCACGGCGGCAGCGACAACCGAGCGAACCAGCCCGCCCTAATATACGACTCTGCTATGACCGACACCAGGGGGCAATTCACCTACGCCGAATTGCTCGACGCGGTGGCCCAATTCGCGGGCGCGATGACCCGGCTGGGCGTCGGGGTCGGTGACCGCGTGGTCATCTACCTGCCGATGATCCCCGAAGCCGTGATCGCCATGCTGGCCTGCGCGCGCATCGGCGCGGTGCACTCGGTGGTCTTCGGCGGCTTCGCCGCACCCGAGCTCGCGGCCCGCATCGACGACGCCGAGCCAGTGCTCATCATCACAGCCTCGGGCGGCCTGGAACCCGGCCGCAAGATCGACTACCCGCCGATCGTGTTGCAGGCGTTGGACCTTGCCGAGACCACCACGCCTCGTCATGTGATCGTCAAACAACGGCCGCAATTCCCGACCATGAAATTCGCCGAGATGCAGGAGGCGACCGAGTCGCTGCCGAGCTCCGCGGCGACCGTGGCGGTGCGCTGGCTGGACTGGTCGGACGCGGTGCGCGACGCGCCGTTCGCCGACCCGGTCTCGGTCGCCGCGACCGATCCGCTCTACATCCTCTACACCTCCGGCACCACCGGAAAACCCAAGGGCGTGGTGCGCGACAACGGCGGGCACGCGGTGGCGCTGGCCTGGTCCATGCGCAATATCTATGACGTGGGCCCGGGTGAAGTCATGTGGGCCGCTTCCGATGTCGGCTGGGTCGTCGGGCACTCCTACATCGTTTACGCGCCGCTGCTGGTCGGCGCGACCACGCTGCTCTACGAGGGCAAGCCGGTCGGCACCCCCGACGCGGGCGCCTTCTGGCGGGTCGTGGAGCAGCATCAGGTGCGGGTGCTGTTCACCGCGCCGACCGCGTTGCGCGCCATCCGCAAGGCCGACGCCGAGGCGACGCTGGCGCACCGCTACGACCTGTCCTCGCTGCGCGCCCTGTTCTGCGCCGGCGAGCGGCTGGATCCGGCGACCTTCGAGTGGGCCACCCGCACCTTGCTCGACACCCGGCCGGACTGCCCTGTGGTCGATCACTGGTGGCAGACCGAGACCGGCTGGCCGATCTGCGCCAACCCGCTCGGCCTGCAACAACTTCCGATCAAGGCGGGTTCGGCCTCGGTGCCGGTGCCCGGTTACCGCCTGCGGGTGCTGGACGCCGAGGGCAACCCGGTGCCGGCGGGCGTCGAGGGCAACATCGTGATCGGCCTGCCCATGCCCCCGGGCACCCTGACCGGGCTGTGGCGCGACGACGAGCGCTTCACCCGCTCCTATATGGAGGCCTTTCCCGGGCATTACCTCAGCGGCGACTCCGGCTATTTCGACGAGGACGGGTACCTGTTCGTCCTCGGCCGCAGCGACGACGTGATCAACATGGCCGGCCACCGCCTGTCCGCGGGCAGTATCGAGGCCGCCATCGCCGGGCATCCCGCCATCGCCGAATGCGCGGTGATCGGGCTGCCGGACGAGCTCAAAGGCCAGATCCCGATCGCGTATGTGGTGCTCAAGGAGAACATCTCGGTCGATCCCGGGCAGTTGCGCGTAGACCTGACCCGGCGCGTCCGCGACCAGGTCGGCGCGATCGCGCAGCTGGCCGACGCGGTGATCGTCGCGGGCCTGCCCAAGACCCGCTCGGGCAAGATCCTGCGCAAGACGATCCGGCAGATCAGCGCGGGCGACGACTACGACGTCCCCTCGACCATCGAGGACCCGTCGGTGCTGGTGGCGCTGGCCGATCAGATCATCACGACCAAGGCCGACACGGGGGAATTCCCGCGCATCACCCCGTAGCGAATCCGGCTCTCCTCAGAGCTTTCTCATTCGGGGTTAAGGCGCGGGCCAGAGCGAGGGCATAGCGTCGAGGCGATCAGCAACCCCTCGATTCTCGGGAGTTTCTTCATGATGCGTTTTCCTGCTCGCCCCACCATCGCCCTGCTCGCCGGCGGTGCGGGTGCGGTCGCCGTGCTGCTCGCCCCAGGTGTGGCGAGCGCCGGTCCGATGGAACTGGCTGCCCCGCTGCTGAATTCGAACTGCACCTTCGCGCAGGTCGACGCCGCGCTGCACGCCAAGGCGCCCGCCCTGGCCAATATTCTCGACAACAACCCATCGCAGAAGGCCGAACTGAAGGCCAAGTTCGATCTCCCGGTGGAGCAGCGGCGCGCCGAGTTCCAGCGCATCATCGATGAGAACCCGGACGCCGCCGCACAGGCGCAGAACGATCCGCGGGCGGCGGGCCTCGCCAACACCATCGCCGAGGTTGCGGCCGTCTGCCACACCTACTGAGTTTGCCTTGACCGAACCAGCCGAGTTGGCGCGGCACAATGACCCTGTGACGGCTAACCCAACGGTGCTTGTTGTCGACGACGACGAGGACGTGCTCGCTTCGGTCGAGCGCGGACTGCGGCTGTCCGGTTTCCGGGTGCTCGTCGCCCGGGACGGGGCAGCCGCCCTGCGCAGCGTGAACGAGCACGCGCCCGACGCGATCGTCCTCGACATGAACATGCCGGTGCTGGACGGGGCCGGGGTGGTGACGGCGCTGCGGGCCATGGGCAACGAGGTGCCGATCTGCGTGCTCAGCGCCCGCGCGTCGGTGGACGACCGGATAGCGGGGCTGGAATCCGGCGCCGACGACTACCTGGTCAAACCGTTCGTGCTGGCCGAATTGGTGGCGCGGATCCGGGCGCTGCTGCGGCGGCGCTCGGATGCTCCGGCGCCGGAGACTCCGGGCGCCATCTCCGTCGGACCGCTCGAGGTCGACGAGGCGGGTTATCGGGCGCTGCTTAACGGGCAGGAAATCGAGCTCACCAAAAGGGAATTCGAGTTGCTGTCCACGCTGGCCCGCAATGCCGGCGTGGTGCTGAGCCGGGAGCGGCTGCTGGAATTGGTGTGGGGTTACGACTTCGCCGCGGACACGAATGTCGTCGACGTCTTCGTCGGCTATTTGCGGCGCAAACTCGAAACCGAGGACACGCCAAGGCTTTTGCACACGATACGCGGCGTCGGATTCGTGCTGCGGCCACCGAAATGAAGGCGTTCTCACTGCGCACCCGGGTCGCGGGCGCCGCGGCGATGGGAGCGATCATCATCGTTACCCTGTTGAGCCTGATCAGTATTCGCGCGATCGAGCGCAACAATTTGCAGCAGAGCGATCAGCAGCTGCGGCTGGCTTCGCGGCTGGTGCTGATCGACCCGGTGGTCGCCGTGCGGTTGATCGGCCTGACCGGATTGAACAACGACATCGCCGTCACCGTCCGGGACAAGGGCGCGGTAGCGGCCAGTAGCCAGATCCAATTGCCGCAGGGCCAAATGGGTTTCCACACCGCGATGGTCGACGGCAGCTCCTACCGCTTGCTCAGCACCACCGAGAACCAGCCCGCCGGCCGGGTCGTGACCCTCGGCATTCCCGCCGAGGAAGCCGCGCGGGCGACCGCCGAGCAGCGGCAGTGGGTGCTGGCCGGAGCGCTGATCGCCATCGCCGCGGCCGCCGCGCTGGGCTGGCTGCTGGCCGGCCGCGCGGTCCGCCCCATCGTGCGGCTCACCCGCCAGGTCGCCGGGCGCAGCGGTTTCGCCGACCCCGCCGATCCCCCCGCGCCCGTGGACGGTTCGGGCGTCCGCGAGGCCGAGCAACTGGCCGACGCGGTGAACACCATGCTGGCGCGCGTCGACGAGGCGCAGGCCGAGACCGCCGCCGCCCTGGAGACCGCCCGCGATTTCGCCGCCGTCTCCGCGCACGAGCTGCGCACCCCGCTCACCGCGATGCGCACCGATCTGGAAGTACTGCGCACCCTGGATCTGGACGAAGCCCAGCGCATCGAGATCCTCACCGATTTACAGCGCAGCCAGGGCCGGGTGGAAACCACTCTGGCCGCGCTGGAACGTTTGGCGACAGGCGATCTCACCCATGAACGCGATCACGTCGCCACCGACGTGGGCGACCTGTGCGACCAGGCGGCGCACGACGCGATGCGGCACTTCCCGGCCCTGAAGGTCAGCATCGACAGCGACGCCGAGCTCATCACCCGCGGTCTGCCCGCCGGGCTGCGGCTGGCGGTCGACAACGCCCTGGCCAACTCGGTCAAGCACGGCCGCGCGACGCACGCGCTGGTCTCGGCGCACCGAATGCCCGACGGGCACATCATGATCACCATCGACGACGACGGCGAGGGCATCCCCGCCGCGGAACGCGCGGCCGTCTTCGACCGGTTCTACCGCGGCAGCCGAGCCAGCAAGGGCGGGTCCGGTCTCGGCCTGGCCCTGGTCGCCCAGCAGGCCCAATTGCACGGCGGCCGCGCCTATTTCGAGGACAGTCCGCTCGGCGGCGCACGGCTGGTGCTGGATCTGCCGGAACGAGAACGGTAACAACGCCGACCGAACTTGTCGGTGGGCAGGTCTACGGTGACTGCGTGAACCGGACGGATCGGTTGTACGCGATCGTCGAAGAGCTCCGGGCGATTTCGCCCCGCCTGCGCACGGCGCGCCAGCTCGCCGAGCGTCATGGAGTCAGTGTGCGCACCGTCGAACGCGATATCGCCGCGCTACAACAAGCGGGCATTCCCATCTACGCCGATGTGGGGCGGCGCGGCGGCTACGCGCTCGAGAAGAGTATGTCGTTGCCGCCCTTGAACTTCACCGCGGCCGAAACTGTCGCGCTCGCGCTCGCTTTGGCGCGCAACAAAGGTGGACCGTTCGACCAGGCCGGGCGCAGCGCGCTGGGCAAGGTGCTGGCCGCCATGCCGGAACGCAACGCCGCCGCGGCGCGCGATCTCGCGGCCCGGGTCCGGCTGGTCGATCCACCCGGCGCGCTCGCGGCGCCGGAGATTCCGCCGGTGATCGGGCACGCGATCGAGCGCAGCTTGGTGCTGCGCATCGGGTACCTGGACCAGCACGGACAGGCCAGCGAGCGCACCGTCGAGCCGACCGAACTCTTGAGCGGAACGCACGGCTGGTATCTCATCGCCTGGTGCCGGTTGCGCGACGGGTTCCGGATCTTCCGCTTGGACCGCATGCGCACACTCGCGCTGACCGACCTGCCCGCGCCGGTCCGGTCGCGTGCGGGCTATCCCTGCGCGCCGGCGGACCAGGAGATCCGAGCGGTCGCGTTGTGAGCCGCCGCGCCTGAAGAATTCCGGAAACACCGACAGGGGGTTGTCGCCGGCCGGGTTGATCGTTGTCCCGCAAGCGATCACATCGACTCGACCGGAGAGATCTATGACTACCCCAGCCCTCAACACCGTTTCGTGGTTCCAGATCGGCAGCGACCGGCCGGAACAGGCCCAGCGGTTCTACGGCGAACTGTTCGGCTGGAACTTCACCGGAGACCCGCAGCTCGACGGCTACGACCTCATCAAATACGCCGGCAGCGAGATCCCCAGCGGCGGCATCGCGCACTCCACCGACCCCGCGGACAATCACGCGATCTTCCTGGTCCTGGTCCAGGACGTGGCCGCCACGGTCGCGCACTCGGAACGCTTGGGCGGCAAGGTGATCCAGCCCGCCACCACCGCCCCGGACGGCCTGGTCTTCGCCTACCTGGTCGATACCTCCGGCAACCGGTTCGGCGTCTTCACCCCCGCGCCCAAGCCCTGACGGTCCGGCAACGGCGCCGGATATGCGACGAGCCGGGCACCGGAACAGTTGTCCCGAGTGCCCGGCTCGCCGGTCCAGCTACGACTCAGGAGTGGGCTACGTTCGACCAGCCCGCGACCTCTTCGGGCTTGCGGGGCGCCGGGCCGGTGTAGATGGCAGCCGGGCGAACCAGCTTGCCCAGCTGCTTCTGCTCCAGGATGTGCGCGCACCAGCCGGCGGTGCGGCCGCAGGTGAACATCGCGGGCATCATGTGCGCCGGGACCTCGGCGAAGTCCAGGATCACCGCGGCCCAGAACTCCACGTTGGTCTCGATGGCACGGTCCGGACGACGCTCGCGCAGCTCGGCCAGCGCGGCCTGCTCCAGCGCGGCGGCCACCTCGTAGCGCGGCGCGTTGAGGCGCTGCGCGGTCGCGCGCAGCACGCGGGCGCGCGGGTCCTCGGCCCGGTAGACCCGGTGGCCGAAGCCCATCAGCTTCTCCTTGCGGTCCAGGATGCCCTTGACCAGAGCCCGTGCGTCGCCGCTCTTCTCGACCGCTTCGATCATCGGGAGCACGCGGGCCGGGGCGCCGCCGTGCAGCGGGCCGGACATGGCGCCGATCGCGCCGGACAGCGAGGCCGCCACGTCGGCGCCGGTGGAGGCGATGACGCGGGCGGTGAAGGTGGAGGCGTTCATGCCGTGCTCGGCGGCGGAGACCCAGTAGGCGTCGATGGCCTCGGTGTGCGCCGGATCCGGGTCACCCTTCCAGCGGGTCATGAAGCGCTCGGTGACGGTGGAACACTCGTCGATCTTCTTCTGCGGGACCGCGGGCTGGTAGATGCCGCGCGCGGACTGCGCCACGTAGGACAGCGCCATCACCGAGGCGCGGGCCAGGTTCTCCCGGGCGGTTTCGTCGTCGATGTCCAGCAGCGGCTCGTAGCCCCAGATCGGGGCCAGCATGGCCAGGCCGGCCTGCACGTCGACGCGCACGTCGCCGGTGTGCACGGGCAGCGGGAACGGCTCGGCCGGCGGCAGGCCGCGACCGAATTCGCCGTCGACCAGCAGGGCCCACACATCGCCGAAGGTCACCCGGCCGCCGACCAGGTCTTCGATGTCGACGCCGCGGTAGCGCAGCGCACCGCCGTCCTTGTCCGGCTCGGCGATGTCGGTGGTGAACGCCACCACGCCCTCGAGGCCACTGACGAAATCACTGGGTACGGCGGTAGTCATGTTGGGACTCTCCTTGCGCTACGACTCCGTAGCGACTGCTTGCAGGTCGCTCGAAAGGATCGGCATAGTTCTCGTCGATGAGATGGCTCGCCGGGCGCATGCCGATCAGGAAAACGATAACTCTTTGCTACCCCGGAGTAACGTCTGGCCCATGCAGGCGGAGGACAATTACCCGGCCGGCCGCAACCCGGCCGACAACGTCTCGACCACCGACCTCGCGGGCATGCGAGTGGACTACGGGGTACTGCACTCCGGCAGTGGCGAGGACACCGATCTCGATGAATCATGGCTGGCCGGAGGCTGGGAACCGTTGCTGCGGCACTGGATCGAGCAGGCCACGGCGGTCGGCATCGCCGAACCCAACGCCATGGTTCTCGCCACTGTCGCACTGTCCGGGGGTACCCCGCGCCCGGTAGCCAGAACCGTGCTGTGCAAGGGCCTCTCGCCCGCGGGTGTGACTTTTTACACCAACTACGACTCCGCCAAGGGCGCCCAGCTGGCCGGGGTGCCGTTCGCCGCGGCCACTTTTCTCTGGCCCGCGCTGGGCCGGCAGGTGCACGTTCGCGGCGCGGTTCAGCGCACGCCGATCGAGACGACCACCGTCTACTGGCGCTCGCGCCCCCGCGATTCCCAGCTCGGCGCCTGGGCGTCCCAGCAGTCCCGGCCCATCGGCAGCCGGGCCGAACTGGACCGGATCCTGGCCGAGACCACCGAGCGTTTCGCCGAGGTGGACGACATCCCGGTGCCGCCGCATTGGGGCGGCTACCTGCTGCGACCCGACGAGGTCGAGTTCTGGCAGGGCCGCCGGGGCCGGCTGCACAACCGGATCGTGGCGCGCATCGGCGACGAAGGCATGCGTGTGGAACGTTTGCAGCCGTGATGTGATGCGCCCCACAGCAGGACTTTTCGCCCTATTGATCCCATGATCGGTTCACTACCGTTTTCGCGGTGAAGCTGCTCGCCGACACCACCCCGCTGCGCTACCCCGACTTCCGGCGACTGTGGACCAGCAACATCGTCACGGTCATCGGCTCCCAGCTGGCCGTGGTCGCGGTGCCCCAGCAGATCTTCCAGATCACCGGCAGCTCCGGATACGTGGGCCTGGCCGGGCTTTTCGGCCTGGTGCCGCTGATCGTGTTCGGCCTGTGGGGCGGCGCGCTCGCCGACGTGATGGACCGGCGCAAGCTGATGCTGATCACCAACGCCGGCACCGGATTCACCGCGCTCGCCTTCTGGGCCCAGGCCGCCGCCGGCCTGAACAACGTGTGGGTGGTGCTCGTCCTGTTCGGCGCGCAGCAGGCGCTGTTCGCGGTGAACCAGCCGACCCGCAGCGCCGCCATTCCGCGCCTGCTGCCCACCGAGCACCTGGCCGCCGCCAGCGCGCTCAGCATGACCGTGATGCAGTTCGGCGCCATCGCGGGTCCGGTGCTCGCGGGTGTGCTGATCCCCATGGTCGGGCTGTCCACGCTGTACCTGATCGACGCGATCGCCCTGCTGGCCACCGTCTGGGCGGTCTGGCGCTTGCCCGCGATCCCGCCCACCGGCACCGCCCGGACCGCCGGATTGCGCACTGTCCTGGACGGATTCGTCTACCTGGCCACCCAGCGCATCCTGCTCGCCTCCTTCGTGGTCGACGTGATCGCGATGGTGTTCGGCATGTCCCGGGCGCTGTACCCGGAGATCGCGCACGAGACCTTCGGCGACCCGGCCAGCGGCGGCGTGGCCCTGGGCCTGCTGTTCGCGTCCATGTCGGCCGGCGCGGTGGTCGGCGGCGTGTTCTCCGGCTGGATCTCCCATGTCCGCCGCCAAGGGCTGACGGTGCTGGTCTGTATCGCGCTGTGGGGCCTGGCCATGGTCGGCTTCGGCCTCGCGGTCGGCTTCACCGGGCATGGCCTGAGCGTGACCCTGGGGCTGTGGATCGCGCTGGCCTGCTCGGCTTTCGGCGGCGCGGCCGACATGGTGTCGGCGGCGCTGCGGATCGCCATGCTGCAGACCGTCACCACCGACGAGATGCGCGGCCGGCTACAGGGCGTCTTCATCGTCATCGTCGCTGGTGGGCCGCGGATCGGTGATGTTGCACACGGTTTCGCCGCGGCGAGCCTGGGTACCGCCGTCGCCGCGGCGGGCGGTGGCGCCCTCGTGGTGGTCGGCGTGGTACTGGCCGCCCTGGCATTTCCCGCGTTCGTCCGATATCGGGTGGCCAGGACACACCCGATGCCGGTGTCGACCTAGCGAGCAAACCTCACGCCTTCACGCGAGGTTTGTGAGGTTCCGCGGTGGGCACCCTCGTGGTCGGGCCTCCTGGACAGCGACTAGCGTCTAGGTAATCGCACCGCCGTGCCGACCGCACTTCGATGCCGACGGTCCTAGCCTGAGAGGGATCCTTCCGTGCCCGAGAAAGACCACATCAACGACGCCAAGCCGGTGCTGAGCTACCCCGGTGGCGAGTACCCCATGACGATCGCCGAAGCCAGTGAAGGCAACGACGGCGTCGATCTGGGCAAAATGCTGGCCAGCACCGGGTACGTGACCTACGACCCCGGCTTCATGAACACCGCGTCGACCAAGTCGGCGATCACCTACATCGACGGTGAGCAGGGCATCCTGCGCTACCGCGGCTACCCGATCGAGCAGCTCGCGGACTCCTCGACCTTCATCGAGGTCAGCTACCTGCTGATCTACGGCGAGCTACCGACGCAGAGCCAGCTCGAAGACTTCACCGACCGGATCCGCCGGCACACCCTGCTGCACGAGGATCTGAAGCGCTTCTTCGACGGCTTCCCGCGCAACGCGCACCCGATGCCGGTGCTGTCCTCCGCGGTGAACGCCCTGTCGGCGTACTACCAGGATTCGCTGGACCCGCGCGATCCCGAGCAGGTCGAGCTATCCACCATCCGACTACTCGCGAAGCTGCCGACCATCGCGGCTTACTCCTACAAGAAGTCGGTCGGACAGCCCTTCCTCTACCCCGACAACTCGCTGTCGCTGGTGGAGAACTTCCTGCGCATGACCTTCGGCTTCCCGGCCGAACCGTACGAGGTCGACCCCGAGGTCGCCGCCGCGCTCGACATGCTGCTCATCCTGCACGCCGATCACGAGCAGAACTGTTCCACCTCCACCGTGCGCCTGGTCGGCTCCTCCGACGCCAACCTGTTCACCTCGGTATCCGGCGGTATCAACGCGCTGTGGGGCCCGCTGCACGGCGGCGCCAACCAGGCGGTGCTGGAGATGCTGGACGACATCAAGGCCTCAGGCGGCGACGTCAAGGAATTCATCCGCAAGGTCAAGAACAAGGAAGACGGCGTGAAGCTCATGGGCTTCGGGCACCGCGTCTACCGCAACTACGACCCGCGCGCCGCGATCGCCAAGAAGCACGCCGACAACATCCTGCAGAAGCTCGGCGGCGACGATCAGCTCTTCGACATCGCCAAGGCGCTGGAAGAGGCCGCGCTGACCGACGAGTACTTCATCTCGCGTCAGCTCTACCCGAACGTCGATTTCTACACCGGCGTCATCTACCGGGCCATGGGCTTCCCGACCCGCATGTTCACCGTGCTGTTCGCGATGGGCCGACTACCCGGCTGGATCGCGCACTGGCGCGAAATGCACTCCGAGCCGCTGAAGATCGGCCGCCCGCGCCAGATCTACACCGGCTACGGTGAGCGCGATTACCAAGCCATCAACAACCGCTGAGCAAATCAATCACCTATCGAAGGGGATAGATCCGAATGTCGAAGCCGGAGATCGAATTCCAGGGGGGCCCCGCGCCCACCGAGCTCGTGATCAAGGACATCATCGAGGGCGAGGGCAAAGAAGCCGTGCCGGGCGGCACCGTCGAGGTGCACTACGTCGGCGTCGAATTCGAGACCGGTGAGCAGTTCGACTCCTCCTGGGACCGGGGCGAGTCCATCTCCTTCCCGCTGCGCGGCCTCATCCAGGGCTGGCAGGACGGTATCCCCGGCATGAAGGTCGGCGGCCGCCGCCAACTCACCATCCCGCCGAAGCTCGCCTACGGCGACGCCGGCGCCGGCCACCACCTGTCGGGCAAGACCCTGGTCTTCGTCATCGACCTGCTCGACGCGCAGTAGACCTCCGCAACTACGACTGTGGCCCGCACTTGCCGAAGTGCGGGCCACAGTCGTAAGTGGACGAGTGTCACCTCACTCCCGGACGATGTCGACGGGATCGGTGAGGGCCAGGGCCAGGGCTGACTGTTGGGCGGTGCTGCGCATGGGCAGGGATTCCATGGCCTTGCCGGTTTGGGTGTTGAGGTTGTTGACGATGGTTTGGAGCTGGGTGACGCCGGTGGTCAGCTGGGAAATGGCGCTGGTGACCATGGCGCCGCCCTGGTCGGCCAGCTGGGGCAGGCCCTCGGCTAATTTCGCGCCCTCATTCAGTTGAGCGCTGGCACTTTGCAGTCGGCCGACGACGGTGCGGAGCAGGGTGCCGAGGTCGGTGTTCGGGTCGACCGCGCCGCCGACCAGCAGGTCCAAGCCCGCCAGCTGCGTGCCCGCCTGACCCGACACGGTGCGCAGGCCGTCCAGTTTGGCGATGATGTCGGCTACCGCCGGATCGCCGGCGAAGGGCAGAGCGCGCAGCATCGGCAGGATTTGTTCCAGGCCGGTGCTCACCGCGGTCGCGGACTGCTGCACCTGGCCGATCGTCAGACCGGTGGTGTCCAATGCCTCGGCGAGCTGGTTCGCCTGTAATGCCGCGCCGTCGACGGTGTCGTTGAGCATCGCGATCGCCGACGTCAATTGCGCGGAGCCGGTCTTGGCGAATTCCAGGAAGCCGAGCATTTCCTGCGCGCCGGAACCGAATTGGTCCGCGCTCGCGGCTGCGGAATTCACGCCGGCGGCGAGCAGCTGAGCGGTGAACTGCACGCTCGACAGCTGGGTGCGGGCCTGGGCGACGGCGGCCAGCGCGGCGTCCACGCCGGTCGCGCCGATCAAGTGCGTTACCTCGTTGGTCGCGCCGTTGACCAGGTTCGCGTCCGCGTCGTCGTGGGTCGCGACGGTGACCTTGGCGCGCTGGGGTTGTGTGCCCGCGAGCGAGCCGATGGACGTGGTCAGATCGGCGGGCAACGTGATCACGGCCGCGTAGTCGTCGGTGCTCGCCTCCCCCGGCCGCGCCATGGTCCAGGCATAACCGCGGCCGTCCTGTTCCAACGCCTTGCGCACGCGGTCACCGGTGGGACCGGTGTCGGCATTGATCAAGGCGATACCGGTAGGCGCGTCGTCGGAGAATATCGAGCACGCGGTGACGGCCCCGCCGACCGCGCCCGCCAGCAGCAGCGAAACAGTGAAAAGTGCCAGGCGGGAGCGTTTTTCGATCACACACAAACCGTATGGGTATCAATTAATGTGCGAGTCGGCGTTTCTATAAAAGTTCGATAAGGGTGCGGCCGTTATTCCTCGCCCAAGGACGCCGCCCAGTCCACGGCCACAGTTTCGCCGTGGTCCACGGTGAAGAACGCCACTTCCAAATTCTGGCCGAGGTCGACCAGCCCGATCGCGCTCAGCGGCACCGGCTGGATCAGGCGCACATGCCACGGTTTCGGTTCGTCCCAGGCCCGCAATTCCAGGTCCAGGCGCAGGACCGGGTCCTCCCGCCCGGCGTAGTCCGCGGCCACGGGGGCCGCGGCGAGCACCGTGGCGTCGGCCCGGCGGCCGTTGGCGAGGATCTTCGAGATGCTCACGGTGGTGGCGTCTCCGGAGTCCGGCACGTACAGCACCAGCCGGTCCGGATCGCCCGGATCGGCCCGGCAGCACACCACATCGCCGGGCTGCATCCGGTCCACGTCCTCGGCCCGCACCCGCTGGCGTACCCGGGTGTCGTAGGGCCGCACCCCGTCCAGCTGTACCTGCACCGTGAACACGCACTCGGACTCGGTTCCGTGCGCGGAACTCTGGCGCACGCTCAGCACCGTGGCGGTGCCGGCCGCCCCGTGTAGCAGCAACTCCCGCCGCGCCGCGTCCGACAATGCCCCGTTGCGCCCCTCGAACATCCGAGATCGTCGTGCGCGCAGCAGCCACCCCGAGTTGACCGACGCCATGTCCATGGGCGGCTACGTTAGCTCCTGGGGGGTGGCGGCCGGTGGAGCTTGCCGGAACCGGCGGGGTGGATAAGCCCAGTGTGGTAGGCGACACAGCAATACCACCCTCTAGTCTGTTCGCCATGACCACTGCGCTTCCGACCATTCCCGCCGACCTCAAGCCTGCCGACGGACGGTTCGGCTGTGGCCCCTCCAAGGTGCGCCCGGAACAGCTGCAGTCTCTAGTCGACACCGGCGCTTCCGTATTCGGCACCTCGCACCGGCAGAAGCCGGTCAAGGACGTGGTGGCCCGGGTGCGCGGCGGCCTGCGCGAGCTGTTCCAGCTGCCCGAGGGCTACGAGGTGGTGCTGGGCAACGGCGGCACCACGGCGTTCTGGGATGCGGCGGCCTTCGGCTTGATCCGGGAGCGTTCGCTGCACCTGACCAACGGCGAGTTCTCCTCGAAGTTCGCCTCGGTCGCCAAGGGCAACCCGTTCATCGGCGACCCGATCGTGGTGAAGTCCGAGCCGGGCAGCGCGCCGGAGCCGACCTCCGATCCCTCGGTCGACCTGATCGGCTGGGCGCACAACGAGACCTCCACCGGCGTGGCCATCCCGGTGCAGCGCCCCGCGGGCTCCGAGCACGCCCTGATCGCCATCGACGCCACCTCGGGCGCGGGCGGTCTGCCGGTGAACATCGCCGACTCCGACGTCTACTACTTCGCGCCGCAGAAGTGCTTCGCCGCCGACGGCGGCCTGTGGGTCGCGCTGATGAGCCCGGCCGCGCTGGCCCGGGTCGAGGAGATCAAGGCCTCGAACCGCTGGACCCCCGAGTTCCTTTCGCTGCCGATCGCGATCGACAACTCCACCAAGGACCAGACCTACAACACCCCGGCCCTGGCCACCCTGCTGCTGTTCGCCAACCAGATCGAGTGGCTGAACGGCAACGGCGGCCTGGACTGGGCGGTCAAGCGGACCCTGGATTCGTCCTCGCGCCTGTACTCCTGGGCCGAGTCCAGCGAATTCGCCACCCCGTACGTGGTGGATCCGGCGCACCGCTCGCAGGTCGTCGGCACCATCGACTTCGCCGATTCGGTGGACGCGGCGCAGGTCGCGAAGGTGCTGCGCGCCAATGGGATCGTCGACACCGAGCCGTACCGCAAGCTGGGCCGCAACCAGCTGCGCGTCGGCATGTTCCCCGCCATCGACCCGGAGGACGTGTCGCAGCTGACCCGTTCCATCGACTGGGTCGTCGAGAACCTGGCCTAGCGAATTCGCGGTAGTGCACAGTTGATTTCCTGCGACACACCGGAATTCGACACGCCGTAGATCGAATTCTCGTGAGTCGAACAGAGCAGATTAGCGGGTGTGGCGCGTTTTGGGCCGACATTCGGCCCGCGTGTCTTGCCTCGAGAACAACAACTGTGCACTACTGTTTCGCAGGAGCAGTGGGCGGTGGGCGGTGTCGCGAGCCGACGCGATAAGGAGGTAACGGTGCGTGAACTTCGAGTGATCGGGGTGACGCCCGACTCCACGCACATCGTGTGTATCGACACCGAGACCGGAAACAAGTACCGGCTGCCCGCCGACGACAAGCTTAGAGCCGCAGCCCGCGGAGACCTTGCCCGATTCGGCCAGATTGAGATCGAGATGGAAGCAACTATGCGTCCCCGCGATATTCAAGCTCGTATCCGTGCCGGGGCCTCCGTAGAACAAGTCACCGAAGAATCCGGCATGCCCGCCAGCCGGGTCGAGCGGTTCGCCTACCCGGTGCTGCTGGAACGCGCCCGGGCCGCGGAGCTCGCGCAGAAAGCCCATCCGGTGCGACCTGACGGGCCCGCCGTGGAAACCCTGATCGACATCGTCACCGCCGCGTTCACCGAGCGCGGGCACACCCTCGACAACGCCGAGTGGGATGCCTGGAAGGACGAGAAGGGCTACTGGGTCGCCCAGTTGCAGTGGCAGAACGGCCATTCCGAGATCGCCGCGCATTGGCGCTACCAGCCCGACGCGCACGGCGGCTCGGTCTCCCCGCTCGACGACCCCGCGGCCGACCTGGTCGATCCCGATTTCGGCCGCGCCCTGCGCGGGCTCGCGACCATCCTGCCCGCCGCCGCCGAAGTCGAAGCGCCCGTGGCGGAGCCGGAGCCGGTCGTGGCCGAGACGCCGCCGCAGCGGCCCGCCGAGACCCGTCCGGCCACGCGCGAGGCCATGCTGCCGCCGCGTCCGGCGGCCCGGCAGAGCCAGCCCGCCATCGACGAGTACTACGAACCGCAGCGCGCCGTCGCCGCGGGCGGCAGCGCCGCCGCCATTCCGGCCGCGAGCACGCCGCCGCACGCACCCGCCACGCCCGCACCACCGGCGCCTGCCGCGCCCGCGCCCGCCGCGGCGAGCACTCCGGCCGCGGCGGCGAGCACCAGCACCACGCCCGCCGCCGCGGCTACCAGCACCACTCCGGCCGCCGGTGGCGCCGCTCCGCAGCAGGCCGCCGACCCGCAGCCCAGCACATCGGCCGCGCCCGCAGCCGCCGCCACTCCGAATCCCGCTCCGGCGGCGGAGAAGAAGCCCAAGCCGGCTCCGGCCAAGGCCACCCGCAACAAGCGCGGCAAGGCGCCCATGCCGTCCTGGGAGGACGTGTTGCTCGGCGTCCGCAGCTCCGGTCACTGACCTCACTGCGTCTACCGCGAATTCGCCAACGCACCAACAGATTTCGATTGCACATGGGTAGCTCGCCGGAAACGAGCTAACTCGAGTCCCGCAGCGAAACGTCGGCCGCGATGTTTGCCGACACGCCGCGTGCGTCTGGCTTGAAGGCGCGGGGAGGCAGATGAGAAACTCGAATTTTTGAGTCTCCCTGGCGTGTTCGCATGCCGAACCGGCGGCATTGACCGATTTGTGCGGGTAGATTTTGATGTAAGTCGTCGACACACACGTCGGTGGCGGGCAGTTCGCGGTAGCCGGAAGGTGTGCGCCGACGCCGAGAGTTGCTAAGGGTTTGCAACGCTGGTAGCGACCATCGGGAGGTGCCGTCCATGCTGTCCAAAGCCTCGACACTCTGGTACGTCGACGCCCCCGACCCGTTGGCCGTGTTGCGGGATCACCGCGATCCGGACCCGGAAGCCGCTCTCGCCCTGGCCAAACAGCTGCACACCGAGCGCGACGTGCTACCGATCATGGTCGGCACGCTGGCCGGATGCGCCGGACCGGCCGTCGACGAGGTGTACATCGGCTGCTACCCCGGTGTCACCGTGGTGTGTTCGGCGCAGGCCGCGCTGATCCGGCCGACCGCGCTGCCGGAACTGCTGGTGCGCCCGCTGGCCTCGGAACACACCTATCTGATCGCCTTCGATTCCGCTTACGCCTGGGGCGCCTACGCGCATTGGGAGCGTGGCGAATTCCGGCGTTCCTTCAGCTCGACCCGGGTGAACATCCTGGAGGACGAGGGCCTGCCGCTGGTGTGGGAACGCTCGTACTGGGCGGGCGAACATCCGGTGCGCTGGCGCGCGGGCGAACTACCCGATCCGCAGATGCTGCCCTTCGATCCGCCCGACTTCGCCGACGCGGCCAACCACGAGTGGCTGGGCTTCCACTACCGCGCGCCCGGGCCGCCGGAAACGCCGACCCCGCGCGATATCGCGGTGTGCGGATTCACGCTGTATCCGAAGGGACAGGCGCCGGACCCGGCCACCCTGTTGCCGGCGGAGGAGCCCGACCTAACCGTGCGGCCGCAGCGCCGCAGCATCCTGCACTGGATCCGCGGACGCGACCGCGTCTCCTGACCGAGCCTCTGCTTGCGCGCTCGAACTGGTCAGCCGAAGACGAGGCCGACGAACAGCGCGAACCAGGCCAGCAGCACCCCGGCGGCGATTCCGGCGACCACCCACCTGGTCACCGGAGCCGCGCGCCAGCGCCAGGCCGTGGGTGCGGCGCCACCCGCCGCGACCAGGTTCACCACGATCGACAGCAGCGGATGCACCTGCGTGAGCGCGTCGCCGAAGGAGAAAACCGCCGCCGCGGTCAGCAGCGCGACCAGCACCGACACGGTGATGCCCGAGGCCCACGGTGTCGGGTCGCGAAAGTCCGCTGAATTCACGATGTCCTCACCCGCTCATAGAACGCCATGGCGGCGGCGGTCGCCACATTGAGCGAATCGGTGCCCGGCGACATCGGGATCCGCGCCCGGATGTCGGTGGCTCGCATGGCTTCTTCGGTCAATCCCGGCCCCTCCGCCCCCAGCAGCAATGCCACCCGCTCCCCGCTCAGCGCGGTGGCCAGATTCACCGCGGCCGGATTCGGGGTCAGCGCGATGATCTGAAACCCTTTGCCGCGCAGTATATCCAGGCCGTCCGGCCAATCCGGGACGGCGGCGAAGGGTACCCGCAGGACGTGTCCCATCGAGACCCGCACCGCGCGCCGGTACAGCGGATCCGCGCAACGGTCGCCGAACAACACGGCGTCGGCGCCCAGACCTGCCGCGTTGCGGAACATGGACCCGAGATTCTCGTGGTCGTTCACGCCCTCCAGCACCGCCACGGTCCGCGCGCCGGCCAGCGCTTCGTCCAGGGTCAGTTCCCGCGGCCGGGGCGCGACCGCGAGCACGCCCCGATTCAGATGGAATCCCACCACCTCGGCCATCAACTCGGCACTGGCGCGGTAATACGGCACATTCACCCCGGCCAGATCCGCGGCCAGCTGCTCATACCGTTTCCCCACCCCGAGCAGCGCGCTCGGCGTGAACCGCGAATCCAGCATCCGCTGCACGACTACCACCCCCTCCGCGATCACCAGCCCCTTCCGCCCCGGCAGATCCGGCCTGCGGTCGGCGGAGGAGAGATCGCGGAAATCGTCGACCCGCGGATCCGCGGGATCGCCGATATCGATCACTTCAGCCACGGGCCCTATCCTGCCGGGTCGGGCGATCAACACGGCACACCGGTCGGTCAGCGCAGCCACGCCGTCCGGCCGGCGGGACACATCCAAAAGAATTCGGGTGCGCCGGGCGACGGCCTCGTGGGATCGTCGGATGATGACGGTGGTACCTGGGATCACTATTCGTTCGGCCGAGCCCGCCGACGCGGACGCGGCTCGGTTGCTGCACGCGACGGCGTTCACCATGCATTCCGACCCGGAGTACCGGGAGCGGTCGGAACGGCTGTTCACCCCGGCGGACGACATCGTCGCGGTCGAGGGTGACCGCGTGGTCGGCCGGATCAAAGCTCGGACGATGACGCTGACCGTGCCGGGTGAGCGGACCGTGCCGGCCACCGGCATCGCCGGGGTCGCGGTGTCGCCGATGTACCGGCGGCGCGGGATCCTGCGGGCCATGTACACCGAACAGCATCGGCGTACCGAGGCGGCAGGGGTGCCGTTGACGATCTTCACCGCCAGTCAGGGCGGTATCTACGCGCGATTCGGGTACGGGCCCTCGGTCCGGGAGAGCCGGGTCACCATCGATCGCCGATTCGCCGAATTCCTTTCCACCACACCGGATCCGGGTGGTGTCGAGCTCGGCGAACTGCCCGCCGCGGAAGCGGCCGTCAAGGAGATCTACGACCGGTGGCGCAGGCTCACCCCTGGCGCGCAGGTCCGTCCCGACGCCTCCTGGGAGATCCGGTTCAGCGATCCGGCGGCATGGCGCGACGGCGGCACTGCCCTGTTCGTGCTGCTGCACCCCGACGGGTACGCCCTCTACCGCTACCACCATCGGGACGCCGGAACCGCGGTCGAGATCGTCGAGATGCGCACCGTGACCACCGACGCGCACGCCGCCCTCTGGCGCGCGCTGTTCGGCCTGGAGCTGGTCACGCACATCGAGGCGTTCCTGCCCGAGCACGACCCGCTCCCCTACCTGCTGACCGATCTGCGGCTGGTACGGACCGCGGGCCGCCACGACACCCTGTGGCTGCGTCTGATGGATGTCCCCGCCGCCCTGACCGCGCGCGCCTACCGCGCCGATCTGGATGTCGTTCTGGCCGTGCACGATCCGTTCCGCGAGGCCGGCGGCACCTTCGCCCTCGCCATCCGCGACGGCCGGGCCGAATGCGCGCCGACCACCCGGACACCGGATATCGAACTCGGCATCGACGTACTCGGCAGCCTGTACCTCGGCGCATATCCGGCGCGGGTGTACGCCGCGGCGAACCGCTTGCAGGCCAAGGATTCCCGGCACCTCTACGACCTGGAGCACGCCTTCTCGGCGGACCGCGACGCGGAGCTCGGGTGGCATTTCTGAGACCTTGATCCCAGCTTCCTGTCAGAATCCCGACGTATCCTGGGCCCATGAAGCCGATTCAGCTGGTTCTCAACATCCTCTGGCTCATCTTCGCCGGGTTCTGGATGGCGGTCGGCTATGTCATCGCCGGCATCATCTGCTGCCTTCTGATCATCACGATTCCGTGGGGCATCGCGTCCTTCCGGATCGCGGCCTACGCGCTGTGGCCGTTCGGGCGCAGCGCCGTGGAGAAGCCGGGGGTGCGCCCCGGTTCGATGATCGGCAACATCATCTGGTTCGTCTTCGCGGGCTGGTGGCTGGCGCTGGGGCATCTGCTGACCAGCATTCCGCTGTTCATCTCGATCATCGGCATCCCGTTCGGCTGGGCGAACCTGAAGATGATCCCGCTGTCGCTGTTCCCGCTCGGACGCGAAATCGTGGACAGCGACCAGCCTTTCGGTGCGCGGGAGTACGCGCGCTGACCCTTACTCGGAGTCGGTGACGATCTGCTTCATGATGCCGACGGCCCGGGTGAGCACGACCAGTTGCTCGTCGGTGAGCTGCGAGAGCTGCTCGGTCATCCAGGCCTCGCGGGCACTGGCCTCGTCGTCGATGAGGGCGCGGCCCGCGTCGGAGAGCGAGACGATGATCTGCCGGCCGTCGGTGGGGTGCGGTTTGCGCTCCACCAGCTCCAGGTCGGTGAGCGAGGCGATCACCCGGGTCATCGAAGGTGGCTGCACCCGCTCCTTCGCGGCTAGCGCGCCCGGGGTCATGGCGCCGTCGCGGTGCAGGGTGGCCAGTGCGGACAGCTGGGTCAACGAGATCTGAGCATCGGCTCGGCGGCCCCGCAGATGTCGCGTCAGCCGTACCACGGCGAGCGAGAGCTCGCCGGCGAGGGCTCGAACATCCGATGGCATTGTCACAAGGGCAAACGATACGGGACCTGCGCAGGGCGGGCAGGCGGTATCAGAGCATCGCGTCAGCGATTGAGGAGCGATGGCCGGGCGACGGGAGGACGCTAGGCTGGTCGGGTGACCCAGAAAGTTCCGGAGATCCCGCCGCGCTTCACCGATCCACGCCCGGTGCTGGCGGTCGGCAGCGCGCTCTGGCTCCTCGCGACGATCGTGGTGTGGGCCAGTGGGGACCGCTGGGAATCGTTGCGGCCGGTCTGCCTGATGGGGATGGGCGTCGGCCTGCTCGGCCTGACCATCTTCCTGATCCAGCGGCGGGGCGCTCGCCGCGGCGACAAGGGCGCGCAGACCGGGCTCTAGGTCACCGTGAACTCGTCGCTGGTTCCGGTGAACGGGCGCAGGGCGCCGTCGCCGCCCAGACTGTCGGCGAAATGCACGAACCGGTAGGCGCCCGCTTCGGCGTCGGCGGGGATGTCCCAGGTGAACCGGGCCACGGATTCGGCGATGCCGCGCTTGCTCCAGTGGTAGCGGACCGCCCATTCGCCCTCGTTTGCCACGCGGACCCAGGCACCGGAGCTGTTGCGGCGCTGGACTTCCAGGAAGGTGCCGTTGCGGCGCGGGTTGTGTTTCGGGTGGGCGGAGACGAATTCGGCGGCGGCCTGGGCGCCGCGCTGGTAGGCGGCGGCCGGCTGGGTCAGCACGTCCCCGAACGCGCGGCCCGCGGGTGTGGCGTCCGGTCCCGGCGCGACCGCGAAGTTCGGCTGCATGTTCGAGACATCGCGCGGCGCGGGACCGCGTCCGATCGGCTGGCGGGCGGCGAACGCCGAGGCTAGTCGGGTGAATTCCTGGAGGTAGGCCGGAAGTGTGTAGCGGCCGAACAGGGTTGAGCCGCCCTCGTACTGCTGGGCGTCGTATTCCTCAGGGGTGGTGACGTATTCGTGGTAGGTGTTCGCGTACCCCTGGAGCAGCACCTGCTCCAGCGGAACGCCGAGCGTGTCGGCGACCACCCGGCGGATGCGCAGGCCCGACACGATCGTGAACTCGCCGCCCGCGGCGGCCAGGTATAGCTCCCCGATCCGCATGATCTGGATGGGCACCACACTGGGCACCCAGCCCAGCAGGCCGAGCGGCGCCACAATCGCCTTGGGGGCCTGGGCATCCGCGAGCCAGGCGGGCGCGGGCTGGCGCGGATCGCCGACCGCCTTCAGGAACGGGTTGCGCACGCCCTCCGGGATCGGGATGCCGGGCAGCCCGGGCCCGTCCTCGGTGCTGCCCGCGATCAGGGCGACGCCGGCCGCGGCGGGCGAGGTGCGGTTGGGCCGGCCGTCGGTGGTGTAGCGGCCCTCGACCGCGATATCGGCCAGATCGATGTAGCAGAGCAGCGCGTCGACCGTGCCGGCGATCGATTGCGCCTGCGCCAGGGCGGCTTTGGCGGCCCGGTACTGGCGCTCACCGATGATGCGGGTGTTCTCGAACTCGTCGTCGGTGGGGCCGGAGGTCGGGCTCAGGTTCAGGTTCGGCGACATGTCGCCGGCGTTGGTCTGGGCGAAGGCGGATACGAAATCCGGCCTGCCGTCCAGGTATCGGACGCCGTGCTCGGTGTGCTCGTGCGCGAACGAGGCGTAACCCTTGTTGTCACCGCTGATCAAGCGATTCTTGTTGCTCATCGAGGTGTTGTGGGTGGCGAACCAGGTGATGGCCCCGACTTGCTTGCCGCCCTTGCTGATCGAGAGCGCGGTCACCGCGGGGTCGATTCCGGCCGGCGGGAAGTAGTTCTTGTCCGCGTCGGGATTCCGGTCGAAGGCGACGCGCGAGCGGTTGACACTCGCGTCGTGCAGTTCGCCGCGTCCCAGGGCGAGCGTGCCGGGGCTCAGGTCGGCGTGCGCGGCGGCGATGGCTTCCACGATGCCGTGCACCTCGGCGTCGTAAACCTGTTGCTGGAAGCCGAGAATCGCAAGGTTGTAGGCGTGGTCGTGGCTGGAGCCGCCGCAGGTGGCGTGCGAATGGGTGGAGGTGAGCAGCACGTTCTGCTCGGTGTAGAGATCACCGAAACGCCGTGCCAGCTCCAGCATTACGCCGCGGTGCACCGATCCGAAGATCATCCCGTTGTCGGCTACCACGAAGACGACTCGCTTGTCGCCGTCCGCGACGAGGAAGGCGCGCACCCGCGGGCGCAGGTGGATGCCCGCGGTGGTCTGCTCCAGCTGGGAGTAGCCCATCATGCCGCATTCGGCGGCCGGACCGGTGATGTCGGACAGGCCGATTCCGATCAGGTAGCCGCCGGCGGGCGCGGCCGTGGCGGTGGCGCTCCGCGCGCCCGGAATACCACCTGCCGCCGCGGCGGTGGCCAAGGTCGCCGACCCCACTACGGTCCCGGCGAGAACGGTCCTGCGCGACAACGGCATACGGGCACTCCTTAGTCTCCGCTGGCACTGAACCACAGAACTGGACATCCGTCCAGTGCAAGTTTTTCCAGCCAGCGAATTGACTGCACGCGCCACGAGCGCTTAACTCCCTGGGGTGTCCTCCCGATTGAGCGTCGAAGAACGACGGGCCCACCTTATCGAGGCGGCCATTGGGCTAGCCGAGAAAAAAGGCGTCGCCGGTGTGACCACGCGTGATGTGGCTCAGGCGGCCGGAGTCTCGCTCGGTGTGGTGCATTACTGTTTCGAAAATAAGGACGCGCTGATGACCGAGCTGGTCAAGGCGCTGGCGATGGAATTACGCGATTCCGTCGACGCCAATGAAACGGTTTGGCAAGACGTCGGAAGTGGAAAAGAAGCACTTCAAAAATTGGTGCGCACGGCACTCGAACTCATGTGGCTCAACATTGAAGCCACACCCGAGCGTCAACTACTCACCTACGAAACCACGACTTACGCCTTGCGCGAAGGTGAGCAAACCCCCGCGAAACTCGCCATCGCGCGCGAACAGTACGCGTTCAACGACGCCACGGTGGCCGACATCCTCGACCACGCCCGCGATGCCACGTCCAACCAGTGGACGGTCCCGGTGCTGTCGCTGAGCCGGTTCGTGCTCGAGGTCATCGACGGCATGGTGCTGCGCTGGCTGGTCGACAACGACAGCGAAGCGGTACGCGGACAGCTCGATCTGCTCAGCGAAATGCTCACCAACTACGCGGTTCCCACCGGTCGCTGACCGTCAGCGCGGCTCGGGGATCCGGACGTGTGTCGTGGCCCCTTCGCGCCACCACGGCACCTCGACGGTGCCCTGGGCGGCGCCGTCCAGCCGGATCCGCAGCTCGTCGTGCAGTACCAGATCGCCGTCTTGCGTTGGCTGCGTGAACATTTCGCGCAGCACCACGCCGAGCGGAGCCGACGCCCAGTTGGTGCGGCGCCCGGCGCCGAGCACCTCGGCGGTGACGGCGGCGGAGACCGGCGGCAGGTCCAGCAGGGCCGCGAGGGCCGAGGCGTGCTCGGTACCGCCGAACACCAGGCGCTCCGGGGGGACGGCCAGGGCGAACCAGGGCTGGTCCAGGATCAGCGCGTCGCCCGGATCGATCACCGCACCGGACAGGGCGCGGACCCGATCCGGTAGTTCGAGCTCGGCGACGTCGAGCAGCTGGGCGGCGACCGCGGCGGCCAGCCTGCGGTGTGCGCGCGTAACCGCCTCGGGGCCAGGAGTTTTCGCCGGATCCGCGAGTGCCGCCAATAGGGCGGCGGCGAGCTCCGGAGACATGGTCCGCGAGTCGGCGAAGACCGCGCGCAACGCGTCGAGATCGGTGCGGCCGAAGCCCTCGAAATCGAATTCGGCCAGCAGACCGGCGAATTCGGGATCCGACGGATGCCGCAGCAAGCCGAGCGGGGTGCCGTCGATGCGGGCATGCCTGCGCAGCCACCACGCGGTGTAGCCGTTCGGGTCGGCCAGCAGCCGGCGGGTGTGCGGCTCGGAGACCAACTGCAGCAGCGCATCCGGCCAGGCGACCTCGTCGACCAGATCCAGGTCGCGGACCGCGGCCAGCTCCCGCGGGTCGTCGGAAAGTCCGGCCCACCACTGCGCTTCGTCATCGAGATGATGATCCGGGCCGGTCGGATCCTCCTCGGTGACGACGCCGAAATCCCAGCCGACGCCGATCGCCCGCAACGCCTCCGCGCCGTAGGCGTCCACCAGTTCCTTGTCGACGGTGCCGAGCGGGGCGTCCGCGACCAGCAGCGGATACAGCGGGGCGTCGGGCAGCAGCAGCTCGTCGGCGGGTCGTGATTCCCCTGCGGTGTCGGGCAATTCGAGCATGCCGAGCCACTCCGGCAGCAGCGCCGGATTGGCGTGCACCGCCAGCCGCAGCACCGCGTCCACGGTGTCCTCGTCCGCCGGACGCTCCTCCAGCTCCGCCCGCAAGCCCGGGTCACTCAGCAGGTCCTCGGCGGTAGCCGACCGCGCCCCCAGCCGGGCCAGCAGCGGATGCGCCGCCTCCGGATGCACCAGCCGCGCCCAATGCACCGGAACAGCCATCTCCAGCTGATCATCCAAAACCACAGTGCGCGGCCCGGTCACCACCCGGCCGTCCGCCAGCGGCACCGCGAGCGCCCCCAGCTCCTCCGCCGCCAGCGGATCCAGCACGAACGGCTCCAGCGCGTCGTACAAGCGCCGCCACCACCCCGGCTCCCGCTCCAGCCCGCTCGAAAGCTCCGCCAGCCGCGCCAAACCCAGCCGATGCACATCGAGCACATTCAGCGCCTCGGTATGTTCGCGGCCGGACAGCTCCGGAATGACCAACGGCCCGACCACATCATCGAGCAGGCCGGCCAATTCCGCTGTCAGGCCGGTGAATACGCTCGCCCGCGTGGGCACGGCGTCGGGCCCGGTGGACTCCCCCGCTATCGCGGTGTCGGCGAAACCGTCGAGCTCAGCGAGCCCCGACGAGCCGACGACATCCCTCGAAGGGGTGCGCCCGGCGACCACAGGCAGCCAGGAGCCAGTTTGCAGCTCCCGGGTAACTGCCTCACGGATCAGGCCGTCAGCCTCGCTACGGGCGAATCCGGGCGCAGGAACCAGCACCAGACGGTCAGTGGGTGGCAGCGCTCGTGCGAAATCGGCATAACCAGCGGCCAATTCGTCCACCCGCGCACCCGGAAGCAACCGGCGGCGATCCGGCTGCATCGGAATGTCCGCGATCAACACCGCGGGCAGCGACAGTTCCTCATCCGACCGCGTAGGAGCCCGCAGCACATCGTTCCCAGCCGGAACCGCTTTGCCGCCACGCACGGGCAGCAGCCAACGCGCCCGAGAGGTCTTGTACTGCCACCAGATCCGCCGTTCGAACCCCGGACCATCGATCCGCAATTCCTGAAGTCCATCGCCCAGCGCACTGACGACGCTGACGATCTCGTCGTCGCCGATCCGGATGCTCTGCAACGCGGGCAGTTCCAACAGCAAGTCGGCAGCCTCGGCCAGCATGCCTGCCAGCAGCGACTCGGCGTCTACGTCATCGCGCAGACGCAGCACCACTTCGGTGTCCGCGCCCGTCTCAGGGCCTGCGCTGCCGGGCCACGCCAACCGCAGTGCAGGAGGAACGAATTCGTGCGGGGCAGCGGACCCGCGACTCACCCCATGAGCAGGCGTCGCACTGCCGGTCTCGCCGGCCGGCTCCAGATCCGGCGTCGTGGAATCGCGGCCCTGGGCGGCGCCGAAGTCGTCCCCGCGGTCCGCGGCGCCGACTCGCGGCTGCCCCTGCCCGACGTGGCGCTGACCAGATGCCGATTCGGTATCGCGGATCGACCCCTCGGGGGTCTGGATCCCGTTGTCGTACAGCGCCTCCGCGGTGAGTTGGCGGGAGAAGCGCAGGGAGCCGGTGGTCGAGCGGATTTCGATATCGTCGCTGACGGACAGGACGGCGGTGAAGCCGACGCCGAAGCGGCCGACGGTGGTGGGGTCGGCTTTGCCGGAGGCGCGGAGGGCGGTCAGGGCGTGCACGCCTGGGAGGTCCAGGGGTGCACCGGTGTTCGTGATGTGCAGGGTGCGGCCGTCGAGGCGGATGGTTACCCGTCCTGGGACTTCCGCTTTGGCCGCGGCGTCCGCGGCGTTCTGGGCGAGCTCGGTCAGCAGGCGGTCGCGGTAGCCGGCGCGCACCAGGTCGGCCTCGGTGGCGGCGTCCTCGCGCAGGCGGGTGGGCGAATCGCGCCAGGCGGCAAGAACTCCCGCACGCAGCTTCGAGGTGCCGAACGGGTCGGCGTCGCTCAGTTGCGCGATGACTCGGACTCCGAGTCCGCTACCGCGGCATCGCCCAGCATCTCGACCTGCTCGGCCACGGCGACCTCACCCTTGCTGTCGGCCACGTAGGTCACCGGCTCCTGCGCGTCGCCCTCGCCCGACTCCGCATCCGCATCCGCATCCGCGACAACCTCGCCTTTGCTGTCCGCCACGAACGTCACCGACTCCGCGGCAGCGGATTCGGCCGATTCCGCGGCGACAACATGCGCATCCACCGGATCGGCCCCGGACGCATCAGCCCGCACCGCAACGTCGCCCTTCGGCCGCACGCTCACCGCAGTGGACGCCGCCTCGGCATCGCCCGCCGAATCCACCTCGAGCGCGGAGTTCACCTGTGCCACACCGTTCTTCGACGGGGCATCGGCAGCCGCCACCGCTGCTTCAGCACTAGGCTGGGCAACTTCTTCAGCACTAGGCTGCGCAGCTGCTTCGACACCACCCGCAGCAGCGGATTCGCTCACCCTGGCGGCAGCAGACTCGTTCACATCGGCGGCAGGCTCGCTCGCGCGCGCAGCAGATGCCACAGCCTCAACACCCGGCTCAGCGTTCTCCACTGCACCTGTCGCGACAGCCTCGACACCCGGTTCAACAGCAGCCGAGTGCGACTCGGCGTCAGCAACTGCGATCGGCTCAACGGCCGCCTCGGACTCGACCCCAGCAGCCGCGGTCTGCGATTCGACACCAGAACCCGACTCGGCTCCAGCAACCGCGATCGGCTCAACGGCCGCCTCGGACTCGACCCCAGCAGCCGCGGTCCGCGATTCGACACCAGAACCCGACTCGGCCTCAGCATCCGCGATCAGCTCGGCAACCGCCTCGGGCTCGATCGACGTGGCGGTCTGCGCCGCGACCGGCTCTGCAGCGTCAGTGGTCTGCGTGTCGGCATGCGACTGCGCTTCGGTAGCCGCGACGGTCGACTCGGATTCGGTTGCCGCAGTGGGATTCGCAGCCACATCCGAACGGGCCGCTGCTTCGGCGGCAACGACCGGTTCGGCAGCAGCGTCGGTCTGCGGGTCGAGACCCGACTGCGCTTCGGCAGCCGCGACAGATTCGGCGGTCGGCTCGGATTCGGCCGCTGCTTCGGTGGTGGAGTTGCCGGCTGACTTTTCCGGCTTGCGCAGTGCCTCGGCGGGGATGACGTCGTAGGCGGCGTCGTCGTAGGCCTCGTACAGGGGGGAGCCGCCGCCGGTGGGGGGCGCGACGTCGGAGTGGGCGCCGCAGCCGTACTCTGTGTGGACTACGCGGCCGTCCGCGCCCATGGCGTTGGCGCAGACGCCGAAGGCGGCGCGGAGGGCGCCGGCGAGGGGGAGGTAGAAACCGCAGAGGCCGCAGGTGGAGGGGGCCGCCTTGGCCATGTCGGTGTCGGGGCCGAGTTCGGCGTACCAGCGGTCGGCGGCTTCGGCGCGGCCTTCCAGGCTGAGCACCTGGGTGCGGCCGAGGCCGACCTCGAAGGCGACGTCGTCGACGACCGGGTCGCCGGTGGCGACGTAGCCGGGCGCCAGGCGCGGATCGTTGGCGGGCGGGGCGAGCAGGTCGCCGGGGGCCAGATCGCCGGGGCGGACCCGCTGGTCCCAGGGCACGAAGTCGGGGGCGACCAGGGCGTCGGGCCCGGGCAGCAGCGCCGATTCACTGACGGTCACATACTCCGCACCGGGCGGCGCCGCCACCACGACCGCCCACTGCCAGCCGCGGTAGCCGGCCAGGGTGGCCTCGAATCGGTGCGTCGCCGCGCTCTCGTCCTCGGCCGACACGCCGAGGTGGGTGCCGACCGCCGACGGTTCCAGCTCCAGGAGCGCACGGCGGGCCACGTCCACGGCATCGGCCAATAGGGGCCTTACACCGGGCTCCGAAACACTTACTGCGCTCACGGCCTACATTTTGCCGTATGGAACGCAATCCGCGTTCGTTGGCCATGGCTGTTCTTTTCTGCCTGCTCACAGTGAGCGGCTGCGGCGGCGCCGACGATGACCCCGAACGGCTCCGCATCGAGGTCGTGGGCACCCGCCCGCACGACCCGCAGGCCTTCACCCAGGGCCTCGAGGTGCACGACGGCGTGCTGTACGAGAGCACCGGCCTGACGGGCAGGTCGTGGGTGCGCGCCAGCGATCTCGACACCGGCGCGGAACTGGCCCGCGCCGACACGCCCGGCGAAGTCTTCGGCGAGGGCATCGCCCGGACCGGATCCACCCTCTGGCAGCTCACCTGGAAGGACCACACCGCCTACGCCCGGGACCCGGACAGTCTCGCGCTGCGCGGCGAGGCGACCTACGAGGGCGAGGGCTGGGGCCTGTGCGCCCGCGGCGACCGCCTGGTGATGAGCGACGGCACCGGCACGCTGACCTTCCGCGACCCGGTCAGCTTCGCGGTCACCGGCACGGTCGAGCTCGGCGGCTACCGCGGCGCACACCTCAACGAACTCGACTGCGCCGCCGACGGCACGGTCTACGCGAACGACTACCCCACAGATCGGATCCTCCGCATCGATCCCGAGTCCGGGCGTGTCCTCGCGGTGATCGACGCGCGCGAACTGCTCACCCCGGCCGAACGCGCCCGCACCGATGTTCTCAACGGCATCGCTCACCTGCCCGGCACCGATCGTTTCCTGATCACCGGCAAGTATTGGCCGACGATCTTCGAGGTGCGTTTCGTCCCGGTGTGAGGCACCGAACCGGACGGCCTGGATACCGCACAGTTGCCGATCAGTCAGAATTGAGCGTGTGACTACTCCTCGTGATCCCACCGGTCCCGACCGTGGTCCCTGGGATGGCGTGGAAGATCCACCGATCCATCGGCACCCCGGGTTCGACAGTTATCCACCGCCGACCCGCCCCCTGCCGCCGCTGGGTTCCGAACACCGCCGCTGGGGCGACACGGCCGGCGGGGCGGGTAAACCCAGCCCGCGCCGGGTCTTCCCGAATCGGCCGAAGCCGCAGCCGCTTCCGCCGACGCGCCCGGAGGCACTGCCCCCGGCCCGCCCGCAGCAGCAAGCGCCGCCGCCCGAACAGACCCAGCAGATCCCGCCCGCCGAACCGGCCGGCCAGCGTGTGCCGCGCAAACTCACCGTCACCCGGGTCGCCGTGATGCGCGGCCGCGAGCTCACCGAAAAGGGCTTCGCCACCTTCCAGCGCGCCGCGAAGGCCGACGGCGCCGACAAGTCCGGCCTCACCGCGCTCACCTACGCGACCATGACGAACTTCGCCCTGGACGCGGCGATCGCGGTGGCGTTGGCCAACACCTTGTTCTTCGCCAGCGCGACCGCCGAGAGCAAATCCAAGGTCGCGCTGTATCTACTGATCACCATCGCCCCGTTCGCGGTGATCGCCCCGCTGATCGGTCCGCTGCTGGATCGGCTGCAACGCGGCCGGCGACTGGCGCTCGCGACCTCGTTCGCGGTGCGCGCGGTGGTCGCGGTCATGCTGATCTTCCAGTTCAACAACATCGCGCTGTACCCGCTCGCGCTCTGCATGATGATCGGCAGCAAATCGTTCTCGGTGCTCAAGAGCGCGGTGACACCACGCGTGCTGCCGCCGGAGATCGATCTGGTGCGGACGAATTCCCGCCTCACCGTTTTCGGTTTGGTCGGCGGCACCATCGGCGCGGGCGCGCTGGCCGCGCTGGCGGCCTATCTCGCGGGTTCCAACGGCGCGCTGATCCTGGCCGTGCTGATCGCGCTGGCCGGCACCTATCTGAGCCTGCGGATTCCGCGCTGGGTCGAGGTCACCGAGGGCGAGGTTCCCGCGACGCTGGGCTATCACGGCGAGGAGGCCCGCACCGAAGTGCTGCGTGAGGTCGCGCCCGATGTGCCGGCGCGCCGCCGCCGGCAGCCGCTGGGCCGCGCCGTGGTCACCGGGCTCTGGGGCAACAGCGCCATCCGCGTGCTGACCGGGTTCCTCACCTTCTATGTGGCCTTCGTCGCCAAGGCCACCGAGCACCGTCCGACCCAGCAGGCCATGATGCTGCTCATCGTCGGCGCGGCCGCGGCGATCGGCAATTTCACCGGCAACGCGACCGGCGCCCGCCTCAAACTCGGCCGCCCCTCCCTGATCGTGGTGGGCTGCACCGCGGCCTGCACCCTGGTCGCCATCTTCGCGATCCTCGCCGATAACCTGCTGGGCGCGGCCATCGCGACGCTGGTCGCCTCCGCCGCCAGCGCGCTGGCGAAGGTGTCGCTGGACGCCGCGATCCAGGATGATCTGCCGCCGGAGTCGATCGCCTCCGGTTTCGGCCGGTCCGAGACCGTGCTGCAGCTGTCCTGGGTGATCGGCGGCGCCGCCGGCGTGCTGATGCCGACCGAGTGGTGGAAGGGTTTCGCGCTCGTCTCGGTGATACTCGTGCTGGGCCTGGCGCAGACCTACCTCAGCTACCGCGGCCATTCGCTGCTGCCCTTCATGACCGGCAACCGGCCGCAGCACGTCGAGCAGAAGGTGCCCGGCACAACGACATTCATCCCCCGACCGACTGGAGATCCCCTCAGTGAGTGAGCGACGTAAGCTCAGCGGCCGCACGATCATCGCCCTACTCGCGGTGGCCGCGCTGATTGTCGGAGTGCTCACGGCGGTGCTCACCGTCAACGCGGTGCGCAACGCGCCGAAGCACGCGCCAGAGCTCACCGCTTACGCGCACGGGGAAACGGTCGACGTCACCCCGTTCGCCTACTGCGCCGTCACGATGCGTGACTGCCGGGTACTGCCGCGGAACGCCACCGACATCGCGGGCACGATCTTCGAGAACCTGCCCTGCGAAGCGGCCGGTTGCGAAACGGGCCGGACGATCGCGCTGCCGGTGCCGCCGGGCTACCCGCTGCAGCTGTCGCTGCCTCGGCAGATCACGGACGCGCCGTGGCGGGCGCAATTGGTGTACGCCACCGAGGACGGTCGACTCGTGGAGACGGTGAAGAGCGCCAAGGACTACCCGGAGAACGCGCGAGCTCTGACCATCGATTCGCGTCCGATGCCGGAGCTGCGGCTGGTCGGTGTGGAACTTCAGCTGCTGACCCTGGCCCGCGACGAGACCGGCGAGACCTTCCCGATCCCGCACGCTGCCTGGTCGATCGTGACCATGTAGGACAGAAAAGGAGCCCATCCGGTGGATGGGCTCCTTTTGGTTTGTGGACCCCGGCGTTCGCCGGGATGCCAGGACCTAGTGGTCCAGCTCGCGCGCGACCGCCCGGACGACCTCCGAGATCCGCTGCGCCATCTTGCGATCCGGGTACTTACCCTTGCGCAGATCCGGCTGCACCTTCGTCTCCAGCAGGGTGATCATGTCTTCGACCATCCCGTGCAGTTCGTCGGCGGTGCGGCGCGGGGTGGCGGGATCCTTGTGCGCACCGCGCTCGCGTTCCTGCCCGCGGCCCACCGACGGCGGCGCCTCCAGCAGTTTCAGGCTCAGCGCCTGCGGCCCGCGGCGACCCGCGGCCATTCCGAATTCGACGCGCTGCCCCGGCTTGAGGGATTCGATGCCCTGCGGCAGCGCCGAGCTCCGGACATAGACGTCCTCCCCCTCATCTTGGGAAAGGAAGCCGAAGCCCTTTTCGACGTCGTACCACTTCACCCTGCCGGTCGGCACTGCGCTCACCCGTTCATCATCGACACTCGGAACCCCAACGGCCCGAGCAAATTTTCTGCTTGCGAAAAGAACGCGCCCCACAAGCCTGCAGGACGCGATTGCCCCCGAGTCTACCCCGGTGACATCCCCCAGGGCACACCAGTTTTACGGTCGACCGGTGACGAACCCCTCCGCACCACAACCGCCGCGCCGACCCAGCGACTGGTTTCTGCGATCGGCCCTCGGATTGTTCGCGCTCGGGTTGCTGGCGGTCGTCGCGATCTTCGTGACCCCGATCGTCAGCGACGCCTCCCCCGGACTGTGGCTGTACCTCACCGCGATGCTCGCGCCGCTGGGCTTCATCCTCGGCCTGGGATACGCGCTGTGGTCGGGCCGGCGCGCCAGGTGAGTTACCCGAGCCGCCCGTTACCGAATCCTGGATGTGATCCTGATCACATCACGGACGGGTCACGGGACGGCGTCGAACCGTTACCGGGCGACCTGAGCGGCTTCTAGCTGCGCAGAAGCACTTTCGCGCCACTGGGCACCGTGCCGAGACCTTCGCATACACGCCGGTTATCAAATAGTGATTTTTCGCGGCGATCGTCGTACCGTCTATTCCAGCCGGGGCACCCCGGCACCACCGGCCCGCCGCACCGAGCCTCACCCCGCGGGTACCGGACCCCGACTGGATCAGGGGTGAGGGCGGGACGGACGACCTCTCAGTCCGTTTCCGAGCGCTGGATCTTATTCAAGACGCCTCGCAGGTGCGGACGAGAGGAAGACACCGGATATGAGTGGACGCCATCGCAAGCCGACCTCCACCGGTCGCACCGTAGCCAAGGTCGCCGTCACCGGCGCCATCTTCGGCACCGCGGGCGTGGCCCTGGCCGGAAACGCCAGCGCGGCACCCGACTCCGACTGGGATCGCCTCGCACAGTGCGAAGCCGGCGGCAACTGGGGCATCAACACCGGCAACGGTTTCCACGGCGGCTTGCAGTTCTCGCCGAGCACCTGGAACGCCCACGGCGGCAAGGAATACGCTCCCACCGCTTACCAGGCCTCCCGCGAAGAGCAGATCGCCGTCGCCGAGAAGGTCCTCGCCTCGCAGGGCTGGGGCGCCTGGCCCTCCTGCTCGTCCTCCCTGGGCCTGCGCAGCGCGCCGACCCAGCGCGATGTGCCCGCCGAGCCGTCCACCCCGAAGTGGAACCCGGCCCAGGTGCAGGCGCCCGACACGCACCAGGAGATCTACCAGGCTGTCGACCGCGCCGTCGCGCTGGTGCAGCAGCAGGGTGTGCAGATCCCGCAGCCGGCCCTCGACTTCTTCAACGCCGCCAAGGGCAGCGGAGCCAAGCTCGATCCGGCCATCGTGAACTTCTACGAGGCGAACAAGGGGCTGCTCCCCTCCTGACCCGACGTTCGTCAACAACAAGGCCCCCGCATCACTGTCGATGCGGGGGCCTTCTTGTCTGGCTTTCCAGCCCGGAAGTCAGCGGTTGATCACCGTGTGCGGGTGCATGTACGGCAGCTGCTCGGCCGGGACCGGAAACTCGGTGTCCTCGCCGAACGGCGAAAGCCCACCGGAGCGGGTCGACGACAGTTCGGTGACGGCGTGGTCACCCTCGGCCAGCTTCGGCCAGCCATTGTCGACATACGGTTTCTTCGATTTGTTCACCACGGCCACATGCTAGCGGGAAGCCCTTGTCCAGTGCACGACCAGTGGCACGTTCCGCCCGGGACAGCGGGCAACAAACCAGCACCGTACGCTGGATCCGATGAGCGCGACCTCTTTGGCCGGGTGGCTCGGTGCCCGGTCCGACGCCCAGCTCGTGGCCTTGCTACAGCTGCGCCCCGATCTAGCGGTACCGCTGCCCTCGTCCATGCAGGTACTTGGGGCGCGGGCCGAACAGCGGGCCTCGGTGCTGCGCGCTACCGATGATCTGAACACCCTCGAGTTCGCGATCGTGGAAACCCTTGCCGTGCACAAGGCGTCGAACGACGCCGCTCCGCTGGGCCGTAAGGCGTTGCAGGCGCAGTTGAAGGGCCGGGTCACCAAAGCCGCGCTGGACGCCGCCCTGGAGCGCCTGACGGCCCGCGCGCTGGTCTGGCTCGACGGCGACGACCTGCACCTGGTTCCGGCCGCCGCGGAGGCGCTGCCGTGGCCGATCGGGTCGACCACGGAGATCCCGGACGCGCTCACCGAACCCGAAGTGATCGAGGCGCTGCGGGACCTGCCGCCCGCCGCCCGCGCGCTGCTGGACAAGCTGGCGACCACCAGCCCGCTCGGCCGTACCAAGGACGCCGCGCCCGGCGCCCCCGCCGACCGTCCGGTGCCGCAATTGCTCAGCCGCCGGCTGCTGCACTGGATCGATGACGAGACGGTTGAGCTCCCGGTCACCGTCGGACAGGTGCTGCGGCGCGAACCCGTCACCCATCCCCATGCGCTCACACCCCCGAAACCGGAACTGCGCAAACAGACTCCGGCCGAGGTGAACGCCGTCGCGGCGGGCGAGGTCGGCGAACTGCTGCGGCACTGCGAAGACGTGCTGGAGGCGCTCGGGCAGGGGCCCGCGCCGGCGTTGCGCGCGGGCGGGCTCGGGGTGCGGGAATTGCGCCGGGTCGCCAAGCAGACCGGAGTAGACGAGACCCGCGCCGGGCTGCTCGTCGAATTGCTCGCCGCGGCGAAGCTGGTCGAGAAGGGCCTGCCCGAACCCGCGCCGGGCTACGACAACGCCGACGACTACTGGGCGCCGACCCCGGCCGCCGACGGCTGGCTCGACGCACCGCCCGCGCGGCGTTGGACGGCGCTGGCGCTGGCCTGGCTGGAGCTGGACCGGCAGCCGTGGCTGATCGGGATGCGTGACGCCAACGACAAACCTTTGGCCGCACTGTCTTTCGAGCTGCGCGTGCCGAACGCGCCGCGCGACCGCCGGACGATACTCGCGCTGCTCGCCGAGTTCCCGACCGGCACCGCGCTCGAGCCCGCCGACATCGGCCGCCTGCTGGCCTGGCGGCAACCGCGCTGGCGCAGGCACTTCCGGCTGGAGGCGGTCGAGCACACGCTGCGCGAGGCGGCCGAGCTGGGCTTCATCGGCCGCGGCGCGCTGGCCTCGGCGGCCCGGGCGCTGCTGCACGGCGCGGCCACCAGTGCCGCCGACGCCGAAGCCGAGATGGAAGCCACACTGCCGGACCCGCTGGATTACGTGCTGGTGCAAGCGGATCTGACAGTCGTCGCGCCCGGACCGCTCACGCCCGAGTTGCAGCAGCGGGTCGCCCTCGTCGCCGATGTCGAATCCGCTGGCGCGGCAACGGTTTACCGGATCGGCGAGGCTTCGGTGCGGCGCGCGCTGGACGCCGGGATGACCGCCGCCGAACTGCACGCCTTGTTCAGCACGCATTCCCGGACGCCGATCCCGCAGGCGCTGACGTATCTGATCGACGACGTCGCGCGCAGGCACGGTCAGCTGCGGGCCGGAATGGCGCAATCGTTCGTGCGCAGCGATGATCCGGCGCTGCTCGCGCAGGTGCTCGCGGCCCCGGTGGCGAGCACGCTGGCGCTGCGCGGGATCGCACCGACCGTGGCCATCGCGCAGGCGCCGCTCGGGGAACTACTGGAACAACTGCGGGCGGCCGGCTTCGCGCCCGCGGGCGAGGACTCCTCCGGCGCGATCGTCGACCTGCGCCGGCGCGGCGCGCGAATCACGGTGCGCCCCAACGCTCGTGCGCCCTACCGTCCGACGCCGCCGAGCACCGAGCAGCTGGAACTGCTGGTGGCGGAGCTGCGGGCCGGGGACCGCGCGGCCAGCGCGAAATCCGGCCGCTCGGTGCGCGCCGACGGCACCCGCACCAATACCGCCGCGACCCTGGCGCTGCTGCAACTGGCGGCGCGGGTGCGGCGGCCGGTGAACATCGGATACGTCGACGCGCAAGGCGTGGCGTCCCAGCGCGTGGTGGAACCGCTCAAGGTCGGCAACGGTCAACTCGACGCGCTCGACCCGGTGACGGGCGCGGTCCGGCACTTCACGCTGCACCGGATCGCGTCGGTGGCACTGCTGGACGCTTAGGGCTTGCCCAGGCAGAACACGGTTTTCGGGTCCGCCACGGTGATGAAGTTGGCGCTGCCGCTGCATTCGAACTCGTCGGCGGAGCCGTCCACGCGCTTGACCACCTTGATGGTGGCTTCCTTGGTGCCGCACTCGGCCCACTTGTACGGGGCGGAGCCGACCTCGTTGTAGCAGGAGTCCTGCTTGAAATTGGGGGCCAGGCACATGAAGCCGCTGCCGGGCTGCGCGGAGTACCTGGTGTATCCCGAGGCGCACGGGGTGTCTTTGTCGAAGGTCTGGAAGACCTTGTAGACCGCCTTCGGCGAAGCGCAGTCGATCGGCTCACCCTTGGTGGCGTTCGGCGCGTTGTCGGTGATGTTGATGCAGTCCCCGACCTTGGTCTGGGCTACGCCGGACTTGCTCGAGTCGTCGGAACAACCGGTTACCGCGACCGCGATAGCGGCCACCGCCAGGAGGGCACCTGGGAATCTCACGGGAAAACCTCTCTCACCGAACAGGTCCACGTTGATCGTGAACGCGGTGAGGATACCGTCACGCGTGCGGTGGCCGCATCTACGACCTCGGGGCTAGAGCATGCCCAGCCCGAGCATGCCCAGGATCGTGAAACCCAACAGGCGCGAGGGCAGGTTGGTGAGCAGCTGCAGTCCAAAATTGTTCACTAGCAATGCCTTCCACAATGTCGTCCACTTTGTGGACGATCGTCCAATTCAGGGAGTCTGTCGTTTCGAGGCTTCGAGTCGTTACGCTTGGCAAGTATGACGGTCGACGACGTTGCCCGCGACTTGTACGGGCTGGCTCCCGCGGAGTTCGTCGCGGCGCGCACGGCCCAGGTCAAAGCGGCCAAAGACGCCGGGGACAAGGCGCTGGCCACAGCTATCGGCAAGCTACGCAAACCCACGGTGACCGCGTGGACGGTCAACCTGCTGGCCCGCTCGGCGCCGAAGGACGTCGACGCCCTGCTGCGACTCGGCGCGGCGCTGCGGTCGGCGCAGCGGGAACTGTCCGGCGAACAGCTGCGGGCGCTCACCACGCAGCGACAGCAGGTCGTCAATGCCCTGGCCAAGCAGGCCGGGGCGCTGGCCGCCGAGCACGGCCACCCGGTCGGCGAGACCGTGCTGCGGGAGGTGGGCCAGACCCTGACCGCGGCGCTGGCCGACGACGAGGTGGCCGAGCAGGTGCACACCGGCACGCTGGCGACCGCCGCCACCTACGAGGGCTTCGGGCCGGAGAGCCCGGCGCTGGTCGCGGTCGGCGGCACCGAGCACAAAGGCGCCAAGAAGAAGGCCGCGAAACCCGAGCCGGACACCGAGACCGCGCGTCAAGAACTCGACGACGCTCTGGCGGCGCTCGAATCCGCGCAGGCCGCAAAGGATTCCGCGCAGGCGGAGACCGACCAGGCCGCGCAGCGCCTAGCCGATACCGAAGCGCGGATCACCCGGCTGCGCGCCGACCTGGAACACGCCGAACAGGAGAAACAGTTCGCGAAATCCGCCGAACGCACTGCGCAGGAACAGCTTCGGTCCGCGCAGCGCCAGCTCGACCGGGTGGAACGCTGGGTCGAGCGGGCTCGCGAACGCGTTGACTAGGGGATGGCAGCCGACGAAGTCGGCGGGGTGGGTCAGCTCAGACGCGCAGCGCGCCCGGATACAGGAACTCGTCGGCCGGCGGCTCCTCGGTATTGAGCCAGGAATGGAAGAACCCGGTCAGATCGGGCCGGTACTTCGACTGGATGAAGGTGCGGAACTGCGGAATCGACGCGTTCCCGTAGGCGTGGTCGCGCAGGAATTCCTTGACCGCGCCGAAGAACAGCTCATCGCCGATCTGCCTGCGCAGGGCGTGCAGGAACAGCGGCCCCCGGTAGTAGACCGAGGTGAATTCCCTTCCGACGCCGGGATCTTCGAGCGGGATCCGCCAGAACTTCGGTTTGTCCAGCACCTTCGCGAGCGTCTCACGGTACTTGGCGTCGACGTCGACGCCTTCCTTCTGCTCCGGCCACAGATAGTCGGCGGTGTAGCTGGCGAAGCATTCGTTCAGGCAGATATCCGACCACCGTTGCACCGACACCGCGTCGCCCCACCACTGGTGCGCGATCTCGTGCACCACGGTCTGCAGGTCGGTCCAGGGGGCGTAGATCGGGCGGGTCTGGGTTTCCAGCGAAATCTCCAGATCGGCGTCCACATAGATGCCGCCCGCGGCGTCGAACGGATAGGGGCCGTAGAGGTTTTCGGCGAAGTCGAGGATCTCGGGCAGCCGCTGTTCGTTCTCCCGGTTGTCTTCGGCCTCCGGCGCGAACGCGCTGAGCAACGGTGTCCCGTCGGCCCGCTGCTGTTCCAGGAAGGTGAACTTGTCGATGGCGACGGTGGTCAGATATCCGAGCACGGTGTGCTTCGATTCCCAGCTGACGACACGCTTGTCGCCGCGCACCTCGTTGCGCGTGCGCCGCCCGTTGGACATCACCTCCCATTCGGCGGGCACGGTGGCGTGCAGCGCGAAAGTCGCCTTGTCCAAAGGGGTGTCGTTGAGCGGGTACCAGGTGGCGGCCGAATGCGGTTCCCCCGCGACGAACGCGCCGCCGCTGGGTGCGATGGTCCAGCCCGCGCCGAACGCGTCCACCGCGGGGCCCGCGTAATCGACGATCGTGGTGAACGGCAGGCCCGGCAGCAGCGGCACCAGCGGAGTGATGGTCAGCTCGTGCTCACCGTTGCGGTCCCAGGCGGCGGGCTGGCCGTTCACCGTCACCATCCGCACGTCGGGGCCGCTGTAGTCGAGGTTGAACGCGCGCAGTCCCTGGGTGGCGCGGGCTTCGATGCGCACCTTCCCGATCAGGTGCCGGCTCGGCGGGTCGTAGTCGATGGCGACGTCGTAGTGCGCGACGTCGTAGCCGCCGTTGCCGTCGAGCGGGTAGTACGGGTCACCCAGGCCCGGGGCGCCGATGAACGGATCCGGTTGCGCCGCAGCGGGAGCCGCGACGACCAGTACTCCGGCGAGCACCGAACAACACAGGCCGGATAATCTCATTCCACCAACCGCCTCTCTCGATCACCACGGATTCGGGATCGTGCCGGCGAGCATTGGCACAGCGGCGATCGTAGTCGGTTTATTTGGCCGCGCCGGAGAGCGCCACCGACGCGCCGAGGCCGACGATCATCGCCCCGCCGGTCGCGCCGACCGCTTCCAGCCGGCGCGGCGAGCGGGCGAACCAGTTGCGCGCGGCCGCCGCGCCCAGCGCCCAGGCGCTGTCGGAGACCAGCGCGATGGCCAGGAAGACCCCGCCCAGGATCAGCAGCTGCGCCACGTACGCCCCGGCGGCCGGGTCGATGAAGTGCGGCAGCACCGCCGAGAAGAAGATGACGGCCTTCGGGTTTGTCAGGCCGACGATGATGCCCTGCCGGATGACCTTGGTGTCCTGCCCCGCGGGCGCTTGGACGTGCAGCGCCTCGCGCAGCGACTTGCGGTCCCGGATGGCCTGGATGCCCAGGTAGATCAGGTACAGCGCACCGGTGAACTTCACGATGGTCAGTGCCAGCGCCGACGCCGTGAGGATGGTGCCCAGGCCGATCGCGACCAGCAGCAGCGAGACCAGCACGCCCACCGCGTGTCCGAGCACCGAGAGCAGCGCGGCGCGCCGGCCGAGCGCGAGCGCCCGCCCGATCGCGAACAACACGCCGGGACCCGGCACGACGATGATGACCAAGGCGGCGGCCGAGAAGGCCAGCAGATTTGCGACCGGAACCATCATCCGAGTCTAGGCAGCGGCGGACTCGAAACCCACAGCTTTTCAGGCGCCCAGATCGTCGGGCAGCTGCTGCGGATCCAGCAGCAAGCGCTTCGCCGAGGTCCGCCGCACCTTGGCGGCGAGCCCGAGATTGTTGGTGAGCAAACGCCATTCCGTCTCGCTGATGGCGGCGCGGGCGCGGGCGATGACCATTCCGTCGGTGGTCCCCCAGGCGATCGGCATGGGATGCACCGTCTGCCAGCGCTCCCCCACCTGCCGCGGCGCCCGTTCGCTGCGCACCGCGATCGAGGGCACCCGCTCCCCCGCGCGCTTCTCGTGGCCGGGCAGCTCCCGCACCTTGCGGATCACCAGCGCGTAGAGCGGGTCGGTGGCGGTGGGCTTGGCGACGTCGACCAGCGCCAGCAGGACCACCCCGCCCGGATGCGTCTCCGAGACCACCGCGGGCACGAGTTCCCCAGTGGCATAGAGCTTGTCGATGCTGAACCGGCGCGGCGCCCAGACCGTCACCCAGAGCGCCACCACCGCGCCCAGCACGAACGCGATGGCCAACAGGTAGGACCAGGCATGGTTCAGCCAGATCAGATAGGCGGCGATCACCCCGGCGAAACCTGCCCCCGAGATCGCCAGAACACGCAGGCGGCGCACATCGGCGAGGACTTCGTTTACCGCTTGGGCGTGCCTGTGGTCCACCGGGAATTCGAAGCGTCGCACGTATTCTTCCTAGCACACGTATCGGAGGAGACCCCTCCGCTTATCCGATGGCCGGCCCCAGCAAGTCGTCGGCATCCGTTATGCGATAGGCATACCCCTGCTCTGCCAAGAAACGCTGCCGGTGCGCGGCATATTCGGCATCCAGCGTGTCACGTGCGACGACCGAATAGAAGTGGGCTTGGCCACCATCGTGCTTCGGCCGCAGCAGCCGTCCGAGCCGCTGCGCCTCCTCCTGCCGGGAACCGAAGGTGCCCGAAACCTGTACCGCCACAGAGGCTTCCGGGAGATCGATGGAGAAGTTCGCGACCTTGCTGACCACCAGAACCGGAATCTCGCCCTGCCGGAACGCCTCGAAAAGTTCTTCGCGCTCTTTGGTTTTCGTCGATCCCTGGATCACCGGCGCGTTCAGCGCCGCGCCCAATTCGTCGAGCTGATCGAGGTAGGCGCCGATCACCAGCGTCGGCGCGTCCGGGTGTTTGGCCAGGATCGACTGCACCACCGGAATCTTCGTCCGGGCCGTCGAACACAACTTGTAGCGTTCCTCGGGCTCGGCAGTCGCGTAGGACATCCGCTCGGCGTCGGTCAGGGTGACCCGCACCTCCACGCAGTCGGCCGGGGCGATCCAGCCCTGCGCCTCGATGTCCTTCCACGGCGCGTCATAGCGCTTCGGCCCGATCAGCGAGAACACGTCGCCCTCGCGGCCGTCCTCGCGCACCAGCGTCGCGGTCAGGCCGAGCCGGCGGCGCGACTGCAGGTCGGCGGTCATCCGGAAGACCGGCGCGGGCAGCAGGTGCACCTCGTCGTAGACGACCAGGCCCCAGTCGCGGCTGTCGAACAGCTCGAGATGCTTGTATTCGCCCTTCGTGCGGCGGGTGATCACCTGATAGGTGGCGATGGTGACCGGGCGGATCTCCTTGCGCTCGCCGGAGTATTCGCCGATCTCGTCCTCGGTCAGCGAGGTGCGCGCCAGCAGTTCGCGCCGCCACTGCCGGCCGGCGACAGTATTGGTGACCAGGATCAAGGTGGTCGCCTTGGCCTTCGCCATGGCGGCCGCGCCGACCATGGTCTTGCCCGCGCCACACGGCAGCACCACCACGCCGGACCCGCCGGCCCAGAACGAATCCGCCGCCAGCTTCTGGTAATCGCGCAGTTCCCAGTGCCCGCCCTCGTAGTCGAGGTCGATCTGGTGCGCCTCGCCGTCGACGTACCCGGCGAGATCCTCGGCCGGCCAGCCGATCTTCAGCAGCATCTGCTTGATCCGCCCGCGCTCGGACGGATGCACCACCACGGTGTCGTCATCGATGCGCGCGCCCAGCATCGGGGCGATCTTCTTGTGCCGGAGCACCTCTTCCAGCACCGCCCGATCGAGGCTGTTCAGCACCAGGCCGTGGGCCGGATGCTTCATCAACTGCAACCGCCCGTACCGGGCCATGGTGTCGACGATGTCCACGAGCAACGGCTGCGGCACGGCGTATCGGGAGAAATTCACCAGCGCGTCCACGACCTGCTCGGCGTCGTGCCCCGCCGCCCTGGCATTCCACAGCGCCAGCGGCGTCACCCGGTAGGTGTGCACATGCTCCGGCGCGCGCTCCAGCTCGGCGAACGGCGCGATGGACTGCCGCGCCACATCGGCCAGCTCGTGGTCGACCTCGAGCAGCAGCGTCTTGTCACTCTGAACGATCAACGGACCATCGGTCACAGATCTCTCCCTTGTTGAGGTCCGCCCTATTCTCCCCGACCCCACCGACAACCCGCAGCACCGTCCGAATTGTTCCCGGACCTGGGAGGTTGCCGTCCGCCGCGCGCCGCCCTGCCCGGCTGTTCGCCGGGCGGGCGGCAGATGCGGCGGTCTCAAAAGCCCCTGTGGGGCCGGTGGTTCAGCTGTCGCGGCGCTGCTGGACGGCGTCGGCGAGACGGTCCAGCTGGGCGGCGGTGGTGGCCCAGTCGAGGCAGGCGTCGGTGATGGACTGGCCGTGCGTCAGCTCGTCCGCGCGGCCCAGGGTCAGGTCCTGGCGGCCCGCCACCAGGAAGCTCTCCAGCATGACGCCGACCACACCCGGCTCACCGGCGGCCAGTCGGCCGGCGATATCGGTGACCACGTCGACCTGACGGTTGTGGTCCTTGTTGCTGTTGCCGTGGCTGGCGTCGACGACCAGGCGCTGGGCCAGGCCGGCCTTCTCCAGGCGCAGGTTGGCTTCCGCGCAGGACTCGGCGTCGTAGTTGGTGCCGGTGCTGCCGCCGCGCAGGATGACGTGGCAGTCCGGGTTGCCGCTGGTGCGGATGAGGGCGGCGCGGCCGTCCAGGTCGGTGCCGGGGAAGACGTGGCTGGCCGCGGCGGCGCGCACGCCGTCCACCGCCACCTGCACGTCACCGTCGGTGCCGTTCTTGATGCCGACCGGCATCGACAGCGCGCTGCTCAGCTGCCGGTGCACCTGGCTGGCCGCGGTGCGCGCGCCGATCGCGCCGTAGGAGACCAGGTCCGCGATGTACTGCGGGGTGATCGGGTCGAGGAACTCACAGGCCACCGGCAGGCCCAGGCCGGTGATGTCCATCAGCAGCTTGCGGCCGATGCCGAGGCCGGTGTTGACGTCGAAGGAGCCGTCCAGATGCGGGTCGTTGATCAGACCCTTCCAGCCCAGCGTGGTGCGCGGCTTCTCGAAGTACACCCGCATCACGACGTGCAGGCGATCGTTCAGCTCGGCGGCCTTGGCGGCGAGCAACCGCGCGTATTCGATCGCGGCGGCGGGATCGTGCACCGAACACGGGCCGACGATCACCATCAGGCGGTCGTCGTCCCCGTTCAGCACGTCGACGGTGGCTTTCCGGCCCGCACGCACGGTGTCGGCGAGGGCATCGTTGATCTGGTGCACCCGGCGCACCTCGGCCGGTGAGCGCAACGGGCTCACGGACAGGGTCCGCTGGTCATCCAGATCGGAATGCCGCGCATCGACATCAACTGCGGTGGTCATAGTGTGGGTTCCTTTTCATCAGGCCGGCCCACGGAATTTCGAGAACCCGTCGAGCCGGTCATCATCCGGCTCGGGGTGGAGGTTGGTCAGCGCAGGCAGTTGCCGCAGACCGGCCCACCCAGGGCCGGCTTGCTAAACCAGAAATATGCGCGCTGCACGTCGCTGACTGTAGCAGGGACAAACCAAGCACGATCCGCGCAGCGCTCAACGTCACATTTCGGGTAGCTAGAGGCTATCGACCATCGGCCCGTCCGTGTTGTGCTACGTCCGGGCCGCAGCACGTGACGACACTCACCACTGGCCGGGCTGGTAGTCGCCGGCCGGCACGCGGGCGATGACGTTCATGCGGTTGTAGGCGTTGATCAGGGCGATGAGGGAGATCAGGGCGGCGATTTGGTCGGCGTCGTAGTGCTTTTCGACCTGAGCCCAGGTGTCGTCGCTGACGCCGTGGTGGGCGTCGGCGAGGCGGGTGCCCTCCTCGGTGAGGGCCAGGGCGGCGCGTTCGGCTTCGGTGAAGACGGTGGCTTCGCGCCAGGCGGCTACGAGGTTCAGGCGGACCTGGGTTTCGCCGGCGTGCGCGGCGTCCTTGGAATGCATGTCGGTGCAGAATCCACAGCCGTTGATCTGGCTGGCGCGCAGTTTCACCAATTCCTGGGTCGGCTTCGGAAGGGTTGAATTGTCGACGACCAAACCGGCGTTGCCGATGCGCTTGGTGAACTTGGCGCCGTTGTCGTTGCCGTGGTAATCGAAGCGAGCGTCCATGGTGATGCCTTCTTTCGTGTGGTTTGTTGGCTTCATCAAGATGACGACGGTGCGCCGCAATGTGTGACATCGCTGTGACTGAATGCCCCAGAGTGTCATTCCTGCTGGTCAGAGCGGACGGAGTAGCGTCCGGGCGCATGGACACGCTCATTTTCGGCGGGTTGCTGTTTACCCTGTTCGCGATTTATACACAGCGTTCCAGGCGGATGGTGATCGCCGCGTGGTGGGTGGTCATGATCGCTTCGCTGGTGTTGCTGAGGCATCACATCACCAGCGGTCTCGGCCTCGGATTGACGTGGTGAAACGATGACCGAATCCGAATCGACCGGACGCCATCATCGGGTGGTGACCGAAACGGTGGTCACCGAAACTGTTGTTCCGGAGCGGGCCGCAGGATTCGCAGGGCAGTTGCAGTATTGGCTCGCCTGCATTTTCGTGGTCGGCTGGACCGGGGTCATCTGCGGCGGGCTCGCGGTGCAGTTCGGGACCTGGGATTATCCGTGCCCGCTGTGCATGTTGCAGCGCATATTCATGGCGATGGCCGCGCTCGGCGCGGCGATCATCGTGCGCAAAGGGATGCTCGGGATCATTACCGCGCGTGACTATATGACCGGCTGGGGCCTGGCCCTACTGGGTTGTGTCGCAGGCGGTTTCACCGCTTGGCGGCAGACCATGCTGCACATCAACGACTGGCAGAAGCCGAACGGGCCGGTGGGCTACGGCGGCGCGGTGCTCGGCCTGCACCTCTATGTCTGGGCCTGGGTGCTGTTCGTGGCCGCGGTGTTCGCGATCGGCCTGGTGTTGTGCTTCGGGTACTACACCGCCGCGTCCAGCTTCAGCCCGACCGCCGGCCATCGCCTCATCGGCCAGTTCGCGCTGTGGTTCCTCGGCCTCGTGCTGGTGATCAACATGGTCGCGGTGTTCTGCCTGGCCGGCCTGCACTGGTTCCTGCCGGACAACCCCGACAAGTACCGGCTCTTCTACGACCTGGGGATCCTGTAGGTGACGCCGGTCAGCTTCTCCGACAACTCCCACAGCGCGGCCGCCATCTGCTCGTCGCGCACAGCCGAGCTCGAGCCGCAGCGGATCGGGTAGCCGCGCAGGCCCCCGATCCCTTCCGGCCCGTAGTAGCCGCCCGGCTCCGCGTCCGCGACGGCGGCGAAAAGCTGTGGCAGTGCGCCCATTTCGGCACTCTGTGCGATCAGCCGGTCACCGAGCGCCACGATGGAATCGAAGAACGACTCGGTGTGGGTGCCCAGCGCGGTGCTGGCGTACCCGGGGTGGCCCGCGGTCGCGAGCCGCGGCGAACCCGCCGCCGCGAACCGGCGCTGCAACTCGGCGGTGAACAGCAGATTGGCCAGCTTGGACTGCCCGTAGGCCTTCCACCGGTGATAGCCGCGACGTTCCCAGTTCGGGTCGTCGAGATCGATCGCGCCGAAGCGGTGCGCCCAGCTGGACACGGTGACGACCCGATCGCCGATCTTGTCCAGTAGCAGCCCGGTCAGCGCGAAGTGCCCGAGATGGTTTGTCCCGAACTGCATTTCGAAGCCGTCGACGGTCCGCTGCTCCGGTATCGCCATCACCCCGGCGTTGTTCATCAGCACGTCGACCCGGTCTACCGATGCGGCGAACTCGCGCACGGAAGCCAGATCCGCCAGGTCCAGCTTCCGCGCCTCGGCCCGCGCCCCGATCTCGGCGGCCACCTTCTCGGCCTTCTCGAGGTTCCGGCAGGCCAGGATCACCTCGCCCCCCGCACCGGCCAGCGCTTTCGCCGCCGCGGCCCCCAATCCACTGTTCGCGCCGGTGACGATGAACCGCCGGCCCGTCTGATCAGGGATGTCCGAAAAGTCCCAACCGCTCATGCCGGGCGAGTCTAGTTAGAAACCGCCGCCGCCGCCGACCAGCCAGGGATTGAACGAGCACACCAAGTCCGGGTGCGCGGCCGGATCCAGCGCGCGCAGCGTAATCGACGCCGCCCGAGGCGAATACATCATCGTGAGGTGATCGGAGAAGTCCTGTTCACACCCGTCCTGCAGGGTGATGTTGTCGACCGTCGCCTCCGGCCCGGCCGCCAGGAAGGTCAGCTGGTACGGGTTGGTCACCTCGTCGTAGCGCGAACCGACCGAGGTGTAGGCCACGCCGGGCACGGTATCGCCGCCCTTGTTCAGATTGATGAGGAACGGTGAGCCGATCGCCTGCTGAATATTGGCGTGCCCGACGAAGATCTCGTTGAAGCCGAGAATGTCGATGCCCAGGTTGTTGATCATCCGGCCGAGCGTCGCCATCCCGAGTAGCGAGGTGCCGTGATGGGTCGCGCCGAAGGTGACCAGTCGTTCCACCTTGGGCGCGCCGTTCTCGAACTTCAGATACTGGTTGGCAACGGTGCCGCCCTGCGAATGCGCCACCACGTCAACCTTTTCCGCGCCGGTGACCGCGAGCACATGATCGACGAAGCCCGCCATCTGCTGCGCGGACGCCTCCATGTAACCGACACCGTTGCGACCCGGCAGAATCGCCCCGAATCCACCCCCCTCCAGCAGATTCGACTGACCGTAATTCATCGCGAAGACACAGAATCCGGCCCGCGCCAGGCGTGGCGCCAGATAGGCGAAGCTGTCGAAGGCGTTCATCCAGCTGCCGTGCATCAGCACCACCGGGCGCGGATGCGCGGGGCTCGGCCGGCAGCTCCAGTCGTTGACCCCGGCGGGGGCGGCGTTCGGATTGAGCAGCCCGTAGCCGAAAGCCGCGATAGCGGAGGTCAATTCGGGCCCGGGGCCGAGGGCGACCGAAGAGCGGCTGCCCGAGGATCCGGAGCTGCTGCCGGAGTTCGCCACCGCGACCGGCTGCCGCCCCTGGTTGATGTAGTCGGCAAGCTGCTGTTCGGTCGGGAGCGCCGGTTCCTCCGCGCTCGCGCCAGGTGATCCCACCCCGATCGCCAGCGCGGCGGCGGTGATCATCGCGCCGATCAGCGCTCTGCCTCGCACCAGGCCGTTATCTCGTGTCATCCCGCAACCTCCTCGGGCGCCCTCGTCGGCGCTTGTCGGAAACCGAGGCTAACGGTGTTAGGTTCTGGACTCCCCCGGTCCGGGCGCAGCTCTGGAGCTTTCCATCACGGCGGCATGGCCGGATGTGAGCAATACACAACAAGTTACGGAGAATTCCGGACGGTCAGCGGGGCCGGGCGATGATGCCGAGCAGGTCGCCCGAGGCCACGGTGCGCGCGGCGAAGTTCGACGCCGCCAAATGCTCGACGAGCTTGCCGGGCGGCGGTTTCGGGCTCGCCGCCCCCGCGCCGGGATCGCCGTAGCCGTAGAACAGGTTGAGCGAGCCGCCCGGCCCGAGCAGCTGCCGGATCAGCGCGAGCTCGGCGGTCGGCTGTTTGGTCCAGAACAGATTCACGTTGACGGCCAGGATCTTGTCGAAACCGCCGGAAGCGAAGGCGATTCCGTCGATCACACGGTCCGGGACCACCTGTTCCAGGCCCGCCTGGGCCAGCCGGACCCGTCCCGAATCGATCAGCGCCGCATGGCGTTTTACGGCGCGGGTGATCGCGGTGGCGGAGCGGTCGATGCCGGCGTATCGCCCGTCGTCCAGGCGTTCGGCGATACACGCGATCGAATCGCTGGAGCCCGGACCGATTTCCAGTACCCGGTCCGCGGGCCCTACGGCCATGGTGTCGACGATCCACCGGAACCGCGCGTCATCCGCCATCTCTGGAATGTAGGACGCGCCGGGCCGCCCGTCCGGAGTTTCCGGTAATCAGATCGGCCAGTCGGTGACCGGCAGCCCGTCGTCGGTGGCCAGGCGCCCGGCGACCCAGGAATCGCGGCGCACCCCGCGCTGCACACTGCCCAGGCGCATCATGCCCTCGTACCGGAACCCGTTGCGCGCCGCCACCGCCGCCGACGCCCGGTTGCCGACGAACGCGCGCCAGGTGATCCGCTGCAACCCCAAAGTCTCGGGGTCGAAACCGAATTCGCAGACCAGCCGCAGCGCTCGCGACATCAGCCCGCGGGAACGCCGCTCCGGCAGCAGCCAGTAGCCGACCTCGGCGGACGAGGCGTCCTGCGCCTCCAGCCCGATCATGCCGATCACCGGCCCGTCCTTGTCCGGCCGCAACGCCCAGGTCGGACTGCGATGCGCCCAGCCAGGCCCGACCAGGTCCTCGACGAAGGCCTCGGCGTGCTCACGGCGATACGGCACCGGAATCGTCACCCATTCGCCGATCGACGGATGCTGACAGCAGGCGGTGATGGTGTCGATATCCGCCTCGGTGGGCGGCGACAGCACCACGATGCCGTCGGACAGCGCGCGTTCCTCCACGGCATTCATGGTGTCATGCGCATCCGGTGCGCCGGCCGGTTCCTCGGGCCCCGTAGAATCCCCCCGGTGGTAGCCGCTTTTCTCGCTGATCTGTTCGAATCGCATCGGGCGCATCTACTTTCTGTCGCCTACCGGTTGACCGGCAGTGTCAGCGACGCGGAGGACGCGGTACAGGAGAGCTGGCTGCGGCTGGCGGGCGTGCACCAATCCGAGATCGATGATCTGCGCGCCTGGCTCACCACCGTCGTGACGCGCATCTGCCTGGACCGCTTGCGCAGTGCCGCCGCCCGGCGCGAAGCCTATGTCGGACAATGGCTTCCGGAGCCCGTCGTCACCGGCGTGACCACGTCGCGCGCGCCCGATCCGCTGGATCAGGTGGTGCGCAGACAGGAATGCCGACTGGCGGCCATGGTCGTGCTGGACACGTTGACGCCGCCGCAGCGCGTGGCTTTCGTGCTGCACGACGGACTTTCGGTGCCGTTCGACGAAATCGCGGACATCCTGGGAATTTCCGCCGACGCCGCGCGGCAGCTGGCGGTGCGGGCCCGGAAAGCGGTAGCGGGCGTACCCGAGCCGGTACCCGATACCGAGCACGAGGCCGCGGTGCACCGCCTGCTGGCGGCACTGTCCGCCGGTGACGTCGCGGCGGTAACCGCTGCCCTGCATCCGAACTCGCGGATGGTCGGCGATGCGAACGGCACCACTTCCACGGCGGTCAATGTCCTCGACGGCGCGGAGCGGATCGCCCGGTTCCTGCTCGGCCTGACCGCCAAGTACGGCATCGGTGATGCCGAGAATGCCACCATGCGTTACGAATTCGCCGCGGTGAACGGCCAGCTGGGCCTGATCCTGCAGCGGGAGGACGGCCCGGCCCGGGTCGTCGGTTTCACCGTGAGCGAGGGAACCGTCTGGGGCACTTACGATCACGCCAATCCCGCGAAGCTGTCCGGCGTCCGGTTGTAGGTGACCAGGCCGGACCCTCATCGTCCAGCCCGGCCCTACTCGTGTCTACGGCGTGGTCGACCCGGTGAAGAAATCACCGGTCGAGGAGCCCGTGCCGTGGTTGCCGGTCGAGGACCCGCCGAAGAAATCTCCGGTGGCGGAGCCGAGGAAGGTTCCGCCGATCAGGTCGTGTGCGATGTCGCGGAGGTAACCCAGTACGGATCCGGCGACCTCCGACGCCGCCGGCTGCAGTACCAGGTCGAGATACGAGGCCATGCGCGCCCCTTTCGAGAATCCGCCCGCAGGGGCGGGATGTGAGGTAGAACACGGCGAGGCTAGCCGCCCACCAGAAACCACACAACCATGCAGGTAGAAGCGCCAATTCAAATGTGAAACATAGCCTTTCGCTATCTATTAGCAACGATAGCGACCCCTGGGCTACTCTTCGAGGGTGCCTACGAGCTCCGCGACCGTCGCCCGCCTGCGCCCCTTCGCCTCGACGATCTTCGCCGAGATGACCGAACTCGCCGTCCGTCACGACGCGGTGAATCTCGGCCAGGGCTTCCCCGACACCGACGGCCCCATCGGAATGCTGGAAGTCGCCCGCCAGGCCATCGCCGACGGGCTGAACCAGTACCCGCCGGGGCGCGGCATGCCGGTGCTGCGCGGCGCCATCGCGGGCGACCGCGCCCGCCGCTACGGGATGCGCTACGACCCCGACACCGAGGTGCTCGTCACCGTCGGCGCCACCGAGGCGATCAGCGCCGCGTTGCTCGGCCTGGTCGAGCCCGGCCAGGAAGTTGTCCTGATCGAGCCGTACTACGACTCCTACGCCGCCGCGGTCGCGCTGGCCGGCGCCACCCGGCGCACCGCGCGGCTGGTCGCCGACGGCGAACGTTTCGTGCTCGACCTGGACAGCCTGCGCGCCGCCATCACCCCGGCGACCCGGATGATCGTGGTGAACTCCCCGCACAACCCGACCGGCACCATCCTGGACCGCGCCGATCTCACCGCCGTCGCCGAACTCGCCTGCGAACACGACCTGCTGGTGCTCACCGACGAAGTCTACGAGCACCTCGTCTTCGACGGACGCGAGCACATCAGCATCGCCACCCTGCCCGGCATGGCCGAGCGCACCGTCGTGGTGTCCAGCGCCGCGAAGACTTTCAGCGTCACCGGCTGGAAGACCGGTTGGGCCTGCGGCCCCGCCCGGCTGATCGACGGGGTGCTCGCCGCCAAGCAGTTCATGTCCTTCGTCGCGGGCGGTCCGTTCCAGCCCGCCGTCGCGCACGCGCTCGAGCACGAACTCGGCTGGGTCGCCGCACTCCGGGACACCTTGTCCGACAAGCGACTCCGGCTCGCGGCCGCGCTGGCCGACACCGGCTTCGACGTGAAATCCAGTGCGGGCGGCTATTTCGTCTGCGCCGACATCACGCCGATGGGCAATACCGACGGGCTCCAGTTCTGCCGCGAGCTGCCCGAGCGGCTCGGGGTCGCGGCCGTGCCGGTCAGCGTCTTCGCCGACGACAAGAAGTCCTGGGACTCGCTGGTGCGCTTCACCTTCTGCAAGAAGGACGCGACCATCGACGAAGGCGTGCGCCGGCTGCGCGCGGGCGTGCGCGTCTAGGGCTCGGTGGTGTGGCGCGCTTGCGGTGCGCGCCACTGGAATCGGCGCGCGAGCAGCCGGAAGGCGATGGCCAGCAGGGCGGCCAGGAAACCGGTCCAGGCCTGGTACAGGCCGAAGTGCAGCAGCACCGCCGTGGCGGCCGCGCCGAACAGCGCGGGCACCGCGTACAGGTCCTGGTCCGGGCGCAGCACGCTCGGCACCTGCCCGCCGAGCAGATCCCGGATGACGCCGCCGCCGATGGCGGTGACCATCCCCAGCAGCGCCGCCGACGGCGCGCCGACACCGTGGGTGTAGGCGACGACAGTGCCGGTCACACAGAACAACCCGAGACCGATCGCGTCGGCGATCTCCAGCGGGCCGCGCGTCAGCCGCGCCGAGGGATGCCGGAAGAAGACCACCAGCGTGACGAGCAACGCGGCGCTCAGATAGGTCAGATCGGTGAACGCGGCGGGCGGTGTGCGCCCGACCAGCAGATCCCGGAGCACACCACCACCGAGCGCGGTCGAGCAGGCCAGCACGGCCATCCCGAAGATGTCGAGATTCTTGCGAACCGCCAGCAACGCACCGGAGGTCGCGAACGCGATGACGCCGAGCAGCTCACCACTCCGCTGCGCGGCCTGCACGGCGGAGTACAGCTGCCCGGTAATCAGGTCGGCCCCGAGGCCCATCGATCGCTCCCTTCGCGCACTCTCTGCCCTGCAGGTTTGCACGTGGGGCGGGCGGTGAGCCGCGCGACACCCGGTACCGGATCAGGCGGGAACGGGACGTGCCTTGTCGGTGGCCAGCTTGATGGCGATCGCGCCGAGCATCGAGCCCATCACCCAGCGCTGCGTCCGCAACCAGAGCGGCCGCCCGGAGAGGAAGCCCGAGATCCCACCGGCGCCGGCGACGATCAGTCCGTTGACGGTCAGCGCCACCGCGATCTGCACCGCGCCCAGGCACAGGCTCTGCAACCACACCTGCCCGCGCTCGGGCCGCACGAACTGCGGGAGCAACGCCATGTACATGATCGCGATCTTCGGATTCAGCAGGTTGGTCACCAGCCCCATGGTGAACAGCCGCCGCGCCGGATCGGCCGGCAGCTCGCCGGGCGCGAACACCGAGGCCCCGCCGGGCCGGATCGCCTGCCAGGCCAGCCACAGCAGATAGGCCGCGCCGAGCAGCTTCACCGCCAGGTACAACCCCGGCACCACCGCGAACACGGCGGTGATGCCCGCGGTCGCCGCCGCGAGATACACCCCGAACCCGGCCGCCACGCCGCCGAGCGAGATGAATCCCGCCCGCCGCCCCTGCGACACGGTTCGCGAAACCAGGTACATCATGTTCGGCCCCGGGGTCAGCACCAACCCCAAGGCCGCCACCGTGACTCCGAGAATCGCCGCCGTCTCCACCATGATTCGATCCTGGCCTGCCGACCCCCACGCCGTCTCGGTCCACTTCGCGGCCGGTGGCCCTGCCCCCGAAACAGGTGTGATGCGCACCACTCGCATTCGCGATAAGTTCGCCGAGGCAATGCCGTCATATCAGCGAAACCCACTGGAACTTCGAAAGAGATGATGACAATGAGCGACTTCTCCTACCGGCTCACCCGCACCCTGGACGCACCGATCGCCGCCGTCTGGCAGGCCTGGACCGATGACAAGCAGTACGAGCAGTGGTCCCAATCCGCGCCGGGCTCGGTACACCAGGATGTGCGCCCCGGCGGCGCCTGGACCGCGGGTGTGGTGGATCCGGAAGGCAACACCTTCGAGATCAACGGCACCTACCTCGAGGTCGAACCCGAGCGCCTGCTGGTCATGGACATGCCCACGCCGACCGGCACCACCGTGATGAAGCTCGAACTGACCGACAAGGGCGACCGCACCGAGATCGTGCTGAGCCAGGAGTGCGACTCCGCCGAGGAGCGCGACATGGCCGAGCAGGGCTCGACCATGCTGCTCGACTGGGTGACCGCGTTCCTGGCGGACCGGGCCTGAGCCGCTCAGGCTTCGGCCAGCACCTCGTCGTCGGACATCGCCGCCACCTCCAGGTACAGCCCGGCGACGGTCTCCAGCCGGCCCGCGCCGCCCTGGGCCTGTTCCCGCGCCAGCAGGCGCTGGGCCAGGCCCGCGACGGTGCGGCCGGCCAGCAGATCAGCGACGCGGGCGTCCGCGATTTCCAGCCACTCCCGGGCCCGGGCGACCGCGGTGGTCGCGAGCACGGAATCGCCGCCGATCGCGAAGAAGTCGTCGTGCACGCCGATCCGCGCGACGCCGAGCACCTCGGCGACGATGGCGGCGAGCGCTTTCTCCAGCGCGGTGCCCGGCTCGGCGTCGACAGCCATGTTCGCGCCGGGTTCCAGTAGCGCCACTACCGCGCGGCGATCCAGTTTGCCGTTGGCGGTCAACGGCATCTGCTCCAGGATCTCGATCCGCGTCGGAATCATGTAGCCGGGCAACAGATCACCGACCGCGGCCACGATGTCCGCGGCGGAACCGACCGTGCCCGCGACCGCCGCGACCAGCTTGGGCGCGCCCGTGCCGACCACCGCGGCCACCGCGTGCCGCACGCCCGGCGCGGTACGCAGGCCGCTCTCCACCTCACCCAATTCCACCCGGTAACCACGGATCTGGACCTGATGGTCGGCGCGGCCGAGGAATTCGATGGTGCCGTCCGGCCAGTAGCGCGCCATGTCGCCGGTGCGGTACCAGCGCAGGTTGTCGTGATCGACGAACCGTTCCGCGGTGCGCTCGGGGTCGTTGCGGTACCCCGCCGCGACATTCGCGCCGCCGACCCAGAATTCGCCCGGCACCCAGTCCGGGCAGTCCCGGCCGGCCGAATTCACCACGCGGCAGCGCACATTGCGCAGCGGCACGCCGAACGGGATCGTCGCCCAGTGCGCGGGCGGGTCGGCGATCTCGCAAATGGTGTTGTGGATGGAGGTTTCGGTGGCGCCGCCCAGACCGGAGAACCGGCAACCCGGCACCTGCCGGGCCAGTCGCCGGGCCAGCTCCGCGCCGACCCAGTCGCCGCCGAGAGTCACCGCGCGCAGCGAGTCACCCAGGTGGTCGCCGCCGATCTCCAAGATCATGTCGAGCATGCTCGGCACACAGTTCAGGATCGAAACCCGGTGGCGGGTCAGCAGTTCCACCCAGCTGGTGGCCTCCTCGCGCTGTGCGGCCGACAGTGCGACCACCGACCCGCCGACTGCGAACATGCCGAACATGTCGTAGACCGAGGCGTCGAATTCCAGCGCGGACAAGCCGAGCACGCTGTCCCGCGCGCCGACCGCGAACCACTCGTTCACCGCGTCGATGGTGTTCATCGCGCCGCGATGCGGCACATCCACACCCTTCGGCACACCGGTGGAGCCGGAGGTGAACAGCACGTAGGCGATCGACTCCGGATCCGGAAGCACCGGCGCCCCCAGCGGATTCGGATGCCGCCGGGCCGCCGACAGCGGCAGGCAGGTGATATCGGACCGGCCCAGATCGGCGTCGTCGACGGTGAGCGCGGCGACCACGTCGCCGGTGCGCAGGATCTCCGCGCGCCGCCCCACCGGCTGATCGAAGCCGATCGGCACATAGGCGGCGCCCGCCGCGAGCACGCCGAGCACGGCCAGGATCTGATCCGGGCCCTTGGGCAACTGCACCGCGACCGTCGCACCGGGCCGGACACCCGCGTCGTGCAACGCTCCGGCCACCGACAGCGCCTGCGCGGCCAGCGCACCGTAGCTCCAGCCACCGTCGGCGCCGTCGAAGGTCCAGCGCACCGCCGGGGCGTCCGGCGTCGTGCGGGCGTACTCGAAGAAGCCCTCGTGCAGCGCGCGCCCGGAGACCGGGCCGTCCGTGGCGTTCACCGCGGCCCGCACCGACGCCTGGGAAACCGGCAGGCGCACAGCGGCTTCCGCGCTCCAGCCCGCCGCGCCCGCCCCCAGCCGGCCGATCGCGTCGGTGTAGCTGGCGAACATGGCGTCGATCAGGCCCGCGGGGAAGGCGGACTCGCGCACGTCCCAGTTCAGCAGCAGCCCGCCGCGCACCTCGGTGACCTGCGCGTCCAACAGCACCTGCGGCCCTTGCGAAATGATCCACACCGGCTCACCGAAGGTCTCGGTGACCGCGGCGGGGAACAGCTCGCCGAGATTGAGCGCACTGGTGTAGACGATCGGCGCGAGCACCGGCTCGCCGCGCTGCCGTCCCAGATCGCGCAGCACTTCCAGCCCGGAATACGCGGTGTGCGAGCCACTTTCGTGCATGGTGCGCTGTAAAGCCTTGGCGCGCTCGGTAACCGTCACGTTCTCGCTGACATCCACCTCGAGCATGATCGAGGAGGTGAAGTCGCCGATCACCCGATCGATGTCCGGATGCACCGGTTCCCGGTGGAACAGCGGCACATTCAGCAGGAACCGGCTCTGCGCCGACCAGCCGCCGATGGCTTCGGCGAACACCGCGGCCAGCGCCATCGCCGGCGTCACGCCCCGGGCGTGCGCCGCCGCGAGCAGTCGTTCCTTGGCCTCCGGCGCCAGCCAGTGGTTGTAGCGAACGGTGCGATGCGGGTCGGTGCGCTCGCTGACGGGAATGGTCGGCAGCTCGGGCGCGCCGGGCAGTTCCGGCAGCCGCTCCTGCCACCACTGCTTGTCGCGTTCGCGCGCCGCCGCGTCCACCGGGCGCTCGGTGCGGTAGCGGCGGTAGCTGTAACCCTGCTCGGGCACCGTGCCGCCGTGATAGAGCTCGGCCAGATCGGCGATGAGCACGCGGTAGCTCATCGCGTCGCCCGCGAGCATGTCCACGTCGAGGTGCAGCCTGGTGCGGCCGTCGGCGAGCAAGGTCAGTGTGACGTCGAGGACCTGACCGGCCTCGATGTCCAGCCGCTGATGCGTCTTGAGGTCGCGCAACCGTTCCAGTTCGGCCGCGGCGGCGTCGGGGGCGTGCGTCCGCAGATCGACCACCGAGAAAACCGGTTTCCCGGGTGTGCCGAGAGTCTGCTGGGTGCCGTCGGGCAGGACCTTCGTCCGCAGCATGGGGTGCACCGCGACCAGGTCGGTTACCGCGCGGCCCAGGCGGTCGGGATCGACGCCGTCGCCGTCGAATTCGACATAGAGGTGCGCCGCGACGCCGCCGAGGTCCTGTTCCCCGGAGCGTCCGATCCAATAGGCGTGCTGCATGGCCGCCAGCGGGAACGGCGCGTTCTCGTCCTGGGCCGCACCGGCCGGCGCCGGCGGTTCGGCCGGGGCGGGTTGGTCGGTGCCGCCGAGCAACTCGTACCACCCGTCGACCGTCGGGTTCGCCGCCAGCTGCGCGAAGTTGATGTCGAGGCCGCGCTTGCGCCAGCCGCCCGCCAGTTTCATGGTGCGGATGGAGTCGAGCCCGAGTTGGATCAGGTCGGCGCCGGTAGCGATGTCCGCGGCCTCGATGCCCAGCTGGGTGGCGATGGCGGACCGGATGTCGTCCCGGCTGATCTGCGCTGGCTCCATGTGCGGCTGACACTCCTCGGTTCCCGCCGCGCGGGCGGATCAATACTGCTCGCGCCAAGGGTATCGCACTGAGATAGGGTTGCCTAACCTACATATGAGGCCCTGATCACCACCCAGCTTGCGAGGCAGACCGTGACCACCGACCACCGTGACGGCTATGTTCCTTTTCCCGCCGAGGCCGCGGCGTCCTACCGCGCGGCCGGCTTCTGGGCTGGTCGCCCGCTGGATGACCTGCTGCGCGAAACCGCCCGGCAGCACCCGGATCGCCCGCTGCTGCTGGCCGAGACCGGCGTGCGAAGTTATGCACAGGTGGACACAGCGGCCGATCGGATGGCGCACGGTTTCCTCGCGCTCGGGATCGCGCCGGGCGACCGGGTGGTCGTGCAACTGCCCAATGTGCCCGAGTTCCTGACCGTGCTGTTCGGCCTGCTGCGCGCCGGGATCATTCCGGTGCTGACGCTGCCCGCGCATCGCCGGGCCGAAATCGAGCATCTCGCCGCGCTGTCCGAGGCGGTCGCCTACATCGTCGCGGACCGGCAGGGCGATTTCGACTACCGCGAGCTGGCCGCGACCGTCCGGGACGCGGTGCCGTCACTGCGCCACGTCCTGGTCGCCGGCGATCCGGGCGAGTTCACCGACCTGAATTCGATAGCCCGCGAAGGCGATTCGCTCCCCCGGGTCGACGCCGGCGCGATCGCGCTCATGCTCGTCTCCGGCGGCACCACCGGCCTGCCGAAGCTGATCGCCCGCACCCACGACGACTACGTCTACAACGCCACGGCCAGCGCCGCGGTCTGCGCGCTCACCGCCACGGACGTCTACCTCGCGACACTGCCTGCCGCACACAACTTCCCGCTCGCCTGCCCGGGCATTCTCGGCACCATCTCGACCGGCGGGGCGGTCACCTTCGTCACCGATCCGAGCCCGGAGAACGCCTTCGCCGCCATCGAACGGCATCGCGTCACGGTGACGGCCGTGGTCCCGCCGCTGGCCCAGCTCTGGTGTGCGGCAACCGATTGGGAGGAGGCCGACCTGAGTTCGCTGCGCCTGCTCCAGGTCGGCGGCGCACGGCTGGCCGAGGTGAACGCCAAGGAGGTCACGCCCGCGCTCGGCGCCACCTTGCAGCAGGTGTTCGGCATGGCCGAGGGCCTGCTCAACTTCACCCGCCTCGACGACCCCGCCGAACTGCTGCACACCACGCAAGGCCGCCCGCTGTCCCCCGCCGATGAGATCCGGGTGGTGGACAGCGCCGGGAACGACGTCGAGCCTGGCGCCGAAGGCGAGCTGCTCACCAAGGGCCCCTACACGATTCGCGGCTACTATCGCGCGCCCGAGCACAACGCCCGCGCCTTCACCCCCGACGGTTACTACCGCAGCGGCGACCTGGTCCGCCAATTGCCCTCCGGGCACCTGATCGTCTCGGGGCGCATCAAGGACGTCATCAACCGCGGCGGCGAGAACATCTCCTGCGACGAACTCGAGGAACACCTGCTCGCCCACCCCGCGGTCCGGCACGCCGCGGCCGTCGGCCTCCCCGACCCCGCGCTGGGCGAAAAGGTCTGCGCCGTCCTGGTTGTCGACGGCGACCTGCCGAGCCTGGCCGAGATCAAGACCTTCCTCACCGCGCGCGGCCTGGCCACCTACAAGCTGCCGGACGTGCTCCGCGCGTCCGACCGGCTCCCGGTGACCGCCGTCGGCAAGATCGACAAGAAGGCGCTCCGCGCGGCGAACTGAACGACGAAGCCGGGCAGCCCCGTTCCGGTACTGCCCGGCTCTCGTTCGGATCCGCTCAGGCTTTGACGACGTAAGGCGCTACGCTGCCGAGCTTTTCGCAGGTCTCCTCGAATTCCCGCTCGGGACGCGACTGTCCCACGATGCCCGCGCCCGCCCGCAGCCACGCGCCGTCGGAGTTTTGATAGACCGCGCGCAGCACCAGCGTCGCCTCCATCGACCCGCTCGCCGAAACTTGCAGCACGGCACCGGAGTACAGCCCCCGGGCCGCACCGTCGTTCCGGAAGACGGAGTCCACCCCCGCCTGCTTGGGGATCCCGGAGGCGGTCACGGACGGGAACAGCACTTCCAGTGCGTCCCAGCTGGATCGGTCCGCGGCCAGCCGGCCGCGGACCGTGGAGGCCAGGTGCTGCACGCTGCCGCGCTCGCGCACCGCCATGAAGTCCGACACCGCGGTCGTATCCGGTTCGGCCACCGCGGCGATCTCGGCGAACGAGGTCTGCACCGAGATCGCGTGCTCCACGATCTCTTTCGGGTCGCTGAGCAGATCCGCCCGCGCCGCCAGGTCAGCGGTGCCGCCGAATCCGAAAGCCCGGGTACCGGCGAGCGGCTCGGTGGTCACCACGCGCTCGTCGTCCACCGAGGCCACCAGCTCCGGGCTGAACCCGGCCGCTTCCAGCCCGCCCAGGCGCAGCAGGAACGACCGCGCCGGCGTGTTGTTCGTGCGCCCGAGCCGATAGGTGGCGGGCACGTCGACCAGGAACGGCAGCTCGACCTTCCGGGACAGGATGACCTTCTGGTAACGCCCGGAACGGATTTCGCCGACCGCCGTCGCGACCCGGTCCTGATATCCCGTCGGGTCCAGGCGAATGTCGATGGGCTGCGGCTCCGGCAGCGGGCTCAGCTGCGAGGCCGCGATGATCTCGCGAATGTCGGCGACTTCCCGCTCCGACGCGCCGGTGATCCGCACCCCGGACTCGTCGATGACGACCTCGAGCCGCGGAATCATCAAATGCGCCAGTGTCGTCCGCGCGTCCACGTGCGCGGTCGCGTCCAGGGCCCAGGCGCAGAACTCGAAGCCGATCCAGCCGTAGGCTTTCCGCTCACCCAGCGGCAGCATGCCCAGCGCGCGGTCCAGGACCGCGGCCGGGCGGCCGGTCCAGGCGCTCACGGTCGTCTGCCCGCCCCACGCCACTCGCAACTCGTGCGCGTCCAACTCGACGCCGCCGATCGGATCGGCCGCGAAGATCCACACCCCCGGACGCTCGTACATGACGTATTCGCCGAATCGATCCGCGGCCGCCAGCTGAGACATCGCTGCCGCCGGATCGGTCACATACTCCACGCGCAAGCGCTCGTCCGTGGTCGACAACGATCCTCCAAGGTAATGCTGACCTAACTCAAGGAGGTAAGGTTAGCATTACCTGGCTCCGGCTACGGTTCAGCGGCGAAGATCACTTCCCGACTCCAGACCCCGAGATACCTGCGCGATCCGTTCGGTGGCGCTTGAATAGGGGGATCGCCAGTTTGCGGAGGGACATCATGATCGATCACGGCCGAGGTGCACCCACACCGGCTCAGCGCACGACGCCCGAATCGGTGGTGGCCCTGATCGAAGCGTCCTCACCCGTCGAGCGGCAGATCATCGGGGATTGGCTCAACGCCGGCGGCATCGCGGCGGAGTTCGGCGGCGAGCTACCGGTGACCCAGCTGGATCTGGACGCGGGCGCGATCGCCACCCGGCTGGTCGGCCGCCGCGACGATCCGCTGGTGGTTCCGGTGCGAGTGCTGTGGCTGCCGCCGGAGCGAGATGGCGTGCGGCGCATCACCTTCACCGACCTGGCCACGATGACCAACCCGCGCAAGCCCAACCGCCTGGCGCAGCGCCGGCTGGCGCGCCGGGAACCGGACCGGCATGTGGTGCTCACCGGCCAGCCCGCACTCCTCAGCGAACTTCGAGCGAATAACCCGGAAGCGACGGCGATGCAGTCGGCGGGCTCCGGCGAACCGCTCGCCCGCGCCATCGTCCGTGCCGGCGTGGTCGCGCTGGAACGCGCCGAGCGCACTATCATCGGCGACCGGTACAAGGTGCCGCGGCTGGTGGCCGAGGAGATCCTGGATTCCCCGGAGTTCCTGCGCCGGCTCGAACTGATCGCCGACCAGATCGATACCCCGGCCCAGGATGTGTACCGCCGCGCCGAGAAAGCGCTCAACGAACTGGTCGCCGCGCAGTCCCGCCTGGTATCGGACCTGTTCACCCAGGCCATGCGCCCGGTGCACGCCTCCACCTGGAAGGTCGACACCGACGAATCCGGCCTGACCACGCTCAAAACGCTCAATCGCCGCTACCCACTGGTGTTCCTGCCCTCGCACCGCTCCTATGTCGACGCGTTCGTCCTCGGCGATGTGCTGGCCCGCAACGACTTTCCGCCGAACCACGTGATCGGCGGCGCGAACCTGAGTTTCTGGCCGATGGGCCCGATCGCGCGGCGCACCGGCACGGTCTTCATCCGGCGCAGCTTCGGCGACGACGAGGTGTACAAGGCCGTGGTCGAGGAGTACTTCGCGTACCTGCTGGCCAAACGGTTCAATCTGGAGTGGTACTTCGAGGGCGGGCGCACCCGGACCGGCAAGCTCCGCCCGCCGCGCTACGGACTGCTGAACTACCTCGCGGCCGCGGTCCGCCGGAATCGAGTGGACGACGTCCTGCTGGTGCCGGTGTCGATCACCTACGAGCGGCTCAACGAGCTCGGCGCGATCGCCCACGAACAGGTCGGCGGGAAGAAGAAGCCGGAGGGGCTGGCCTGGCTGGCCCGGTACGTGCGCAGCCAGCAGCATTCGGCCGGACACGTGTATGTCCGTTTCGGCGAACCGCTTTCGGCGCGCGACCGGCTCGCGGCGCACGGCGACCCGCTGAGCGATCCCCCCACCTCGATCCCGCTGCACCGCACCGACGACCGCGGCGCGGACCGCGTCGCGGCCCCGGACGCCGAGGTCGAAGAGCTGGAGCGGAAGGCCGTGCAGCGCTTGGCCTTCGAGATCGCCGTCGGGATCAACGCGGTCACCCCGATCACCGTGAACGCGCTGGCCACGCTGGCGCTGCTCGGCGTGCACGACCGCGCGCTCACCCTCGGCGAGGTGCGGGCCGTGCTGGACCCGGTCCTGCGTTACATCGACAAACGCGGCCTGCCCAGCGGCGAGCTCGCCGCGCTGCGCGACGAGCAGAGCCTGGCCGTGGTGCTGGAACAGCTTTCGCTGGCCAAGGTGGTGACCATCTACCGCGGCGGCCTGGAGCCGGTGTTCTCCATCGAGCCCGGCGCGCACCTGGAGGCCGCGTTCTATCGCAACAGCGGCGTGCACTGGTTCGTCAACCGGGCCATTCTCGAGCTGTCGATCCTGGCCGCGATGGACTCCGCGGATCCCGATCAGCTGCGGGCCGGCTGGGAGGAGGCGTTCCGGCTGCGCGATCTGCTCAAGTTCGAGTTCTTCTTCCCGGACCGCACCGACTTCGCCGCGCAGATGACCGCCGAGATGCTGCTGGTCGACCCGCAGTGGCGCAGCCACACCCGCGAGGACACCTTCGGCACCGACATCCTCGGCAAGCTCACCGACTCCGGATTCATGATGGCGCACCGCGTGCTGCGCTCGTTCTTCGAAGCCCAGCTGGTGGTCGCCGAACGCCTGGAGGCCCGCGACGCCGCCCAGGAGGTGGACCGCAAGCAGTTCATCGACGAGTGCGTGAAGGTCGGCAGGCAGATGATGTTGCAGCAGCGGCTGCACAGCCCGGAGTCGGTCTCCACCGAACTGTTCACCAGCGCACTCAAACTCGCCGACAACCACGGCCTGCTGACGCCGGCCGGCGCGGAATCGACCGATGAGCGCGCCGACCTGTCCGAGCGCCGTGCGGGCTTCGCGCGGCAGCTGCGCACCATCACCGCCCGGATCTCCCGTGCCGCCGCCCTGGACCCGTCCAACCGGGAGCCCGCGCAGTGAACCTGGAGGAGACCCTCGCCCAGATCCGCACCGGGCCGCAGGGCCCGCAGATCGCCGCCGTGTTCGACTTCAGCGCCGTGGTAGACGGTTTCGCGCGACCGCGGCTGTACCGGCGAATGTTCCAGCCCTGGGGGATGGCAGGCGGGGCGGGTAGGCACAGCGCGACCGCGGCCGCGACCCTGCTCGGCGGGATCCGCAACGGGCTATCCGACGGCGAGTACAGCCGGTTCTTACAGCAGGCCTCCCTCGCGCTGGCCGGTCAGCCGGCCGCCGACCTCGACGAGCTCGGCGCGAAGTTGTTCAAGAGCACCATCTACGGGCACCTCTATCCCGAAGCCTGGCAGCTGATCCGGACGCACGAGGCCGCGGGCCACACCGTGCTGCTGGTCACCGCGCTGACTCGCTTCCAGGTGGCGCCCGCCGCCGCCGAACTGGGTATTCCGCACGTGCTGTACACGCCGATGGCCACCGTCGACGGCGTGCTCACCGGCTACGCGGAGGGCAAAACCCTGTGGCGCAATGGCAAAGCCGACGCGGTGCGTACTTTCGCCGCCACCCACGGCGTGGATCTCACGCAGAGCTATGCCTACACCGACGGGGTATCCGACCTGCCGCTGCTGGCACTGGTCGCGCACCCGACCGCGGTCAATCCGGAGCGCAAGCTCACCGTCGCCGCGGCCGAACGGCAGTGGCCCGCCCTGACGTTCCGGCCCCGCCAGTCCCCCAGCCCGGTCGACTACCTACGCACTATCGCCGCGTTCATCGCCTTGCTCGGCGGCGCGTTCGCGGGTGTGCTGAGCAAGTCCTACACCCGGCAGCGCCGCAAGATGGCCGACGCCCTGATGGATTACGGGACCAGCGCCACCCTGAAGGTGCTCGGCGTGCGCCTGCGGGTGACCGACGGCGCCGGCTACGCGCACGATCCCCGGCCCGCGGTGTTCCTGTTCAACCACCAGAGCCAGTTCGACGTGATCATCGTGCCCAAGGTGCTCGACGGCGGCGTCACCGGCATCGGCAAGAAAGAACTGACCAAGAACCCGGTCTTCGGACCGCTCATGCGCTTCGTTGGCGTCACCTTCATCGATCGCAGCAACGCCACGCAGACCCGCGCCGCGCTGGCGCCGGTGGTGCGGACGCTGCGGGCCGGGCTGTCGATCGCGATCTCGCCGGAGGGAACCCGCTCCTACACACCGGAAGTCGGCCCCTTCAAGAAGGGCGCGTTCCATATCGCGCACCAGGCCGGGGTCCCGGTGATCCCGGTGGTGATCCGCAACGCGGGCGAAATCTCCTGGCGCAACTCGATGATCGCGCGCAAGGGCACGGTCGACGTCGCCCTGCTGCCGCCCATCGATGTCAGCGGCTGGAACCCGGCGGCCATGGACGACGAGGTCGCCGCGGTCCGGCAGCTCTATCTCGACACCCTGCTGAACTGGCCGGATGCCAAATCCGAGCATGATGACGCCACCCATTGAGTGATCTGGAACACGTTGTGCCGCTGCGGGGTTGACCCAAACAATTGTTGAGGTTTCAGGATGGTCTCACACGAACTTCACAGCCTCAGCACAGGAGATCATCATGAGCACCGCGACCGCCATCCCCGGCACCACCCTCCGCATCCCCGCCCTGAACCGCCCGGTCGCCGTCCTCGGCGCGACGGCAGCCGCGCTGCTGGCCAACATCGTCGTCTGGCTGATCGGCGCCGCCGCCGGCGGCACGTTCGAAATGACCAACGCCGGCGTTAAAGCCAGCGTGGCGCCCGGCGGGATCATCACGCTGACCCTCGTCCCCATGCTGATCGGCCTCGGCGCCGCCGCGCTGCTGTCCTACAAGTGGGTCGGCGTGCTCCGGGTCGCGGCCGTGGTCGGCTCGGTCCTCGCCGTCGGCACCATCGCGATGACCGTGAGCGCCGACTTCGACACCGCCTCCACGATCGCGCTGTCGGTCACGCACCTGACGCTGGTCCCCGCCCTCGTCGTCGCCACCGAAGGCCTGCGCCGCAAGCTGATCGAAGCGTGACACCCGCCGACGCGAAGGGCCCCGCATCCCAACGGATGCGGGGCCCTTTCCGTTCGCCGAAGCTAGACCGAACGGCCGAACAGCAGCTTCCACGGCATCAGCGCCGACTCCAACTGCACCTTCAGGCTCATCTTGGACGCGCCGAGGGTGCGCTCCTCGAACCGGATCGGCACCTCCGCGATCGGGAAGCCCTTCTTCACGGTCCGGTAGTTCATCTCCACCTGGAACGAGTAGCCGTTGCTCTTGATCGAGGCAACGTCGATGGCGCGCAGCGTATCCGCCTTCCACGCCTTGAACCCGGCGGTGGCGTCTTTCACGCCGAGCCGCAGCAGCAGGTTCACATAGAAGTTGGCCCACGCCGAGAGCGCCTTGCGGTACCACTTCCATTCCGAGGCGGTCGATCCGCCGGGAACGTACCGCGACCCGAGCACGACGCCCGCGTCGGTGGTCGCCAGCTTCTCCAGCATCGCCGGAATCACCTCGGCCGGATGCGAGAGGTCGGCGTCCATCTGGATCACCACGTCGGCGCCTTCGTCCAGCGCGCGCGTGATGCCCGCGACGTAAGCGCGCCCGAGCCCGTCCTTCTCGGTTCGGTGCAACACCCCGACAACGTTCGGCAGCTCGGCGGCCAGCTTGTCGGCCACCTCACCGGTCCCGTCGGGGGAACTATCGTCAACCACGAGCACATGCAGATCGGACACCGGAAGCGCCGTCAGCCGCTCCACCGCCACCGGCAGATTCTCCCGCTCGTTGTAGGTCGGCACAACAACGGTAACCCTCAAGGGTCGCCCTCCCTGCTCACCAGCATTCGTCGGATTCCTACGAAACTTACCGAGAAACCGTACTTGATCGATCTGACCGTGCCCTGAGCAGTTCCACCTAGACCCTCCGGAACTCCGTCAGTTCCCCCAGGAGTCCTTGGAATCCTCCCGCTCGTTGCGCGCCTGCGCGATCTCCAGCGCCCGCTCGGCGGTGGCCTGATCCGGATACGGCCCCATCCGATCCGCGAACCAGCACTTCTTTCCCTGCTCAGCCCGATGATGCTTCAGGCAGTAGTACCACTGTTCATCAGCCATACCACCAGCATCTCACCGATCAACAAAAAATCCCCCCGACCAACTGCGTCGAGGGGATTTCGATATGTGGCCAGAGCCGGGATCGAACCGGCGACCTACCGCTTTTCAGGCGGTCGCTCGTACCAACTGAGCTACCTGGCCGCAGGCACCCGGAACGAATGCCATGCTCTATGCGAAACGCCGGAATTGCTCCGGCGTTCACACACTTGCGACCCTGACGGGACTCGAACCCGCGACCTCCGCCGTGACAGGGCGGCGCGCTAACCAACTGCGCCACAGGGCCTTGCTGTGCTACCAACAGTCCGAAGACCGTACCCCCTACGGGATTCGAACCCGCGCTACCGCCTTGAAAGGGCGGCGTCCTAGGCCGCTAGACGAAGGGGGCTCGTCCCGGATTTCTCCGGACCGGCTTTTCAACGGTGTGTTGCGTTCCGTTGGGAGCTCGCATAGCTTATGACAGCCTCGGTGAGACTTCCAAATCGGCTGGTCAGAGACCCAATCCGAGCTCTTCGAGCCGAGCCGAGGCGCGCCAGCCATCGGCCCGGAACTTCTCGGTCCACTCCGGCGCGGCCATCGCTTCCACGATCACCTCCAGCGCCTCGGCGAACCGGGCCCGCAGATCGATGTCGCCGCCGAGGGTATCGACCAGGTAGCGCTGGCCGGCCAGGGCGGCGGTGAGCGTGCGGGTGAAGCGATCCGGGTCCGCGTCCTGACGTAGCTGCCCGTGCTCGATCGCGCGCACCGCGAGGGTGCGCGTGGCCCGGGCCAGGATGCGGCCGCCACCGGACTGCACGTCCCGGTAGAAGTCGGGCTCGATGATGAGCCGGTTCTCGGCCTGCACGATGATGTCGTGCTCGAGCCGCAACGCCATCTCGTCGATCATCCCGTGCAGGGTGTCGAGGGGACCGAGATCCGTTCGCGCGAGCCAACGTTCGGCGGAGGCGCGATACCGCTCCACCGCCGTCTCCAGGACCGCACGCGCCAGGTCTTCCTTGGAATCGAAATGGAAGTACATGGCGCCCTTGGTCGCGCGGGAACCTTCCAGTATGCGGTTGAGCGATGCAGCGGCATAGCCGCTCTTCCCGAACTCAACGGCGGCAGACCTGATTATCGCCGCACGTGTTCGGCGGGCCCGCTCTTGCTGCCGTGCCATGCTCGAAACGCCTCCGAAGCCTTATCGCCGCCAATCGAACCCCCCGGAATGGAACGGACCCCTTGGCGCGAAGTTATGGGATTTTTCAATACTTCAAACCGGTTTATCGCCCAGGTTTCAAACTTTTGGTATGAAAACTTGCGGGAAACCTGAAACACACCAGCTGGTATAGTTTTCCTGCCCGGGTGCGCTGCAGGGGGTGCGCACCCGGGTTCGACTTACTTCTCGGATCAGCCTCCTGCGGCGTCGCTTGCGACTGCTTGTCAGCTTGGGGCACAACAACGATAAGCCGAATTCCGGACCACCGGCCGCGCCGACGATTCGCCCGGAATTCACCAATGCGTCACGGTACCCGGAATCGTCATCCGACACGCGGCAAACTGAAGAGTCAGATAGCCAGGATGTCGAACTAAGCGTTACAGCAAATGATCCGCTAACTTCGCCCCGGGTCTGGCCGGTCGCCGAATTCGCCAGCGCCGCAGCGGCGTTCACCCGAACCGGCCGGCGCGGTCGCCGCTGGTCCCGGCCCCGCGGGCCGAGGCCGCGCGTTTCAGACATCCGCCCCCGGACTCCGTCTTCACACCCCCAGCGGCTTCAAAGCCTTTGGTGCACAACATTTTTCGATGGTATCCCGGAGCCGCGCGAATGAACAAAGCTGGGGGCCAACCAGTTACCGCCAAGATCGCTGCGACCGGCCCACGCGTTACCCGGCCCGGGGGCGCACACCGCCGGACCGCGCCACGACCGAACCCGACCACTCCCCCGGTTATGGGTTCCGCCCCACGCCTATTACACTGCCCCTCGCGCCCCTATAGCTCAGTTGGTAGAGCTACGGACTTTTAATCCGCAGGTCGTAGGTTCGAGCCCTACTGGGGGCACTCCCGCAGGCGTCCGGTCCCCACCGGACGCCTGACCTGTTTCCCGGGCCGGAGAAGCCCGATCACGGCCCCGCGCAGGGGCACTCGCCGCACCGCCCGCCGGCCCGCGCACACCACGCGCCACACCCGGCGCGCTAACAACTTCCGGCAAGTTCCGATAGACCACCCAATGCTTGCCGCAGTCGATCCCGCGTCACCGGGGAATTCACCGTCGACGCCTACACTCGGGCCGACGGGGGTACGCCGACGGTGTCGTATGAGGTGCATCACCGGGCACGATTTGTCAGGTGTATGCGTTTCGCATCACACCTACGGTGCCGTAAGGTATGGCCGCATCGGCATGGTCTACTCGGGGAAGACCTGCAAGCGTGGACGCACTCAATGAAGGGCTATTACATGGCAAGGGATCTGACTCAACTCGAGCTGCTCACGGAGTTGGAGCCGGTTGCCGAAGAAAACGTCAACCGGCACCTCTCCCTGGCAAAGGAATGGCATCCGCACGACTATGTCCCGTGGGATGAAGGCCGCAACTTCGCGGCACTCGGCGGGGTGGATTGGGACCCGGAGCAGTCCCAGCTGAACGAGGTCGCCAAGGCGGCCATGATCACGAATCTGCTCACCGAGGACAACCTTCCGTCCTACCACCGCGAGATCGCCGAGAACTTCTCCATGGACGGCGCCTGGGGCACCTGGGTCGGTCGCTGGACCGCCGAGGAGAACCGGCACGGCATCGTGATGCGGGACTACCTGGTGGTCACCCGCGGCGTCGATCCGGTCGCGCTCGAGCAGGCGCGAATGATCCACATGACCAACGGTTTCGCCTCCCCCACCGAGGCCGACGCCGGATTCCTGCACTCCGTCGCGTACGTGACGTTCCAGGAGCTGGCCACCCGGGTCAGCCACCGCAACACCGGCAAGGTCTGTGACGACCCCATCGCCGACCGGATGCTGCAGCGCGTCGCGGCCGACGAGAACCTGCACATGATCTTCTACCGCAACATGTGCGGCGCCGCCCTGGACCTGAGCCCCGACCAGGCCATCGAGGCGATCACGCTGATCCTGGAGAACTTCCAGATGCCTGGCGCCGGCATGCCCAACTTCCGCCGCAACGGCGTACTCATGGCCAAGCACGGCATCTACGACCTGCGCCAGCACCTCGAGGAAGTAGTGCAGCCGGTGCTGAAGAAGTGGGACATCTTCGAGCGCAGCGACTTCACCGCCCGCGGCGAGGAAGTGCGCGAGCGCCTGGGCCTGTTCCTGGAGAAGCTGGCCGGCGACGTGGTCAAGTTCGAGGAGCAGCGCGACCGCATGCTGGCCCGCGAGGCCAAGAAGCGCGAGCTGGTCGACACCGGAGCGCGGGGCTGAGAACCCACTCCCAGCAACACAATCGAATACGAAACGAGCCGCTCCGGATTATCCGGAGCGGCTCGTTCGTTAATCCATTGACAGGCGGCGAGGTTATTGGTTCAACCTCGGCGATCACTTCAACGGCAATGCGCCGTCGACGCCGCCCACATCACTGATCTTCCAATCCGACTTCTGATCCAGCGTCACGTTGTAGGTGACCGTGGTTTGCGCGCCTTCGGGGCTCTGCGCATTAGTCGAGGAGACGTTGACGAATACATTCACCTTGTAGACGCCATTGTCTTCGGAGATCACCTTGGCGGTGATCGGCGCGGCGGTCGAGGTCCACTTCAACGGGACCAAGATCTGTTCCAGTTTCGGCGCGGTCGCATCGAATTTGTTGGCCAGCTGCGGGGTCGTATTGGCTTTCAGCTTGGCGACCCAGGCGTTGATGTCCTGGTAGTTGACCGTGGCCGCGCCGACCGCGTAATCGGTGGCGACCTGTTCGGCGTGCCGGTCGTCGGCGGCCTGGGCGTTCTGCTCGTCCAGATCGCCCTTGGCGCCGAGCCACAGGAACCCGAACACACCGGCCAGCACGACGGCTACCACCGCGAGCGCGCCGAGCAGCAGCGAGGACAGCGGCAGCGACACCGTGGCGCCGGACTGCCGGGCCGGAGCGAGGTACCGCGCGGCATCGGGAGCGGTCGCCGCGGCCGAATCGGCGTCGTTCTGCTTATCCAGCTTCACCGGCTGTTCAGCTTCGTTCTCTGCCATCAGGTCCTCTCCAACGGGTGTTTCGTCTGCGATATCCCAGGTACAGGCTACTGAGGTCACCTGAGTGCACACTGCGCCCCCACGAACGACACAGGTGGCATTCGAGCTGGCAGATCGGCGTTTGAGACACTGGACGGTGTGACTGTGACTGCTGAAGCGAAGCGCACCTTGGCGATCGGGCCGTATCCGGTCGATCCGCCGGTCGTGCTCGCGCCGATGGCGGGCATCACCAATCGCGCGTTCCGCAGGCTGTGCCGTGAGTTCGGCAGCTCCACCTCCATCTACGTGTGCGAGATGATCACCGCCCGGGCGGTGGTGGAACGCAACGAGAAAACACTGCACATGATGTCCTTCGACGCGGACGAGCACCCGCGCTCGATGCAGCTCTACGGCGTCGACCCGGCCACCCTCGGCGAGGCGGTGCGGATCATCGTCGGCGAGGGCTGGGCCGACCACATCGATCTGAATCTGGGTTGCCCGGTCAAGAAGGTGACCCGGCTCGGCGGCGGTTCCGCGCTGCCCTACAAGCGGCGGCTGTTCGCCAATATCGTCCGGGAGATGGTCAAGGCCGCCGAGCCGGCCGGCGTCCCGGTGACATTCAAGTTCCGCATCGGCATCGACGACGACCACCACACCTACCTCGACACCGGCCGGATCGCGGAGGCCGAGGGCGCCGCGGCGGTCGCGCTGCACGCCCGCACCGCGTCGCAGTTGTATTCGGGTACCGCGGACTGGTCGGCGATCGCCCGGCTGAAGGAAGCCGTCACCACGATTCCGGTGCTCGGCAACGGCGATATCTTCTCCGCCGCGGACGCGCTGCTCATGCGCGATCAGACGGGCTGCGACGGCGTGGTCGTCGGCCGCGGCTGCCTGGGCCGGCCCTGGTTGTTCGCCGAGCTGAGCGCCGCCCTGCGCGGCGAGCCGATCCCGGCGGGCCCGACGCTGGGCAAGGTCGGCGAGGTGCTGTACCGGCACACCCGGCTGCTGGTCGAGCATGACGGCGCCGACAAGGCGATGCGGGATATCCGCAAGCACATGGCCTGGTATCTGATGGGCTTCCCGGTCGGCTCCCAGCTGCGCCGCGAGTTCGCCACGGTCTCCAGCCTGACCCAGCTGGAAGACCTGATCGCGCAACTATCGCCGGACGTCCCGTTCCCGACCGAGGCCACCGGCCCGCGCGGTAGACAGGGGTCGCCGCAGGCCAAGGTGGCGCTGCCGGAGGGCTGGCTGGACGACCCGGAGGACGACACCGTGCCGGCCGCCGCCGACGTCATGCACAGCGGCGGCTGACCGACCGGCCCTCCACTGTCGGGCAGATCACACCCGCGTACCGGATGGCCGGTCCGCCCATTCGGTAGCACCCTGTCCAGGGGTAGTCGTTCCAGCAAACTCGAGCTCGTGGCAACGCCTCAGCATCGGGGATAGCGCCCGGCAGATCGCTAATATTCAGCAAATGATCGGCGGCGAACCGGGCTACAGCATTGCGGCCTCTTCGATTTCGGACTCGGCTGGCTCGTCGTGGCGGAATCGTTATCATTGGCGGAATCGGTCCTGCCGGGTCGAGCTCGGCCCGGCCGTAGCGCCTGCTCGCAGGTCGCTCGAAACGATCAGACGACGAAGACGAAAAGCGAGGTTCGTTGGTGGGTGACGATCGGCACGGGCAAGCGCCACGGCCCGGAGATCGCGCCCCGTGGGAGCGCTATCCCACGGCGGACAACACCGAACGAGACGGCTCGTCCACGTCCCGTCGCGCCCGGCACACCGACACCGCGGCCGAATCCGGCTCCGCGCCGCTGACGGTCCAGGATCTCGTTCAGAAGGTCGACAACGAACGCGGCGGCCGCCGGCGCCGGGCCGAAGGCGGCGCGCGCGCCACCCGCCGGGCCGACACCGCGCCCGCCCATCCGGCCGAGCGCGCGCACCGCGCACCGGAATCCGCGCCCCGATCGACCGGATCCGTCGCACGCCCGAGCGAATCCGCCGGGCGCGCCGCCGAACCCGCACCGCACCCCAGCGCGCGCTCACCCCGTTCAGCTTCCTCCGCGCAACGTCCGGAGAAGGCCACCAAGGCCATGCCCCAGACCGCCGCCCGGACCCCCGGCAACCCACCCGCCACACCGGCGGGCGACCCCGCGCGCCCCGCCACCGCCCGCCAGCGCACCGCGCGGCCCTCGGCGGTCGTCGACGATATCGCGGGCACGCCCGCGTCCGGCCTGCCCGCGCCGAAGCGGAAAGCCCGGCGCCCCGAGAAGCCGGAGGAAGTCACCGATGTGATGGCCCCGCTCGCCGAGGCCGCGGACGCCGAGCCCGCGCCGAAGCGACCGGGCAAGGCCTGGCCGACCACTGGCAAGTCCAAGGCCGCGCCCAAAACCGTGGGCAGCCCGTCGCTTTCGCGACTCGCCGCGAGCAAGCAGCGCCGCACCCGCCGGCTCCGGACCTCCGGCCGCGTCGGCGCCTCGCTGATCGCGGTGCTGATCCTGCTGATCACCGGCGGCGGCTGGAGCTTCCTGCGCGCGACCGGCGACAGCTTCACCAAGGTCGCCACCGGCATCGGCGAAAACCCACACGACGTCGTCAACGCCGATGAACAGCTCGGTGACGAGAACTATCTGATCGTCGGCACCGATACGCGCGCCGGCTTGAACGGCAAGATGGGCGCGGGCACGCTCGACGACGCCGAAGGCGCCCGGGCCGACACGGTCATGCTGGTGCACATCCCCAAGAACCGGAAACGTGTTGTCGCGGTGTCCTTCCCGCGCGACCTGGATGTGACCCGGCCGCAGTGCAACGGCTGGGACAACGACAAGGGCGACTACACCAAAGAGGTCTTCCCCTCCGCGATCGGCGACAAGCTCAACGCGGTCTACGCCCTGGCCGGGCCCAAGTGCCTGGTCAACGTGATCCGCAAGATGACCGGCCTGAGCATCAACCACTTCATCGGCATCGATTTCGCCGGCTTCGAGAGCATGGTCGACACCATCGGCGGCGTCGAGGTCTGCTCACCCAAACCGATCAACGACGGCGTCCTGGGCACCGTGCTGGAGAAGGGGGGCAAGCAGGTGGTCAACGGCGAGACGGCGTTGAACTACGTGCGTGCCCGCCACGTCTACGGCGAGGAGCGCAGCGACTACGACCGGATCAGCCGGCAGCAGCGGTTCATGGCGTCGCTGCTGCGCGGTGCGCTGTCGAGCAAGGTGCTCTTCGATCTCGGCAAGCTGAAGAACTTCGTCAATGCGTTCAAGGACCACACCTTCGTCGACGGGGTCACCCCGGACGACCTGCTGACCCTGGGCCGTTCGCTGCAGAAGATGGAAGCCGGCGCGGTCACCTTCCTGACCATCCCGACCGCGGGCACCACCTCCTACGGCAACGAGATCCCGCGCGAAACCGACATCAAGGCCATCTTCGCCGCGATCCGGGAAGATCGCCCGCTGCCCGGCGAGAAGACCGCGGAACCCGCCACCGCCCCGTCGACCCCGGCGCCGCCGCCGACCTACACCGCGGTCGATCCCGACACCATCTCATTGCTGGTCTCCAACGGTTCCGACGTGCAGGGCCGGGCGCTGCAGGTGTCGAACAAGCTCGGGAACCAGGGCTTCAACATCTACAACGTCGGCACCTTCACCGGCGGGTCGCAGACCACCAAGATCCGGTTCGCCCCGGGCCACGAGGCCGAGGCCGCGACCGTGGCCTCCGCGGTCCCCGGCGCCAGCCTGGAGGCCGACTCCGACCTCAAGGGCATCATCGAGGTGGTCCTCGGCACCGACTTCACCGGCACCATCCGTACGCCGGTGCCGGTCGGCGACCCGATCACCAACGTGCCGACCACGTCGGTGACGAACGCGACCACGGTGGCGCTGCCCTCGGATCTCGAGCACGTCAACGCGGCCGACGAGACCTGCAAGTAGGCATCGGCACCGAGCATTTACCCACTGTTGGTGACGCGGTCAGCAGCGGGAACTAATGTTCTGTTCCATGCGTGTCATCTACAACGAGCAAATGGCCGATCTTGCCCACCTGCTGGGCGAGATGGCCGGACTGGCCGGCTCGGCGATGGAGCGGGCCACCCAGTCACTGCTCCAGGCCGACCTCTCCCTCGCGGAGCAGGTGATCAGTGAGGGCGATCGGATCGCCGACATGATCACCGACGCCGAGGAGCGCGCCTTCGCGCTGCTCGCGCTGCAGGCCCCGGTGGCGGGCGACCTGCGACAGGTGGTGAGCGCCATCCAGATCGTCAACGACGTGAACCGGATGGGCGCCCTCGCGCTGCACGTCGCCAAGACCACGCGCCGGCGGCACCCGAACCCCGCCCTGCCCGAGTCGGTGCACGGCTACTTCGCCGAAATGGGCCGCATCGCGGTGAACATGGGCGCGGGCGCCAAGGAAGTCCTCGAGACGCGCGACCCGGATCGCGCCGCGCAGCTCAACCAGGACGACGAAGCGATGGATGACCTGCACAAGCACCTGTTCACGCTGCTGATGGACCGGGACTGGAAGGACGGCGTCGCCGCCGCCGTCGACGTCACCCTGTTGGGCCGCTACTACGAGCGCTTCGCCGATCACGCCGTGGAGATCGGCCGCCGCGTCATCTTCCTGGTCACCGGCGTGCTTCCCCCGGATGTCGACCCGGAACCCGTTGTCTGACAGTCACTTCCACTGACACGACAGAAGGCCCGCACTCCTTGGAGTGCGGGCCTTCGTCATACCGGCAGCTTTTAGCCGAAGCGGCCGGAGATGTAGTCCTCGGTCGCCTTCTTGCCCGGGTTGGAGAAGATCTTCTCGGTGTCGTCGATCTCGACCAGCTTGCCCGGCTTGCCCTGGGCTTCCAGGTTGAAGAAACCGGTCTGGTCACTCACGCGCGCGGCCTGCTGCATGTTGTGCGTGACGATGACGATGGTGAATTCTTTTTTCAGCTCGGTGATCAGGTCCTCGATCGCCAGCGTGGAGATCGGGTCCAGGGCCGAACAGGGCTCGTCCATCAGCAGCACGTCGGGCGAGACCGCGATGGCGCGGGCGATGCACAGACGCTGCTGCTGACCGCCGGAGAGACCGCCGCCCGGCTTGTCCAGGCGGTCCTTGACCTCGTTCCACAGGTTCGCGCCGCGCAGCGAGCGCTCGGCGACCTCGTCGAGTTCCTTCTTGTTGCGCACGCCCTGCAACTTCAGCCCGGCCACCACATTGTCGCGAATCGACATGGTGGGGAACGGGTTCGGGCGCTGGAACACCATGCCGATGGTGCGGCGCACACCGACCGGGTCGATGGCCGCCCCGTAGATGTCCTCGCCGTCGAGGGCCACCACGCCCTCGACGCGGGCGCTCGGGGTCACCTCGTGCATGCGGTTCAGCGACCGCAGCACGGTGGACTTACCGCAGCCCGAGGGACCGATGAAGGCGGTCACGCTGCGCGGCAGCACAGTCAGCGAGACATCGGCCACGGCGTGGAACTTGCCGTAGTAGATGTTGAGGTCTTTGACGTCGATCCGCTTGGCCATCAGATTTTCCTATCGGTTCCGCGTGAGCAGCTTGTTGACGACCGCGGCCGCCGCGTACAGCAGCGCGATGAGCAGGATCAGCGTGAGGGCGGCGCCCCAGACGCGTTCCCGGCCGGCGGCTTCGGGGTTGGCCAGCTCCTGGTAGATCAGCAGCGGCAGCGAGGCCATGTTGCCGTCGAAGAGGTTGGTGTTGATCGACTTCGCGTAGCCGACGAGCACCAGCACCGGCGCGGTCTCGCCCATGACGCGGGCGAGGGAGAGCAGGATGCCGGAGATCATGCCGGGCAGTGCGGTCGGCACCACGATCTTGACGATGGTCTTCCACTTCGGGATGCCCAGCGCGTAGGACGCCTCGCGCAATTCGTCGGGGACGAGCTTGAGCATTTCCTCGGTCGAGCGCACCACCACCGGCAGCATCAGCAGCACCATGGCCAGCGACACCGCGAACGCGCTCTGCGGGAAGCCGAGGGTGGCGATCCACAGCGCGAAGATGAACAGCGCGGCCACGATCGACGGGACGCCCGCGAGGATGTCGACCATGAACGTGGTGACCTTGGCGAGTCGCCCCCTGCCGTATTCGACCAGGTAGATCGCGGCCATCACACCGAGCGGCACCGCGATCACCGCGGCCACCGCGGACTGCACGATGGTGCCGTAGATGGCGTGGTAGACACCGCCGCCGGTCTGGTCCGGCAGGATGCCCTTCTGCGAGTTCAGCCACCAGGTCGAGGAGGTGACCGCGACGATGCCCTTGCTGACCACCATCCACAGCACCCACACCAGCGGGATCATCGCGATGGCGAAGCAGGCGGCGAACGCGCCGGTGGCGATGTTGTTCTTGATCCGGCGGCCCGTGCTCACATGGCGGAACGTGGGCGCCTTGATCGGCTTCTCTAGCGTGGTCGTCGTCGCCATTACTGGTTGACCTTTCCGCCGGCCGCGAGCCGCGCCAGCGCGTTGACCACGAAGGTCAGCGCGAACAGCACGAAGCCCGCCGCGATGTAGGCGCCGGTGGGCAGCGGGGAGCTGAATTCCGAAGCCGCCGAGGCGATCTTGGAGGCGAAGGTGTAGCCGCCGTCGAACAGCGACCAGTGCCCGGCCTGCGCGGCGGTCCGCAGCACGACCAGGACCGCGATGGTCTCACCGAGCGCGCGGCCCAAGCCGAGCATGGAGCCCGCGATGACGCCGGAGCGGCCGTAGGGCAGCACCGTCATCCGGACGACCTCCCATTTGGTGGCGCCCAGGGCCTGCGCGGCCTCGATGTGGGTGACCGGGGTCAGGTTGAAGACCTCACGCGACACCGAGGTGATGATCGGCAGGATCATCACCGCGAGCACCACGCCCGCGACGAAGATGGTGCCGCCGCCGCTGATCGAGACGTTGCCGTCGGCGAAGAGCGGGAACCAGCCCAGGTTGTCGTTGAGGAAGGTCTGGACCGGGCCGAGTTGCGGCGCCAGCACCAGGAAGCCCCACAGACCGAAGACGATGGACGGCACCGCCGCCAGCAGGTCGACCAGCATGGCGGCCGGGCGGGCCACCGCCTTCGGCGCGTAGTGGGTCAGGAACAGTGCGATGCCCACGCCGATGGGCACCGCGATCACCAGCGCGAACACCGAGCTCAGCACCGTGACCATGAACAGGTCCTTGATGCCGAAGCGCAGGTTGTTCGCATCGGTCGTGCTGAACTCGGTACTGGTGAAGAAGTTGGCCTCGTCCGCCCGGAGCGAGGGAACTGCGCGAATCAGCAGGAACAGTGCGATCAGCACGATGGCGGCGACGATGATCGCACCAGCTGCCGTGGCCAGCGATCGGAAGATCGTCTCGGCGCGCTGACTGTGGGCCCGACGGACCGCGACAGACGCCCCCTTCTCGGGAGCCTCCTTCGTGAGGTTCACGTCGTCATTCGGTTCGCTCGACATATGCGCAGTATCTCCGGCCGCGGCCGGGCCCGTCGAATTCGACGAGCCCGGTGCGGTCACCTCAGGGTGCACGGTCATGACTTTCGGATCAGATCAGGAAATGGCGTTGATCGCGGTGGTCAGGCGGGTCTTGAACTTGTCGGGGATCGGGATGTACCCGTTCTCCTCCAGGCCCTTCTGGCCGTTGCTGGTGGCCGAGGTCAGGAACGCCTTGACGGCCTTGCCGGTCTCGGCGTCGCTGTACTTCGAGCACACGATCTCGTAGGTCGGCATCATGATCGGGTAGGAGCCCGCCACGGTCGGCTTGTAGAACGAGGTGGTGTCCAGGATCAGGTCGTTGCCCTCACCCTTGATCTTCACGCCGTCGATGGCCTTGCCCGCGGTCTCCACGGTGAGCTTCACCGGGGTCTTGTCGGCCGAGGTGACGATCTGCGCGACCGACAGGTTCTGCGCCTTGGCGAAGGACCACTCGTTGTAGGTGACCGAGCCCTTGGTCGCCTTGATGGCGGCCGAGGTGCCCTCGTTGCCCTTGGCGCCTTCGCCGACACCGCCGTTGAAGATCTTGCCCGCGCCCTTGCCCCAGGCGCCGTCGGAGGCGGCGTCGAGGTAGAGCTGGAAGTTGTCGGTGGTGCCCGACTCGTCGGAGCGGGAGATCACGTTGATCTTGTCCGCGGGCAGCTTGGCGTTCGGGTTGAGCGCCTTGATCTCGGCGGCGTCCCAGGTGATGATGGCGCCGTTGAAGATCTTGGCGGCGGTCGGGCCGTCCAGCACGAGGTCGGTGACGCCGTCGACGTTGTAGGTGATGGCGACGGGGCCGAAGACGACCGGCAGGTTCCAGGCGGGCGACGCGCAGCGCTGCTCGGCCTTGGCCGGCTCTTCCTTCTTCGAGCTCAGCGGGGAGTCGGAGCCACCGAAGTCGGTCTGGTTACCGATGAATTCGTTGACGCCCGCACCGGAACCGCTGGAGGTGTAGTTGAGGGTGTAGCCGTCGCAGTTGGCCTCGTAGGCGGCCACGAAACGCTCCATGGCGTTCTTCTGCGAGGAGGCGCCACTGGCCTTGAGGGCCTTCTTGCCGCCACACTGCACGTTGCTGTTGGCGGCGGTGCCGCTGCCGGCACCGGTGTTGTCGTCGCTGCCACAGGCGGCGAGCGGCATGGCAACGGCGGCCATGACACCGACGAGGGCGCTGCTGCGCTTGAACTTCACTATTCCTCCGGGGAATCGCATCCGAACACGCCCGGTCCCTCACCGGCCCGGGCGGGTGTTGTGGTGCCGTTCGCGGGGAACTTGCGCACCAGGCAGCTGAGCCACCCATAAGTAACGTAGGGTCGCCCGGTTGACAGTCGGCCCGAGCTGGGTGAACGGAAAGTGAACAGCCCGGCGCGAATCCGCACGATACGGTGTGACGTTTGCCGCAGTGTTACTGATGGGGCCTAGAGCAGCGGCCCGATGCTCCTGATGATCCCATGCGCCTCGTCGGCGGTCAGGCAGGACAGGCCCGCGGCCGTCCGCGTGTCCTGGTCGGATTCGATGGTCAGCACCAGCGTCTCGCCGCGCGGGCTCTTGAAGGCGAAGCTGTAGACGACGTAGGCGTCCGTGGTGCAACCGGGCTTGCGCGGCTGCCATGGGCCTTTGTTCTCCGCCAGCTGACCGATCAGACCGCTCGGCCCGGTGAACGTGCTGGGTCCGCTCAGTTGCCGGTGCCCGCTCTCCGCGTAGCCGCCCTCGGCGGCGATCCGGGCGGTCCGGGTCGCGGCCGACCCGAGATCGGGATTGTCCGACTTGGCCACGTAGGTCATGGTCCGGGCGATGGAGCCGGGGCAGTAGTTCGGGCTGTCGACGGTCTTGCCGTAGCCGGTGACCGAGCTGCCCGCCCCGCTGCGCGTGTACGGCGCGGACTCGACGACCCAGGACGACGGCACGGCGTAGGAGATCCCGAGCGAGGGCACCTTCACAAACTGCTTGCCGGGCGGCGGCGCGACAGTGGACTGGGTGGTGATCGGGCCCGGCGTAGTCGGCTTGGCGGAGTTCTCCGAAGGCGACCCGCCGGCCAGCACGACGCCGACGACCACGCTGCCGACCAGGAAGATCACGCCCGCCAGGATGCCCAGGACAATCGGCCCGGTGCTGCTGCGCCGCGGCGGCGGGTATCCCGGAAACGGTTGCTGCCCTGGGTAGTACGGCTGCTGCGGCGTGTTCGGCGGGCCGTACCCGTACGGGGGCGGTGCGGGCGGCTGATAGCCGCGGTGGTCCGGCGCGCCGGGCAGCTGCGTGGTCGGCGCGGTCTGCCACCACGGCTGCGGGTCCACCGGATCGGCGAACACACGGGTCGGATCCTGAGGCGACTGATCGTCCGCCCCAGCCGGCTTGTCGGTCACGCGCTTCCCCTCATCCCCCGGCAGTACCGCTCTATCTTGCTGGCCGAGGGCGGGAGTGCGCCAGTCGGAGATCAGGCCGTGGCGTAGGCGACGTCGATGTGCGCGGGGGCGAACCCGAGTGCGGTGTAGGTGTGCACGGCGGCGGCGTTGTCGGCCTCGGTGTAGAGCAGAACCTCGCCGAGCGCGCGTTCGCGCAGGTAGTGCAGGCCCGCGAGGGTCAGCAGACGCCCGAGGCCGCGCCCCTGGGCGGCGGGATCGATGCCGACGACGTAGACCTCGCCCACCGCGGGGTCCTCGTCGAGATGCACCTTGGTCCAGTGGAAGCCGAGAATCCGGGCCGGGTTCGCGGGATCGGCCGCGATGAAAAGGCCTTTCGGATCGAACCACGGTGCGTCGCGGCGGATTTCGATGTCGCGCTCGGTCCAAGCGCCCTGTTCCGGATGCCAGGAGAATGCCGCGGCGTTGACGCGCAGCAGTTCGGCGTCGTCGGCGGGGCCGGCGTAGGTCCGCAGGACAATATCGTCCCGAACCGGAAGTTCCGGTAGCTCAGGTGTAGCCAGACGTCGGCGCATCTGCCAGAGTTCGCGCGCTGTCACCAGTTTCAGCCGGGCCGCGACAGCCTTGGCGGCGGGGCGGTCGCCATGCGCCCAGACCCGGGCGCCGGAGCCGCCTTCGGCCAAGGCGGCGGCCACCAGCTCGGTTCCGATGCCCTGACCACGAAACCCCGGGTCGACCGCGACTTCGGCCATCGCGCCGTGCTCGCCATGGGCGGGAACGAGATTCGCGTAACCGGCCACCGCGCCGTCGCGCCGGACGAGCAGATGCCGGGCCGCGGCATCAGCGGTCAGGGACAGCACCGCCTGCTCGGATACCGGTGCCACACCGTCGGATTCGGTCGCGCGCGTCAGCACCGCCCGCACTTGCTCGGCGAGCTCCTCGGGCAGCCGCTCGCCCCACTCCCCCGCCGGACCGTTCACGACACCACCTCGCTGACGCTCGCTCACCTGCCGCACCCCTTTCGCGTTCACGCGCCACCGAGCGGGCACGCCTGATCTGCTACAGCGCCGCACCCGCTCGCGGCATTCCACGCCGGGCAGCGAGTTACTGGAAGGAATTCTTGATCGGAGCGCTCGGCACGTCGTCGCCGTCGATGTCCTCGTCCGGGAACACCTGCTCACCCTTGCTGGTCGAGCGCGACGGGCGCACCGCCTTGTAGCCGACATTGCGCACGGTGCCGATCAGCGACTCGTATTCGCTGCCGAGCTTGGCGCGCAGCCGCCGGACGTGCACGTCGACGGTGCGGGTGCCGCCGAAGAAGTCATAGCCCCAGACCTCTTGCAACAGCTGGGCGCGGGTGAAGACCCGGCCCGCGTGCTGCGCGAGGTACTTCAGCAGCTCGAATTCCTTGTAGGTCAGATCGAGCGGGCGGCCGCGCAGCCGCGCGGTGTAGGTGCCCTCGTCGATGACCAGCTCACCCAGGGTGATCTTGCCGGTGTTCTCCGGACTGGCCACGCCGCCGTTGCGCCCGACCAGCAGGCGCAGGCGGGCATCGAGCTCGGCCGGACCGGTGCCGGGCAACAGGATGTCGTCCAGACCCCAGTCGGCGTTCACGGCCACCAGCCCACCCTCGGTGAGCACCGCGACCACGGGCACCGACGAACCGGTGCTCCCCAGCAAACGGCACAGACCGCGGGCCGCGGCCAGGTCCGTCCGCGCGTCGACGAGCGCGACGTCCGCCGTGCCCGCCTCCAGTAGTGACGCCACCTCGGTCGGTGCCGGCCGCACATTGTGCGCAAGCAGCGCCAAGGAGGGCAGAACCGACTCGGGGTTGGGGTCGGAGGTCAGCAGGAGCAGCTCCACAAGCCCTCCTCCCATCTCATAGCCATGGCTACGCAAGTCATCAGCAACACTGCTGTCGGCTGCGTCGCTGATCGCAGGTAATCGGATGCAAGATTAGCGCGTGAACCCCCGAGACCACGCGATGCGGTGACCGATATGCCAGGAACGACACAGTTCATCCGGCAAACCCCGGGCCGGATAGGGTTTCCGTCATGCGCAAGCTGATCATCGGGTTGCTGGTACTCGCCGGGCTGGCCGTGGTTGTCGACTTCACCGCCGCTGCCTACTCGGAGTACCGCGTGTCCCGCGCGCTGCGCGCCGGCGCCGATCTCACCGCCGATCCGGAGGTGACGATCCACGGCTTCCCGTTCCTGGGCCAGGCCCTCGACGGCGTCTACGAGAACGTGTACATCCGGGCGCGCTACATGCGACCCGATATTCCCGGCGAGATCTCGGTGGAGGCGAACCTGCGCGGCGCGCGTCTGCCGTTCCGCGAACTGGCCGACGGCAATGTCCGCGACGTCCCGGTGGACCGGGTCACCGCGCTGATGCGAGTGGAACCGGTCGAGCTCGGCCGGCTCTTCAAAATCCCCGACCTGCAAGTTCATTCGCGCCCGGCGGACAAATCCGACGGCACCGGCGGGTCCGGCGGAACCGGCATGACCACGGCGGGCGCGCTGGTGCTCACCGGCACGCTGCCGACGAGTTTCAGTCTCACCGACGTGTACGGGAAACCGCTCGGCGGCCAGAACGTGAAGGTGAAGGCCGACCTCGTACTGGACGGCGATCAGGTCAAGATCGTCGCCACCGGTTTCTATGTCGAGAAGAGCTCCGACCCGAACCCGGCCGCGCGCATCCCGGAGACCGACCAGGCGATCGTGCTGGAACGTTTCACGCACACCATCAACACCAAGGAGCTGCCCTTCGGCCTGGAGCCGAAGCGGGTGTACGCGCTCGGCGGGCAGATCGTGGTCGAGGGTGAGGCCGAGAACGTCGTCATCGATCTGGATCGGTTGCAGCAACCATGATCGAAATCACAATTCTGATCGTCGTCCTCCTGGCCGCGCTGGCGGTCGGGCTGTTGTGGCAGCGCCGTGCGGGCAAGGTGCGCGACACCGCGGCGCCCGACGCCGCGGACGCGCCGACGCGGGCGGAGTTGCTCACCGCCGTCGGCTTCACCGGGACGGGACCCCTGGTGCTGCACTTCTCGGCCGACTGGTGCGGTCCGTGCGCCGCGGTGCGCCGGGTAGTCGCCTCCGTCACAGGGGAATTGGCCGACACCGCCCACCCGCCGCAGGACGTCGAGGTCGACATCGACGCCGAAGCCGCGCTGGCACGTGAGTTGAGCGTGCTGTCGTTGCCGACCACATTCCTCTTCGACAGCGCGGGCAAGGAGCGGTTCCGCATCTCCGGCGTACCCAAGGCCGCGGACCTGCGCACCGCACTGGCCCCGCTGACCGTCTGAAAATTTTTGTGGCGCTGCCGGTTTCCCACCGGAAAATCGTGCTCCCGAGCGCGGAAATTCCCGATACGTGCCCGCCTTCGGCCAAGTGTGACGAACCCCGGGTCCAATTCTCCGGAAGAACCGGGTAAACTCGCTTCCGTGCAAACCAACCACGAGCTGATGCTCACCCGACGCCGCACAGTAGACCTGTGCCGCCTCGGTGGTTGTTGCTGCCTGTGTGCCTGATCGGTCGGCCTCCCCTCCTTTCCTGACGCCGACCTGTTGTCTCCGCCGTGCGAGTGATCTTCGGATCCCCGGCAATGGGCAACGTCCCCGCTAATCAGACAATTCAGCGCGCAGGAGTACATCCAATGTCTATCGACACTCGTAATGCCATACCTACCGACAGCGTCGACGCCCGTGGCCCGCGTTTCGCGGCCTGGCTCACCAGCGGCGTGCTCGTGCTGGTCCTGGTCCTCGCGGTGCTCTCCCCCGCTGCCGCCGCCGTGCTGATCGGCGCGCAGGCCGTCGTCTTCGCGCTCGGCGCGCTGAACGGCCCGCGGCGGTCCCCCTACGGCCGGATCTACGCGGCGGTCATCGCACCCCGCAACGGTCCGGTAACCGAAACCGAACCCGTGGCCCCGCTGCGGTTCGCGCAATTGCTCGGCCTGGTCTTCAGTGCCGTCAGCCTGCTGGGATTCCTGGCCGGCTCCACCGTGGCCGGCGGGGTGTTCGCCGGCTTCGCCCTGTTCGCGGCGTTCTTGAACGCGGCGTTCGGGATCTGCCTGGGTTGCCAGATCTACCCCCTGGCCGCCCGTCTCCGCCGGACCCCGGCACCGAACTGACCCTGCACGTCGAAATTTTTGAAAGGAACAACATGGCTCGCTCCGATGTCCTGGTCTCCGTTGACTGGGCCGAAGAGAACCTCAACACCCCCGGCGTCGTTTTCGTCGAGGTCGACGAGGACACCTCCGCTTACGACGGTGGCCACATCGAGGGCGCCGTGCGCCTCGACTGGAAGAACGACCTGCAGGACCAGGTTCGCCGCGACTTCGTGAACCAGGAGCAGTTCTCCGACCTGCTCTCCACCCGCGGCATCGGCAACGACGACACCGTCGTGCTCTACGGCGGCAACAACAACTGGTTCGCGGCCTACGCCTACTGGTACTTCAAGCTCTACGGCCACAACGACGTCAAGCTGCTCGACGGCGGCCGCAAGAAGTGGGAGCTCGACGGCCGTCCGCTCTCGCGTGACGCGGTCAACCGCCCGTCCACCAGCTACAAGGCGTCGGCTCCCGACGTCTCGATCCGCGCCTTCCGCGACGAGGTCATCGCGGCCATCGGCACCAAGAACCTGGTCGACGTGCGCAGCCCCGACGAGTTCTCCGGCAAGATCCTGGCGCCCGCGCACCTGCCGCAGGAGCAGAGCCAGCGTCCCGGCCACATCCCCGGCGCCATCAACGTGCCGTGGAGCAAGGCCGCGAACGAGGACGGCACCTTCAAGTCCGACGCCGATCTGGCGGAGCTCTACAAGGAAGCCGGCCTGGACGGCACCAAGGAAACCATCGCCTACTGCCGGATCGGCGAGCGTTCCTCGCACACCTGGTTCGTGCTGCAGGAGCTGCTGGGCCACAGCAATGTCAAGAACTACGACGGGAGCTGGACCGAGTACGGCTCCCTCGTCGGTGCACCGATCGAGTTGGGAGCGTAATCAATATGTGTGCAGCACCTACCCAGGGTCAGGCCATTCCCGCGGGCGTCGATGTGGAGAAGGAAACGGTCATCACCGGCCGCGTTCTGAGCACCGACGGCCAGCCGGTGGGCGGCGCGTTCGTGCGCCTGCTCGACGGCAACGGTGACTTCACCGCCGAGGTCGTCGCCTCGGGCACCGGTGATTTCCGGTTCTTCGCGGCTCCGGGCGCGTGGACCGTGCGGGCGCTCTCCTCGGCCGGTAACGGCTCCGCCGAGGTGCGCCCCGAGGGCACCGGCATCCACGAGGTGGAAGTCGCGGTCGCGCGTTAATCTCGCTGTTTGTCAACGGCCCCGCAGGTTTCTCACAACCTGCGGGGCCGTTGCCGTTGGATCCGCGCGTGCGTCGTAGACTCCACATGTGGTCCTCTTCTTCGAAGTCCTGCTGGTCCTCTGCTCGGTGCTGATCGCCTGGTTCGGCATCTACGTCGCCTACCGGCTGTTCACCGAGTCATGAGCGATCTCGCGAGCGAAGGTTCCGAACCGGCCGAGCGAGCGAGTGAACAATTGAACGGGAACGGTCAGCCCGCCCCCGCGGGCGATGACGCGGCGCCGACCCGCCGCAGTGGCGATCAGGCGGTCGCCGATGCGGCTGAACGCGCCAAGTCCACGTCCGGCCGCAATATCCCGGTCCTGCCGGATCTGCCGCTGCCCGAGGACACCGCGAATCTGCGCCTCGGTCCCGACCTGAGTTCGTCCATGCTGGCGCTGCTGCCCATGGTCGGCGTGTGGCGTGGCGAGGGCGAAGGCAACTCCCCCGAGCGTGGCGACTACCGCTTCGGTCAGCAGATCATCGTGGCGCACGATGGCGGCGACTATCTGTCCTGGGAATCGCGTTCCTGGGTGCTCGACAACGAGGGCGGCTACACCGGCCCGGACCTGCGCGAGAGCGGCTTCTGGCGGGTCGGCATCGACGGCGACGACGAGGTCATCGAGCTGCTGCTGACCCACTCCACCGGGATCGTGGAGCTGTTCTACGGCACGGCGCTGACCCAGTCCTCTTGGGAGCTGGCCACCGATGTCGTGATCCGGTCGCAGTCCGGCATTGTCGTGGGCGGCGCCAAGCGTCTGTACGGGATCGTCGAGGGTGGCGATCTGGCCTACGTCGAAGAACGTGTGGTGGCCGACGGGCCGCTGGAGCCGCGGCTGTCGGCGCGCTTACAGCGCTACATCGGCTGACTTCGAATCATCCCCAAATCTCCCCAGCCCAGGTCTCCTCAGAAATGGGACGACCCCCGAGCCATACCGGTGCGGATTGCTCCTGCACGGGTCCCGGTCGGACAAGACCGGGGGCTCGGGGGCCGGGTGACTGCCTGGAATTCGCTCAGCGCTCGCGCGAGGGAAATCCCACCGGCAGCGGTGGCGCTAGCGGACAGCCACCTCACGCGTCCGTTGGAAATACATCTCTCGAACCACCTCCTTCCTTGTGTACCGATGAAGTTAGTGGAATGCGCCCGGTCCGGCAACGGAATTAATTCAGGTTCCTGACCTGCGGCGATATCGTCACCCCGCCGGCGGCATCGATCCGGACCAGGGTGTCGGCCGCGTGCTCCGGCGGGAGCTGGTGAGTGACAACGACAACCGTGCGCTCCGGCTCGACCAGCCCCGAGGCCGGATCGAGCAGATCGCGCAGGAGCTGGTCGCCTGCTTCGGCTTCCATGTGCTCGGTGGGTTCGTCCAAGAGCAGGATCCGGGCCGGAGCGAGCAGGGCGCGAGCGAGCAGAATGCGGCGGCGCTGGCCGCCGGACACCGCGGCCGCGCCGCCGATCAGGTCGGTGTGCAGTCCGTCCGGCAGGGATTCCAGCCAGTCACCGAGTCCGACCGCGCGCAGGGCCTTCTCGGCCTCGGCCTCGATGACGTCGCCGCGGGCGACGCGCAGGTTCTCCAGGACCGTGGTGCCGAAGAGATGAGCGTCTTCGGCGAAGAACGTGACGCCGGGGTGCGGAGTGCCGTACAAACCCGCCCAGTGCATCAGCAAGGTGGTCTTGCCCGAACCGCTGGGGCCGGTCACGGCGATGCGCCGACCCGCCGGCAGTTCCGGGAAAACCCTTTGGCCCGTGCTGGATTCGCTCTGCTCCAGCTGGGTGATCCGGCGCAGCGCCGCCCGCCCATTGGTGAGCGCCTGTGCCGCCGCGGGCAGTACCGCTACCGCCTCAAAGGCCGAGAGCGGCAGCAACACCATGATGGTGAGTGCCATGGGCGAGATTCCGCCCGGCGCGACGGTCTGGAATCCGAGCGTGCGCGCGCCGGACCCATTGCCGTACAACACGATTCCGAGAAACAGCGATCCGAGCACACTCACCCCGATCGACAGCGGAGTGGCCGCGGCCGCCCACGCGCTGCGCGACGCCGCCCGATCCTCGGCGGCGACGGCACGCCGCCCGGCCGCGGTCGCCGTGGCCACCGCGGCGTCGAGCCGCCCCGCGACCCGCAGCTCCGGCGCATGATCGAGCACCGTCATCGTGGCAGCGGTGAATTCGATCCGATCGCTCCGCACCGCCATCTCGGCCTCCCGCGTGGCCCGAGCCGAAAGCCACGGCGCGACAACACCGGCCACCACCAGCGCGGCCGCCAGAATCGCCGCGGCGGGCAGCGAGATCGGCGCCAGCAGCCCTACCGCGAAGACCCCCAGGATCACCGCGACGGCGATGGGCACGAAAGCCCGCACCACCACGGCCCCGAGATCGTCGATATCCCCCATCACCCGGCCGAGCAGCTCACCACGCCGCAGCTGCGTCGGGTCGCCTTGCCGCACACTGTCTTCCGAACCGGCCGCCGAGCCATCCGCGATCGAATCCCACCGCCGCGGCCGCCAGATATCAGCCGCCGCCAACGTCCGATAGGTGGTTGTCCGCGCCGTACTCATCGCCCGCAACGCCACATCATGGGTCGCCAACCGCTCCAGATACCGGCACAGCCCCCGCGAAATCCCCAGCGCCCGAACCGTAACCACCGCGATAGTCAGATCGAGCACAGGCGGCATCTCCCACGCCCGCGCGATCAACCACGCCGCCAGCGCCGCCAACCCCAGCCCACTCCCCAGCGCCAACGTCCCCCACCCGATGGACACCGCCATCCGCCACCGTGACAACTCGAGCAGCTCCCGAACCCGGCGAAAGTCGTCGAACACAGCTTTCATCGCACCGCCACCTCGAAGTCGGTCATACGGATTGCCGCCCAGGCACTGACCACCCCGGCAGCTGTGACGCGCTCGGTTGCGTGACCATGCACGGAATCGCCGGTCGATGCCTCGGCGCGCACCTGGACGACGTGGTCGCCGATGGCCGGCACGCTCAGGCGGCTGCCGACGATCAGCCTGGTGGCCCCAGCCCGCCGCAGGTCGGTGTGCAGAGCTTGCATCACACCACCGCCTCGGTGGCCGCCGTGGTCGGCCGCGCCCCCGCGGCGGGTCGTTCGTGTTCTCCGCGAACGGAATCGCCGAGCGACGCACCAGCGTGGACCTGGACGACGTAGTCGCCGATGGCCAGGACGCTGGGGCGGTGGCCGACGATCACTACGGTGGCGCCCGCGTGGGCGCGCGCTGCCAGCGCGGCGAGAACCGTTGCCTCGCTGGCATCGTCGAGGTGTGCGGTGGGTTCGTCGAGGAGCAGAACCTGGCGTGGGGCCGCGAGGGTTCGGGTCAGCGCGAGACGTTGGCGCTGGCCGAGGGAGAGACCGGCGCCGCCGGCGCCGACGGTGGTGTTCCAGCGGTCGGGCAGGTCGGCGAGGACGGAGTCGAATCCGGTTGCGACACAGGCCGCTTCCACCTGAGCCGGTCCGGCGGGTGCGCCCAGCAACTCGAGGTTGTCACGCAGGGTGCCTGGCACGAGCACCGGCCGCTGTGGCAGCCAGGCTATTTGCGACCACCACCAGTCGGGGTCGAGGTCGCGGACATCCTTGCCGTCGACAGTCACCGAACCGCTGTCCGGCGTAATCAGGCCCAGGATCGCCTGCAACACAGTCGATTTCCCGCTTCCATTCGGACCGGCCAGCACGGTGATCGCGCCCGGCCGGAACGCCGCCGTCAGCCCGGACGGTGCCATGCCATCGCGAGCACGCACACCGAGGCCGTGCACTTCTACGCGACCAACTCGGACCGGCCGGGCCGCTTTCGGCCGAGTCTCCGGCGCTAGCACTGGATCCCGGCCAGAAGCATGCCGCGATGACGAGGTGGTCGCCGCCGAGCGCGAGTTGAGCCCGACTGCGGACGACGGAACGGGCGACGAAGCCGGTTGGTGCTGAGGTGACGAGGTGGGAGTGGGTGGGTCCAGCACGGCGAAGGCCTTGTCGGCGGCGGCCATTCCGTCCTGGGCGGCGTGGAAGCGTTCGCCCACCATGCGGAGCGGGAGGTAGACCTCGGGGGCGAGGATCAGGGCTACCAGGCCGGCGTAGAGGCCCATGTTGCCGAACACCAGGCGCATGCCGATGGAGACGGCCACCAGGGCCACGGAGAGGGTGGCGAGCATTTCCAGGACCATCGAGGACAGGAAGGCGATGCGCAGGGCCGACATGGTCCGCTTGTGCAGTGCGTCACCGAGGTCGCGGACCCGGCCCGCCATGCTGGTCCGGGGTGAATCCGCTGGGGTGTCCGGCCCGCTCTCGCGCCCGAGGGCGCGCAGCGTGGGCATACCGGCGAAGAGGTCGAGTAATTGGTCGGACAGGCGGGTGGTGGCCGCCAAGGTGTCCTTGGCCTTGCCCTGGGTGAGCAGCCCGATCAGGATCATGAAGATCGGGATCAGCGGCAGCGTCACCAGGACGATCCCGCCGGAAACCAGATCGTGGAAGGCGACGACGGTCAAGACGATCGGCGGCACCAGCAGCGAAAGCAGCAGTGCGGGCAGGTATCCCGCGAGGTAGGCGCGCAGCCCGCTCAACCCGGAGCCGGCCACCACCGCCAATTCGGTACGGCGCGATTCCAACTCGCGTGGCGGGAGCTTGGCGCCGGCGACCACCACCGCCGTCTCCAGCTCCGCCACCACCTGCGCACCGGCCCGGTGCGCCAGCCGGGCCTGCCACCAGGTGGCGGCCGCCCGGCCGGCTACGGCAAGCACGAGGAGCACCAGTTCGGTTGTCCACGAGCCGATGTCACGCTGCGCGGGGTCGGTGATCACCCCGGCCAGCACCCGCGCCAGGGCCAGGGCCGCGATCACGATGCAGACCGTGATCGCCAGCGACAACGCCACGCTCAGAACGAGATACCTGCGTGCCGAGTGGGCGTGCCGCCACAGGCGCGGGTCGACCGGTCGAGCCATGACTCAGCTCCGCACCTTCTCCGGCAGCAGCCCGATCGGGTCGGGAATCTGCTCCATGGTGAGCCGGGCGCGGAACACCCAATACGTCCACGCCTGGTAGATCAGCACCAGCGGCACCATCACCACGGCCACCCAGGTCATGACCTGCAGCGAGTAGTGCGTCGCCGAGGCGCTGACCGTGCCGCCGCGCCCGTCGACGGTGAGGCTGAGCGCCGGGTCGATGCTCGAGGGCAGCACATCCGGGAACAGCGCGCCGAACAGCAGCGTGGTGGCCGAGACGATGGTGAGGGCGGTGCCGGTGAAGGCCCAGCCGTCGCGACCCTGCGTGTACGCCAGCCCCGCGAGCACCAGGCCGATCACCGCCAGCACCAACGGAATCCAGGTCCAGCCCACCCCGTAGGACAGCTGGGTCCAGATGCCGAACGCCGCCACCACGACGGCGGTCGGAACGAAGATCTTCCGCACCACCGCCTGCGCGTCGTCACGCACCTCGCCGCCGGTCTTGAGGCTGACGAAGATCGCACCGTGCAGCAGGAACAACAGCAGCGTGGTGAGCCCGCCGAGGAGTGCGTATGGGTTGAGCAGATCGAGCAGGTTGCCCTCGATCTGGCGCTTCTCGTTGAGTTGTACCCCGCGCACGATGTTGGCGAAGGCCAGACCCCAGGCGAGAGCGGGGATCCAGGAGCCCAGCCCGATGCCGACATCGCACCAGCGCCGCCATTTGTCGTCGTTGATCTTGCTGCGCCATTCGATGGCGCAGGCCCGGGCGATGAGTCCGACGAGGATGAGCAGCAGCGCGAGATAGAACCCGGAGAACAGGCTCGCGTACCACTCGGGGAAGGCCGCGAACATGGCGCCGCCGGCGGTGAGCAGCCAGACTTCGTTGCCGTCCCAGACCGGCCCGATGGTGTTGAGCACCACGCGCCGCTTCACCTCGGACTTGCGTCCGATGATGGGCATCAGCATGCCGACGCCGTAGTCGAAGCCCTCCAGCACGAAGTAGCCGATGAAGAGCACGGCGACCAGCAGAAACCAGAACACTTGCAGGGTCATCCGGAGCTCCTAGTAGGCGAAGGAAAGCTTCTCGACGGGTTCCCCGGTCGGCCCCGGGGTGTCGGATTCGGTGGCGGCCGGTTCCGGTCCGGCCATCACGTAGCGCCGCTGCAGATAGAACCAGGCGACCGCGAGAATTCCGTAGAGCAGCGTGAAGACGATGAGCGAGGTCAGGATGGTGCCCGCGGACACCCCGGAAACGCCCTGCTGCACCGTCATCCGGATATTCGGGTCACCGGTCGGATTGGGCGCGACCACCCAGGGCTGCCGCCCCATCTCGGTGAAGATCCAGCCGGCGCTGTTGCCGAGGAACGGTGTGGCGATCGCCAGCAGCGACAGCCAGCCGAACCACTTCTGATCCGGCACCCGCCCGCGCCGGGTCAGCCAGAATCCGACCAGCGCCAACAGGATCGAGCCCGCCATCCAGGTGATCATGGCGCGGAAGGTCCAGTAGGTGACGAACAGGTTGGGCCGGTAGTCGCCGGGCCCGAACTTCTCGTTGTAGGACGCCTGGAGGTCTTTGACGCCGTCCAGGGTGACGCCGCTGAACTCGCCCTTGGCCAGCCACGGCAGCACATACGGGACCTCGATGAGGTGATCGACGCTGTCGCAGTTGTTGTGCGTGCCGACGGTGAGAATGGAGAAGTCCGGATCGGTTTCGGTGTGGCACAACGATTCCGCCGACGCCATCTTCATCGGCTGCTGCTCGAACATCAGCTTGCCCTGCACGTCGCCGGTATAGATGAGCGCGACGCAGGCGACCGGAATGATCCACAGCCCCAGGCGCGCGGCGGGCCGCCACATGGTGCGGGCCTCCTCGACGTCCGCGCCGCCCTTGCGCACGGTGCGGACCATCCACCAGCCGGCGACGCCCGCAACGAACGTGGCCGCGGTGAGCAGGGCGCCGGCGATGACGTGCGGGAAGGCCGCGAGCGTCGTCACATTCGTGATGACTTCCCAGATGCTGGTCAGCTCAGCGCGTCCGGTCTCGGGGTTGTAGCGCGCCCCGACCGGATGCTGCATGAACGAGTTGGCCGCGATGATGAAGTACGCGGAGGCGTTCACGCCGAGGGCGACCAGCCAGATGCAGGCCAGGTGCACCTTTTTCGGCAGCCGGTCCCAGCCGAAGATCCACAGGCCCAGGAACGTCGACTCCATGAAGAAGGCGACCAGGGCCTCCATCGCCAGCGGTGCGCCGAAGACGTCGCCGACGAAGCGGGAGTATTCGCTCCAGCCCATACCGAATTGGAATTCCTGCACGATGCCGGTGGCGACGCCCAAGGCGAAGTTGATCAGGAACAGCTTTCCGAAGAACTTGGTGAGGCGCTTCCAGTGCTCCTTACCCGTCACCACCCAGGCGGTCTGCATGCCGGCGACGAGCGGCGCCAGGCCGATCGTGAGCGGCACGAAGATGAAGTGGTAAACCGTGGTAATTCCGAACTGCCAACGCGCTACGTCGACGACGTTCATCCGATCTCCTGCCGATCTACGACATGTCGTAGTAAACGATACGCCGGAAGGTGCTCGGTTCAACGTGCTCTGCAACACGACACGCCGGAAGTTAGCTGGGGCGCGATTTCCTCAGTCGCCGAAGGCGTTGCGGCTCACCAGTCGCGGACCGAACCCGCTTTCTCGATACCCCGGTCCACCAGCTCGATGATCTCGTCGGCATTGTCCGGCGCCGACATCCGCAGCCCGTCCAGCGAGTTCACCCGAGCGGCCAGGGTGATGCTGGACAGCAGCCAGATGCTGTCGCACGTGAGCAAATCCGCAGTGAACAAAGATTTATAGGTGCACTCCCAGCCGGCCTGCTCCGCCTCGGCGTAGAGCGCGCGCTGCGTAACGCCCGGCAGCACACCGTTCTTCGCGGGCGGCGTGAGCAACTGCTTGTCCCGCGCGATCACCACCGTCGATCGCGGGCCCTCCAGCACCCGGTTCTCGTTGCTGGTGAAGATCACGTCGTCGGCGCCCATCCGCTGCGCGAATCGCAGCGCCGCCATATTCGTCGCGTAGGACAGCGTCTTCGCGCCGAGCAGCTGCCACGGCGCGGCCTGCGCCAGATCGATCGAGATCCCCCGGGCCAGCGACACCACCTTGATGCCTTCGGTGCGGGCCTTGGCCACCCGCGCCCCGACCGGCAGGACCAGCACGTACGCGGTCGGCACCGGTACCGCGGCCGCCAGATCACCGGAGGTGACGCTGTCCTGCACGCCGGGTAGTTCGCTGTCGCGCCCCCGGGTCAGCACCATCCGCAGCACGCCCTCGCGCTCGCTGCCCCACTCCTTGGCGGCCGTCTCGACCGCCTCGCGCCAGCGCGCCAATTCCGGCTCGGGTAGGTCCAGAGCCTGCGCCGAGTGCCGCAGCCGGCCTAGGTGGTGTTCGATCGCACACGCTTTACCGCTACGCACCAGTACCGTCTCGAAGACACCGTCACCGCGCAGCACACCGATGTCGTCGGCAAACAGCAACGGCGCGTCCGCATCCCGGACCGCGCCGTCGAGTGTTACAAGAACTCGATCTACCATGCCGTCGAGCGTAGGGTAACCGGCTGGACAACGCCTCGCTTCGCTCGGCTTTTGTCCAGCCCATTGTGTTCCGGATAGGCGCTTTCTGGTCATCCTGAGCGCGGCGAAGGATCTGATGCGCCTAGAGTGGTTTACGTGTCCGTGGTCGTTGTGCCCAGTCCTCTTCTTTCCGTCTCGGGTGCTGTCGCGGGAATTCCGGGTTCTCCGGATGCCGCGGTGGCCTGGCATTACGGGGATCCGTTCGGCGAACAGCGCGCCGCCGTGCAGCGCGCGGCGGTAATCGACCGGTCCCATCGCTTCGTCCTGAGCATCACCGGTAAAGAGCGCCTGACCTGGCTGCACACCATCACCAGCCAGCATGTCGCGAACCTGTCCGACGGGCAGTCCGCCGAGAATCTCGATCTCGATCTCAACGGCCGCGTGCTCAACCACTTCGTGCTGACCGAGCTCGACGGCACCGTGTGGATCGACACCGAAGCCGAACGCGGCCCCGATCTGCTCGCGTTCCTGCAGAAGATGGTGTTCTGGGCCGACGCGAAACCGGTCGCCGCCGACTACGCGGTGCTGAGCCTGCTCGGTCCCGGCGTGGCCGACCTCACCGCCACCCTGGGCATCACCGCACTGCCTGCCGCTTTGCAGGCCGTGCCGCTGCCCAGCGGCGGCTTCCTGCGCCGCATGCCATGGCCGACCGCGGACTCCTTCGATCTGCTGATCCCCCGCGAACGCCTCGGCCACTGGTGGGCCGAGCTGACCGCAGCGGGCGCCGTCCCGGCCGGCATGTGGGCCTTCGAAGCGCTGCGGGTGGCCGCCGTACGCCCGCGCATCGGCCAGGACACCGACGATCGCACCATCCCGCACGAGGCCCGCTGGATCGGCGGCGTCGAGGAGTACGGCGCGGTGCACCTGAACAAGGGCTGCTACCGCGGCCAGGAAACCGTCGCCCGCGTGCACAACCTCGGCAAACCCCCGCGCCACCTGGTGCTGCTGCACCTGGACGGCTCGGCCGACGAACGGCCCGTGCCCGGCGACGACGTCACCGCCGGCGGTCGCACGGTCGGCCGGCTGGGCACCGTCATCGATCACTTCGAATTCGGCCCGATCGCGCTGGCTCTGGTCAAGCGCGCGGTGCCCGCCGACACCGCGCTCACCGCCGGGCCGACCGCCGCCGCGATCGACCCCGACTCGGTCCCCGTGGACGACACACCCCAGGCGGGCCGGCTCGCCGTCGACCGTCTGCGCGGCCGGTGATGCCGGCCGAGGTGCTCGCGGTCTGTGTCGTGCACGCCGAGCTCGAAGTGCCGGGCCGGGTCGGCCGCACCGCGATCGACAAGCGACCGGTGGCCGGCCGGGTCGGGGTACAGAAGCTCGGTCTCGCCGGTGACCACGTCGCCGACACCAAGAACCACGGCGGCGTCCATCAGGCGGTCTACGCCTACGCCGAGCAGGACGCCCAGCGCTGGGCCGCCGAACTCGGTCGCGACCTGCCCGCCGGCTGGTTCGGCGAGAACCTGCGCATCGACGGGCTCGCGGTCAGCGACGCGGTGCTCGGCGCCCGCTGGGCGATCGGCGACACCTTGCTCGAGGTCAGCGCCCCGCGCGTGCCCTGCGCGGTCTTCCAGCACTGGTCCGGCGAGGCGCACTGGGTCAAGCGCTTCACGCTGCAGAGCGATACCGGCGCCTACCTGCGCGTGCTCACCGAGGGCAGCATAGGCGCGGGTGACGAGGTCCGCGTGGTGCACGTCCCCGAGCACGGCGTCACCGCCCGCGACCTGTTCGTCGGCGCGGACCTGGACCGGCTGAACCTGCTGCTCGAGGCGGAGCCGTCGATCTCCGATGACGTCCGCATGCAGATCGACCGGCACGCCCGCCGGCACGCGAACGCCGCCCGCGCCGTGGCCCAGCGAACGGAGGCAGTCTCGTGAGCGTTGAGCTGGTCGAGGTTGTTCGGAGCGGGTTCCGGGAGTGTGTGCATCGCGGTTCGGTGGTCATCCTCGGCGCGGACGGCGAGGCCACGCTCGAGCTCGGCGAGGTGCACCTGCCGATCTTCCCGCGCTCGACCAACAAGCCGATGCAGGCGATCACCCTGCTGCGCAACGGTTTCGAACCGGCCGACGACGCCGAGCTGGCGATCACCACGGCCTCACACTTCGGTGAACCCGAGCACGTCGCCCTGGTGCGGCGCCTGCTGGAGCGGTTCGGCTTCGACGAGAAGCAGCTCGAATGCCCGGCCGACTACCCGTTCGAGGACCGCGCCCGGGCCGCCGCCGTCACCGCCGGCCCGCCGCGCAAGGTCTACATGAACTGCTCCGGCAAACACGCCGCCATGCTCGCGACCTGCCAGATCAACGGCTGGCCGACCGAGGGGTACCTGGCCGAGAACCACCCGCTCCAGCAATCGGTGATCGCCACCATCACCGAGCTCACCGGCGAGCCCGAAACCGATCTCGGCATCGATGGTTGTGGCCTGCCGATCATTCCGGTCTCGCTGGTGAATCTGGCGCGCGCGTTCGCCACGATGGCCACCGCCGCGCCCGGCTCGCCGGAGCGGCGCGTCGCCGAGGCGATTCGCGCGCACCCGCGAGTGATTTCCGGCACGAACGCTCCGGACTTGCTGGCGATGCGAGCCACACCCGGCCTGGTCTGCAAAATCGGCGCGGACGGCGTGCACGCGGGCGCGCTGCCGGACGGTTCGGCTTTCGCCTACAAGATCGATGACGGCCATGACCGGGCACGAATGCCCTTGACGCTGGCCATTTTGCAACGCATGGGCATCGAATGGACCGATGCGCACACCGAACTCGCGGCCCTGCCGATCATGGGCGGCGGCGCCCGGGTCGGGGTGATCCGGGCCATCCCCGGCGCGCTGTAGGCAACCCGGGCAGACGGCGACAACCGGGCAAACGACACCACTTCCGGAGTACTTCCCCCACTCCTGGAAGCGCGAGCGCCGGACACACGCTAAAGTGTCTGTCAGGAAGAGTATTAATTCGAACGGGGCCGCCAACACACCCCAGGCCGCCCCGCAGTGACGCGAGGGGGTCAGCCATGGGCCGTGGCCGGGCTAAGGCAAAGCAGACCAAGGTTGCACGCGAGCTGAAGTACAGCACGCATAACACCGACTTCTCGAGCCTTCAGCGCGAGCTTTCGGGTAGCCCCAACTCTCAGATGAGTGGTGGAGTGCTGTCCGAGGAGCACGACGCAGACGAGTCCCCATCCCGTAGTTGGGATGAGGACGACGACTGGCGCCGCTGAGATTCGGATCTTCACCGTAGGAGAGGTCGGCGGGCCTCTCCTACGAGCGTTGACACCGTGCTGCGGATAACGCTGTACAACTTTTCATAACGAAATCAGCGCCCTCATCGCTACGATGCGGGGCGCTGAGTCGTAGCTGGACAAAGCTCGGAACTCCTTGGCCGCCAACGAGTCCGCACATACCGAAAAGCCCCGGCCGTGGCCGGGGCTTCGCAGTGTTTCAGCGGTGGTTCAGAAGCGCGGGTGCTCGCCGACCAGCACCGCGCGCAACGCGTCGGCGTCCTTGGCCTTCTTCACCGTGCCGAGCGTCCAGCACTCGATGTGGCGCGCGGTGAGCACCGCCAGGGCCCGGTCCACGTCCTCCGGCGCGACGACGGCGACCATGCCGACGCCCATGTTGAAGGTCTTCTCCATCTCGACCCGCTCGACACGCCCGCGCTGCGCGATCATCTTGAACACCGGCGCCGGGCTCCAGGTGCCGCGATCCAGCTCGGCCACCATGCCCGCGGGCAGCACCCGGGCCAGGTTCGCGGCCAAGCCGCCGCCGGTGACGTGGGCGAAGGTGCGCACGTCGGTCTCGGCGATCAGCGCCAGGCAGTCCTTGGCGTAGATGCGGGTCGGCTCCAGCAGTTCCTCGCCGAGGCTGCGGCCGAACTCCTCGACGTGCCCGGTCAGCGACATCCGGTCGATGTCGAGCAGGACCTTGCGGGCCAGGCTGTAGCCGTTGGAGTGCAGGCCCGAGGAGCCCATGCCGATGACCACGTCACCGGGACGCACCCGGTCGGGGCCGAGCACCGAGTCGGCCTCGACGACGCCGACGCCGGTCGCGGACAGGTCGTAGTCGTCGGGGTCCATCAGGCCCGGGTGCTCGGCGGTCTCGCCGCCCAGCAGTGCGCAGCCGGCCTTCACACAGCCCTCGGCGATACCCGAGACCAGTTCGGCGACCTTCTCCGGGACGACCTTGCCGATGGCGATGTAGTCCTGCAGGAACAGCGGCTCGGCGCCGCAGACCACCAGGTCGTCGACGACCATCGCGACCAGGTCGAGCCCGACGGTGTCGTGCTTGTCCATCGCCTGCGCGACCGCGATCTTGGTGCCGACGCCGTCGGTGGAGGCGGCGAGCAGTGGTTCGCGGTAGCCGCCCTTGAGGGCGAACAATCCGGCGAAGCCGCCCAGACCGCCCTGCACCTCGGGACGGCTGGCCTTCTTCGCCAATGGTCCGAACAACTCGACTGCGCGGTCACCGGCTTCGATGTCCACGCCGGCCGCGGCGTAGGAAGCCCCAGCACCGGAGGGGGTCTGTTCAGTCATTTTCGGGGAAAGCTCCAAACCGAATCGGCGGATAGATGCCTGCTCACGCTACCGGAACCGGATAACGGCCCCGCAGCGGAGTTGGCAGGCAGGCCCGCCGCTCCGCGTCTTTTGCCGGTCGTAGGCCCATGTCCGTGCGAAATCAGTTGTCACTTTTCGCAAATATCCGCCCCGGTTGACACTCCGGACTGCCACTACGTCACCTCCGTGGCGAACAGGGCCGCGGTCTCGGCCCGCCGGCGCCGCTGCTCGACCGGGTCCGGCACGGGCACCGCGGCGACCAGACGCTGGGTGTACTCCTGCTGTGGATCGCGCAGGATGCGATCCCGGTCGCCCTGTTCGACGACCGCGCCGTTGCGCAGCACCACGATGCGATCCGACAGCTGGTCCACCACGGCCAGGTCGTGACTGATGAACAGGCAGGCCCATCCGCAGTCGCGCTGTAACTCGCCGAACAGGTCGAGCACCGCCGCCTGCACCGACACGTCCAGTGCGCTGGTGGGTTCGTCGGCGACCAGCAGGTCGGGTCCGGTGACCAGGGCCCGGGCCAGGCTGGCGCGCTGGCGCTGCCCGCCGGACAGCTCGTGCGGGTACCGGCGTTCGGCGCCCGCGGGCAGCTGCACGTCGTCGAGCATGTGCCGCACCCGCTCCCGGATCTCCGCGGCGCTGCCCATCTTGTGCACGAGCAGCGGTTCGGCCACGCAGTCGCCCACGGTGAGCCGCGGGTTGAGCGAGGTCGCCGGATCCTGGAAGACGAAACCGAAGCGTTTGCGGATCGGCCGCAGCTGACGCTGCGACATCCCCGAGATCTCCGCGCCGCGCACCCGCACCACTCCGGAGCTGGGGCGCTGCAACGCGGCTACGCACCGGCCGATGGTGGACTTGCCGGAGCCGGATTCACCGACCAGGCCGACGGTCTCGCCGGCCGCAATGGTGAAACTCACATCGTCGACCGCCTTGAATCGCGGGCGGCCGAACGGCCCCGGGAACTCCACGACCAGATCGCACACCTCGAGCACCGGCTCGCGGCCCGCCTCGGCCCCGCGTTCGACCTCGGCCTCCGACTGCGCCAGGGACGGCTCGGCCGGTTCGGTCACCTGCACCGGCCCGGACGGCTCCTTGCGCGCGCCGAGGTGCGGTACCGCCGCGAGCAGCTTGCGGGTGTACTCCTCGCGCGGATTCGCGAAGAGCTCGTCCACCGGGGCGGTTTCGACGACCTTGCCGTTCCACATCACCACGACCCGATCGGCGAGGTCGGCGACCACGCCCATGTTGTGGGTGATCAGGACGATGGCGCTGCCGATGCGATCACGCAGATCGCGCAGCAACTCCAGGATTTCGGCCTGCACGGTGACATCGAGGGCGGTGGTCGGCTCGTCGGCGATGATCACCTTCGGTTCGCAGGCGATGGCGATGGCGATCACCACGCGCTGCTTCTGCCCGCCGGAGAGCTGGTGCGGGTAGTAATCCACCCGGTGCTCCGGATCGGGCAGCCCGACCAGGCGGAGCAGTTCGATCGCCCGCGCCTTGGCCTGCTTCTTGTTCATATCCGTATGCGCCCGAATGGCTTCCGAGATCTGGAAGCCGACGGTGAACAGCGGATCCAGGGCCGAGCCCGGTTCCTGGAACACCATCGAGATGGCGCCGCCGCGCAGGGCGGTGAGCTGCTTCTCACTCATCTTGGTGATCGCCTGGGTGCCCAGCGTGACCAAGCCGGTGACCTGGGCCGTGCCCGGCAGCAGCGCCATCGCCGTGCGCGAGCTCACCGACTTGCCCGAACCCGACTCCCCCACGATGGCGAGCACCTCGCCGGGGAACACCTCGTAGGACACGTTGTCGACGGCGTGCACCGGGCCCGCGTCGGTAGCGAAGGTGACCGACAGCCCCTGAATGGACAGCGCGGCTGCACCGGTCTGCTGGCTACTCATCCCGGTTCTCCTTGCTGAGCACGACTTCGGAGTTCTCGGACGCGGCATCCACTTCGGGAGTGCCGGTTTCACTGACGATGACGTCGGTCCCGACCGCGGTCGGACGCGCGGTGCGCCGGGTCCGCAACAGGGGGTTGAGCACCTCGTTCAGGCTCTCGCCGACCAGCGTCATGCCGAGCACCACCAGCACGATGGCGGTACCGGGGAAGATCCCGGTCCACCAAATGCCGTTGGAGACATCGGAAATCGCCTTGTTGAGGTCATAGCCCCATTCCGCGGCCTGGGTCGGTTCGATACCGAAACCGAGGAAGCCGAGCGCGGCCAGCGTGAGGATCGCTTCGGCGCCGTTGAGGGTGATGATCACCGGCAACGACTGGGTGACATTGGCGAAGATGTGCCGGAACAGGATTCGGCCGGTGGACGCTCCGGTCACCCGGGCGGCGTCCACATAGGGTTCCTGTTTCACCGAGATGGTGGCGTTGCGCACCACCCGGAAGTACTGCGGCACGAAGATCGCCGTGATCGCGATCGCCGCCGACAGCACGCCGCCGAAGCTGCTGGACTGGCCGCCGGCCACCACGATGGACACCACGATCGCCAGCAGCAGCGTCGGGAAGGCGTACATCGCGTCCATGAACAACACCAGCACACGGTCCGGCCAGCGTCCGATATAGCCGGACACCAGGCCCAGTGGCACGCCGACGAACAGCGACAGCACCAGCGAGGTCAGGATCACGTACAGCGCGGTCCGGGCGCCGAACAGCACTCGGGAGAACACGTCTTCGCCGCGCACCGAGGTGCCGAACCAGTGCTCCGCCGACGGCGCCTGCTGGCGCACGAAATCCGTTCCGTTCTCCTGTATCTGGGAGAAACCGTACGGCGCGAGCAACGGCGCGAAGATCGCCGCGAGCACGAAGATCGCGATCAGCGCGAGGCCGAAGATCAGCGTGGCTCGCTGTAGTCCCGAGGTCATCGTGAACAGCCGTAGCCCGGGTATTCCGCGCTTGCCGGCCACCGGCGGTACCGGAGCCGTGACAACCGGTTCGTTGAGCAATTCCGGTGTGGTCATCAGAACCTCACCCTCGGGTCGATCATCGCGACAACCATGTCCACCAAGAAGCTCGCCACCGCGATCATCACCGCGATGAACGCGACAATCCCTTGTACCGCGATGAAATCGCGGGCCTTGAGGTATTCGGCGAGCTGGTAACCGAGCCCCTTCCATTCGAAGGTTGTCTCGGTGAGCACCGCGCCGCCGAAGTGCATGGCGATGTACATGCCCATCACCGTGACGATCGGAATCATCGAGTTACGGAAGGCATGTCGCCCGGTGACCACCCGCGAGGACAGGCCGCGAGCCCGAGCGGCTTCGACATAGCCGGACCGCAGGGTCTGGATCAGATTGATCCGCACCAGGCGCAGGAATACGCCCGCGGTCAGCAATCCCAGCGTAATCGACGGCAGCACAGCATGTTTGAGCACATCGATCAGATAGTCGTTGTTCCCGTACAGGATCGCGTCGACCACCATGATGTTGGTCTTCGGCTCGACGTGCTGCAATCGCAATTCGACGTTGGTGCTGGCCCGGCCCGCCACCGGCAGCCAGCCCAGCTTGATCGAGAACACCAGCTTCAGCAGCAGGCCGACGAAGAACACCGGCGCCGCGTAGGCCAGGATCGCGAACATGCGCAGCCCGGCGTCGGCAGCCGAATCCCGATGTGTCGCAGCGTATCTACCCAGCGGGATACCCACCAGGAAGGCCACGATCAACGCCCAGATCACCAGCTCGAGCGTCGCCGCGCCGTAGGTCATGATGACCTCGCTGATCTGCCGATTGTCTTGGGATCGGCCGAAATCACCGCGCATCAGACCGGACAGATACTCCCAATACTGGGTCAGGATCGGCCGATTCAGCCCGGCCGCCTCCTTACGCGCATCGATCTGTTCCGGGCTCATGCGGCCACCCAAAGCCGCCGTGATGGGGTCACCGATTACCCGCATCAAGAAAAACACCACGGTCACCAGAATCCACGCGGTCAGCGGGATCATCAGCAACCGAACACCCACATACCGCAGCAGGGCAGCGTGACGAGAATCGCCCGAAATCCACGGCGGCAGCCCGAACCGCCGGGCCCGGATCGGAGTCGAGTTTTCGGTCTCGACTGCCGATTCGGACCCGGTCGTTTCTACTGAGCTCACTTGCTCAGCGTCGTGTATCGGAACTTGAAGGAACCGTCCAAGGTGATGCCCTGGACGTCTTTACCGGACACCGCGATCTGCTTACCGACCAGCAGCGGAAGGGTCGGAATGTGCTTGTCCGCCAGTTCCTTCTGCAGCTGCGCCAGGATCTCCAGCCGCTTGGTCTTGTTGGTCTCGGTGCGCTCCGCGGTCAGCAGGGCGTTGATCGCCGGATCCTCGAAGTGCGACTGCAGGAAGTTGTTCGGGCCGAAGAACAGGTAGTTGTCCGGGTCCGGGAAGTCCGGGAACCAGCCGAGCTGGTAGATCGGGTAGGCATCCTGGGTGCGTTCCCGGTTGTAGGTGACCCATTCGGTGGACTGCAGGTTGACCTTGAACAGACCCGTGGCATCCAGCTGCGATTTCACCGCCGCGTACTCCTCCGAGCTGGAGGGGCCGTAGTGGTCGGGGTTGTACTGCAGGTTGATCTCGACCGGAGTCGCGACGCCCGCGTCGGCCAGGTACTTCGCGGCCTTGGCCTTATCCGGCTTCTCGCCGTAGAGCTCCTTGAACGGCTCGGTCGCGCCCGGCTGGCCCTGCGGCACATGCGAATACGCCGGCGCGAAGGTGCCCTTGTAGATGTTCTGCCCCAGCGCGGCGCGGTCGACGGAGGAGGCCATGGCCTTGCGGATGGCCAGCTTCTGCTCCGGGGTGCCGCCGGGCATGGTGTTCATGTTGAACACGATGTAGCGGAGCTCGCCACCGGGGCCCTCGGTCACCTTCAACTTGTCCGAGCCGCGCAGCGATTCGATGTCGGTCGGGGTGAAGGAGCGGTAGGCGGCGTCGAGTGCGCCGTTCTGCAGATCCAGCTTCATGTTGTCGGCGGTCGCGTAGTACTTCGCGGAGACCCGCTTGGTCTTCGGCGTTCCCAGGATGCCCTTGTAGTCAGGATTGGCCTGGTAGTCCACCAGCTGGTTCTTCTGGTAGCTGAGGATGGTGTACGGCCCGGAGTAGCCCTTCTTCTCCACCACTTCCTCGTCGGGAATGATGCGGTCCGCGGGGAACACCTTTTCGTCGACGATCGGGCCGGCGTTGGTCGGCAGGATCGCCGGGAAGGTCTGATCGTTGGCCTCCTTCAACGTGAAGGCGACGGTGAGATCATCCGGAGCTTCGGTCTTCGCGAGATTCGCCAGCAGCGCGGCGGGACCGTTCGGATCGTTGATCTTGAGCACCCGGTCGAAGGAATGCTTGACGCTCTTGGCGGTCAACGGGTTTCCGTTGGCGAACTTCAAGCCCGGCTTCATCTTGCAGGTGTAGACGGTCGGCGAGGTGAACTCGCACTTCTCCGCGGCGTCCGGTTTGGGCGTGGTGTCGCCCGGCTCGAAATTCAGTACATACGAATAGATCTGGGTCTCGGCGACCAGCGAACCGTTGTCGTAGACGGCCGCGGGGTCGAGCGCGACCACCTTGTCCGTAGTGCCGACGAGCAGACCGGCCTCGCCGCCCTCATCCTTGTTACCGGAACCACAACCCGCCACGACCGAGGTCGTCAGCGCGGCCAAGCCGACCGCCGCGACCCACTTCGTCCGGGTGCGCCGTCCAGGCGTCCTTGAAACAATCAACTCAGGCCCCATCTCGAGCATGCGCCCGCGCCGTGTGACCCTGGATCACAGGCACGGCTCGGGCACGGTGAACTACCGATATGACGGGGACCGTACCCAGGAACCATTTCCGGCGAGTTGCGTTTTCGAAGAAAAAATCACGGGGGTGTTAGCAGACGGACGGTGTCCGGCGACCGTGGAGTCCCCTTGACAGGTCATATGTCCAGGTTGGCCTGGATTTCAGATTTTCGGTGTCTCGAGTAGGCCACGACACCGGGCATGACACCGACGCTGACGCCAGGGCAGAAACGACCGAAGGCGCCCCCGCGGGGACGCCTTCGATGTACGGATTCGAAATTACGGGCGGCTCAGGGCGCTCGCATTCGCGTTGTCGCTCAGCAGCATCGCCTCGGACTGCCCGCTGAGCATGCCTTCCAGGACGTTCTTGCCGATGGCGGCCTCGGTGGGCAGCGGGATCGGGTAATCGCCGTCGAAGCAGGCGGCGCACAGGCGCGAGCGCGGCTGCTCGGTGGCGGCGATCATGCCCTCGGTGGAGATGTAGCCGAGGCTGTCCGCGCCGATGGAGCGGCGGACCGCCTCCACCATGTCGTCGTAACTGTCGTCGGCGCCGCCCGCCCCGTTGGCGATCAACTCCGCGCGCGAGGCGAAGTCGATGCCGTAGAAGCACGGCCACTTCACCGGCGGCGAGGCGATGCGCACATGGATCTCCAGGGCGCCCGCCTCGCGCAGCATGCGGACCAGGGCGCGCTGGGTGTTGCCGCGCACGATGGAGTCGTCGACGACGATGAGCCGCTTACCGCGGATCACCTCGCGCAACGGATTCAGCTTGAGCCGGATGCCGAGCTGGCGGATGGTCTGGCTGGGCTGGATGAAGGTGCGGCCGACGTAGGCGTTCTTCATCAGACCCTGGCCGTACGGGACGCCCGAGCCCTGTGCGTAACCGACCGCCGCGGGGGTGCCCGACTCCGGCACCGGAATCACCAGATCGGCCTCGATCGGATGTTCCTTGGCCAGGCGGCGGCCGATCTCGACGCGGGTGGCGTGCACCGAGCGGCCGGAGATGGTGGAGTCGGGACGGGCCAGATAGACGAACTCGAAGACGCAGCCCTTGGGCTCCGGATTGGCGAAACGCATCGATCGCACGCCCTCGGCGTCGATCGCCAGCAGTTCGCCCGGCTCGATCTCGCGGACGAAGGCGGCGCCCACGATGTCCAATGCTGCGGTTTCGCTGGCGACCACCCAGCCGCGGTCCAGCCGGCCCAGGCAGAGCGGGCGCACACCGTGCGGATCACGCGCGGCGTAGAGCGTGTGCTCGTCCATGAAGGTCAGACAGAACGCGCCCTGCAGCGTGGGCAGCAGTTCCATCGCGGCCTGCTCGATGGACGAATCGGCGGCGGCGTGCGCGAGCAGCGCGGTCACCACGTCGGAGTCCGACGTCGCGCCCACCGGCTGCGGCCGGCCGCCCTGGATCGGCGCGCCCACGAGCCCGAGTTCCCTTGCGCGGGTCGCCAATTCGGCGGTGTTGACGAGATTTCCGTTGTGGCCCAGGGCAAGTCCGGAACCGACGGCGGTGGTGCGGAAGATCGGCTGCGCGTTCTCCCAGGTCACACCGCCCGTGGTGGAGTAGCGGCAGTGGCCGACGGCGATATGGCCCGGCATCGCCGCGAGCGTCTGCTCGTCGAAGACCTGGCTCACCAGACCCAGATCCTTGAACACCAGGATCTGCGAACCATCCGACACCGCGATACCCGCCGCCTCCTGGCCGCGGTGCTGCAATGCGTAGAGCCCGTAGTACGTGAGCTTGGCCACGTCCTCGCTCGGGGCCCAGACACCGAAAACGCCACACTCTTCGCGTGGTTCGTTCTCGTCCTGATCGGGAATGACTGCCTGGCTGACGTCGGTCAACGTTTGCTCCCTATTCGGGCGGGCTGGGGGCAACCTCATTCTACGGATGGAAATCCGGCGCGGAGCACCGCCACCGCATACTGGCGGCAATCCGCCGCGAGGAGTGATCCGAGACACCGGCCGGAGGTGCCGAATATCGGCTTCATCTGCTGTTACGGTCCGGGCGTGACGACATCGGAGGAAGTGGAGACGACCCGGACCCCTCGCCTGCGACCGCGCGCCTGGCTCGCCCCGGTGGTGGTGCTGACGCTGTTCATGGCCCTGCTGGGCACCATGTACCTCGATTACGTGGTCGACCCGGAGAAGAACCTGCACGACTTCCCGATCGCGCTCGTCAACCAGGACGAGGGCGACGTCACCGGGCCGCCGGACGCCCAGAAACAGGTGAACTTCGGCACCCAGATCGCCGCGGCTCTCAAAGAGGGCATTCCCGCGGACAAGGTCGATCTGCGCGAGCTCGGCATCAACGAGGCCGAGTTGCAGATGCAGAACGGCCAGGTCTACGGCACCATCGTGATTCCGAGCGATTTCAGCAAACGACTCGGCATTCTCGGCGCCGGCAGCGTGATCCCCGGCGATATCCAGAAGCCGGTCATCACCTTGCAGACCAACCCGCGGACCGGCGCGTTCGTCACCAATATCGTGCAGAAGGTCGGCAACGAAGCACTGGCGCAGGTCGACAAACAGGTCGGCGAACAGCTCACCGAGCAGGTGAAAGTTCAGCTGACGCCGCCCGACGGCGGCCCGGCCCCGGAGCTGACCGGCGCCACTCGCCTCGCCCTGGCCAATCCGGTCGACATCATCGTCGAACCGTTCCGCCAGCTGCCCTCGGGCACCGGCGAGGGCCTGACGGCCTTCTTCTACGCCCTGTTGCTGTTGCTCGCCGGCCTGGTCGGCTCGATGACCATCCACACCATGCTGGACGCGGCGCTCGGCGTCGTGCCCACCGAATACGGGCCCTGGTTCGTGCACTATCCGCGCACGCAGATCTCCCGGTTCAAGACCCTGCTGATCAAGTGGGGCGTGATGGTTCTGACGTCGTTCGTGGTGTCGGGAGTCTTCGTTCTGGTCGGCAAGGCCCTTGGCATGCCGATGAACAACTCGTACCTGCTGTATCTGTTCGGTGTGCTCGCGATCGCGGCCGTCGGCATCACCGGCCTGTCCATTCTCGCGGCCATCGGTTCGGCGGGCCTGCTGGTGAACCTGATCCTGTTCATCATTCTGGGCTTGCCGTCCTCCGGCGGCACCGTCCCGATCGAGGCGACTCCCCCGTACTTCGGCTGGCTGGCGCAGTTCGAGCCGATGCACCAGGTCTTCCTCGGGGTCCGGGCGATCCTCTACTTCGACGGGAACTACCAGGCCGGTCTGGGGCGCGGCGTCTGGATGTCGCTGCTGGGCATGGCCATCGGACTGGTCCTCGGCCTGCTGGTCACCCGGTTCTACGACCGCAAGGGGCTGCATCGCGGCGCGGAGGTCGTCGTCGAGTGACAGCGGCGGCCTGTGGCGGTGCACAGCCGGGGGGCGGCGCCGCCACGGGTCCGCGCAGATCACGAAGTCATCTGGCCCACAGTGTATTTCACGATTTGTAGATCTCGACGAGAGGTTTGACAAAGGCCGCGCGTGCGTACAAGGTGGTCGCGACTGCCGACGTGGCGGTGTTTTCGCAGCAAGTGGGGGTTCTGATGCACAGTGTTGAAGGCCGAGTCATGCCGGTCGGCTGGCGCTCGCTGTCCGCGATCGCCGCGGCGGTCGCCGGGCTCACGATGACAGCCGGTTGCGGCTCCGAATCGAGCACGCAGAGTGCGGGGGGATGCACCGACCAAACCGCCGCGAGCGAGCAGAACGCGGACGAGAAGTACCTGACGGTCGAGATCACCAAACGCAAGATCCTGCCCGCCGGGATCTGCCTGTCCGAGGTCGACGCCACGGATCTGATCGACCAGCCAGGGCGGATCAAGGTCCGCTTCGAACTCACCGCGCCGAGTTCGGTCAGCATCGACGACCTCCGCCCCGCCGCCACCGACCTCGCGCACTTCCTGAAGAAGACGCCACTGATCTTCATCCGGACCACCATCATGGAGGTCACCAACGAGGGCTACCCGAAAGCGCCGTACAAAGCCCTGCTCACCGACACCAATTTCCAGAACAACCCGTGGAACGGCACCCCGTCGCTCGAAGCCGAGCTGGCGCAGTGGGTGACCGTCGACCTGGCGTAGCTCAGCCGGAGGCCGGTTTCGCTATCGGCAGCCAGTGCGCGACCTCGGGCGCACGGCTACCGGAAGCGGTCAGGGTGCCCGCGTCGACAGCGTCGGCGAATTCCAGCAGCCCCGTCGCCAGCAACAGCCAAGTGCGCGGGTCGGTTTCGACCACGTTGGGCGGGGTTCCGCGGGTGTGGCGCGGGCCCTCGACGCACTGCACCGCGACGAACGGCGGCACGCGGACCTCCACCGAGTGGCCCGGCGCGGAGGCGGCCAGGGTGCGCGCGGTACCGCGGACCGCCGCGGCGAGGGCGGCGCGCGGCGGCGCGTCGAGCGCGGCGTCCAGTAGCCAAGGGGTCACCGCCGCCACGGCCGCGCGCAGCTCGGCGGGGTCAACGGTCGTTCGTCCTGCCACGCAGGCGAGGTTACTGTGCGGGTCCGACAGGCTCGACAGAGCGGCGGGCCAGGCGCGGAGCCAGTACGCCGCCCGCGTTCAGGGCCCAGTGCAGCAGGAAGGGGGCGGTGGCGCTGCCGCCGCACCGGCGCAGCCGGCCGAAGACCAGGCCGCCGAGGGTGGTGAGGGCGACCGTGCCCGCAACGCTGTCGCCGGTGGCGCGGGCGGGGTGGACATGCCAGAGGCCGAAGGTCAGCGCGCCGAGGAACGCGCTCGTCCGCGCACCGAAAGCGTTGTCCAGCAAAGGTTCCAAGGTGCCGCGGAAGATCAGCTCCTCGCTGTAGGCGGTGCCGATCGGGATATGGACCGCGGCCCATTCGGCGGGCGCGACCTCGGATTCCCGATCCGCGAACTCGATCAACTTCGCCCGCAGCTCCGGAACGGCAAGTGCCACAACGTATCCAGCGGCGACCACACCGGCCGAAGCGAGACCTATCCGCAGGCCACGAGCCGAAATCCAGTGCGGTGCGCCACGAAACACCACAGCATAGGCCGTGGCGAAGGCGGCGTTGGCCGTCGTGCGCCCGCGCAGATTCAAGCGCAGACCGGGAAGCAGGAGATTGCTCCACAGCAGTGGAAGGGCAATGGCAGCAATGGTTTCCGTGGTGCTACCGGGTCCCGGCGGGCGCCGGGATGACGGAGGGGCGCCGGCGCTCACTTGAGCTCGCGCTCCAGATCCTCGGCGGATTCGAGCTGGGCGCGGATCTTGTCGGAGAGCTCGGCGGTCCAGTCCGGGGGCTCGGCGATCGCGACCCAGCCGTCCAGGACCAGTGAGCCGTAGCGGTGACCGTGGCCGTCGGTGACGCCCTGGGCGTTGGTGAGGTCGGCGGCCACCTGCCAGAAGGTCACGAAGGGCCACCAGCGCATCTGCGAGGAGACGTCGGACCCGCGTGGTTCGGCCAGCCAATCCGGCTGGGAGAAGATGAGATCCGGCGACCACCAGACGATCGGGTCGGAGGGGTGCTGCAGGTAGGCGATGCGCGGGGCCCGCCACTCGGTGCTGGGGCGGGCGAGATCGGCGCTGCCGGCGGCGAATCGGACCACCAGCCCGTCGGCGTACATCGGCTCGACCTCCCGGGAACCGGGGTCGCGGCGCGAAACCAGTTGCTTCCACATCTCGTTCGAGTTGGGCGGACCGACCCAGAGCGCGCCGTCGACCTTCGCACGGAGGTCGGACAGTCCGTCGAAGGCGGCCTCGGAGCCCTGCGATCCGAGACTCTCGCCGTAGACGAGCAGTTTCGGGCGGGCCCCGGTCGGCCGGGCCGACCAATGCGTGTGCACCGCGTCGAACACCAGCTCGCCCGCGGTGCTGGCCTTGCCGCGGTCGGCGAGGAAGGACAGGACGCTGGGCAGATACGAGTACTGCGAGGCGATGATCGCGGTGTCGCCGCCGTACATGTACTCGACGGCGCCGGCCGCCAGCGAGTTCACCCAGCCGGTGCCGGTGGTGGTGACGACCACGATGACCTTGCGGTCGAAGGCGCCGGTGCGCTCGAGTTCGGCGGCGGCGAGCTGGGCCCGGGCCTCCGGGTCGGCCGCCGATTCCAGGCCGATGTAAGCGCGAATCGGTTCGCGCGCGGGCTTTCCGGTGATCGCGGCGATCTGGCTCGCCGTCGGTCCGTGCGAGACGAACCAGCGGCCTTCGAAGCCGAGGGTCTCCCAGCGCGCCAGCGAGGCCGGGCTGCCGGAGCGTTCGGTCAGCTGCGGTTGCACCGCGTTCACGGAGGTGTGGTCGTTGCGGACGCTGAACGCGGAGTTGGCGACGGCGAAGAAGGCGCGGGAGGCAACGCCGTTGACGACGGTCACGGTGAAGATCGTGATCAGCAGCAACCCCAGCGCCGGGGCGAATTCGCGCGGCACCCGGATCCAGCGATTGAGCTGGCGAGCCAGGGCGAGCACGATTTCCCGGAGGGTGCGGTACCCCGCCACCACCGCGGCCCCGACCGCCAGGCTGAGCAGGCCGGTGCGCAGATAGGCGGGCGTCGTGGTGCCTTCCATGCCCATCAGCGCGGTGATCTCGCGCTGCCAGCGCGCCGACTGCACCAGCATCAGGGCGGCGGTCAGCGCGGCGGTGAGCAGGATCGACGACTTCACCGCGTAGCGCACCCAGGTCGGCGGGATGGCCGCGCGCAACCACGGACCCAGCTTGGGCGAATGCCGCAGCCAGACCCGGAACAGCCATTCCAGCAGGCAGCCGACGCCGTAGCCGAGCGCGGCGTTGATGCCGCTGATCAGGCCCTGGAACAGCCAGTCTCGCGGCACCAGTGACGGTGTCACCGAGAGTGCGAAGAACAGGGTCGCGAAGATCAGGCCGACATAGTTGAGATCGATGATGTTCTCGACGCGGCGCACCACCACGACGCCGCGCGTACGCAGCCTCGTCAGGGCACTGGCCTTTTCGAGCACCCGAACAGTATGAAGGTCCGCGGCGACAACCCCCGCACCGCGCCCGGCAACTACCCACGCCGCTCGAGTAGTTCCACAGGGTTGCGGCGCAGCGGATCTCGCGAAGATTGTCGCTATGAGCACACCTAACGCCCAGCCGAAGACCACCTCGGCATTCATCGCCCAGGCCGCGATCGCGTTCGGCGTCAGCTTTTTCGGGGCGGGCGTCGGCGTTTTCTATCTCCCACTGGACGCGTGGCAGCGCGGGTTTCTCGGCATGTCGCTGTTGTTCCTGGTGACCAGTGCTTTCACGCTGGCGAAGGTGATCCGGGACCGGCACGAATCGGAGCACCTGCACTCCCGGATCGATCAGGCGCGGATGGAAAAGCTGATGGCCGAACACGATCCGTTCAAGACGATCTGACAACGGCGAAAGGCGGTCCGGTACACGAGGGGTGTACCGGACCCGCCTTTCGGCGTGGGAGGTCAGGCGATGTGCGCGCCGAACAGTGCGGGCAGGGTGCCTTCGAAGGCGGTACGCAGTTCCGCCAGCGGCACGGTGAACTGGCCCTGCACCTCGAGCTCGTCGGAGCCCTGGTCGACCACGCCGATGCGGGTCCACGGCAGGCCGCGGGCGTCGCACATCTTGGTGAAGCGGGTCTCCTCGGTACGCGGGACCGCCACCAGCACGCGCCCCGCGGATTCGGAGAACAGCTGGACGAACGGGTCGGAGCCCTCGGGAAGCAGAATGCGGCAGCCGGTTTCGCCGGCCAGCGCGGCCTCCACCACGGTCTGGGCCAGGCCGCCTTCGGACAGGTCGTGCGCGGCGCTGATCATGCCGTCGCGCGAACCCGACTTCAGCACCTCGGCGAGCAGCTGCTCCCGGGCGAAGTCGACCTGCGGCGGCACGCCGCCGAGGTGATCGTGGGCGACCTGCGACCAGATGGAGCCGCCGAACTCGTCGCGGGTCTCGCCGAGCAGGATCAGCGTCTCGCCCGGCTCCAGGCCCAGGCCGGTGGGGATGCGCCGGTGCACGTCGTCGATGACACCGAGCACAGCGACCACCGGGGTCGGCAGGATGGCGTCCTGGCCGGTCTGGTTGTAGAAGCTGACGTTGCCGCCGGTGACCGGAATGCCCAGGGCCACACAGCCGTCCGCGAGGCCGCGCACGGCCTGCTGGAACTGCCACATCACGCCCGGATCCTCCGGGGAGCCGAAGTTCAGGCAGTTGCTGACGGCCTTCGGGGTGGCGCCGGTGGTGGCGACATTGCGGAACGCCTCGGCCAGCGCGAGCTGCGCGCCGGCGTAGGGATCCAGTTTGGTGTACCGGCCGGAGGCGTCGGTGGCCAGCGCGATACCGCGGCCGGACTCCTCGTCGATCCGGATGACGCCGGCGTCGGCGTGCTCGGCGAGCACGGTGTTGCCGCGCACGTAGCGGTCGTACTGCTCGGTGATCCACTTGCGGCTGCACAGTTGCGGGCTGGCCAGCATCTGCAGCAGGGTGGCGCGCAGCTCGTCGCCGGTCTTGGGCCGGGACAGGGTGTCGGCGGTGTCGGCGATCAGCGCGTCCTGGTAATCCGGGCGCCGCACCGGGCGCTCGTAGACCGGGCCCTGATGCGCGACGGTGCGCGGCGGCACGTCCACCACGGTCTCGCCGTGCCAGGAGATGACCAGGTGGTCGCCGTCGGTGACCTCACCGATGACGGTGGCCAGGGTGTCCCACTTCTTGCAGACGGCCATGAACGCGTCCACGTTCTCGGGGGTGACGACCGCGCACATCCGCTCCTGCGATTCGCTGGAGAGGATCTCGGCGGGGGTCATGCCGGCGGCGCGCAGCGGGACCTTGGTCAGGTCGATGTGCATGCCGCCGTCGCCCGCGGCCGCGAGTTCGGAAGTGGCGCAGGAGAGTCCGGCGCCGCCGAGGTCCTGGATGCCGACGACCAGACCGGCCGCGTACAGCTCCAGACAGCACTCGATGAGCACCTTCTCGGTGAACGGGTCGCCGACCTGCACGGCGGGCAGCTTCTTGCGGCCGGTGCCGGACTCGTCGCCGGAGAAGGTGTCCGAGGCGAGCACGGAGACGCCGCCGATGCCGTCGAGGCCGGTGCGCGCGCCGAACAGAATGATCTTGTTGCCGGTGCCGGACGCGAACGCCAGGTGCAGGTCCTCGACCCGCATGACACCGGCGCACAGCGCGTTCACCAGCGGGTTGCCCTGGTAGGAGGCGTCGAATACGGTCTCGCCGCCGACATTCGGCAGGCCGAGCGAGTTGCCGTAGCCGCCGACGCCGCGCACCACGCCGTCGACCACGCGCCGGGTGTCCGGGTGGTCGGCGGCGCCGAAGCGCAGCTGATCCATCACCGCGATGGGCCGCGCGCCCATGGCCATGATGTCGCGCACGATGCCGCCGACACCGGTGGCCGCACCCTGGTAGGGCTCCACGTAGGACGGGTGGTTGTGCGATTCCACCTTGAAGGTGACCGCCCAGCCGTCGCCGATGTCGACCACGCCGGCGTTCTCGCCGATGCCCGCGAGCATCGAGGCCTTCATCTCGTCGGTGGTGGTCTCGCCGAAGTAGCGCAGATGCACCTTCGAGGACTTGTAGGAGCAGTGCTCGCTCCACATCACCGAGTACATGGCCAGCTCGGCATCGGTGGGCCGGCGGCCGAGGATCTCCTTGATGCGGGCGTACTCGTCGTCCTTGAGGCCGAGTTCTTTGTACGGTTGCGGCGCATCGGGGGTTGCTGCGGCTGCGCTGACGGTATCGACCTGCGGAGTCACGGAGTACCTGGGTCCTTTCGGCCTGGCCTGGGGAATACGGCGAGGTGCCTGCGGCTCAGTCTAGAGGGAGCGCCCAGGTCGGCCGGTGCCTACCCGGGTAGAGAACTGGGGAGCGTTTGCCCTGCGATTGCCATAGGATCAGAACGGTTTCCTGGCGAACAACGTAAAGCCTTGTCAGAAGCCACTATTTGGCCGCGAAACGCCCGGTTGCCGAAGACGCTTCGAGGAGCCCGCGCACCATTACGCTGTCGGCGGTGAGCGCGAGCAGTGAAAGTCACACTGTGGCTCACTCGGTCATGATGGAACCCAGGGGCAGCGAGGCGGAATCATGAGTGATCGAGCGGTGCCGAGTTCGGGTCTTCGGTGGTTGATCGTCGCGGCCGTGGCCTTCGTCGTTTCCGTGCTGGTCTCGCTGCGGATGCAGTGGTGGCGGGGTTACATCGATCTGCTCGTCTACCGCAACGGCGCGCAGGCCTGGCTCGACGGCAACGACCTCTACGGCGAGTTGCCGCAGGTGCTCGGCATCCATCTGCCGTTCACCTATCCCCCGCTGGCCGCGCTGTTCTTCACCCCGCTGGCCTTGCTGCCGCTGCCCGCCGCCGAGGTGGCGATGATCGTGCTGTCGGTGCTGAGTCTCGGGATCACGCTGTGGCTGGTGCTGGCCCGGCTCCGGCCCGAACTCGCGCGCCCGGCGGCCCTGGCGCTCGTCCTCGGCGCGGTCGCACTGGCGCAGCTGCTGGAACCGGTGCGCCAGACCTTCGGGTTCGGCCAGATCAATCTGCTGCTGATGGCGGCGGTCACCGCCGATTGCCTGGTGCGCAAACCGGTCTGGCCGCGCGGGATGCTGATCGGGATCGCGATCTCGGTGAAGCTGGTTCCGGCCGCGTTCCTGCTGTACTTCCTGCTGCGCCGGGACTGGCAGTCCGTGCGCAACATCGGGATCGCCGCGGTCGCCGCGGTGGGCGCCGGGTTCCTGCTGTTCCCCAAGGATTCGGTGCAGTACTGGTTCCACACCGTCGCCGACACCGGCCGCATCGGGACGCCGCATTTCGCGGGCAATCAGTCGCTCAAAGGCCTGCTGTTCCGGCTCGGGCTGGACGCGCCGGTGGCGACCGCGCTGTGGCTCACGCTGGCGGGGTGCACGCTCGCGCTCGCCGTGGTCTGGATGCGCCGGTTGCTCGACGAGGGCGCGACGGTTACCGCACTGCTGGTGAATGCCTTTGCGCTGCTGCTGATTTCGCCTGTGTCGTGGTCGCATCACTGGGTCTGGACCGCGCCCGCGCTTGTTGTCGCCGCCAACGCCTTCGAGCGCGGCAACCGGAACCCATGGTTCCTCGGGACAGTCGCCGCCTTCGTGGCGCTGCTGCTCATCGGGCCGCAGTGGCATCTGCCCTGGCAGCGCGAACTCGAGTGGACCTGGTGGCAGCAGCTGGTCGGCAGCAGTTATGTGCTGGCCGCGCTCGCGGTGCTGATCTTCGCGGCCGTTCAGTCCTCGGCGGTGGGCGTGAGGAAGGCGGCGAGCGCGGCCGCGTAGGCCGGCACGTCGGCCGTGCCCATCATTTCCCGCGCCGAGTGCATGGCCAGCTGCGGTGCGCCGACATCGACGGTGGTCATGCCGGTGCGCGCGGCCGTCATCGGCCCGACCGTGGAGCCGCACGGCAGATCCGCGCGATGCACGTAGCGCTGCAACGGAACTCCGGCCTGCGCACAGGCCAGCGCGAAGGCGCCCGCACCCGCGGCGTCGGTGGCATAGCGCAGGTTCTGGTTCACCTTCAGCACCGGTCCGCCGTTCACCTCGATGCGGTGCGCGGGCTCGTGCCGGTCCGGGTAGTTCGGGTGCGTCGCGTGCGCCATATCACCGGACGCGACGACGGAACCGGCCAGCGCCGTGAGGAATTCGGACCGGCCGCCGCCCCGGGCCAGCACGATCCGCTCCAGCACCGTCGGCAGCAGATCCGACTGCGCGCCGCGATCGGACTGGCTGCCGACCTCCTCGTGGTCGAACATGACCAGCACCGGCACCGCCGCACCGGGCTCGGCGAGCGCGGCGAGGAAGGCGTGCAGGCCCGCGTAGCAGGTGCCCTGGTTGTCCAGGCGGGGCGCGCTGAGCAGGTCCTGATCGCGGCCGATCAGCCGGCTCGGGGTCAGGTCGTGGGTCATCAGTTCCCAGCCCAGCACCGCGTCCGGGTCGACCCCGGCGCGTTCGGCGACGTAATCCAGGAACGGCTGCGGCCGGGCGGCCACCCCCCACACGGCGTTCACGTGCCGCTGCGGATCGAGCTGCACGCCGCGCCGATCCTCGGACAGGTGGATGGCCAGCTGCGGCACCCGCAGGATCGGATCATCGATGCGAACCAGCGTGTCGCGCAACGAGTTCCCGTCGCGCACACTGAGCCGCCCGGAGATGCCGAGCTCCCGGTCCAGCCAGGAGTTCAGCCACGCGCCGCCGTAGGGCTCCAGCCCGACCAGCTGCCAGCCGGCGCTGGACAGATCCGGCTGCTGCTTGACCCGCAGATTCGGGCTGTCGGTATGCGCGCCGAGAACACGGAACGGCAGCGTGGTGTCATCGGTGCTCGCCCAGGCGATCAGCGAGCCGCCGCGGACCACGTAGTACCGGCCGGGCGCCGCCGGCCAGGCCGCCGCCTCCGCGAGCCGGGTGAATCCGTGCGTGTCCAGCTCCGCCGCGACCGTCCGGCAGACGTGGAACGGGCTCGGCGAGGCATCGATGAACTGGCACAGCCCCGAGGCCGTAGCAGCGGTAGTAGTCGCGGGCATGGGCACGATCGTAATGCGGCCTCAGCTCCCGACGATCTCCTCGACCTGCTCCTGCGCCTTGACCGGGTCGTTGATCCAGGTCCGATAGAAATCGAGCGGGCAGTCCGCGACCCCGAACGCGTCGGCGGCGCGGGATTCGCCCCGGTGCAGCAGGCCGTAGGGCCCGAAGTGGTCGCGGTCGTAATGGCGGGCCTCGCGGATCGCGCGCAGCGAGAGCCGGGCCGAGCGCAGCTCGTTCTGCTCCGCACCGCATTCGCCCAGCGTGCGGCCTTCGTAGTCGATGATCGCCGAGCGGCCCGCGTAGGAGTGCACGCCGTCGAATCCGGCCGCGCCGGCCACCGCCACATAGACGCTGTTGGCCCAGGCCATCGCCTTGGCCATGCCCAGCTGCTGTTCGGCCTGGCAGCCGCGCAGCACCTGGCTGTGCACCACGAGTTCGGCGCCCTTGGCCACGCAGTCGCGCCAGACCTCGGGGTAGTTGCCGTCCTCGCCGATGATCAGCGCGAGCTGAATTCCCCTGGGGCCGTGGCAGACATAGGTGGTCTCGCCCGGATAGCAGGGTCCGCCGCCGGGTGACGGCGCGAGCTTGCGATAGCGCTGCACGATCTCGCCGAGGTGGTTGATCAGCACGACGGTGTTGTACGGCGGGCGCAGCGGATGGTCCTCGTGCCGCTCGGTCAGCGAGAAGACACCCCACACCTCGTTGCGCCGGCAGGCCTCGGCGAAAACCGCGGTCTCGTCGCCCGGAATCACCGTTGCCGTGGAGTACAGCTCGGTTTCGTCGTACATCACGCCCATCGTCGAATATTCGGGCAGGACGACGAGATCGACGTCGGGGTGGCCGAGTTTCAAACCGTCGACGAGATGTCCGATTCGGTAGCAGTTGGCCAGCACCTCCGGACGCGAATGCAGGCGTGGCATCGCGTGATTGATCACCGCGACATTGACCGTGTCAGGGTTCGACACAACCGATTCGTTTCCCATCTTCCGCTCCTCGCCATCACCAAACTAATTTCATTTGGAAATGTAATGGAAGAAGATCAGCAGCGGGAGGCGGGCGTTTCGAGAGTGGACTTTTGGGACGATTGAGTCCCGAACGAAGCGAACCCGGTACGACCGGAGTGCGATTATGGCAACTCGGCGCCGGCTATGAGCTCGAGCACACGCAGCAATTCGCCATAGCGGCGCGCACCGACCCGGGCACGCAGCTCCTGTTCGGCCCGCGCCTCCTCGGCGCGCACCGATTCGACCAATTCCGCCCCGAGCGTGCTGAGCCCGATCAGGATGCGCCGCCGGTCCTCCTCGGCCGCCACCCGGAAGATCAGCCCCCGCTCGGCGAGATAATCCGCGTGCCGCGTCGCCGACGACGGCGCCAACTGGGAGCGAACCGCCAATTCGCTCATAGTTATGCCGGTATCACTGCACAAATTGCACAGCATCGACCATTGATCCGGCGAAAGTCGCCTGGCGCACAATGCGTCGTCGAGGTGTTGCAGCCAACGGCGTTCCGCGGCTCGCAGCGCACCATGCAGCGTGGAATGTCGGCCTACAATGGTCGTCATTGTTTCCTGCCCGCCCATGAATTCTGCTCGATCGAGAAGAAGAGTACCGAATGCCTCCGTTCGGCGAGAGCCCAGACGGCATCATCGAGATCCTCGACATCGTCCCGCGCCAGGGACCGGGTGGGATCGTGGCTCCGTCCTGCGATGCGGCGATTTCCCTCGCGGTACACGAAATCAACAGCGGCAGTGGAATTCTCGGCCGTGAAATTCGCACCACGCATATCGACGGCGGGCGCTCGCCGCGGGAGATCGCCGACGAGGTCGGCGCGCTGCTGGCGACCGGAATGGTGCACGCGATCACCGGCTGGCACACTTCGGCGGTGCGCCGGGCGGTGGCCGAGGCCAACGGCGGGCGCGTGCCCTACATCTACGCCACGGCGAACGAGGGCCTGACCGACGAACTGCCCGGGGTGCTGCTGCTGGGCGAACATCCGGCTGGGCACATCCTGCCCGCCGTGCGCTGGCTGGAGCGGGAGTACGGCATCCGGCGCTGGGCGCTGATCGGCAACGACTACATCTGGCCCAGGGAAACCGCCCGCGCCATCCACACCAGCCTGGCTGATCCGAATGCCATTGTGCTGCAACAATTCGTGCCGCTCGGCAGCCCGGATTTCGGGAGTTTCCTGGCCGAGCCCGCGCTGGACCGGGCGGAGGCCGTCATCATTCTCATGGTCGGCAACGACGTGTCCCGGTTCAACCGGCAGTTCGCCGCCACCGGCCGCGCCGCCACCCAGCTGCGGGTCAGCCCGTCGGCCGACGAGAACGTGCTGCTGGCCGGCGGCCCGGGCGCCAACCACAACCTGTATGTCCCGTCCAGCTTCTTCCTCGACGACGACCTCGTCGACGGCGCGGAGCGCAAAGCCCGCTACCGGCGCCGGCACGGCAGCTTCGCGCCCGCGCTCACCAGCTTCGGTAATGCCACCTACGAGGCGATCCACACCTTGCGCGGACTGGCCGAGGCCGTCGGCTCACTCGAGGTCCCCAGTATCCACCGCGCGCTGCTGGACGGCGTGCGCTACGAAACCCCGGGCGGCGTCCGGGGTTTCCGCGGCAATCAGGTGATCCAGCCGGGGTACATCGCTCGCGCGAACGGCGTCGATTTCGACATCATCGCGCGGATCTGCTGATCCCCGCGTTAGGCCGAGATCAGCGAATCCAGGACCGACAGGAACATGCCCATGCCGTCGTCGCTCGGACCGGTCAGCGGTTCGGTCGCGTGCTCGGGGTGCGGCATCAGGCCGACGACCCGGCCGTTGGCCGAGGCGATGCCCGCGATGCCGCGCTGCGAACCGTTCGGGTTCTCGCCGGCGTAGCGGAAGACCACGCGGCCTTCGCCTTCCAGCTCGTCGAGCACCTGGGTGGAGGCCTGGTAGCGACCCTCCCCGGACTTCAGCGGGATCAGGATCTGCGCGCCCGGCTCGTAGCGCGCGGTCCAGGCGGTGTCCACCGACTCGACCTGCAGCCACTCGTCGCGGCAGATGAAGTGCAGGCCCTCGTTGCGGGTCAGCGCGCCGGGCAGCAGACCGGCCTCGCACAGCACCTGGAAACCGTTGCAGATGCCGAGCACCGGCATACCGGCCTTGGCGCCCTCGACGACCTTGCCCATCACCGGCGCGAACCGGGCGATGGCGCCGCAGCGCAGGTAATCGCCGTAGGAGAAGCCGCCGGGCACGATGACCGCGTCGACGCCCTTGAGGTCGGCGTCGGCATGCCAGAGGCTGACCGCCTCGGCGCCGGACCGCGTCACCGCGCGGGCCGCGTCGACATCGTCGAGCGTGCCCGGAAAGGTGATGACGCCGATGCGAGCGGTCACAGCCGGACGACCTTCCACTCTTCGATCACGGTGTTGGCGAGCAGCGCTTCGGCGATCTGCTCGAGCTCGGCGTCGCTCACCGAGTCGTCCACATCGAGTTCGAATCGCTTGCCCTGCCGCACATCCGCGATTCCGGCGAATCCCAGACGCGGGAGCGCACCGACGATGGCCTGCCCTTGCGGATCCAAGATCTCGGCCTTCGGCATCACCTCGACCACGACTCGTGCCACGCGTTGCTCCTCAGTGTTCGGGGTGGTGGGGTTACCGATCAGCGTAGTTGTTCGCTTCCCCCGCGCAGGCTCCGGGGTCAATACGATGGCGGCATGCGCATAGCCCACTTCGGCCACTCGTGTCTGCTCGTCGAGCTGCACGGCAAGAAGGTGCTGTTCGATCCGGGCACCTTCGCCCACGGCTTCGAAGGCCTCACCGGTCTGGACGCCATCGCGGTCACCCACCAGCATCCCGATCACATCGATCCGCTGCGCATCGACGCGCTGCTGGACGCCAACCCCGGGGCGCGCGTGTTCTCCGATCCGCAGACCGCCCAGCAGCGCGGCGGCCGGTGGGAGGCGGTGCACGCGGGCAATATCGTCGAGCTCGGCGACCTGCGGATCACCGGCGGCGGCGGCCGGCACGCGGTGATCCACCCGGAGCTCCCGGTGATCGACAACACCGTCTTCCAGCTCGGCACCGCCGAGGACCCGGCCGAGCTGGTGCATCCCGGCGATTCGCTGTGGGTGCCGCCGGTGCCGGTCGGCGTGCTCGCGATCCCGGCGGCCGCGCCGTGGATGCGGATCAGCGAGGCCGTCGATTATCTGCGCGCGGTCGCGCCGCGGACGGCCCTTCCGATCCACTACGGGATCATCGAGCCGGGCGCGCGGGGCATCTACTTCGGCCGGTTGAGCGAAATGGGGCCCGCCGGAACCGAATTCACGGTGCTCGAGCCCGAGGACCAGCGCGAGTTCTAGCGCTCGGCGTAGGCGGTGAGGAACAGCGCCTCGGCCAGCGCCATCCGCTCGATCTCGTTCGGATCCACGCTCTCGTTGGGCGCGTGGATCAGGCATTTCGGCTCCTCCACCCCGAGCAGCATGATCTCCGCGTCCGGGTAGGTATCGGCGAAGACGTTGCACAGCGGGATCGAGCCGCCCTGCCCCTGGGTGGTCGCCGCCCGGCCGTAGGACGCCGCGAGCGCGGCCTCCATGGCGGTGCGCGCCGGTCCGCCGCGACCGGATCGGAACGGGGCCCCCGTGGCTTCGGTTTCGATCGACAGTTTCGCGTGCCAGGGCACGTTCGCCGTCAGGTGCGCTTCGAGGGCGGACAAGGCGGCCTTCGGGTCGACGCCCGGCGGGATGCGCAGGTTCAAGCGGGCCCGGGCCGCGGGCTGGATGGCGGCCGTGGAACCGACCACCGGCGGCGCGTCGATGCCGAGCACCGTCAACGCCGGCCGGGCCCAGAGCATGTCGGCGACGGTGCCCTCGCCCAGCAGGTCGACCCCGCCGAGCACGCCGGCGTCGGTGCGGAACTGGTCGGACGGGTACTGCACCCCGGGCCAGCGCTGATCGTTGGACAGGCCGTCGACCGTGGTGTTGCCGTGCTCGTCGCGCAGGGTGGCCAGCAGGTGGATCAGGGCCGCCAGCGCATCGGGCGCCGCGCCGCCGAACATGCCCGAATGCATGGGTCCGGCAAGGGTTTCCACGGTGATCACGACATTGACGTTGCCGCGCAGGGTTTCGGTGAAGGTCGGCACCCCGGCGGCGAAGTTGCCGCAGTCGCCGACCACGATCGCGTCGGCGCGCAGCAGGTCCGGGTTGGCTTCCACGAAACGCTCCAGGCCGCCGGTGCCCTGCTCCTCGGAGCCCTCGCACACCAGCGTGACGCCCAGCGGCAGATCGGGGCCGATGGCGCGCAGCGCGGTCAGATGCATGACGATGTTGCCCTTGCAGTCCGCGCTGCCGCGGCCGTACCAGCGGCCGTTCTTCTCGGTCAGCTCCCACACCGGCGTGCGCCAGGCGGCGTCGTCCAGCGGCGGCTGCACGTCGTAGTGGCAGTACAGCAGGACCGTCGGGGTGCCGGCGGGCGCGGGCCGGGCGGCGATGACCGCCTTGCTGCCGTCCGGGGTTTCGTGCAGCCCGACCTTCGACAGCCCGACCGAGGCGAACGCGTCGGCCACCCACTGCGCGGTCCGCTCGCATTCCTCCGGCGGGAACTGGCGCGGGTCGGCCACCGATCTGAACGAAACCAGCTGGGTCAGATCTTTTTTCGCCTGCGGCATCAAAGCGGCTATGCGCGTGCGTAATTCGGCGGTCTGCGGGCCATCGGCGATCATGCCGGTCTCTCCTGTGGTTGTCCGGGTGTCCAACTCGCAGTCCGACAATACCCATGCCGACAGGCAATCGATCCGCTACTGCCCCCGAAGCAGACCGGCCAGCAGCATCGGCGCCGATATCCGACCGAATGGTCCGTGTCGCGAACGATTGGCAATACCAGGGCCGCCGGATATGCGATTCTGGATCGGCCAACCATCGCTGCGAGTGCTCTTGGAGGCGTGTGGATGCTCGACAACCCGGATTCCGACGACCTGTTCGCCGTGCCCGGCCTGCGGCACGGCGCGCCCCGGGCGGGTTTCCCTGCCGCGGAGATGTTTCCGCAGACGGCCTACGAGATCGTGCACGACGAACTGCGGCTCGACGGCATGTCCCGGATCAACCTGGCGACCCCCTGCACCACCTGGCTCGACGACCAGGCGCGCCGGTTGATGGCGGAATCGCTGGACAAGAACATCGTCGACAAGGACGAGTACCCACAGACCGCGGAACTCGAAAAGCGTTGCGTGCGAATGGTCGCCGATCTGTGGCACTGTCCCGATCCGGCGGCTACCCGGGGTACCTCCACCACCGGATCCAGCGAGGCCGCGATGCTGGGCGGGCTGGCTGCCAAGTTCCGCTGGCGTGCGCGCGGCGGAACCGGGACGCCCAATTTCGTCTGCGGCCCGGCCCAGGTGTGCTGGGCGAAATTCGCGCGGTACTTCGATGTCGAGATGCGCCAATTGCCTTTACACGGTGAGCAATTCACGCTCCGCCCGGAAGACGTGATCGCCGCCTGCGACGCGAACACCATCATGGTGGTGCCCACCTTCGGCCAGACGGGCACCGGACTGTTCGAGGACGTGGCCGGCGTGAGCCGGGAGCTCGATCGGCTCGAAGAGCAGACCGGACTGGACATCCCCATCCACGTCGATGCCGCCGGGGGCGGTTTCCTGGCCCCGTTCTGCGCGCCCTACCTGGTGTGGGATTTCCGGCTGCCGCGAGTGCGGTCCATCAACGCCTCCGGGCACAAGACCGGGCTGGCCCCGCTCGGCGTGGGCTGGGCGATCTGGCGCAGCGCCGCCGACCTACCCGACGATCTGGTCTTCGAGGTCGATTACCTCGGCGGTTCGATGTCCACCTGCAATCTCAACTTTTCCCGCCCCGGCGGGCAGGTCATCACCCAGTACTACGACTTCATCCGGCTCGGCCGGGCCGGCTACAGCCGCGTGCAGTCCGAGATCTACCGCGTCGCACGGCATTTGGCGAAACAGCTGGTGCACCTGGGCATGTTCGACCTGATCCACGACGGCGACCCGGCCAAGGGCGTCACCGCGGTCTCCTGGCGGCTGCGCACCGGTCATGACTACAACCTCTACGACCTGTCCGACCGGCTGCGCACCCGCGGCTGGACCATCGCCGCCTATCCCCTGCCCGCCGACCGCGGCACCGAGACCATCATGCGCGCGGTGATCCGCCACGGCTTCACCGTCGACATGGCCGACCTGCTGATCGAGGACATCGAACGCTGCCTCACCCACCTCGCGAAACATCCGATGCGGCTGGACCGCACCGAGGCGGGCGGATTCAGCCACGACGCCCACCCGCTTGTTCCGTAGTCGGTTCGGCCCCCTGGACTTTCGTCAGGCCGCGCGCACCGCGGCGAACGGCTCCCAGCGGTAGATCTCGCTCTTCGCGCCGTGAAACAACGCCAGGTCCACCGCGTCCGTCATGGCTTGCCGCGGCCCGGTCCGCTGTAGCTGCGCGGCCGAAATCGCCAGGCGCAGAATACCTCCACGCCGAGCCGTGCGGGCCGCACCGAGAACCAGTGCCCGGCACCACCACGGCTCGGCGCGGAACCCCTCACCGATCCCGTAAACACGGGCCTTCTGCGCGGCATTGCGCTCCAGATCCAGCATCGACGTCAGCCCCAGCGCCAGCCGGAACCCGACATCGGGCAATGCCGCGATCGCACCCTGGGACGCGTCCCAGCGCGGCGCCGCGAACAACCTGGTGCGGAGCTCCACCTGCTCCATCACCCGATCCGCCGCCGTCAACCGCAGCCGCGCCTCGTGCCTGGGCAGCGTCGCGAACTCCGCCCGCCGCCGCTTCGTCGCCGCCTGGTCGTAGCCGTGCAGCACGATCGCGTCCCCGCGGGCGCGCCGCCCGCGCAGCCAGGACTGCGTCGCCGGATCCGCGGCCAGCCGATACCCGCCCTTCAACCGCGGCGCGACCAGCAGCGACAACCTGACGTCCCGCTGATCCATCTCGGCGGCGAATTCGATCGCCGCGTCCCGGGTGGTGTCCCGGATCCCGGATACGGATACGAGCAACTCAGCGTTCATGAAACTACGGTGCCAAACGGAAATGTACTCAGCGTGCAGGGCAAATGACCGGGTGGAGAACTCTGTGACCGTGTCTAGGATGGCGGAGGTGAGAGCAGCACTGTTGAGCGCATTGGCCACTCCGCTACTCCTGCTGGCGCCCGGGGTGGCGCTGGCCGATGAGGGGGATCCGCCGCCGATCTTCACGCAGGAGGAGAAGTGCGCCGCGGCAAAGGATTTCGCGGACAAGGTCCGGGCGCAGCGGCCGGACGCGACACCCCAGCAGATCGCGGACGTGTACATCGCGGTGCTGGATTCGAAGGGGGCTTATCGGGGGATCGAGCACATCCGGGAACAGAACCGGCAGCAGATGATCGACGACATCGTGAACTGCGGCGTCTGACGGCACTGATCCCGGCCTGCTGCGCGGGCCGGGATCAGTTGTTGCGCAGTGCTATTCGCCGGCCAGCCCGACGGTGTCCAGCAGCCAGGCGAATTCGAAGGCGATTTCCTTCCACTTCTCGTAGCGCCCGCTGACGCCGCCGTGGCCCGCACTCATCTCGGTCTTGAGCAGCAGCTGGGAGTCCCCGGTCTTGGTGGCGCGGAGCTTGGCGACCCACTTGGCCGGTTCGACGTAGAGGACACGGGTGTCGTTGAGGCTGGTGATGGCCAGGATGGCCGGGTAGTTCTTGGCCTCGACGTTCTCGTACGGCGAATAGGACTTGATGTAGTCGTAGACTTCCTTGTCCGCCAGCGGGTTTCCCCATTCCTCCCATTCGGTGACGGTCAGCGGCAGGTCCGGATCCAGGATCGAGGTGAGCGGGTCCACGAACGGGACGTTGGCCATGATGCCCCGGAACAGTTCCGGCGCCATGTTCGCCACCGCGCCCATCAGCAGGCCGCCCGCGCTGCCGCCGTCGGCCACCATCCGGTCCGCCGCGGTGACCCCGGTGTCGACCAGGTGCCGCGCGCACGCGATGAAGTCGGTGAAGGTGTTCTTCTTCGACAGCATCTTGCCGTGGTCGTACCAGAGCCGGCCCATTTCACCGCCGCCGCGCACGTGCGCGATGGCGAAGACCATGCCGCGGTCCATGATGGACAGCCGGGGCACCGAGAAGTAGGGATCGATCTCGGACTCGTATGACCCGTATCCGTAGAGCAGCAACGGTTTCGGGCCCTCGGCGACCGCGTCCTTCTTCCACACCAGCGAGATCGGGACCCGGGTGCCGTCTTCGGCCACGGCCCAATCGCGTTGCTGCACATACTCATCCGCGTTGTATCCGCCGAGCACCGGCTGCTCCTTGCGCAGCAGCAGCGTATCGGTGGCGGGCACGTAGTCGTAGAGCCGCATCGGGGTGAGGAACGAGGTGAGGCCGAGTCGCAGCGTCGGCTGCTCCCACTCCGGGTTGCCGCTCGCACCGACGGTGCACAGCTCCAGATCGAATTCCAGCTCCCGCCGCTCGCCGTAACCGGCCTCGGTCAGCGGCCAGACCGCGATCCGGGGCAGCGCCTCGCGCCGGTAGCCGAGCACCAGGTGGTCGCGGAAGGCGCCGACGCCCTGCAAGCGGACGTCGTCGCGGTGCGGGATCAGCAGCGTCATGTTCAGCGGATCGTCGACCGGGGCGTCGCAGAGCACGAAATTGACCGCCTTCACCCCGTCCACCACGTCGTTGTGCTGGATCAGGAAGCGGTCCTCGCCGCCGATCACCGCGTGCTCGACGGAGTATTCGACGCCTTCCCGGCGCGGCAGGATGACCCGGAATTCGCCTTCCGGATCATCGGATTCGAGCAGCCAGATCTCGCTGGTGAGCTTGGAGGACAGCCCGATCATCAGGTACTTCTCCGAGCGGGTGCTGTCCATTCCGACCCAGAAACGCTCGTCGGGCTCGTGGAACACCTTGACGTCCTGGGCGCGGTCGGCGCCCAGGCGATGCCGCCACACCGTGTCCGGCCGCCACGACTGGTTGACCGTCAGATAGAAGACATGCGTCCCGTCGTGCGACCAGGTGACGCTGCCCTCGGTGCCCGGGATCTCGTCGGCCAGCTCCGCGCCGGTGCGCAGGTCCTTGAACCGCAGGGTGTAGCGCTCATCGCCGACGACGTCGACCGAATAGGCGAGCAGGTTGCCGTCGCGGCTGACCGTGACCGTGCCCACGCTGATGAAGTCGTGCCCCTCCGCCAGGATGTTCTGGTCCAGCAGCACCTCCTCCCCCGGAATCTCCACACCGGGTTCGAGCCGCGGCGGCGTCCACGCGTCGATCCCCTCGGCCGTCGCGTCGATCGGGCACCGGCAGCTGGCGCCGTACTGCTTGCCCTCGAAGGTGCGCCCGTAGTACCAGTAGTCGCCGATCCGGGTCGGCACCGACAGGTCCGTCTCCAAGGTCCGTGATTTGATCTCGTCGAAGATCTGCCCGCGCAGCCCCTCCAGGTGCGTGGTCTGCGCCTCGGTGTAGGCGTTCTCCGCCGCCAGGTAGGCCAGGACTTCCGGGTCTTCCTTCGCCCGCAGCCATTCGTAATCGTCGACGAACACGTCTCCGTGATGCTTGCGCTCCGCCGGCACCTTCTTGGCGACCGGCGCCGCCACCACACTCTCGACAGACATGGCTCCCACCCTACTGTTCGGCGGACCCGCCGGGACTAGACGCCGAGCGCCGGCGCCAGGGTGGGCCAGGAGCGGTGCAGGGTGTCCTGCCAATAGGACCAGGAGTGGGTGCCGGTGACGCTGTGGTCGATCGACGCCGCGATGCCGATCCCGCGCAGACGTTGATCGAAGGACAGCACGCAGGCGTTGACGCCCGCTTCGATCGGGCCGCCGAATGCCACGTTCTCCGGCAGCTGCGGCTTGATCTCCAGCTCGTGCCGGCCGGGCAGGCCGGTCCCGGTGGACAGGTAGATCGTCTTGCCGCGCAGCCGATCCGCCAGTAGCGCGGGATCGTGCGCCGCCCATTCGGCGTTGCCCGGCGCACCCCACATGTTCATCGGGTTGCCGCCGCGGTTGGCGACCGAGAACATGATCGCGGAACTGGCCAAACCCAGGTCGGGGCAGGCACTGTAGCCGGCGACCGCGCGATAGAGCTCCGGATGGCGGACGGCGAGCGTGAACGCCGCCATGCCGCCCATGGAGAGTCCACCGATCCCGTTGACGCCGTTGCCATGGAACGCCGCGTCGATGAGCGGCGGCAGTTCGCTGGTGAGGAAGGTTTCCCACTGGTAGCGGCCGAGGCGTGGATCCTCCTGCACCCAGTCGGTGTAGTAGCTGGCCTGACCGCCCACGGGCAGCACCACATTCACGCGCCGGTCGGCGAAGAAGGGCTCGGCATCGGTCGCGTTGGTCCAAGTGCTTTGTCCCACACCGGGATCCAGGCCATCGAGCAGGTAGTAGGAGGGGCGGGCGGCGCTATCGGCGGGGTGCAGCACGTCCACCTGGATGGTGCGGCCCATCGCCACGGAGTCGATGAAAACCGCCGATCGAGTGGGGCTCTTGTCGTCGATCCGGACGATCCGCGCGGCCGTGGCCGTGCCGGGTCCGATGATCACCTGACCCGTGACCGCGAGGCCGAACATCAGCACAACGACAGCAACCGTGGATCGACGCATAACCCACCTCCATCACCGCATCCTGTTGCCCTTCAAGCTATCTCACCAGCCAACGTGGTGCGGGCATTTGCAGACAATAGCATCCGTTCAGCAAACTTTCCGGTACGTAATGCCTCAGGCGGACCGGCCGAGCGCGCCCCGGATCGAACCCGCGAGGTAGTCCAGGTCGTCCCGCCGCGGACTCGTCGGCCGCCCCCGCAGCCCGAACCCATCCCCCGCCGTCCGCGGGATCACATGCAGGTGCACATGGAAGACCTCCTGGCCGGCGGTCACTCCGTCCGCGAGAAAGAAGTTCACCCCGTCGCACCCGACTTCGCTGGCCCGCAAGGCCGCGGCCACCCGCTGGCCCACCTGGAACAACTTGCCGCCGACCTCGGGGTCCAATTCGGCCAGACTGCGCGCCGCCACCTTCGGCACCACCAGTACATGCCCGGGCGTCATCGGCCGAATGTCCATGAACGCCAGCACATCGTCGTCCTCATAGACCTTGCTGGCCGGCGCCTGCCCGGCGACGATGTCGGAGAAAATCGTGTACGGATTCACCCGGCGACACTAACCCGCCAGGGCGGCTACAGAATTGGCGACGGGCTGTAGCGAGCGGCCTCGGGGTAACCGTCGACCAGCTTCTCGACCGCCGCGAGCACATCGACGACCTGGGCCTCGGCCGCACCGATGAAGGCGGACTTGTCGGCCAGGGCGGTATCGAGGGCGGCGCGATCGAGCGGCAGCCGGGAGTCCGCGGCCAGCCGATCGAGCAGATCGGGCTCGCGGCCCTGCTCGCGCATCGCCAGCGCGACGGCGACAGCGTGCTCCTTGATGACCTCGTGCGCGGTTTCCCGGCCGACGCCCGCGCGGACCGCGGCCATCAGGATTCGGGTGGTGGCCAGGAAGGGCAGGTAGCGATCCAGTTCGCGGGCGACGACAGCCGGGTACGCGCCGAATTCGGCGAGCACGGTGAGGAAGGTTTCCATCATGCCGTCGAGGGCGAAGAAAGCATCCGGAAGGGCGACGCGGCGCACCACCGAGCAGAAGACGTCGCCTTCGTTCCACTGGGCGCCCGCGAGCTCGGCGGCCATCGAGCCGTAGCCGCGCAGCACGACCTGCAGGCCGTTGACGCGTTCACAGGAGCGGGTGTTCATCTTGTGCGGCATCGCGGAGCTGCCGACCTGACCGGGCTGGAAGCCCTCGGTGACCAGCTCGTGCCCGGCCATCAGCCGGATGGTGTGCGCGAACGAGGACGGGCCCGCGCCCAGTTGCACCAGCGCGGAGAGCACGTCGTGATCGAGCGAACGCGGGTAAACCTGGCCGACGCTGGTCAGCACGTTGGCGAAGCCGAGGTGCCGGGCGACCTGCTGTTCCAGGGTGGACAGCTTCGCGGCGTCACCGTCGAGCAGGTCGAGCATGTCCTGGGCGGTGCCCATCGGGCCCTTGATACCGCGCAGCGGGTAGCGGTCGATCAGTTCCCGGACTCGGGCCAGTGCGATCAGCACCTCGTCGGCGGCCGAGGCGAAACGCTTGCCGAGGGTGGTGGCCTGGGCCGCGACATTGTGCGAGCGCCCCGCCATCACCAGCGCCTGGTACTCGCCGGCCCGCTCGGCCAGGCGCGCGGCGACCGCGACACCGTGCGCGTGCACGTGCTCCAGCGAGAGCCGGATCTGCAGCTGCTCCACGTTCTCGGTGAGGTCGCGGCTGGTCATGCCCTTGTGCACGTGCTCGTGCCCGGCGAGGGCGTTGAACTCCTCGATGCGCGCCTTCACATCGTGGCGGGTGACCCGCTCACGCTCCGCGATCGAAGCCAGATCGACCTGGTCGATGACCCGCTCATAGTCCGCCAGCACACCGGCCGGCACGTCGATGCCGAGCTCGGATTGCGCCCGCAGCACCTCCAGCCACAGCCGGCGCTCGAGCACGATCTTGTTCTCGGGCGACCAGAGGTGCACGAGTTCCGGGCTGGCGTAGCGAGTGGCGAGGACGTTCGGGACAAGACTCACGTTTTACGAGTCTAGTGCGCGGTACCTGTCCGCTTGCTGGGGCGTCGCGGGCGCGACGATATCGATGATTTCCAGTAGCGCGCCGCGCGCCATCCGGCGCGGTTCCGGGTCGAGTTCGGTGAGCGCCGCGACCACCGCGCCGTCCACCACCGCGACCAGCCGGCGCACCTGTTCGTGCCGGACCAGCCGGTCCGAGCGGCGCAGCACGTCGCCGAGCAGTTCGTCGAGCTGGGCGCGCAGGCGTAGCTGCACCTCGCGTAGTTCCGGATGCCGCGCCGAGGCCACCGACCGCTCGTAGCGGGCGATCAACTGACCGCGCGCGCCCTCGTCGTGCCCGTCGGTACCCACTAGAAGATCCAGTAGCAGATCGACCGTCGCCTCGGCGCCACGGCGGCGATGCGACACCTCGCCGACCCGGCGGCGCATCGCGTCCAACTCCGCGTTGCCGCTGAACTCGACCGCGCGCGCGATCAGATCTTCCAGCGACTCGAAGTAGTACGTGGTCGACGCCAGCGGCAGATCGGCGCGCGTGGCCACCGACCGATGCCGCACCGCATCGAATCCGCCTTCGAGTAACAACTCGGCGGCGGCCGCTACCAAAGCCTGGCGACGCCGTTCGCCTTTGGGGGTCGTCGCGGTTATCACCGTGCCATCGTGCCAGTCGTCATCGGTTCACCCGTGCGAAATCGTTAGAGGGAATCCCAGCCATCGATGTTTTACCGCATTCACCTCGTCGAGGTGCGAGTCTCGGCAAACTTGTTGCCCGGCACAATGGTTCAGCCGCGCAGGTAGTACCCCAAGCGAACAAGCGCTTCCTCGATGTCGGACGTCGCGCCGGCAAAAGAGAACCGAACGGTCCGGTGGCCGTTGGCGGTATCGAAGTCGATACCGGGCGCCAAGGCTACTCCGGTGGCTTCGAGCACCTGCGCGCACCACTTGCGGGAATCCTCGGTCAGGTGACCGATATCGGCGTAGGCGTAGAACGCGCCGTCGGCCGGCGCGAGGTCGGTGATGCCGAGCGCGGCCAGGCCGTCCAGCAGCAGCCGGCGATTGGTAGCGTAGCGCGAGACATGCCCGTCCAGTTCGGCTTTCGCCTCCGCGCCGAACGCGTGCAGCGCCGCGTACTGGGAGATCGCGGGCGGGCACACGGTCATGTTGGAGGCCAGGCGCTGCAACGCCGGGCGCAGATCGGCCGGGGCGAGCATCCAGCCGAGTCGCCATCCGGTCATCGAGAAGTACTTCGAGACCGAGCCGATGACCACCGAGTTCCGGGAGGTCTCCCAGGACGACGAGGTGCCCTCCGCGCCATAGGTGATGCCGTGATAGATCTCGTCGGAGATCAGCAGGGTGCCGTGCGCATCGCACCAGCGGGCGATGGCGGCCAGTTCCTCCGGTTCGATCATGGTGCCGGTCGGGTTGGCCGGGCTCGCGATGATCAGGCCCTTCGGCGGCTCGGGCAACTCCTCGAGCATGGCAACGGTCGGCTGGAACCTGGTGTCGGCGCGGCAGTCCAGCTCGATCACCCGGCAGCCCAGCGCGTTCAAGGTGTTCCGGTAGGCGGGGTAGCCCGGGCGGGCCACCACCACGGTGTCGCCCGCGTCGAAGGCGGCCAGGAAGATCAGCGTGAACGCGCCCGAGGAGCCGGTGGTCACCACCACGTCGTCGGCGTCCACCGCGTACCCGTAGGTCTGGCGATGATGCTCGGCGATCGCCGCGCGCAGCGGCAGGATGCCGAACGTCTCGGTGTAGCCCAGCAATTCCGCGTCGATTGCCTGCTTGGTGGCGCGCAGCACCGGCGCCGGAGCCGGGGTCGAGGGTTGCCCGGCGGCGAGAACGAGCACGTCACCGTGGGTCCGGGCGCGTTCGGCGGCGGCCTTCCAGACGTCCATCACGTAGAAGGTGGGAATGATCGACCGGCGAGATTCTCTGGACACCCGAGAGACCGTAATCGCTCCGGGCCCACGACACCACGAGCTCCGACAACCTTTGTCACTGGCGCGACAAAGGCTAAGGTCGGCCTAATGCTTGACAGCGCCCATCCACTCCGTCGGCTGCGCCGCCCGCCCGCCCCCAGCGCGGGGCTGGACGAGATACGCGCGGTGAGTGGCATCGGCGTCATTCCACCCGATTGGCGGACCCGTTTCGAAGGCCGCCGCAAGCCGCCGGACCTGAGAGCCTGGGCCAGACGGATCCAGCGCCGGTTCGACGAGCTACGAAGAAGACCGCGCCCGAACCCGCAAGAGCTCTGGAACCAGTACAAACAGCGCGACTACCGCGCCCTGCTCTACAAACACCGCGTGAAACTGGCCGTCTTCACCGCCGTCGCGCTCTTCGCCGCCGGCGACTCGTCGTTCGACTGGGGCGTCAGCAACCGCACGCCCGGCCCCGGCGAGGCCCAGCGCGTCGCCTTCGCCCACGAGCAGCTCGTCCAATCCACCGTGCCGTCGGTGAAGCGCTACCTCGCCGCCATCGCCAACGGCGAGCGCATTCGCGAACAGGCCGTGGTCGCCGCCGCCGCCCGCGCCACCCTGGAACGCGCCAAAGCCGAAGCCGCCGCGGCCGCCGCGGGCGAATACCAGCCCTGGATGACAGCCACCACCCCGTTGCCGCCCGGCTCGATCCTGCCCGGCATCGGCGGCATGGTGCTCCCCACCCGCGGCACCTTCACCTCCGGATTCGGCTCCCGCTGGGGCACTTTCCACAACGGCATCGACGTCGCCGGCCCGATCGGCACCCCGATCTACGCCGTCGCCAACGGCACCGTCATCGACGCCGGCCCCGCCCAGGGCTTCGGCCTGTGGGTGCGCATCCGCCACGACGACGGCACCATCACCGTCTACGGGCACATGTACGACTTCTTCGTCTCGGTCGGCGAACGCGTCCCGGCGGGCATGCAGATCGCCCGCATGGGCAACCGTGGCGACTCCTCCGGCCCGCACCTGCACTTCGAGGTCATCGCGGCCGGCCAGCACGTCGACCCGCGGGCCTGGCTGGCCGCGCACGGCCTCGGCTTCTAGACCGTAATCCGGTTCTCGACGGCGGCCAGGCCGATGTCCGTGCGGAAATGGCTGCCCGGCAGCTTGATTCCGGTGATGCGGGCGTAAGCGTTCGCGCGGGCCTCGGACAGATCGCCGCCGACGCCGACCACATTGAGGACGCGACCGCCCGCGGAGACCAGTGCGCCGTCTTCGCGCAGTGCGGTCCCGGCGTGCATCACCGCGGTGGTCTCCTCGGCGGCGCCCTCACCGGCGCCGGTGATCACATCGCCCAGCCGCGGCCGACCCGGGTAGTTCTCGGCGGCGATGACCACGGTGATGGCCGAGCCGGCCCGCCAGCGCGGCGGCGCGACCTCGGCGAGGGTGCCGGTCGCGGTGGCGTTGAGCAGCTCGCCGAGCGGGCTGTCCAGCAGCGCGAGCACGGCCTGGGTTTCCGGATCGCCGAAGCGGCAGTTGAATTCGACGACCGCGGGCCCGGCCGCACCGATCGCGAGACCGGCGTAGAGCAGGCCGGAGAACGGGCAGCCGCGGCGCACCATCTCGGCCGCGACCGGCTTGACCACGTCCTCGACGATGGCGGTGACGGTTTCCTCGGGCAGCCAGGGCAGCGGGGTGTAGGCGCCCATGCCGCCGGTGTTCGGGCCGGTATCGCCGTCGCCGACGCGCTTGTGATCCTGCGCGGGCAGCAGCGGCACCACGGTCTCGCCGTCGACGAGGCAGAACAGCGACACCTCAGGGCCGTCGAGGAACGACTCCAGCAGCACCGGATGACCCTGCTCCAGCAGTTCGGCGCCGTGGTCGCGGGCGGCCAGCCGATCGGCGGTCACGACCACGCCCTTGCCGGCGGCCAGCCCGTCGTCCTTGACTACCCAGGTAGGCCCGAAACGATCCAGCGCGTCGTCGAGTTCGGCTGGCGTGTCCACGATTTCGCTGTGCGCGGTCCGCACCCCCGCCGCGGTCATCACGTCTTTGGCGAAGGCCTTCGAGCCCTCGATCCGCGCGGCCGCGGCCGACGGGCCGAAACAGGCGATGCCCGCCGCGCGCACCGCGTCGGCGACGCCGAGCACCAGCGGCACCTCGGGCCCGACCACCACGAGGTCGGCGCCCAGCTCCGCGGCCAGCCCGGCGACGGCCTCGCCGGAGGACGGATCGACCGGATAGTTCTGCGCGTGCAGCGCGGTCCCCGGGTTACCCGGCGCCGCGAACAGCGCGGTCACCGCGGGGTCCTTGCGCAGGGCAAGAACAAGAGCATGTTCACGGGCTCCGGAGCCGACAACGAGTACGCGCACGCGAGACAGCATAAGTGGGCGCGTCGGCAGCGCACCAAGAGGATGATGGTTGAGGACAGGTGTGAGTTGAACACACTGATCCCCAACACATCTGAAGGATGTGGTCGAACCATGGGTCTGATCGACGGAATCATGGGTAATGCCGGTCGGCTCGATCCGGCGAAGGCACAACACGAGTACGCGCGCCTGTTCGGCCAGGACGAACAGATCTATGCCGCCTATCTGCTGGTCCGCGACGCCATCCTGTTCACCGACCGGCGGCTGATCCTGGTGGACAAGCAGGGCATGACCGGCCGCAAGGTGAGCTATCACAGCATTCCCTACCGGGCGATCACGCATTTCTCGGTGGAGACCGCCGGCACCTTCGATCTGGATGCCGAGCTCGTGATCTGGATCGCGGGCACCGCCGAGCCGCTGCACAAACGGTTCAATCGCCAGGTCGACATCTACGAGGTCCAGGGCATCCTGTCCCACTTCGCGGCAGCCTGACCCCAGCTACGCTGCGAGACATGGCATCTGTCTTCAGCGCGATCATCGAAGGTCAGCTCCCCGGCCGATTCGTCTGGGCGGACGACGAATTCGTCGCCTTCCTGACCATCGCCCCGGTCACTCCGGGCCACACCTTGATCGTCCCGCGCAAGGAAATCGATCAGTGGCAGGACGTCGACGGCGACACATTCGCACGCCTCAACAGCGTCGCCCAGATCATCGGCCAAGCCGTGCGCCAAGCCTGGGACGCCCCACGCGCCGGCCTCCTGATCGCCGGCCTGGAAGTCCCCCACCTGCACGTCCACGTCTTCCCAGCCTTCACCATGGGCGATTTCGACATCTCCGGCGCCGACCCGAACCCATCCCCCGAGTCCCTCGACGAAGCCCAGACCAAAATCAAAGCGGCCCTGCGCACCCTGGGCCACAGCGCAAACGTCCCAGACTGAACCCCGGAGGGGGTCCGGGGGCGAAGCCCCCCGGGCGGGGCTTGGGGGCTGCGCCCCCAAAAAATACGCGAAGGCCGCCGCCTGCGGACGCTTTTTGTCCGCAGGCGGCGGCCAGGCTGGAGCCCCCTGTCAGGATTGAACTGACGACCTTCGCTTTACAAGAGCGGTGCTCTACCACTGAGCTAAGGAGGCGGGTGAAACGCGGAAGCCATCATAACCGGGCTCGCCGCCCGCGCGACACCGACTAACGGTGCCGCGCCTGGCGGCGGCTCAGCATCAGGTCCCCTGCGCAGTACTCTCAGATACCACTGTCAGGACTGGGCGCCCTGTCGTGCCGCATCATCAGCGGCCATCGCATCACGCAGGCTCTTCGGACGCATATCCGTCCAGTTCTTCTCCACATATTCGACGCAGGCGGCCCGGCTGTCTTCGCCGAACACGACTCGCCACCCGGCCGGGACCTCGGCGAACGCCGGCCACAGGGAATGCTGCTCTTCGTCGTTGACCAGAACGAAGAAGCGGCCGTCTTCGTCATCGAAGGGGTTGGTGCTCATTTCACCTCACTGGATACTGGCGCTGTGTACGGGATCGGCTCGGTTACTCCCCGAGCGTGTGTCGACACTAGCAAGGCGGACGTTACCTGTAGGGGGTTACCTCATCCGGCGAAAAAATCGAGCAGGATCTTGTTGACCGCCTCCGGTCGTTCGAGGTAGCCGAAGTGCCCCGCATCGGGAATCTCCTGGTAGCGCGCGCCCGGGATGGCCTCGGCAACCTCCCTGGACAGATAGGGCGGGATCATCCGGTCATCGGCGAACCCGATGGCCAAGCAGGGCACGGTGATCGCGCGGTAGGCCTGCACACGATCGAAATCGTGGTCCATGCGGCGCTGCGCGCGGATGCCGGGAGTGACCGGGCCGCCGGTGAATTCGAACAGATCCAGCCAGTCACGCGCGGTATTGGCGTTGGCCATGGTGGCCGGCGACAGGTTCATCACCGCGGTCAGGGCGGCCTCGTACTTCGCCGGCAGCCGCACCCCGCTGGCGTCGAATTCGTGCTCGCCGAGCGAGAGCGTCTTCTGGAACTGGTCGAGCCGGCCGTGCCCGGCCATGAACACCGCTTTGCGCACCAGATCGGGGCGGGCCAGGGCCAGTTCCTGGGCGACGCGCGCGCCCATCGAGGTGCCCACGACCAGCGCCGGGCCCTCGCCCAGCAGCTCGATCAGGCCCGCGGTGTCGGCGACCATCTCCTCGATCGCGATGCCGGACGCGGCTTCGAAGGAGGGCGCGATACCGCGGTTGTCGAAGGTGCAGACCCGGTAACCGGCGGCGACAAGCGCGGGCACCTGATGTAGCTCCCAGACCCGGCCGGGGCTGCCGGTTCCCATGATCATCACGACCAGCGGACCACCGCCTTTGGCGTCGGTACCCTTGGCCCGGTCACCCTTGACCTGGTAGTTGAGGGGAATTCCGTTTACCGTGGCCAGCGGCATTGTCGACCCTTTCGTGGAGTTTGATGCTGGCCCCCACGGTATAGGGAGCCACGAACGGCCACCGAGGCCATATACCATTGACTATTCGCACGTACGAGCGTAATGAGCCGGGAGGAAAGAAGATGGCCGCGAAGGGCAGCGCGAACGACATCGCGGACGACGAACTGGAACCACTCGCCGACGAAACCGCACGTCAGGCCCAGCGCGTAGTGGCGGCTTACGCCGAAGACGCGGACGAGTGCCGGATGCTGCTGTCGATGCTCGGCATCGGTCCGATCGGCCGGGGCGAATAGCGGACTGGGCGGGCGGGTAACACCCGACCACCATTCGACGACAACGGCGCCGTCGACCTGACACCCCACGGGAAACCGCGACGCGCGAAGGATGCGTGAATGGACCAGATGACCGACCAGCCGTCCGACTCCGAGCCCGCCGACCCCAACTCCGGTCTGGCGCCGGTCGAATCGAACGGCGCCGGCTCCGGTTTCGTCGTCGTCGCGAATCGGCTGCCGGTCGACCTGGAACGACTACCCGACGGCGGCTCCCGCTGGAAACGCAGCCCTGGTGGCCTGGTCACCGCCTTGGAACCGGTGCTGCGGATGAACAAGGGTTCCTGGGTCGGCTGGGCGGGCGTCCCCGATGTGGACGTCGACCCGATCATCGAAGACGGCCTGGAATTGCATCCGGTGCCGCTGAGTTCCGAGGAAGTCGCCGACTATTACGAGGGCTTCTCCAACGGCACGCTCTGGCCGCTCTACCACGACGTCATCGTCCGCCCGACCTATGACCGCACCTGGTGGGCCGCCTACGTCAACGTGAACCGGCGCTTCGCCGAGGCCGCCGCCAAGGTGGCCGCCGAGGGCGCCACCGTCTGGGTGCAGGACTACCAGTTGCAGCTGGTGCCGAAGATGCTGCGCATGCTGCGACCCGATCTGACCATCGGTTTCTTCCTGCACATTCCGTTCCCGCCGGTCGAGCTGTTCATGCAGATGCCGTGGCGGACCGAGATCATCGAGGGTCTGCTCGGCGCGGATCTGATCGGTTTCCACTTACCCGGCGGTGCGCAGAACTTCCTGTACCTGGCCCGCCGGCTGGCGGGTCAGCCCACCTCGCGCGGCAATGTCGGGGTGCGTTCCAAGCTGGGTGTGGTGCAGGTCGGATTCCGGACCGTGCGGGTCGGCGCGTTCCCGATCTCGATCGCCTCGGCCGAGCTGGACGAGCTGTCCCGGCGCAAGTCGGTGCGCGACCGGGCCGCGAAAATCCGTGCGGAACTGGGCAATCCGAAAACAATCATGCTCGGCGTCGACCGGCTCGACTACACCAAGGGCATCGACATCCGGCTCAACGCGCTGGAAGAACTGCTGATCGAGCGCCGCATCGATCCGGCCGACACGGTCATGGTGCAGCTGGCCACGCCGAGCCGGGAGCGCGTCGAGTCCTACATCCAGATGCGCGGCGACATCGAGCGCCAGGTGGGCCGGATCAACGGTGAATTCGCCGAGGTCGGGCACCCGGTCGTGCACTATCTGCACCGGCCGATCGCGCGTGAGGAACTGATCGCGTTCTTCGTGGCCGCCGACGTGATGCTGGTGACGCCGCTGCGCGACGGCATGAACCTGGTCGCCAAGGAGTACGTGGCCTGCCACAGCGGCCTGAACGGCGCGCTGGTCTTGAGCGAATTCACCGGCGCCGCAGCCGAATTGCGGCAATCCTACCTGTGCAACCCGCACGATCTGGACAGCGTGAAGGACGCCATCGTCTCCGCCATCGAGGACGAACGCGACACCAAGCGCCGCCGGATGCGCTCGCTGCGCCGCCAGGTGCTGGCGCACGACGTGGACCGCTGGGCGCGCTCGTTCCTGGAGGCGCTCGCACAGGATCAGGTGGCCGGCAGCGCGCTGCTGACCGACGACGACGTCTACCCGGAGGAGCGGACGCCGCGCCGGTAGGGCCGGGCGCCGCGCGGGTAGGGCGTTCACAGGAACCTCCCAGCCAAGGTCCAGGGATCTCGCAGCGCGGTGGCGCAGGATTAAGCCATGACAGCTGCGTCCGTTGAAGGCCCCGAGGCGAGGGTGCTGGTCGTCGACGACGAGCCGATGATCGTCGAACTCCTCGCCGTCAGCCTGCGGTATCAGGGGTTCGAGGTGGAAACGGCGGCCGACGGCGCGCAGGCCCTGGACAAGGCCCGATCCTTCCGGCCGGACGCGTTGATCGTCGATGTGATGATGCCGGGCATGGACGGCTTCGGCCTGCTGCCCCGGCTGCGCGCCGACGGCATCGCCGCGCCGGTGCTGTTCCTGACCGCGCGCGACGAGGTGCAGGACAAGGTCGCCGGGCTGACGCTGGGCGCCGACGACTACATCACCAAGCCGTTCAGCCTGGAAGAAGTGGTGGCGCGGCTGCGGGTGGTGCTGCGCCGCGCCGGGCACAGTGCGCCCGAACCGGCGAATGCGCGCCTGCGCTTCGAGGACATCGAACTGGACGACGACACCCACGAGGTGTGGAAGGCGGGCGAACCAGTAGCCCTGTCCCCCACCGAGTTCACGCTGCTGCGCTACTTCCTGGTCAACGCGGGCACGGTGCTGAGCAAGCCGCGGATCCTGGACCACGTGTGGCGCTACGACTTCGGCGGCGAGGTCGGGGTGGTGGAGACCTACGTGTCGTATCTGCGCAAGAAGGTCGACACGGGTGAGCAACGGTTGATTCACACACTGCGCGGCGTCGGGTACGTGATGCGGAAACCCCGCTGATGAACCGCACCGAGCGCGTTCTGCCGCCGAAGCCGATCCGTAAGCCCTACGGGCCCAATCGGGTTCGGCAGCAACCGGGACGGCTCGGCCGGATCCGGAACGCGATCGGCCGCCGGCTCGCCTCGATCCCGCTGCGCATCACGTTGGTGCTGGCCTTGGTCGCGTTGGCGGCGCTGGGCCTGCTGGCCTCCGGGATGGCGGTCACCTCGGCGTTCGAGAAGCAGCTGCTCAGCCAGACCGATCAGCAGCTGCGTGAGGCGGGGATGTCCCGGGTGACGGTCGCGCGTCCGGCGCTGCCCGCGCCGGCCATCGATCAGCGCATGCCGCCGAGCCCGTTCTACATCGTCACCGAGAACGCCGGCGGCGCGGGAGCTCTCGTCCTCAAGCCGTTCGACGTGGAGGCCCGGCCCGATCTCACCCAGATCCACGGCCCGCGGGCGGCGACGGTCGGATCGCTGGACGACTCCCCGGTGCAGTGGCGCGCCCTGACGCTGCGCGCCGGTGAAACCGTCACCACGGTCGCGGTGCCGCTCACCCAGAACGACGACACCATCAATCGACTCATCCGGTTGCAGGTGATGATCGGCGCGGTGGTGCTGGCCGTGCTCGCGGTGCTGGCGTACTTCGTCATCCAGCGCAGCCTGCGCCCGCTCGGCCGGGTGGAGAACATCGCCGCCGCCATCGCCCGCGGTGACCTGTTCCGCCGAGTTCCGGTGCGCGGCACCAACACCGAGGTCGATCGCCTGTCCCAATCGCTGAACGGCATGCTCGCCCAGATCCAGTCCGCCTTCGCCGCCACCGAGGCCTCGGAGGCGTCCGCGCGCGAATCCGAAGCCACCATGCGACGTTTCGTCGCGGACGCCAGCCATGAACTCCGCACGCCGCTGACCACGATTCGCGGCTTCGCCGAGCTGTACAGCCAGGGCGCCACCGACGATCCCGCCCGCTTCATGGATCGCATCGAACACGAGGCGCGGCGGATGGGTCTGCTGGTCGAAGACCTGCTCATGCTGGCGCGCCTGGACGCCCAGCGACCGCTCGAACTCGGCCCGGTGGACCTGCTCACGGTCGCCAGCGATGCCGTCCACAACGCCCGCGCCCGCGCCGCGGCGGCCGACCCGGACGGCCCGCGCCGCCCGATCGAACTCGAAATCCACTCGGGCGAGGGCACATTGGAGATCACCGGCGACGAGATGCGGCTGCGCCAGGTGCTGGCGAACCTGGTCGACAACGCGCTGACGCACACACCGCGCGACGCCACGGTCACCGTGCACCTCACGCCGGAAATCGACGAGGTGCTGCTCGAAGTCGCCGACTCCGGCCCCGGCCTGCCCGCCGCGGCGGCCGCCCGGGTCTTCGAACGCTTCTACCGCACCGACACCTCACGCACCCGCACCAGCGGCGGCACCGGCTTGGGCCTGTCCATCGTGCAAGCTCTCGTCACCGCGCACGACGGCAAGGTCACGGTCGCCAGCGTCGAAGGCGAGGGCACCACGTTCACCGTGCGGCTCCCCCGCGAACCCGGTTAGACCGGAGTGACCGCGTCGACGAGCCAGTGGTCGCCGGACTTGTCCAGGGTGACGCGGACGCGGCTGCCCGTGGTGGTGCCCTGGGCGTTCTCTTTGCTGGTCGTTACCTGGTTCAGGAACATCAGGACGTCGGCGCGGTCGCGGTCGGCTGTGATGACGCCGGCGGCCTGGGTGGTGGCGCGGACGGTGAGTTGTTTGTCCTTGGCGCCGGGCGCGATGGCCTGGGCGATGAGTTTGAGGTAATCCTCGCGGAATTTCGGGGTGAGGGCCTCGGCGGCCTTCGGGAGTTCGGTGTCGACGGTGTTGTGGTCGTAGGTGAACATGGCCGCGACGGAGCGACCGGCCACGTCGACTACTTCAGTGCGGGACTTCTCGGCCCGTTCCTGGTCCCAGTACTTGTAGCCGAACAAGCCGCCGACGACCAATGAAGCGGCGACCAGCACGCCGGAGATCCCGACGACGAGCAGGACCAGGGGGTTCTGTTTCGAAATTCTCATGCCACGAACTCCACATTCGACGCGGACAGGCCGGAATCGGTGCGGGTCACGGTGATCCGGAACCGGTAGAGGCGGGTCTGGGGTTCGGCGGAAGCCGCGTTGGTCAGGGTCTGCTTGGCGGCGATCAGCACGGTCGCCGAGTTCTCGTCGTCCCGGACCAGCGCGGCCTCGACGACCTCGCCGGTGGAGGACACCTTGGCCTGCCTCACGACCTCCATGAACGGGTCCACGCGGCCGTCGAATTCGGTCTTGAACTTGCCGGTCGCGGTGGACAGGATCCGCTCGATGTCTTCCTTGGCGGAGTCGGCGCGGATGGTGGTCAGGTTGATGACGGCCTGACGGGCGGCCTGCACGTATTCGGCGCGCCGGTCCTCGCGCACGTTATTGCTGTGCCACAGGTAGACCGTGCTGCCCGCGCCGACCATCAGGGCCAGCACCAGGACCACGGCCGCCGCCAGTGCGACGATCCGCCGGGCGCCCAGCTTGCCCGCGGGTTCGGGCCGCGCCACGAAATCGGCCGCCTCGGGCACCGCCGGGGCGGCTTCGGGCACCGCCGGGGCTTCAGGCACAACCGGGGCGGCTTCGGATTCCTTCGTGAGCGCGACCTTCTCGGTGCCGACCTCGGTGACCACCGTCTCCTCGGCGCGGTCGGCCGGTGCGGCCGCTCGCTGCTGCGCGACGGTGACAACGGCGGAACTCTTCACCGTGACTTCGCTGGCTTCGGCGTCTTCGACCGGAGGCCCCGCGGGACGGCCCGCACGCCGGCGCGTGCGGTGGGTTTCGCCGTTGTTCTGGGTCATCGTTGTTGCTCCTCGAACATTGCCTGCCAGCTCGCCGGTACCGCGCCCGATCCGCCGGGCGCGACATCGCCGTTCCGGTAGGTTCTACCGTCGGTTCCGATATACACCCCGGTCTTCGGATCGTAGGTCCGTGCGGCCGCGGGTGTCTGGCCACCATAGGACGCCGGTGCGACCGGCGTCACATCGGGGGTTTGCGGTTCGGTAGCGGGGGCCTGGTACGGGGTGACCGGGCCCCAGGCCGGATCGTCGCCCACCGGCGTGTACCCGGTGCGGCACAGCTCCGGTGTCGGCGCCCGCCGGCCGGGGAATTCCATACACGGCGTATTGCGGATACCGCGCACCGCGATCGGCGAATCCTGCGGCACCTTGCAGTACAGGCCCTCCGGGGTGTCCACCGCCGAGAGGTCGGCGGGTGAGCGCCGCTCCGCCGGCGGCAGGAAGCCGGTGGTGCACGCGGGTGGATCATTCACCACCGTTTGGAAGTTCACCATCGCGCCGTACTTCTCCGGCCCCCGGATCACCGTCCGGAACACCGAGATCAGCGGCGGAAGGACCACCAGAAGCTGTTCCAGCCCAGCGTGATACGTGACGCCGACCTGTCCGAGGCCGACCAGATTGTTCAGCAGCAGCGGCAGCGTGGGCCGCAGCGAGGCGAACTGATCGGTCACCGTCTGCAGCGCCGACGGGCCGTCCCGGAGCACGTTCCGCAGCGACGGATCATGCTCGCGCAGTTGGTCGGTCACCGTCGCGAGGTTCTGGGTCCAGGACCGGATCGCGGCATCGGATTCGATCTGGGTGTCCAGCAGCGGCCCGATCTGATCGAGCAGCTTCTTGGTCGGTTCGGCGGTGTTGTTCGCCTCCTGGATCAGCAGCGACGCGGAGTCGATGAACCGCTGCAGATCCGGGCCGGCCCCGTTGAAGGCCAGGAAGGCCTCGTCGATCACCTGGCGCAGGCGGGTATTGGTGATGGTGGACAGCAGCCGGTCGGTCTGGTCGAGCAGCGAACCGACATCCTGCGGCAGCTGGGTGCGATCCTGCGGGATCACCGCGCCGTCGGCCAGGTTTCCGCCCTTGGGCTTGTCGGCCGGGACCAGATCGACGTACTGCTCGCCGATCGCGGAAACGCTACGGACCCAGGCGGTCACGTCGACGGGGATCTTCTGATCGCTGTCGATGGACAGCATCGCCTCGACACCGTCCGGAGTGAGCCGAACCTCTTGCACCTTGCCGATATTGGTGCCGCGGTAGGCGACGTTCGCGGTCTCGTAGAGTCCGCCGGTGGCGGCCAGGCGCACCGTCACGTCGTAGCGGCCGATGCCGAGCATGGCCGGCACCTGCACATACACGCCGCCCATGATGACCAGACCGACCACCGTGAGCACGGCGAAGATGGACAGCTGGGTTCTGACGAAGCGGGTCAGCGTCATCGCGGCGCTCCTTGCGGTGCGGGGTTGTCCAGGGGCGCCGTGAGGCCGGGGATCGCGGGCAGGCCCGGAATCGCGGGCAGACCGGGAATGCCCGGTGCGGGCGCCGCCGCGGGAGCCGGCGCCGGGGGCACGGTGAGCGGATTACCGGCCTCGGCGGCGGTCGGCGGCGCGAAGCTACCGACCACGCCTTCGACGCCGCCGAACCGGCCGCCCAGCGGCGTACCGCTCAGCCAGTTGCTGTCCAGCCGCTTCGTGGTCAGGTCCACGGTGATCCACAGGTTCATGTAGTCGCCCTTGATCGCCTTGCCGATGTTCTTCATCGGGAATGGGAAGGTGGGCAACATCTTCAGCGACTCGATCAGGTTGGTGCCGGTGCCGGCGAGGGTGTCCAGCAGCGGCGCGAGGTTGGCCAGGTTGGTCTTGAGGTCCTCGCCGCTGGCCTGGATGATCCGGTCGGTGACATCGCTGAGGTCGCCGAGCGCGGTGACCGTGTCGGTGATGTTCTTGGTGCGGTCGGCCAGCACGGTCAGCGCCGGGTGGATCTGATCGATGGCCTTGCCGATGACATCGCTCTGATCGGCCAGCTGCGCACCGAGATAGTCCAGGCCCTCCATCGCCCTGGTGATGTCCGCGGTCTGCTGGTTCAAGCCGGTGGTCAGCGTGTTCAGCTGCGGCAGCAGATCCCGGATATCGTTCTCGCGCCCGTGCAGCGCCGTATTCAGTTCCCGGGTAATGGTTTCCAGCTGCGAGATGCCGCCGCCGTTGAGCACCACCGACAGCGAGGACAGCACCTGCTCGGTGGTCGGGTAGGCCCCCGCCCGCTCCAGCGGGATGACATCCCCGGCCTTCAGCTCACCGGCCGCGGCGACCTCCGACGGCTCGGACAGCTCGATGTGATTGCTGCCGAGCAGGCTGGTCTGCCCGATCTTGGCGATCGCGTTGGCGGGCAGCCGGACCCCGGGATCGATGGCGATGGTGACCAGCGCGTGCCAGTCCTCCACCTCGATACCGGTCACCGTGCCGACCACCGTGTCCGACACCCGCACCGGCGAATTCCGGGTCAGGGTCGTGACATTGGGCATCTGGATCTTCACTTCGTAAGCGCCCTCGGCGATTTCGGTGCCGGGTAGCGGTAGCGAGTTCAGCCCGTCCCATTCGCAGCCGGAGACCGACAGCGTCACCGCTACCCCGAGCGCGAGCGCGACGATGCGGCGGCACGATTTGGTGATCACCGTGTCCCTCCTGGAATGGCAAGTCCGGCAAGATCTTTGGGGACCGCAACGGCTCCGCTGGCCTTGGCTGCCGCCTCCACCTCGGGCGTGCTGTACACCAGCTGGTCCGGGAAGGCGTGCACGCCGGTGGCCGGGTTCAGCATGATCGGCGCGTAATTCATCGCGAGCGAGTTGATGACCGGCGCGACCATTTGCGCGCACAACTCGGCGCTGCGCTTGGCGTCGTTGACGTCGCCCTGGGCCTCGATCCCGCCGCACAGGAAGGCCAGCGGGTTGGCCGTGTTGTTCAGCGCGGCGCTGCCGCCGAACGTGCCCGTCGAGGGACTGTAGATCTGGTAGAAGTTCACCAGCGCCGTCGGCCCGGAGTGCAGCACGCGCTCGATCTGGGGCCGCTTGTCGATCAGGATCTGGGTGACGTCGGCCAGCCGCTGCACGCCCTCGGTGAGCTCGGTGCCGCTGCCCTCGAGGAAGCGCTTCACGTCGGCCAGCGCGATATCCAGATTGTCCAGTCCCGCACCGAGATCGTCGGAGGTGTCCGACAGCACCTGCGAGACCGAGGCCAGCCGGCCGCCGAACTGCACGATCTGCTCATTGCTGGCCGAGAGCACCTCGACGAACTTCTGCAGATTGCGAATGGTGCCGAACAGGTCGGTGCGACCGTCCGACAGCGTGGTCAGCGTCGCCGACAGCTCCCGCAGGGTGTCGCGGAACTTCTGTCCGTTGCCGTCCATATTGTCGGCGGCGGTATTGATGAAGCGCCCGAAGGAGCCCTGCTGGTCGTCGCCGACCGGGCCCAAAGTGGTGGCCAGCTTGGACAATTCGGCCTTGATGTCATCCCATTCCACCGGCACCGCGGTGCGATTCATCGGAATCTCGGCGTCATCGGCCATTTTCGGGCCGCCGGTGTAGGCCGGCGCCAGCTGGATGAAGCGCGCGGAAACCAGTGAGGGCGAGATGATCACGGCTTTGGCGTCGGCGGGGATGTCGATGCCGCGATTCACGGTGAGCTCGACTTTGACCTGATCCGGGCCGGGCTCGATGGAGTCGATGCGCCCGACCTCGACCCCGAGGACGCGCACTTCGTCGCCCTCGTAGAGCCCGTTGGTGGACGGGAAGTAGGCGGTGATCGTGGTTTTGCCGATCCGGGTGACGCCGTTGTACACCCCGACCACCACCACCGCGGCGACCAGCACCCCGGCGACTACCAGCGCCCAGCGCGGCAAGCCGCGGACCTTGTTCTGCAGGTTCATCGCGGCGGATCCTCTTCTGCCGGGCGGATGGTGGTCAGCGGATTCGGGTCGAGGAACGTCTTGCGCAGGTCTTCCGGCAGATGCTCCGGCCACGCCAGGGCGTCCGACAGGATCTGCAGGTACACCGAGGACGCGTTCGCCACATAGGCGTTGAACCAGGGGCCGTTACCGACCTGTTCGCCCAGCGCGGCCGCGTAGGGTCCGAGGTTGTCGAGCGCGTCGTTGATGTTCTGCTTGTTCTTCTCGAGCAGCGCCAGCACCGAATTCAACCGGTCCAGCGTGTTTTTCATCTGCGGTTCGTTGTCGTTGACCAAGCCGGACAGCTGCTGTGCGACACCGTTGATGTTCACGATCAGCTGCGCGATGGCCGAGCGGCGCCGGTCCAGCTCGCCGAGCAGATTGTTGCCGTCGAGCAGCAGCGCGCTGATCTGGTTGCTGCGATCGGCCAGCACCTTCGTGACGTTCTGGGCCCGGGTGAGCAGTTGGCTCAGCGCCTCGTCGCGGGTATTGATGCTGCGCGACAACGCCGTAACTCCGTCGAGCGCGTTGCGCAGCGGCGCGGGGGTGTCGGCGAAGGTTTCCGAGAGCGCGTCCAGGGTCTTGTCGACCTGCTGCATGTCCAGGCCCTGCACCGTGGCGCCCAGCTCGCTCAGCGCGTCGTTGAGCGAATACGGCGACGTGGTGCGCTCCAGCGGAATGGTGTCCGCGGTGCGCAGCGCGCCGTGCCCGGCCGGAGTCACCTCGAGCGACTTGCGCCCGAGCACCGTATTGGTCTTGATCGCGGCGGAGGACTTGTCCCCCAGCTCGATCGACTCCTCCAGCCGGAACCGGACCAGCACCTTGTCGCCGGCCAGCTCGACCCCGTCCACCTCACCCGAGCGAATCCCGGCGACCTGTACCGCGTCGCCCGGCACCAGCCCGCCCGCGTCGGCGAAGTAGGCGGTGAAGTTCGCGCCGCCGCGAATGAACGGCAGCTGGGAGAACTGCAACGCCGTCAGCGAAATACAGACCGCGACCACGATGCCGACGACACCGACGGTGATGGCCGGAGACCTCTTGGAATCAGCCATTGCTCGCACACCTCCCGGTCGGCTCGCCATTTGCGGTCTGCCCACCCGGCAGCGACATCTCGATCGGCTTTCCGTCGGGGCCGTCTACCAGCAGCCAGGTGCCGCAGATGTACATCTGCAGGAAGGCGCCGTAGGAGCCGATCCGAATCAGCTTCTTGTAGGTATCCGGCAGGTTCTGCAATACCCAGTCGACGGTCTCGCTGCCGTTGTCGAGATTGGTCGCGAGCCGGCCGAGGTTGCCGATGGTGCCCGCGAGATCCGGCCGGGCCTGCGCGAGCAGGCTGTTGAGCTCGCCGGTGGCGCCCGCGATGCGGGGCAGCGCGTCGCCGAGCGGATCCTTGTTCTCCGCCAAACCGGTGACCAGGCGCTGCAATTCGTCGAGCGTGGTGCGGAACTGCTCACCGCGCTGATCGATGGTGCCCAGCACCGTATTCAGGTTGTTGATCACGTTGCCGATCAACTCGTCCCGCTCGGCCAGGGTCTTGCCGAACGAGCCGCCGCTGTTGAGCAGCGAGACCAGCGTGCCGCCCTGGCCCTGGAAGATCTGCAGCAGCGCCGAGGTCAGGTCGTTGACCTGGCCGGGGTCCAGGCCACGCAGCAGCGGCTTGAAACCGCCGAGCAGCATGTCCAGATCCAGTGCGGGCGAGGTCTTGTCCTTGCCGATGGTGCCGCCCTCGCGCAGCGTGTCGGCGCTGCCCGGGCCCTCCAGCAGTTCCATGTAGCGGTCGCCGACCAGGTTCTCGTATTTGATCGTCGCACGGGTGCTGGTGAGCAGCGCGTAACGGCGGTCCACATCGAATTCGACGTGCGCGAGATTGTCCTTACCGACCTTCACCGAAGTGACCGAACCGACCGGGACGCCGGCGATCCGGACCTTGGCCCCCGGCAGCATGCCCGAGGAGCTGGTGAAGATCGCCTTGTATCCGTCTTCCCGCGCGAAACGCATCTGACTGAAGACGACCACCAAGCCGGCGAAAACCAGCGTCATCACCAGCGTGAAGATGGAGAGCTTGACCAGTGTCGCAGTGTTTCTCACCGCTGATGCACCCCCGCGAAGCCGGAGAACAGGATTTCGAAGACCTTGGGCTGTCCTTCGTCCAGCCGCGGCTGCGTCGCGTTCGGAACGAACGGCGCCCCTTCATTGGTATCGGTGACCACGTAGCCGTGATGGCTGTCCGGCACCCGGTCGACCACGCCCTCACAGCGCGGGCCGCCGGTAGCGTTCACCTTGGGCAGGTCCTCCGGGAAGGTGTAGGGCTTGGACCCCATCTGGAGGTTGGTGTTCATGCCGACGCCGTCGTACATGCCGCCGAAGATCCGGTCCGCCAGCGGCATCAAATTGCCGACGGCGTTGATCACACACTCGGCAGCCGCCCGGTAGTCGTAGAGCAACTGCACCGTCGGTGTCATCAGATTCAGCGCGGTGATCAGCTGAGACTCGTTGTCCCGCAGCACCGATCCGGTGGTGTCGGCCAGCCCGATCAGATTGGCCAGCAGCGCGTCCACATTGCCCGCTTCCTCGGCGATGGTCTGGCTGGTGCCCGTCGCGTTGTCCACCGTGCGCAGGAAGTCGGCGGCGGTGTCGCCGTAGATTCCGGTGACCTCGGCGGTCTTGCCCAGATCCGTTTGCAGCGTCGGCAGATACGGATTGACGGTGTCGCGCAGATACGAGTTGCTGGTGGACAGCAATTCGCCCAGTTTCTGACCGCGCCCGCTCAGCGCCGTCCCCAGCGCCGACATGGTCGCGTTCAGCTTGTCCGGTTCCACTTTCGCGAGCAGATCCGACAGATGCTGGAACAGCGTATTGAATTCGACCGTCACCTTGTTCGCGGCGATGGTCGCGCCCGGCCGCAGCGCGGATTTCGAGGGCTGATCCGGGACAATGAAATTGACATACTTGGCGCCGAACACGGTGGTGGACCGAATGTCCACGGCCACGTTCTCGGGCACCAGTTTCAATTTGTCGGGGTCGATTTCCAGGTGTAGTCGCGCGGAGTTCGCGGAATGATCGACCGAGACGACCCGGCCGATCTCCACGCCGCGCACTTTCACTTTGGCGTCGGTGTCGAGTACCAGGCCGCTGCGCGGCGCGGTCACGGTGATGGTGTCGGTGGGGGTGAACCCGCCCACGAACATCACCATCGCGACCCCCACGATCGCGGCCAGCGTGAGCACCATTGCGGCGCCGGCCAATTTGAGCTTCATCGTTCCCATTCCGCTTACCCGGAGAGGTGAAAGTTGCCGGAGGTGCCGTAGATGGCCAGCGACACCAGCAGGGTCACCGTGACCACCGCGACCAGCGAGGCGCGCACCGCCTTACCGACCGCGATACCGACGCCCACCGGGCCGCCCGCGGCCGTAAAGCCGTAGTAGGTGTGAATCATCATGACCGCCAGCGCCATCAGGATCGCCTGCGCGAAGGACCAGAGGATGTCGCTCGGGATCAAGAAGGTGGAGAAGTAGTGGTCGTAGACGCCCGCCGACTGGCCGTAGATGACCACGGTGGCGAAGCGCGCGGCCAGGAACGAGCAGATCACCGCGAGCGCGTAGAGCGGGACGATCGCGATCATCCCGGCCAGCACCCGGGTGCTGACCAGGTACGGAATCGGCCGGATGGCCATCGTTTCCAGCGCGTCGATCTCCTCGGAGACCCGCATGGCGCCCAGCTGCGCGGTGGAACCCGCGCCGATGGTGGCCGCCAGGCCGATACCCGAGATGACCGGCGCCGCGATACGAACGTTGAGGAACGCGGAGAAGAAGCCGGTCAGCGCCTCGACGCCGATATTGCCGAGCGAGCTGTAGCCCTGCACCGCGATGGTGCCGCCGGTGAACAGCGTGAGGAATCCGACGATCACCACGGTGCCGCCGATCACCGCCAAAGCTCCTGTGCCCATGCTGATCTCGGCGATCAGCCGGATGGTCTCGGTGCGGTAGTGGATCAGGGCACGCGGGACCGAGCCCACGGTCTGGCCGTAGAACACCGCCTGCTTGCCGACCGTATCCAGCGAATCCGACATGCGCCGTACGCGCCGGACGGTCTTGGGGAAGCGGGAATTGATCACGAAGGCCATGTGATCACCGCGCCGCGAACTTGATGCTGACCGCCGTGGCCACGACGTTCACCACGAACAGCGCCATGAACGCGAAGACGACGGTCTGGTTCACCGCGTCGCCGACGCTCTTGGGCCCGCCTTTGACGTTCAGGCCCAGGTAGCAGGCCACCAGGCCGGCGATCAGTCCGAACAGCCCCGCCTTGACCTCGGAGATGATGAGCTCGGGCAGATGCACCAGCAGCGTGATGCCGTTGACGAAGGACCCCGGGTTGACGTCCTGCAGGTACACCGAGAACAGGAAGCCGCCGAGGATGCCGATGGTGCAGACCAGGCTGTTCAGCAGCAGCGCCACGAAGGTCGAGGCCAGCACCCGGGGTACCACCAGCCGATGGATCGGGTCGATGCCGAGCACCTTCATGGCGTCGACTTCTTCGCGGATGGTGCGCGCGCCCAGGTCCGCGCAGATCGCGGTGGCGCCGGCGCCGGCCACGATCAGCACGGTGACGATCGGACCGACCTGGGTGACGGTGCCGAAGGCCGCGCCCGCTCCGCTGAGGTCGGCGGCGCCGATCTCGCGCAGCAGGATGTTCAGCGTGAAGCTCACCAGAACGGTGAACGGGATGGCGACCAGCAGGGTCGGCACGATGGAAACGCGCGCGATGAACCAGGACTGATCAACGAACTCACGCGCTTGGAAAGGCCTGCGAATGCTCGCCCGGGCCACGTCGGCGACAAGTTCGAAGAACCCCCCGACTGCCCGCAACGGCACGGCAAGGACCTCGTTCATTCGCGATCCTCCTTGCTCAACGTGCTCGTGTTGCTGAAAGCACGGCCCCACCCGGGAGCCGCATTGCTCGGGATGATTAGAACATGTTCACCTGATGGCTGTGAGGTTTTGATCACTTTTGTGCTGCACTTTTCCCCGGAATCAGCCTATGTATTTGCAACGTGTGTCAGTTCTGTCCGCTTCAGGCCTTGTGAGCCGTCACACACACCGACTCCCATGTCTAACAAAGTCAGGTGCCGTGATCAACAATTGGACACTTGATCAAGTTGACATGGCCGAACTTGCCAACCATCAGCAACCCTGGTCAGGCCGCTGATTTGCGCGTCAGCCCAACTCGCGCAGCGCGGGCCCCGCGGAGAAAGTTTGGTCGGCGGAACGCTCGGCGAAGTAGCCGCCGAGGGTCGCCGCGAGGTCGCCCGCCGTCCACTGATCGCCGCTCGCGTCGAAGCGCTGTTCCACCACCGGGGCCGCCATCAGCGCCACCATCGGTCCGTAGACCACGAACAACTGACCGCTGACCTGCTCCGCCGCGGGCGAGGCGAGGAACGCGACCAAACGAGCGACATGATCGGGCGAGAGCGGATCCACCGAGCCTTCCGGCGCGTCGGTGAAGACGGCCTCGGTCATCGCGGTGCGAGCGCGCGGCGCGATCGCGTTGGCGCGCACGCCGTATTGCGCGAGCGCCCGCGCGGCCGTCAGCGTCAGCGCGGTGATACCGGCCTTGGCGGCGCCGTAGTTGGCCTGGCCCGCCGGGCCCAGCAGACCCGCTTCCGAGGAGGTGTTGATCAGGCGGCCGTACACCGGAGCGCCCGCTTCCTTGGACTTGGCGCGCCAGTAGGCCGCGGCATTGCGGGTCAGCAGGAAGTGCCCGCGCAGGTGCACGGCGACGACCGCGTCGAACTCCTCGTCGGACATGTTGAACAGCATTTTGTCGCGGGTGATGCCCGCGTTGTTGACCACGATGTCGACGCTGCCGAAGGACTCCTGCGCGGTGCGCAGCAGCGCGTCGGCGGTGCTGCGCTCGGCGATGCTGCCCGCGACGAATTCCGCCTTCGCGCCGAGCGCGCGGATTTCGGCGAGGGTTTCCGCGACCGCGTCGCTTTCGGCGAGATCGTTGACCACCACCGCGGCGCCCGCGGCGGCCAAGGCGAGCGCCTCGGCCTTACCCAGTCCGGCACCGGAGCCGGTGACGATCGCAACCTTGCCCGCCAAGTTCAGTTCACTCACCGGGCCGACTCTAGAACGTGTTCTACTCCGGAGCAAGCATCGATCAAATGAGCTTCAGCGCCGCCTTCGGGCATTGAGCGACGGCGTCTTTGACATCCTCGAGCCGGTCCGGCGCGACGTCGTCCACCAAGATGTGCAGCTGGTCCTCGTCATCGAGATCGAACACGTCGGGGGCGAATCCGACACAGATTCCGTTCGCCTCGCACTGATCGAGATCGACTTCGACCTTCATGGTCACTCCTTCGTTCGAGCTTTGTCCGAGCGTACAAGCCATGGCGGCGGGCTGTGCCGCCATCGATCGGATCCGCACTCAATACTGGAACATGTTTCAACTCATATGCAATCATCGGTCTTACTTGATTCGAACGAAGGCTGAGGTACTGCCATGCGCATTGCGTACACGCAGCAGCAGGAGGAGCTTCGCGCCGAACTGCGCGACTACTTCGCGCGGCTGATCACACCGGAGCGCCGCGCGGCGCTGAGCTCCACCACCGGTGAGTACGGCGAGGGCAACGTCTACCGCGAGGTCGTCCAGCAGATGGGCAAGGACGGCTGGCTCACCATGGCCTGGCCCAAAGAATACGGCGGCCAGGACCGCACCACCATGGATCAGTTGATCTTCACCGACGAAGCCGCCATCGCGGGCGCTCCGGTGCCGTTCCTGACCATCAACTCCGTCGCGCCGACGATCATGCACTACGGCACCGAGGAGCAGAAGAAGTTCTTCCTGCCCAAGATCGCCGCGGGCGAATTGCATTTCGCCATCGGCTATTCCGAGCCCGGCTCGGGCACCGACCTGGCCAGCCTGCGCACCTCCGCGGTGCGCGACGGCGACGACTACGTCATCAACGGCCAGAAGATGTGGACCAGCCTCATCGCCTACGCCGACTACGTGTGGCTGGCCGTGCGCACCGATCCCACCGCGAAGAAGCACAAGGGCATCAGCATGCTCATCGTGCCGACCACCGCCGAGGGCTTCTCCTGGACGCCGGTGCACACCATGGCCGGCCCCGACACCAGCGCCACCTACTACCAGGACGTGCGGGTCCCGGTGAGCTCGCTGGTCGGCCCGGAGCACGGCGGCTGGTCGCTGGTCACCAATCAGCTCAACCACGAGCGGGTCGCGCTGACCTCGGCCGGACCGCTGCTGGTCGCGCTGAACCAGACCATCGAGTGGGCGCGGGACACCAAGGCCGCCAACGGCGATCGCGTGATCGACCAGGAATGGGTGCAGATCAACCTGGCCAAGGTCTACGCCAAGGTGGAGTACCTGAAGCTGCTGAACTGGCAGGTCGCCAGCGGCGCCGACCACGGCGGCGAGGCCGCGCCGAAGATGTGGGACGCCTCCACCTGCAAGGTCTACGGCACCGAACTCGCGACCGAGGCCTACCGGCTGCTCATGGAAATCCTCGGCCCGCAGGCCTACCTGCGCCAGGAATCCCCCGGCGCCGAGCTGCGCGGCCGGCTGGAGCGCTTCCACCGGGCCGCGCTGATCCTGACCTTCGGCGGCGGCACCAACGAAGTCCAGCGCGACATCATCGCCATGACCGCGCTGCGCCAGCCGGCCTCCGCGCGCTGAGAACAGGGGAATACCAATGGATTTCACTCCCACCGAAGCCCAGAACGACCTGGCCGGGCTGACCGCCGAGGTGTGCGGCAAGCTGGTCACCGCCGACCGGCTGCGCGCACTCGACGCCGAAGGCCGTTACGACGAGCCGCTGTGGAACTCCCTGGCCGAGACCGGTGTCCTGGCCGCCGCGCTGCCGGAAGCCCTGGGCGGCGGCGACTTCGGCATCCTGGAGCAGACCGCGGTGCTGCGCGAACTCGGCAAGGCCGTGGCGGCCGTGCCGTATCTGTCCTCGATCGTGGTCGGCGCAGGCGCGCTCGCCGCGTACGGCTCCGCCGCACAGCGGGAATGGGCGAGCAAGGCCGCGACGGGCGAGGTCATCCTGACCGCCGCGCTCGCCGAGGAACACAACTGGGAGCCGGCCAAGCCCACCACCGTCGCGCGCGAGGCGGACGGCGGGTGGCGGCTGGTCGGCAACAAGACCACCGTGCCCTACGCCGATCGGGCCGCCCGAATCCTGGTGCCCGCCACCGTCTCCGGCGCTCCGGCACTGTTCCTGGTCGATCCGTCCGAGGCCTCGGTCACGCTGACCGCGCAGCGGGTGGTCGACTTCAGCGCCGAGTTCGAGGTCGAATTGCACGACACCCCGGCCGAATTGGTCGGCACGGTGGAAGCCGGCGCGGAGATCCTGGACTGGGTGCTCACCCGGGCCTGGATCGGCCTGTCCGCCCAGCAGCTCGGCACCCTGGAGAAGTCGCTGGAACTGGTCGCCGACTACGCGCGCGAGCGCGAACAGTTCGGCAAGCCGATCGGCGCCTTCCAGGCCGTCGCTCAGCGCCTCGCCGACGCCTACATCGACATCCAGGGCCTGCGCCTGGCGGTCACCCAGGCCGCCTGGCGGCTGTCCGAAGGCCTGCCCAGCAGCGAAGCGGTGCACACCGCCAAGTTCTGGGCCGCCGACGCCGGCCACCGGGTCGCGCACACCGTCGTGCACGTGCACGGCGGCGTCGGCATCGACCGCGACCACATCGTGCACAACTACTTCACCGCGGCCAAGCACAACGAATTCGCACTCGGCGCCGGCACCGATCACCTGCGCGCCATCGGCGCGGCCCTGGCCAACCCGGCCTGATCCCGCGAACACGAAGCGGCCCGGCGGTTTTCACCGCCGGGCCGTTCGACTGCCGCACCCGCCTTGACAGCAGGCAGTTAGCGGCGTTCGTACGCGATCACAGCGGTGAACCGACAGCGGGCAGCCACCGGCGTTCGTACCCGAGGCGCCGGGCGAGCTGGGCGAGGCTGCCGAAGATTGCCCGCTGCAATCCGGCCGGGATGCCGCCCAGGTAGCCGTCTTGGTAATCCCACAGGAGGGCCAGCGCGAGCGGGTTGCGCGGCACGCCACCCTTGGTGGTCTTCCCGGCGGCGTCCAGCGCCTGCCACAGCCGGAACATCTCCCAGTGCCGCAGCGGCGGCCGGATCTCGTGATCGATGATCGTGCCCGGTTCCTCGCTCCAGAACTCGTGCACCACCCCGGCCGGGGCGGCAGCTGAATCACCCTGCCCCGCTGTCACTTCCGCCCCACCGATCCGAAAGCGCAGCCGGCCGCGCCGCACCGACCATCGCTCGGCGAGCACCGGGTGCCAATGCGGCCCGGCTTGCCGCCCGGCCGCCGGGAGCAGGTGCTCGAGCCGGAGGTAGCGACCGTGCTCGTCCGAGCCCTCCTCGACGAAGGTGACGCGGTGGCCATTGCGGAAGGTGAGACTCGGGCTATCCATGACTCCAATATGAAGGTAACCTTCCTATCGTGTCAATGGCCGCCGAACCCCCACCCACCCTGTTGAAGCTTCTCGTTCAGACCAGCCGCAGCTTCGAGCACGAGCTGAACAGCCGATTGCGCGCGGACCTGGGCGACAACCTGCGCCCCGCCCACTACGCGGTCTTCCGATATCTCGACCCCGCCGGTTCCCGCATCAGCGCCCTGGCCGAGGCCGCGGGCATGACCCAGCAGTCGATGGGTGAATTGATCACGCACCTGGAGCGCTACGGATACGTTGAACGGCGCGTCGATCCAGCCGACCGCCGCGGTCGCCTGGTGGCCCTCACCCACTCCGGCCACAAGGCCCTGCGCACCGCCGCCCAGCACATCCGGGCAATCGAAGAGCAGCTCAGCCATGCCCTCGGCCCCGACGGCCTCGCCGTCCTCCGCCGGCTCCTCGCTCAATCCAGCGAAAGCCTTTCCGGCGTTGCCGATCCCGTCGACTCAGCAGCGGCCCAGCCATCCTGAGCATCACCCTCGCCGCTCCGAGCACGGCGAAACACTCCCCCGCCGCGCTAGCCGGGCTGCGAGGTCAGGTAGTTCTGCAGGGTGGGCGCGACGTCGACAACGATCTGATCGGGAGTCATCGCGACAACGGGCGGTAACCGCAGGATGTAGCGGCAGAGCGCCAACCCGAGGAGCTGGCTGGCGATGAGCCCGCTGCGCCGGGGGGCGTCGGCGGGATCGCCATATCGGAGGACTGCGGGCAGCACTTGCTCGGCGAAGACGGCGCGGGCGCGATCGGCGAGGGCGTCGTCGGTGATGGCGGTGCGCAGCAGGGTGAGCATGACCTCATTGCCCGGGGGTTCTTCCCAGATCGCCAGGAAGCGGCGAATCAGCAAGTCGCCCAGGGCTTCCGGATCCGCAGCAGACAGGTCCGGCAGCTCCAGGTAGATGTCGACGGCGGCGGCGAAAAGGCCGTCTTTGCTGCCGAAGTAGCGCATGACCATGGATGGGTCGATGTCCGCGTCGGCGGCGATCGCACGCACGGTGGCCTTGCGAAAGCCCTCGGCGGCAAAGCGCGCGCGGGCGGCGTCCAGGATCTTCGCGCGGGTCGCGTCCGAGCGGCGCGCAGGGGTCTGATCAGGCTCGACGGTCATGTCAACGATTGTAGGCCAACATCTGTTGACTTTTCCAGGCGGTCTACTTACAGTTGAAGTCAACAAGCGTTGGCAAACAGATGTTGACTTAGGAGTTCGCCATGAACACCACCCCGCTCCCCGAGACCACCACCGTCGTCATCGTGGGCGCCGGTCCGGCCGGCCTCACCGCGGCGATCACCCTCGCCGACGCCGGCGTCGACTTCCTGCTGCTGGATCGACAGGCGGAGGGCGCCAACACTTCTCGCGCCGCCGTGGTGCACGCCCGGACCCTGGAGGTGCTCGAGGAGCTCGGGCTCGCGGAGGATCTGATCGGGCGCGGGATCGTGGTGCCGACCTTCCGGGTGTACGACGGCGCACGCACCCTGGCGAAGATCGAGTTCGGCGGACTCCCCACCGAATACCCCTACACACTGATGGTTCCGCAGGACACCACCGAGGAAGTGCTGCTGGACCGGCTGCACAAGGCAGGCGGGCAGGTGCACCGCCCCTACCAGGTGACCCGCGTAGTCGACGGGAAGGACAGCGTCACAGTCGAATACACCGACGCGGCCGGTGTAGCCGGAAGCATCCGGGCCGACTACGTGATCGGTACCGACGGCATGCACAGCGTCGTCCGCGACCAAGCGCGCATCGGCTTCACCGGCGACAGCTACCCGGAATCGTTCGTCCTGGCCGACGTCCGGATGACCTGGCCGATCGCCAGGAGCGAAGTGGCGCTGCACCTTTCACCCGAAGGCGTGACCGTGGTGGCCCCGCTGCCCGACCACGACGAACCGAACCGCTACCGCGTCGTCGCCACCCTGGACCAGGCCCCCGAGCACCCGACGGCCGAGGACATCCAGGCGATCCTCGACAAGCGCGGCCCCGGCGGGGACGTGAAAGTCACCGAGGTGCTGTGGAGCTCGCGTTTCCGGGTGCACCATCGGGTCGCCGATCGGTACCGTTCGGGCCGGATCCTACTGGCCGGCGATGCGGCACACGTGCACAGCCCAGCCGGCGGCCAGGGCATGAACACCGGCATCCAAGACGCCGCTTTCCTCGGGCCGCTGGTCGCCCGGGTGGTCAAGGGTGAACCGGCGGCACTGCTCGACACCTACGAAACCACCCGCCGCCCAGTCGCATTGGGAGTCGTCGCATTCACCGACCGGATGACCCGCATGGCGACCCTGCGCCCCCGCCCGGCCCGCCTGCTCCGCAACACCGTGATGTCGCTGGCCACCCGCATCCCCGCGGTTCGCACCAAGCTGGCGTTCCGCATTGCCGAGCTTCAAACCCGCTGACCCACTCCCCCAACACAATACGGCCCGCAGGACAATGTCCTGCGGGCCGTAGCGCTGTCGCCTGCGGGCCGAAGAGCTGTCGCCTACTGCGCGGCGATTTCCGCGGGGTGCCGGTACCCCTTGCCGAAGTTGACCGCCCGCTGCGCGTTCGCCAACGCCGTCACCACACAGGTGCCGAAAGCCCCCTGCCGATCGAACAGCGTCGCACTGCCCACGGCCACGCCGTCCACGCTGATGTGGTTGTCGGCCTCCAGGCCGATCTCCAGGCCCTCGGCCGGCCGGGCCAGCGCGATGGTCAGGTCGGCGTTGATGAATCCGACGCCCTCGGTGCCCCAGTTCGTGAGCAGGCTGGTCGACTCACCGATGATGGCCGCACCGACGAACGAGGACGGCGCCTCGCCGAGGACCGCGGAAATCGGTGTCTGCCACATCTTCTTGTGGCCGTCGTTCTGATGGTCCCGGATGCGATTGGTCCAGCCTTCGGCGCTGTCGCTGCTGTTCCACCACGGGACGGTCGGGCCGTCGGCGGGTGGCACGTCCGGCGGCTGCGGCGCCTCAGCGCGCGTCCAGCGCTCCCCCGGCGGCTGCTCGGACTGCTTCAGGAAGATCGCGGTCGCGCGCGCCATGTCCTGCCCGTCCTGCTGCAAGACCGCGTCGGCCACCACGATCCGGTTGCCTTCGCGCACCACCTTGGTCAGCACGGTGGTGCGCTTCTTCTGCGGCGCCCGGAACATGTCGACCGTCAGCCGGGACGGCAGGAAGCCCGCCGGGCAGAACTGGTTCTCCAGTTCCCGGGCCAGCAGGCCGCAGACGGCCGGGCCGTTGATCATGGTGGGCGACCAGGCACTCTGCGCGAACGGCAACGGTTCGAAACCGTCCGGAGTGGCCTCGAAGAAGGCCAGCGGCGGCAACTTGTCCATGTCGATCTCCAGTTCCGGGCAGGGAAAAGGGGCAAGGGCCGCCACCCAGGTGACAGCCCTTGCCCGGTGGTCCTTAGCCGAACTTACTTGCTGCTGGCTTCGGCGTGCTCGTCGGCCGGGCGCAGCTCGGTCTGCTCCTTGGCCCAGCGGTAGTCCGGCTTGCCCGCCGGGGACCGCTTGATCTCGTCGACGAACCACAGGCTGCGCGGCAGCTTGTAGGCCGAGATCTCCTTGGTCAGGATCGGGCGCAGGTCCTCCAGCGTCGGGCGCTTGTCGCCGCGGCACTGCACGACGGCCGTAACCCGCTGACCCCAGCGCTCATCCGGCACGCCGACGACGAGCGCGTCGAAGACCTCCGGGTGCATCTTCAGCGCGCCCTCGACCTCTTCGGGGTAGATCTTCTCGCCACCGCTGTTGATGCTGACCGAACCGCGGCCCAGCATGGTGACGGTGCCGTCCTCCTCGACCCGGGCGAAATCGCCGGGGATGGAGTAGCGCACCCCGTGGAACTCCTTGAACGTCGCCTTGGTCTTGGCTTCGTCGCCGTAGTAGCCGATCGGGATGTGGCCCTTGCGCGCGATGAAACCGATCTGGCCCGAACCCGGCTCGACCGGGTAGCCCTCGTCGTTGAGCACCTCGGTGGAGGCGTCGATCTTCACCCGCGGGCCGCCGGTGTGGGTCTGACCCTTGGTGACCACGGCCAGACCGCCGAAACCGGTCTCCGAGGAGCCGATCGAGTCGGTGATCATGGTGTTCGGAAGTTCTTCCATGAACTGGTCCTTGAGCGTCGGCGAGAAGAGCGCCGCGCTGGAGGCCATCGCCCACAGGGTCGAATGCTTGTAGGGCTCACCGGTTTTCGGGTTGCCCTCCTTGAGTGCGTCCAGCATCGGGCGGGCCATCGCGTCACCGGTGATGAAGATTAAATTCACCGTGTGCTGGTCGATGGCCTGCCACACGCCGTGCCCGCTGAACTCCGGCAGCAGGATCGCCTTGCCGCCGTCGAAGAGCGTGTGGAACACCGCGCACTGCGAGCCGCCGTGGATCAGCGGCGGAATCGGGTAGCGCACCATCTGCGCGTTGCCGGCGCCGGTCTTGGCCTGCTGCCATTCGTCCTCGATGCGATCGCCGGTGACGAAGTTGATGCCGCCGCCGAGCACCCGCCACCAGTCCTCCTGGCGCCACATCACGCCCTTGGGCAGGCCGGTGGTGCCGCCGGTGTAGAGCATGAAGATGTCGTCGCCGGAGCGTTCGCCGAAGTCACGCTCGCCCGAGGACTCCGCCAGCACTGTGGCGTAATCCACTGAATCGGCTGCGGTCGGGATGGTTCCGGTCGTATCGTCGTCGACGACGATGACGGTTCCCAGCTTGGGGGTGTTCGACCGGACGGCGGCGACTTTGTCGGTGTAGCGACGCTCGTGAATCAGCGCGACCATGTCCGAATTGTCGAAGATGTATTGCAACTCGTTCTCGACGTACCGGAAGTTCACGTTGATCAACACCGCGCGGGCCTTGAAGACCGCGACCATGGCGATGACGGCCTCGATGGTGTTCCTCGAGTAGAGACCCACTTTGTCACCGTGCTGGACACCGTGTTCCAGCAGGTAGTGGGCCAGTTTATTGGCCTGCTCCTCCAGCTGTGCGTAAGTCACCTCGCGGGCGTCGTCGACCAGCGCGACGCGATCCGGCATGAGGTCGATGGCGTGTTCGACAAGGTCCGCTATGTTGTAGCTCACAGCCCTAAAATAGAACGTGTTACTGTCCCTGGCAAGCGTCAAAAGTCAGGAGAACCTCTATGCCGCACTGCCTCGTCGAAAAGCGCGATCACGTTCTCATCGTCACGATGAATCGCCCCGAGGCGCGCAACGCCCTGTCCGCGGAGATGATGGCGATCATGCGCGACGCCTGGGATCAGGTTGATAGCGATCCCGACATCCGTGTGGCCATCCTTACAGGGGCGGGCGGGACCTTCTGCGCGGGCATGGACCTCAAGGCGATGAGCGCCAGGCACCCCGGTGACAACGAATCCAGTTTCGACCCGGCCAACCTCCCGGCGCTGCTCAAGGGCCGCCGCCTCACCAAGCCGCTGATCGCGGCCGTGGAGGGCGCGGCCATCGCGGGTGGCACGGAGATTTTGCAGGGCACCGACATTCGAGTGGCCGCCGAGAGCGCGAAATTCGGTGTCTCCGAGGCGCGCTGGGGCCTGTTCCCGCTCGGCGGGTCGGCGGTGCGGCTGGCGCGCCAGATTCCCTACACCGTCGCCGCGGACATCCTGCTGACCGGACGGCACATCACCGCCGCCGAAGCCAAGGAGTACGGGCTGATCGGGCATGTGGTGCCGGACGGCACCGCCCTGGACAAGGCGCTGGAACTGGCGGCGCAGATTTCGAACAACGGCCCGCTGGCAGTGCAGGCAATCCTGCGCACGCTGCGCGAAACCGAGGGCATGCACGAGCTGGACGCGTTCCAGATCGAAGCGAAGATCGGGATGACGGTGTTCCGGTCCGCCGACGCCAAGGAGGGCCCGAAGGCCTTCGCCGAGAAGCGCACGCCGAACTTCACCGGCCAGTAGCACCGTCTGCCCGGCGAGCGCCTGGACCCACCGCAGTTGGGTCCTGGCTCCCGCCGGGCGACGCGATCATGCCGCCTGATACGCCATGTAGAACGGCTCCCACTGGTGACCGTCCGGATCGATGAAGGTCCGGCCGTGCATTCCGACCTCGGCCTCCTGGGCGCGCTTGTCCGGGCACAGCTCCTCGGTGGCGCCCGCGGCGACGGCCGCGTCGGTCAGCACGTCGACCTCGTCCGCGCTGGCCAGCGATAGCGCGTACGCGGCGCCGGTGGCGGCGACCGTGTCGGCGACGGGCCGCTGGCTGAACGTCGTGAAGAAGGACTTGGTCAGCAGCATCAGGCAAATATTGTCGTCGACCACGATGCAGGCGGCGTTCTCGTCGGTGAAATCCGCGTTCACCTTCCAGCCGACCGCCTCGTAGAAGGCCTTGGACCGGTTCAGGTCCTCGACCGGGAGGTTGATGAAAATCATCTTGCTGCTCATGTTTTCGTCCTTTCGCGGGCGGTGGTGCCGTCACGAATAAGGACGGACGTCCGAATCGAAATTCATCGCTCCTGTCAGGATCCTTCGCGAAGCGAAAGACCTACACCGGTGAATGATCTTGAAACCGCTGGTGAAAAGCCCGTGCGGCGATCCGGTTCGGGCAAATTGCCCTCTGTGACTTGTCGGTGGGCTGTGGCATCGTGACATCCATGAACGACTCGGCCAGATCCGCCACCCTCACCCCCGACGTGCTCGCGTCGTTCGAGGGGCACCGGCGCGAGCTATGCGCCTACGCGTACCGCATGCTCGGTTCCTCCTTCGAAGCCGAAGATGCCGTGCAGGAGACCTTCACCCGCGCCTGGAAGTCCTACGACTCGTTCGAGGGCCGCGCCAGCCTGCGCTCGTGGTTGTACCGCATCACCACCAACGTCTGCCTGGACATGCTCGACGGCCCGCAGCGCCGGGCCCGGCCGATGGACCTCAACGGCCCCAGCAGCCCCGATTCCACCCTCCCGCCGCCGCAGCCGGATTACGTCTGGATCGAGCCGATCCCCAACGCCCTGGCCTTCGGCGCGGACCCGGCCGAGCACGCCTCCACCAAGGACACGCTGCGCCTGGCCTTCGTCGCCGCCTGTCAGCACCTGCCCGCCACCCAGCGCGCCATCCTGATCATGCGCGAGGTGCTGCGGTTCTCCGCCAACGAGACCGCCGAGGCGCTCACCATGTCCCCCGCGTCGGTGAACAGCGCGCTGCAACGGGCCCGGGCCACCATGTCCAAGGTGCAGCCCAGCGATTTCGACGACTTCGACGAAGCCGACGAGAACCAGCGCAAGCTGGTCGACAATTTCGTCTCGGCCTTCGAGGCCTACGACATGGACGCCCTCACCACGCTGCTGAAAGCCGATGTGGCACTGTCGATGCCGCCGTTCGACCTCTGGATCTCGGGCCCGCAGAACGTCGCCGAGTTCATGCTCGGCACCGGCAGCGCGTGCGAGGGCTCCAAGATGATCCGCTTGGAAGGCGCCAACGGACACATCGCCTTCGGCCACTACAAGCCGACCGAGGAACCGGGCGTCTACATGCCGTGGTCGATCACGATTCTGGAACTCGACGGCGACGCCATCGCCGGCCTGAACTTCTTCCTCGACACCGAAAAACTGTTCCCGCTCTTCGATCTCCCGATGGAACTGCGCACGGACGCCTGAGGCGCCCCGCCGAAACGAGATCTGCCCCCGTCCTGGCTCTGGACGGGGGCAGATTCGTTACGGGCGACTCGACCACCAAGCCGCCCGTGGTTCCTGGGTCAGGAGATACCCAACCGCTCGTTGGCGAGGACCCGGATGGCCTTCTTGTCGGGCTTGCCGAGGCCGGTGAGCGGCAGCTGGTCGACGACGATGTAGTGCTTGGGCACCTGGACCGAGCCCTTGCGCTGCTTCACGGTCTGGGAGATTTCGGTGGTCACCTTCTGCACCGCGGCTTCGTCGGCGGCGATGGCCGGGTCGAGCACGAGGACCGCGGTGACGGCCTCTTCCCACTGCGGGTCCGGGACGCCGACCACGGCCACGCCGAGGACGCTGTCGTGTTCGGCGACAACGTCTTCCACCTCGCGCGGGAACACATTGAAGCCACCGGTGACGACCATGTCCTTGCTGCGGCCGACGATGTGCAGGAAGCCGTCCGCGTCCTGGCGGGCCAGGTCGCCGGTGCGCAGCCAGCCGTCCTTGAAGGTTTCGGCGGTCACCTCGGGGAGATTCAGGTAGCCGGCCGCCAGCAGCGGTCCGGAGACACAGATTTCGCCGACCTCGCCGGGGGCGACGACGTTGTCCTCGGAGTCGAGCAACGCGACCCGCAGGGCGGCGGAGGGACGGCCACACGAGGTGAGCCGCTCCTTGTCGTGCTCCTCCTTGCCCAGGTAGCTGATCGCCATCGGGGCCTCGGACTGGCCGAAGTACTGGGCGAAGATCGGGCCGAACTTCTCGATGGCCTGGGTGAGCCGGGTCGGATCGATCGAGGACGCGCCGTAGTACACGGTTTCCAGCGAGGACAGGTCCCGCTTGTCCACGTCGGGATGGTCGAGCAGCGCGTAGATCATCGACGGCACCAGCATGGTGGCGCTGATCTTGTACTCCTCGATCGCTTTGAGCACCTCACCGGCGTCGAAGCGCGGGACCACGATGCACTCGCCGCCGAGCAGCACCACGGGCAGGAAGAACGCCGCGCCCGCATGCGAAAGTGGTGTGCAGATAAGGAATTTCGGCCGCTTCGGCCATTCCCATTCCGACAGCTGGATCTGGGTCATGGTGGCCATGGCCTGCGCCGTGCCGACCACGCCCTTGGGCTTGCCGGTGGTGCCGCCGGTGTAGCTGACCGAGATGACGTCCTCGGGCCGCAGCTCCACGGCGTCGACCGGACCGGGCTCGTACTTCGCCACCTCGGCGAGGAAATCCACACCGACATCGGACAATTCGTCCGGCACCGGGCCGAGCACCAGCACCTTGGTCAACCCCTCGACGCGGTCCACCAGGTCGCGGGCGCGCTGCACGAACATCGGCACCGGATCCAGGATCAGCGTCGTAATGCCCGCGTCGGCAAGGACATACGCGTGATCGTCCAGGCCGCCGATGGGATGCAGCGCCGTCCGCCGGTGCCCGCGCGCCTGCCCGGCCGCGATGGTGAACAGCACCTCGGGCCGGTTCAACGCGAGAACGCCTACCGGAGAGCCGGTTTCGATGCCGTTGGCTTCGAACGCGGCCACGTACTGACTGATGGCGTCGAGCACGTCCGCGCCGGTGAGCACGGTGTCCCCGAGCGTGACCACCGGAGAGTTCTTGTGCCGCCGCAGTCCAGCGAGCAGGCTGAACCCGTTGTGCACAGGCATCCGCAGGCGGGTATCGGGATCGATTGTGGTCATCGTCACCTCAATGAATCTAGAACGTGTTCTATCAATGAACAAGGGTTATCACGAGGCGAGCTCGGCCAGCTGCCGAACCTGCGCCGCGTCGGCGGCCGAAACCAGCATCATGGTCACGCCCGCGGCCTCCCAGACCTTGATCTGTTCGCGGACGTGCTCGACCGGGCCGATGATCGCGGTGTCCAGGATCAGCTCGTCCGGCACCACCGCCGCGGCTTCGGCCTTCTTGCCCGACAGGAACAGCCGGCTGATCTCGTCGACCTCGCGCTCGTAGCCCATCCGCTTGTAGACCTGGGCGTGGAAGTTCTGTTCCGGCGCACCCATGCCGCCGATGTAGAGCGACATGATCCAGCGCATCTTCTCCAGTTCGGCGGCCGGATCGTCGGTGATGACCACCTGGCAGCTCGCGGCGATCTCGAAGGTCTCCCGGGTGCGGCGCGCCCCAGCCCGCGCGAAGCCCTCATCGAGCCAGTCGTTGTACATGTTCGCCAGCCGCGGAGCGAAGTAGATCGCCAGCCAGCCGTCCGCGATCTCGGCGGTCAGCGCCACGTTCTTCGGGCCCTCCGCGCCCAGCCAGATCGGCAAATCCGCACGTAGCGGGTGCACGATCGGCTTCAGCGGCTTGCCGAGACCGACCGCGCCCGGCCCGGTATAGGGCAGCGGGTAGTGCGGCCCGGCATTGGTCACCGGCGCCTCGCGCGCCAGCACCTTGCGAATGATGTCCACGTACTCGCGGGTGCGCGCCAGCGGCTTGGCGAAGGGCTGCCCGTACCAGCCTTCGACCACCTGCGGGCCGGAGACGCCCAGGCCCAGCACCGCGCGGCCGCCGCTGAGGTGATCCAGGGTGAGCGCGTGCATCGCGGTGGCGGCCGGCGTACGCGCGGACACCTGAACCACCGACGTGCCCAGGCGCACCCGCTCGGTCTGCGATCCCCACCAGGTAAGCGGCCCGAAGGCGTCCGAACCCCACGATTCGGCGGCGAACACCGCGTCGAAGCCGGCAGCCTCGGCGGCCTGCACCAACTCCCCGGCGTTGGCCGGCGGCTGTGCCATCCAGTACCCGAGCTGCAATCCGAACTTCATCAGGTGTCTCCTTCTCCGTCGCCGAGGCCGCCGTGGCCGAGCTCACATCGGACCCTAGGCTCTCCCGATGCTTGCCACCAGAATAAGAACCTGTTCTACTCGATGTCGTGACTCAGGGGAATACCGCATCCGGCGTAGTTACGGATGAGAAAGGGGCGGAATTGAACACAGCGACGCCCGATGTACTCAGTGCGCCCCTCCGGATGCACTTCGACTACACCCGCTCGGTCGGACCGACCATCGGCAAGTTCCTGACCGGCTTGCGCGGGCATCAGGTGATCGGCGTGCGCGGCTCGGACGGACGCGTGCTGGTGCCGCCGCCGGAATACGATCCGGTGACCGCCGCGCCGCTGACGGAGTTCGTGACCGTGGCCGATGTCGGCACCGTCGAATCCTGGAGCTGGGTGGCCGACGTGCTGCCCGGCCAGCCGTTCGACCGGCCCTTCGCCTACGCGCTGATCCGCCTCGACGGCGCCGACAGCGCGCTGCTGCATGCCGTGGATGTCGCTACGCCGCAGGATATTTCGACCGGCATGCGCGTGCGCGCCCGCTGGGCCGCCGAAACCACCGGCAGCATCAAGGACATCGCCTGCTTCGAGCCGGGCGAAACCTCCACCGCCCCAGCGGATTCCAGCGACGAGCGGGAGCCGATCACCGAGATCGTCACGCCCGTCGACCTGCATTACAGCCACAACGCCTCGCCGCAGGAGACCGTCTACCTGCGCGGCCTGGCCGAGGGCAAGCTGCTCGGCGCCCGCTCCGGCGACGGCGACAAGGTGTATTTCCCGCCGCGCGGCGCGAATCCGACCAACGGCCTGCCGACCAACGACTACGTCGAGCTGTCCGATCACGGCACCGTCACCACTTTCTGCATCGTCAACGTGCCGTTCCTGGGTCAGCGCATCAAGCCGCCCTACGTGGCCGCCTACGTCCTGCTCGACGGCGCCGACATCCCGGTCCTGCATCTCGTACTCGGTTGCGAGGCAAGCGAAGTGCGCATGGGCATGCGGGTGCAGGCGGTGTGGAAACCGCGCGAGGAGTGGGGCTTCGGCCTGTCCAACGTGGACCACTTCGAGCCGTCCGGCGAACCCGACGCCGACTACGACACCTACAAGCATCACCTCTGAGAGGCCGCGTACGTTGACTGACAATTCCACCGACATCGCGGTGGTGGGGTTCGCCCACGCGCCGCATGTACCGGAGACCTTCGGCACCACCAACGGTGTCGAAATGCTGGTGCCCTGCTTCCAGCAGCTCTACGCCGACCTCGGCATCACCAAGTCCGACATCGACTTCTGGTGCTCGGGCTCCTCGGATTACCTTGCCGGACGCGCTTTTTCGTTCATCTCCGCGGTCGACGCGATCGGCGCGGTGCCGCCGATCAACGAGTCGCACGTCGAGATGGACGCCGCCTGGGCGCTGTACGAGGCGTTCGTGAAACTGCGGTCCGGCCAGGCCCAGACCGCACTGGTGTACGGCTTCGGCAAATCTTCGGCGGGCACGCTGCGCCAGGTGCTGACCATGCAGCTCGACCCGTACACCGTCACGCCGCTGTGGCCGGATTCGCACGCCATCGCGGGCTTGCAGGCCCGGGCCGGGCTGGCCGCGGGCCGCTGGACCGAGCGGGATATGGCCGCGGTCGCCGCCGGCCCGGACGGCGATCTCGAATCTCTGCTCGCCACACCGTATGTGGCCGATCCGCTGCGCGCGCACGACATCGCGCCTGTCACCGACGGTGCGGCCGCGATTGTGCTGGCAGTGGGCGAGCGCGCCAAGGAACTGTGCGAGCGCCCGGCCTGGATCACCGGGATGGCGCACCGCATCGACACCCCGATGCTCGGCGCCCGCGACCTCTCCGTATCCCCCTCCACCGCGGCGGCGGCGCAGGCGGTGACCGGTGGCGACACCACCGGATTCGATATCGCCGAACTGCACGCGCCGTTCAGCCACCAGCAGCTGATCCTCGCCGAGGCGATCGGCTTGAAGCCGGGAACTCGGGTGAACCCCTCCGGTGGCGCACTGGTAGCAAACCCGATGTTCGCCGCCGGATTGGAGCGCATCGGATTCGCCGCACGGGCGATTATGGCGGGCTCAGCTAATCGTGCACTCGCGCACGCGACCAGCGGCCCGGCGCTGCAGCAGAACCTGGTTACTGTTTTGGAGGGCACCCGATGACGTCTTTGAATGCACCCGGCCCCGCCGCGGTGCTCGGCACCGGCCAGACCCATCACGTGACGAAACGAACCGACGTCTCCATGTCGGGGATGTGCCGCGAGGCAATCGATCGTGCGCTCGAAGACGCCGGCCTCACCATGGCCGACATCGACGCGGTCGTGGTCGGCAAGGCGCCGGACATGTTCGAGGGCGTCATGATGCCCGAGCTCATGATGGCCGACGCCCTGGGCGCTACCGGAAAACCCCTGCTCCGCGTGCATACGGCCGGCTCGGTCGGCGGCTCCACCGGTGTCGTGGCCGCCAACCTGGTGCAGGCGGGCATGCACAAGCGGGTGCTCGCGGTGGCCTGGGAGAAGCAGTCCGAATCGAATGCCATGTGGGCGTTGTCTATTCCGGTGCCGTTCACCATGCCGGTGGGCGCGGGTGCGGGCGGCTACTTCGCGCCGCACGTGCGCTCCTATATCCGCAGGTCCAGCGCCCCGAGCCATATCGGCGCACTGGTCGCGGTGAAGGACCGCCGCAACGGCGCCAAGAACCCGCTCGCGCATCTGCATCAGCCCGACATCACCGTCGACAAAGTGCTGGCCTCGCAGATGCTGTGGGACCCGATCCGATTCGACGAGACCTGCCCGTCCTCGGACGGCGCGTGCGCGCTGGTCATCGGCGACGCCGAAGCCGCCGCCGTGGTCGAAGCCGAAGGCAAGAAGGTCGCGTGGGTGCACGGCACCGCCATGCGCACCGAGCCGACCACCTTCGCCGGACGCGACCAGGTCAACCCGCAGGCCGGCCAGGACGCGGCCGCCGCACTGTGGAAGGCGGCGGGCATCACCAACCCGATCGAAGAGATCGACGCCGCCGAAATCTATGTCCCCTTCTCCTGGTTCGAGCCGATGTGGCTGGAGAACCTCGGTTTCGCCGCACCCGGCGAAGGCTGGAAGCTCACCGACAAGGGCGAGACCGAGATCGGCGGCAAGATCCCGGTGAACCCGTCCGGCGGCGTGCTGTCCTCGAACCCGATCGGCGCCTCCGGCCTGATCCGGTTCGCCGAAGCCGCCAAGCAGGTCATGGGCCGGGCCGGGGATTACCAGGTCAAGGACGCGCGCAAGGCCATGGGTCACGCCTACGGCGGCGGCTCGCAGTACTTCTCCATGTGGGTTGTCGGATCGGAAAAGCCATGACGAACGAGAACCATCCGGCGGTGATTGCGGGCCGCGCTTCGCAGGCGGCCGTGCGGTCCCGGGACAAGGACGCCTGGGTCGCGCTGTTCGCGGCCGACGGGATTGTCGAAGACCCCGTCGGCCCTTCCGGATTCGACCCCGAAGGCAAAGGTCACCGGGGTCCCGAGGCCATCGCGGCGTTCTGGGACAAGGCCATCGCGAAGACCGAATCGATCGAGTTCCTGTTCGACGACTCGTTCGCCTGCGGTCACGAGGTCGCCTTCACCGGCAAGATCCGCACCCGCATCGCCGGCCAGCAGATCGATGCCGAGGGCGTCTTCACTTACAAGGTGGACGACGCCGGGAAGATCGCGGCGCTACGCGCGTTCTGGGAGACCGAGCGCGCCATGGCCACCATGAAGGCCGCCGAGTAAGGACCGCTGACCTCCGGGTTCAGCACGCCAAGGCCCCGAACCGCATGGGACGTGCCGGTTCGGGGCCTTCGTGCGGGTGCGGCCGGTCAGTGCGCGACCGGGCAGCCGCCACTCTTGGTCTTGTAGTCGACCTGGAATTCCTTGATGCCGTTCAGCCAACCCGACCGCAGCCGCTTCGGATCACCGAGCTTGGTGATGTCCGGCAGGTGATCGGCGATCGCGTTGAAGATCAGCTCGACTTCCAGCCGCGCCAGGTTCGCCCCGATGCAGAAGTGCGCGCCGGTGCCGCCGAAGGACAGGTGGTCGTTGTTCTTGCGCAGGATGTCGAACCGCTCCGGCTGCTCGAAGACGTCCTCGTCGAAGTTGGCCGAGCGGTAGAGCATGACGACCCGCTGGCCCTTCTTGATCTGCACTCCCCCGATCTCGGTGTCCTCCAGCGCGGTCCGCTGGAACGAGGTGACCGGGGTGGCCCACCGGATGATCTCGTCGTAGGCGGTCGCCGGGCGGTCCTTCTTGAACAGCTCCCACTGCTCGGGGTGATCAAGGAATGCCATCATGCCGTGCGTGATGGCATTGCGTGTCGTCTCGTTGCCCGCGACCGCCAGCAGGATCACGAAGAAGCCGAACTCCTCCGGCTTGAGCGAGTCGCCGTCGATGTCGGCCTCGATCAGCTTGGTGACCAGGTCGTTGGCGGGACACGCCTTGCGCGCCTCGGCCATCTCGTAGGCATAGCTGAGGATCTGCATGGACGAGGCCATCGGATCGACATCGGCGAATTCGGGGTCGTCGTAGCCGGTCATCTCGTTGGACCACTGGAAGACCTTCATCCGGTCCTCCTGCGGCACGCCGATCAGTTCGGCGATGGCCTGGAGCGGAAGTTCGCACGAGATCTGGGTGACGAAGTCGCCCGCGCCCTCTTCGGCAGCGCGCTTGACGATCCCCTCGGCCCGCGCGGACAGCTCGGCGCGCAGACCGTTGATGACGCGTGGGGTGAAGCCGCGCGAAATGATCTTGCGCAGTTTGGTGTGGTCGGGCGCGTCCATGTTCAGCAGCACCAGTCGCTGCATGTCGATGTTCTCGCGCGGAATGTCGTCGTTGAAGCGCGGCAGCGCTGTGTTCTCGAAGGTGGAGAAGACCTCGCTCCGCCGCGAGACCTCCTTGACGTCGGCGTGCTTGCTCACCACCCAGAAGCCGTCGTCGTGGAAACCGCCGACTTCCGGCGGCTGTGGATTCCACCAGACCGGCGCGGACTTGCGCAGTTCCGCGTACTCCTCGACCGGGACGCGCTGTGCGTAGATATCCGGATCGGTGACGTCGAAACCCTCGGGCAGATCAGGACGAGTGTGAACCACCAGTTGTCTCCTTTGAGAACTGAAACACGTTCTACACTCATTGCAGCACAGGGGGTATTACTAGTAAAGAAGATCTAGGGGACCGACTAACACGCGTTCCAGTTTTCTGTCCCGAACACAGGGTCTGAGCAAAAGAAGGATTTGGACATGGGCACACCCGTAATCGTCGAGGCAGCTCGCACCCCGATCGGCAAGCGCAACGGCTGGCTCGCCGGCTTGCACGCCGCCGAACTGCTCGGCGCCGCCCAGCGCGGGATCCTCGACAAGGCGGAACTGGATCCGATCCTCGTCGAGCAGGTCATCGGCGGCTGCGTGATGCAGGTCGGCGAGCAGGGCAACAACGTCACCCGCACCGCCTGGCTGCACGCCGGACTCCCCTGGCAGGCCGGCGCGGTCACCATCGACAACCAGTGCGGCTCGGCGCAGCAGGCCGTCGGCCTGGTCGCGGGCCTGATCTCCACCGGCGCCATCGAGGTGGGCCTGGCCTGCGGCCTGGAGTCGATGAGCCATGTCCCGCTGGGCGCCAACGTCGGAACCCATGCCGGTCCGCGCCGCCCCGCCTCCTGGGATATCGATATGCCGAACCAGTTCGAGGCCGCCGAGCGGATCGCCAAGCGCCGCGGCATCACCCGCGACGACGTCGAGGAACTGGGCGAACGCTCGCAGCGCCTGGCCGCGCAGGCCTGGGCCGAGGGCCGCTTCGACCGCGAGGTGCTCACCATCAAGGACGCGCCGCAGGTCGACAAGGAGGGGAACCCGACCGGCGAGACCCTCGACGTCAGCCGGGACCAGGGCCTGCGCGACACCACCCGGGCGGGGCTGGCCAAGTTGAAGCCGGTTCTGGAGGGCGGGATCCACACCGCGGGCACCTCCTCCCAGATCTCCGACGGCGCCGCGGCCGTGCTGCTCATGGACGAAAAGGCCGCGCAGCAGCGCGGTTTGCGCCCGCGCGCCCGGATCGTGGCGCAGGCACTGGTCGGCAGCGAGCCCGAGTTCCACCTGGACGGGCCGGTGCAGGCCTGTCAGCGGCTGCTCGACAAGTCCGGCATGAGCATGTCCGACATCGATCTGTTCGAGATCAACGAGGCCTTCGCCTCGGTAGTGCTGTCCTGGGCGTCGGTGCACAAGCCGGACATGGATAGGGTGAACGTGAACGGCGGCGCGATCGCACTCGGCCATCCGGTCGGCTCCACCGGATCCCGGCTGATCACAACGGCTTTGCACGAGCTGGAGCGCACCGGCAAGAGCACCGCCATGATCTTGATGTGCTGCGGCGGCGCGCTCGCCACCGGCACCATCATCGAGCGACTTTAGGACTCAACGAGATTCCACCCCGTTTGTTGAACGTTCATCCCAGAAGCGTCAAAACGTGTCGTACGCCACACAATCGGCGGTACAGAGAAGTAGATGAGACGTCAGCTATCTTACGGCTATCATTGGTCCGTCGCGGAAGACCTCTGCGACGGGCCAGAACCGGTGCTTGTCACGTCTCCACCAGAGACCTTGGGGCGACCCGCAAACGCTACGGTCCCAGTGACTTCGCTCGAGGCACACCTAGAAGCTTCAAGGAAATCCGGAATCAGGCGTAGGTTTTCAGTTACTGAGCCGCTAATATCAATGATACGTATCCGAGATAACGACTGTTAGTACAGCGAAGGGAATTGGGCGGCTCACAATGGCTGATTTCGCGGCGCGGCTGAACAAGCTGTTCGAAACCGTGCATCCCCCGGGGCGCAAGCCGCACACCAACGCGGAGGTTGCGGCTGCGCTGACAGCCTCCGGGCATCCGATCTCGAAACCGTATCTCTCGCAGTTGCGGTCGGGACAACGGACGAACCCGTCGGACGAAACGGTGGCTGCACTGGCCAAGTTCTTCAAGGTCAAGCCGGACTACTTCTTCAACGACATCTATGCCGCCAAGATCGATCACGATCTGGAGCTGCTGTCCCAGCTGCAGGGCTATGGACTGCGACGGCTGTCGAGTAGAGCGTTCGACCTGTCCGAAGAATCACAGAACCTCCTCACCTCGATGGCGGAGAAGCTTCGGGCCAGTGAAGGCTTGCCCGAAATCCCGCCGGACGGAACTGAATAGGGGCCAGTAAGGTCACCGCCCGACGGCTGTCGGGGGCGTCGGCGGTGGTGTGTGTAAGGCGGGCTCCTTTGGGGTGCCCGACGTGTTACCCATGTGTCTTCGAACTCAGTTGGCCAGGGGGGTATGCGTCGTAGCAGCTGAGTCCGGCTCGGCCTTTGGCCGTGCCGGATTTTCTGCTGCCCGAGTTGAATTCGCTCCACGAAGCGAATCAGACCAATTGGGCGGTTCTGGCAAACTCAGCCGAGATGTACTTGCAAATGAAATCGCTACCCGTGTGCGGAGTTCCGCGCCGGCGCTTCCACGCCGCTGTAGGCGTCGAAGGAGCGGGCGATGGCCTGCACCCAGCCGCGCGGGCTGATACCCTCCGGCGGCGCGATCCAGCGCGAGTCACACACGATGTCGCCCAAGGGGTTTCGGGCCCACTCGGCCACCATGTCGGCCCGCTCCACGATCGAGGCGGGCGGCTTACCCGCGGCCATCAGCTCCACGCCGCCGCCGGACTGCAGATACAGCGCGTCCATGATCTGGGCGACCTGGTCGGAAGCCTTGAGCTGGGTGGAGGTTCCGGTCTGATCGTGCGCGAGCACCTCGGGGAAGCGGCCGATCATCAAGCGGTGCAGTTCCCGGATCTGGCGCAGCAGCACCCGCGCACGCAGCCACAGCTCCACCACGATCCAGATCGCGCCGAAAGCTATTAGCAGCGCGGCGATTTCCCACACCGGCCAGCCCCAGGCGGGCAGACCCGGTGCGGGACGGGGCGCTTCGCTGAGCGCACGCCGAATATTGAAGGCGGACAACACCGCGACAACCGCGGTGCCGGTCGTATAGATGGCGATTCCACGGCCCAGCGTGGTCCAGTCCAGGTTGCGCACGCCGGTGGTGACGATGAACAGGCAGGCGATCACCACATATGCCCAGCCGAAGGTATAAGACCAGGCCAGCGCGACGATCACGGTGAGGACGCCGCCGGCGTAGATGTAGGACGCGATCCGCCCCAGGTTCCGCCGCGACACCACCGGCCAGGCCGCCGCCGCGACCACCGCGGTGGCGGTCGTGAACAGGATCCACGCCGACACCACGACACCGTCGGAGAGCAGCCCCGCGTGCAGCCCGCGCGGAAGCAAATTGTCTATGGCCAAAGCGATTTCGGGCACCGCGACGGTGGCCCCGAGCGCGACGGCGGCGACCGCGACCACGATCGCGACGCGCGCCGTGGTCGCCGGTTTGACCAGCACCCGCCCCACCCTCGCACCGGCGGCCATCCAAACCAACATGGCTGTCAACCACAAGGTCATCATCCGAGTGCCTCGTCGAATCGAAGGACCGAGACGCCTGCGCCCCGGGTGTTGAACACGCGCAGCCTGGTCATCAGCATGGCCGCGAAGGTCTCGGCCTCCCATTCGGCCTGTTCGTCGGCTCCGTCGTCGAGGATCTGCTGATGCGCCCGCTGACTGAGCATGTAGGCGATCAGGTCGTCGCTGGCCTCCAGCGTGACCTCGGGGGCCGGTGCGCCCTCGTGGTCGAAGATGATGTGACCGAGTTCGTGCGCGAGGGTGTGCTCGCGGCTGGGCAACGCGGTCGCCAGCACGATCACGTCCCGGTCCGGATACAGCCGCCGCTGTCCGCAGACGCCGGGACCCAAATGGGCACTGGCGATTTCGATCTCCCGCTGCCGCTCCCGGGCGATCGCCTCGACCACTTCGTCGAGGGTGCAGGCGTCGAAATCGGCGGCGACCGCGCACACCGCGTCGACCGCGGCCGCCACCCGGCGGTAGGACCGCGCGCTGTTCTGAGTTTTGCTGTCACTCATGCCGTTGCCCCTCACGACCTAGGTCCGAAGAACTCGGCACGGGCGGCATCGATGCGCGCTTGCGCCGCCGACGCACTCTGGAAACTCACTGCGCCCGAGCCGGTTCCGGCCAGCGCGAGCGCGATCAGACCGCCTACCACGGTGAGCACGTTGGGCTCCGGCAGTCCGTCGTCCGAGGAGGTCGGGCGCACATCGGGATTCGGCTTCGCCGGGGCGGCGGGGGGCGCGGGCGGCGGCGGTGGCGGCGGGGCGGGCGCTTCCGGCGGAACCTGTTGGGGCGCAGGCGGGGCCACGACGGGTACCGGCAGTTGCGGTACCGCCGGCGCGGGCACGGACGGCGCGGGCGGAATCACCATGGGCACGGTGGGCGGCGCGGGCGCGGGCACCGGCGGGATCGGAATCAACAGCAGCAGAAGCGGAGTCGCGGAACCGACCGCGGCAGAGCCGACGGCGGCCGAACCCACCGCGGCGGAGCCGACACCGGCCGAGCCGACGGCAGCGGACCCCACGCCCGCCGAACCGACTGCGGCAGAGCCGGTTCCGAGCACCGCGGAACCGGTACCGGCGAGCGCCGCCGAGCCCGTACCGAGAATCACGCCCAAACCGGCCGACCCCGAGCCGAGCACCACGCCGAGACCGGCCGAGCCCGTGCCGAGCGTGAGCCCCAGCCCGGCCGAACCGGTACCGAGCACTACCCCGAGTCCGGCCGAACCGGTGCCCAGGATTGCGCCCAAACCGGCGGAACCGGTACCGAGCACCGCGCCGAGACCCGCGGAACCGGTACCGAGCGCGAGCCCCAGGCCGGCCGAACCGGTACCGAGCACCGCGGCCGTACCGGCCGAACCGGTCGCCAGCGCGGCCGACCCGGTGCCGAGGACCGTGCCGACGCCCGCGGAACCGGTGCCGAGGACCGCGGAGCCGGCGGCCGAGCCGGTGCCGAGGATTACGCCGAGACCGGCGGAGCCGGTGCCCAGCAACGCGCCGAGCCCGGCGGCCGAGCCGGAGCCGACCGCCTGGGTGGGCTGCATCGGAGGCTGGGCGACATCCGTGGGTTCGGACACCACGGGGGCCCGCTGCCCGGGGATGGTCATCGGCGTCCACTGTTCCGCGATCTCCGGAGCGGCCGGTTCGGGACAACCCGCGCTCAACGAACATCCGGGCTGGGCCAGCACATCGGCCTGCGCGGGCGCCTCAGGTCTGACGCGGCCGTCGGGCTGCGCCAAGGCAGCCACGGGCCCGAGTAGCGCGAAGCCGGAAACCAGCCCAGCTACCGCAGCAACTCGCATCGTGCGACCAATGGCCATGCGCCAGCCTTCCCCTTCATCACATACAGCGCAGTTTCGCTTGCCCGGTCGCAACACTCTCCGGGACTTATACGGACGAGATATAAGAGTAGTAGGCCTCGCGATCTTGCGCAGAGAGACCGCGGAACTGTGACGGGCCCCTCCAGCCGCACAAACGCCGAGCCCCGCGCACGAAACGTGCGCGGGGCTCGAAGAAGTGGCCGTTGACCGGGGCTCAGGCGCCGTAGACCGGTTCCGGCGACACAGCTTTCGCGAGCAGGTCCTTGACGACCGGACCGAGTTCGGCGGGCTCCCAGCGGGCGCCCTTGTCCACCGCCGCGCCGTGCCGCCAGCCATCGGCCACGGCGACCTTGCCGGCTTCGACCTCGAACATCCGGCCGGTGATGCCGGCCGACTCGGCGCTGCCGAGCCAAACCACGAGCGGCGAGACGTTTTCCGGCGCCATGGCGTCGAAGCCGCCGTCCTCGGGTGCGGCCATCGTCTCGGCGAAGACGGTTTCGGTCATCCGGGTGCGCGCGGCCGGGGCGATCGCGTTCACGGTCACGCCGTAGCGGCCGAATTCGGCGGCGGCGGTGAGGGTCAGGCCCGCGATGCCGGCCTTGGCGGCGCCGTAGTTGCTCTGGCCGACGCTGCCCTGCAGGCCGGCGCCGGAGCTGGTGTTGATGATGCGCGCGTCGACCGGATTGCCCGCTTTGCTTTCCGCGCGCCAGTAGTTGATCGCGTGACGCATGGTGGCGAAGTGGCCCTTGAGGTGCACGCGGATCACCCCGTCCCACTCCTCCTCGGACAGGTTGGCCAGCATCCGGTCGCGCACGAAGCCGGCGTTGTTGACCAGCACGTCCAGCTTGCCGAAGGTGTCGACGGCGGTGCGGATCAGATTCTGCGCGCCCGCCCAGTCGGCGATGTCGTCGCCGTTGGCCACGGCTTCGCCGCCGAGCGCCTTGATCTCCGAAACCACTTGCTGGGCCGGGGTTTCGGCGGTCGCGTCGCCGTTCAGCGCGGAGCCCAGGTCGTTGACGACCACCTTCGCGCCCGCCGCGGCGAAGGCCAGCGCGTGCGCCCGCCCGATGCCGCGGCCCGCGCCGGTGACGATGACCACGCGTCCGGCGCAGATCTCGGTGCTCATACCTGTTGTCCCTCTTTCGTTGTGGAGTGGTGATCAGCGGTCGCGGCCGCGAGGAAGGCGGGGCGCTCACCGCCGCCGTGCACCAGCAGAGTCGCGCCGCTGACGTAGGCGGCCAGCGGGGAGGCGAGGAAGGCGGCACAGCGCCCGATGTCCTCGGGACGGGCCATCCGGCCCAGCGGGATGGTCTCCGCGACCGCGGCGATGCCGTTCTGATCGCCGTAGTGCAGTTCGCTCTGCTCGGTTTCGACCAGGCCGACGACCAGCGAGTTGACCCGGACCTTCGGCGCCCACTCCACCGACAGCGACTCGGTCAGGCTGTCGATGCCCGCCTTGGCCGCGCCGTAGGCGGCGGTGCCCGGCGAGGGCCGGTGCCCGCTGACGCTGGACACCATGACGATCGAGCCGCCGTCCGGCTGCTGCTGCATCACCGCGTTGGCAATTTGCGAAACCAGCAGCGGAGCAAGCAGGTTCAGCTCGACAATCTTCGAATGGAAGTTCTTGCTGGCCTGTGCGGCCAGCGCGAAGGGCGCGCCGCCGGCGTTGTTGATCACGTGATCGAGGCGGCCGTGCTTGCGCACGATGGTCTCGACCAGGCCGTTGACCGAGTCGGCGTCGCGCACATCGCAGGGTAGGTATTCGATCTCCCGCCCGTCGCAGGACACCGCCGCTTCCGCCGGGCGGCGCGCGCACGCGATGACGGTCGCGCCCGCCGCGAGGAAGGCCTTGCTCACTCCGGCGCCGACGCCTCGCACACCGCCGGTGACGAGAACAACGCGGCCGGACAGGTCGATTTCGAGAGCCACCGTGCTAACCTACCAAGCAACTGCTTGCTTCGGCAATGCACACCAGTCTTAAGAACGATGGGACATTCGATGGGGATCAACCGTCACACCGAAACCGCGGGCGTCGAAGTCGTCACGGTCGACTATCCGCCGGTCAACGCCCTGCCTTCGGACGGCTGGTTCGCCCTCGCCGACGCCATCCGCGCGGCCGGGCGCAACCCGGAAACCCGGGTCGTCGTGCTGCGCGCCGAGGGCCGCGGCTTCAACGCGGGCGTCGACATCAAGGAGATGAACGAGGACGTCGGCCACGCGAAGCTGATCGCCGCCAACCACGGCTGCTTCGAGGCCTTCGCCGCGGTCTACGACTGCCAGGTTCCGGTGGTCACCGCCGTCAACGGGTTCTGCCTCGGCGGCGGCATCGGCCTGGTCGGCAACTCCGATGTCATCATCGCCTCCGACGACGCGACCTTCGGCCTGCCCGAGGTCGATCGCGGCGCGCTCGGCGCGGCCACCCACTTGGCCCGGCTGGTCCCCCAGCATCTGATGCGGACCATGTTCTACACCGCGGGCAAGCTCACCGCGCAGCAGTTGCACCATTTCGGCTCGGTCTACCAGGTGGTCCCGCGCGCCGAACTCGACGCCGCCGCACTGGAAGTCGCGAAGAACATCGCGAACAAGGACGGCCGCGTCATCCGCGCCGCCAAGAAGGCGCTCAACGGCATCGACGTGCAGGACGTGCACCGGTCCTACCGCTTCGAGCAGGGCTTCACCATGGAGCTCAACCTCGCCGGTGTGGCCGATGAGATCCGGGCGCGCTTCGACGACGATCTGGCCGCACAGAAGAAGGGGAAATAAAGCCATGCGCGACAAGCGAATGTCGCTCGACGATGTGGTCGGCGAGCTGCGCAGCGGGATGACGATCGGCATCGGCGGCTGGGGTTCCCGGCGCAAGCCGCTCGCCTTCGTCCGCGCGCTCCTGCGTTCGGACATCAAGGATCTGACCGTCGTCACCTACGGCGGGCCGGACCTGGGTCTGCTGTGTTCGGCGGGCAAGGTGCGAAAGGCCTACTACGGCTTCGTTTCCCTGGATTCCGCGCCGTTCTACGACCCGTGGTTCGCCAAGGCGCGCACCGGCGGCGAGATCACAGTGCGCGAGATGGACGAGGGCATGGTCAAGTGCGGCCTGCAGGCTGCCGCCGCCCGGCTGCCGTTCCTGCCGATTCGCGCCGGATTGGGTTCCGCCGTCGTCGATTTCTGGGAGGGCGAGCTGCAGACCGTGCAGTCGCCGTACCCGACCGACGGCAAGACCGAGACCCTGGTCGCCATGCCCGCTTTGCAGCTCGACGCCGCCTTCGTGCATCTGGATCTGGCCGACAAGCACGGCAATGCCGCCTACACCGGCGTCGACCCCTACTTCGACGACCTGTATTGCCTGGCCGCCGAGCGCCGGTACCTGTCGGCGGACCGGCTCGTGGAGACCGAGGAACTGGTGAAAGCCGTTCCGCAGCAGTCCATCATCCTCAACCGCATGATGGTCGACGGCGTGGTCGAGGCCCCCGGTGGCGCGCACTTCACCTTCTCCGGCGGCTACGGCCGCGACGAGAAGTTCCAGCGCCACTATGTCGAGGCCGCCAAGACGCCCGAGTCGTGGGCCGAGTTCAAGGCGCGGTACCTGGATGTGTCCGAGGACGAATACCAGGCCGCCGTCCGTGCTTTCGCCGAGGAGCAGAAGTGACCAGCACCGATACGATCACCAGGGCCGAGGTCTGCGTCGTCGCCGCGGCCGAAATCTTCCGGGGCGCGGGCGAGATCATGGCCAGCCCGATGTCCACCGTGACCACCATCGGCGCGCGCCTGGCCCGGCTCACCTTCGAGCCGGATCTGCTGCTCTCCGACGGTGAGGCGCTGTTCTTCGCCGAGGTTCCGGCGATCGGCGGCAAAGCCCCGATCGAGGGCTGGATTCCGTTCTCCAAGGTGTTCGACGTGGTCGCCTCCGGCCGCCGGCACGTGGTGATGGGCGCCAACCAGATCGACAAGTTCGGCAACCAGAACCTGTCGGCTTTCGGTGCGCTGCAACAGCCTTCGCGTCAGATGTTCGGTGTGCGCGGCGCGCCCGGCAACACCATCAACCACGCCACCAGCTACTTCGTGCCCAAACACAACAAGCGGGTGTTCTGCGAGACCGTCGACATCGTCTCCGGAATCGGTTACGACAAGATCGATCCGGAGAACCCGGCCTACCGGTTCCACCACCTGCACCGGGTGGTCTCCAACCTGGGCGTCTTCGACTTCAACGGCCCGGATCACACCCTGCGCGCGCTCTCGCTGCACCCGGGCGTGACGGCGGACGAGGTCGCCGAGAACACCTCGTTCGAGATCGCCGGACTCGACGAGGCGGGCGAAACCCGCTGGCCCACTGAGGAAGAGCTCCGGATCATCCGGACCGTGCTCGACCCCAAGGGTTTCCGCGAGAAGGAGGTCCAGGCATGACCGGACGCCTCCGCACGCCGCTGACCGAGCTGGTCGGCATCGAGCATCCGATCGTGCAGACCGGCATGGGCTGGGTCGCCGGACCCGGGCTGGTCGCGGCCACCGCGAACGCGGGCGGTCTCGGCATTCTGGCCTCGGCCACGATGAACCTCGACGAGCTCGAGGTGGCCATCGCCAAGACGAAAGCGAAGACGGACAAGCCTTTCGGCGTGAACATTCGCGCCGACCTGTCCGACGCCGAGGATCGTTGCAACATGATGATCCGCGAGGGTGTGAAGGTCGCTTCCTTCGCGCTGGCTCCCAAGAAGGAGCTGATCGCGAAGCTGAAGGACAACGGCGTGGTCGTCATGCCGTCCATCGGCGCCGCGAAGCACGCGGTGAAGGTGGCCTCCTGGGGCGCGGACGCGGTCATCGTGCAGGGCGGTGAGGGCGGTGGTCACACCGGCTCCGTGGCCACCACGCTGCTGCTGCCGTCCGTCCTCGACGCAGTCGACATTCCGGTCGTCGCCGGCGGCGGCTTCTTCGACGGTCGCGGCCTAGCGGCCGCGCTGTCCTACGGCGCCGCCGGCGTCGCCATGGGTACCCGCTTCCTGCTCACCCAGGACAGCAGCGTGCCTGAGTCGGTCAAGCAGGAATACCTGAAGCGCGGACTCCAGGACACTGTCGTGTCGGTCAAGGTCGACGGCATGCCGCACCGCGTGCTGAACACCGAATTGGTCGACAAGCTGGAGCATTCCGGACCGATCCGCGGTCTGGCCACCGCACTCGCCAGTGCCGCCAAGTTCAAGCACATGACCGGCATGAAGTGGACGACCATGATGAAGGAGGGCCTGAACACGCGTAAGCACAAGGACCTCACCTGGTCTCAGGTCGTCATGGGCGCCAACACCGCCATGCTGCTGAAAGCCGGTCTAGTGGACGGCAACACGCACGCGGGCGTCCTCGCGTCCGGCCAGGTTGCGGGCATCATCGAGGACCTGCCCACCGTCCAGGACCTGATCGACGGCATCATCACCGACGCACTGGCCCGCATCAGCGCGATCGCCGCACTTCCCGTCGAATCCACAGCGACTGCGACCCAGTCCTGAACCACCGAAGGGCGCCCGCGATCCACGAGATCGCGGGCGCCCTTCGCTATGCCCAGCGGAAGGCGGTGCCGTACCAGACATAGGCCACGGCGGTGCCGATATTGCCGTCGCTGCCGCGAGTGTCGGAGGCGAACAGCACCCGGGCGCCGAGGATGCCGTCGGCATTACCCTGAGCCGCGGTTTCCTGAAAGCCGCGCAGGGCGGCGGCGAACCCGGAGGCGGAGGCCCACACCGACCACGACACCGCGATCGCGCCGTGCGGGTTCTCGGGGACGTGGTCGGTGGTGTAGACCGGTGGAAGTGCCATTCGTTCAGAGTCGCACCGGCTTCCCCTATGCGGCAATGGTTTTGGGGTTCACCACGGCAGTTGTCCGAGCACCGTGTCGTCCTCCGCGCCCCAGCGGTAGCCCCAGAGTTGGCCGGTGGGGCCGTCTTCGGCCAGGGTGGCCAGTTCGACGCTGACCTGGGCGCCCTGTGCGGCGGTGCGGAAGCCGGTGTTGCCGTTGAAGTCGGTGGCGCAGTAGCCGGGGTTGGCGGCGTTGACCTTGATCGGGGTGTCCCAGAGTTCCTTGGCGTACATGGCGGTGACCATGTTGAGGGCGGCCTTGGAGGCCGGGTAGGAGATGGCGGCGGCCTGCCACATCGGGCTCGACTGGTCCATCAGGAAGCCGATGGAGCCGACCTCGCTGGAGACCTGGACGATGCGGGCGGCCGGCGCGTTGCGCAGCAGCGGCAGCATGGCGTTGGTGACCGCGACAATGCCGAAGACGTTGGTTTCGAAGACTTCTCGCATCCGGTCCACGTCGGTCTCCGACGGCTTGTCGAAAGCGCCGCCCGAGATGCCGGCGTTGTTCACCAGGACGTCCAGGCGGCCGAATTCCGCGTCGATCCAGGCGGCGGCCCGGGTGATGGCGGCGGCGTCGGTGGCATCGATCTCCAGCGCCCGCGCATCGATCCCCTCGGCGCGTAGTTTGTCCGCGGCGTCAGCGCCGCGCTGCGCCGATCGGGCGCCCACCAGCACCGTGAACCCCCGCTCGCCGAGCTGGCGGGCGGTTTCGTAGCCGATGCCCCTGTTGGCACCGGTGATCAGGGCAATCTGCTTCGTTGTCGTCATGGATTCCAGCCTGGCACCGCGAGAACGCGCCGGGGAGGACCACTTCAGCCTGGTACAGGCTGTACCACCCAGCGACGCACCAACTCCCCCGATACTGGAAGGGTGAGTGATCGAACCGAGCTGGCCAAGTTTCTCCGGGCCCATCGCGCCAAGCTGCACCCGGCCGAGGTGGGTCTGCCCGAGACCGGTCAGCGCCGCACGCCCGGATTGCGCCGTCAGGAGGTGGCGCAGCTGGCGGGTATCTCGGTGGATTACTACATCCGGATGGAGCAGGCGCGCGGTGCGAAGCCCTCGCGGCAGGTGCTGGCCGCGGTCGGGCGGGCGCTGATGCTCAGCACCGACGAGCGCGAGTACCTGTTCCGGATCGCCGGGGAGAATCCGCCGGCGGTGGCCGGGCCGAATCGCACTGTCTCGCCATCGGTCCGGGTGCTGCTCGACAACATGGCCGTGCCCGCGTACGTGGTGGACGCCTGCTACGACATCCTGGCGTGGAATCGGATGGCCGTCCCGTTCATCGGCGATCTGGCGCGGGTGCCCGAAGCCGACCGGAATATGGTGCGCTGGATGTTCCGGCTGCCCGACGACGCCGAACCGTGGTCGGAACCGGCGTCGGTGAACTTCGCCCGCTCCACCGTCGCCGACTTGCGCGCGGTCTATGCCCGGCACCCGGGCAATCCGGCGCTGGCCGCGCTGGTCACCGAATTACTCGGCACCTCACGACGTTTCGCGCAGATGTGGGCCGATCAATGCGTCGAGGTGCGCCGCGGGCATCACAAGCGGATCCAGCATCCCGACCTCGGCGCACTCGCCTTCGACTGCCAGGTGCTCACCATCTCCGACAGCGAGCAGCGCATGATCGTGTACTGCCCGGAGCCCGGCTCACCGACCGCCGGTGTCTTCGCGCGGATCGCTGCCTCGGTGGCCGCGCCGCACGGACCGTCCCTGTGCCCGAACGCCACACCCGGCGCCGGCCCCGCACCGAGCGCGGCTGTCGTCACCGACTTCACCTAGCTCCGGCCGGCCGCGCGGCACGATCTGCCCACCCCGCAATCAGTGGGCAGATCCCGAAGACGCTCTCGCTCAGACGCGCTCGATGATGGTGACGTTCGCGGTGCCGCCGCCCTCGCAGATGGTCAGCAGACCGTAGCGGCCGTTCACTCGCTCCAGCTCGTTCAGGAGGGTCGCGAACAGCTTGGCGCCGGTAGCGCCCAGCGGGTGGCCGAGCGCGATCGCGCCGCCGTTGACGTTCACCTTGTCCGGATCGATGCCGATTTCCTTGATCCATGCCAGCACCACCGGCGCGAAGGCTTCGTTGATCTCGGCCACATCGATGTCATCGATGGACAAACCGGTCTTCTCCAGCGCCCACTTGGTCGCCGGGATGGGACCGGTCAGCATCATGATGGGGTCGGCGCCGCGGGCGCTCACGTGGTGGATCCGGGCACGCGGCTTCAGGCCGTACTCCCGCACAGCCCACTCGGAGGCGAGCAGGGTGGCACTCGCGCCATCCGAGATCTGGCTGGCCACCGCGGCGGTCAGCGACCCGCCCTCCGCGAGCACCTTCAGGCCCGCCATCTTCTCCAGGCTGGTTTCGCGCGGGCACTGATCGATGCTGAAGTCGCCGACCGGGACGATCTCATTGTCGAAGCGGCCGTTCTTGATCGCGTCGCGGGCCCGGTCGTGGCTGCGCAGTGCCCACTGCTCCATGTCCAGGCGGCTGATGCCCCACTTGTCGGCGATCATCTGCGCACCATTGAACTGCGACACCTCGGCGGTGCCGTAGCGATGGTCCCAGCCTTGCGCTCCGATGAAGGGGGAATCGAAACCGTATTCCTTGCCCGCGAGCATGGCCGCGGAGATCGGGATCGCACTCATGTTCTGCACGCCACCCGCGACGATCACTTCGGCGGTGCCGCTCATGATGGTCTGCGCGCCGAAATTGATGGCCTGCTGGGAGGATCCGCACTGCCGGTCCACCGTGACGCCCGGAACTTCTTCCGGGAATCCCGCGGCCAGCCAGGCGGTGCGGCCGATGTTGCCGGCCTGCGGCCCGATGTTGTCGACACAGCCGACGATCACGTCGTCGACCTGACCCGGGTCGATCGGGCTGCGGTCCAGCAGGCCCTTCAGCACGGCCGCGCCGAGATCTGCCGGATGCACGGCGGCCAGCGCGCCGTTCTTCTTGCCGACCGGGGTGCGGACCGCGTCGATCACGTAGGCGTCCAAGGCCGGGGCGTACGGACGGCGGGTGGGTGCAGACATGTGGAGCTCCAAACTAACTGTGCTGAACGGTCAAACCGTCGAGCACGATGGTCAGATACTGCTTGGCGAGGTTTTCGACGGTGATCGGCCCGCCCGGCTGATACCAGCGGACCGCGACCCAGACCGTGTCCCGCAGGAACCGGTAGGCCAGTTCGACGTCGAGTTCGGCCCGGAAGCTGCCGTCCGCGACGCCGTTGGTGAGCACTTTGTGCCAGAGTTCGCGGAACTCGTTGTTGTATTCGTCGATGTAGGCGAAGCGTTCGGCGCCGCGCAGGCGCTTGGCCTCGGCCTGGTAGATGGCGACCGCGGCGTGGAAGTGGTCGAACGATTCGTAGGAGGCCAGGACCAGGGCTTCGAGGGTGTCGCGCGAGCTGAGCCCGGCCCCGACGATCTCCCGGTAGCGCCCGAACAGATCGTCGAGGAAGCCGCGCAGGATCTCGTCCACCATGGATTCCTTGGAATCGAAGTGGTGGTAGAGGCTGCCGGATAGTATTCCGGCCGCGTCCGCGATATCGCGGACGGTGGTGGCACGCAGCCCACGCTGGGCGAACAGATCAGCCGCTAGCAGGAGCAGTTCGTTGCGCCGTGCCGATTTCGAGGCATCTGCTGATTTCGAGGCGTCAGGTGCGGTCACATAGCCGATCGTACAACCAAGCATTTGCTTGGTCTACACCGAGTCAACGGAACGAGTAGCGCAGTGGCGAGGAGACAGACAGATCGGCCAGCAGTCGATCGCAGATGACCACCGGCGATATCCCCGCGCGCGCGAGCCGAGCGACCAGCGCCAATCGCCGTTCCGCGCTGTCCCATTCGACCGTCAGCGGCCCGCGCCCCGGGCCCGCGTCCACCGTCGCCATCACGCGTGGCGGGCCGTTCGGCATGGGTTCTTCGATGAGCTTGAGCACCATGCCGCGCTGCCAGGCGTGGTAGGTGTCCATGTCCGCGCCGATCACCAATTTGTCCGTGGCGGCGCAGAGTCCCTGCGCGATCTCGTCGGCGAAAGCCACGCGATCGAAACGGAACTGGCGGCAGCGGCGCACCACCTCTAGCAGGTCGGCGCGCACCTCACGCATGAGCGCGGCCTGGCGCTGCCGGCGGCGATCTTTTTCCGAGCCGGCGCCGGGCGCATGCTCCAGCCCGATCCGCTTGGCGCGCTCGTGATCCCGCTGCATGTCCTCGCGTAGGGCACCGCGCGGATCGCGCGCCACCTCGCCCTCATCGATCGCGTACTGCTCGAGTATCTGCGCGGCGCGGGTAGCCGTGGCGCGTTCGGAACGATGGTCCATGAGTTCGGCGCCGAGTGTCAGCGCGGCGAGGACCATGCTGTCCAGCCTTCGCCTGGCCAGCACGACTTCGCGCACCAAATCGAGTTCCAGTTGTTCGCGGGCATGTGGGCGATCCAGGCCCATAGCCATCGCCCCTCACGGGAGTTTGCGGGATCCGACCATCCCCAGCATGGCACACGAAAGGCATCGACACGCAATGGTTTTTCAGCTGAGCGCGTGCCCATAAGCAGCGCAAATAGCGGATGTAGATGGGCGTTCGCACTCTTGCGCGACAACGTTTCGCGGCGGCTGGATGACGGACAGAAGGCGCAGCGGGCGACCGCGGACAGCGCACTCGCCGTGCGCGGCCGAACCCGTGAGCAACCGCCGTGCGGTCAGGCGCGCTGGCTACTGATCGAAACGACTTCACCCGTCAGATAAGTCGTGTAATCGCTGGCGAGCATGGCGATGGTGGCCGCCACCTCCCACGGTTCGGCGGCCCGGCCGAACGCCTCGCGCTCGGACAGGGTGTCCAGCAGTTCCGATGAACTCACCTTGTCGAGGAACGCATGCCGGGCGATGCTCGGCGAAACAGCGTTGATGCGGACACCCAATTCGGCGGCTTCCACGGCACTGCACCGGGTCAGCGCCATCACGCCCGCCTTCGCCGCCGCATAGTGGGCTTGACCGTATTGCGCCCGCCAGCCGAGCACACTCGCGTTGTTCACGATCACGCCGCCGTGCCCGGCCTCGCGGAAATAGCCCAATGCGGCCCGGGTGCAACGGAAGGTGCCGTTGAGGGTGATGTCGAGGACGCGATCCCACTGCTCGTCGGTCATGTCGACGACGGGAGTCTCCCCGCCGAGCCCGGCGTTGTTGACCATGATGTCGACCCGGCCCAGCGCCTGGGCGGCCCCGCGGACCAGCGCGTTCACCTGTTCGGTGCTCTGCACGTCACACGCGATGGCCGCGACCCGGCGGTCCGGGAATTCGCCCTTGAGTTCGACTTCGGTTTCGGCCAGCCGTCTTTCGTGCCAGTCCGAGACCACCACGTCCGCGCCTTCGGCGAGCAGCCGGCGCGCGGTGGCGGAGCCGATGCCGGTGCCGGCGGCGGCGGTGATGACAGCGGTGCGTCCGGTGAGCAGACCGTGGCCGGAAACCGGCTGCGGCGCAACGGAAAGATCGGGCATTAGCGTGCCTCTCGAGGAAGTCCGAGCACCCGCTCGGAGATGATGTTGCGCTGCACTTCGTTCGAACCGCCGTAGATCGTGTCGGCACGGGTGAACAAATACATCCGCTGCCATTCGTTCAAATCGTCGTTGTCGTCGGCGATCAGCCCCTGCGGCCCGAGCACCGCCATGGCGAGTTCGCCGAGGCCGCGATGCCAGTTGGCCCACAGCAGTTTCGACACCGAGGCCTGGCCGCTGTCGTCCACCGCGGCGGTCGCCATGGTGCGCAGGGCGTGTGCGCGCATGACCCGCAGGCCGACCCAGGCCCGGTCGATCCGGTCCGCGATCAGCGGATCCTCGGCCGCGCCGGTGCGCCGGGCGAGCGCCTCGATGTCGGCGAGTTCGCGCGCGAAGCGGATCTGCTGGCCGAGAGTGGAGACGCCGCGCTCGAAAGCCAGCGTGCCCATGGCGATGCGCCAGCCCTCCCCCGGCTCGCCGACCACGAGATCGGCCGCGGTGCGGGCGTTGTCGAAGAAGACCTCGTTGAATTCCGAGGTCCCGGTGAGCTGAATGATCGGGCGCACTTCGATGCCCGGCTGATTCATCGGAACCAGCAGATAGGACAGGCCCTTGTGGCGGACCGAGCCCTTCTCGGTGCGGGCGATGACGAAGCACCAGTCCGCGACGTGCGCCAGCGAGGTCCAGATCTTCTGGCCGTTGATGGACCACTCGCCGCCGTCGAGGTGCGCGGAGGTGCTGACCGCGGCCAGGTCCGAGCCGGCGCCGGGTTCGGAATAGCCCTGGCACCACAGTTCGCTGACGTTGCGGACGCCGGGCAGGAAGCGGTCCTTCTGCGCCTGGGTGCCGAAGGCCAGCAGGGTCGGGCCGAGCAGTTCCTCGCCGACATGCGAAACCCGGGCGGGCGCGTTGGCCTTGGCGTACTCCTCGTGGAAGATCACCTGCTGGGCGACGGTCGCTTCCCGGCCCCCGTACTCCTTGGGCCAGCCCAGGCAGGTCCATCCGGCCGCGGCCAGGTGCCGGTCCCAGGCCAGGCGCTCGTCGTGCGCCTCGTGTTCGCGGCCGGGACCGCCGAGACCGCGCAGCTCGCGGAATTCGCCATTGAGGTTCTCGTCCAGCCACTCCCGCACTTCCGCGGAAAAGGCCGCATCCTGTGCGGCGGTGCTGGAATCTGAGGTCTGGATCGCAACCACGACGGTAGGATAACCTACCAAGCACTTGCTTTGTTAGCCTGTTCGGCGAACGGCCCAGCGGACGGTGAGGACAACCGTGACAACCCCTGCACAGACGACACCGATGGCACTGCACGACGCCGCGCGGACGTATGGCGGCGCACCCGCCCTCGCCGACGGCCCGGTCCGGCTGGACTGGAACCAGCTGCTCGCCGCGGTCCAGGAGGTGGCGTGCGCATTGATCGCGCGCGGCGTCCAGCCCGGCGACCGGGTCGCGATGTGGGCGCCCAACACCTATCACTGGGTCGTCGCCGCGCTCGGCGCGCACTACGCCGGTGCGGCGCTGGTGCCGTTGAACACCCGCTATGTGGCCGAGGAAGCCGCCGACGTGCTGGCGCGGGTGGACGCGAAAGCGCTGTTCATCGCGGGCACCTTCCTCGGCCGGGATCGGCTGGCCGAACTGCGCGCGGCGGCGCCCGCGCTGGTTATCGAGACCGTCGTGGTGATTCCGGTCGAGCCCGATACGGCAGTGCCCGCCGATGCGCACACCCTGAATTATTCGGACCTGGCGGGCATCGCCGCCGCGGTACCGGTGGCCGACGCGCGCAAGCGGGCCGAGTCCGTCGGTCCCGACGACCTGTCCGACATCCTCTTCACTTCCGGCACCACCGGACGCAGCAAGGGCACCCTGGTCGCGCACCGGCAGGCGCTCAGCGTGGTCCGCGGTTGGGCCGAGTGCACCACTCTGACGACCGAAGATCGCTACCTTGTGGTCAGCCCGTTCTTCCACAACTTCGGTTACAAGGCCGGCATTCTGTCCTGCCTGGTGACCGGCGCGACCATCGTGCCGCAGGCGACCTTCGACGTACCCCAGACAATGCGGCTGGTCAGCGAGGAGAAGATCACGGTGCTGCCCGGGCCGCCGACGATCTACCAGACCATTCTCGACTTCCCGGACCGGGCGCGGTTCGACCTGAGTAGCCTGCGGGTCGCCGTCACCGGCGCGGCGGCCGTGCCGGTGGTACTGGTCGAGCGGATGCGCTCGGAGCTCCGATTCGGCGTCGTCATCACGGGCTACGGCCTGTCCGAGGCCGCCGGCTTCGGCACTATGTGCCGGGTCGACGACGACGCGGAGACCATCGCCAACACCTGCGGCCGCCCGATCGCCGACTTCGAACTGCGGCTCAGCGACGCGGGCGAGGTGCTGCTGCGCGGGCCGAACGTGATGCTGGGCTATCTCGACGACCCCGAGGCCACCGCCGCGACCATCGACGCCGAGGGCTGGCTGCACACCGGCGACGTCGGAACCCTGGACGAGCGGGGCTATCTCAAGATCACCGACCGGCTCAAGGACATGTACATCTCCGGCGGCTTCAACGTCTATCCCGCCGAGATCGAGCAGGCGCTGTCCCGGCTCGACGGCGTCGCCGAATCCGCTGTCATCGGGGTGCCCGACGAACGGATGGGCGAGGTCGGCAAGGCCTTCGTGGTGCGCAAGCCGGGCGTCGCACTCACCGAGGACGACGTGCGCACGCACGCCGGCACCGTGCTCGCCAACTTCAAGGTGCCGCGCTTCATCGAATTCCGCGCCGAGTTGCCCTACAACGCGTCCGGGAAAGTGCTCAAGCGGCAACTACGCGGCGAGAGCTCAGCGCCCGGAGGCGGTAGCACAGCGTGACCATGGAGAACAGCATCGCCGCAAGCGAATACTGCGAGGAGATCAAATGACCGAGGGTGTACCCGACGAGGGTGAAGTCGTCACCTATGAGGTCCGGGGACGGGTCGCGATCGTCACGCTGAACCGGCCGGACTACCGCAATGCCCAGAACTCGGTGATGACCTACGCCCTGGACGCCGCCTTCGAGCGCGCCGTTGAGGATCCCGAGGTCGGCGTGATCGTGCTGGCCGGCAACGGGAAACACTTCAGCGCGGGCCACGACATCGGCACGCCGGGCCGCGATCACCATGTGCGCTACCCGAACAAGGCGGCGCTGTGGTGGGACCACGTCGACAAGACCGGCGGCGACCAGCGTTTCGCGCGGGAGACCGAGGTGTACCTCGGGATGTGCCGGCGCTGGCGCGAGATCCCCAAACCGACCATCGCGATGGTGCAGGGCGCGTGCATCGCGGGCGGGCTGATGCTGGCCTGGGTGTGCGACCTGATCGTCGCCGCGGACGACGCGTTCTTCTCCGATCCCGTGGTGCGGATGGGCATTCCGGGTGTGGAGTACTTCGCGCATCCGTGGGTGATGGGACCGCGGGCGGCCAAGGAATTCCTGTTCACCGGCGACCGCTTCGACGCCGCGCAAGCCAAGGAATGGGGCATGGTCAACCGGGTCGTGCCGCGCGCCGACCTGGAGTCCGAGACCTTCGCGCTGGCCGAGAAGATCGCCGCCATGCCGCAATTCGGCTTGGCGCTGACCAAGAAGGCCGTCAACCAGGCCGAGGACCTGATGGGCCTGCGCACCGGCATGGACTCGGTGTTCGGGCTGCATCACTTCGCGCACGCGCACAACGCCGAAGTCGGCGCCGATTCGCTGGGCGGCATGAACGCCAAGTCGATGAAGGCCACCGCAACGCAGAACGGGACAACGTAAGTGGATCTGGATTTCGACCAGGCGACACGGGAATTCCAGCAAGAAGTACGGGATTTCCTGGCCGCCAACAAGCCATCCGCACCCTTGGCCTCGATGGACACCAAGGCCGGATTCGAGGCGCACCGCGACTGGGAACGCACCCTCGCCGACGCGCGCCTGTCCGTGGTCTCCTGGGAGGAGAAGTACGGCGGCCGCAGCGCCTCGCTGCTGGAATGGGTGCTGTTCGAGCAGGAGTACTACGCCGCGGGCGCGCCCGGGCGGGTCAGTCAGAACGGCATCTTCCTGCTCGCGCCGACGCTGTTCGAGCACGGCACCCCGGAGCAGCTGGAACGCATCATGCCGCGGATGGCGCGCGGCGACGACATCTGGGCGCAGGCCTGGTCCGAGCCCGAAGCGGGCAGCGACCTGGCCGGTATCCGCTCCACCGCGCGCCGCACCGACGGCGGCTGGCTGCTCAGCGGGCAGAAGACCTGGAGTTCGCGGGCGTCGTTCGCGGACTGGGCGTTCGGCCTGTTCCGCAGTGATCCGGACGCCGAACGGCACCGCGGCCTCACCTACGTGATGTTCCCGCTCAACGCCGACGGCGTCTCGGTGCGCCCGATCCCGCAGCTCGACGGTGAGCCAGGTTTCGCCGAGATCTTCCTCGACGACGTGTTCGTGCCCGACCGCGACGTGATCGGCGCGGTGCACGAAGGCTGGCGGGTCGCCATGAGCACCTCCAGCAACGAGCGCGGCTTGTCGCTGCGCAGCCCCGGCCGGTTCAGCGCGACCGCGCAGCGCCTGGTCGACCTCTGGCTGGAAACCGGCGACCGCACCAATACCGCTCAGCGGGACGCGGTGGTGGACGCCTGGCTCGGCAGCGAGGCCTACCGCCTGCACACCTTCGGCACCGTCACCCGGCTCAACGAGGGCGGCAAGCTCGGCGCGGAATCCTCGATCACCAAGGTTTTCTGGTCCGAGCTCGATATCGCCATGCACGAAACCGCGCTGGACGTCCTGGGTTCCGCGGGCGAACTGGCCGGGCCCTGGACCGACGGTTATCTCTTCTCGCTGTCCGGCCCGATCTACGCCGGTACCAACGAGATTCAGCGCAATATCATCGCCGAGCGGCTGCTCGGACTACCGAGAGGGAGCAGCCGATGAGATTCGCGCTCAGCCCGGAACAACTCGACTTCGGCACCAGCGTTCGCAAGCTGCTCGACGCCGGGCAGACGCCCGCCGCGATCCGCGCCTGGGCCGCCGGTGATCCGCGCGCCGGGCGCGGGCTGATCCGGCAGCTCGCGAATTCCGGGGTGCTCGGCCTGGCCATCGACGAGGACCACGGCGGAGTCGGCGCGGAGCCGATCGATCTGGTGGTCGCGTTCCTGGAGCTCGGCCGGGCCGGCGTGCCCGGGCCGCTGGTCGAGACCGCCGCCGCGATTCCCGCACTGCTACAAGCACTTCCGGACCAGGAGCTGGCCCAGCGCTGGCTGCCCGGTTTCGCCGAGGGCGCCGCGCTCGGCACCATCGCCTTCGCCGCGCCGGATCAGGACCCGGTGGTCCTGGACGCCGATACGGCCGAAGTCGTCCTGGTGGTGGACGGCGACGAGCTGTGCCAGGCGGAGCATCGCGCGCTGGTCCGCTCGGTGGATCCGGCCCGGCGGCTGTTCACCGTCAGTCCGAGCGAGCCGGTCGCCGAGGGCGCGGCGGTGGTCGACGCCGCGGCGGTCGCTTTCGACACCGGCGCGCTCGCCTGCGCCGCCCAGCTGCTCGGCGCGGGCCGCGCCCTGCTGCATCAGGCCACCGAATACGCCAAGCAGCGCAAGCAGTTCGGCAAGCCGATCGGTGAGTTCCAGGCCGTGAAGCAGAAGCTCGCCGACGTGCTGATCGCCTTGGATCTGGCCGAGCCGCTGCTCTTCCGGGCCGCGCTCACCCTCGGCGAATCCACCCGCGGCCGCGACGTTTCGGCCGCCGTCATCACCTGCGGCGACGCCGCTTACGCCGCGGCGCGGGCCGCGCTACAGGTGCACGGCGCGATCGGCTACACCGCCGAATACGACCTGTCGCTGTGGCTGACCAAGGTGACCGCCCTCCGGTCGGCCTGGGGCACACCGGATATGCACCGCTCGCGCATCGCCCGCGCGCTGCGGGACGAGGCCATTCAGGAACGTGCCCTGCGAGGTGAGGCATGACCAGCGCGGAGCACCAGGAATTCACCGCGTCGGTGCGCGCACTCCTGACCAAGCACGCGGGCAGCGCGGCCGTCCGCGCGGGGAGCGAGACCGATCTCGGCTACGACGCCGCGCTCTGGCAGCGGCTCTGCGAGCAGATCGGCGTCGCGGCGCTGGCGATTCCGGAGGAGTACGACGGGGTCGGCGCATCGCTACTCGAATCATTCCTGGTGGTAGGCGAATTGGGCCGCACGTTGGCCGACGTGCCGATGCTCGGTTCAGCCGTGCTCGGCGCCCAGGCGGTGCTGCTCTCCGGTGATGCCGAGGCCTGCGCCCGCCTGCTGCCGGGCGTGGCCGAGGGCAGTCGCACCCTCGCCGTCTGCTGGGCCGGCCCGAAGGGCTGGGACGAGTTCGGCGTCCACGCCGAGGGCGAGACACTGAGCGGGACAGCGCATTACGTGCTGGGCACCCATGCCGACACGCTGGTCGTGGTCACCGCGGCCGGTCTTTTCGAAGTCGCCGCCGATGCACCCGGCGTCACCCGGCGCGCGGTCGCCACCATGGATACCACCCGCAAACTGGCCGAGATCACCTTCGACGGTGCCACCGGTCGACGCCTGGGCACCGCGGATCCCGCCCCACTCGCCGCGCGCCTGCGTGAAATCGCCTGGGCCGCAATCGCCGCCGAGCAAGTCGGCGCGATGGAGCAGTGCCTGGAGACGACCGTCGAGTACGCAAAGTCCCGGGTGCAGTTCGGCCGGGCCATCGGCAGTTTCCAGGCGCTCAAGCACCGCATGGCCGACATGTATGTGCTGCTGGAATCGGCGAAGTCGGCCGCGCTCGCGGCGACCGTCGCGGTCGCCGAGAACCGTCCGTCGGCCGCCGAGGACGTGTGGGCCGCCCGCCTGCACTGCTCGGCGGCGTTCACCGAGATCGTCGCGGAAACCGTGCAGCTGCACGGCGGTATCGCCATCACCTGGGAACACGACGCACAGTTGTTCTTCAAGCGCGCGCACGGGGACGCCCAGCTCTTCGGCAACCCGCGCCGGCCGCTCGCACACAGCGCGTAGTCCGCCGTCGTCCCGGCGAACCAGCCGGGACGACGGGCAGGGAGGGTACGGTCGAGAAGTATGAGCGATGCGACTGGCGCCGTGCGGATCGAGCGCATTCACAAGCGCGTCCGGGTGTATCTCGGCGGGCACCTGGTGGCCGACAGCCCGCGGCCCGCGCTGGTGTGGGAGCACCCGTACTACCCGACCTACTATCTGCCCGCGGTGGACCTGCACGCGAAACTCGAGCCCAGCAATGCCGCGAGCCACTCCCCCGCGCTCGGCACCGGGACCGGCTACGACGTGGTCGTCAACGGCATCACGGCGGAGAATGCCGCACTGCGCTACCACGATTCACCGGTGCCCGGCCTGCACGAGCTGGTCCGGCTGGAGTGGAACGCGATGGACGAATGGTTCGAGGAAGACGAACCCGTCTACGTGCACCCGCGTGATCCGTATTCGCGGGTGGACATCCTGGCCAGCTCGCGCCATGTGCGGGTGGAGATCGACGGGGTCACCGTCGCCGATTCGCACGCGCCGCGCATTCTCTTCGAAACCGGGTTGCCGCCACGGTATTACCTGCCGCTGACCGACGTGCGGATGGATCTGATGCAAGTTTCCGATACCCGCTCCAGCTGCCCGTACAAAGGCAACGCGGACTATTGGAACGTGCGCGTCGGCGACAACGAATACGCCGATTATGTCTGGATCTATCGCACCCCGGTGCCGGAGAGCCAGAAGATCCAGGGCCTGGCCTGCTTCTACAACGAGAAGGTCGACATCTATCTCGACGGCGAGTTGCAGGACCGCCCGCGCTCCCCGTTCAGCTGAACCAGCGCCGCCGCTGGCGCGGCTCCCGCCGGTAGACATCCGCCATGATCCGGGTGCCCAGGGAATCGGTCACGTGGAAGTAGTCACCACCGATTTCGGCTGCCGCCCGGGCGATTTCCGCGATCGAGCCGTGAAAGTCGCCCGCGCCGATCGGCGTCAATTTCATCTCGACCGCACCGATCCGATCGAGGCCGCTCCCCGGAGCCCTGTCGAGTTCTTCTGCCCGCACCCGCATCCGTCCAATGTAAAAGCCCCGTCGCTCGCACGACGGGGCTTTTCGGATTGTCCGGCTACCGCGTCAGATCTCGGGCAGCGGCGAGGCCGGCGCGAGCGTCCCGGCCGGCTGGTCGGCCAGCCACGGGAACACCGGTGCCAGCTGCTCGGACAGACCGCTGATGGTGGCCACCTTCGCCACCTCGTCCTCGACGACCTGCTTCGCCACCGCGCCCTGCAACTTCAGGGTGTTGTAGGCGTTGATACCGGAAGCGATGCCCACCGGGATCCCGAGCAGGAGGCTGCCCGCCGTCGTTCCGATCACGCCGACCAGAGCCGCGCCGGCCAGGCAGCCGCCGAGCGTGCCGACCGCGATACCCGGGATCGAGGACAGGCTGCCCGCGCCGGCGCCGCCGAACAGACCGATCAGGCAACCCACGGACAAGCCGACGGCGCCGCCGATGAGCCCGCCGATACTGACAGCCAGCCCGAACTGGGTCGCCACGGCGCTGTAGGCGTCGTTGCGGTCCTTCTGCCGCTGCACCTCGGGGTTGCTGTCGTCGATCTCCTGGTTGCCGCTGAGCGGCACCGTGGCGGGCGCCTCGCAGACCGGCGGCGGCAATTCGTCCGCGGTCCGCGCGGCCTCGACATTCTCTTCGGTCAACTGCGAAACCGGCACCGTGCCGGGCGGGCACGGCACCGCCGCGTTCGGCCAGATCGCCATCGGCGAACCGAAGGTCAGGGTGTTGCCCAGCAGGTAGCGGCCCTGCGCGTCGAGGACCTGGAAGTTGTTGATCGGCTGCCACCGGCGTTCGCCGCCGGGGCCCGGCATGAGGTGGTCCGGGTCCGGGCCGGTGCCCGGGGCCTGGACGGTGACGCTGCCCATCGGGGTGTTCAGGAACGCCGAACTGTCGCTGAGGTCGCCGGTGTAATCCCAGCCCGGCAGGGGTGAGACCTGGACCCGGGACAATCCCTCGCGCACCGCCCGCTCGTGCGGCGATTCCTCCGACAGCACCTTCGGCGGCGGTGGCGGCACCTCGTGCCCGAACGGGACGTGATGCAGATCTTCGCCCTGCTCCCCGAGCAGCACGGTGCCGTCGCTGCCGCGCACCTGGAAATGCTCACTGCCGACGAAGGTGATCGAGCCGTCGGGGCCATAGATCGTCGATACGCGGTTGTAGGCGCTGCTGCGCAGATGAATTCCGGGCAGGAACTCCCAGTCGTCCTGGCCGCATTCCGCGGGACGCGGCGGGACCGGGTCGCCGGGATTGCCCCAATCTTCCAGTGGCGGACAATCGATCGAGGTCGGGCCGGTGATCGGCGGCACCGCGTAAGCGGGCGCCGCGGCAATGGTGACGGCCGCGGCAGTCATCGCCGCGATACCGATCGCTGGGGCAATTCTCAACGGAACCTCGCATCCATTTCGCGGTGGGAAAACCTCGAGCGGAACGAACTGAAGAAACACCGGAGAACGATTTCGGCGGCCGACCAGCGGAATTGGCCTGGCCGCGGCCTGGTGAACGCTACCGCACCATCCGCGACCGGACCGGTATTGTCCTGCTGCCACGCCGTATTCACGTTCGAATGCGCCCATGAATGCGAATTCGGTCCTGTCGCCGATCTTTCGGGTGGCGGCAGCGAATTCCGCACGGCGGCAACGACCGAGCGGAAACGACTGGCCGGGCCGTTTTCGTCCAACCGGCGTAAACCCCGCGCCGGGCACTCCCCTATCGGCGGATGCGACATTCCCCAGGCACCGGGTTACCTCCGGCTCCTATACTGCAAGGGCACCCCGGGTCGCTCGGGACTCACACCCGGCGGCCGGTTTCACCGATAGGACAGTGGCCGCGCTCCCTGGTCCGGCCGAGCGGCCGAAGCCTCCCCAGAAGGAGGACATCATGGCTGATCCGACGCACACCAAGGTCTGTCTGACCTGCCGCGAATACCCCGACCCAGCGCTGGCGCTGTTCCTGGCTCCCGAACCCCTGGTCCGTGGCGGCTGCATCCTGCACCTGGTGGAACAAGTCCCCGTCGGGGCCGGTGGCACCGCGCGCCTGGCCGCCGAGCTGACGCAGCTGATGCAGACCCAGGTCGATCCCAACAGCTCCGTCCGCGCCGAATTCCGCACCTTCGGCCCCGGCCTCCCGGACACCGCCCGCACCCGCTCGGTCCTGCACGACCACCTCATCAACGACCTCGAACCACTCGGGCTCGACACCACCGACCCCGACGAAATGACCCGCCTGGCGACCCTGCCCGAACACCCCCTCGGCCCCCGCCGCGTCGACGACTTCCAGGACCACGCCGTCCGCACCGCCATGCTCGCCGTCTACCGCCACTTCGAGGTAGACCAGCGCATCCCCGTCCTCTACCACGGCCACGCGGACCCGACGACCGGCTGGCTCGCCCTGCGCGCCAGCTCCGCGTAGCCGCCGATCAACGAAGCGCGGTGATCTCTTGATGGGTGGGGTGGTTGAGGATCGGGGTCGGGCGGTCGCGGAGGAACTGGTCGAACATGGCGGCCACGTAGGTGCGTACCAGCGTCGACGAGCGCTCTGCGGCGATCGGACCGACGTAGGTCTTGGCGGCGGGCCGGGCCGCATCCGGGATCAGCACGGGCATATCGGTGAAGTCGTAATGCGCTGAACCTTGCATTGTCAGTTGCCGTTTCCATCCGGTGCCGCGCTGCCAGAACGCTTCCAGCGAGGGATTCGCATCACCGACTTGCTCGATCTGTTCGCTGGTCATGACCAGCACCGGACGATCGACACCCTCGATCACCGATCGACCGAAATCCTCGTCGATACCGATCTGCCCGTCGAGGTCTACGGCAGCATCGATGCGCCGGTCCGCGTGCATCGATTCCACCGCTACGTAACCACCGAGCGAATGCCCGGCCATCCCGATGCGTTCCAGGTCGAGCACCCGGTCCAGACCCGCGGGCAACGCGTGCCGATCGGCATCCGGATTCGTGCCGTGCGCCAACTGCACCATCGAATCCAGGACCAGCCGGGTGTCGGCCATCCGGGCATCCAGATACTGCCTGCGAACTTCCTGGCTGAACTCTGGAAAGAGTTTGGGTTCCACGATTCTGCCCCCGGGAAATTCGACTGCCGTCTCATAGGTGTGATCGATCGTCACCACCACATAGCCGCGACTGGCCAGATCCTCGGCCAACCCGTTGGACCACAGCCGCATCACCCCGGCGCCGGGCGAGAAGAGCACGACCGGGTAGGACTCCCCGGTTCGCGCGGGCGCCTCGGTGTGCGCATTGGTGAGCAGGCCCGGAAGCTGAACGCCCGCACGCTTCTCCAGCTCAGGCAGCAGCGACGTAGAGACATAGTGCGCCTGTGGATGCTTGTCGGCGTCGACGGCCGGATAGAACACCGACACCATCAACTCCCGGGTCCGCTCCGGCCGGAACGGATCCGGACGCGCCTGGTCGGCCAACCGCAAGACCGTTGTCCCCACCGCGAATTCACCGCCCGGCCGGGGCAGCACCGATGCGTGCGCCGCACCGGAGGACACCACACTCCCTGCGACCAGCGCCGCGGCGGACAAGGTGACAAGGGTCATCCGGCCGATCAACATTCCCCCAAGAGCTAGCACGACGCCGATGCCGCCGACAGCCACAGTCGACAGTGCGGCATCATCCGGCAATGACCGACAATAGACCGGCTTCGGCCATCGCGGGCAGGTGCTACAGGCTGTGGTGCCGGGCGGGGTCGGTCAGGCCGCGAGTCACTCCTGGATTTCGAGCACGCCCTCGTCCAGCGCCCACTGGATGGTGCGTTCCAGGTCGGCGCAGGAGTCCGGGCGGCCCGGCTGGCTGCCCGCGGCACTGAGTTTCGCGAAGACAGGGCAGCGGGCGGCCGGGTCGGCGACCCATTGGATCGAGGTCTGGTGCGCGGAGTATTTGCGCACCAGCACCTCGCTCGCGCAGGACTGACACTTCAGGGGGGTCATGCCTGTTTCGAGATAGCGTTGTTTGTCGACCACGGTTTGGGCCTGCACCTCGGCCCGCCGTTCCGGCTGGTCGGCAAAGTCGGGTGCCTTGGCCCACCGGATCATTAGACGCCTGCCTCCGCTTGATCGGCCTTGGCCGCTTCCTCTTCCGCCCGCCGCTTCAGATTCTCCGCGACTTCGGCTTCCCAGGCGATGTTCGCCTTGGTGGTGTCGACCTCGAACTCGAACCGGTCCGTGGACTTCGGGTTGACGTCGGCGAGGTCCACATAGAACTGGTCGTACCAGCGACGCAGCTGGTAGACCGGGCCGTCTTCCTCACAGAGCAGCGGGTTTTCGACCTTGGACTTGTTCTTCCAGATCTCCACGTCGCCGAGGAAGCCGACGTTGATGCCCTCCATCATCTTCGCCGCGAGCTTGGCGCCGCCCGCGTCGTCGAGGCCGGCCGGCTTCTCCGCGGTCAGACCCCACATGAGCATGAAGGAATCCTGCGAGACCGGGTAGTGGCAGTTGATCAGCATCGTCTTGACTTCGAACCCGCCGTAGCTGTTCACCAGCGAGTTCAGCATCCAGGACGGACCGTAGTAGGACGCGACCGACTCCAGCAGCACCTCGCCGTACTTCTGAGTTCCGTAGTCCTGCCGGTTCTTCGACTCCAGGAACTGCGTGGCGATGTGCCCCTCGAAGACGTTCTTGAAGAAGGTCGGATAGGCGAAGTGGATGTAGAAGAAGTGCGCCATATCGACCACGTTGTCGATGATCTCGCGGCAGTTCGCGCCTTCGATGAGCATCGTGTTCCACACCCACGGCGTCCAGCGCTCGCCCAGCTGCTCACTCCCGTTGCCGTCGGCATCGGTGTAGGCGCCCTCGATATAGGGGATGGCGACGTCATCCTGCGGCTTGCTGCCCTCGACGTCGTGCCAGACGAACAACTGCCCGTTGCGCTCCATCGTGGTCCACGCGCGAGTGCGCGCCAGCGGCGGCACGCGCTTGCCGTAGGGGATCGCCGAGCATTTGCCGTTGGCGCCCCAGCGCCAGTCGTGGAACGGGCAGGCGATGTCGTCGCCCTTGATCGAACCCATGCTCAGATCGCCACCCATGTGCCGGCAGTAGCCGTCCAGCACATTGAGTTCGTTCTTGGTATCGGCCCAGATCACGAGCTTGGTGCCGAAGGCCTGAACCGAATGCGGCTTGCCGTCGCGGAACGATTCGGCCAAGCCCAGGCAATGCCAACCCCGCGCATAACGGGTAGGCGTGGAGCCCACATCGAGCTCTCGAACCTTGCCACCGCTCCCCTTGGGGGTAACTGCCATCGCGATTCCTCCTCCTTCTGTACTAGAACACGTTACAAAATGAGCGCCGTTGACGCCAGCGATTGAGTCCACTTACTGGGCGAACTCTAGACACACTGGATACGGGCACCTGTTCTCGACAGAAATAAGAACCTGTTCTAGTCTCAGAGGCAAATGACTACCGGTAACCAACCCGACCAGGCAGGAGCAGGTCCCACGATGACGCAAGAAGTGACCGACAAGGTCGAAGCACTGTTGCCCTTCCTGCGCGAGCAGGCTCAGGCGGCCGAGGACCTGCGCCGCATTCCCGAAGAGACCATGAAGGCGCTGCAGGGCACCGGGTTCTTCAAAATCGTCCAGCCCAAGCAGTGGGGCGGATACGCGGCCGACCCGGTGATCTTCTACGACACCGTCCGCAAGATCGCCAGCGCGTGCGGCTCCACCGGCTGGGTCGCGGGCATCCTCGGCATCCACAACTGGCACCTGGCGCTGTTCAGCCAGCAAACCCAGGAAGAGGTGTGGGGCAACGACACCGAGGTCCGAATCTCCTCCTCCTACGCCCCGATGGGCGCCGGCACCGTGGTCGAGGACGGCTCGGGCTATCGCGTAAGCGGCAGCTGGGCTTGGTCTTCCGGCTCCGACCACGCCGACTGGACCTTCGTCGGCGGGCCGGTCATCAAGGACGGCCGGCCGGTCGACTTCGGCAGCTTCCTCATCCCGCGCAGCGACTACCGCATCGATGACGTCTGGAATGTGGTGGGCCTCAAAGGCACCGGCTCCAACACCCTCGTGGTGGAGGACGTCTTCGTGCCCAAGCACCGCTTCCTCAGCTACCGGACGATGAACGAACTGAAATCGCCCGGCCTGGAACAGAACACCGATCCGCTGTACAAGATGCCCTGGGGCACCATCCATCCCAGCACCATCACCACGCCGATCGTCGGCATGGCCTACGGCGCCTACGCCGCACACGTCGAGCACCAGGGCAAGCGCGTGCGCGCCGCCTACGCCGGCGAGAAGGCCAAGGACGACCCGTTCGCCAAGGTCCGCATCGCGGAGGCCTCCAGCGATATCGACGCCGCCTGGCGTCAGGTGTCCGGCAACGTGGCCGACGAGTACGCGTACCTGCTGCGCGGCGAGGAGATTCCGGTCGAACTGCGCCTGCGTGCCCGGCGCGACCAGGTCCGCGCCACCGGCCGGGCGATCGCCTCGATCGACAAGCTGTTCGAGAGCTCCGGCGCCACCGCACTGGCGAACGGCACTCCGCTGCAGCGCTTCTGGCGGGACGCGCACGCCGGACGGGTGCACGCCGCCAACGATCCGGAACGCGCCTACACGATCTTCGGTTCCGGTGAATTCGGCCTGCCGATCACCGACACCATGTACTAGGAGGGGATTTCGTGACTTCGACGGCAGAACTGACCTACGAATCGACTTCGCGCTTCGCGCAGGTGCGGCCGGATCTGAAGCTGCACTATCACGAGGCCGGCGCCGGCAACGGCCCGACGATCGTGCTGCTGCACGGCGGTGGCCCGGGCGCGTCGTCCTGGTCGAACTTCGCGCGCAATATTCCGGTACTGGCGCGGGACTATCACGTCATCGCCGTGGATCAGCCCGGGTTCGGCCAGTCCGACAAGCCGGTCGACCACCCGCAGTACTTCTCGCACAGCGCCTCCGCGCTGAAGGATCTGCTGGATCATCTGCAGATCACCGAACGCGTGCACCTGCTGGGCAATTCGCTCGGCGGCGGTGCGGCGGTGCGCTTCGCGCTGGACTACCCGGATCGCGCGGGCAAGCTGGTGCTGATGGGCCCGGGCGGCTTGAGCGTCAACGTGTTCGGGCCGGACCCGACCGAGGGCGTGAAGAATCTCGCGAAGTTCAACTACGAACCGACGCGGGCCAATCTCGAAGCGTTCCTCCGGATCATGGTCTTCGACCAGTCGCTGATCACCGAGGAGCTCATCGACGAGCGATTCGCCTCGGCGAGCACCCCGGAGTCGCTGGCGGCCACCCGGGCGATGGGTAAGTCGTTCTCCGGACCGGACTTCGAGCTCGGCATGCTCTGGCGCGAGGCTTACAAGCTGCGGCAGCCGGTGCTGCTGATCTGGGGCCGGGAAGACCGGGTCAATCCGCTCGACGGTGCGATCGTGGCGACAAAAATGATCCCCCGGGTACAGCTTCATGTCTTCGGCGGTTGTGGCCACTGGGCCCAGCTGGAAAAGTTCGATGAGTTCAACCGGCTCGCAACGGATTTCCTCTCCGGGTCCCGCAAGGAGAAGTAGGCATGGGCAACATCAAGTCGCTCGGATACATGCGCATCGAGGCCACCGATATGGCGGCCTGGCGCGAATACGGGCTCAAGGTGCTCGGCATGATGGAGGGCAGCGGCGCCGATCCGGACGCCCTCTACCTGCGCATGGACGATTTCGCGGCGCGTCTGGTGATCATCCCCGGCGAGCAGGACCGGCTCCTGGTCTCCGGCTGGGAGGTCACGGATCGGGCCGGGCTGCAGGAACTTCGGGAGACCCTGGCGAAGGCGGACGTGGCCGTCACCGAGGGCACCAAGGAAGAGCTCGCCGAACGCCGCGTCGAGGGCATGATCCGGTTCCAGGACCCGTCCGGCAACACGCTGGAGGCGTTCTACGGCGCGCAGTACCTCGGCCGCCGGTTCGTCAGCCCGTACGGCCACAAGTTCGTCACCGCCGAGCAGGGTCTCGGGCACGTGGTGCTGACCTGCACCGACGATGCCGCGGCGCAGGAGTTCTACCAGGGCGTGCTCGGCTTCCGGCTGCGCGATTCCATGCGGCTGCCGCCGCAGTTCGTGGGCCGCCCCGCCGACGGCGACCCGGCCTGGCTGCGCTTCTACGGCTGCAACCCGCGCCATCACTCGCTGGCGTTCCTGCCCATGCCGAACCCGACGGGCATCGTGCACCTGATGGTCGAGGTGGAGAACTCCGACGATGTCGGCCTCTGCCTGGACCGCGCGCTGCGCAAGAAGGTGAAGATGTCGGCGACGCTCGGGCGGCACATCAACGACAAGATGCTGTCGTTCTACATGAAGACGCCGGGTGGGTTCGATATCGAATTCGGCACCGAGGGACTGGAAGTCGAAGACGATCTGTCCTGGATCGCCCGGGAGTCCACGGCGGTGAGCCTGTGGGGTCACGACTTCTCGATTCAGGCCCGACAGCAATGAGCGAGGCAGCCCCCGAGGAGGTGCCGGCGATCGATCCCCGCGCGTTCCGGAACGTGCTGGGCCAGTTCTGCACCGGCATCACCGTCATCACCACCTTCGACGAGGAGAAGGCGCCGGTCGGCTTCGCCTGCCAATCCTTCGCCGCGCTGTCGCTGGATCCGCCGCTGATCCTGTTCTGCCCCACCAAGACTTCGCGGTCCTGGGCGGCGATCGAACAGGCGGGCAAGTTCTGCGTCAACGTCCTAGCCGAGGAGCAGCAGGCCGTCTGCGCCCGCTTCGGCTCCCGCGAACCCGACAAGTTCGCCGGAACCTCCTGGCACACCTCCGAATTGGATGTCCCGGTCCTCGACGACTCGCTGGCCACGATCCAGTGCACTGTGGACAGCGTCGTCGACGGCGGCGATCACTACATCGTGATCGGCCGTGTGCAGGCCCTGTCGGAGTCCACCGACTCCGGCAGGCCCCTGCTCTTCTACCGGGGCCAGTACACGGCCATCGAACCGGAGAAGACCACACCCGCCCCGTGGCGCGCCGACCTGGACCACTTCCTCACCACGACCACCCTCGACACCTGGCTCTGAACCCAGAACCAGCGAACGGCCGGGAGCGCACAGCTCCCGGCCGTTCTGCAGTTCGAGTCAATTCACGCGGGTGACAACATAATTGACGAGATCGCCGACGGTCTTCATAGCCACCGCGTCCTCGTCGGAAATCCCGAGTCGGAACTGCTTCTCGATCTGCACGATGATCTCGACATGGTCCAGCGAGTCCAAGCCGAGGTCGTCCTTCAAGAGGCTGTAGGGCCCGATGTCACTCAACGGCCGCCCACTGCGCTCAGCGACAATCGCTCTGACCTTCTCCACGGCGTCCATACCCATATCCACAACCCGAACCTACCCCGGTTAAGTGCTCAATTGTTGCGCACTTAACCGTTCATGCTGGAACCATGGAACAGCTCAACGGCACGCCCGTCCTCACCTGCACCACCGCCGCCGACTGGGAATCCTGGCTCGCCGCCCACCACGCCAACGCCCGCGAAGTCTGGATCCTGATCGCCAAGAAGAACTCCACCGAACAGTCCCCCACCATCACCGAAACTCTGGATGGCGCACTGTGTTACGGCTGGATCGACAGCGTTCGCCGCAGCCACTCCGCCGACTACTACCTACAGCGCTACTCCCCCCGCACCCGCCGCAGCCCCTGGTCCGCCATCAACGTCGCCAAGGCGGAAGCACTGATCGCCGCGGGACGCATGCACGCCGCGGGCTTCGCCGCGATCGACGAAGCCAAGTCCGACGGCCGCTATGGACCGGCAGACCCTACGAACGAGCGCCGCTCGCGGTCGTGATCCGTAGCCCGCGTACCGCGAAGATCGAGTCGTGCTTGACCGTGACCTCAGGCGGGCCTGCCATCTCGAGACCGGGCAGGGCGAACAGGCGGGTCAGGAAGATCTCCGCCTCCAGCACGGCCAGGGACGCGCCGGGGCATTTGTGTGCTCCGTCGCCGAAGGTCAGGCCGGGCGCGAGGATGCCGGAACTGGATTCGCGGTCCGGGCACAGCCGCTGGGCTTCGGCGCCGAAGGCTTCCGGGTCGAGGTTCGTGGCGCCGAGTTCGATATCGACCAGCGCGTCGGCCGGAATGACGACATCGCCCTCCGCGCCCGGGACGGTGATCTCGGTCAGGGTGCGGCGCTTCAGGTTTCCGGCCACCGGTTCCAGCCGCAGGATCTCCTCCAGGAGCCGGTGCCGATCCGACTCGTCCCCGGTCAGGTAGCGCTCGCGCAAATCATGGTCGGAGAACAGATGCCAGGCGGCCACGCAGATGAATTCCCGGGTGGTGACCATGCCCGCCGCCGCGTAGGTGATGCACTCGCCCAGGATGTCGGCGGTGGTGCACCCCTCCGCCAGCAGGTGCGAAATCAGATCCTCGCGCGGTTCGGCCCGATGCGCGCGGACGGCGGGACGCACATCCTTGCGATAGATCCCGATGATCGGCCCGAGGCGGCGCCCGAACCAATACAGTCCGGAGAAGCTGGTGAAGCCCGGGGTCCCGAATTCCGCCGGGAAGAAACGATTCAGTCGCACGCTCAGGCCGGGCATGTCCTCGGTCAGCCCGATGACTGTCGCCGAAACTTCCACGGCCAGCGTGAAACTGAGCTCGCCGAGGTCCGCGCTGCCGTCGACGGCGAACTGCTGGAGCAGCCGGTCGGTGACCCGCTCCATCAGCTCCCGGTAGTTCTCGCGAACATAACGCGCGGTGAAGTATTTCGCCGTCTGGCGGCGATGCTCGAGGTGCTCGGCGCCATCCCGGTACAGCACCGGCAGCCGCATGCTCGACGGCATCTTCGGCAACGTCTCGATACCCAGGCCGGCCTGCACGGTGTCCTTGCTGCGCAGCACGGAGCGTCCCGCCTGATAGCCGCGCACCTTCCACACCCCATCGGCCTCTTGCCGCACCGGGCAACCGACCTCGGACGGGCCGCGATCAACCTTGCGGACCGCCTCGGATACGCCATCCATCACCATTGGAAACCCACTCTCACGCCGACCGTAGTGCCTCTGCCGCGATCGGCCGCCGGATCACCGTGATCGCGTTCTGCCCGGCGAATTTCCGCAACCAGATGCGGCATCCGGCATGGGCAGCAATGGTTTCCAGCGCCTCTTCACCATAAGCCCGTCGGGCGCTGATGATTCCGTCGTGCACAGTGGAGTATCCGACCAGCGGCAGCACCAGGTAGGCCAGGACCGGGAAGGTGAACAGCCGCCAGGTCGACTCCCGCTTCAGGTCGATGACCAGCAGTGAGCGGGCCACCCGGGTGGCCTCCCGGAACAGCTCGACGACCTGATCGGGCGTCAGGTGATGCATCGAGGAGGTGAACACGGCCAGGTCGTAGCTCTGATCGGGGGCGTCGATCGCGGTGGCGTCCAGCAACTTCACCGTGGCGCGCGGGTGGCTGCCGAGGTCGGAGGCGGCCATCGTAGCCACCAGATCCGGGCTGTAATCGCTGGCGGTGACCACCGCGTCGGGATGGTCGGTGAGAATCTGCCGGGCCAGCTGACCGTGTCCGGCGCCCAGTTCGAGGATGCGCGGCGCGTAGACGTCGGACACCGCCGTCATCACCTGCTCGGTATTCCTGGGGTAGATGCGGCCGAGCCGGTTGAGCCGATCCACGCCCCGCATAACAGCTCGTTTGCGCTTCTCACTCACATCCTCGCGATCGAGGAATTCGAGCTCGGTCGGATCCATGCTCCGGTTCCACTTGGAGGCATTCGGGCCGCCGCGCGGCATGGTGCTCAGGTCGACGTCGGCCAGCAACTCGGTCATGAGTGTCCCCCGGGATCATGCACGCAGGCTGTATCGTTCTGATTCCCCGAGGGCTGCGTGCGTCCCCCCGTCGATCATGCGGAACGATAGCAGCAACAGTGCCCCGAATCACCCTGGCGGCAAACCTTTTTCGCTATTGCACAACTTCCCAGAAGCGGGCTTCCTCGGCAGGCGAGGGTGTTCCGTTCCACGGGTGCAGGTGGAAGTCGGTGTCGCGAACCTCCATGCGGCTGCTCAGGTTCGGGCCTACATAGGCGATCGACAGTGCGCTGGTGCGGGAGCCGAGGTCGTGCTGCTTGAGTGCGTGGGCGATCTCGGTCGCGACCGCGATCAGGCCATCCAGGCCGGGAGAGCCCGCGAGACACAGGTCGAGCGATAGCGCGACGTGGTGCGGGCTGTAGGTGGAGATCGCCGATCCTCCGGAGGCGATCTGCACCCCGGGTCGCAGACGAAAACCGGACATGAAGGCGTACAGGGCCGGGTCGGTGATCATCTGCGGGCCGGTCGCCATCGTGCCGTCGCAGGGGGCGATCGGAGTCTCCGGGGTGATGTCCTCGGGGGTCTGACAGCTGATGACCAGAGCCGACGCGACGACACAGCTGGACAGCAGCCACAACCGGCTCCGCCTCGGCACCGCGCGCATCGAATCCTCCTCCGGTCGGCCCTGCTCGACAGTAACGAAAACGGGCCGCGACCGGCGCTGTGCACCGGTCGCGGCCCGTATTACCGAATCGAGCTCAGGCGGAGGCCTTTTCGCGCTGGAGTTCCAGCGCGATGTCGATGAGCTGGTCTTCCTGGCCGCCGACGAGTTTGCGCTGGCCGGCGCGGACCAGCATTTCGGCGGCGGAGACGCCGTAGCGCTCGGCCTGGCGTTCGGCGTGGCGCAGGAACGACGAGTAGACGCCCGCGTAGCCCATCATCAGGGCCTGGCGGTCGAGCAGGCATTCCGACGGCATGGCCGGGCGGACGACGTCTTCGGCAGCGTCGGTGACGGCGAAGAAGTCGACACCGGTCTTGATGCCGAGTTTGTCGCAGACGCCGATGAAGGCCTCTACCGGAAGATTGCCCGCGCCGGCGCCGAAGCGGCGTGCGCTGCCGTCGATTTGAGTGGCGCCCGCACGCACCGCGTAGACCGAGTTGGCGACGGCGAGGCCGAGGTTCTCATGGCCGTGGAAGCCGACCTGGGCGTCGTCGCCGAGCTCGGCGACCAGCGCGGCGACCCGGTCGGTGACCTGCTCGAGCACCAGGGCACCGGCGGAGTCGACGACGTAGACGCACTGGCAGCCCGCGTCGGCCATGATGCGGGCCTGCTTGGCCAGATTCTCCGGGGTGGTGCTGTGCGCCATCATGAGGAAGCCGACGGTTTCCAGGCCCAGTTCCCGGGCCAGGCCGAAGTGCTGGATGGAGACGTCGGCCTCGGTGCAGTGCGTGGCGATGCGGCAGATGGAGCCGCCGTTGTCCTGGGAGATCTTGATGTCTTCCTTGACGCCCACGCCGGGCAGCATCAGGAAGGCGATCTTGGCCTGCTTGGCGGACTCCGCGGCGGCCTTGATCAGTTCCTGCTCCGGGGTTTTGGAGAACCCGTAGTTGAACGAGGAACCACCGAGGCCGTCACCGTGGGTGACCTCGATGACCGGTACACCGGACGCGTCGAGCGCGGTGACGATGTCCCGCACCTCGGACACGGTGAACTGGTGGCGCTTGTGGTGCGATCCGTCCCGCAGCGAGGTGTCGGTGACGCGCACGTCCAGCTCGCCCGAGTAGGGCTTCAGCAAGTTGGTCATTGGTGAAACTCCTTACACCCGAGCGGAAATGATCTGGTGGGCCAGTACTTCACCGACGCGGGTGGCGGCGGCGGTCATGATGTCGAGGTTGCCCGCGTACGGCGGCAGGAAGTCGCCCGCGCCTTCGACCTCGACGAAGATCGAAACCTTCGCCATGCCACCGGAAACCAGCGACGGGTCGTCGAACTGCGGTTCGTTCAGCAGCCGGTAGCCGGGCACGTACTCCTGGATCGACTTCTCCATGTTGTGAATGGATTCGGCGATGGCGTCGCGGTCGGCGTCCTCGGGGATGGCGCAGAAGATGGTGTCGCGCATGATCATCGGCGGCTCCGCCGGATTCAGGATGATGATCGCCTTGCCGCGCTTGGCGCCGCCGATCGTCTCCACGCCCTTGGAGGTGGTCTTGGTGAACTCGTCGATGTTCGCGCGGGTGCCGGGCCCGGCCGACACCGAGGACACCGACGCCACGATCTCGGCGTATTCCACTGGGACGACCCGGGATACGGCCGCCACCATCGGAATGGTCGCCTGCCCGCCGCAGGTGATCATGTTGACGTTGGGCGCGTCGGCCAGCGATTCCAGATTGACCGGCGGGATCACGGCCGGGCCGACCGCCGCGGGGGTCAGGTCGACGGCGCGGATGCCCGCGGCCTCGTACTTCGGCGCGTAGGCGCGGTGCACGTACGCGGAGGTGGCCTCGAACAGCAGATCCGGCTTCTCCGGCAGCGCCAGCAGCCAGTCCGCGCCTTCGGCGGAGGTCTCCAGGCCCAGCCCGCGAGCCCGCTTCAGCCCCTCGGAGTCCGGGTCGATGCCGATCATCCAGCGCGGTTCGATGTGCTCCGAACGCAGCAGCTTGTACAGCAGATCGGTGCTGATGTTGCCGGAGCCGACGATGGCCGCGGTGACTTTGTTGGCGGTCACGACTTTCTCCTACTCGATGGTCAGCTGAAACGCAGACGGACGGAACCGAGTCCGGCGAACTCGGCATGGAAGCTGTCGCCCGGGTGGGCGTCGATGGCGCGGGTGCAGGAGCCCGGCAGCACGATGTCGCCGGCCTTCAGGCGCACGCCGAAGGAGGCGACCTTGCGGGCCAGCCAGGCCACCGCGATGACGGGATCGCCGAGCACGGCGTCGCTGCGGCCTTCGGCGACCACCGCGCCGTTCTTGGTGAGCACCGCGTCGATGGCCTTGATGTCGATGTCGCCGGGCGCGACGCGCTCCGGGCCGAGCACCCAGCCGGCCGAGGACGCGTTGTCCGAAATCGTGTCGCAGAGACCGATTTTCCAGTCCTTGATCCGGGAGTCGATCAGTTCGATCGCGGGCGCGTAGGCGACGGTGGCGGCGAGCACGTCCGCCTCGGTGCAGTCCTCGCCGGGCAGGTCGGCGCCCAGCACGAACCCGACCTCGACCTCGACCCGCGGGAACAGGTAGCGGCCCGCTTCGACCGGCTTGTCCTCGAAGACCTCCATGTTGTCGAGGAGGTGTCCGTAGTCCGGCTCGTCCACGCCCATCATCTGCTGCATGGCCAGCGAGGACAGGCCGACCTTGTGCCCGATCACCTTCGCGCCGCCGTCGAGCTTGCGCCGGATGTTGATCAGCTGGATCTCGTAGGAGTCGACCACGTCGATCTCGGAGTACCGGGACACCAGCGGATCGATGGCGACCCGATCGCGTTCGGCGACTTCGAGTTCGTCGGCCAGCTGGATTCGTACCGCATCGGACAGCACGCTAGTTTCCTTCCGCTAGTGAGTGAGCGGCCGCGTGCGCGCCTGCGCGCCGGCCGGAGAAAATGCAGTCGGCCAGGGACAGACCGCTGACATAGGAATCCGAGCAGATGCCGACGGCGGTGCGTCCCGCCGCGTACAGGCCCGGAATATCGTGTCCGGCCTCGGATTTCACCGCACCGGTCACCTCGTCGACGATGACGCCGCCGAGGGTGAGCATCGGGCACGGATTGGTGAGACTGGGCTTGATGCCCACATCCAACAACCAGAACGGCCCGTTGCGTACGGATTTGGTGAATTCGGCGGGCTTGCCCACCGGATCGGGGCGGCCCTCGGCGATGGCGGCATTGTGTTCGTTCACCGTCGCGCGCAGTCCGGACGGATTGATCCCGGCTTTCAGCGCGGCCGCCTCGATGCTGTTCTCCCGCACCGCGCCCCGGCGCATCACCTCGAATTGCGCGCGCTGGAACCAGGTGCCCTGGCTCCCGATCTGGGCGATGGCGGTGCGCATGAGGACGTCGTCGACCAGCAGCCAGCCCTTGCCGTCGTGGTCGGCGATCAGCTTGTGCCCGACGGCCGCGCCATAGCGGGTTTCGTCGATGACGCGCCGGCCCTCCGCGTCGACCAAGACCGAACCGGTGAAGGCACTGGGCGGCAGGATGAACCGCCACGCGGAGATATTGCCCATCCGGTCGGTGGCCGCGCCGGCCTGCCGCGCCATCTGGATGCCGCTGCCGTCGTCGCCGGTGGTGCCCAGGCACAGCCCGTTGCGGAACTGCGGCCCGTGCTCGGCCACCATCGCGCGGTTGGCGATGAAGCCGCCGGCGCTGACCACCACGCCGCGGCGCGCGTGCACCCGGATCGTGGTGCTGTATCGGCGATCCAGCCGGGCCATCCGCCGCTCCAGCAGCTTGCGCAGCGGCGGGTAGTAGATGCCGGGGTTGGCCGCCATCTTCGCCAGGCGGGTGTAGCGCTCCCGGACCGAACCGGGCGCGTCCCGCAGCGACCGGCATTCCGCGCCGATCACCGCCCCGTTGTCGTCGGTGAGCAATCGGGTGACCTGCGTGAGGGTTTCCACCCGCACGCCGCGCCGCGAGGCCGAAGCCGCGAGCGGTCCGGTCAGCATGCGGCCCGAGATGCCCTTGCCCTTGACCCGGTGCCCGCGTTGCGCGGGTTCGGCGACCTCGCGCCCGAAGCCCGAGACCTCGCTGCCCGAGTAGTAGAGGTAGTAGCTGTCGTTCGGATACGAGGTCTTGTACGGGCACAGCGACGCCTCGAACGGCACCCCGTGCCCCTTCAGCCATTCGATCATCGCGGGGCTCTCGTCCACGAAGCGCCGCAGCGTGTCCGGCTTCACGGCATCGCCGACCTCGCGTTCCAGGTATGCGAGCATCTGCTCCGGGGTGTCACTGACGCCGCCCTCGCGCTGCACCGAGGTGCCGCCGCCGGCGTAGATGATGCCGCCGGAGATCGAGGAAGCGCCGCCGCCCGCGAAGCGCTCCAGCACGAGCACCTGCGCGCCCGCGGCCGTGGCTTCCAGCGCGGCGGCCGCACCGGCGGCTCCGTATCCGACGACGACGACGTCGGCGGTGAGGTCCCATTCGAGGCCCATGTACTAGCTCCGGATCTGAAACTGAAACGAGTTTCTCGGCAAGTGGTACGCCAAGTAGGTCTTCTGCCACTCAACATAGACCAAAGGCGCGTTCATTCTATAACGTGTTCTACATGACTGATCGGGAATACGACGTCGTGGTGGTCGGCAGCGGGGCTGCCGGCATGACCGCCGCGCTCACCGCCGCGCACCACGGGCTCAAAGTGGTGATCATCGAGAAGGCCGCGCACTACGGCGGGTCTACGGCCCGCTCCGGCGGCGGCGTATGGATTCCTGGTAACAAGGCGCTGCGGGCCTCGGGCCGGCCCGACGACCGCGAAGCGGCGCGCACCTATCTGCACAGCATCATCGGCGACGTGGTGCCCAAGGAGCGCATCGATACCTATATCGACCGTGGCGCAGAGGCTTTCGACTTCGTCCTGGATCATTCGCCGCTGAAGATGAAGTGGGTTCCGGGCTACTCCGACTATTACCCGGAGGCGCCGGGCGGACTGGCCGAGGGCCGTTCGTCGGAGCCGAAGCCGTTCAACGCCAAGGTGCTCGGCAAGGAACTCGCGAACCTGGAACCGCCGTACGCCAAAGCGCCGCTGAATGTCGTTGTAATGCAGGCGGATTTCGTCCGGCTCAACCTGATCAAGCGGCACCCCAAGGGCATCGCCCGCGCGATGCGGGTCGGCGCGCGCACCTACCTGGCCAAGTGGACCGGCAAGCACATCCTCGGCATGGGCCAGGCCATCATCGCCGCCATGCGCAAGGGCCTCATGGACGCGAATGTGCCGGTGCTGCTGAATACTCCGATGACGAAGCTGATCGTGGAGAACGGCGTCGTCACCGGCGTCGAGGCCACCCAGGACGGCGAGACCGTCACCTTCACCGCACGCCACGGCGTGGTCCTCGGCAGCGGCGGTTTCGAGCACAACGCCGAAATGCGCACCAAGTACCAGCGCGCGCCGATCACCACCGAGTGGACCACCGGCGCGAAGGCGAACACCGGCGACGGGATCGTCGCGGGCATGGAGGCCGGCGGTTCGGTCGACTTCATGGAGGACGCCTGGTGGGGGCCGACCATCTTCAAGGGCGGCAAGCCGTGGTTCGCCCTGGCCGAGCGCAATCTGCCCGGCACCGTCATGGTCAACGCCGACGGCAAGCGATTCGGTAATGAGTCCGCTCCTTACGTCGAGGCCGTGCACACCATGTACGGCGGCGAATACGGGCAGGGCGCGGGGCCGGGCGCGAACATCCCCGCCTGGCTGGTGTTCGACCAGCGCTACCGCAATCGCTACATATTCGCCGGGCTACAGCCTGGCCAGCGGATTCCGTCCCGCTGGATGGAAAACGACTACATCGTCAAGGCGGACACCCTCGAGGAACTGGCCGCCAAGATCGGCGTGCCGGTCGAGAACCTCACCTCGACCGTCGAGCGGTTCAACGGCTTCGCCGCGACCGGCAAGGACGAGGACTTCGGCCGCGGCAACAGCCACTACGACCGCTACTACGGCGACCCGACCGTGAAGCCGAACCCGTGCCTGGCGGCGCTGGTGCAGGGGCCGTTCTACGCGGCCAAGATCGTGCCCGGCGACCTCGGCACCAAGGGCGGCCTGATCACCGACACCGCGGGCCGCGTGCTGCGCGAGGACAAGACGGTGATCGAGGGGCTCTACGCCTCCGGTAACTGCTCGTCGCCGGTGATGGGCCACACCTACGCCGGTCCCGGCGCGACCATCGGCCCGGCGATCACCTTCGGCTACCTGGCCGTCAAGGACATCGTCGAGCGCAAGCAGGCCTGATCCCACGCACCGGGCGCGCGGTTGTCCGCGCCGCGCGCCGGTTGCAGGATTGTCCCCAAGTATCCCCAAGGAGCATTTGATGCCCATCGATTTGAACGCCGCGCTCGGCGCGGAGATCCCCGGCCGCGAATTCGCCTGGTCGGCCTCCGATGTCCAGCACTACAACCTCGCCCTGGGCGCGGGCCACCGCTGGACCGAGCCCGCCGAACTGCGCTACCTGCACGATCAGGAGCCGCAGGTGCTGCCCTCGTTCGCGACGGTCGCGCCCAGCTTCCACGAGACCGATCCGCCGAAGGTGAAGTTCACCGGCATCGACATCGATCTGGCCAAGGTGGTGCACGGTTCGCAGGAGATCACCGTGCACCGCCCGATCCCGGCCGCGGGCAAGGCGACCACGGTCGGTCGGGTCACCGATATCTGGGACAAGGGCTCGAACGCGGTGATCTGGCGTGAGGACGTCGTCACCGGCTCGGACGGCGAACCACTGTGGACCGCGCGCTCGTCCATCTTCGCCAAGGGCGAAGGCGGCTTCGGCGGTGACCGCGGGCCTAGTGTCAAGGCCGAACTCCCGGACCGCGCACCGGATTTCGACGTGCTGACCCCCACCCTGCCGCAGCAGGCGCTGCTGTACCGCATGTGCGGTGACCGCAATCCGTTGCACTCGGATCCCGAATTCGCCCGCGCCGCGGGCTTTCCCAATCCGATTCTGCACGGCCTGTGCACCTACGGCCTGGTGCTGAAGACCGCCACCGATACGGTGCTGGATTCGGATGCCGCTCGGGTGCAAAGCTTCCGCGCTCGCTTCGCCGGTGTGCTGTACCCGGGCGAAACCATCCGCACCCGCATCTGGCGGGGCGACGGCGAGCTCGTCATGGCCGCTTCGGTGGTGGAACGCGACGACGCCCCCGTGCTCGGAGATGTCGTCCTGCGGTTCCAGTAGCGCGCACGATGTCGGGCCGCGACCGGGTATCGGTCGCGGCCCGAATCTCGTTCAGCGCAGGTGCACTGCGTCAGCGAGCGGTCACCACTGCTGTACGCGGCCACCGTTGCACGGGTACATCTGAATGACCCCGGTGAGCGTGCGGCTGTCCAACGTCTGAGCGTCCAGGCATTGGCTCTGATCGGCGCCGTTGCGCAGGCTGTTGCCGGGCCCCCGCAGCCATTGCTGCATCGGTTCGCCGTTGCATGGGTAGAGCTGAACCGCCCCGGTCAGCGTGGCGCCACCGTCATAGGACTGCGCGTCCAAGCACATGGACTGATCGACGCCGTTGTGCAGGCTGTTGCCGGGTCCGTCGAACCACAGCTGCATCGGTTCGCCGTTGCATGGGTAGAGCTGAACCGCCCCGGTCAGCGTGGCACCGCCGTCATAGGACTGCGCGTCCAAGCACATGCCCGGGTCGAAGCCGTTGTGCAGTACCGGGCCCGGAGCCGCAGCGCTCGACGGTGCGAGCACCATGATCGCCAAGGCAGCGACCGCAGCGCCCCATCCGATAAGTGATTTCATCATTCCCCCTGTGGCCGAATCTATTTCGGCCGCAGCATAGCAAGATCGAAGTCACTCCGGCAGCTTCATTCCGCGCCGGGCAGCTGCAAGGGGAACAGGAACTGCTCACCGAATATGTGCAGCCAGAGCCGTTCACAGAAATAGCCGTGCACGGTCGCGCCGAACGCCGCCTGCCGGAGTCGTTCGAGCGCGCGGGCCGGCACCTTCTCGACCAGGTGACTCCGGACCGCGAAAATCCCTCCGTAACTGTGCCTTCCGACCAAGTGCTGCTCGGCGAGTTCGGCGACGTCCGGTAGCTCGCACATATCGAGAAAGTGCGCGCACATGTTGACGCCTTCGGGCAGCCGGTGCAGCTGCCGGTAGCCCCGCCCGATCCCCTCCGCGCCGCTGTCCACCCACTCCAGCGGCTGAAAGGTACTGAGTGAGAACAGCTCCGGGCGCACCCGCAGATCCGGCACGATCGATCGTTCCGGAGTGAGCAGGGTCGCCGGCGGGTATCCGATCTGTTCTTTCCAGCACCACGCCAGCGCCTGCACGTCGGACCAATCCGCGTGCCGGGTCAGCAACTCCAGGAAATCCGGACTGTGCTCGAACGGATCGGCCTGCGCGAACACGGTGAACTCGCCTGTGCCCGGCCCGTATTCGAGCATATGCGTCAGATACGTATCCGACTCCCGCCCGGCATTGCGCAGCGACACAAAGGTTTCCGCGCGCTCGCGCACCGCCGTGGACGTCGGGCCCGCCCCCTTGTCGTAGATGTGTACCCGATAGGCATCGGGCACATCCAGCACCCAGTCCAGCGATTCCTCATAGCGCGCGATCACCAGATCGTGCACAGCCGTGTCGGATCCCATCCGAAAACCCCCTCCAGAAGACTTCAGCTCTGCAGAGGATCCTACGAGAGCGGGCGGCTCAGGGGCAGGTTGACGAAGCTCGGTGCGGAGGGGTCGAGGAGCAGATGCTGGTTGGCGAGGCCGTTCTCCAGCCACAGCGGCGGCAGCAGGACGCCGCGGGGGAAGTTGCTGGCGTAGACGTCGACGCGCAGGCGATGGCCGGGTTTCAGGACCGCTTCGACCGGGTTGACGCCGAGGTCGATGACGGTCGGGGCGCCGGGGACCAGCGGCTGCCTGGTGTCCAGGGTCAGCAGGTGGGTGGTCTCGGTGTAGTCGCCGTCGGCGTCGCGCTTGCTCTTGCTCTCGTCGATGGCGCGCAGCGATGCCGTGAGCTGTCCGCTGGACAGGACCGTGGACCGGCCGTCCGGCGCGACATCGTTGACGGTGACCGCCCAATAGCCCTCGCTGGAGTCGTACGCGGTGTTCAGATGCACGTTGATCGGGCCGGACAACGTGGTCGGCTCGGTGACCGGGTCGCTGGTGAAGGTGAGCCCGCCGAGTTCCTGGATACGGGAGTCCTTGGCGCAGAACGGCAGTACCGACAGCGCACCGGCCGATTCGACCGCCGCGTCCCGCGAACACAGCGAGGTGAGACCGGTCAGTGGCGAAACCGTCAGCCGGGCAACGGCATCCGCGGGGTCGGCGGCGAGGGAACCGTCGTACACACTGGTGGCCGTGCCGCTGCGCGCCGGTGACAGATACATGCGGCGGTAGTCGATGGCGTCGCTGCTGTGCGGGTACCGGTCGGCGGTGATCCAGCCGCCGCCCTGCTGCCACAACACCACGGGACCGTACTGATCGATGCCGTTGTCGATGCCCTTGAGCCACTTGTCGAACCAGGCCATCTGCAGCACGTCCAACCGCGGCGGCGCGGCCGGGCGGCCCATCCCCGAGCTCGGATTCGCATGGTAGGTATCGCCCATGATCAGCTTCTTCTGCGTGGCGGGCAGCGGAATCCGGTCGAAGGTCATGGCGCTGGAGGAGGCGAAGATGTCCTGCCAGCCGCCGTAGGCGAAGGTCGGGACCTGGATGTTCTCCGGATGACTGTCACCGAACGCGTTACGCAGTTCGCTACCCGGTTCCAGGGCCTTGCGCAGCGGTTCCGGCAACTGGTCCACCGAGGGCGTCAGCGCCATCAGCATGTAGTCGAAGAATTCGAACGGCGTCTGGACGCGGTCGACCAGCCACTTCAGGTCGTGATGGCCGAGCAGCACGCCGATGGGGTCCGGAAAATTCTGGATGACGCCGATCATGGCGATGTAGATCGGCGCGAACATGCCAAGGCCGCCGCCGGGCGCCGCGACGTCGTCGATCTTGTCGGTGCTGCCCTCGATCGGGAAGATCGCCTTGAGCGCTGGCGGATTCTGTGCGGCGACCATGTACTGGTTGATGCCGGAGTACGAGATGCCGGTCATGCCGATATTGCCGTCCGACCACGGCTGTTTGGCCGCCCAGTCGATCATCTCGACGGTGTCCTGGGTCTCGCGGGACTGGAAGAACTGCCACGCGCCCTGCGAATAGCCGGTGCCGCGTACGTCGACCACGACCTGGGTGTACCCCTGCTGGATCAGCTTGCGGTTGACGCCGAAGGAGCGCGCCGCGCCGCCACCGAGCGCCTTGGTGATATCGGTGATCGACTCCAGCGGTGTGCCGGTGAGGTCGGCGTTGCCGATCAGCTGGACCATCGCGTCGGAAAGCCATGGCACCGACAGCGCTACGTCGGCCAGCCAGGAGGCGAATTTCGTGTAGGGCGTGAGGTTCAGGACCGTCGGGAGCGGCTCGCGCACCGGCTGGCCATTGGCGTCGACGGGACGATAGATGTTGGCCTTCAACACCGTTCCGTCGCTCATGGTGATCGGGACGTCGAAATCGATGAACACCTCGCCCGGATACCGGCCGGGGTATTTCGCCGGGCCGTCGTGCTTGGCCAGCCATGTCTGGGCCAGTGCGCCCCCGTCCGGCGGAGTTCCGGCCGAGACCTGAGCCGGTGTCATTCCCAGCGTCGTCAGTGCCACTGCCATGGCGGCAATGCCGGCGCGGGCCAGGCCGCGGCGCACTCTCCCGATCATGCAACACCCCTTCTCGCCCCGGCGACAGCGCCCGAGCCTTATAAACATTTGCGTACCCATCATCCATCTGAGACACGTCTCACTCAGCGGATCGCAATTTATGTGGTTCAGCTCACAACTGGTACGGGCTCTATGCTCGCCGCATGGGATTGGAATCCGCTGTCGACCGCGCCCGGCTCCCCCGCGGCACGCACGGTCTCGCGCCGGGCGACGTCGTCCATTCGCAGCGGATGCGGATGTATTTCGGGGTCCTGGAGGCCGTCTCCGAACGCGGCTACAACGCCACCACCGTCGCCGACATCGTCGCTCGCGCCAACGTCTCCCGCCGCACCTTCTACCAGCAGTTCCGCGACCGCGACGAGTGCTTCCTCGCCGCCTTCGACCAAGCCGTCGAACTCGTCATCGCCGCCCTCGACGCCAGCGTCGCCGACACCGCGCAGTCGGACTGGCGCACCCTGATCCGCACCACCCTCGCCGAATACCTGAAAACCCTGACCGACAACGCCTTCTGCGCCCAGGCCCTGCACGTCGAATGCCTGGCCGCCGGCCCCGCCGTCGCCGAACAACGCCGTCAGATGAAATCCCGCCTGGCCCAGCGCATGCAGGCCGCCTTCCGCATCGGCCGCGACACCGGCGACATCCCTGCCGAAATCCCCCCGCAAATCTTCGACGCCCTCATCGGCGCCATCGACGACCGCATCCGCGACTGCCTCCAGGGCCCCGGCCCCCAATCCCTGCCCACCCTCACCCCCCACCTCACCCAGATCACCTTGGCCCTCTTCGGCGTCCCGGACTGGAACTAGCTGCTCACCAGCGCGCGGCCTTCGGGTGCTCTTCCGCTGCAACGAGGTTGGCTACCGTGAAGGTGTGTCTGAACGATCTGCCGGCTCGGCGCGTACCGAGGTATCCGGGCGCGTGCTGGCCGCGCTCGTTGCGTGTGCCGGGGTGCTAGGGGCTGGGTTCGTCGGCGGTCCGCGCAAATTAGCGGGTGCGGACTTCGCTGACGAGAGCGAGTTGCGGGACGCGTTTCGGGTGACGTTCGTCGAGTACTGGAATTCCGGTGGGCGTGAGTTCACACCGGGGTTGGCGCGGGTTGTCGATTACTGGTTTCGATATCACCTGATCAAGGCGGGTATCGCGGCGGGTCTGGCGGTTGTGCTTGTCGCGCTTGGGGTCCTGCTGTGGCGGAGGTTTCTGCGGGGTGGCGGATCAGGGGCGGGAGTGGGCGGGGTTGTCGCAACGGCACTCGCGCTGCTGTCGCTGGTGTTGGTGGCGGCCAATGTTCAAGGGGCGATGGCGCCGTTTGCTTCGCTGTTTCCGATGTTGACCGGTGCTGGTGGGCCGGCCGGCACGCTCGGCCTGGTCCGGGAGCTGCTGGGTTCGGCTGCGGCTGGTCCGCCTGCGCTCGACGCTATGGTCGGCGAGTTCGCCCGGTATCACGTGGTGATGGCCGTGGAGGCTGGGGTTCTGGCAGTCGCCTTCCTCGGATTCGGCGCGGCGTTGCTGGCGAAATTCGCCAAGACGGCTGACCGGCGGGGCAGGTTCGTGCTGGGAGTGCACGGAGGGCTCGGTGTCGTACTGAGCCTGGCGGTAGTCGTTGTGGCCGTGGCGAATACGACGAATGCCGCTGATCCGGAGGCGGGGTTGCTCGCGCTCTTCAGCGGCGGCTGGTGAGGCGGCTAGCTTGCGTGCAGTCCGTCCTCTGAGCTGCGGCGGCGGGTGGTTACGCCCTGAATGGTCATGGTGTACAAGAGGATTACCAGGATGGGGGCGGCGAGGGGGGCCCAGGCCAGGTGCAGGGGGAGGAAGGTGGCGGCTACGGCGCAGGTGGTGAAGAGGACTGCGCCGGCTACCGAGGGGATGGTGGTGGGGACTACGCCGACGGGGGCCGAGACGGTGGCGGTGTTGAGTAGGTAGGTGGTGGCTACCAGGCCGGCCGCGGCGGCGGCCAGGACCGCGGTGTCGGTGAAGGCGAGGAGGGCGGCGGCCAGGAGGACGGCGGCTACCGCGGCGGGGCGGAACCACCAGCCCGCGGCCACGAGGATCAGGGCGGGGACGGCGGCCCAGGGGGTGATCAGGGCGATGGAGAGGATCAGCAGGAGGCCGGAGAGGACGGCGAGGAATCTGGTCATCGGCGCACTCGGGCGATGCGGCGGCGTTCGGGGAGCAGGCGCATGACCTGGTCCAGGCGCGCGCCGTCGGGCCAGGCGACGATGTCGACGCCGACGGTGCCCATGTCGCGGTACATCGAGGAGCGCTCCAATTGCCACATACGGGACAGGGTTTCGTCGAGACCGTCGCGGAAAGGCGTACCGCGCAGGACGTCTACGACCACGACGACGTGGCCGCGTTTACGGAGATCGATCAGGGCCAGGGCGAATTGGGTGTCGAGCAGCGTGGAGAACGCGATGACGATCGCGCCCAGCGGAACTGCCGCATGCGGGGCCAAGGTGCCGGTGGTGGGGATATGTTCCTCACCGACGCCCAGCACGGCGTCGATGATGCGGTAGAACTGGCGGCGGCCGATATCGGGCCGGAGCCAGCGCGGGGCCTGCCCCAGGCAGACGACGGCGGTGCGGTCCCCGGCCTGCAGCGTGGATTGCACCACCTGCGCCGCGCCGCGCACCGAAAGCTCCAGCGAGTCGGTGGCCGGCCCGGGCGCCTGCTCCGAAGTATCCACCAGCACAACGACATCCGCGGAACGGTTGGTCAGCCGCTCGGTGACGTAGAGCCGTCCGCGCCGCGCGCTCACCGGCCAGTTCACCGTCCGCAGTTCATCGCCGGGCGCGTAGGCGCGAATGTCGGCGTACTCCACCCCCGGCCCGTGCTTACGGGTGAGATGGGTACCGAGCCGCTCGGGAAACTCGGTGCGCGGCAGACGCATCAGCTGCGGATCGGTGATCGGATAGACGTAGAGCTGCCCTGCGGGCAGCACCGCGGTCGCGACGGCCAGACCGGCCGGGCTCAGCGCGGACACCCGCACCGTCGCCGGATAACGCCCCCACCGATCGGCGGTGAGCGCCAGTCGCAGCCCGGCGGGCGCCGCCCCGGAATCGCTGGCCTCCTCGATCGTGATCCCCAGCCCGGGCACCGGGACCGGCTTCATCCGCAGCAGCGCGTGCCCGGCGTCGACGAACGCGGCGACGGTGAGCACCACTTCCTCGGTTTCGAAACAGCGCAGGGTACCGCCGCCGTCGACCTGGATCCGGGTCCGCGCCAGCTGCCACGGCGCGGTCGCGAGCACCCCGAGCAGCGGAGCCGCGAACACGACCAGTTGCCAGCGGCCCAGCGCGACCGCGCCGCCCAGGGCCGCCGCCGCGCAGATCCCCAGCATGTACACCAGTGGTGCCGGCCGCCACCGTAATTCGGCATCGATGGCGGCGGTGGCGTCGCGGTGCCTCATGTCACCGCAGCTCGCGGCACCGGCAGCCGGCGCAGCAGTTCCGAGATGACATCCTCGCCGCGAATGCGGCGCACCCACATCTCCGGGCGCAGCGTGATCCGGTGCGCCATCGCCGGAATCGCCAGGGCCTTCACGTCTTCCGGAATCACATAGTCCCGTCCGAGCAGCAGCGCCCGGGCCCGCGACATCTGCACCAGATCCAATTCCGCACGCGGGCTGGCGCCCACCTCCACCTGCGGATGCCCGCGCGTCGCCGCGGCCAGCGCGACCACATAACTCACCACATCGGGATGCACGGTCACGAACTCGACCGACTGCCGCATCTCCATCAACCCCTGCGCATCCACCACCTGCCCCACCTGCGGCGGCACCGACCCGCGCTCCAGCCGCCGCCGGATCATCTGGGTCTCGTCGGCCTCGGACAGATAACCCAGCCGCAACTGCATCGCGAACCGGTCCAGTTGCGCTTCCGGCAGCGGATAGGTGCCCTCGTACTCGATCGGATTGTCGGTGGCCAGCACGATGAAGGGCGCCGGCAGCGGGAAGGTTTCACCGTCGATGGAGACCTGCCCCTCGGCCATCGCCTCCAGCAGCGCGGCCTGGGTCTTGGGTGGGGTCCGGTTGATCTCGTCGGCGAGCAGCACATTGGTGAACACCGGCCCGCGCCGGAAGTTGAACCGCCCCGAATTCATGTCGTAGATGGTGGAGCCGAGTAGATCCGCGGGTAGCAGGTCGGGCGTGAACTGCACCCGGGTGAACTGCAAACCCAGTGCCGCACTGAAGGATCGGGCGATGAGCGTCTTACCGAGCCCGGGTAGGTCCTCGATCAGGACATGCCCGCCGGACAGCACGGCGATCATGATGAGCTGCATCTCGTCGCGTTTGCCGACGATGACCCGGGACAGCTCCCGGAGTATCGCCTCACTGCGCTGGACCGTCACGTCCATCGGCATCGTCATAATTTCAACCCTGTCTCACATTCGCTGCAGACGGCGCAGGATCTCGTCCAGCGCCGCCCGTCCAGGTGCGCGCGTCGTCTGATCGCGCAGCGCGGAATTCGCCGGATCCACCCAGCGCCAGAGTTCGGCGCCGAACTGATGCCTTCCGGCGGCTTCGATGGCCTTGCGGTTCTTGGCGACCCGCATGCCTGCCGAGAGTTCGAATTCCTTGGCCAGCAGGGGCCGCAGGTGCCGGTCCCAGTCGGCGCGGGAGCCGTCGGCGCGGTCGGCGAGCATGGCGGCCCGCGCCTGCCAGCGGTTCAGCATTTCCACGGGCCCGTTGTCGATCTCCTCGTGCGGCTTATCCGCGCCGGGCGTCCGGTCCCGGAGGTTCCAGAGCAGGTTGATCATCAACAGCAGCACCGGGATTCCGGCGAGGGCCAGCAGTGCGCCCCGTGCCTTTCCGAAGGTGATCAGCTCGAGCACGAGCACCACGACGATCGCGCTCACGACAGCGGTGCGATTCATGCCACGATCTCCCCTTGCAGATCGGCCAGCACAATGCGCAGCAGCTGTTCGGCGCGCAACCGCTGCCACTCCAGCATGTCGTGCGGACTGAACCGGGCCTCCTCGAACAACGCGACGAGTTCGCGGGCGGACGCGTCGTGCAGTGCGCCGTGCTCGAAGGCGCGGGCCAGCACCTCCATCGGCGTGTCCGAGGCCAGCGGCGCGGCGGCCCGATCGAAGGCCAGTCCGCGTTCCATCGCCAGGTAGCAGGCGATGATCGCGGTGCGCGGATCCTGGCCGGGCACATTCATTGCGGCCAAGCCCATTTCGGCGGCCCGGGCCAGCGAGTCCGCCGGCGTCGCCGCTCCGCCGGCGACCGGGAGCGGCGCGTCCGGAGGTTTGCGCCGCGAGGTCACCGCGACCACCACCAACCCGGCCAGGGCCACCGCGATCAAGACGACCGCGCCGAGAGTGGCCAGCAACAGGGCTGTTCCGGTCAGCTCCTCCGGCACCGGATTGGGATTCGCCGGGCTGGTGGGCACTGGCTCGACCGCCGTCTCGGTCACCGTCGGCGGCGCCGAGTTCTCGGGCCGGACCTCGGTGCCGACCCCGAGATAGAACACGGCCGTCAGCACCGCGACCAGCAGCCCGAAGCTCGCCAGCACGATCAGGATCACCATGCCGATCCGGCCCAGCCACCGAATACTCTGCTCGTCCCGGCGTTCCGGCTCCGGCATGGACAGCGGCAGCCGATGCTGGCTGGCGATCACCCCCGCCAGCAGGATCACCACCGACACGGTGAGCAGCACCGGCATCAACGCGACAGCGATCGCGTTCGGCATCGACGCCCCGCCACCGGATTCACCCGCGCCGGGAATGTAGCCACGCAAGGTGATGGCGGCAAGCACGAGCAGCGCGATCAAGACGATCACGCGTGCTATCGGCGTGCGCGCACCGACCACCCCGTTACCACCAGTTCTTCGAACAGCCTGAAACAGGCACATAGTTACATGCCGGGTGGTCCGCTCGGAGGCGAATCGGCGAGTTCGAATTACCCACCGCTGGATCGATATTGGGGTTTGTTACCTTCAGGTTACGACGATTGCCCGACTGGGACAGCCCGATTTTGTGAAAGTTCACCAAGGCGACTGTGCGCGCGCATCAAGTCCGGCACCGCGGTGACCTGCGCTACCAGGTCCGGCAGCGGCACCCGGGCGTGGACGGTCAAGGCCAGATCCGCGTCGTACAGCACATCGACGAGATTGACGAAACGCATGGCCCAATCCGCGGGCACCTCGCGCAGCGGCGGGACCGAACACAGTGTCCAGCACCGGAACCGCCCGGCCAATTCGACATAGTCGGCGGCCGAGGTCGCGGCGCCGCACAGCGCCGCGAAGTCGACGGTGATCGCCGCGCCGTCGACCGCTATGGCGCGCAGGGTGTGCGCGCCGATCCGCACGTCGACCACACTCGCCGCACTCGCCGCCTGGTCGACGACATATCGCCCGGCGCCGAAACCCGCGGTCCGGTCCCGCGGCGCGCGGGTCCGGTAGTCGACCTCGCCGTCCACCGCCAGCACGTCCAGCCGCTCGACGATCTTCGCGATGGCCGGTTCGAACCGTTCGTGGAACAGCGGATTCGGCAGCAGGCCGGCCGGCGGATAATTGGAGGTGACCACGAGCAGGATGTGCCGCGCGAACAGCGCGTCCAGCAGCCGGGCGATCAGCATCGCGTCGCCGATGTCGTGCACATGGAATTCGTCGAAGCACACCAGCCGCGCCCGGCCGAGCAGGTGATCGATCCCCTGGTCGATCGAACCGAATTCGTGGGCCGCCCGGTGCAGCCGCGCGAAGAAGTCGTGGAAGTGGAAGCGCCGCTTCCGGTCCGAGGCCACCGAGCCATAGAAGCGATCCAGCACCATGGTCTTGCCGCGGCCCGGGCGGCCGTGCAGATAGATCCCGCGCGCCCGCCGCAGCGGCCGGCCGTGCCGGTCGACCAGCTCCGACAGGCGGGCCAGCGCCCGCTGCTGATCGGCGTCCATCTCGAGGCTCACCCACTCAGCTGTAGCGGATCAGCCGAGCCGGAAAACAGCGATGGTGACGATATCCACAACCGTCCACAGCGGGCTCAGTGCCAGCCGCGTTCGGTATAGGTAGCCCCCGTGCCGCGGGCCCGGATCCCTACCAGCGAATACCCGATGATCTCCGATTCCGGCAGCCGGCCGAGTGGAAACCATTGCAGCCCATGGGATTTGTCCGGCTCGCGATTCACCGGCTCGCCGATCCAGCGGCGCACTTCGAAGAACAATCCGAGCCGCGCCTCGCGCCCGGAACCGACCACGTGGGCGGTGTGGATGTGACGCAGATCCACCGGATCGAGGACGACCCCGACCTCCTCCAGCGCTTCCCGCGCGGCGGCGTCGGTGGCCGACTCCCCCACCTCCAGCTTCCCCGCGGGCAGGTGCCACTGCCCGTCGAATTCGTCCGCGCTCCGGCGTTTGCTGAGCAGCAGTTGCCCGTCCCGGATCAGCAGAACGTGCACATCCACGAGGTGACGGCCGGTCATCGCACTCCTTTCATACCGGAACGCGCGGGCCGTCCGGCGGAAGCGCGGAGCGAGGCGACCGCCGGGCTAGAGTCACCCGCATAGCAGATCGAGCACCGCCAAGCAGACACCGAGATGGAGAAGCTCATGTCCCGCGGTTCGTTCTCACCCACCCTAGCCGGGTCTCAATTACTCGCCGCCACCGTTTCCGAAGCCGAATCCCCTTCGCTCCCCGAGCCGACCGGCGCCGGCCGCCGCTTCGGCGCCGAATGGGAGCCGCACACCCGCACTTTCATGTCCTGGCCGGCCCGCGACGACGTGTGGGACGACTACCTCGACGACGTGCGCTGGAATATCGCGGAACTCGCGCGCGCCATCGCCTATTACGAAGCGGTAGTGCTGCTCGCCCGCCCCGAACAGGCCGACGCCGCACAACGCGCGTGCGGCAGCGGGGTTCAGGTCATCTCGCTGCCGGTCGACGATCTGTGGGCTCGCGACACCGTCCCGGTCTTCGTGCAGGAGACCGGCGGCGTGGTGGGCGTCGATCTGAACTTCAACGGCTGGGGCGCCAAGCAGCCGCACGGCGAGGACGCGCTGATCGGCCGGGAGTTGTTGTCCCGCTGCCGGATTCCGCGACTCCGCGCACCCTTCGTGGCCGAAGGCGGCGCGCTGGAGACCGACGGCGCGGGCACGCTGCTGGTCACCGCGAGTTCCCTGGTGAACGAGAACCGCAATCCCGGCAAGAGCCGGGAGGTCCTGCAAGCCGAACTGCGCGACACCCTCGGCGTCGAGCAGGTCATCTGGTTCGACGGGGTACGCGGCGAAGATGTCACCGACGCCCATGTCGACTGCCTCGTTCGCTTCGTCGCACCCGGAGTCGTCGTGCTGGACACCGCTTTTCCCGGCGCGGCGGCGGACTCCTGGTCGCGCTCCTCGGAGCAGGCGCGGCGGGTGCTGACCGAGGCCGCCGACGCGCGCGGCCACCGCTTCGAGGTCATCGATCTGCCGCGGCCCGACCCCGCCCTGATCACCGGCGACGGTGCGCACTTCGTGGCCAGCTACGCGAATTTCTACATCGCCAACGGTGCGGTTTTCGTCCCGCGCTTCGGTGACCGCAAGGCCGACGAACGCGCGTGCGGCATGCTGAAAGAACACTTCGCCGACCGCGATATCGTGCCCGTCTACATCGACGAGATCGCCGCCGGTGGCGGCGGCATCCACTGCGCTACCCACGATCAGCCCGCCTGACCCGCGCGGTTCTCGTCATCCCGGCGAACGCCGGGATCCAGGGGACACAGACGCCACGCCTTGTGCTGGCGCCCGGCATTCTCCGGGGATGACGAGAACTGATGCGGCGCAGGCTAGTCCGCGGTGAGTACCAGGCCCGAGGTCGGGACGCCGGTGCCCGCGGTGACCACGATCCGCTCCAGGCCGCCGACCTGATTGACCGAGGTCCCGCGGATCTGGCGGACGCCCTCCGCGATGCCGTTCATGCCGTGAATATAGGCCTCGCCGAGCTGTCCGCCGTGGGTGTTCAACGGCAGCTTGCCGCCGAGCTCGATGGCCCCGCCGGCGATGAAGTCCTTGGCTTCGCCACGCCCGCAGAATCCGAGTTCCTCCAGCTGCATGAGGACGAACGGGGTGAAGTGGTCGTAGAGAATGGCCGCCTGCATATCGCTTGGGCGCAAGCCGCTTTGGGCCCACAGCTGGTCGCCCACCAGTCCCATTTCCGGCAGGCCGGTCATGGCGTCGCGATAGTAGGAGGTCATCACGTACTGGTCCGCGCCGGAGCCCTGCGCCGCGCCGGCGATGAGCGCCGGCCGCTGCGGGAGGTCCCTGGCGCGTTCGGCGCTGGTGACCACGATGGCGACGCCGCCGTCGGTCTCCTGGCAGCAGTCCAGCAGGTGCAGCGGCTCGGCGATCCACCGCGAGGACTGGTGCTCCTCCAGGGTGATCGGCTTGCCGTAGAAGTGCGCGGCCGGATTCACCGCGGCGTGCTTGCGGTCGGCGACGGCGACCCGGCCGAAATCCGCACTGGTTGCGCCGGATACGTGCATGTAGCGCCGCGCGACCATGGCGACCTGAGCGGCCGGGGTGCCGAGCCCGTGCGTATAGGAGAAGGCATTGTCCACGCCCGAGGAGGTGGGGTTGCCGGTAGCCAGGTGCGTGGCGAACTGGCCGAACCGATTTCCGGACCGCTCGTTGAAAGCGCGGTACGCGACAACCACATCGGCAACGCCGGTCGCCACCGCCATCGCCGCCTGCTGCACGGTGGCCGCCGCCGCGCCGCCGCCGAAGGGGATGTTGGAGAAGAACTTCAGGCTCGGGATGCCCGCCGCCCGCGCCACCGCCGCCTGGGTATTGGTGTCCATGGTGAAGGTGGTCAGGCCGTCCACATCGGCGGGCGTCAGCCCGGCGTCGGCCAGCGCCGCGGTGACGGCTTCGGCGGCCAAGCGCAATTCGCTGCGTCCGGAGTCCTTGGAGAAGTCGGTGGCGCCGATACCGACGATGGCGGCCTTGCGGCTCAGACCCGTCACGAGTTGGCCTCCTGCATGCGGATGACGGCTTTCGCCGTGATGTGGTCGCCGAGGCTGTCCTTGCCGATCACCTCGATGGTGATGTCGCCGTCCTCGACGGCGGTCACGGTGCCGGACAGGGTCAGCGTGTCATTGGCGTACAGCGGCACGCCCAGGCGCAGCGCGATGGATTTCACGACGGCGCGCGAGCCCGCCCAGTCGGTGACGAACCGCTGCACCAGGCCGGTGTCGGTGAGGATGTTGACGAAGATGTCCTTCGAGCCCCGCTCGACCGCCTTGTCGCGGTCGTGGTGCACGTCCTGGAAGTCGCGGGTGGCCAGAGCGGTACTGATCACGAAGGTGGGATCGGCGTGAATCACCAATTCCGGCAGAACAGTTCCCACCCGCACTGCGTCGGTCGCGGTCATCGGAGGGCCTTCCAATAGGGCACGACGTTGTCGTCGTCGAGCTTGTCGAAACCGGCTTCGACGGCCTGGCCGATCGCCACCTCGGCGGGATCGATGCCGCGCAGTTCGCCGAGCATCCGCACACCCTCCTCGAGCTCGACCAGCGCCACCACATAGGGCAGCTGCCGGCCGGGCACCTTGGGCGCGTGGTGCACGACGAAACTGAACACCGTGCCGCGGCCGGAAGCCACGACGTAGTCGGTCTGCTCCGACTTGTCCTGCCAGATCGCGGGGACCGGCGGATGCTGCAGCGTGCCATCCGGCCGCCGCTGCACCCGCAGCTCGCCGAGCTTGGTGCCGTCCCAGAAGAATTCGGTGTCCTTGGACACCGTCGGCCGCACCCGCTTGGCGAGATCATCGCCCGCGGCCTCGGGCTTCGGCGCTTGCCTGCCCGTGCCGGGCGCGAATTTCAGCATCCGGAACAGCATTTCGGTGACCAGCTCGTCGCCGACGTACCAGTTGGTGCGGTAGGTGGCGAACCAGCCCTCGCCGAGACCGGTGCGCTTGGGCCCGAAGATCTCGTCCAGCTGGCTGGTGACCCGTACCTGCTCGCCCGGCCGCAGATACCGGTGGTAGGTCTGCTCGCAGTTGGTGGCGATGACCGAGGTGTACCCGGCCTCGTCGAACATGCGGTTGGTCGCCGTCATCGGATCGTCGTCGGGCCGGGCGCCGCCCAGCCCCAGCATGGTCCACACCTGGGCCATCGCGGGCGGGGCCACGATGCCCGGGAAACCGGCCGCGCGGGCCGCTTCCTCGTCGACATAGACCGGGTTGGCGTCGCCCAGCGCCTCGACCCAGTTGTTGATCATCGGCTGGTTCACCGGATCGCGGGCGAGCCGCGCCGCGCTCTCGCCCGCCGCCATGATCTTCTCGCCGGCGGCCTGAATCGCCTCCGGTGCACTATTTTCCGGCACGCCGGTCTCCTCGGGTTGTTAGCGGGGTACCTTCGGCAACTTCAGCCCGGCGGTGGCGACGAGTTCACGCATGATCTCGTTGACGCCGCCGCCGAAGGTGATCACCAGGTTCTGCTTCGTGCGCCGATCCAGCCAGGTGAACAGCTCCGCGGTCTCCGGATCGGCCGGATCGCCGTAACTGCCGACGACCTCCTCGGCCAGCCGGCCGGCCTCCTGCACCGCCTCGGTGGAGTAGACCTTGGTCGCCGACGCGTCCGCGATCACGCCCATCGGATCCTCCTCGGCGCTTTCCGCTTTCGCCGCAACCTGCCAGTTGAGCAGTTCGTTGAGCCGGGTCATGGCGTGGATGCGGCCGAGCGCGCGCTGCACATCGGGCTTGCCGAGCAGGCCGCGCGGCTGCGCCCAGTCCCGGACCCGGTCGTAGAGCTGTTCGATCTTGCCGGACGGCCCGAGACCCACCCGCTCGTGATTGAGCTGGGTGGTGATCAGCTTCCACCCTCGGTTCTCTGCACCGACCAGCATGTTCGCGGGCACGCGGACATTGTCGAAGTAGGTGGCGTTGGTGTGGTGCGCGCCGTCGCAGGTGATGATCGGCGTCCAGGAGTAGCCGGGATCCTTGGTGTCCACGATCAGGATCGTGATGCCGCGGTGCCGCGACTCCGCCGTGCCGGTCCGGCAGGCCAGCCAGATGTAATCGGCCTCGTGCGCGCCGGTGGTGAACGTCTTCTGGCCGTTGATGATCCAGTCGCCGGTCGCGTCGCGCACCGCGGAGGTGCGCAGCGCGGCCAGGTCGGTGCCGGCGTCCGGTTCGGAATAGCCGATCGCGAAATGGATGTCGCCGGAGAGGATCCCGGGCAGAAACTTCCGCTTCTGCTCGTCGGTGCCGAAGGTCTGTAGGGTCGGGCCCACGGTCAGCAGGGTCACCAGCGGCAGCGGCACATCCGCGCGCACCGCCTCGTTGTAGAAGATCTGCTGCTCGACCGCGCCGAAACCCTGGCCGCCGTACTCCTTGGGCCAGCCCACACCGAGCCAGCCGTCCCGGCCCATGCGCTTGACCACCTCGCGGTAGGCGTCGCCATGCCGGTTGACCCGCATCGCGGCGTCCTCTTCGGCGGTCACCAGACCGGCGAAATAGGAACGTAATTCGTTGCGCAGACGGCGCTGCTCGGTGGTCAGGTCGATGAACATCTGGCCCCCAATCGGTCGAGTCGGAACGACGCGCCGCCGAGCCAGCGGGCGATGTCCTTGGCCTGTGAGTAGTAACGGTGCATCGAGTGCGTCACGTCGACGCCGATGCCGCCGTGCAGGTGATGGCACTTCTGCATGGCCGCGGGCAGTTCCGAGGCCACGGTGTAGGCCAGCACGTCCAGATCGTCGTCGATCCGCTCCTGGTGCAGCGGGCTCGGATCCTGCTGCGCGAGAGCCCAATTGGCGGAAACCGCGGCGACGTGCAGGGTGCGCGAGACCACGTACAGATCCGCGATCTGCTGGGCCACCGCCTGGAATTCGGCGAGCGGCCGGTTGAACTGGTGCCGGGTGCGCAGATGCTCGGCGGTGAGCACCAGCGCGCCCTTGAGCAGGCCGTCGGCGACCGAACCGATCGACGCGACCGCGATCCGGTGCAGGTCGGCCAGGCCGCCGGGCAGCAGCTGCTCGACCGGGATCGACACCTCGTCCAGGTGCACCGAGCACTCCGGCATGCCGCCGGAGACCGGCGACGGGATCCGGGTCAATCCCTTGGCTTCCGAATCGACCAGCGCCAGACCGGAATTGGTCGGAATCAGCAGCCAGCGCGCCTCGTCGGCGTAAGGCACCCCGACCTTGTGCCCGGTGATTCGCGCGGTATCGCCCTCGACGACCGCGGTCGTCTCCGGCTTGATCACGAACGGCGCACCGGGTTCGTTCAGCGCCACCGTGAGTACCGCGCCCTTGGCCACCTCGGGGAATACCCGGTCGGCGACCTTGTCCGGCAGCGCCGCGATCAGCGGCAGCAGCGCGAACCCGAGCGTGGGCAGCGCCGGCACCGCGACCGCGTCGGTGGCGAGTTCGGTGAGCATGACCGAGATTTCCGGCAGCCCCATGTCGTCGCCGCCGAAGCGTTCCGGCAGCGCGACCGCCAGCAGCCCGCTGTCGACCAGGCTCGGCCACAGCGCGTGGTCACGCGCCGATTCCCGCTCCAGCAAACTCACGACGACTTCGGCTACCGCGTCCGGGCCTTCGTCCCTGGTGAAATCCATAGTGTCTCCAGTTGCCTAGCTGTCCGCGTCGCGCGGCAGGCCGAGGATCCGCTCACCGGCGACGGTCAGCAGGATCTGCTCGGTCCCGCCGGCGATCGATAGACAGCGTGTGAGCAGGAATTCCTTGACTACATCGGTGTCCTGGGCACTGGCGCTACCGGCCGCCTCCACGGCGAATTCGGCCACCGCCTGCCGGTGCCGCACCCCGACCAGCTTGCGCACGCTGCTCTGCGCGCCCGCGTCGCCGCCGGCCAGTGTCTTGACCAGAGCGCGCTGCTCCAGCAACAACCCGGCGATAGCTTCCGCGACGAAGCCGCCGAGCTTGTCGTTGGTCAGCTCCGCACCGGGTCCGGCGGCCGGGAGTTTCGCGACGAGCTCTTCGAGCACCGGACCGATACCGTTGCCGCCCATCGCGATCCGTTCGGCCGACAGTGTGGACCGCGCGATCTTCCAGCCGTTGTTCACCGCGCCGACCAGGCAGTCGTCGGGGACGAACACGTCATCGAGGAAGACCTCGCTGAAGCGCGCCTCCCCGGTGATCTGCTTCATCGGGCGCACGTCGACGCCCGTGCCGTGCATGTCGACGAGGAAGTAGCTGATACCGCGGTGCTTGGGCGCCTCGGGATCGGTGCGGGCCAGGCAGATGCCCCAATTCGCCTTGTCGCCAAGGGAAGTCCAGACTTTCTGCCCGTTCAGCACCCAGCCGCCCTCGACCCGCTTGGCGGTGGTCCGCAGCGCGGCCAGGTCGGACCCGGCGCCCGGCTCCGAGAAAAGCTGGCACCACACGACTTCCTCGCGCAAGGTCGGCCAGGCGAAACGCTCGACCTGCTCGGGGGTGCCGTGCTGCAACAGCGTCGGAATGGCCCAGCCCGCGACGGCCAGGTCCGGCGCTTGCAGCCCGTGCTTACGCAGTTCCTCCGAAATCACCAGTCCGGTCATGGGATTGGCGCTGCGGCCGTAGGGCGCGGGCCAATGCGGCATGGCCAGACCGGCTTCGACGATCGCGGGACCCTGCTGCTGGACCGGGAGCGCGGCGATGGCGGCCACCTCGGCGGCGAAGTCCGCCACCGGAGCATCCTCCACCGCGGCAAAGACCTGATCCGCACCGGTGGTCCGGCGCTGTCCGGCGCGGGTCAGCTCGGTCACCCGGGCCCGCCACCGCGCCGAACCGCCGAGCAGCGCACGCAGCGCGGTTGCCCGGCGCAGATAGAAGTGCGCGTCGTGTTCCCAGGTGAAACCGATGCCGCCGAGCACCTGAATGCAGTCCTTGGCGGTTTCCACGGCGGCGTCCAGCGCGATAGCTGCGGCGATGGCCGCGGCGATCGGCAATTCCTTGCCGCCGTCGTCCACCGCGGCGGCGGCATCGGCGGCGACCGCGCGGATCAACTCGGTGCGGCACAGCATCCATGCGCAAATATGTTTGAGCGCTTGGAAAGAGCCGATTTTGCGGCCGAATTGCTCACGCACCTTGGCGTATTCGACGGCGGTCTCCAGGCACCAGCCGGCCAGGCCGGCCAGTTCGGCGGTGGCCAGCACGACCACGAGATCCTCGACCTCGTGCGGTGAGACGAAAACCCGCTCGACGGGCACCGCGACGTCGGTGCAGTGCACTCGGGCCAGTGGCGTACTCGAGTCGAGCGAGGGCAGCGGCTCCACCCGCAGACCCGCGGCGTCCGGCGGCACCAGGCACCATCGGGGCCCGTCCGGGGTCTGTACGCCCAGGACCACCGAAGTGCCTGCGGCAGCGCCGAGTACCGAATTCCAGGAACCATTCAGCAACAAGGGATCGGTGGTAGCCAGTACACTCGGCAGGTCGAGTGCGACACCGCACGGCATGTCCTCGTCGAGGCCGCCCGCGGTGATCAAGTTCGCCAAAGCCGTTGCCAGCACTGGTCCGCCGACCAGGTCGTGGGCCGCCTGTTCCACCAGCACGGCGAGATCGGTGACCGACGCACCGGCGCCACCCGCGTCCTCGGCGACCGCGACCCGGAAGATCCCGAGGTCGGCCAGCGCGGGCCAGTAGGCGTGCCAGAAGTCCGGGCCCTGGTCTCGCATTGTTGCAATTGGACGCACCGTTCCGGCCCATCCGCGCATCGACTCCTGGACGGCTTTATGCTCGTCAGTGGTGGCGATGGTCACACTCCGTACCGCCTTTCCGGCGTGACTCCCACACCTAGAACATGTTCTAATATCCTAGCCCGGCGGAAGTCAAGAGACGTACCCTCCTACCGGACCCAACCGCGCATGCCAGCTAGCCGACGAAACGACGTTTCAGGAAAGGACTTTCACCTATGGCCAGTCCATCCCGATCGCAGGCCGCCGACACGAACTCAGCGCGGCCCGCGACGGTGACCACACTCAGCGAGGACGAACTGAGTTCGGCGGCACAGCGCGAACGGCGCAAGCGGATCCTGGACGCGACGCTGGCACTGGCCTCCAAGGGCGGATACGACGCGGTGCAGATGCGCGCCGTCGCCGAACGCGCGGACGTCGCCGTGGGCACGCTCTACCGGTACTTCCCGTCCAAGGTGCACCTGCTGGTCTCGGCGCTCTCCCGCGAGTTCGAGCAGATCGAAGGCAAACGCCGCCAGCTGGCCGGCGAGACGCCGCGTGAGCGCATGCACCTGCTGCTCACCTCGATCACCCGGATGATGCAGCGCGACCCGCTGCTCACCGAGGCCATGACCCGCGCCTTCATGTTCGCCGACGCCTCGGCGGCCGCGGAGGTCGACCGGGTCGGCAAGGTGATGGATCGGGTGTTCGCGCGCGCCATGAACGACGGCGAGCCGACCGAGCGTCAGCTGGCCATCGCGCGCGTCATCAGCGACGTGTGGCTGTCGAATCTGGTGGCCTGGCTCACCCGGCGGGCCTCTGCGACCGATGTCACAGACCGGCTCGAACTGACCGTCGATCTGCTGCTCGGCGACCAAGCTGCGAAATAGCTGGAGTCGCTGACCCAGCCGCATACGCGCATTCGGTAGCCCCGTGGCCGCACAACTGTGCGGCGGCGGGGCTACCGTGGTTTTATGCCGCTTGAATCAGAACCCGGCAACCAGACCGCGAACCAAAATGTCCGGCAAAGCAACTCAATTCCGGCAAAAACACCGAACCGCCGAAGTTCTTGCACCGGCAGGGATGTCCGCGATCCAGGTAACCTGACGCGACACGCCAAGGTCGCCGGTTACCGGCGGGTTACCTGCTTGTTAACTGGGATTATCGGTTTCCGCACACGCAATCCTGCGCACGCACACCGGCGCGCTGCCGTGCGGCAAATTCAACACAGTATTGTTCTGCCCGCCCCCGTATTAACTCCTCCGATCACTAGGTTGGATGCGTGAGCGCACAGGATCTGCCACAAGAACTTCGCCGTGCTTTGTCCACGGTCGCGCGCGAGCCACGGCTCTTGGTCGCCTCGGACTACGACGGGACCATCGCGCCCATCGTCTCCGACCCGGCAAAAGCGTATCCCCACCGGGAATCGGTGAGCGCGCTACGCGCTCTCGCCGGCCTGACCGGGACCACCGCCGCCGTCATCTCCGGTCGTGCGCTGCGCGATCTCGCTGCCCTGTCCCGGCTTCCGGTCGAGGTCCAGCTGATCGGTAGTCACGGTTCGGAATTCGATGTCGGCTTCGTGCACGCGATCGACAACGACGCCAAACAGCTACTGCAAGAAGTACAGACGTCGCTGACCCAGATCGCCGACAACAACCCCGGCGCCTCGGTCGAAGTGAAACCGGCCAGCGTGGCCCTGCACGTCCGCAATGCCGGCCCCGAAATCGGCCGTCGCGCACTGAATTCCGTGCGCCAGGGCCCGGCCTGCTGGGTCGGCGTGCAGACCACCGAAGGCAAACAGGTCATCGAACTAGCCGTGATCCCGACCGACAAGGGCACCGCGCTGGACACCATCCGGCATCAGGAGGGCGCGACCGCGGCGGTGTTCTTCGGCGACGACGTCACCGACGAGAAGGCCTTCCGGGTGCTGTCCGGACCGGACGTCGGCATCAAGGTCGGCGACGGCGAGAGTCTGGCCCGATACCGGGTCGACAGCACCGAAATGGTCTCCAAGGCACTGGCTTTCCTGCTCGAGGAACGCCGCACCTGGTTGGCCGGTGCCAGCGCCCCCCGAATCGAGCGACTGACCATGCTGGCCAGCCCGCGGTCGGTCGCACTGCTCACCCCCGACGCCACCGTGACCTGGTTCTGCCATCCGGAACCGGATTCGGCCGCGGTGTTCGCGCACCTGCTCGGCGGGCCGCAGGCCGGCCACTTCAGCATCGCACCCGAGCGCACCGGGCTGCCGCTGTCCCAGCGCTACATCGACGGCACCATGACCGTCGAAACCCGTTGGGCGAGTTTGGGAGTCATCGACTACCTGCCGCACGACGTGAACCAGGACCGCACCGACCTGACCCGGGTCATCACCGGTGACGCGAAGGCCGTCGTAACCTTCGCGCCCCGGCCGGAATTCGGCCAGGTTCCGGTGAGCATCCAGTGCGAGCCCACCGGCTTGCGCGTGCTCGGCACCAACGATCCGATGGTGCTGCGCTCCCCCGGCGTGGAATGGCGGATCGACAGCGACGGCACCCACGATGTCGCGACCGCGATCGTGGATCCCGCGCGCGGCCCGATTGTCCTGGAACTGCGGTGCGGTACACAGGATCTCGCGCCCGCCATGACTCCGGAGCCGCAGCGCAGGCAGCAGGCCGAGCAGTACTGGTCGCAGTGGGCGACCGGCCTCGACCTGCCCTCGCTCAAGCCGGATCTGATGAAGCGCTCCGCGCTGACGCTGCGCGGCCTGGTGCACGCCCCCTCCGGGTCCATCCTCGCCGCGGCCACCACGTCGCTGCCGGAAGACCTTGGCGGCGTGCGTAACTGGGACTACCGCTACTGCTGGCTGCGGGATGCCGCGCTGACCGCGCAGGCGCTCGTCTCGCTCGGATCCCGCACCGAGGCAGAGGATTTCCTCGGCTGGGTACATCGGGTCCTGGAGACGCTGCCCGGCCCCGAGCGGCTGCACCCGCTGTACACGATCTACGGCGAGACGCTGCCGCCCGAAGCCGTTATCGACCAGCTGCCCGGCTATGCCGGTTCGCGGCCGGTGCGCGTCGGCAACGCCGCGAACATGCAGGTGCAGCTGGACGTCTTCGGCCCGATCGTGGATCTGATCGCCTCGCTGGCGCACGCCCGCGAGCGCCAGGGCATCACGGATCCGGCCAAGGCGCTGCCGGACGCCGACTGGGAGCTGGTGCACGCCATGTGCTCGGCGGTGCAGCGGCGCTGGACCGAACCCGACCACGGCATCTGGGAGATCCGCGGCAACCCGCGGCACCACGTGTACTCGAAGGTGATGGGCTGGCTCACCGTGGACCGGGCCATCACTCTCGCGCAGAAGTTCGACCGGACCGTGGACCCGGCCTGGGTCGAGCTGCGCGACATCATCGCCGACGAGGTGAAGACCAAGGGCTGGAACGACGAGGTGCAGTCCTACACGGCGGCCTACGACGGCACCGACCTGGACGCGGCCACCCTGCACATCGGCCTGAGCGGGCTGATCGATCCGTCCGATCCGCGCTTCGCCGCGACCGTCGTGGCTACCGAGGCGGAGCTGCGCAGCGGCTCGACCGTCTACCGGTACCACCACGACGACGGACTGCCCGGCGGCGAGGGCGGTTTCCACCTCTGCGCGGCCTGGTTGGTCGAGGCCTATCTACTGATCGGCAAACGCTCCGACGCCGAGGCGCTGTTCGCACAGCTGGTGGATGTGGCGGGTCCGACGGGCCTGCTCAGCGAGGAGTACGACCCGGTTGCCGAGCGTTCCCTCGGTAACCATCCGCAGGCCTACAGCCACCTCGGCCTGCTGCGCTGCGCCCAGTTGCTGGGCCAGCCCGCCGACGTTCTCGTCTGACCGGGAACCTAATCGCCGAACGCCACGTCCGGCCGCTCTGCCAGCGGCCGGACGTGGCGTTCGGCATTGCTGGGGCAGTGCTAGGGCGGCGGCTTGGCGGTTATCGATTTGCGGGGCCCTGGTAAAGTTAAATGGTAACGGTTTCCATTATGATCTAAGCCACTCCGTAGATCCCGTAATTGCAGGAGCACCCCCACGTGAACACCCGTTTTGCCATGAAGCTCACCGGCGTCGCCGCGGGGGTCGCGACCGCACTGACCCTGACCGCCTGCGGTGGCGCCGAGGACGCTTCGGGCAAGCCGAGCGTGGTGGCCTCCACCAATGTCTGGGGGTCCATCGCGGCCCAGATCGCCGGCTCCGACGCCGAGGTGGAATCGATCATCACCGACCCGGCCGCCGACCCGCACTCGCACGAGACCTCGGCCGTCGAATCCGCCAAGATCAGCGACGCCGACCTGGTCGTCTACAACGGCGGCGGCTACGACGAGTTCATGGACAAGGCTATCGCGGGCAAGGACAAGAAGACCGTCGACGCCTTCGCCGCGCGGATCGACAAGACCGACGAGAACGAGCACGTCTGGTACGACGTGGACACCGTGAGCGCGGTCGCCGACCAGATCGCCGCCGCCCTCGGCGACGTCGACGCCGCGAACAAGCAGGGCTACGCCGACCGCGCCGCCGCATTCAAGGCCAAACTGAGCGCGATCTCCGCCATCACCGGCCAGATCGCCGCCCAGCACCCGAACACCCCCGTGCTACAGACCGAGCCGCTCGCGCACTACCTGCTGCTCGACGCCGGCGCCAAGGATCTGACCCCGCACGACTTCCAGGAAGCGATCGAGCAGGAGACCGACCCGTCCCCCGCCGCCGTCGCCCAGACCCGGGACCTGCTCACCGCCAAGCAAGTACGCGCCCTGATCTACAACATCCAGACCGAGGACAAGATCACCAAGGACCTGCGCGGCCTGGCCGGCTCGGGCGGCACCCCGGTCGTCGAGGTGACCGAAACCCTGCCCGACGGCACCGATTACATTCAGTGGCAGACCAAGAACGCCGAGGCCCTCGCCTCCGTCCTCAAGTAGCCGTCATGACCAAGGGAATCGCGCTGTCAGAGCACACCGAGCCGGTAGACCAGGTTTCGCTCGACAGCGCGGCCGCGGTCCGGCTCGACGGCGCCACACTGGCTTTCGGGGAACGCACCCTGTGGGACGGTTTGGATCTCGACGTCGAACCCGGTGAGTTCATCGCGGTCCTCGGGCCGAACGGTTCCGGGAAGACCTCGCTGATGCGAGTGCTGCTCGGGCAACTCGCGCTCAGTTCCGGCGCCGCGTCGATCGCGGGTTCGCCCGCGCGCGTGGGCAATCCGGCCATCGGCTACATCCCGCAGCAGAAGACGATCGATGCGGGCGTGCAGTTGCGCGGGGTGGACCTGGTCGGGCTCGGCGTCGACGGGCACCGCTGGGGGCTCGGCTGGCGCGGGCGCGCCGAGCGAAGACGCAAGGTGGCGGCGGCGATCGCCGACGTCGGTGCGGAACTGTTCGCCGACGCGCCGCTGGAGACCATGTCCGGCGGCGAGCAGCAGCGGTTGCGGGTGGCTCAGGCCTTGGTCGGCGATCCGAAAGTACTGCTCTGCGACGAACCGCTGCTGTCGCTGGATCTGGCCAATCAGCGCCTGGTGTCGGAACTGATCGACAAGCGCCGCCGGACCCACGGCACGGCAGTACTTTTCGTGACGCACGAGATCAATCCGATTCTGCCGCTGGTGGATCGGGTGCTGTACCTGGTCGACGGCAAGTTCCGGATCGGCAAGCCGGACGAGGTGATGACCTCCGAGGTGCTCTCCGAGCTGTACCAGACCCAGGTCGACGTTTTGCGCGTGCGGGACCGGCTGGTCGTCGTCGGCACCGGTGACACCCTGGACGCGCTCGGCGCGGCGGGAGCTCAGCACTGCAAAGCCGACGAGGTGCGCGCCTGATGGAAAAACTCTCCGGCGTCATGGCGAAGATGTTCGACTTCTCCACCACCGCGCATCTGCTGACCTACCCGTTCGTGCTGCAAGCGCTGCTGGCGGCGGCGCTGCTCGGGCTGCTCGCCGGAGCGATCGGACCGCTGATCGTCAGCCGGCAGATGTCCTTCGCCGTACACGGCACCAGTGAGCTGTCCCTGACCGGCGCCGCCGCGGCGCTGTTGGCGGGCATCGGGGTCGGGGTCGGAGCCATCCTCGGCTCGGTCGTCGCGGCCGTCCTGTTCGGCCTGCTGGGCACCAAAGCGCGCGAACGGGATTCCTCGATCGCGGTCATCATGTCCTTCGGCCTGGGCCTGTCGGTGCTGTTCCTCTGGCTCGGACCGGAACGGGCGGGATCGAAGTTCTCGCTGCTGACCGGCCAGGTCGTCAGCGTGGGCTACAACGGTCTGGCCCTGCTGATCACCTGTAGCGCCGCCGTTCTCGCGGTGCTCGCGGTCGTCTACCGGCCGCTGCTGTTCGCCAGCACCGACCCGGAAGTGGCGGTGGCACGCGGCGTCCCGGTGCGGGCGCTGTCGGTGATCTTCGCGGTGATGGTCGGCGTCACGGCGGCTTTCGGCGTCCAACTCGTGGGCGCGCTGCTGGTGCTCTCGCTCCTCATCACGCCGGCCGCGGCGGCCGCGCAGCTGACCGCGAATCCGATGCGCGCCACCGTCCTCACCATTGTCTTCGCCGAGCTGGCCGCGGTCGGCGGAATGCTGCTCTCGCTCGCTCCGGGCGTCCCGGTGTCGACTTTCGTCACCACCATCTCATTCCTGATCTACCTGATCTGCCGGGTCATCGGGACGCGGCAGCGCAAACTCGCCCGGGTGCGCTGAGCGCCGGCCGCCGGATCCGGCGACCGGCGCGGCATGCCGCTAGTTCCGGTACCGGAACTTGATCCGGCCGCGGGTCAGGTCGTACGGGCTCAGCTCCACCAGCACCCGGTCCTCCGGCATGATCTTGATGTAGTTCATTCGCACCTTTCCGCTGAGATGCGCGAGTACCTGGTGCCCGTTGGTCAGCACCACCGTGAAGGTGGCATTGCGCAGGCATTCCACGACGCGGCCCTCGACCTCGATAGCTCCGTTCCTCATCGGCGCACCATTTCCACGCAGCTGCTCAGCGGGCGGGCGCCGAGGCCCCTGAACAGCGCCGTAGCCGCCGTGTTGGCTTCGCTCACCTCGACGTAGGCGAACTCGATGCCGGAGCCGTGCAGCGCGCCCAGAGCCTGCGCGAGCAGGGCGCGGGCGATGCCCCGGCGACGCGCGCCTGCCCGGACCGCGACCAGTCCGATCCGGGGCACTCGGATCCGTTGCACCCGGCACAGGCCGACGTAACCCGCGGGGTGTGCCGCCACCACATGGGTCGACGGGTCCAACGGCGGGCACAGCACCTCGACCGGCAGCGCCGTGCCGGATTCGGCGCGCAGCGCACGGTCCAGTTCGGCGAGCGGATCCGCCTCGGCCGCACCGTGATCCAGGATGACGACACCCGTCGGTGGCGTCGTCGGATCGAGTCCGGTGACCGCCGGATCAGTGGGCAGGTGGTAGTCCCAGTCGCGCCGGGAGATCGTGAAGCCCGCCCGCTTCCAGCTCGAGATCAGATCGTGGTCGGCCTCGTCGACCACGGTGTACAGCGGAACGGGCAGGTCGGCCAGGACGGTGGCGGCCAGCCGGTCGAAGACCTCCGCGTGCCAGGAGTCGATGCTCAGGAACAGGCGGCCGTCGGGGCGGGGCGAGGCCTCGGTGCGACCGGCTTCTCGGTCGCTGTCCAGCGCCTGCCAGTGCCGCGGCGCGACGCGGGTAATCGTTGTTGCGAAAGAGTCCATCTGTATTGCCTTTCGGGATGGCTTGCGCGCACTCCCGATGACAACAGCGTCAATCGCCCGAGCGTGAGAACAGGGAGCGCCCATGGAATGTCGTGGTAATGGGACTCACCCCCTCATATAGTCAGGTCGGACTCCGCCGAGGCTAGCAGCGCGGCGCCGTCGCGCCAATCCATTTTCCGCCGCGTCCATCGGCCGCGGTCGATGGCCGTCACGGACCCAAGATCGACATGTGGATTACTGTGGCGGCGTGGGCTTTACAGAATTCGCGGCCGGCGACGTCATCTATTTCCCGCAGGGGCCGTTCAGCGGCGTCTGCGGAGTGGTGCGGGAAGTCCACTCCCGGAGCGCCGAGCTGCGCATCGAATTCGGCGAGGGCCTCGCCCATCGTGAAGGGGGCGTGCTACGCGAACAGCGGCACAGCATGACGGTCGGATTCGACGAAGTCGAGTTGGTCTAGAGAGGGAGTACTTGATGAGCAAGCTACGCAATACCGCGTCCTTCGCGATCGCGATCGCCGCCACCGGCCTGGCTTTGGCCGCTCCGCAGGCCTCGGCCGAGATCGGCACCTCCGTCATCATCGCCGGCGGCGGATTGAGCAACGGCTATGGCACGGGCTGCACCTACAACGTGGTCGCGAACAGCAACTCCACCGCACGCATCGACGTCACCGACAACGGCGTCTGGATCGGGGCCTCCGAGGGCAGCCCCAGCCCGAAGACGCACACGATCAAGTGGACGCCCGCGACGCCCGGCACGCACACCCTGCTGGTCACCCAGGGCCAGGACAGCAAGACCATCGTCCTGACCGTAGGCACCGGGATCAACGGCGGAAGTTCCTGCCTGGTGATCTAGCGTGGCCCGTTAGAGCTCGGCGAGGCACTCCAGCGCGCGGTCCCGGGGCAGCTCCGCTCCGGCCCGATAAGCACGCTGGTAAGCGTCCTCGCCGAGCCGCTTGGTCAGTTCGGAAATCAGCACGGCCAGTTGGGGTTCGCCGTCGTCGAAGACGCCGCGGATCGACTCGCTCAGACCGAGCGCGGTGGCGGCCGCTTCCGGATCGTCTTCCAGGAGCAGCAAGTCGGCGAGCAACTCGGCGGAGTGGGCAACTCCGGCGGAAATGCCCCAGGCGGAGAGCCCGGCCAGGGTCGGCGGCCACAATTCGCGGGCGCCGAGGGCCTGGCCGGCGGCCAGCAGGTTCGCCATGCGAGCGCCCGCGATCAGGTCAGCGGCCATGTCACCGGGGAGTTGCAGGCGATCGGCGAGGGTCTCGAGTTCGTCGACCGCTGCATGCGCAGCGTCGAGTTCACCGGAACGGCGGCATAATTCGGCCACGCTGAACAGGATCTCGGCGGCGAGGCGGCGATATCCCCGCTCCTTGGCCTGGCGCTGGATGGCTTCGATATCGCGGCGCGCACCGGGCAGGTCGCCGCTGCGCATGCGCTCGGCGATCAGCTGCGTGCGGTTCTGGAAAATGTCCGCTTCGCCGCCCAGTTCGGCGCTCACCGCGACGCCACGCTCGAAAAGCTTGATGGCCTCCGCGTATTCGCCGCGCAGCGCGTGGCCGCGTCCGACAGCCAGCAGGGACATCCCCAGGCCCCACCGGTCGCCGACCTGCTCGAAATCGCGCAGGGCGGTCAGGCGGGCCTGCGCGCCGGTGGCGAGATCGCCCTGCTCGGTATGGACGTAATCGCGCATCCACAGCGCACTGGCCCGCACCCAGGGGTCCGCGGCCTGCCCGGCACGCTCCAGCAGTCGATCGCCCAACTCGGCATCGCCTGCGGGATAAGCGAGTTGGGCGGCGAACATCAGCAGCGTCGGGTGGAAGTCCAGTGCGCCCGCCGATTCGCAGTCGTCGATGAGATCGAGGATCGGATCGGATTCGGTGAGCGGCGCACCCGCCAGTAACCGGATCAGCTGGAATGCCGCCCGGGTGCGCTCCGGGAACCGGTCCTCGAAACGCAGCACCTGTTCGAGGAAGGTCTCGAATTGGCTGCTCATACCGCGAATTCCCCAATACCAGAACAGTGCGGTGACGAACCGGGCCGACAGTTCCGGGTCTGCGCGGGCCAGGGTGGATCGCAGTGCGGCGACGAGGTTTTCGTGCTCGGCGTCGAAGACGGCGAGGGCGCGGAGCTGGTCCCGGGTGCGCAGCAACGGCTCGTTCGACTCGGCGACCGCGAGATAGTGCTCGGCGAATCGCAGCTCGAGGTCGTCTCTGGCACTGGCGAATTGGGTGGCAGCGAAAGCGCGGATGGTCTCCAGCATGCGATATCGGTCCGCGCCCGCGATCTCGACCACCGATTTCTCCACGAGCGCGCCGATCACGTACACCACGTCGGCGGCGGGCAGTGCGCCGTCGGCGCACACCGCCTCCAACGCCTCCAACGTCGCGCCGCCGGGAAACCGCGAAAGCCGTCGCGCCAGTACGCGTTCCGGCTCGTCGAGCAGATCCCAGCTCCATTCGACGAGCGCGAGCAGGGTGCGCTGGCGGGGCAGCGCGGTCCGGCTGCCGGTGGTGAGCAACCGGAATCGGTCGTCCAGACGCTGGGCGATCTGGTCGACGCTCATCGAACGGAGCTTGGCCGCCGCGAGTTCCAGGGCCAGCGGAATGCCGTCGAGGCGTCGGCAGATCTCCAGCACCGGATGCACGGTGCCTGCGTCCAGCCCGAAATCGGGGCGGACCGCGACGGCGCGGTCCACGAACAGGCGGACCGCGGGCGATTTCGCCGCATCGGCCAAATCCACTGTTCCACTGGGTATCTGCAACGGACTCAGTGGGAGCAGCGATTCGCCGGTGATGGCCAGCGGCTCCCGGCTGGTCGCGAGAATTCGCAGCTCCGGCAGTTCCTCGAGCAGCTGATCGGCGAGATCCGCCACCGGCTCGATGAGATGCTCGCAGTTGTCCAGCACCAGCACGGCCGCGCCGACATCGAGCAGGCCGGTGACCCGATCGATGCCCGTCGCCGCGGCGTCGGAGGCGCGCTGATCTCGCGCACCGATCGCCCCGACCACCGCATCGGCCAGCTCACCGGCGTCCCGCACCCCGGCCAGCGGCACGAACCATGCCCGCCCACGCTGGGCGGCGCGATGCCGCGACACCGCTTCCGCCGCCAGCCGGGTCTTCCCCGCACCGCCGGGACCGATCAGCGTCAGCAGCCGAGCTTCGGCGAGCAGCGCGCCCACCCGCTCCAATTCCACCTCACGGCCGACAAAACTGGTGCGCTGCACCGGAATTCGACTGGCTACCGCCTCCGTCGCGACGACGGTCCGGGCTCCGGCCGGCCGGTCCAGCTCGCCCCGCAACAACGCGAGATGAATCTCCCGCAACTCCGCCGAAGGGTCCACCCCGAGCTCGTCCCCGAGCCGCTCCCGCACCTGCTCGTACACCGCGAGCGCATCCGACTGCCGTCCCGCCGCAGCCAGCGCCCGCATCCGCAGTCCGGCTAGCCGCTCACTCAAAGGCTTTTCGGCCCCGGCGGTTTCGAGATCCGCCAGCACCTCCGCATACCCTCCCGACTGCAACTCCGCGTCGAATCGGTCCGCCGCCGCACTCCCCCGCAAGTCCTCCAACCGACTTGCCGCCAACTCCGCGAACGGCGCCTCCCGCACATCCGCCAACGCCGCCCCCCGCCACAACTCCAGCGCACTCCGCAACACCGACGCCGCCGCCTCGACCCGCCCCGCCGCCAACTCCCGCCGGCCCTGTGCCGCCGATTCCTCGAACCGATGCGCGTCCACATCCTCGGCCCGCACCGGCAACCGATATCCCCCGGCCGCGAGTTCAACGGTCCCTACCCCGCGCAACGCTTTCCGCAGCCGAGACACCAACGCCTGCAAGGCTCCGGCGGCCTCGGCAGGCGGCTCCTCACCCCACAACCCGTCGACCAGCGCGTCCACCGATACCGGCCGCCCCGCCTCCAACGCCAACCGCGCCAGCAGCATCCGCACCCGAACCCCACCGACCTCGACGCCCACCCCGTCATCGCCATACACCGACACAGCGCCGAGCAACCCAATCCGCACCTGCCCAGCCTCCCAGAACTCCGCGATCCAAGAGTCCCGGGGTTATGTTGAGCCGCTGCCTCGACGCGGCAACTGGGCGGCGCATTTCGCAGGGCTGCTCGCGGCCGGGGCAGCTGTTGCCGGAGTGCGGCAAAGCGGACTGCCGAGGCCGCCGAGGCCGCCGAGGCCGCCGAGGTGATCTTGGACCCGGAGGCCGGGCTCTACCTCGTCGGGCTCGATCACGCTGAAACAGTCGCCGTGCGCAACAGTCCGTTGCCCGCGATGTTGAACGGGCTCTTCATGTCCAGCGCCAGTGTCGTCCTGATCGACATCGCGCCGCCATACCGGAATGACCGGCCGGTGGTCGCGGGCCTTCCGGCGGACGTGGGAGTGAACCTGCCCCAGGTGTTCCACGGCGCTGCCGCTGCCGAGAGCGGTGGGTCGCCCCAGCTCGACCATCCCGCTCAGAACATGGGCCGGCCGCTCAAAGTAGCCGCGACACGCGAGTGATCGTCGCTGTCCGGGCGGATCAGCGCGACCCGGCAGGATCTGGGCATGGGTATGCGACGTGCTTTCGGCCTGGTCGGGCTCGCTGTGCTCGGTACCGCCCTCGCGGGCACTGTTCAAGCTGGAACGGCCGGGGCGGCGGTGCCCTTCGCTGATCCGAAGTACGGGCTCTTCTTCGGGTTGATCCTCAATCACGACGAGACCGTCGCGCTGAGTCACAGTCAGGTGCCGAAGCAGCTGAACGAGATGTATATGTCCGGGGCGCGGGTCGCGCTGCTGGACGCGGATCTGGACGAGAACGGCGAGCAGCAGCCCACGCTGCGGCTGCCGGAGGATTCGCTGCCGGAGGTGGTGCGGGCGGCGGCCGCGACGCCGGAGGGGATGTTCGGGTTCACGGTCGTCAATCCGATGCTCAACGAGGGGCGGCTGGTGCGGGTGATCGCGATCGTCGACTGAGGACGTGCGGAAGGCCCGGCACTCGGGTGGAGTGCCGGGCCTTCCGGATTCGGGTCAGGCGGTGATCAGGGCGAGCAGGACCAGCAGGGAGCCGCCGAAGACGATGGTGTGGCGGGCGTAGGTGAGGTGCTTCATCACCCAGCGCGGGAAGCCGTGGTCGGCGGCCACCAGGAAGGCCTTGACGTCGACCCGGGCCAGTTCGGGGTCGCCCTTCTTGGCGAAGGCGGCGGTGACGCTGGAGACGGCGGTCAGGTTGCTGTAGACGATCAGGATGTTGGCCAGCAGGATCACGCTCTGGAAGACCCAGGAGATCGGTTCGGCCCAGCTCGCCGCGGCCAGGTTGAGGACGGCCGCCACGATCATCAGCGCGGCAAAGCTCACCGGGGCCCAGGTTTCGTGGCCGCTGGCGTCGAAGCGAAGACCGTTCTCCCGCAGCACTTCCGGGCGAACACCTTGGCGGGTGAGTTCCCGCTCGGCGGCGACCTGGGCGCCGGCGCCGTAGCGGTGGCGCACCAGGGGGATGCTGACGAACGCGAGGGCGATCAGGATCTGGGCGATTGCGGCGGCGGTGAACATTTCGGTCTCCTCATCGGGTGGTTCTCGGCAGGGCCGCTGGGACCCTCGCTCTTGCTGAACCCAACGATGCCGAGGCCCGCCGACAGCGCGCCGACAGTTCGCTGACAACTGCTGACAGCTCCTGTTTGCGCAGTTCAGGCTGGTTGCACCCTCAGTGATGGCAGCCGCCTTCAGTCAGGCATGCCGGGTTTCGTATGCTCGACCTCAAACGCCGCCTAACGAATGGTGACCACCGATGATCGACTTCACGCTCCCCGCCGACCTCGCCGCCGAACGCGACCGCGTGCGGCAGTTCGTCATCGACAAGATCGTCCCGTTCGAGCAGGATCCGCGCCTGACCTCGCACGGCCCGACCGATGAATTGCGCCAGGAGCTGGTCGAACTCGCGCGCGCGGAGAAGCTGCTGACCGTGCAGGCGCCGGTCGAGTTCGGCGGCCACGGCCTCACCCACGTGCAGCAGGCCGTGATCTACGAGGCAGCGGGCTGGTCCACCCTCGGCCCGGTCGCGATGAACTGCGCCGCCCCCGACGAGGGCAACATGTACCTGCTCGGCAAGATCGCCAACCCGGAACAGATCGAACGGCACCTGATGCCGGCCATCAACGGTCTACAGCGCACGGTATTCGCGATGACCGAACCCGACGGCGCGGGCTCGGACCCGAACCAGCTGGCCACCACGGCCGTCTTCGACGGCGAGAACTTCGTCATCAACGGCCGCAAGTGGCTGATCACCGGCGCGAACGGCGCGAAGAGCTGGATCATCATGGCCCGCGTCGCCCCGAATCCGCATGTGCCCGAGGGCCCCACGCTGTTCCTCACCGACGGCGACCAGCCCGGCATCATCATCGAGCGCACCATGAACACCATGGACCGCAACTACGTCGGCGGCCACGGCGTGGTCCGGTTCGAGAACCTGACCCTGCCCAAGGAAGCGCTGCTCGGCGAGACCGGCCAGGCCCTGCGCTACGCCCAGCTGCGGCTGGCCCCGGCCCGGCTCACGCACTGCATGCGCTGGCTGGGCGCGGCCGAACGCGCGCAGAGCATCGCCGTGGACTACGCCAAGACCCGCACCGCCTTCGGCAAGCCGATCGGCGAGCACGAGGGCGTGTCGTTCATGCTGGCGGACAACGAGATCGCGCTGCACCAGTGCCGCCTGACCATCTGGCACGCCTGCTGGCTGATGGACCAGGGGGAGAAGGCCCGGCACGAGAGCTCGATCGCGAAAGCCTTTGTCTCCGAGGAGCTGTTCAAGGTGACCGACCGCTGCGTGCAGGTCCTCGGCGGCATCGGCATCAGCGACGAGACCGTCGTCGAGATGATCTTCCGCGATATGCGCGCCTTCCGCCTGTACGACGGCCCCACCGAAGTGCACAAGTACGCTATCGGCCGCCAGGTCTTGCGCTGAGAAGATCCAGCTGAGGGATAGTCGCGCCCGGTCCGGCCCGGCTACCATGCTGTGTCATGAGTTCGGAACTGCTCGTCGATGTCTCCGCGGGCATCGCCGTGCTCACGCTCAACCGGCCCGCCCAGCAGAACGCCGTCACCCCGGCGATGGCCGCCGAACTGAGCGCCGCGCTACATCGCTGCGACGCGGAGGACGCGATCCGCGCGGTGGTCATCACCGGGACCCCGCCCGCGTTCTGCGCGGGCGCGGACCTGTCCAACCGGACCGGCGAGGTCAGCGCCACCATCGATCCGCCGCCGTGGCAGGTCCGTAAACCCGTCATCGCGGCGGTGAACGGGCACGCGGTCGGCATCGGGCTGGCGCTGGCGTTGCAGTGCGACCTGCGGTACATGGCCCGCGACGCGGTCTACGGCCTGAACCAGGTGCGACGCGGCGTGCTCGCCGACGGCTACGCGCACTGGACGCTGCCCCGGCTGGTCGGCATGGCCAACGCCGCCGACATCATGCTCACCGGGCGCACCTTCGACGGCGAGGAAGCCAAGGCGATGGGCCTGGCCAACAGCTGCCTGGACGCGGGCGAGGTGCTGCCCACCGCGCTCGCGGTGGCGCACGACCTGGTCAGCGGGTCCGCGCCGCTGCCGGTGGCGCTGACCAAGCGGCTGATGTGGGAGGGGCTCGGCATGAGCCCGACCATGGTGGGTCAGCTGGAGACCGACCTGAACCAGCACGTCGGCAAGAGCATCGACGGCGGCGAGGCGATGGCGGCCTTCCGCGATCGCCGCCAGCCCAACTGGACCGGCAGCGTCAGCGCGGAATGGCCGGCCTGGGACACCAAGTCCGGAACCGAACGTCCCGTCCTGGACTAGCCGTCAGGCGTTGCCGCTCAGGGCGATCATGATGAACAGGATCGCCATGATCACCATGAGAATGGTGCCGACGATGCCGAGCATGTACCCGATCATCGCCTGCGCGCGGCCACCGTAGGCGCCACCGGACGCCTCGATCTGATCGAGCGCGCGTTTACCCAGCGCCCACGCCACCGGCCCGAGCGCGCCGCAGCAGAAGATGCTTGCCGCGCCGAGAAACAGCACCGTGTTGGCATGGGGATGCTCAATCGGCTGACCAATAGGCACCTCGGGTATGACCACACTCGAATTCTACGGTGGCGCCGCCGATTTGCTGCCTAACGCCGTAACCCGATTCGCGATCAGCTGCGGCGCTGGCGCGCGACCTCCGAGAGCACCACGCCCGCGGCCACCGACGCGTTCAGCGATTCCACCGGTCCGGCCATCGGAATGCTCAGGATGGAGTCGCAGGTTTCGCGGACCAGACGCGAGAGGCCCTTGCCCTCGGAGCCGACCACGATGACGGTGTCCATGCTGCCGTCGAAGGTGTCCAGGGTGGTGTCGCCGCCCGCGTCGAGACCGATGATCTGATAGCCCTTCGAGGCCCAATCCTTCAGTGTGCGAGTCAGATTGGTGGCGCGCGCGACCGGCAGGCGAGCCGCGGCGCCGGCGCTGGTACGCCAGGCGACGGCGGTGATGCTCGCGCTGCGGCGGGACGGGATCAGCACGCCCTGGCCGCCGAAGGCCGCCACCGAGCGGACGACGGCGCCGAGGTTGCGCGGGTCGGAGATGTTGTCCAGCGCTACCAGCAGGGCCGGTTCGCCGGCCGCGCGCACCCGCTCCACCAGGTCGTCCGGGTGGGCGTAGCGGTAGGGCGGGACCTGCAAGGCGACGCCCTGGTGCATGCCGTTCGCGCTGAGCCGGTCCAGGTCGGTGCGCGGCACCTCCAGGATCGAAATCCCGGCGTCGGCGGCCATTTTCACGCTCTCGGTGAGCCGGTCGTCGTTCTCGGTGCCGACCGCCACGTACAGCGCGGTCGCGGGCACGCCCGCGCGCAGGCACTCGACGACCGGGTTGCGGCCGAGCACCAACTCGGGACCGTCATCGCCCTTGCGGGTGCTCGGGCGGCCGGCCCCGGTGCGAGTCGCGGCCTTGGCCTTGGCCGCGGCCTTCGCCTGGAGGGCAGCGCGTTTCGCCGCGGGGTGCTTGGTGCGTGCCTCCGCGGGCGGGGTCGCGCCACGGCCGGCCAGCCCACGACGGTGCTTGCCGCCCGAACCCGCTACCTGCCCCTTTTTGGTGCCGTCCTTGCGAACTGCCCCCTTGCGCTGCGAATTGCCTGCCATTTAATCGGCCTTTCCAGGTATGCCCAGAGACCATTCCGGACCGTTGGGTGTATCGGTCACTTCGATACCGGCGGAGATCAACCGGTCCCGGGCCGCGTCCGCGCTCGGCCAATCCTTGCTCGCGCGGGCCTGCTGCCGGCGCTCCAATTCGGCGCGCACCAGCACGTCGAGGGCGTCCAAGGCCGCGGAGGAATCCGCTTCGGTGTGCCAGTGCGGGTCGAGCGGGCACACGCCGAGAATGTTCAGCATGGCCCGCACCTGGCCGCACAGCTCACGGGCGCCGTCCAGATCGCCCGTGTCCAGCGCCTTGTTGCCCTCGGTCATCACGCGGTGCATTTCGGCGCGGGCGCGCGGCACGGCGAGGTCGTCGTCCATGGCCTCGGCGAACTCCGGGGTCCACTTGCCGACCGGAACCGCGCCGGCGCGCTCGATCACCCGGTGCACGAAAGCTTCGATGCGCTGGTACTCCAGCGCGGCGTCGTTGAGCGCCTTGTCCGAGTACTCCAGCATGGAGCCGTAGTAGACCCCGCCCAGGTAGTACCGAAGTTCAACGGCGCGAACACGTTTGAGCACGTTGGGCACGGAGAGCACGTTGCCCAGCGACTTGGACATCTTCTCCCCGCCCATGGTCACCCAGCCGTTGTGCAGCCAGTACTGGGCGAACCCGTCCCCGGCCGCCTTGGACTGGGCGATCTCGTTCTCGTGGTGCGGGAAGACCAGATCCATTCCGCCGCAATGGATATCGAACTCCGGACCGAGATAGGCCCCGGCCATGGCGGAGCACTCCAGGTGCCAGCCGGGGCGGCCGGGCCCCCACGGCGAGGGCCAATGCGGCTCGCCGGGCTTGGCGGCCTTCCACAGCGTGAAGTCGCGCGGATCGCGCTTGCCCATCCCGGCGCTCTCGCCCTGGTGCACGTCCTCCAGCTTGTGGCCGGACAACTCGCCGTAGGCCGGGTAGCTGACCACGTCGAAGTAGACGTTGCCTTCCGAGGCGTACGCGTGCCCGCGGTCGATCAGGCGCTGCATCAGCTCGACCATCTGGGTGATGTGCCCGGTGGCTCTGGGCTCGATGGACGGCGCCTGCACGCCGAGCAGCCGGTAGGCCTCCTGGAACGCGCGCTCATAGGTGGCGGCCCACTCCCACCAGGGTCGGCCCGCCTCGGCGGCCTTGTGCAGGATCTTGTCTTCGATATCGGTGACATTGCGGACGAACAGCACGTCGAAGTCGTGCGCTTGCAGCCAGCGCCGCAGCACGTCGAAGGCGACTCCGCTGCGCACATGTCCGATGTGCGGCTCACCCTGCACGGTGGCGCCACACAGGTACACCGACGCGCGTCCAGGGACCAGGGGCGCGAAGTCGCGCTTGGTCCTCGTGGCGGTGTCAAAAAGGCGCAGAGTCACGGCATTCGATCCTAGTCGGTGGAACAGGGCGTTCGTGGCCCGGCTCGGATGAGCGGGCGGTGGGCGTCAGCGGCTACAGAGCAACGCCGTGGCAATTGCCGCGACGCCCTCGCCGCGGCCGGTCAACCCGAGCCCGTCGGTGGTGGTGCCGGACACCGAAATCGGCGCACCGAGCAGCTCGCCGAGCACTTCTTGCGCCTCGGCGCGGCGCGGACCGATCTTGGGCCGGTTGCCGATTATCTGTACAGCCGCATTGACAACATCGAATCCGGCTTCGTCCAGAATTCGGCGGACTTCCTTCAGCATGGCAGCCCCGGAGACATTCGCCCATTCCGGGCGGCCGGTGCCGAATACCGCCCCGACATCGCCGAGCCCGGCGGCCGACAGCAGCGCGTCGCACAGCGCGTGCGCCGCGACATCGCCGTCGGAGTGCCCGGCGCAGCCGTCGTCACCGTCGAACAACAACCCGGCCATCCAGCACGGACGGCCCGGTTCGATCGGATGTACGTCGCTGCCGATACCCACTCGCATGTTCACGACGATCGCACACCTCTCGACCGCAGCTGCTCGGCCAGCAGCAGATCCAGCGGAGTGGTGATCTTGAAGGCCATCGGGTCACCGGGAATGGTGCGCACTTTGGCGCCCAGCATTTCGACCAGGCCCGCGTCGTCGGTGGTGTGCACGTCCAGCGCGTAGGCCGCGCGCAGCAGTTCGGCGGAGAAGCCCTGTGGCGTCTGGATGGCGCGCAGCTCGGAGCGATCGGGGGTACCGGTCACGATGCCGGTCGCGTCGACGGACTTGATGGTGTCGACCACGGGCAGCGCGGGCACGACGGCGGGGTGCCCGGCGCGCAGCTCGGCGGTGACCCGGGCGATCAGCTCGGGCGGGGTGAGCGCGCGGGCGGCATCGTGCACCAGGAAATAGGCGGCATCGGGTGCGGCGGCGATACCGGCGCGCACCGAATCGGTGCGTTCGGCGCCGCCCACGACGACCTGCACTCGGCTGCGCGGGAGAAATCCCCCGCAACCGGCGCCCGATCCGGACGCGCCTCTGGCACCCCCGGCGGGATCGAAGGCCGGCAGCAGGGCGACTGCGGCCTCGACCAGCTCGGCGGGGACCATGACGATGATCCGGTCGACCGTCCCGGAGGCGATCAGACCGTCGACAGCGAGCCGGACCATAGGTGTGCCGCCGACCGCGACGAACGCCTTGGGTGTCGCTTCACCCAGACGCACGCCGCGACCGGCGGCAGGAACCAAGGCAACGACGGCATCGCCGTTGTCAGAGTTATTGCTCATTCCAATTAGGAAGCCGCTGCGAGAACCTCATCGAGCAGCGTCTCGGCCTTGCCGTCGTCGGTGCCTTCGGCGAGCGCGAGCTCACCGACCAGGATCTGACGCGCCTTGGCCAGCATGCGCTTCTCGCCGGCCGACAGGCCGCGATCCTGCTCACGACGCCATAGATCGCGAACGACCTCGGCCACCTTGTTCACATCGCCGGAGGCCAGCTTCTCCAGGTTGGCCTTGTAGCGCCGCGACCAGTTGGTCGGCTCTTCGGTGTGCGGCGCCCGCAGCACCTGGAAGACTCGATCGAGACCCTCCTGGCCGACGACATCGCGCACACCGACGTATTCGGCGTTCTCCGCAGGAACCCGAACAGTCAGATCGCCTTGTGCGACCTTTAGGACCAGATACTCTTTCTGCACACCCTTGATGGTGCGAGTCTCGATTGCTTCGATCAGCGCCGCTCCGTGGTGGGGGTAAACGACGGTGTCTCCGACCTTAAAAATCATGTGTCCCGTGCCCCTTTCGATGTTCACAGTTTAACATGCGACTCGGTAACGGCGCGATCAACTGTGCAGGTCAGGGCCACAACGAGCATATCGCGGGGGTTGACAGAACGGGCATGGTGTGCATTACGTTGTGCCACAACAAGATATCCGCGCGCACATTCCCCGCCCAGCCCCCTGAACCCTTCTGGCAGCCTCTCGGCAACCGGAACAGACGGTGGCGAACCGTTATCCAAAGGATGCCCGCAGCCGGGCGCGGCAAACGGATGGTGACGGACGCCATCGGCGGCAATGCAACCCGACATTCAGGGACTCGGAGACGGCTATTACGCTTCGGGCCTACTACTCTCTGTAGCGGAGTGAGCCGAGCTCGGACATGGAGGACACAACCGTGACTGCCCTGAATGCTGTGAACCGTCGCATGGTCGCGGTTGCCGCACTCGCCGCGAGCGCGGCGCTGACGCTGACCGGCTGTAGTGCGGGGCAGATCTCGCAGACCGCCGATCAGGTCGCCGCGGTCAACGGCAACAGCGCCGACGTCGAGAAGATCGCGCTGCGCAATGTGCACATCGTCTTCCCCGGCAACGGCTACACCAACGTCAAGGGCGAGAAGGCGCTGATCGCGCTGTCCATCGTCAACCTCAGCGAGACCGTCGCCGACGAGCTGACCAGCGTCGACACCGACCTGGGCCCGGTGAAGATCACCCCGCCCGCCGGCCAGTCCGCCTTCGCCCTGAAGCCGCAGCAAAACGTCGTCACGGCCACCGCCCCGGCGGGCGCGGCCGCGGCCGACTCGCACGGCGCGGATTCGCACGGCGACTCGCACGGCGCCCCGACCACCACGGCCAAGCCCGCGACCGACGATCCCGCCGCCAACCCGGCGCTGATCGAGATCACCGGCCTGACCAAGGACATCACCCCGGGCCTGACCTACAAGGTCCGGTTCAACTTCAAGAACAACGGCACCGTGGTCGTCGACGTGCCGGTCGACGCGGCCGACACCGAGCGCAAGGTGACCGACAAGTCCGGCCCGGCCGAAGAAGGCCACGGCGGCGGCGGGCACTGAGCTCCCCCGCACCGAACGCGCGAAGGCTGCCGCACCCCACCGGGTGCGGCAGCCTTCGCTTTGTCGGTAGGCCTCCGTAAGGTGCGCTTGTGGCCAAGACCAAGCCGATCTTCCGGTGTTCCGCGTGTTCCCACGAGGTAGCCAAGTGGGTGGGCAAATGCCCGGACTGCGGCGCCTGGGGCAGCGTCGACGAAGTGGTGGTCTCCGCCGCCGCGGCGAGTCCCGCGCGGCGCGCCATGCTGCCCAGCACCGCGGCCGCGCCGATCTCACAGATCAATTCCAAAGTCACCCAGGCGCGTTCGAGCGGAGTCAGCGAACTGGACCGGGTGCTCGGCGGCGGCGTCGTCGCCGGCTCGGTGGTGCTGCTGTCCGGCGAGCCGGGCGTCGGCAAGTCCACCCTGCTGCTCGAGGTGGCCTATCGCTGGGCCAGTCAGCGCGACGAGACGGCCTTGTACGTCACCGCGGAGGAATCGGCGGGCCAGGTGCGCCTGCGCGCGGACCGGACCAACGCGGTGCACGAGCGGGTGTACCTGGCCGCGGAATCCGATCTGTCGATCCTGCTCGGGCATGTCGAGCAGGTGCGGCCCACGCTGCTCGTCGTCGACTCGGTGCAGACCATGCTCGCGCCGGAGGTGGACGGCGTGATCGGCGGCGTCACCCAGGTGCGCGCGGTGACCTCCGCGCTCACCTCGCTGGCCAAGGCGAGCGGTATCGCGGTGCTGCTGGTCGGGCACGTCACCAAGGACGGCAATGTGGCGGGCCCGCGCACGCTGGAGCACCTCGTCGACGTGGTGCTGCAATTCGAGGGCGACCGGAATTCGACGCTGCGCATGCTGCGCGGCATCAAGAACCGTTTCGGCAGCGCCGACGAGGTGGGCTGCTTCGAGCTGCACGAGGACGGCATCTCCTGCGTCGACGACCCGTCCGGGTTGTTCCTGCACCACAAGACCGACTCGGTGTCCGGCACCGCGGTCACGGTGGCGATGGACGGCAAGCGCCCGCTGGTGGCCGAGGTGCAGGGCCTGACCGTGGAAACCGAGCAGCCGCAGCCCCGCCGTGCGGTCAGCGGGCTCGACTACAACCGGGTCGCGATGGTGCTGGCCGTATTGCAGAGCCGCGCCAAGGTTTTCGTCGGCAAGCACGACGTGTACGCGGCCACCGTCGGCGGCATGCGGCTGGTGGAGCCCACCGCCGATCTGGCCATCGCGCTGGCCTTGGCGAGCGCGGTGTCGGAGGAGGCGCTGCCGGCCGGCTGGGTGATCCTCGGGGAGGTCGGCCTGGCGGGTGAGGTGCGCAAGGTGACGGGCATCGGCCGCCGCCTGGCCGAGGCCGAGCGGCTCGGGTTCACCGACGCGGTGGTGCCGCCGGGCACCGAGCGGATGAAGGGTTCCAAGATCAAGATCCACGAGGTGGCCGACCTCAGCGCGGCCATCCGGGTCACCGGCCTCCCGCGAGGCAAGCGCAAGGCGGCGAAAAAGGACGAGCGCCCGAAGCAGCAGGCGGCGCCGAAGGTGGAGGAACGCCCGCGGCTCGCCGCCGTGCCGGACGACGCCTTCGACGAGCAGCCGCCGTTCTAGCGCCTCACGCGATATTGAACGGCTCGGCCGCGCTGCGCACCGAACCGAGCTGCGCCACAACCGAATACGCGCCCGACTGCACCGGGACCCGGGCGCCCGCGCAACTGGGCTGGGAGGTGGATCCGGACCAGGTCACCTGGAACGCGGCTTGCTCGCCCCGGTTCAGGGTGCGCACGTCCGGCTGCCCGTCCGGATAGCAGTCGGTGCTCGACCACAGCCGTTTCTGGCCGTCCAGGGAGTAGACCGAGATCTGCTGCAAGCCCGAACCCACATCCCGCGAGCACGCGGTCGCGGAGATATTGGTGATCACGATGCCGAAGACCGGCTGCTCGCCGGACTTGTAGGTGGGCTGCTCCACCGTCACCTTGACCGCAAGCGACTGATCCGAGCACTGCCCCTGAGCGGCCACCGGCGACCCGCTGGCCGGCGCCGACGAGGTCGGGGCGGCGCTGGCGGCGCCGGCGTCGGTGGTGTAGGACGGCTTGTTCTCGCCCGCCTGCTTCGCCGACGTGGTGGCACTGGCCGCGGCGGCTTTCGGATCGCCGGCGCCGCCGCCACCACGCGCGATCATCACCGCGAGCCAGATCACCACCGCGATCGCGACGACCAGTATCCCGATAGCGAAAACGCGACGACGCCAGTAGATCTCCGGAGGCAGCGGTCCAGTCGGTTCCAGCACTACTCAAAGGTAAGGGCAGCGCTGGGCAACCGGTCTCTCCGACCTCGGCGTGTCGAGTCGAGAACGGTTGCCGCGTCAGCGAAGATCCGGCGACTACCTCCGGAAACCGGGAGCGTCAGGCCGATTCGCCGATATTGCCGACCACCTGGTGCAGCTTGGCCTTGCCCTCGGCCAGCTTGTAGGTGACGCAGGCGATGGCGAGTTCGCCCTTCTCGACCCGGTCGGCGATGATCGCCGAGCGCTCGGCCAGCAGCCGGCTGGTCTCGACCACGTGCCGGGCCTCCAGCTCGTCGACCGTGCTGAGCCCTTCCCGGCGGCCGAGCAGGATGGACGGCGAGACCTTCTCGACGATGCTGCGGATGAAGCCGCCGGGCACCGCGCCGCCGTCGAGCGCGTCGATGGTCGCCTTCACCGCGCCGCAGCTGTCGTGGCCGAGCACCACGATCAGCGGCACGTTCAGCACCGCGACGCCGTATTCGATCGAGCCGAGCACCGAGCTGTCCACCACATGACCCGCGGTGCGCACGACGAACATGTCGCCGAGGCCCTGGTCGAAGATCAGCTCGGCGGCCACGCGGGAATCGCCGCAGCCGAACAGAATGGCGGAGGGATGTTGTCCTTCGACGAGCTTGGCCCGGTCGGCAGCCCCTTGGCTAGGATGCAACAGCGTTCCGCCTACGAAACGCTCGTTGCCTTCGCGCAGAGACTTCCAGGCGCTGATCGGATTGGAATCAGGCATAGCGTCCATTGTGCACAAGGCAATGGATTACCAACCAGTCCGCTGCGTTACGGCACGGCAAATATCGACTCGCCGCGGTGCGGCAGGGATGGTGAAGTGATCGACGCCGAGGTGTTGCTGGACTGGTACGCCGAGACCGCCCGCGACCTGCCGTGGCGCCGCCCCGGCGTCACCGCCTGGCAGATCTTGATGAGCGAGATCATGCTGCAGCAGACGCCGGTGGTACGCGTGCAGCCGATCTGGCTGGAGTGGGTCGCCCGATGGCCGGTGCCGTCGGCGATGGCGGCCTCCTCACAGGCCGAAGTGCTGCGCGCCTGGGGCAAGCTGGGCTATCCGCGCCGGGCCCTGCGACTGCACGAGTGCGCGCGCGTGCTCGCCGCCGAGCACGGCGACGAGGTGCCCGCCGAGGTGGACGTGCTGCTCGGACTGCCGGGCATCGGGGCTTACACCGCCCGCGCGGTGGCCTGCTTCGCCTACGGACAGCGAGTGCCGGTGGTGGACACCAACGTTCGTCGCGTGGTGGCGCGGGCGGTACACGGGCGCGCCGAGGCCGGGAATCCCGCGTCCCGCGATCTGCCCGAGACCGAGGCGCTGCTGCCGATCGAGATCGACCGGGCCGCGAAGTTCTCCGCCGCGCTGATGGAGCTCGGGGCGACGGTGTGCACAGCGCGCAGCCCGGAATGCTCAGGGTGCCCGCTGCCGCGCTGCGCCTGGGTCGAGGCCGGGCGGCCCGCGTCGCAGGTGGTGCGCCGGGTGCAGAAGTACGAGGGCACCGACCGGCAGGCCCGTGGGCGGCTGCTGGATGTGCTGCGGGATTCCAGCGGGCCGGTGGAGCGGGTGCGGCTGGATCTGGCGTGGACGCGGGACCCGGGCCAGCGCGATCGGGCGCTGGATTCGCTGCTGGTCGATGGTCTGATCGAGCAGACCGAGGATGGGTTGTTCGCGCTGGCCGGGGAAGGCGGCCCGGTTTCCTGATCCGCCTGGTCCCGGCCGAACGCCGAGGTCAGAGGACGCGGTTGAGGAATGCCTCGACTTCGGCGCGGTAGACCTCGGGCTGGTCGTCGTGGACCAGGTGCCCGGCGTCCGGGACCAAGGTGTAGCTGGCGTTCGGATTGGTGTCCGCCATTTCGCGCATCTGTCCTGGCGGAGTGATGGTGAATTCACCTTCCAGCAGCAGCACCGGAGCCCGTACCGAGCGCCATTCGGTCCAGAAGTCCCGAGTGCCCCACTCTTCGGAGATATCGCGGAAAGTGCTGACCGAGCCGTGTAATCGGTAGCCGTCGGGCCCGTGCTCGAAGGAGTTCAAGAAATACCGGCCCGCGACCGGCCCGAAGAAGTCGAGCATGGCGTCGGCATCCGGGAACGGCTGCGGCCAAGCCTCGATCATGGCGGCCCAATCCGCCGCGGTACGGCCCTGGAAATCGGGAGCGATGTCCTCGACCACCAGCGCGCGCACCCGCTCGGGATGTTGCGCGGCGAACACCCACCCGTGCAGCCCGCCCATCGAATGCCCGACTACCACCATCGGCTCGGCAATGCTCGCCGTCGCCGCCGTCAGATCGGTTACGAAAGCTTCGGTAGTCAGCTCCGCCGGCGTCGGCCGACCGTGCCCAGCCGCGTCGAAGGTGTAAACGTGCCCATACCCGCGCAACCAATCCAGATGGTCCCCCCACGTCCGCGCACTACCCATCAACCCATGCAGCAGCAGAATCGGCACCCCGGCCCCGCCCTCGTCATACAACACCAGCCGCATTCTGCCGCATAAACCCTTGGAGGCGTCCTGACGCCGACCCCGCATTCTGCCGCATTTGCGCGTGGCGGCGTCCTGACGCCGACCGGGCTTAGACTCGGGCCATGGCTGTCGTGAAGATCAACGCGATCGAGGTTCCGGAGGGCGCGGGCCCCGAATTGGAGAAGCGGTTCGCCCATCGCGCGCACGCGGTGGAGGGGTCGCCCGGGTTCCTCGGCTTCCAGCTGCTGCGTCCCGTCTCCGGGGACAACCGGTATTTCGTTGTCACCCAGTGGGATTCCGAGGAGTCCTTCGCGGCCTGGCGGGACGGCCCGGCGCGCGCCGCGCATGCGGGCAGCGGCGACAAGAAGCCGGTGTCGACCGGCGCCGCGCTGCTGGAGTTCGAGGTGGTCATGGACGTTTCCCCCAAATCCTGAGCGCGTTCCCAGATGTCGGATACGCCGGTTGACGGCACCTGCCTCGGGCTGTCACAGTTCGAGGGACAGACGCGAGGGTGATGCGGTAATTCCGGTGTGAAACCGGAGCGGTCGCGCCACTGTGATCCACGCACCGAGTTCTCCGAGGTGCCGGAAAGCCAGACGCCGGCACCCATCGCACGGAACACTCGATGGGGACGCGTATCCCTAGGAGGAACTCGTATGGCTATCGCGCATACCCCCAGCCGGGCAACCGATTCGCTGGCAACCGTGCTCGTCACGGTGGGTGTCGTCCTGCTCGCACTGCTCACGCTCTACCTGGTCGGTTTCGATCAGGGAGCCATCTCGCGCAGCGGGATGTTCATGCATGAGCTGATGCACGACGGACGTCATCTGCTGGGGCTTCCGTGCCACTGAGCGAGAACTTCAAAACCCTGCTGCTTCGTGGCCTGCTGGCCGGTTTGATCGCCGGTCTGCTGGCCGCCACGGTGGGCTACTTCGTCGGCGAACCCAAGATCGACGCCGCGATCGCTATCGAGGAAGCCGCCGCTGCCGCCGAGGCGCCGGGCGAGGCCGGTGGCCATTCACACGGTGACGAGGAAGAACCCCTGGTCAGCCGCGATGGTCAGAAGGGCGGCCAGTTCCTGGCGCTCGGCCTCGCCGGGCTCGCGCTCGGCGCCATTTTCGCGAGTGTCGCGAATGTCGCACGGCGCTACAGCTCGACGACCGGTCCCCGGCTGGCGCTCGCGCTGGCGGTCGGCGGTTGGCTGGCCATCGTCGCGGTGCCGTTCTTCAAGTACCCCGCGAACCCGCCGGCGGTGGGTGACCCGGACACGATCAACAACCGCACCCTGCTCTGGGTGGCCGCGGTGCTGCTCGGATTGGCGGCGGTCGGGGCCGGTACCTATGTGTACAAGCTCCTTTCGGCCCAGCCCGACACCCTGCGCCTGATCGCCGGTGTCGCGGCGTTCGTGCTGCTCACCACGCTCGGCTACGTGCTGCTGCCCGGTGTGGACGAGGTGAAAGCGGACTTCCCGCCGAGTCTGCTGTGGCAATTCCGGGTGGCTTCGCTGACCCAGACCGCGACCCTGTGGGCAGCGCTCGGCCTCGGCTTCGCCGCACTGACCGAATTCGCGGCGCGCGGTAATACCCAGGTACGGGAACCGGCCGCTACCGCAGGCTGATCCGGAACCAGAACACCACGGGCAGTGTCGGTCTCATGACCGGCACTGCCTTTTCCGTTTGGCCCGAAAACCTTTCGCTCGCACCGATCCGGGAACCCGCGCGGGCGCCCCGCGCGGTCTCGCTGGCGTTCGGGGCGCTCGTCGCCGCGCTGCTCGCCGGCGTCGCCGAAGCGCTCGCACAAGCCGCGCTGCTGCTGGAGCGCTCGGACACCGATCTGGGCGGGCTCGCGACCGGCCTCGCCCTGCGCGCCACGATCTACCTGGTGGTGCTGGCCGTGGCCATCCGGATGACGCACGGCGACCGCTGGGCCCGTATCGCGCTGACCTTCGGCATCGGCGTCCTCGGCCTCGCCTCGCTGCTGATCGAGCCGATTCGCGCCGTGCTGTCCGCCGACGACTTCGCCGACCTGTTCGACGGGATCACCGCCAGCGGCGTCGGTATCGCGATCCTCCGCGCCATCCACGTGGCGGCGGTCCTCATCGCGATCCCCGCGATGTACCACCGCACCGCCCGCCCCTACTTCCGCGCCTGAACCGGCCGCATGGCTCCTCGCGTACCGGATCGGGCCGGGACGCGAAGAACCAAGCGGCGGTGTGGTTTACGCGAGGGCCGCGTCGAGCGAGATGGTGTCCACGCCCGCCAGGGCCTTGCTCACCGGGCAGCCGGCCTTGGCGGCGGCAGCGGCGGCGGCGAACCCGTCGGCGTCCAGACCCGACACCCGGCCGCGCACCGTCAGCTTGATGGCGGTGATCCGGAAGCCGCCGGCCGGGTCCGGGCCCAGGGTGACATCGGCGGTCACGTCCAGGCTCTCCGGCGTCCCGCCCGCGTTGGCGATCTGCGCCGAGAGCGCCATCGCGAAGCACGACGAGTGCGCGGCGGCGATGAGCTCTTCCGGGCTGGTCGTGCCGTCGGCGTTGTCCGCCGAACGCTTCGGGAACGACACGTCGAACTTGCCGACGCCGGAGCTGGCCAGGTCGACCTGCCCCGAGCCGTCCTGCAGTCCGCCGGTCCAAGCGGTGCGCGCGGTACGTGTTGGCATCACGGTCCTTTCAGATGATTCGATCTGTCGGCAACGAACCTACTCCGGGCGCTGAGCTCACGGAGCGGTACGGCGGTCGAGCTGTTCCAGCACCAGCGGCCACGCCGTCAGGTGCCGATCGCGCGCCGCCTCGTTCGGAAATCCGGAGTGCCGCAAGCGAAGCCGGATACCGCGCGGCTGGTGCACGAACTCGATGCTGACCACGGTTTCGGCGCCCTCGGTACCGCCCGCCCCGGTGACCCAGGTCAATTCGACGAGGCGTTCCGGTTGTAACCGTAGGAAGCGGCCGTAATGCGGGCTGCGTTTACCCTCGACCTCGGTTTCGAAGAAGAACGGCACGTTCACCTCGGGCTTCATCAGCACCGAGCCGGGCGCGGCGAACCAGATGTCGAAGCCTTGCGTCAGGGCCGCGTAGAGCAGGCCCGGGGACGCCGCCATCACCCGTTCGACGGTGAGCTGGTGCGGTCGGTCGGACAGATCCGGTATCCGAACTGGCTGATCCATTCGACCGACCCTACTCATCACTCGGGATTGGTGACCCGGGCCAGCACGATGCCGCCGAGAATCAGTGCCAGGGAAAGCATTCGGCCCGCACTGAGCGGATCCCGGTGCACCAGCACGCCGAGCCCGATCGCGCCGAGCGCGCCGATGCCGGTGAAGACCGCGTAGGCGGTGCCGACGGGCAGGGTCTGCATGGCTCGCGAGAGCAGGTACACCGCGAACGCGCCGAGCACGAAGCAGACCAGCGTGGGCAGCGGCCGGGTGAAGTTCTCGGTCGGTTTGATGCTCTGCGACCAGATGATCTCCACCAGTCCGGCGAGACCGAGGACGATCCAGCTCATCTCAATACTCCTTGCCCAGCCGCTGGGCCGTCGCCAGCGCGGTCCGGTAGGAATCGTCGTGCTGCACGCGCAGGTGCGCGAGCAGCGGATCCTGGCGCGAGTTGGCCAGTTCGGCGTTGAGGAAAACGGCGTCCTCGACGGCGAAGTGCCCCGCGAAGAAGTCGCGCAGGTAGCGCTCTTGATAGTCGAAGCGTTCCTTCGGAGCGCCCGGCGCGTAGGCGCCGCCGCGGGCGCCGGCGACCACGAAACGAGTGGGGGCCAACGACATTCGCGGGAACGTGATCTGGTCCAGCCAAGCTTTGAGGCTCGCGGGGATCGAGTAGTTGTACATCGGGGTTCCGATGAGAACGACATCGGCGGCGCGTACCTCGGCGAGCAGCGGCTCGACGATCGCCCAGGCGGCGCGCTGGGCCGGGGTCTCGGCCAGCTCCGCCAGCCGATCCAGATCTGTTGCGCCGTTGGCCAATACGCGATCGCAGAGTTCGGTCCAGGCCTCGTCGATGAACGGAACCGGATCGGCCGCGAGGTCGCGGTAACGGTACTGGCCGTCCGGGTGCTCGGCCCGCCAGGCCGCGACGAAGGCGGCACCGAGTTCGCGGCTGAGGGAGTTGCGGCGGGCGCTGGCGTCGAGGTGCAACAGGGCGGTCATAAGATCCTCCATAAGTGGACACTGTGTCCGTTTGATGCTTACGCTAGAGCAGAACCGGACATTGTGTCCACTTATTCCGGAGGTTACGGTGAACGCTATGCACCCAGCGGATCGCAACATGCTCGCCTCGACTGGCGACTCCGCGCCGATCGAGCGGGCGGACGCGGCCCGCAACCGGGGCAAGATCCTCGCCGCGGCGGCGGAGCTGTTCGCCGCGCGCGATCCCCGCACGGTGACCATGGACGACATCGCCAAGGCCGCCGGCGTCGGCCGGGGCACGCTGTACCGGCGGTTCCCGAACATCGGGGCGATCGCGGTGCCGCTGCTGGACGAGCACGAGCGCGTCCTCCAGGAACGGCTGCTGCGTGGCGACCCGCCGCTCGGACCGGGCGCACCGCCCGCCGGACGGCTCGCCGCGTTCTACGCCGCGATGGTCGAATTACTGGACGGCCACGCGCATCTCGTGCTCGGCGCCGAAATCGGCAGCGCCCGATTCGGCACCGGGGCCTACCAGTTCTGGCGGGTGCACGTGCTCGCGCTGCTGCGCGAAGCCGGTGTGCCGGAGGCGGATTCGCTGGTCGAGCCCTTGCTCGCGCCGTTGGCCGCCGAGGTCTATCTGAACCAGCGCGAACGCGGTCTCGGCAACGCGGAGATCATCGCCGGGCTCCAGCGGCTTGCCCATCGGGTACTCGGCGAAAACCGCTGACAGCCTGGCCGCCAGCGGTTTTCGGATGCGCTCAGACGAGGTCCCGGCGCCGGACCAGCCACATGGTCCCCACCGTGAACACCATGAGGTAGACGCTCAGCACAACCAGTGATTCACTACGGGAAAGCAGGTCGAGCACCCCCGGGGTCGCCGGCCCGTCCACGGTGCGCATCGCCCCCGCCAGCGAACCCGCGGCGGAACCGGGCAGATGATCGGTCACCGTCTCCAGCGGTCCGAAGAGACCCGAGACGCCCCGCAGCAGGTTCTCCACCACCAGCACCCACACCAGGCCCAAGCCGACCGCCAGCGCGGGTCCGCGGGCGACGGTGCCGATCAACGCTCCCGCGAGCGTCCACATTCCGAGAATCAGCACGCCGGTGAGAATTCCGTGCAGCGACGCGGTCAGCGCCGGCAGCGCGAGCGACTGCGACTGCGACACCGCGATGAGCGCGGCCACCGCCAGGTCGGCCAGGAAGGCCACAAGCACCAGCGACACAACCACCGCGGCCAGGCTCGCCACCACCCCGCCGATCGCGGCGCTCCGCGACGGCCCCTGGGTCAGCACCGTTTTCCAGGTACCCCACCCGTAGCCGCTGCCCAGTACCAGCGCCCCGAGAATCAGCATCAGCGCACCGCCGAACATCGCCATGCCCTGGGTGAACACCTCCGGCACCGCCGCGGGCAACATCTGTTGCAGCAGAACGTCTTTCGGGAGATTGTCCGACATCGCGCTCTGCTCGCCGCCGGTGTAGGCCAGATAGTTGAACAGATAGCTGAAGGTCAGATTCAGCAGAATCCAGGTGCCGAGAATGATCCAGAACGCCGGCCATTTCCGCAGCCGCAGCATTTCCGCTCTGGTGCTCGCCAGGAGATCTCTCATTTCACCGTCTCCAATTCGGTCAGCTCGAAAAAGACTTCTTCCAGGGATTTCTCGTCGACCCGCAGTTCCAGCAGGTCCGCGCCGGCCGCGACGACCGCACGCGCCACCTCGGGCGCCGTGTCCGGACCCGCGTCCACGCGAATTCCGCCGGAGGTCAGCAGCGCGTTGCCGCCCAGGGCGTCCCGCACCGCGGGGAAGGCCAGTTCCAGCGGCTCCGCACGCACCAGAACCGAAGCCGCGCCACGCAATTCGGACACCGTGGCTTCGGTGCGCAACGTGCCGCCGGAGATCACCCCGACCCGGTCGCAGATCTCCTGTACCTCGCTGAGCATGTGACTGGACAGCAGCACGGTGTGGCCGTCGCCGGCGAGCGCGGTGATGAGCTCGCGCATCTCGGCCATGCCCGCCGGGTCCAGGCCGTTGGTCGGTTCGTCCAGGATCAGCAGGTCGGGATGACCGAGCAGGGCCGCGCCGACGCCGAGGCGCTGCTTCATTCCGAGCGAGTAGGTGCGGAATTTGTCGTCGGCGCGGGCGGCCAGGCCGACCCGGTCGAGCGCGTCCTCGACGTCGGCGCGGCCGAGACCGCGGTATTTCGCCAGCACGCGCAGGTTGTCGCGGCCGGAGAGATACGGATAGAAGCCGGGGCCTTCGATGAGTACGCCGATGCGCCGCAGCACATCCGGATCGCCCGGCGCCCGTCCGAGTACCGTCGCGGAGCCCGCGCTCGGGCGGATCAGGCCGACCAGCATGCGCAACGTGGTCGTCTTCCCCGCCCCGTTCGGGCCGAGGAAGCCGTAGATCTCGCCGGCTTCGACGCGCATGGCGACGCCGTCGACGGCGGTAATGGTGCCGTAGCGTTTGGTCAGCCCTGCGGTGACCACGATGGAATCTGTCATAGGTCGAGAATCCGGCCCCGGGCGCGCCGCCACATCCGCCGCGCGGCGACGTTCGACATACGTACTGCGGCGCACGCCGAACGAGCCCGATCCGCATAGGCTGAGAGCGTGAAGGCGCCGGACATTTCGAAACGTGGCTGGGTCGTTAAGCCCAGCATCGCGAAGCGATTCCACGAGGGGCGGTGGTCGGGCGACGGGTGGGCGTTGGTTCTCGTACTGGTCCTTGCGGTCGTACAGGTCGTGGGGGGCCGTGGCGCCAATATCGGGCAGGCCGGGGCACAGTCGCTGGACTGGCTCGGTTACCTTCTGCTGCTCGCCGGACCGGTCGCGCTGCTGTTCCGCCGTCGTTTCCCGATGGCGGTGCTGCCCATCGCGTTCCTCGCCTGCGTGCTCTACCTGGCCCTCGGCTACGGCTACGGGCCGATCTTCTTCTCGCTGATCGTCGCGTTCCTGACCGCCGCGGTGGTCGGATCCCGCTGGTGGACCTATCCCCTGGTGCCGGCGGGGTATCTGCTGCTGGTCTGGCCGGTGCCCGGCTGGTTCGGGCACGACACCAACGGCTGGCAGGTGTTCGGCCTGATGGCCTGGATGACGGTGCTGGTCTGCGTCGCCGAGGGCATCCGGCAGCGCCGCGCCGTGCTGGACGCGCGCAGACAGCGGGCCCTGGCGGCCCGCAGAGACGAGGAAGCACAGCGGGAACGCCGGGCCGGGGAGGAACGCCTCGCCATCGCCCGCGAACTGCATGATGTTCTGGCACACAGTCTTTCGCTGATCAATGTGCAGTCCTCGGTGGCGCTGGAACTGTTCGACCGCAAGCCCGAGCAGGCCGCCTCCGCGCTCGCGGCGATCAAGACCGCCAGCAAAGAAGCGCTCGCCGAGGTGCATACGCTGCTGCAAACCATTCGCACCGGCGGTGTGACCGAACCCGTTGCCGAAGAACCGGATTCGCGGGTCGACGAGTTCAGTCAGCGCCGCATGGCCAGGGCGGCCGCCCAGGAGCGCCCCACCGAACCCCGCCCCGCCGAACCCCGCCCCGCGCCGCGCGCCCCGGCCCCCAGTATCGAAGACCTGGACGCGCTGCTGCAGCGCAGCCGCACGGCCGGCCTGCCGATCACCACCCGGATCATCGGCGAACCGCAGAAGCTGCCGAGCGTCATCGATGTCGCCGCGGCCCGCATCATCCAGGAATCGCTGACCAACGTCGCCCGGCACGCGCCCGGCGCCGACGCCGCCGTCACCGTCCGCTACACGGCGGAATCGGTCGACATCACCATCGACAACACCCGCCCCCTCGGCAACCAGCCCCGCGCCGCCTCCGGCGGGAACGGCATCGTCGGCATGCGGGAACGCGCGCACGCCCTCGGCGGCGCGCTGACCGCCGGCCCGCGCCCCAGCGGCGGCTTCCGGGTCGCGGCCCGGCTGCCGATCCACACCCGCGACCGCGCGGAATCGGCGACATCCGGCGGGTCGTCGGCGCAGGATTAGCGGAACCGGGAGGGCATCGTGAACATACGGGTATTGGTCGCCGACGATCAGGCGCTGGTCCGCGGCGGTTTCGTCGCGCTGCTCAACGCGCAGGACGGCATCGAGGTGATCGGAGAAGCCGACAACGGTGAACAAGCCGTTCGCATGACCCGCACGCTGGCCCCCGACGTGGTTCTGATGGACATCCGGATGCCCATCCTCGACGGCCTCGCCGCCACCCGGATGATCGCCGAGGACCCCCAACTCGCCGAGGTGAAAGTCGTCGTCCTGACCACCTTCGAGCTCGACGAATACGTCTTCGAGGCCATGCGTTCCGGCGCGACGGGCTTTCTGGTCAAACACACCGAACCCGCCGACCTGGTCCGGGCCGTCCGCGTCGTAGCCGCCGGGGACGCCCTGCTCTCCCCCGGCGTCACCCGCCGCCTGATCGCCGAATTCTCCGCCCACGCGAAACAACCCCCGCCCGCCGAGTTCGCCGAGCTGACCGACCGCGAACGCGAAGTGATGGCCCTGGTCGCCGAGGGCCTCACCAACGCCGAAATCGGCGAACGCCTGTTCATGAGCCCCGCCACCGCCCGCACCCACGTCAGCCGCATCCTGATGAAACTCGGCGCCCGCGACCGCACCCAGCTCGTAGTCATGGCCTACGAGTCCGGCATGGTCCGCCCCGGCTGGCAATAGCCATACGCGCGAATACGTAGCGCAGGTGTCGTCTCACGACCGATGTTCGAGCTCCGCATCCTGAGGATGGTTGAGCCATGGACATTCAGACTCGACCCGAGACCATGAAATTCGGCATCATCCTGGTGCCCCGCTCCGGGCACGAATGGGTACGCGCGACACAAGACGCGGAACGGAAGGGATATCGAACCATTCTGCTGCCCGACACGCTGTACACGCCGTCACCATTTCCCGCCTTGGCTGCCGCTGCCGCGGTGACCAGTACCGTGCGGCTGCGGCCCAATGTACTGGCGGTGCCGCTGCGCCACCCGGGTGCACTGATGCGAGAAGTCGCCGCGCTGCAATTGCTTTCGGCTGGCCGATTCGAGCTGGGCATCGGCGTCGGGCGGCCCGACGCGGCGGCCGAGGCCGAAAAACTGGGTATGCCTTGGGATTCGGCCGGACGGCGGCGAAACCAACTGCTGGAGATCGCTGCCATGGTCCGCACCCAAATCGATCCGTCACCGGAAATCATTGTGGCCGCGAATGGTTCGCGGATGCTCGCCGACGCGGCGGGAATCGCGGACCGGATCCTGCTCGCCGCACAACCACAGGCCACCGAATCGGAGCTGGCCGAGATGGTGCGAATCGTCCGGGACAACACCGATCGCGATATCCGCTTCACCCATCAGCTCGTCGGCTTCGGGGATCGGTTGCCGCACTACCTCGGAGCGCACCTCGGGCTCACCGCCGAAGGTTTGCGCGGCTCGGGGGCGGCGGGTCTGCTGGATCCGGCCACCGCGGTCGAAGTTCTCGACTATCGGCGCGAGAAATACGGCATCGACGAGCTGATCGTGCCCGGCGAAATAGCTCGGGCCTTCGAGCCGACGCTCGCGGCTTTCGCGAAATCGGCATGAAAAAGGCCCGCTCCCCTTGGAAACCAAGGGGAGCGGGCCGTTTCAACCGGTCTCAGCCGCCGATCATCAGGGTAGGATCTGCGGGATCACCTGGGGAGCGACCGCGCCCACGACCGCGCCGATCACCGCGGCCCAGAACGCGTTGCCGATCAGGCTGACCGCGCACAGCGGGATACCGACGATGGTCAGGACCATGGGCACGCAGAAGATGCCGCCGATGACGAGACCGACCACCGCGCCGGCGGCGGCGCCGTTCGCCACCGGATCCGAGTTGCCCGCCCCCGGGTTGGTCGCGATGCTCTTCAGATCAGCGGCCTTCAGCTCCGCGGCGAATTCCGGAGACACCTGCGGGGTAACCGCCAGCGTCTTGCCGTCCGCCGAAATCTGCGGGGTCAGCGGAATGGTGTTACCGGCGACCGTCTTCAGCGACAGCGGGAACTCGGTGACCTTGGCGCCCGTGGTGGACTCGACGTTCACGGCCGACGAGTCGGCGGTCAGCTTGAACGTGCCGTTGGTCAGCGCAGTGGAAATGGTGCTCAGGTCCGGAGCAACCGTGGTCTTGAAATCGATGCCGTCGGCGATCCCCGACGCCACCAGGTTTTCCGCCCACCGCGCCTGCTGCGCGGCGTAGTCGGTCGCGGACGCGGTGCCCGCACCGGCGAAAGTGGCCACCACGGCAAATGGCAGCACGCCGGTGAGGACCTTACGGCCTGCGCGCATGACTGTTTCACGGAACATGATGAATTTCCCTCCCGACAACGATCCCCCTGGATTGCTTTGTGCCCCAGTCGAATCGAAGTTGTTCATAACTAGATCGACACGGATATTCATAGCCGAGAACGGTCTTGAATCGACAACAATGTGATGGGCGACACAATGCACAGTGCCCAAAAAAGGCCCGCCCGCACTGGAATCCAGTGCGGGCGGGCCCTTTCAGCTGTGCTTACTCGCCCGCGGCGGCGGCCTCACCTTCGCCGGCGCCGGTCAGGACAACCAGATCCGACGCTTTGTCCTCGATGGTGGCCTTGGTCAGCTTCGGCTTGGAGGTGAAGGTGAACTTCGCCTTGTCACCGGTGCCTTCGCCGTCCCAGCCCTCGACGTCGACCATGACGGTCTGGCCGGGGCCGATCTCGCCGAAGAGGATCTTCTCCGACAGCTGATCCTCGATCTCGCGCTGGATGGTGCGGCGCAGCGGCCGGGCACCGAGCACGGGGTCGAAGCCACGCTTGGCCAGCAGGGCCTTGCCCTGTGCGGACAGCTCCAGCGCCATGTCCTTGTTCTTCAGCTGCTTCTCGACGCGGCTGATCATCAGGTCCACCATCTGGATGATCTGATCCTGAGTCAGCTGGTGGAAGACGATGACGTCGTCGATGCGGTTGAGGAACTCGGGGCGGAAGTGCTTCTTCAGCTCGTCGTTGACCTTGAGCTTCATCCGCTCGTAGTTCGAGCCCTCGGCATTGGACTGAGTGAAGCCCAGGCCGACCGCCTTGGAGATGTCCGAGGTGCCCAGGTTCGAGGTGAAGATCAGCACGGTGTTCTTGAAGTCGACCGTGCGACCCTGGCCGTCGGTGAGGCGACCGTCCTCGAGGACCTGCAACAGGGTGTTGTAGATCTCCTGATGCGCCTTTTCGATCTCGTCGAACAGCACGACGGAGAACGGCTTGCGGCGCACCTTCTCGGTGAGCTGGCCGCCCTCTTCGTAACCCACGTAGCCCGGAGGGGCACCGAAGAGCCGCGACGCGGTGAAGCGGTCGTGGAACTCGCCCATGTCGATCTGGATGAGCGCGTCGTCGTCGCCGAACAGGAAGTTCGCCAGCGCCTTGGACAGCTCGGTCTTACCGACACCGGACGGACCGGCGAAGATGAACGAGCCCGAGGGGCGCTTGGGATCCTTCAGACCGGCGCGCGTGCGGCGGATCGCCTTGGAGACGGCCTTGACGGCGTCTTCCTGGCCGATGATCCGCTTGTGCAGCTCGTCCTCCATGCGGAGCAGACGGGTGGTCTCCTCCTCGGTGAGCTTGAAGACGGGGATGCCGGTCCAGTTGGCCAGCACCTCCGCGATCTGCTCGTCGTCGACCTCGGCCACGACGTCCAGATCACCGGAGCGCCACTGCTTTTCGCGCTCGGCCCGCTTGGCGACGAGCTGTTTCTCCTTGTCGCGCAGCCGCGCGGCCTTCTCGAAGTCCTGCGCGTCGATGGCGCTTTCCTTCTCCCGGCGCGCATCGGCGATCTTGTCGTCGAATTCGCGCAGGTCCGGCGGAGCGGTCATCCGGCGGATGCGCATGCGCGCGCCCGCCTCGTCGATCAGGTCGATCGCCTTGTCCGGGAGGAACCGGTCGTTGATGTAGCGGTCGGCCAAGGTCGCCGCGGCCACCAGCGCGCCATCGGTGATGGAAACCCGGTGGTGGGCCTCGTAGCGGTCGCGCAGGCCCTTCAGGATGTTGATGGTGTGCTCGACGGTCGGCTCGCCGACCTGCACCGGCTGGAAGCGGCGTTCCAGGGCGGCGTCCTTCTCGATGTACTTGCGGTACTCGTCGAGGGTGGTCGCGCCGATGGTCTGCAGCTCGCCACGGGCCAGCTTCGGCTTCAGGATCGAGGCCGCGTCGATGGCGCCTTCGGCGGCACCCGCGCCGACGAGCGTGTGCAGCTCGTCGATGAACAGGATGATGTCGCCGCGGGTGTTGATCTCCTTGAGCACCTTCTTCAGGCGCTCTTCGAAGTCACCGCGGTAGCGGCTGCCCGCGACCAGGGAACCCAGGTCGAGGGTGTAGAGCTGCTTGTCCTTCAGGGTCTCCGGGACCTCGCCGTTGACGATAGCCTGGGCCAGGCCCTCGACGACCGCGGTCTTACCGACACCGGGCTCGCCGATCAGGACGGGGTTGTTCTTGGTACGACGGCTCAACACCTGCATGACCCGCTCGATTTCCTTCGAGCGGCCGATGACCGGGTCGAGCTTGCCTTCCAGCGCGGCCTGGGTCAGATTGCGGCCGAACTGATCGAGCACCAGCGAGGTGGACGGCGTACCCGTCTCACCGCGCGGGCCGGACTCGACCGGCTCCTTGCCCTGGTACCCGGACAGCAGCTGAATAACCTGCTGGCGCACGCGATTCAGGTCGGCGCCCAGCTTGACCAGCACCTGCGCCGCCACGCCCTCACCCTCGCGGATGAGGCCGAGCAGGATGTGCTCGGTGCCGATGTAGTTGTGGCCGAGCTGCAGCGCTTCCCGCAGCGACAGCTCGAGGACCTTCTTCGCCCGCGGGGTGAACGGAATGTGCCCGGACGGGGCCTGCTGGCCCTGGCCGATGATCTCTTCCACCTGGCTACGTACACCCTCGAGCGAAATGCCGAGCGATTCCAGCGACTTCGCCGCGACGCCCTCGCCCTCGTGAATCAACCCAAGCAGGATGTGCTCGGTGCCGATGTAGTTGTGGTTGAGCATCCGGGCCTCTTCTTGGGCCAGGACAACGACACGCCTCGCGCGGTCGGTGAACCTCTCGAACATCGCTCCCTCACTCTCCTGCTCAAGCCTTCACTGGCGTCCGACGCTTCAGTGCATTCAACCTGTGGTCGTCAGCCTGCCATGAAGCCCGGGGGTTGCGGCCCCTGCCTCCCACTCTAGTTGGCAGGGGTACAGGCCGCCTCCAGTCCACCCTATTGGTGACCAGCGACAGCACGGTCATTCACTCATAACGTGAGCGTTGCGAGTTTCGTTTCCGACCAGGTTTTGCCGACAGCGAACATCGACCTGGGGATCCCGCAGCACGGAGCCGACCCGGACATATCCTGCATACACCGAGCTCCCCGCGCCGTCCACAGCGCGGGGAGCAATCGGAGGGGATAGTTTTCCGGCTAGATCCGGCCCTGGACCGGGTGCGCCGCCTGGTACTGCCCGCCGCCGTACTGCGCGGTGTTCTGCTGAGCGCTGAACGGACGGGTCGGCGGGTTCGACGGCGCCGAGAACTGACCGGGCACCGCACCCGCGGCCGGGGCCGCCGCGGCGGCGTTCTTGCCGTGCTGGATGCCCGCGGCGAACAGCGCGCCGCACAGCACCAGGAACGCCAGCGTGTGCAGCACCGCGCGGACGATATTCCAACGCACCCAAGACGATTCGAAATCGGCGCGGACCTGGGCCAGATTCTGGATCTGGCCGACATCGCCGGCGGCGGCCAGCTGCTCGTTGAGCGGCACGTTCAGGCCGGCGGTGACCGCGAAGGCGATCACGTTGAGCAGCAACGCGATTCCGATCCAAACCAGCGTGGCGCGGTGGTCCTTACCCAGGTGCAGCGCCGCCGCGAGAATGCTGAAGCCGACGGTGCCCATGAAGCCGATCATGAACCACGGGTTGATGATCACCACGTTGATCTTCTGCATGACCCCGACGATGGTGCGGTCGTCGCTCTGGTTCAGCGCGGGCATCACCGAGATCGCGTAGGCGTAGAAGACACCACCGATCAAGCCCGAAGCCAGCGCGGCCGCAACGAGCGCGGCGATACGAAGCGCGTTCATAGAAAATCTCCTGCCTGAGAAGCCCGGACCTGGCCGTTTCGTTCGGTCCGGCGATGAGATAAGTCAACCGTTTTCCGGCGGGAGCAGCCATGGTTCAGGCGCTCGGCTACTTACGTCATCGTCCACGCGGGGTGGCGTGGCTCAGAGATCTCTATCAGAGATGAGGCCGCTCTGCATCGCCAACGCCGCCAGGCGCACCCGCTTCTGGTTCTGCGGCAGGTTCTCCACCCCGAACTTGGCGAACAGCACCCGCAGATGGGTCTTGATCGCGTCGACGCTGAGAAACAATTCCTCGGCGATCTGCTGATTGGAGGCGGGCGTCGCGAAACCGGCGCCGTTCTTGTACGGACGACACAGCGCGACCAGCACCGAGCGCTGGGTATCGGTGAGCGAGCGCAGGGTCGGCATTGTCGCGGTGGCGGTGCGGGTGGGATCGTCGGCGACGGCGCCGTAGTGCCGGAATTCCACCATGGAACTGCCGACGCGAATCTTGTCGCCGGCCATCAGCCGGCGCCGGCCGGCCAGCCGGTCACCGTTGACGAAGGTGCCGTTGCGGGAGAGGCCGTCGTCGACGATGGTCCAGTGCGCGCCCAGGTATTCCACGGCAGCGTGCAATCGGGACACCTCGGCGTCCCAGGGCATGGACAGGTCGGCATGGACGGAACGGCCGATGGTGATCCGCTGCTGCTCGGGGGCGAGCATGAACTCCTGCCACGCACCCGTCTCATCCATGAAGCGGAGCAAAGACCCGACGAAAGAACCCGTCACTGCGCAGGTACCTCAACTCTCCATACGATCAGTGACCACGACACAGTACCCATGGTGCCGCCTAGAGGTACCCACTAGCAAGATCGCAGCGAACCCGGATCCGGCGGCCATGCCGGCGGCCTATAGATACAACACTGCCGCCCCGGCGTCGCACGATTTGCCTGGGCGGCAGTTGAAGAAAAGAACTTCAGCCCTTCGATGCCTTGTTGTAAGCATCGGTGATGTCGGCTGAGATGCGGCCGCGCGCGGACACCTTGTGTCCATTCCGGCGCGCCCACTCGCGAATTGCCGCGCTTTGTTCACGATCGATGGAAACCCGGCTCTTCGGGGCGGCGGTAGCGCCCGCGGCAGCCTTCACCCGGCGACGCCCGCTCACCCGGCGAGCACTGGAAACCCACTGATCCAGTCCGTCGCGCAGCTTCGCCGCATTTGCCGTCGACAGATCGATCTCGTACGACACACCGTCGATCGCGAACTCGATGGTCTCGTCCGCGATGGACTCACCATCGACATCGTCGATCAGGCTAACGGTGACCTTCTTTGCCATGAGATGAACGTCCTCTCGAAATCGTGCGACCCGCATACTAGGCCGATTACCCGAGGCAAGAATACCTCGAATTCGGAAAATTCCAAGACGGGATCTGAACTTTTGAATCCGACCTTTTCGAGCGACCTGACAAGCAGTCGCTACAGCGTGCTCAGCGGGTGACCGGACGCACAATTGGGAACAGTATCGTTTCGCGGATTCCCAATCCCGTCAGTGCCATCAACAAGCGATCGATTCCCATACCGGTTCCCGTCGTCGGTGGCATACCGTACTCCATCGCGGCAAGGAAGTCTTCGTCGAGGACCATGGCTTCGTCGTCACCCTGTGCGGCGAGCCTGGCCTGGTCCACGAACCGCTCGCGCTGGATGACCGGATCCACCAACTCCGAATAGCCCGTTGCCAACTCGAAGCCGCGTACATAGAGGTCCCATTTTTCGGTAACTCCAGGTTTGCTGCGGTGCTGACGAGTGAGCGGCGAGGTCTCGACCGGGAAGTCACGCACGAAAGTCGGCGCATACAGTTTGTCGCCGTAGACGTGTTCCCACAGTTCCTCGACAAGTTTGCCGTGACCGTAGCCTTTGCCTTCCGGAATTTCCAAGCCGACTCGATCGGCGAGCTTCAGTAATTCCTCGACAGTTGTTTCCGGAGTGACCGAAACACCGATCGAATCGGACAGCGAGGGGTACATCTCGACGGTTGCCCACTCGCCGCTGAGATCGTATTCGGTGCCGTCGGCGAGGGTCAGGACCTGGGTGCCGAACGCCTCCTGAGCGACTTCCTGGACCAATTCCCGGATCATCACCGCGGAGGTGTCGTACGTGCCGTACGCCTCGTAGGTTTCCAGCATCGCGAACTCCGGCGAATGCGTGGAGTCGGCGCCCTCGTTACGGAAGTTCCGGTTGATCTCGAAGACCTTCTCCAGGCCGCCGACGACACAGCGCTTGAGGAACAGCTCGGGGGCGATACGCAGGAACAGATCCATATCCAGGGCATTGGAATGGGTGACGAACGGCCGGGCCGCGGCGCCGCCGTGCAGCGTCTGCAGCATCGGCGTCTCGACCTCGAGGAAGCCCCGCCGCTCCAGCGCGGTACGCAGCGCCCGCACGACAGCGACCCTGGTCCGGGCCATTTCCCGGGCCTCGGGGCGGACGATCAGGTCGACATAGCGCTGCCGGACCCGCGACTCCTCGTTCAGCTCCTTGTGCGCCACCGGCAGCGGCCGCAGCGACTTGGCGGACATGGACCAGGAATCGGCCATGACGCTCAATTCGCCGGTTCGCGAGGAGATGACCTCACCGTGCACGAACACGAAGTCGCCGAGATCGACATCGGACTTCCAGGCCGCGAGCGCTTCCGCACCGACACCGTTCAAGCTGATCATCGCCTGCAGCTTGGTGCCGTCACCTTCCTGCAGCGTCGCGAAACATAGCTTTCCGGTATTGCGCACGAAAATGACGCGGCCGACGACGCCGACCTGCACACCGGTCTCGGCGCCCGGCTCCAGTTCCGGATGGGCGGCCCGGATTTCGGCGAGGGTATGCGTGCGCGCGACCACCACCGGATAAGCCTCGGTACCCGCGGCGAGCAGGCGCGCGCGCTTGTCCTGGCGAATCCGCATCTGCTCCGGAACATCTGCTTCCGGAGCGGGACGACTGGATTGCCCCGCAGGACCCTTACCTGCGGAGCGACCGGACGAAGGCGGGTTCTCGGTGCTCACGTCCGCTAACACTAGCGGGCACCGGAAATCGTTTTTAAGGTGCCCGGGCAGTTTGCCAGAATTAGCCGTCTCTTAACGAAACCCGTTGTGCCGCCATCGGATTACAACGAGGCCAGCGACTGGACCTCACGGGCGAAGTGCGGCGCGGTCACGGCGATGCTGATCAGCCCGGCGGCTTTGAGCGCCTGATAGCCGCCGATCAAGTCGGTAGCACGGTGCAGGCCGAGTTCTTGCAGCGAGGCCGCGGCCAGGCTGGAGGTATAGCCCTCCGAGCAGACGATGATCCATTCCACGTCGTGGTCTGCGGCCAGGGCGAGCCGGGCGGAACTGGTGGGATCGAGGCGCCATTCCAGGACATTCCGTTCGATCACCAGGGCGCCGGGCAGCGTGCCCTCGCGATCACGCTGCGCCTGCGGCCGGATGTCGACCAGAATCGCGCCGCGACCCAGGGCCTCGGGCAATTCGAATACGTAGCGCCGGCGCAGCCGGGTGCGGGCCTTGTCGAGCATCTGGTCAATGGTCGAATGCGTCATCGGATATCGCCTTCGGGCTGGTCGGTGAGGACGGTGTGGGTGCGCCGCAAAGTGCCGTGATCGGTCACCTCGTAATAGGACATGGCGGTCAACGGCGGGGAATAGGCGTGCACGCTCAGCGTCGGGTCGCCCAGTCCCGCGGGATCGGGGGTGTGCTCGACGTCGTGCACCCAGCCGATCGGGAAAGCGGCCTGATCACCGGCGGACAAGACGCGCCGCCGCAATTGCGTGCCATCCCAGCGGAATTCCGCGAGCGCGCCGCTCAATACGGTGAGTGCGCCGAGCGAGCCGGCGTGGTCGTGCAATTCGGTGGACTTACCGGGGGTCCAGCTGATCAGCCAGATATCGACCTCGTCATCGGCGGCCAGGCGGGTGGCCCAGCGCTCCTCGACCGGCCAGACACCATCGGCGGGCAGCAGCTGGTCGAACTTCCCCGCGAGCACGTCGTTGGCGCCTTCGTCGGTCAGCCGGAGCAGATCGGCCGGGCGCAGCCGGGTGGCCAGCGCGGGCGCCGGGGACGTTCGGCCAGCGACAGGTAGGGAAAGAACAGAAGAACGCATGAGCGAATCTCCAGGAGTTTGATCGGTCGAGGGACTTGAAGTCAGCCTCGATCGGTCGAGGCTGGATCAGCCTCGACAACACTCCTGGGTGCGCACGCGGAAAGACATGCCAGCACTATAGCAGGGCTGGTCAAACCTTGCGACGCTGCTGGTTGCGCTCGTAGACCAGGCGCAGGCCGGCGGAGGTCAGGTGCGGCTCGTGGTGCTCGATGGTCTCCGATTCCGGGACGATGAGCGGCGCGCTGATGCCGGTCGCGACCACCGCGACGTCGTCACCGGAGAAGGCGTCGAATTCGTCGCGGATCCGGTCGATCAATCCGTCCACCAGGCCGGCGAAACCGTAGATCGCGCCCGACTGGATGGCCTCGACGGTGTTCTTGCCGACCACCGATCGCGGCCGGGCCAGCTCCACCCGGCGCAGCGCGGCCCGCTCGATCAGCGCCTCGCTGGAGATCTCCACGCCGGGCGCGATCACCCCGCCCAGGAATTCGCCTTTGGCCGAGACCAGATCCACGGTGGTCGCGGTTCCGAAATCGACGACAATGGCGGCCGTGCCGAATTGATGATGTGCCGCAAGGGTATTCACGATGCGGTCGGCGCCGATTTCTTTCGGATTGTCGACCAGTAGCGGAATGCCGGTGCGCACACCGGGTTCCACCACGATGTTGGGCACATGGTGCCAGTACCGCTCCAGCATGAGCCGGATCTCGCGCAGCACCGGCGGCACGGTGGACAGTGCGGCCACGCCCATCACCTGGTCCACCTGCTCGCCGACCAGCCCGCGCACCTGCATGGCGAATTCGTCGGCGGTCAGCAGCGGATTGGTGTGTAACCGCCAGTGCCGCACCAGTTTCGCGTGGTTACCGGAGCCCGAGAACAATCCCAATTCGACGTGGGTGTTCCGGACGTCGATGGTCAGCAGCATTGCTCACCCGATCCCGAGTATTGGAATTCTGTCAGTTGAAGCTCAGTGCGCGCGGGGAGATCAGATCCGAGCCCTCCGGAGCGTGCGCCGGGTCCGAACCCAGCTCGACCTGGCGGTTGCGGTCGTCGACGAAGACCACCTTCGGGTCGTACTCGCGGACTTCGCGCTCGTCCATCTGGGCGTAGGCGATCAGGATGACCAGGTCGCCCGGGTGCACGAGATGCGCTGCGGCGCCGTTGATCCCGATGACGCCGGAGCCGCGCTCGCCGGCGATCACGTAGGTCTCCAGGCGGGCGCCGTTGGTGATGTCGACGATGGCGACCTGTTCACCCTCGAGCAGGTCGGCGGCGTCGAGCAGGTCCTGGTCGACGGTCACCGAACCGACGTAGTGCAGGTCGGCGTGGGTGACGGTGGCCCGGTGGATCTTGGACTTCATCATGGTGCGCAGCATCGGTATGCCTTTCAGGACGCCTGGGCAGGCTGGGAATTCGAGTTCGGTTGGCCGGCAACGGCTTCGAGAGCGGCGCTGGTCGGCGTGAGCACAACGGGGACGTTGTCGATCAGGCGGGTGGCGCCCACCCGGGCCGCGACCAGGAGACGGGCGTTGCCGGTGACCGGGGCGGGTTCGAGGGTGGTGGACCGCAGCTCCAGGTAGTCGACCTCGACGCCGGATGCGGCGTCGAGCACCTGACGGGCAGCCGCCAGCACGCCGTCCGCCCCGAGCCCGCCGGCCAGCTTGCCCGCGAGCAGCGCCGCGGACAGCGCCAGCGCCGATTCGCGTTGCGCCGCATCGAGAAAGCGGTTGCGCGAGGACATCGCCAGCCCGTCGGCCTCGCGCACGGTCGGCACCGGCACGATCGTCGCGTCGAAGTTCAGGTCCCGAACCAGCTGCCGGATCAGGGTGAGCTGCTGGTAGTCCTTCTCGCCGAAGAACGCCTCGGTCGGGCGCACGATCTGCAGCAGCTTCGCGACCACGGTCAGCATGCCCGCGAAATGCGTGGGGCGGCTCGCGCCCTCCAGTTCGGCGCCGACGGGGCCGGGCTGCACGGTGGTGCGCGGACCGTCGGGGTACATGTCGAGGGCGCTCGGCGCGAAGACCACGTCCACACCCTCGGCGCGCAGCAGCTCGACGTCGGCGTCCAGGGTGCGCGGGTATTTGTCGAGGTCCTCACCGGCGCCGAACTGCAGCGGATTGACGAAGATCGAGACGATGACGACGCGGTTGCGGCGCTTGGCCTCCCGCACGATGGCGAGGTGGCCCTCGTGCAACGCGCCCATGGTGGGCACGAAGCCGACCGTGCGGCCGACGGTGCGCAGGGCCTTGCTGATCGCGGACACCACAGCGGGATCGTGGTGCACGGTCAGCTCGCCGGGACGGTAAGCGCCACGCAATTTCGGATCCATCTAGGGACGTCCTTCCAGCAACTCGATCAAAGCGGGATTGGTCCGCGCCCGCTCGGCCGTACGCAGCGACATGGCGCGGTAGCCCGCGGCCAGCCGGCTGTCGACGGCTTGCAGCGCGTGCAGGTGCGCGGCGACTGCCTCGGTATCGCCGCGGGCCACGGGACCGGTCAATGCGGCCTGGCCACGGCGCAGCGCGTTGTCCAGCGCGGCCGAGGCGAGCGGCGCCAGCAGGCGTTCGGCCAGCCCGTTGGGCTGCTCGTCGACGAGCTGCTGACCGAGCAGGCCGGGACCGGCCAGGGCCTGACGCAGCGCGGCCACCGCATCCACGATCACGGTGACCAGGTGATTGCTGCCGTGCGCGAGCGCGGCGTGGTACAGCGTGCGGTTCTCCTCCGCGACGCGGACCGGCTCGCCGCCCATCTCGATCACCAGCGACTGCGCGATGGCATAGCCGATGTCGTCGGCGGCGGTGATGCCGAAGCAGGCGTTGCCGAGCCGGGCCACGTCCTCGTCGTGACCGGTGAAGGTCATGGCGGGGTGGATGGCCAGCGGCAGCGCGCCGAGGGCCGCGAGCGGGGCGAGCACGCCGACGCCATTGGCGCCGGAGGTGTGCGCGACGATCGTGCCCGGGCGCAGCACCCCGGCGGCGGCCATGCCGCGGACCAGCCCGGCCAGCTCGGCGTCGGGAACGGCTAGCAGCAGCAGTTCGCTGCGCGCCACCACGTCCTCGACCGGGAGGATCTCCGAATCGGGCAGCCGGGTGCGGGCCCGGTGCACGGACGCGTCGGAAATGGCGGAGACGCCGAACACCACGTGCCCGGCACGTTCCAGGGCGACGCCGAGCGCCGAGCCGACGCGTCCCGCCGAGACGATTCCCACCGTCAGGCGTGCGGGCGCGGGGTCGAAGCTGTCGGCTCCAGCACCGTCAGAAGTCATGCTTCTAGAGGTCAACATTGTCCTCTCGAGATGTCGTTCCAGTCCCGGCGTGCGGGTACCAGACGTTACGTCACGAGAATAGCTGGCCCGCCGCTCCGCGTCTCGGCCGATTCGATGTGGGGATACTCACGGCGTTCTAGCCGCGGCCGTTCTCCTCGGATTGGAGGTTGGCCATGATCTCGGCGACCGAGAGCTTGCGCGCACTGCCGGATTCGGCGTCCGCGTCGACCCGGCGGCGCCGGCGCGAGGAGGGCGTGCCGACGTGCGGGGCGGGCGCGGCCGTGGTGGTGGGGCGCGGACGCGGGGCCGGACGCGGCTCGGGCTGCTGCTCCGGCGGGGGCAGGCGCAGCGGCGCCGGCTTGGGCTCGGCGGCCCTGGGCTCGGTGGCCTTGGCTTCGGTGAAGGCGTCGGCCCACGTCGCAGCGGCCGGATCGGGATAGCGGCGCTCGTCGGTGATCTCGGCGTCTTCGATGTTGTCGTATTCGCGTGGGACGGCCTGGGTTTCGGCGGTCACCGGCTCGTCGAACGGACTCGCGAACTGCGGGGCCTCCGGATGATCCGGGGAGAAGACGGGGGTCACACTGCTGCGCATTTGCTCGCTGCCGGGGCCCGGTAGGCCCATGACCCACGGGTCGGCATTCGCGGAGCTATTGTTCGCCGGGTTGGCCGAACCGCCCGGCAATTCCTGGATTCTGGTGGCGTCGGCGCGCAGCGCGGGCCGCTCCACGGGTAGCTCGCCGTCGAAGAGTCGTTGCAGACTGTGCCGCAGCACACTGAGTTCGGCTCGGAGAGCGGCCATTTCGGCGGCGTCGGCGCCGACCTCCTGGCGCACCCGCGCCTCCAGGCCGAGCTCGTATTCGCGCCGCGCGGTCACCTCGCGCTCCAGCTGCAACTCGTAGACCTTCTGCAGGTCACGTGCCTTGGCCTTATCGATCGTGGCTTCCTTGCGGTACCGGGTCGCGGCCAATGCGCCGATCACGGCCGCCCAGAGCGCCGCGACCAAGCCGATTCTGACAAATTGCAAGCTGTTGCTGAAGACCAGGAAAACGCTGGCAACCAGACCGAGCAGAATCAGCGAACCGATGAACAATTTTCCCGCTTGGTCCCGTCGTGACCGGGAAGTGCTGGTACGGGAGGGTGAAACCATGCCCGCCAGGGTAGCTCGGATGACGCGGCAGGCACAGGGACTATCGGAATTATTCCGACCGCCCTGCTTGCTAGGTAGTTGCGGCGTCGTCGGAGGGGTCGTCCGGCGCCCGGCAGCAATACTCGAGCCACAATGCCGCCGCCACCAGGGCCAAGCCCGCGAGCAAGCCGACGATGGCGCCGGGCGAGTCGGCGGCGGCCGCGCGCAGCGTCCCGCGCTGCGGGAAGACCCAGCACAGGAAGCCCAGCCAGACGCCCGCCGCGATCGAGCCGACGTGCACCGACGCCTTGGCCAATGCCACAGCACGGGCCGCCGTGATCGGATGCAGCCGGTGGCTGCCGTCCCCGATCTCGTCGTTGCCGACCTTGGCCCGGATCATGAACGCCAGCACCGCCTCGATCACCGCCACCGGAAACAGCGAGGCCCCGGCGAAGATCGAGATCGACGGGAAATTGGCGTACGCCATCCGGGTGGCGGCCCAGGCGACCACCGCCGCGATCAGCAGATTCGCGACGAGATCCAGAATTCGGGTCGGCTTCAGCTGCACGGCTCACCCTTGCTGGTCGTGACGGCCAGGATGTGATCGGTCCGGTGCACACCGTCGCGCTCGGCCGGTTCCAGCTGCTCCAGCAGCTCGCGCACCGGCCGCAGGACGCCGCCCACCTCGAGTTCGGCGGCCGGATCCACCTCCAGCCACGGCACCAGCACGAAAGCCCGGTTGTGCGCCTGCGGATGCGGCAGCGTCAATTCCGGGTCGGCGCTGCGGACAGGTCGATCGCCCTCGGCACACCAGACCACATCGACATCCAGAGTGCGCGCGCCCCAGCGCACCGTGCGCACCCGTTCGGCCGCCTGCTCCAGCCGCTGGCCTGCGCGCAGCCAGTCCATACAGTCGAACTCCGGATCCTCGACCAGGACAATGGCATTGAGGAAGTCCGCCTGATCGACCCCACCCCAGGGCGCGGTCCGGTACACCGGGGACACCGCGCGTACCCGATACTCCCCCAGCCCGTCCACGACGCTGCGCAGGTGCGCGAGCCGATCCCCCAGGTTGGAGCCGATCGACAACACCGCGCGGGTCACTCGCGCGCTCGCTTGGTGACGACGCGCACGTCGGCGAAGGTGTGCGGGATCGGCGCGGACGGCTTGTGCAGCACCACCTCACAGGCCTGCACACGCGGATCGGTCATGACCTCGTCGGCGAGTTCGGCGGCCACCGTCTCGATCAGATTGCGCGGCGTGCCCTGCACGATCCGCACCGCCCGCTCGGCCAGTTCGCCGTAATGCACGGTGTCGGCGATGTCGTCGGACTTCGCGGCGGCCGCGAAATCGGTCCACAGCGTCAGATCGACGATGAATTCCTGCCCGTCGCGGCGCTCGAAATCGAAAACTCCGTGATGGGCGAAGACGCGCAGGCCGCGCAATTCGATGCGGTCGGTGCTCAATGCCGTACTTCCCTCCGGGGCCACTGACCTGGGCCGAGCGCGGATTCGCGCTCGCGCCGGTGCTTTTCGCGTACCCGGGCGGCGGCCCGGGTACAGGCATCGGTGACCGCGATGGCGTCCAGGGAGGCGCGCACGTCGTGCACACGTACACCCCATGCACCGTGTTCGGCGGCCAGCGCGGAAATGGTGGCGGTCGCGATCTCGCGGCCGTCCGGCGGGCGCGGCCCGCCGGCGTCGGCCAGCAGCGAACCGAGGAAGCGTTTCCGTGAAGCCCCGATCAGGATCGGCAGCCCCATGTCGGTCAGCTCGGACCCGGCCGCCAGCGCGCCCAGCAACTCCCAGTTGTGGTCGGCGTTCTTGGCGAATCCGATGCCGGGATCCAGGATCAGCTTGTCGTAGTCGACGCCGCCCGCCACCGCCACCTCGATCTGCTGGCGCAGTTCCCGCGACACCTCGGCGACCACGTCGTCGTAGTGTTCGGCAGGACCGGTGTGCTGATAGTTCGCGTCGGCGCGCCAGTGCATAAGAATCCACGGAACCTTTGCCGCAGCAACGACTTTCACCATCTCAGTGTCGGCCCGACCGCCGGATACATCGTTCACCATGGCGACGCCGGCCTCGATCGCGGCCGCGGCCACCACCGCTCGCATGGTGTCCACGCTGGTCGGCACGCCAGCCGCCGCGAGCCCGCGAATCACCGGAACCACCCGCGCAGCCTCGGTCTCCGCATCGATTCGAGCCGCGCCGGGCCGGGTGGACTCACCCCCGACATCCACGATGTCGGCCCCCAGCTGATACAGCGAAATCCCATGCGCCACAGCCACATCAGGATCCAGATAGCGCCCCCCGTCGGAAAACGAATCGCTGGTGACATTGACAACACCCATCACCAGACACGACCGCCCCCCACGCGGAGCCACCATCCCCGACATCACAAAGCCCCAACCAGCCGCGCAACACACACCCTGGCCCGCGCGCCACCAGGGCAGCTCGGCCTCCCCAGCCCAGCCACACACAGCCCGACCCGCGCGCCATCCGCAAAGCGCGGTATCCCCGCCGCTTCCACAGCCACCTCCAGCTGCTGCATGGCGATCACGGTCACGTTATTTCCGGAGGATGAGGTCCAGCGCCTCGGCACGCGAGGCGGCGTTGGACTGCAGCATGCCGCGCACCGCCGAGGTGGTGGTGCTCGCGCCGGGCTTGCGAATGCCGCGCATGGCCATGCACAGGTGCTCGGCCTCGACCACCACGATGGCGCCGCGCGGATCCAGCTTGCGCATGACGGCGTCGGCGATCTGGCTGGTCAGCCGCTCCTGCACCTGCGGGCGCTTGGAGTACAGGTCGACCAGCCGGGCCAGCTTGGACAGACCCGTCACCCGGCCGTGCGTGCCGGGGATGTAGCCGACGTGCGCGACACCGTGGAAGGACACCAAGTGGTGTTCGCAGGTCGAGTACATCGGGATGTCGCGGACCAGCACCAATTCCTGGTGCCCTTCGTCGAAGGTGGTGTTGAGCACCGCGTCCGGCTCCTGATAGAGCCCGGCGAACATTTCGCGGTAGGCGCGCGCGACGCGGGCCGGGGTATCGACCAGACCGGGACGATCCGGGTTCTCCCCCACCGCGAGCAGCAACTCACGGATCGCGGCCTCGGCGCGCGGCTGATCGAAGGTGCGCCCGGTCTCGAGTGCGACCAGTTCCGCCACCGGCGCCACACCGTTGGATCCGTTGCCGGGCGCCTGGTCGACAGCACCGTTCGCGACGCCGAGCGTGTGGCTGTCACCGTTCTGGTTTGCCGACAATCGAGACACCTCCAACTCTCAGGCACCGGCAATCTCTCGGCACCCTGTATCTACCCACCCCGCCGGCTGCGCAGGCTCCGCCTGCTCACCATCCCGGGGTACGAGCGTAAATGGCGCCCGATCCCGCTGATCACAACGGGTCCGGGCTCCGCTTCGATCCGCTCAGTGCCGGCTGTTCGGGCCATCCCAATCGCGGTTCTCGCCCGCACCGGACGACGGGTCGTCGTAACCGCCGCGTTCATAGCCACGATCCTGCCCTTGACCTTGCCCTGGCTGAGGGTTCGGCCACGGCTTGTAGGGCTGACCGGACTGCTGCTGCGGTTCCTCGCGCGGCGGCCAGCCCGGCGCGGACCAACCTGCCGGAGCGCCGTAATCCGGGCGCGAACCGTGGGTGGGTCCACCGCTGGGCCGCGGGAAGCCCTGGGTCGGCTGCGGACGGTAGGCCGGGTCCGCCGCGGGCGGGTAGCCGTACTGCGGCTGACCCGTGTACCCCTCCGGCGGATATCCGTTGGCCGGGGCGGGCTCGCGCTGGGCGGCCGCCGGGGCGGGCAACGACTCGGCGGGCGGCCACGGCTCACCGCGTTCGGTGGCCAGTTCGCGCGGCGTCTTCACCGGCGGCTTGTCCGAGGGCAGGCGATCCCCGAAATCGTTGAAAGCCGTGATGCGCGGACGCTTTTCGACCGTGGCGAGCAGTTCCTCGAGCTCGCGGCGGTGCAGGGTTTCCTTCTCCAGCAGCGCGGTGGCCAGCACGTCCAGCACATCGCGGTACTCGTTCAGGATGGCCCAGGCCTCGGTGTGCGCGGCCTCGATCAGGTTGCGCACCTCCTCGTCGATGGCGCCGGCGACCTCGTGCGAGTAGTCCGAATGCTGGCCCATCGAGCGGCCGAGGAACGGATCCCCGCCCTCCTGGCCGTAGCGCACCGCGCCCAGGCGGGCGCTCATGCCGTATTCGGTGACCATCGCGCGGGCGATCTTGGTGGCCTGGTCGATGTCGGAGGACGCGCCGGTGGTCGGCTCGTGGAACACCAGTTCCTCGGCCGCGCGACCGCCCATGGCCATGACCAGGCGGGCGATCATCTCCGAGCGGGTCATCAGGCCCTTGTCGTCCTCGGGCACCGTCATGGCATGGCCGCCGGTGCGGCCGCGGGCCAGGATGGTGACCTTGTAAACGGGCTCGATATCGGGCATCGCCCAGGCCGCCAGCGTGTGGCCGCCCTCGTGGTAAGCGGTGATCTTCTTCTCGTGCTCGCTGATGATGCGGCTCTTGCGGCGTGGGCCGCCGATCACGCGGTCCACCGATTCCTCGAGGTTGGCGCCGGTGATGACCGAGCCGTTCTCGCGGGCGGTGAGCAGCGCGGCCTCGTTGATGACGTTGGCCAGGTCGGCGCCGGACATGCCGACCGTGCGCTTGGCCAGACCCTCGAGGTCGGCGTCGGGCGAGATCGGCTTGCCGGAGGAGTGCACCCGCAGGATGGCGCGGCGGCCGGCCAGATCCGGGTTGCTGACCGGGATCTGGCGGTCGAAGCGGCCCGGGCGCAGCAGCGCCGGGTCCAGGATGTCGGGCCGGTTGGTCGCGGCGATCAGGATGACGCCGGTGCGGTCGCCGAAGCCGTCCATCTCGACGAGCAACTGGTTCAGCGTCTGCTCGCGCTCGTCGTGACCGCCGCCGAGGCCGGCGCCGCGCTGGCGGCCGACCGCGTCGATCTCGTCGACGAAGATGATGCAGGGGCTGTTCTGCTTGGCCTGATCGAACAGGTCGCGCACCCGGGAGGCGCCGACGCCGACGAACATTTCGACGAAGTCGGAACCGGAGATGGTGAAGAACGGGACCCCGGCCTCGCCGGCGACGGCGCGCGCCAGCAGCGTCTTACCGGTGCCGGGCGGGCCGTAGAGCAGCACGCCCTTCGGGATCTTCGCGCCCAGCGCCTGGTAGCGCACCGGGTTCTGCAGGAAGTCCTTGATTTCGTAGAGCTCTTCGACGGCCTCGTCGGCGCCGGCCACGTCCGCGAAGGTGGTCTTGGGCATGTCCTTGGACAGCTGCTTGGCCTTGGACTTACCGAAGCCCATCATGCCGCCGCGGCCGCCGCCCTGCATGCGTCCCATCACGAAGACGAACAGGCCCAGCAGGATGATCATCGGCAGCACGAACAGCAGGATCTGGGTGAGCCAGCTCTCCTGTTTGACCACCGTGTTGTATTCGGCGCCGGTCTTCTGCACCGCGTCGAAGATCTGATTGGAGGTTTCGCTCCCGCTCGGATACTTCGCGATGATCTTGTTCGAGCCTTTGGTGGCGTCGTTGCCGTTGTTCAGCTCGATCCGGAGCTGCTGCTCACGGTCATCGATCTGAACGTTCTTGACGTTGGCCTTGTCGTTCAGCTGTTGCAGCGCCACGGAGGTGTCGACGTTCTTCCACCCGCGCGTGTCGTTGCCGAAATAGCTGAACGCATAGACCACGAGCAAGATGCCCGCGATTATGGCCAGGGTGCGAAACACTGTCTTGCGGTTCATAGAGCGTCGGCCGGTCGGCCAGTCCTTTCCGTGGTCTCCGGCCCCGCTCGGGCGGGGTTCGGATGCGGACATGCCACGTTACCGCGTACGGTTCTACTCGATACATCGCGCAGCTCGGCACTTGGTGCAGTTCGAGGGTTAAACGGCCGGAGGACCTCGTCGGTTCCCGATCTCACCGGTCCGGGTTAACTCAAGTGCTCACAATCATGGCATGTTCGGCCTATCGTGGGCGACGACACAACAAGAGCACGACATGAGAGGTCCGGCCCGGAGAAGGCGTAGGTGTAACCGTGGAGGGCCCCGATCATGCCGAACCGAACGCAGGGGGTATGGACATAGTCGAGCTACGGACACCCACAGCGATTGTGCGCCACGGCCGCGGACGTTTGATCGTCCTGAGACCCGGTAGCGATGGCGAACGCGTGCTGGACGTTCCGGTCACCGATCTACTGAAGGTCCGGCTGAACCGGCGAGCCGACGACGCGGTCGTCATCGAGATCTACCTGCGCTACCCGACTCCGGTCCTCACCGGCGTGCCCGCGGACCGCACCCCACTACCCGTTCTGATCGCCGAGCACGATGTGCCGCAGGCGAGCGAGATCGTAGACAAGATCAACGCGCAGATCCTGGCGACTCAGCGCATCGATGTCGCCGCCCCCGATCTGCATCCGCCGGACCCCACCTGGGACAAGAGCGGCCCCATCCGCGCCGACGTGGACCGCGCCGTGCACCGCATGGCCGCCAAGCGCGAAGCCAAATCCGCCGTGGCAGCGCTGCATCGCTTCGTCACTCCCGAGGAATACGTGCTGGAAACCGCGGTGGCCGTGGCACATCCGCCGGCCGGCAACGGCCCCGGTTTGCTGGCCGCCACCACCGAACGCCTGCTGTTCATCTCGATCGGCGGCGGCGCCCGCTACGCGCACGAGCTGCCGATCGCGGCCGTCCTGTGGGCGCACAGCACCGACGGCACCAAGGCCTCCCCCGGCGAAATCGGCACCACCCGGCACGAACCCGCGCTCGAGGTCAACGACGGCAAGCTGACGCTGCGGTTCACCGGCACCGATCGCGCCGACACCGAGCGGGTCAGCCTGGCCCTGAATTTCGCGGTCCGCCGCGCCGCCACCGACGGCGCGATGGGTCCGGCGGATCCCAGTGTGTCGCAGCTGTATTCGGAGTGGGAGCTGCTGGTCGAGCGGCACTCACTGGGCATGGTCGACGATACCCAGTTCCAGCGCTACGGCCGCGGCATCCTGCGCTCGCTGCCGGACGGACTCTGACAAAGACTGCCGACAGAACCGCCGCGCGGATTTCCGCGCGGCGTTTCTTATGCCGGGTTCCGGGTCAGGCCGGGTCGTTGAGCTGAACGCGGCGCCACGGGCTGGTCGAACGAGTCCACAGGCGTAGCAGCTCCATTCGGCGATCGACGCCGCCGTTCTTGAGCTCGGCCAGATCCTCACAGGCCTGCCAGTAGGTCCAGCCGGTCAGGTAGGCATCGCCGAACTGGCGCCAGTTCTTGTATTTGCGTTGTGCGATGGGCAGCGCGCGCATCAGATAGGCCCACGCCACATCGGCTTCCAGATAACCGGCGGTGAACGCCATCCGGGCCACCGCCACCACGCGCGCCAGATCCCAGGCGTGGATATCGGTGGGCAGCGGCTTGGACAGGTGGTCGGTGAAGCCGATCTTGATGGCCTGGGACCAGATGTCGTAATCGCGCACCAGCGCCTCGGGATTGTCCATGCCGCGGAACGATCCGACCTGCCGCAGGAAGGCCCGGTGCCGATCGGCGCGCTCGCCGAAGCGATCCCGCTCGCTGGCGTTGATCGAGGCCATCACCAGCGGATGCACCAGCGCGTAGAGCGGGCCGTGCATGCCGTCGAGCAACTGCTCCATCGAGGCCTGCGCCTCGGTGCCGTCGGTGATGCCCCAGGCGCCGGTGAGGGTATCGATGGCCAGCTCGCGGCGGTCGCCGAGCGGATGCTCGCGCTCCGGGCCCAGCAGCAGCGCATCGTGGAAGGCATCCCAGCGAGCCGAGTAGAAGCCGCCGAGGGCGAGGGCGCGCAGTTCGTCATCCGATACTGCGGCCCCGGACCAATGGTCTTCTTCCCGCTTGTCGAGCTCTTCGTAGGGGAAGGTTGTCAAGGTTGGTATCCCGCGGGCAGGCATGTCTCCGATTGTTCCCGAAGATCGCCGTCAGAGCTCGTCTTATCGCGAACGCGTTGCGCGTGTTTGCCGGGCAATCCCGGCCCGGGGCAGGCACCGGCCCGAGTATTTACCCCATCTTGAATTCTGACCCTGCCGGATTCGGGTGCAGAGGGCTAATCTGCACGCATGCGTGAAAACATCACCCTCCTCCGTGGCCTGGAACCTGCCCCTACCGAACAGGAAATCTATGCCGCCGCACTGCAGTACGTGCGTACGGTCGGTGGCGTTTCCGGTTTGAGTACCACCACCAAGGTGGCCGTCGACAAGGCCGTCGCCGCGATCGCCGCCGCTACCACCCAGTTGCTGGCCGACCTACCCGATGCCCGGGTCGCGCCGCCCACCGAGCCGCTACGACGGGTGCCGGCCGGCGACGCGCCGATCTGAGTTCAAGGGGCATCGAGGCCGTACGCGGCCACGCATGCCAGCGCCGTCTCCAGCGCGAGGCTGCGCTGCTCGACCGGGTGTCCCAGCAGTTCTTCGATCCGCTGGATCCGATAGCGGACCGTATTCTTGTGTACTCCAAGCAGTTTCGCCGTAGCCTCGGGGCTGCGGTGGCACTGCAGATAGGCGTGCAGGGTCTCACGCAGGCGCGCGGCATTGCCGTCACGACCCGACAGCGCGCGCAATTCCCGGCCGATCAGGCCCCGCATCGCCGCGTCGTCGGCCCCTGCGAGATAAGCGATTTCGACATCACGGTAGGCGTGCACCCGGCTGCCCACCGGTCCGCGGTCGGCGACCTGTCGCGCCGCGACCGCCTCCCGGTGACTGTCCTGAAAGCCCGCGACCTGGGCGGCGGGCACCCCGAAAGCAACGCGCACCGGCGGGTCCACCAGCTCGGCCAGGCGCGAAAGTTCGCCCGGGGCCGCCAGTTTCGCGGCCTGTGCCGCGTCGTCCAGGCCCACCCAGGCCCACATTCCGCTGGCGCCGGAGGGCACTGTGAGCACCCGGGCGCTGCCGAGCGCCGTCGCCAGCCGGGCGGCCGCCCGGTCCAATAACCCGATGGCTTCGCCCTCGCCCGCGATCTCGCCGCCGGGTTCGTCGGTCCACAGCACGAAGGCCAGGTGCTGGCCGTTCAGCCGGTAGCCGAGCCGGATCGAGGCTTGCTCGGTATCCACCGCCACGCCGGCGGCACTGGCGTCCAGCAGGGCGTGCACGGTCTCGGTGCGCCGGTTCAGGGCGGCCCGGAAGACCCGCTCCCGCTCCTCCATGTAGGTGTCGGTGAGCACCTCCACCGAGGTGCCGACCCAGCGCGAGGAACGCTCGAACAACCGCATCATCACCGCGCGCTCGACCTCGGGCGGCGCCACCCGCTGATCGATGGCGTCGGTCATGTAGTCGTGGATGGCGTCCTGCCCGACGTGATAGATCCGCAGCAGCAGCCGCAGCTCGAAACCGCGCCGGGCGATGGTGCGCGCCAGCGCGTGCGCTTCCTCCGGGATCGTGAATTCGAAAGCGTCGCTGGTCAATCCGGGCAGCATGGCGCGGGCGTGCGCCCGGGTGCTCGCGGTGAGGTCGCGGCGCATATCCCGGTCGGCCAGTTCCGGAACGCGCGCGATGATGGCGGAGTTGAGCCGGTCGACCAGCTGCTCCAGCGACTCGGTGCGCATCGTCTCGAAGACGTACTCGGTCAGCCATTCGCGGACCACTTCGCTGTTCGGCCCGGGCCGCGTTTCGGATCCGGCCACTGCCGCTGCCTCCATTTGTGCTTTCGGTACAAAATAGGCCGTATCCGTTGACAGATTGAGCCAAGAAGGCCCGGCCGAATTGTGCCACGATCATATACCAGTGAGTTGAAGCACAGTGTTCAGCGGGCACAACGCAGTGGGAGAACAGCGTGACCAATACCGAATCAGCGGCCGGCGCCAAGAAGACGCCCGCCCGTCGAGCGGCCTCGAAGAAGGCCGAAACCCCCTCCGTCATCGAGGTGCACAACCCCGGCACCGGCAAGCTGGTCGGCACGGTGCCCGCCCAGTCCGCCGACGAGGTCGCCGCGACAGTGCGCGAGCTGCGGCTCTACCAGCCGGAGTGGGAGGCCATCGGCCCGGACGGCCGCAAGGAGTGGCTGCTCAAGCTGCAGGACTGGCTGATCGACAACACCGAGCACCTGGCCGACGTGCTGCAGTCGGAGACCTCCAAGCCGCGTGCGGACGCCCTCATCGATCCGGCCTTCGGCTGCGATCTGATCGGCTACTACGCGCGCCGCGCCGGCGGCTTCCTCACCGACGATCATCCGTCGCCGCACAGCCCGCTGGCCCGGGTCAAGAAACTCACCATCACCTACAAGCCGTACCCGGTGGTCGGCGTGATCACGCCGTGGAACTTCCCGCTGGCGATGCCGATCATGGACGTGATCCCGGCGCTGGCCGCGGGCGCCGCGGTGATCCTGAAGCCGTCCGAGGTGACGCCGCTCTCGGCGCTCGAATTGGCAAGGGGCTGGGCCGAAATCGGCGCGCCGCCGGTCTTCGCGGTGGTCACCGGCGCGGGTGAGACCGGCGCCGCGGTGGTCGGCAACGCCGACTACATCCAGTTCACCGGGTCCACCGCCACCGGAAAGAAGATCGCCGCCGCCTGCGTCGAGCGGCTGATCCCCTACAGCCTGGAGCTGGGCGGCAAGGATCCCGCGATCGTGCTGGCCGACGCCGACATCGATCGGGCCGCGCACGGCATCGCCTTCGGCGGCATGTTCAACGCCGGCCAGGTCTGCATCTCGGTGGAGCGCGTCTACGTCGAGGCGCCGGTCTACGACGAGTTCGTCGCCAAGCTCACCGCCAATGTGAAAGCGCTGCGCCAGGGCATCGACGGCCGCGAAATCGCCCATGACGTGGGCGCTCTGGCGAACGAGAACCAGGTGAGCATCGTGCAGCGGCATGTCGAGGAGGCCGTCGCCGCCGGTGCGAAGGTGCTGACCGGCGGCAAGCGCACCGGGCAGGGCACCTTCTTCGAGCCGACCGTGCTCGTCGACGTGGACCACTCGATGACCTGCATCACCGAGGAGACCTTCGGCCCGACCCTGCCGGTGGTCAAGGTGGCCGACGAGGCGGAAGCCGTTCGGCTGGCCAATGATTCGATCTACGGGCTCTCGGCCTCGGTGTGGACCGGCGACAAGGAGCGTGGCGAGCGGATCGCCCGCCAGCTGACCGCGGGCGCGGTCAATATCAACGACGTCTTCTCCAACCTGTTCAGCTACGCGCTGCCGATGGGCGGCTGGGGCCAGTCCGGCGTCGGCGCGCGGTGGGGCGGCGCGAACGGGGTACGCAAGTACTGCCGGACCCAGGCCATCACCAAGCCGATCCTGCCGACGCAGCAGAAGGAACTCTTCTGGTACCCGGCCAAGCCGGCCAATCTGCTGTTCGCACTCGGCGCGATGCGGGCCGCGGGCGCGCGCGGCCTGCGCCGGATCGATATCCCCGCGCTGCTGAAACTCAAGGGAGACAAGTAATGCCGGACGCCACCAAAATTCGCGGCAAGGTCGTCGTCATCACCGGCGGCGCCCGCGGCATCGGCCTGGCCACGGCCACCGCGCTGCAGGCGCTGGGCGCGAAGATCGCGATCGGCGACATCGATGAGACCACCGTCAAGGAGTCGGGCGCGGCCCGCGATTTCGACCTGTACGGCAAGCTCGACGTCACCGATCCGGCCTCGTTCGAGGCGTTCCTGGACGAGGTGGAGCGCACCGTCGGCCCGATCGACGTGCTGATCAACAACGCCGGCATCATGCCGACCGGCAAGCTGGCCGACGAGCCGGACCAGATCACGCGCCGGATTCTGGACATCAATGTCTACGGCGTGATTCTCGGTTCCAAGCTGGCGCTGAACCGGATGCTGCCGCGCGGCGCCGGGCACATCATCAATATCGCGTCGCTGGCGGGCGAGACTCACATTCCGGGTCTGGCCACCTACAACGCGAGCAAGCACGCGGTGCTCGGGTTCACCGACACCTTGCGCGAGGAGTACCGGGAGACCGGTGTGCAGTTCTCCTCGGTGCTGCCGACGCTGACCAATACCGAGCTCGGCGCGGGCGTTACGGCGCCGAAGCTGCTGCGCCCGGCCGAGCCGGAGGAGATCGCCGACGCCATCGCGGAGCTGATCGTCGCGCCGAAGTCCAAGGTCCGGGTGACCGCGGTGGCGGGGATCATCTCGCAGGTGGTCGGGCTGCTGCCGGAGGCCGTGGGCGACGGCATCGCGCGGGCGCTCGGGGCGAGTCACGCCTTCCTGGAGGATGTCGACGCGGAGAAGCGCAAGGCCTACGAGGACCGGGCACGCAACGCCTGATCCGGTCGAGTTTCGGTTTGGCGGTGGCTCATTTGAGCCACCGCCAAACTATTTGTGACTAATCTCACAATGTACCAAGGGTGCTGATTACCGCCGGCCGGTAGATCGTTTTCCAGCCGGTCACTGGGGGTTCGCGGGAGCTTCGGGGCGGTCGGCAGGTTTCGCCATTACCGCTGGTCACGCGTCCAGGAGGGATTTTCCGACCCCCGCAGGGCCCGAATGCCAGCGATTCGCGGACGCGATGGTGCATGCGGCCTGGCAAGGGAATATGCTGTCCCTAACAAACCTGTCGTTTGTTTCGGTACCCGTATCCGAACTTTCTGGCCTGATAAGGCTGGAAATTCAGGACTGATTCTGATAGCAAGGGGCTATGGACCCGCATTTGCGCGACCTGCGGTATTTCGTCGCCGTCGCTGAAGAACTGCACTTCACCAACGCGGCACAACGCCTGCACATCGCTCAACCCACCCTTTCGCGTCAGATCCGTCAGCTGGAACGCCAGCTCGACGTGGTCCTGTTCGACCGCAACCAGCGCAGTGTCGCGCTGACCGTCGCCGGTAAGGAACTGCTCGAAGGCGCCCGCAAGATCCTCGAGCTCTGGGAAGTCACCAACGTCTCCCTGCAGGAAGCGGGCGAGGTGCTGCGCGTCGGCATCCAATCCGCGCTCGGGCGCGGACTTCTCAACGATCTGGAGAGCGCCAGCGGCCACCGCCTGGCTCTGCACGCCGCGTCCTGGACCGACCCGTCCAGCGGGCTGTCCGGCCGGCAGGCCGACCTGGCGCTGGTGTGGCTGCCGCTGCCCGATCAGAACCGCTACCGCTGGCAGGTGCTGCGCACCGAACAGCGCTGGGTCCTGCTGCCGGAGAACCACGCGCTCGCCGAGCAGGAGAGCATCGCGTTCACCGATCTGCTGGACGAGCCGTTCGTCGCGCTGCCCTCGGAAGCCGGTGCGGTGCGCGACTTCTGGCTCGGCAACGACGCACGCAACGGCCGCCAGGCCAAGATCGGCGCGGAAGCGGCCACCACCGAGGACAAGCTGGAGGCGGTCGGCCTCGGGCTCGGCGTCTGCCTGCTGGCCGAGAACAACGTGCCGATGTACCGCTGGCCCGGACTCACCGCGCGGCCGGTCACCGGGCTCGCACCGTGCGAGCTCGCGGTGGCCTGGCGCGCCGACGACGCCCGCCCGACCATCCTGGAATTCGCCGGACGGGCTGTCGCAGGCGGCTTCTCCGCCACCGCAACCGAATAACTCAGTGCACGGTGCGCGCCCAGGGGCGTAGTTCCTCCAGTTGCGCCGACAGGCGCAACAGCGTGGCTTCGCTGCCGGGCGGGCCCGCCAGCTGCGCCGCGACCGGAGTGTTCGAGCGGTTGTGCATGCCCATCGGGATCGAGGCGGCGGGCCAGCCGACCAGGTTCCAGATCGGGACGAACGGCGAAAAGTGCGTGCAGGTCAGCACATTCGCGAGCCAGCCGCGCATGCTCCAGGGGCGGGCCTTCGGCGGGGGCGCGGCCAGGGTCGGTGTGATCACGACGTCGTAGCGCTCGAAGAATTCCAGCAGGCGCGCCTCGATTCGATCGATCTGCGCGGGGCGTACCAAGCGCAGGCGCAACACCAGGCGGCCCAGTGCGAGGTGTTGCCGGGTTCGCGGTTGCAGGCGTTCGGGATAGGCGAGTCGCGCGGCCGCCGGCAGCGGGGCGGTCAGCCAGCGCAGCAGCACCGCCAGCAGCGCGTTGCCATAGGGCAGGGGGGTCAGTTCGACGCGATGTCCGGCGGCCGCGGCGACCGCCGCCGCGGTGCGGGCCGCGGTGGACCACTGCCGGTCGACGCGCAGGAAACGCAACGGTGGATCCACGGCCAGGGCGATGCGTAGTCGTCCGGGTGGATCCACCTCGGCTAGGTTCGGCCGGGCCGCCATCACCGAGAGCATGAGCGCCGCGTCGCCGACAGTCGTTGCCAGCACTCCGTTTTCGGACATTCCGGACCAATCGTCCTGATTCGGCACGATATGGCGGCCGGGCTTGAAGCCGTAGACCCCGCAGCAGGCGGCGGGGATGCGGACCGAACCGAGTCCGTCGGTGCCGTGCGCCACCGGGACCAGTCCCGCGGCCACCGCGGCCCCCGCCCCGCCGCAGGCGCCGCCCGCGGTGCGCTTGGGGTTCCACGGATTTCGGGTCACGTGCCCCGCGCCGTCGGTGGTCGCCCAGAGCCCGAGTTCCGACACCGAGGTAAGGCCGACGACCACCGCGCCGGCCGCGCGTAGTCTCCGGACGACCTGATCGTCGGATCGCGCCGAGCACGGCTCGACGGCCGCGGAACCCGCGAGCGTCGTCTCGCCGGCGACCGCGAGAGTGTGTGCCACCGCGACGGGCACCCCGGCCATCGGGAGCTCTTCCAGATCGGAGCGCTGCTCCAGTTCCGCGGCTTCAGTTTTGGCCTGTTCGGTCCGGATGACGCTGAAGGCGTTGGTCTTCCGGTTCTGCTCGGCGATCCGCCACAGGGCCGTGTCGACCACCTCGGTCGGGGCCACGGCGGCCTCGTGGATGCCGGCGGCGATCGCCGCGGCGGGGCCGTTGTTGTCAGGGGAGGGTGTTTCGGCGATTACCTCTTCGGAAGCCACGTTGTCGGCAACCATGTCGTCCACAACCGTCGTACGCTCGTTGTGCATGTGTTGAATCGCCCCCGTCGCATCGTAGTCGAAATCGGGTGATTGCTATAGAGCGGCAAGTTATCATTTCGAATACTGCTCGGGGGACGATGCCAACGGGTGTGGCGGAGATTTTTCTCCTGTACATCCCGCAGACCGCGAGAGCGGACAATGTGAACATCCGCCAACCCAGTAGGTCATGAGTATGAGTGCCGAGCCCGAGCGAAATTCCAGTCCCGACACCGGTTCCGACCCCTTCGCCCTTGGCGGAGGCACGGTCAGAGCCGACTTCGGCGCGGTGGAAGCCTTCTCCGCCGCATGGGAATCCGCTGCTCGCGCCGTCGCGGCAGGGCAGGGTACACCCGATGTACCGCAGATCGCGGAATATTTGCCGGATGCGCAGACGTTGCGTCGCGAGGCGCTCATCGAGCTCATTCGGGTCGATCTGCGACATCGTTGGCTCCGGCGCTCGGGCGCGTCGGATTCCGCTCGACGGCGTAAACGACTGACCGAATACTGCTCGGAATTCCCGGAACTCGAGCCGCACGGTCTGCCCGCCGGATTGGTCTACGAGGAATTCGTCGTGCGCCGGCACAGCGGCGAGCGAGTGGATCCGCGCGAATGTCTGCGCGAATATCCGGACCAGGCCGTGGAGTTGCGCGAACTGCTCAATACCGATGACGTCGACCAGAGCACTCGGCGCTCCGCTCCGGAGGACGACCCGAGCCTGGAAACCCGTGCCGCCCCGAACGGGAGCACCGCGTCCGCACCGCTGGACGAGACGCAGGCGGCGGACACCCGCACCGCGGCCTACGACGGCACCCAGGCGATGCCGTCGGACCGCACCGCCGCGGTGGCGCCGGATTTCAGCAGCGTCGCCTTCGACAGCGTCGGCTTCGACGAGCCGACGGGCGCCGACCCGGGCGCCGTCGATCCGCTCGATCGCATCGAGATCGGCCAGCAGATCGATGATTTCGACCTGCTCACCGGGCTCGGCAGCGGTGCTTTCGCACGGGTGTTCCTGGCCCGGCAGCGCTCGCTGCAGCGACTGGTCGCGGTGAAGATCTCCGCCGATCACGGCACCGAACCGCAGACCCTGGCCCAGCTCGACCACGACTACATCGTGCGGGTCTTCGACCAGCGGCTGCTCGACTCGGGCGCGGCCCGCGACGGCCGGTCCCGCCGGCTTCGCCTGCTGTACATGCAATTCCTGCCCGGCGGCACGCTGCTGGGCGTGCTGCGCTGGGTCCGCGCCACCCCGCCCGCCGAGCGCAGCGGGCGGCTGCTGCTGGACGCGGTGGACGCGGCGATGGAGGAGAAAGGCGAGATCCGGCCGACGGATTCGAGTGTGCGGGCCGAGATCGCCGCGCTCTCCTGGCCGGAAACGGTCGCTTGGCTGGGGCGGCGGCTGGCCGAGGCGCTGCACTACGCCTCCGAGCACGGAGTGCTGCACCGCGATGTGAAGCCGGCCAATGTGCTGCTCACCGCCGAGGCGGTTCCGAAACTTGCTGATTTCAATATCAGTTTCAGCCGCAACGTGGAGGGGACGAGCCCGGTCGCGTACTTCGGCGGGTCGCTGGCGTACATGTCCCCGGAGCAGCTGGAGGCCTGTCACCCGGGGAAGGGCCGCTCGGCGGCGGACCTGGACACCCGGGCCGACATCTACTCCCTCGGCGTTGTGCTGTGGGAACTGCTGACGGGCGCGAAACCCTTCGACGACATCACCGCGGGCGCGAACGCGCACGGCGACGACACCACCCTCGAGGCCATGCTGGAACGGCGCGGAGCGGGCGTGGAAGCGGCTGCGCTGCAGCGGGTTCCGCCGGACTGCCCGGCCGCGCTGCGCCGGGTGCTGCTGACCTGCCTGGAACCCGAGCGGGATCAGCGCTGGTCCAGCGGCGAGGTGCTGGCCAAACAGTTCGACCTGTGCCTGGACGCCCGGGCCCGGGAACTGGTCGACCCGAAGCCAGGCAGCTGGCGGCTGCGGTTGCGGCCGTGGATCATGCCGGTGCTGCTGGTCTCGATCGGTCTGCCGAATGTGCTTGCGTCGCTGTACAACATCCAGCACAACCAGACGCTGATCGTGGAACGGATGACCGAGGAGGCGCAGCGCACCTTCCTGATCGTCACCGGCGCGGTGAACTCGATCTTCTTCCCACTGGGTTTTCTCCTGGTGGTGTACCTGTCGCGGTTCGTGCTGACCGTGCCGCGCGGATTGCGGCACGGCAAGCACTACGACCCGGAGACTTTGCGCCGGGCCCGAGCTGACGCGCTACTACTCGGGGAACGGGCGGTGGCGATACCGTTCTGCCTCTGGGTGATCTCCGGCATCACCTTTCCGGTTGCGCTGCAACTGGCGACCGGTGAGATCACCGGTCGGTCGGTGGTCCACTTCCTGGCGTCGATCGTGGTGTGCGGCGCCATCGCCGCGTCGTATCCGTTCTTTCTCGCGACGTTCTATATCGTCCGGTGCGTGTATCCGGTGTTCTTGCGGCACGGCGAGATCAGCGCCGACGACGCGGTCTGGCTGCGCGGGCTGGACCGGCGCTGCAACGGATATCTGGCGATCGCCGCGTCGGTCCCGCTGCTCGCGGTGGCCGGGGTGACCTTCCTGCCGCCGGCCGACATCCCGATGGTGATCGTCGCGGTCCGCGTGCTGTGCGCGGGCGGGATCATCGCCTTCGTCGGGTCCTACCTGCTGTTCCGGGCCCTGGAAGCGGATTTGCAGGCGCTGGAGCGGGTGGTCGCGCCGACCCTCACCGAGGATGCCGTCCCGGTGAAAACCATTGTCTCGGAGCCGCTTCAACCGGTTCCGGCCAATCCCGACGAGGCCGCGACCACGGTGGCGGAGCCGCCCCGGTGACCATCCGCCTGGCCGACAGCATCGCCCGATTCTCGGCCGACTGGCGGCGCTCGCTGTCCGGCGGCCGCGCCGATCCGCCACCGTTGGCCGCCTATGTGCCCGACGAGTCCGAGGCCCGGCTGGCGGTGCTGTCGGATCTGGTGCGCATCGATATCCGGCACCGGTGGGAGCGCCCGGGTCTCGGCAAGCGACTCAGTGAGTACAGCAACGAGTTTCCCGAGGTCGAGAGCAGCCCCGAGTTCGTGGATCTGCTGCGCGAGGAGTTCGTGGCGCGCCGCCGCAGCGAGGCGCTACAGGTCGAGGACTTTCTCGCGGAGTACCCCGAACTGGCTGATCGAGTGCGCGAGCACCTGGCCACCACGGGCGCGGATCGGGTGGACGCGAATATCATTCGAATCGATGGCGGGCTGCCGGACGTCGTTCCGGGCCAGCGAATCGACGACTTCGACCTGCTGACCGGACTCGGCACGCCGCCGGAGCACCACCAGCCGTCGAGCCGCGTCTTCCTGGCTCGGCAGCGATCTATGCAACGACTTGTCGCAGTGCGGATTTCGACCGGCGGTCGCACCGAGCCGCACACCATGGCCCGGTTGGATCATCCGCACATCGTGCGGGTTTTCGACCACCGGATGGTGGCATTCGACGAGGACGCGGAGTTCGGCCGACTGGTGTACATGCAGTATCTGCCAGGCGGGACCGCGGCTGATGTCCTCGAACGACGCGGCGCGGGCGCGGGACCCGCCGGTGGGCGAACGCTGCTGCGTGCCGTCGATACCGCGATGGAGGAGAAAGGCGAGATCCGGCCGGCCGATTCACGGGTCCGGGCCGAGATCGCCGAACTCAGCTGGCCGGAAACGGTGGCGTGGGTGGGCAGGCGATTAGCCGACGCGCTGGACTACGCCGGACGGCACGGCGTACGGCATCAGGCAATCAAGCCCTCGAACGTGCTCTTCACCGCCGAGGGGGTGCCGAAACTGGCGGACTTCGCGGATTCGGACTCAGCCGGAGATCCCGAGCTTCCGTCCAGGTCCGGGGTCTACTGTTCGCCAGAGGAACTGGCACGCCGGTTCGGCGCGGACGCCCCCGAGCCCGACGCTCGCAGTGATATCTACTCCCTCGGACTATTGCTGTGGGAATTACTCACCGGCGTACTGCCTTTCGACGACGAAGCCGATGCGACAGCACTCCTCGCCAACCGCCGCACGGGTGTGCCCGCCGATGCGCTGGAGCGGCTCCCCGCTGATTGCCCGGCCGCGCTTCGCCGTGTCCTGCTGACCTGCCTGGAGACCGACCCGGATCGGCGGTGGAGCAGCGGGGCGGTACTGGCCAAGCAGTTCGATCTCTGCTTGGATTCCCATGCTCGCGATCTGGTGGATCCACCACGACGCAGTATGCGCCGACATCTTCGGCACTGGCGGATTCTGATAATCGCCCTCGCGATCGCCGTGCCGAACGCCCTTGCCTCGCTGTACAACATCGAGCACAACCGGAAATTGATCACGGAACAGTTGACGCCGGAGGCCCATGACCGGATCGACCTCGTCACCGCGATCGCCAACATCATCGACTTCAGCCTTGGCGCGGTACTGCTGTTCTACCTGGGACGACGACTGATCCTGGTCCCGCACGGGCTCCGTGTCGGGACCCGCTATTCGCCGGAAACGCTGCACCGCACCCGAACGGACTCGATCCTGCTCGGAGACCGCGCGGTACTGATCATCTTCTCGATGTGGCTGATCTCCGGGGTGTCGTTCCCGATCGGGATGGCGGGCGTCGACGTCCACATCTCCGCCTACGCCTACGTGCACTACCTCGTCTCGCACGCCATCTGTGGCGCGATCGCCCTGGTGTATCCGTTCTTGCTGATGAATTTCTACATCATTCGATGCATATATCCCATGTTCTTGAGCCACGGGGAAATCAGCACGCGTGACGCTGTCCTGCTCCGTCGGCTGCGGCGGCGCTGCGGTGTCTGGTTGCTCGGCGCGGCGGCCATCCCCTTGGCTTCGGTGGCCAGCGCCACCCTGCTGGTACCGGCAGATCTCGCCGAAATCATTGTGGTGCTGCGGTTCCTGGCGATTGGCAGCGTCGTGGCCTTCCTGGGCGTCTATGTTCTGTTCATGGCACTGGAGCAAGACCTGCGGGCGCTGGAGCGGGTGCTGGCGCCCGAAGCCGCGGCAGGACAGGTGAATCCGTGAATCCGCCGTTCGGGCGGCCGGTCAGCCTGTCGCATGTGCACGACCCGTCGACCACGCCGCTGTTTCCCGGGGACCCGGAGTTTCGCGTCGATATCGCGGCCACCATCGCCAACGACGGGTACTACCTGCGGCAGCTGCACCAGGGCGAGCACACCGGAACCCATTGGGGCGCACCGATTCACTTCCACGCCGACGGCCTGGCCGCCGATCAGCTCGACCTCGCCGATCTGCTGCTGCCCGCGGTGAAGATCGATGTGCGCGAGCAGTGCAAGTCCAACCGCGACTACGCGATCTCCGTGGCCGACCTGAAGCAATGGGAATCGCGGCACGGGCGGATTCCGGGCGGCTCGGCGATCATCGCGTGGACCGGGTGGGACGCGTTCTGGGGGACGCCGGAATTCATCGGGGAGGGTGAATTCGCCTATCACCAGCCGGGGTTCGCGGTGGAGACGGCGGAGTGGTTGTTGCGGACCGGGCGATTGGGGCGGCGCGGGGCCCTGGGGATCGATACCTTCGGGCCGGATATCGGTACCGATGACACCTATTCCGTTTCCAAGCTGGTCTATCAGGAGCATCGGATCAGCCTGGAGTGCTTGGCCAATCTCGGCGAGCTGCCGGCGACCGGGGCTTGGATCCTGGTCGGCGGGGCGCTCTACCGAGGCGGGTCCGGCTCCCCCGCAACGATATTCGCGTTCCTGCCCTGAGGTTTCAGAGGGGCGCGGGCGGTTCGGTTCCGGCGCGGCGGGAGGGCGCCGCGTTGACCATCAGGGCCACCATGACCAGGAGGATGCCGAGGATTTCCGCGGCTTCCGGCCGTTGCGTGAGCATGATCGCGCCGACGATCGCGGCGGTCGCGGGCAGCAGTGCGAGCAGGAGTGCGAAGCGGGCTCGGCCGACGCGGGCGAGCACCACTTGATCCAGCGCGTAGGGCACGGCGCTGGACAGCACTCCCACGCCCAGACCGAACAACCAGGTGCGCGGATCGGCGAAAACGCTTGCGTCGATGGCCAATTGCGGAATCAGGACGAACGGCGCGAGGATGACGGCCGCCGCCGCCATCCCGACCGCGAGCGAATCCAGCCCCTCCCCCGCGTCGGCGACGCGTTTGCCGATCAGAATGTAGGCCGCCCACGCCGCCGCGGCGGCCAGCGCGAACCCGACGCCGACCGGCGCCACATCGATCCGGACCCCGGCCAGCAGGAACACTCCGAGCGCCACCAGCAGCACCGCGACAACGTCGCGCGCCCGCCGTGATCCGAGCGTCGCCACCGCGACCGGCCCGAGGAATTCGATCGCCACCGCGGTCCCCAGCGGAATCCGCGCAATCGCCTCGTAGAACACCACATTCATCAACACCGTGACGACGCCGAACCCGGCCGCGATCATGATCCCGCGTCGCGTCCACCCACTACGCCACGGCCGTCGCCACGCCAGCAGCACCACCGCCGCCGCGGCGGCCCGCAACCACGCCACCGTCGACGGCTCGGTCGTATCGAACAGGAAAACACCGATCGCGGCGCCCACGTACTGCGAGATGGCCCCCACCACGAAGATCAGCGGCACCGTCCAACCGGGAATCCGGCGCTGATCGATGCGCTGGGCAGACATCGTCGAAGACATCCGCTCACTATCGCGTGCGGTGCGCGGACGCGCCACCGAAGCAGCGGTGGCGCGGATCTCGCGTGGTTACTCGCCGCCGTAGACGCGCGGATGCAGGGTGCCGATGTACGGCAGGTCGCGGTAGCGCTCGGCGTAATCGAGGCCGTAGCCGACGACGAATTCGTTGGGGATGTCGAAGCCGACGTTGGCGACCTCGACCGGGGTCTTGAGGGCGTCGGGCTTGCGCAGCAGCGTGACGACCTCGAGCGACGCGGGGTTGCGGGTCTTCAGGTTGCGCATCAGCCAGGACAGGGTGAGACCGGAGTCGATGATGTCCTCGACGATCAGGACGTTGCGGCCGGCGATGTCCTTGTCCAGGTCCTTCATGATGCGGACCACGCCCGAGGAGGAGGTGGAGGAGCCATAGGAGGACACCGCCATGAATTCCAGCTGGGTCGGGATGGATAGCGCCTTGGCCAGATCGGTCATGAAGAAGATCGCGCCCTTGAGCACGCCGACCAGCAACAGGTCGCCCTCGGGGGCGTCGGGCGGATAGCGCTTGGCGATGATCTCCGCCAGCTCCTGGGTCTTCTCGGCGATCTGCTCTTCGGTGATCAGCACCGATGCGATGTCATCCCCGTACACGTAAGTGGTGTTCCTTCCGTGAATGTTCTCAGCCCAGTCACTGCGCGGACATCCATTACCGCCTGCGCATGGTCAGCCTGCCATGTTCGCGCCCAGCAACCAACCTGATGCCCGGCGATCCGCCGCCCACGGCTACCCCGCCCTGTCCGCGCCAGTCCGTGACCAGCGCGTCTACCGCTCGTAAGTGCTTGTCGGTCAGTGCTTTCGCACCGCCCGCCAGCAGCCAGGCGCGGATCGCGCGGCGGCGGAGGGCGGCGGGGGCAGTGGCGAGAATCTCGGTGGACAAGTCGCCGCCCTCGGCCGCGGCCTCCAGCAATTCTTCAGCGAGCAGGTCGAGGACCGCGCCGTCCTCGCGCAGCTGGCCTGCCGTGCGCGCCAGCGCCGCGGCGACGCCGCCGCCGAGCACGTCCTCGAGCAGCGGCAGCGCCTCGGCGCGCAGCCGCACCCTGGTGAAGTCGGGCGAGGAGTTGTGCGGGTCCTCGTGCGGCGTCAGCTCGAGGTCGGCACAGCACCGCCGGGTCACCTCGCGGCGAACACCGAGCAGCGGGCGTCCCCACGGCTCGGCATAGGCGGCCATCCCCTGGATCGAGCGGCCGCCGGACCCCCGCGCCAAACCGAGCAGCACGGTTTCGGCCTGGTCATCGAGGGTGTGACCGAGCAGCACCGGCAGCCCGTCGCGGGCCCCGCCCAGCGCCGCGTAGCGCGCGTGCCGCGCTGCCGCTTCCAGGCCGCCGTCGCCGCCGACCTCGACCTCGAGCACGCGCGCGGACCGGCAGCCCAGGCGCAGCGCCGCCGCGGCGGCCGCGGCGGCGACCCGCGCCGAACCGGGCTGCAACTGATGATCGACGATCAACGCGTCGACCGCGTCCGCCTCGACGACAGCGGCGGCGGTCAGCGCGAGCGAGTCCGCGCCGCCCGACAACGCCACCGCGACCGCGCGCCCCGGCGCGTACGCCGGCAACCAGGCCCGGACCGCCTGCCGAAGCTCCAGCACCGCGGCGGTTTCCGGCAATCCGCGGGTGCGCGCTAGGCGAGAACCCGGGCGATCCACAGGTCCGGATCCTCGATTTCGGCTGGGCGGGGCAGGGTTTCGCCCGCGGTCCAGATGATGTTGAACTGCTCCATGCCGACCCGGTCGACGACGTGGTCGACGAAGGCCTTGCCGCGCACGTACTGCGCGACCTTGGCGTCGACGCCGAGCAGCGCGCGCAGCAGCCGCTGGATCGGATTGGCCGGGCGGGTGCGGCGCTTGTCGAAGGCGGCCCGGATCTGCCCGACCGTCGGAACCACCTCGGGGCCAACGGCATCCATCACGTGATCGGCGTGGCCTTCCAGCAGGGTGCCGAGCATGAGCAGCCGATCCAGCGCCTCGCGCTGGGCGGGGGCCTGGGTGGCACGCAGCAGTCCGACGACGCCCCGCGAGGCCGGATCCTCGGTACCGGTGCGCCGGCGCTCGCGGACCTCCTCCACCAGCCGCGACAGCAGCTCGGTCATCGGCTCGTCACCGACCTGCCCCAGAATCTCGACGTTGTCGCGCATATAGCCGGCCAGCCACGGCGCCGAGGAGAACTGCACCCGGTGCGTCACCTCGTGCAGGCACACCCAGAGCCGGAAGTCGCTGGGCGAAACCCCCAGCGCGCGTTCCACTCCCACGATGTTCGGCGCGACCAGCAGCAATGTGCCGTCGGGGCCGGTGAACGGATCGTATTGCCCGAGAATCGCGGTCGAGAGGAACGCCAGCATGGCGCCGGCCTGCACGCCCGCCGGCTTGCCGCCCAGCAGGCCGCGGTCCTTGTCGTCCTCCGCCAGACCGGTCAGGGCGGCCATCGAATCGGCGGCGGCGGCGATCCAGCCGGGCCGGTCGACGATGCGAGCGGCGGGCACCGGGCGATCGTCGAGCAGCCGGCTCACCTCGCGCACCGGCCCTTCGGCGCGCACCGAGGCCGCCGCGAGTTCGGTGACCACCTGCTCGGCCGCCGACCGCGACGTGCGCGGGCCCGAAGGCACCAGCGCCGCGCCGGTCTTGGCGGCCAGCTTCCAATCGATGGCGCCGGACAATGACGAACGGCGTCTCTTGTCCACCGCCGAACCCGGACCGGACGACCCGATCGTCTGGTCAGCGTTGTCGGCTGAACTTGTCTCGAACATGGTCAACCACCCGTCACGAGCATCCACAGTTACGCAGCGTGCCGGCGATGGCGTCCAAGGCGGGCCTGCTCACCTCGGGCGGCCGATCGTTCGACATCAGTGCGAAGGTCAGCACCCGGCCGTCACGGTCGAGCACATACCCGACCAACGTGCTCGATACCGACAGAGTTCCGGTCTTCGCCCGCACCCAGCCGGCCGCGTGGTGGTTCTGGGCGACGTAGCGCGGGGCCAGCGAACCGGTGGCGCCGGCGATGGGCAGGTCGTCCAGCAGCGCCACCAAAGTCGCGGCGAGCTGGCTGTTTTCGGGCATCGCCTTGGTGCCGGTCGGCTTCACCAGCTGGTCTCCGGTGGGCCGGGCGGCGGTGGCCAGGATCTCGTCGAGCGCGCGCGGGGACACCCGGTCATCGGTGGAGAGCCCACTCGCATCGTGCATGACCGCCCCGTTCATCTGGAAGCCCGCTTTGTTCAGTGTGGCGGTCACCGCGGCCACCGCACCGGCGAACGAGGGTTCCCGTCCGGTGGCCTTGGCGATTTCGCGGGCGACGGTTTCGGCGAGCACATTGTCCGAGTGCACCATCAGCTGGTGCAACCGTTCCTTGAGCGGCGCGGACTTCACCGCGGCCACCTCGGGCGCGCCCGGCGCGGCCGTGCCGAGGCGGACTTTCGCCGGGTCCACGCCGAGCGCGGCGGCCAGCGCCTGCCCGGCGGCCAGCGCCGGAGTCGGCGTCCGGGGCGAGTACTCGACCAGCGGATCCAGGCGGCCGCCGTCGATCATCACCGATTCGATCGGGGCGATGGAGCCGCCGGGAATGTCGCTGTCCTCCCAGCCCTGTGCCATGGTCGGGCCGGCGTAGGCGGAGGTGTCGACGACGATGGTGTCGGCCTTGCGGCCGGACTTGCGGATCTGCTCGACCAGATCGGACAGCCGCGGGCCATCCGGGTAATAGCCCTTGCCGTCGGGCTGCGCGGTCAGCGTCGGATCACCGCCGCCGACCAGCACGAGTTCGTTCGGGGCCGGACCGGTCACCACCTTGGTGGTCACCCGGGAGTCCGCGGGCAGGGCCAGCAGCGCGGCCGCCGACAGCATGATCTTCGCGGTCGAGGACGGGATCATCGCGCGATCCGCGTCCTGACTCCACAGCGTGGTTCCGCTGTCCGCGTCGGTGACGATCCCGGAGAACGCGCCCAGATCCGGATTCGCGACGACCTGCGCGAGCGCGGCCGAGAGTCCGGCGGCCGTCGGCGCGGGCGCGTTCGGCGGTGCGGGCGCGACCTGCGGCGCCGGTTTCACCGGCGCCGGCGGATCGGCGATGGTCAGCCCGCCGTGCCGGAACTCCGGCGTCCACGGCCGCAGCACCGCCAATCCCGCGGTGCCCGCGGCCGCCAGCACGGCCAGCACGAGCAGGATCGGGATCCACGTCCGGCGCCGTCGAGCGGGCACGACCGCGCCAATGTTGTTGTTGCCACCTACCACGTGCCGCCGTCTCCCTGGCTTCGCTGAGCGCACACCCCGTGCACCTGTCCTGCAACCCCACCGCCCACACTATCCTCGTACCGCTAGCGTTCCCCCGAACAACCTGGCGAGTCGGCAGCCGAGCCTGCTCGAGACAATGGCAACAGCGCAGAAGGAGATGGCGTGGAATTCGACGTCACCATCGAGATCCCCAAGGGTTCCCGCAACAAGTACGAGGTCGATCACGAGACCGGGCGCGTCCGTCTCGACCGCTACCTCTACACCTCGATGGTCTACCCCGCCGACTACGGCTTCATCGAGAACACCCTCGGTGAGGACGGCGATCCGCTGGACGCCCTGATCCTGCTGCCCGCCTCGGTGTACCCCGGCGTGATCGTCGAGGCCCGCCCCGTCGCCATGTACAAGATGGAAGACGAGGCCGGCGGCGACGCCAAGGTGCTGTGCGTGCCCGCGGGCGATCACCGCTGGGATCACATCCAGGACCTGGCCGACGTGCCCGCCGACGATCTGGCCGATATCAAGCACTTCTTCGAGCGCTACAAGGACTTGGAGCCGGGCAAGTACGTGAAGGGCTCGGAGTGGGTCGGTCGCGCCGAGGCCGAGGCCGAGGTGGAGGCTTCGTTCAAGCGGCTGCAGGAGAACGGCGGCCACTGATTCCGGCGTTCGCCGGCAGAGCATTGCGAAAAGCGGGAAGTCCGTAGGGACTTCCCGCTTTTCTTGTGCCGGGTGCGGAACGGCCTCGTCCTGCTCGGGGATCGCGGGCGACGCCGATTCCGTCCGGTGCTTCAACAACTACCGGACGGACCGTGAGAATTCCGTGAGTTATCCCGCAGCAGACTCGGCGGCGGTGGCGTCGACCGCGAGGAACGACAGCCAGCTCGGATGCCGCGGGTCGAGCAGGATCGACTGCTCCTTGATCTTCCGTCCCACCGCCGGGGTGAGAAAGTGGCGCGGCCAGCTGGTCCTGGTGACCGCCACCCGCAACCGGTGCCCGGCCCGCAGCACCGCCTCGGTGGCGTTGATGTCGATGTCGAGTTCGTGTGGCACACCGGGTTCCACCGCGCAAACCGAGTCCGCGGTGAGCGGATGCTCGGCCGCGATGAGCTCGCCGTCGATGTACAGGCTGATGTCCTCGTCCAGCGCCCGCCGGCTGGACAGCAGCGCGCCGCGGGTGAGCACCGCCGCCGCGCCACTCGGGGCGACATCGCAGACGGTGACCGCCCAGAACGCGTCGGCGCCGGTGGCGACGACCCGCAGATGCAGGTTCATCGCGCCGGACAGCAGGGTGTCGGCGGTCATCGGGGCGCTGGTGAACACCACGGCCGGCCCCTGCGCGGCGCGGTCGTCGGAGGTCCAGCTATCGCCGAGCAGGGTGGTCACGCCCATCAGCATCAGCGAACCGCTCTGCGAGGGCAGCGGCAGCCGGCGCCTCGGGAGCGCCAAACGCGTTGCCCTGGCATTGATCTCACCGCCCAGCGTCCCGTCGGCGGCGGCATGGCTCGCGGTTCCGGTGGCTTCGGCCGAGAGGTACCAGCGGTGCACGCGCGCGTCCGGATGCGGGAACTGCTGCCGGGAGACCCATGCGCCGGTGCCGAGCTGGCGCACGGTGACCGGCCCGTAGTCCTCGATCCCGTTGTCGATGCCTTTGATCCAGTGGTCGAAGAACGCGCACTGCAACTGGTCCAAGCGCTGCGGGTTGTCCAGTGCGCCGAAACCCGAGCCGGGGTTGATGTGGAAACCGTCGTCGACCACCACCTGCTTCGCGCCGCTGCTCAGGGCCAGCCGCCCGAACAGCCGGGTGGGTGAGCGATCGAAGACGTCGTGCCAGCCACCGTGGATCCAGGTGGCCGCGCTGATGTCCTCGATGCGGGCACGGCGGGATTCGGCATCCGGCTGGATGAAGTGCTCGGGATGCTCGGCGTCCAGCAGGACACCGAACAGCGAGCCCAATCTCGTGACCGGACTGGTGATCCGGTCGTAGAGGTAGCGTGGCGCGGCGCCGGTCCTGATCAGTCCGGGCGCGGACGGCAGCCACTTCAGGCCGTTCACCGCCAGCAGCCAGAACGGCGTGAACACCGACTGCACGCCGCCGGTGAGGGTCAGGTCCTTGTTCGGGTCCTCCGAACCGACCAGCGCGAAAACAGCTTTCAGGCCCGCGGGCCGTTTGCCTGCCGCTTGCAGCGCCGAGATGGCCAGATAGGAAATGCCGGTCATGCCGAGATCGCCGTCGCACCACGGCTGTTCGCGCACCCAGGACAGCACTTCGAGGGCGTCCTGCTGCTCCCGGTCGGACATGATCTGCATCCGGCCGGTGGAGGTGCCGGTGCCGCGGACATCCACGTTGACGTGCACATAGCCGCGCGCGATCAGGGTGCGGCTGGCACGCACCGCGTCCAGGGTGCCGCCGCTGAGCGCGCGCAGCATTTCGCGCCCGCCCGCCCGGCCGCTCGCCGAGGGGGCGACCAGCCGATCCACCAGGGGCGCGGCCACTCCGACCAGATCGATGAGCGGGTTTGCCCTGGTCAGCAAGGTCTTGTTGTAGGGGGTCAGGGTGATGATCGCGGGCAGCGGTTCGGTGACCGGCCGGCCCCGGCGGTGCGCCGGGCGGGTGATATCCGCGGAAAGTATTGTCCCGTCCGACATCCGGATGGCGACGCCGCGATCCACATGGATCCGGCGATAGCGCCGCGGGCCGATCCCGAACCGCGCGTTGGGCGGCAGGCCCGTCCGCTCCCGCGGCTGCGATAACGGAGACACTCCAGAAGGCGCCATTGCCCACTCCTCGCCCGGCCGAGCCCCAGTGCTCGAAAGTACCGTCCCAGACAGGATAACGAGACTGCGCCGAACTGGGAATCTTCGAAACGGTAGTGCTGGCACTACCGTGACCACTCCCGCAGCCGCCAACCTGGATTCGGGTGCGCGCGCCATGGCCGCGACCAGCGCGGATTCCTAAGCTCGAGCTGGACCGGGACGATGTGCGCCCCGGCCCGAACGGGAGAGGGAATCCATGACCGTCGATCGGCGGAGGAAACGCAAGCAGAGCATGGTCGCGGTACTGGCCGCGGTCACCGGTGTGCTCGCCGGAGCCGGCACGGCCGTTGCCGCGCCGGCGGATCCGCTCGCTCGCTTCGCCCAGCAAGAGCTGCACTGGAAGTCGTGCGACGACCCGCGCCTGGACCCGGCGGGCGCGCAATGCGCGGACGTGACGGTGCCGCTGAGTTACGCGGAACCGCAGGGCCGCACCATCACCGTGGCGATCTCCCGCATCCCCGCCACCGACCCGGCCCAGCGCCGCGGGATCATGCTGTCCAACTCCGGCGGCCCGGGCGGCCCCGGGCTCGACTTCATGGTCGAGGTCGGCGCGGCGCTCACGCCGCAGGGCCGGGCCGCCTACGACCTGATCGGGATGGATCCGCGCGGCGTCGGCCGGTCGACGCCGATCAACTGCGGCTGGCCGCGCGGCTTCGGCCTGCAATCGGCCGGTGTCGACGCCGGCGCGTTCGCGGAATCCGTTGCCATGCAATCGGAGCTGGCCGCGCGCTGCGCCACCGCCTACGGGGATACGTTGCGGCACTACACCACTCGCAACACCGCGCGCGACATGGACGTCATCCGCGGCCTGCTCGGCGCGGACCGGATCAGCTACTACGGGACCTCCTACGGCACCTACCTCGGCGCGGTATTCCAGCAGATGTTCCCCGAGCGCAGCGATCGCTTCGTGCTGGACAGCTCGGTCGATCCGCACCGCTACGGCGCGGGCATGCTGCGCGACATGGGCCCGGCCAACGAGGCGGCGCTGGATCTCTGGGCCGACTGGGCGGCCGCGCGCGACGGCGAATTCCATTTGGGCGCGACGCGCGAGCAGGTCCGGGCCACCCTCCTCGGCCTGATCGACCGGGCGGGGCGGGAGCCGATCAAGGTGGGTGCGTACCTGGTCGACGACCACTGGCTGCCGATGGTCCCCTATGTCGGACTCGACGACCCGCGCAAGTACGAGCTGATCGCCAACCAGCTCCGGCAGATCGCCGATGCCGCCGCGGGCCAGGAGGTGCAACCGGGCCCGGAGCTGACCGAGATCCTCGCCATGGTGACAGCCGCGCAGCCGCGGGACAGTTCGGCGCAGATGGCGATCATGTGCGGCGATGTCGGCGTCCCCCGGGACCCGGCCTGGTATTGGGGCAATATCGAGGCGGCACGGGCCAGCCAGCCGGTGTTCGGCACGTTCTCCCACAACATCACGCCGTGCGCCTTCTGGGCCGAACCGGCCGAACCGCCCACCGTCGTGGGCAATTCGGCGCCCGCGCTGATCGTGCAGTCCACCGGCGACACCCGCACCACCTACGGCGCCGCGCAGGCGATGCGGCAGGCGCTCAGCGGTTCCCGGATGGTGACGCTGCAAGACGTCCCGATCCACGCCATCTTCGGCCGCTACCCGAACGCGTGCGTGTACGGCGCGGTCAACAGCTACTTCGACACGGGTGTACTTCCTGAGGCCGACTATTCCTGTCGCGCCGAATAACCCCGGGAACGCCGGAACCCCGCGCGGGGTTCCGGCGTTTCAGGCGTTGAGGTAGGCGAGAACCGCGAGCACGCGCCGGTGCCCGACCTCGTCGGCCGCCAGCCCCAGCTTGGCGAAGATGCTTCGAATGTGTTTCAGCACAGCACCTTCGGTGACCACTAGGCGCTCGGCGATGGTGCCGTTGTTGTGCCCCTCCGCCATCAGGGCCAGCACCTCCCGTTCCCGCGCGGTCAGCGCCGACAACGGATCGTCGGCCTTGCGCCGCACCAGCAGCTGCGAGATCACCTCGGGGTCCATGGCCGTGCCGCCCGCCGCGACCCGGCGCAGCGTATCCAGGAAACGGTCCACCTTGCCGACCCGCTCCTTGAGCAGATAACCGACGCCGCCGGCGCCGTCACCGAGCAACTCGGCGGCATAACTGTCCTCGACATAGGACGAGAGCACCAGCACCGGCAGACCGGGATGAATGCCGCGGGCACGCACCGCCGCCCGCAATCCGTCATCGGTGAAAGTAGGGGGCAACCGGACATCGACCACCACCGCGTCCGGCCGGTCCGCGGTCACCGCGGTCAGGAAGTCGTCGGCATTGTCGACCGCGGCGACCACCTCGATGCCCGCGGTGCTCAGCAACAGGACCAGACCCTCGCGCAGCAGGGCGTCGTCCTCGGCGATCATGACCCGCACGGCAACTCCACCCGCAACACAGTAGGCCCACCCACGGGACTGCTCAGCGTCATCCGGCCGTCCAGCGCTTCGGCCCGGCGGCGGATGCCCGCCAGCCCACCGCCGTCGGTTTCGCGCGCACCACCGGCGCCGTCGTCGGCGACCTCGATGGTCAGCGACTCGGGCGCACCGCCCAGAATGATCGAAATACCCTGGGCAGCACTGTGCTTGGTCGCGTTAGTCAGTGCCTCCGCGATCACGAAATAGGCCGCGGCCTCCACCGCCGCGGGCCGCCGGCCCACCCCGCTCAGGTCCAGCACGCACGGGATCGGGCTGCGCGCCGCGAGCGCGGAGATCGCGCTGCGCAGGCCGCGATCGGACAGCACCGGCGGATAGACGCTGCGCACCACATCCCGCAGTTCGGCCAGCGCGGCGGTCGCGGTGTCCTGCGCTTTACGAACCATGGCGTCGGCCGCGCCCGGATCCCGCGGGCGCAGCTGATCGGCGAGCCCGAGCTGCATGATCACCGCCGCGATCCGGGCCTGGGCGCCGTCGTGCAGATCCCGTTCGATCCGCCGTAATTCGGCGCCGTGCGCGTCCAGCGCGGCGGCCCGGGTAGCGGTCAGCTCGGCGACCCGATCGGCCAGGACCGCCCCTTCGGCGGGGCCGAGCAGGGTTCGCGCGATCTGCGCCTGCGCGCGGGCGAAGACCGGCGTCTGCAAGGTGATCACGGCCAGCGGCAGCGCGATGAGCGCGCTCAGCAGCGCGGTCGGCCAGGACACCACGTCGATGCCGAAGTTGGACGCGGGCTCGCTGTCCGGGAGAAACTGCCAATACCCGAGCAGCAGCACTTGATTGAGCACGGCGAGCGGTAGCGCGAAGGCCACGCAGCCCATCATCAGCCCGGTCAGCGCGTGCAGCAGCAGCCAGCCGATATCGCGCCGGTTGGCGGGATCGGCGAAAACCGTGGTGAGCTGCTGTCGTAGATCGCCGGTCAGCGGCTGGTAGGCCGCCTCGATGGGGACACCGAGTTCTCTTGCGGCCCTGCGCCGTTCGAACGCCAGCAGCGGTCGCAGCATCCGGATGGCCTCGGGAATCGCCGGAATCCCGACCCCGATCAGGCTCAGCCCGGCCACGAAGGCCAGCACCAGGACGGCCACCATCGACACCAAGCCGGTGACGCCGCCGAGCACCAGGTAACCGACCGCGGCAGGCAACTGCCGCAGCCGGTCCCGGAGATAGCGGCGTAGGTCCACGCTTACGTATTACCTGATCCGCGCGCCGGCGGCTGCGCCACTTCCCCACCGGCGAGCAGCAGACCGGCCTGATCCACCACCGCCACTTCGGTCTCCAGCACCGAGGGCGAATCCTCCTTCTTGGAGGCATTGGCGGCTTGGATGCCGCCGGCGGTCCGCAGCGGCACTTCCTTCCAGAACAGCACCAGGATCAAGCCGATCAGCGCGATACCGGTCGCCGCCAGGAACACCGACGACATGGAGTCGGCGAAGCCGACCTGGAACGGCCGGGCCAGGTCCGGGCTCAGCTGCTGGATGATCGAGCTGTCCTTCAGCACGTCCGCGGCAGCGGAGGTGTCGTGCGCGGCAAGCCCTTTCGACAGCGCGACATCGGCCGGATTGCTGCTGGTCAGCCCCGTCGCCACGGCCTGCTGGAAGGCCGGATCCTTGGCCGCGCTCTGCATCTGATCGGTGATGTTCGGCGTCAGCTGCGCGAACAGGATCGACAGGAACACCGCCACACCCAGCGTGCCGCCGATCTGCCGGAAGAAGGTCGCCGACGCGGTGGACACGCCCATGTCCTTGGGCGGCAGCGCGTTCTGCAGCGCCAGGGTCAGCGGCTGCATCAGGTTGCCGAGCCCGAAGCCGGTGCACGCCATGAAGATCATCGCCAGCCACAGCGGGCTGTCGGCGGTGAGGAAGTGCAGCAGGAACAGGCCCAGCGTCAACATCGTCGCACCGAGGATCGGGAAGACGCGGTAGCGCCCGGTCCGTGAGATCAGCTGACCCGACAGCACCGAACCGGTCATCAGGCCCAGCACCATGGGCAGCATTTGCAGACCGGCCAGGGTCGGGCTCGCGCCCTTGACCACCTGCAGGTACTGCGGCAGCAGCGAGATGCCGCCGAACATGGCCGAGCCGACCACGAACGAGATGACCACGCCGAGCGCGAAGGTGCGGTTGCCGAAGATCCGCAGCGGGATCAGCGCGGTGTCCTTCAGCCCCTTCTCCACCACGATGAAGCCGAGGATGCCGGCCACGCCGATCACGTAACAGGCGATGGAAGCCGTGCTGCTCCAACCCCATTCGCGACCCTGCTCGGCCACGATGAGCAGCGGCACCAGGCCGACGGCCAGCACCAGCACGCCCCACCAGTCCACTCGATCGGTGGAATGCGGCTTCTTGGGCAGCTTCAGCACCCGCGACACCACGGCCAGCGCGACCAGGCCCAGCGGCACGTTCACCAGGAACACCCAGCGCCAGCCCGCGACGCCCAGCAGGGTGTCCTGCCCGGCGAACAGGCCGCCGAGCACCGGGCCGATCACGCTGGAGGTGCCGAAGACGGCGAGGAAGTAGCCCTGATAGCGGGCGCGTTCCCGGGGACTGACGATGTCGCCGAGGATGGCCAGCGCCAGCGACATCAGGCCGCCCGCACCCAAGCCCTGGAACGCGCGGAACGCGGCCAGCTGATACATCGACTGCGCCAGCGTGCACAGCAGCGACCCGAGCACGAACAGCACGATCGCGGTCATGAAGAACGGCTTGCGGCCGAACATGTCGGACAACTTGCCGTACAGCGGCGTCGCCAGGGTCGCGGTGATCAGGTACGCGGTGGTGGCCCACGCCTGCATGGAGTAGCCGTGCAGATCGTCGGCGATGGTGCGGATGGCGGTGGAGACGATCGTCTGGTCCAGGGAGGCCAGCAGCATGCCGAGCATCAGCCCGCTCATGATCGTCAGGATCTGTCTGTGGCTGAAGTCGGCCTGCGGTTCCGCGGTCGCTGTGGTGGTCAAGAAACTTGCTCCGTTTCACTCTCGTTCGCGTGTGCGGCGATCGCGGTGGCGACCATGCTGGGCCGGACCCGGTCGAAGTCGTCGACGAACTGCCGCAGCAGTTCCGCGAATTGGTTCCGGTGTTCCGGCGACCAGTCGGCCAGCACCCGGGTGAGGTTGGCGCGGCGGCGCAGCCGGATGTCCTCGGCGACCTCGCGACCCCGGTCGGTGACCACGAGCACCGAGGCCCGGCCGTCGGCCGGATCGGCGGTGCGCCGCAGCAGCTGGCGTTCCACCAGCTGCGCCACCTGACGACTGATCGTCGAGGCGTCGGAGTACAGCGCGTCGGCGAGTGCGCCCGAGCGCATCGGGCCGTCACACAGCAGCCGGAACAGGATCGCGAAGGCCGCCGGATCTACGCCGGCGGTATTGCGGACCTGGACCGCGGTGCGCTCCCGGAGCCGTTGCAGCCTCGTGAGCTGCACCGCGATCGTGTCGACTGCTTGCTCGCCAGCGTCCACCGACTCCCCTTTACTTGTATCAATCAATTAGTTGCTTGATACAAGTAGTACGCATGGCGAAAGGAAAGGGCAAACGATTCCCTGGGCTTTACCGCCCCTTGAACTGCGGATCCCGCTTCTCGAAGACAGCCTGGATCGCCTCGGTCAGGTCCTCCGAAGGCAGGAAGGCCGCGTTCCACGCCGAGACGTAGCGCAGGCCCTCGGCGACCGCGGACTTGTCGCGCTGGTCCAGCACGTCCTTCACGCCCTGCACCACCAGCGGCGGATTCGCGGCGATCTCGCGTGCGGTCGCGTGCGCGGCGTCCAGGGCGGCTTCCTGATCCTCGAACACGTCGTTGATCAGGCCGATCTTCTCGGCGCGCGCGGCATCGATGTCCTTGCCGGTGTAGGCCAGCTCCCGCAGGTGACCCTCGCCGATGATGCCCGGAAGCCGGTGCAGCGAGCCGATATCGGCGACGATGGCGACCTTCGCCTCACGCAGGCTGAACTTGGCCTCGGCGCTGGCGTAGCGGATGTCGACGGCGGCGATCAGGTCCAGGCCGCCGCCGATGCACCAGCCGGAGACCGCGGCGATGATCGGCTTGCCGCAGTCGGCGACCGCGGTCACCGACGCCTGCATACTGCGGATCTCCTTGAGGAAATCGGTGCGCGGCGCGGCGAGCGCCTTTTCGGCGAGCAGCGGGCCGAAGGTGCCGGCCATGGCGGGCAGGTCCAGGCCGTAGGAGAAATGCTGGCCCGACCCGGTGAGCACGATGGCGCGCACCTCGGGGTCGGCATCGAGCTCGGTGAAGATGAGCGGCAGTTCGCGCCAGAAATCCGGGCCCATCGCGTTGCCCTTGCTGGGACCGGTCAGCGTCACCTGCGCGACGTGGTCCTTGGTCTCGACGGTAAAGGCCTTCCAGTCAGTCATTTGTACAGCGTAACGCGCAGCCCCAGTACCGTCCGCGCGGTGTAAAACCTGCGCTAAATCGCTGCCAAACGGCTGGTTCGGAGCCGCCGGACCGGCGGATCATCAAAGCATCAGCAACCTGCAAGACGGGTTCGGAGGCCATCATGCTGATGCATCAAGGAATCGGACTCGACCGCTTCAACACCCTGACTCGCGGTCGCGCCGTGCACGCCCTGTTCGAATGCTGCGCCAATGTCACCTGGGCCGCCCGGCTCGCCGACGCCCGCCCGTTCCCCGATCGGGACGCGCTGCTGGCCCTGGCCGACGTCGAGGTGCTCGCCCTGTCCCAGCCCGACCTGGATCGTGCGCTCGACGCAATCGTGCACGGGCCGCCGGCCGAGCGGACGGTGGGCGAGCTGGCCCGGATAACCCGGGACCGGATCGACACCATGCTCGGACCGAGCGACGGGTTTCCGGAGTACCGCACGTAGTTCGATTCGGCGTGGATCGAATCACTTCCGGCGGGAAATCCGCCGGTCATCCGGGGTGCTCCGACGCCACGATCGGGGCGGTCCACGCGAACCCGGACGATCTGGGCGTAGTTTCGTCGTGTGACCGAAGCACTACCGCCCGAGACCGGCATCGAGATCCCGGATGATCTGAGCGGGATCACCGCCGAGCTGTACCGCGCCTCCATGCGCCACTATCCGGCCGGCGTCACCGTGGTCACGCTCGACTCCCCCGACGGCCCGGTCGGCTTCACCGCCACCTCGTTCGCGTCGCTGTCGCTGGAACCGCCGCTGATCTCGTTCAACATCGCCGACACCTCCTCCAGCATCCGCGCCCTGCTCAACGCCGAGTCGGTGGTCGTGCACATCCTCGGCGAACACCAGCAGCACCTGGCGCAGCGCTTCTCGCGCAGCGCCGATCAGCGCTTCACCGATCACTCACTGTGGACCACGCTGCCCACCGGCGAACCGGTCCTGCACGGCACCCCGATCTGGTTCCGCGCCGTGGTCCAGCAACTGATTCCGATCGGTGACCACACCTTCGTCGTCGGACTGGTCACCCGGGTGCACGACCAGACCGAGGAAAAGCCCTCCGCCGCACCGCTGCTCTACTACAACGGCCGCTACCACCGCCCGGTCGAGCTGGATCACTAGCTCCGCCCAGCAAGGAAAGCCCCGCAACTCCACGAGGAGCTGCGGGGCTTTCCTGTGGCGTTACTTCTGGGCCGGGCGTCGTTGACCGCCCCAGGAGAAACGAACTCAGACCGCGGTCGCGGTCTGCTGGCTTGTCCGCTCGACGAGCGAGACGAGTTCGGCGTTGAACCGGTCGGCGGCCTCGACATTGCCGAGGTGACCGGTCGGCCAGACGTGGTAGTCGACCAGGCTGCCGGCGCCGCGCAGCGCCTCGACGATCGGGCGGCTCATCCGCTCCGGCAGCAGCTTGTCGTGCTCGCCCGCGATCACGGTGGTGGGCACGGTCAGATGCTTGGCCGCGTCACCCAGATCCATGTCCGCGAGCGCGGCGGCGTGCAGGCCGCGGGCCAGCGGTCGGCAGGAACGCACGACGCCGAAGGAGAAGTTCACCTCGTCGGCGGTGGCGGCCGCGGCCATCACCCGGTTCTTGAAGATCAGGTTCACCGGCCACAGTCCGGGCAGCGGCACCGGCGCGGAGAGCACGGTCTCCGCGAGCGCGATCGGCATGCGAATGCCCGCGCCGAACAGGGTGACCGGACGCTTGGCCACCGAGAGCGGCTTGTTGAACAGGGGTAGCAGATCGGTCTCGTACCGGATGCCGCCCGCGGCGGTGTTCACCAGCAGCACCGCGGCGGCGCGCTCGCGCACCTGCTCGGGGTAGCGAGCGGCCCACGCCTGCAAGGTGATTCCGCCCATGCTGTGCCCGGCGAGGACCGCACGGCGGCCGCGCGGCAGGGTGGCGTCGAGGACGGCGCTGAGATCGTCGGCGAGGGTATCGGCGCTCGGGCTGCGGCGGCCCAGGTCGCTGGCGCCGTGGCCGCGCTGGTCGTAACAGACCACGCGGTAGCGCTCCGCGAGCGCGTTGATCTGCGGATTCCAGTACTCGATGCTGCAGCTCCAGCCGTGGATCAAGACGATCACGTCACCGTCAGCGGGGCCGTAGGCGTGCACCCGGAGCCGGGCGCCGTCCACGGTGGTCACCGGGATGGACTGGGGCGCGGTGGCGGGCTTGTTCAGCGCCGCGGTGGCAAAGGTGCGAGACCGCAAACCCGCACGGTAGGCGGCGGTTAACGGCTCGGCGCCGCGGACCCCCGCCAGCGTCTTCATCGACGTGACCAGCATTCGAGCACTCCTTTGTGTCTGCCGCCACAGTACAGTGCAAGCTGCGTGCTAGCTAGTGCAAGCACTGGATGACGGAAATCCTGGCTCAAACTGCTGGATACCCGAAAATCGGTCCGGCGAACAAATAGGTCGGCGACCGAAAATGCCGGAGCGCCAGAGGTTCCGGGCCGTGTCGGCAGGCACTGGCATGATCGCGGCATGGCGACCGAGCAGATCGGCCTCGCGGCCCCGATACCTGTCCTGCGGATGTTCGACGTGGCGAAGGCCTACGAGTTCTACCGCGACTACCTCGGCTTCACCGTCGACTGGGAGCACCGATTCGGCGACAACTTCCCGCTGTACGCCCAGGTCTCGCGGTCCGCGGCCAAGCTGCACCTCAGCGAGCACCACGGCGACGGCACCCCCGGATCGGTGGTGTGGATCGCCGTCGACGACATCCACGCCTTCCATGCCGAACTCGCGCCCAAGGACTACCGATACGCCAAACCCGGCTGCCCGGAGGACGGTCCGGGCGGTCCCGGGTTCGACCTGACCGACCCGTTCAGCAATACCCTGCGGTTCGCGCAACCGGACTGAGCGCAGGACGTGGCGGGGAACGCGGCGGCGCGGCTACCGTGGTTGCTTGTGGACAGCACGCACCTCGCACCCGGACCGGCCGCGCACCCGGCGAAGCATTCGGGCTGGCGCGCCTTGCCCGCGCCGCTGGTCACCGCGGCCGCGGGCATCGGAGCCGTTGCGCTGCTGCATTTCCGGGATCCGCACGTGGAAGGGTCCTACGGGCTCTGCCCCATCTACGCGCTCACCGGGATCTACTGCCCCGGCTGCGGCGGCATGCGCGCGGTCCACAACCTGACCGACGGGCGGCTCCTGGATTCGCTGCACAGCAATCTGATCGCCATTCCGCTGCTGCTCACCTTCGCCTGGTTCGTCGGCATGTGGACGACACGCGCCTGGCGCGGACAACGCCTGACAGTCCCCCGGGTCGACCGGCGCGTCCTCATCGCCTTGGCCGTGCTCGTCATGGTCTACTCCGTACTCCGCAACACCGCGTGGGGCACCTGGCTCGCCCCCGTCTGATTGTTCGACGACCGAAAGGGCACGCGAGGACCATGAGCGATTCCCTGAAACAACGCGTGCGCGCGAAACTCGTCCGCCAGCTCGGCGCGGACGGCGCCCCGGATTCCGAACAAGACGATCCGCGCCAGATTTCCGTGGCCACCGACCTGGAGAACCTGGACAGCGTCGCCGAGGACGACCCGCTGATCGAAGAGCTCGCGGCGCGCTACCTGGTCTTCTAGCGAGTAGGCGGCGGCAGCGCGGGCAACGGCTCGCGGCGCAGCCAGCTGTCCCACAGCGCGCGCAGCGGCACCGCGCTGTAATGCCCGGCCAGATCGGTGAATTCCTCGGTGCCGACCGAGGCATGCCGGTAGCGAATGGTCCAGTCCCGCAACAGATCGAAGAACGCGAGATCACCGAGTTCCAGCCGCAGCGCGTGCAGGGTCAGCGCGCCCCGTTTGTACACGCGGTCGTCGAACATGCGCAGCGGGCCGGGGTCGCCCAGGACGATGTCCTGGGGTTGCCGCGCCAGGTTGTGCCGGGCCGCGCGGGCCTGCTGATCGGCGGTGGGCCCGCCGGCCGCCTCCGACCAGATCCATTCGGCATAGCAGGCGAAGCCTTCGTGCAACCAGATGTCGCGCCACTGCCGGATGGTGAGGCTGTTGCCGAACCACTGGTGCGCCAGCTCGTGCGCCACCAGCCGCTCGGCGCCGCGCCGTCCGTCGCAGTGGTTCGCGCCGAAGATCGAAATCCCCTGTGCCTCAATGGGGATTTCCAGCTCGTCATCGGTGATCACGACGGTGTAGGTCTCGAACGGGTAGGGACCGAACCGCTCGGTGAACAGCTCCATCATCTCGGGTTGCCGCGCGAAGTCGTGCTCGAAGGGCAGGCGCAGCCGGGCCGGCAGGATCGCGTGCATCGGCACGGGGCTCTGCACCGGCCCGACCCGGTACCGCTGATATGGCCCGATCTGGATCGTCGCCAGGTACGTCGACATCGGTTCGGACTGCTCGTACACCCAGGTGGTCTGGCTGGCCTTGGTCTGTTTGCGCAGCAGTTTGCCGTTGGCCAGGGCGTAGAACGGGCTGTCGGTGGTGATCGAAATGCGGTAGCTGGCCTTGGCACTGGGGTGGTCGTCGCAGGGGAACCAGGAGGCCGCGCCATTGGGCTGACTGGCCACCAGCGCGCCCTCGGTCAGTTCCTCCCAGCCGACTTCACCCCACGGCCCGCGCACCGGTTTCGGCACGCCCGCGTACTGCACGACCAGCACCAGCGCGCCGCCCGCCGGGATCTTCTGCGCGGGCGTGAGCACCAGTTTGCCGTTCTGGTGCGTGTACTTCGCGGGCTTCGCGCCGTTCACGAAAACCTTGGTGACCGAAAGGGATTGGGACATGTCCAGCGCGAACCGGTCCCGGGCCGCGGTGCTGACGGCGGTGATGTCGGCGCGGCCGGTGAGGCGATTGCTGGCGACCTTGTAGACCAGGTCCAGTTCGTAGCGCGAGACCCGGTAGCCACGGTTGCCGTTCTGCGGCAGGTATTCGTCGATCGGCGGCTCGTAGAACTTGGCCGCCATCAGCGCTCACCCGGCCAGGGGGCGATCGGGTTGCCCCACCACCGGGTCGACGGCGGCACCGAATCACCGCGCATGACCAGCGAAGCGGGACCGATGGTCGCGCCGGCGCCGATCCGGGAGGCGGGCAGCGCGACACAGTGCGGGCCGAGGGTGGCGCCGGGATCGAGGGTGACGGTGTCCATGGCCATGATGCGGTCGTGGAACAGGTGGGTTTGCACCACACAGCCGCGCTCCACGGTAGCGCCGTCGCCGAGAGTCACCAGGTCCGCCTCCGGTAGCCAGTAGGACTCGCACCATACCCCGCGGCCGATCCGCGCGCCGAGGCCGCGCAGCCACAAATTCAGCACGGGCGTGCCGGTGGCGGCGCGCGCGAACCAAGGCGCGGCCACCGTCTCGACAAAGGTGTCCGCGACCTCGTTGCGCCACACGAACGAACTCCAGAGCGGGTGCTCCTCGGCCCGGATCCGGCCCACCAGAAGCCATTTCGCGGCCACCGCGCTGGCGCAGGCGACCGCGCCGGCCAGCAGCAGCACCACGCCGCTGAGCAGGGCCGCGGTCAGGTGGCCGAAGGTCTGCGCCAGCCAGGCCAGCGTGAAGATGACCCCGAGCCCGATCGCGAAGGTCACGAAGACCGGGATCAGCCGGCAGGTTTCGACGACGGCGCGGGCCACCCGCAGCCGCGCGGGCGGATCGAAGGTGCGCTCGGTGCTGGCGTTCTCCGACGCCCGGCGCAGCCGGACCGGCGGACTGCCCAGCCACGACGAACCGGCCTTGGCTTTGGACGGGGCCGCCGAAAGCACCGCCACCAGGCCGTTTTTCGGGACCCGCCGACCCGGCGCGGTCATCCCGGAATTGCCGAGAAACGCCCGCTTGCCGACCTTCGCCTCGCCGATCCGCAGCCAGCCGCCGCCGAGTTCGTAGCTGGCGATCATGGTGTCGTCGGCCAGGAACGCGCCGTCGGCGACGGTGGTGAACTTCGGCAGCAGCAGCACCGTGGACGCCTCCACCCGCTTGCCGATCTTGGCCCCGAGCAGCCGCAGCCAGATCGGGGTGAGCAGGCTGGCGTAGAGCGGAAACAGGAAGGTGCGCGCCGAATCCAGCAGCCGCTCGGTAGACCAGGCCTGCCAGCCGACGCGGCTGCGCACCGGGTGATAGCCCTCCGTCAGCCCGATGCTGAAGAGCCGGACCGCGAGGATCGTGATGGCGGCGTACACCCCGAGACTGAGCAGCACGGCGACCGGCAGGACCGCGAAAGCACGGCTGAGTCCGGCGGTGAGGGTGGGAGTGTCGCGGACCCACCAGGCGATGAAGACGCCGCCGGTACCGAGGCCGAGAATCGGCACGGCCGCCAGCACCATCGAGGTGATGCCGAAGATCAGCACCCAGTGCGTGGCCCGGGCCGGCGTGGCGTCGGGCCAGCGGTGTTGCGCCTTACCGACTTTCACCGCGGGCGAGCCGCCCCACTCCTGCTCGGCCTTGACCTTCCCTGCGACCGCGGAGCCGGGCGCGATCTCGGCGTTCTTGCCGATCTTGGTGCCGGGCAACAGGATCGAGCGCGCGCCGACGACAGCGCCGGGCCCGATGGTGATCGGGCCGATGTGCACCAGGTCCCCGTCGATCCAATACCCGGACAGGTCGACCTCGGGTTCGATACTGCAACCGTCCCCGAGCTCGAGCATGCCGGTGACCGGCGGCAAGGTGTGCAGATCCACGCCCTGCCCGATCTTCGCGCCCAGCGATCGCGCGAACGGCACCATCCACGGTGCACCCGATAGGTTTTCCGCGCCGCTGGCCTCGGATAGCCGCACCGCCGTCCACAGGCGCAGATGCACCCAGCCGCCGCGCGCGTAGCTGCCGGGTTCGACACCGCGCAGCAGCACGCGGGAGCCCACGACGCACAGCGCCATCCGGCCCGGAGGGGAAATGAAGAGCAGGAACGCGACCAGCGCCCACCACCAGGACAGGTGTGGCAGCCACGGCAGCGCGCCCGAGCGAGCGGCGATATTGCCGACGATCGCCAGCCAGGTCAGCCACTGCAAACCCGTCAGCGTCGTCAACGGGATGGTCGCGAGCACTTGGAACAGCTGCGCGCTCAGCGGCGTCGGGCGCACGATGCGCTCGTCGACAGCCTCGACCGGGGCGCTGGCATCGAGGAAGTCGGCCAGCGCGCCGAGGCGTGGATGATCGTAGAGATCGGCGACCGCGACGTGCGGGTAGCGCTCTCGCAGTGCGGCAACCAGCTGGGCGGCCGCCAGCGATCCGCCGCCGAGGTCGAAGAAGTCGGTGCCGGGCCCGGTGGCCTCCGCACCGAGAATCGAATCCCACAGTCCCGCGACCCAGAGCGCGGTCGGGGTCAGACCGGTGTCGGCATCGGCGTCCTTGTTCTTGGGCAGCGGCCAGGGCAACGCGTTCCGGTCGACTTTGCCGGAGGTGCGGGTCGGCAATTCCGCGACCACGGCCAGGCGCGGTACCAGCGGGGCCGGCAGCTGTTCGGCCAGCAGGGCGCGGGCGGCGGCCACGTCGAAGGTGTCGTCCGGTCCGGTCAGGTAGCCGACCAGAATCTTGTTGCCCGCCTTGGTGGTCCGGATCGCGGCCGCCGCGCCGGTGACCCCGGGCAGATGCTGCAAGGCGTTGTCGATCTCGCCGAGCTCGATCCGGCGGCCGCCCAATTTGATCTGATCGTCGGCCCGGCCCAGGAAGACCAGGCCCGCCCGGTCGTTCCGCACCAGATCGCCGCTGCGGTAGGCCCGTTCCCAGCCGACCGAGGCGAGCGGCGCGTATTTCTCGGCGTCCTTCGCCGGATCGAGGTACCGCGCCAGGCCGACGCCGCCGATGACGAGTTCACCGGATTCGCCCTCCCCCACCGGATTTCCCGCCGCGTCGACGACCGTGAGGTCCCAGCCGTCCAGTGGCAGGCCGATCCGGACCGGCCAGGTGCCGTCGAGCAGCGCGGCGCAGGCGACGACGCTGGCTTCGGTCGGGCCATAGGTGTTCCACACCTCGCGGACCGTGTCCGGATCGCCGTTGCCCGCGAGCTTTTCCGCTAGTTCCGGCGGCACCGCTTCGCCGCCGAAGATGAGTAGTCGAACCGAATCCAGCGCCTCCGCGGGCCAGGTCGCGGCCAGCGTCGGCACCGTGGAGACAATGCTGATCTCGCGCCGCACCAGCCACGGCCCCAGGTCGGCGCCGGTCCGCACGAGCGCGCGCGGCGCCGGCACCAGGCACGCGCCGTGCCGCCAGGCCAGCCACATTTCCTCGCACGAGGCATCGAACGCCACCGACAGCCCGGCCAGCACCCGGTCGCCCGGGCCGATCGGCGCGGCTTGCAGGAACAGCCGGGCTTCGGCGTCGACGAACGCGGCGGCGTTGCGATGGGTGACCGCGACACCTTTCGGCGTCCCGGTGGACCCGGAGGTGAAGATGATCCACGCGTCGTCCGCCGGCGTCGGCAGCTCGGTGGATTCGCCTGCCGCAGTGCCGGTTTCGATGCCGGTGCTTTCGATCCCGGCGGCGGTGACGATCGCGCTGACCCGGGCCTCGCCGAACACCAGTCGCGCCCGCTCATCCGGATCATCGGCGTCGACCGGGACATAGGCCGCGCCCGCGTGCAGCACCGCGAGGATTGTGACGTAGAGAGCACTGGTGCCGGAGGGCATCCGCACCCCGACCCGGTCCCCCGCCCGCACGCCCGCCGCGGCCAGCCGCCCCACCACGGTGTCGACCTCGGCCAGCAGCTCGGCATAACCGAGCACGGTCGCGCCGTCATCGATCGCGGGCGCCTCGGGATAGGTGTCCGCGGTGGCGGCCAAGATATCGACAAGTGTCCTGGCAGGCGGGGTAAGAGCGCCGCGCAGCAACGGATTCGACAGCTCGTCTTCGCCCGCTACGGCATCGACCTCCGGCTGGAGCATGCGTCCTGCCCACCTCTCATAGACCTACCTAGCGCAGACGGCGGAAATCTTGCACGACTAGGGTTACCAGTGGGCAAACACCACGGGTGACCAACCGTCCAATGTACCCGCAGGCCCAAGCAATCCCGGCAAGCCGTGGGCTAAGCGGCCGATGCGGCGGTACCGACCCCCAGCGCGGCCAGTATCCCCGCCGAGATCTGCTCCAGCCGATCCCGGACAACAGGCTTGCGCAGCATCGCGACCGCCTTCGAGGCGAGCAGCGCCACCAGCACCATTTCGACTGCGGCGATGGAGGATTCGATGGCGCCCAGGGCGAGGGTGTTGGCGAAAGTGACCTCGGCGAGGAACTGCGGAAGCACCGCCAGGTAGAACAGCCCGACCTTCGGGTTGAACAGGCACGAGATCACCCCCGCGGCGAACGCCGAGCGAATCGACGCGGGCGCGGCCGGGCGCGCCTGCGCCGCCGCCAGTTCGGCACCGGCCGCCGCGGCTTCCTTCCGCGCCTTCCGATGATCGACGAGGGCCCGAATCCCCAAGTACAGCAAGTAGATTCCGCCGACCACCTTCAGCACCCGGTAGGCCGTCGCGGACTGTTCCAGCAGTGCGGCGACGCCCGCCGCGACCACCAGCGCCCACACCATGCCGCCCAGCGCCGACCCGACCGCCGCCGCGATCCCGGGTCGCGCATCCGCGATCGAGTAGCGCAGCACCAGGAACGTGTCCGGGCCGGGCGTGATCGAGAGCAGGACGCAGAGTCCGATGAAGCTGAGCAGCAGCGAAAGTGTCACCCCTCCATGGGACCGCATCTCGGCCGAGAATGCAAGGTTATTCCTCTAAATGCATTTTTATTCAGCCTGAAGGTCAGCGAACGCGGTGGTTGACAGCGTGCCGGTCGGTCTGCCAATCTCGGTTCAGGTCATGAGTACCAGCGCTAAGCCCCGGCTAGCTGGTCGGCAACCCTCCTCCGCGGTGGGGTGCTCCGGGTGACGACCCGGCCGTACGCCCATTCGGGCGCGGCAAGCGCGGACTCGACCGATCTCTCGATTGCGGGTCCCTGGAACGATGGGATTTACGTGATGACTGCTGTGGCTACCAAGACCTGCGCTCCGCTCGCTCGGGTGTCCGGCGACGATCTTCAGGTGCCGCTCGTGCAGGGCGGGACCACCACCTACGCCAACTTCGACTACGCCGCCAGCGCGCCGGCTTTGGCCCAGGTCACCGACCGCGTGCAGCAGCTGCTGCCGTTCTACGCCAGCGTGCACCGCGGCGCCGGCTACGCCTCCCGGATCTCCACCGAGTGCTACGAGGGCGCCCGCGCCTCGGTCACCCGGTTTCTCGACGCCGCCGACGACCAGGTCGTCGTCTTCACCCGCAACACCACCGACTCACTGAACCTGCTGGCCGCCTGCGTGCCCGGCGACACCGTGGTCCTCGACATCGAGCACCACGCCAACTTCCTGCCCTGGACCGAGCACGGCCGCCGCGTCGTCCGCGCCGGCGACACCATCGAGGAGACCATCCGGCTGCTGGTCGCGGAACTGTGCACCAAACCCGCCGCCCTGCTGGCCGTCACCGGCGCCTCCAATGTCACCGGCGAGGTGCTGCCGCTGGAACGCCTCGCGCAGATCGCCCACCAGTGTGGCGCCCGCATCCTCGTCGACGCCGCCCAGCTCGCTCCGCATCGCCGAATCAGCCTGCGCGACACCGGCATCGACTATCTCGCCTTTTCCGGCCACAAGCTCTATGCCCCGTTCGGCGCGGGCGTCCTCGTCGGCCGCCGCGACTGGCTCGATCAAGCCGAGCCGTACCTGGCCGGCGGCGGCGCGGTCCGCGAGGTCACCACCACCGGCGCGCAATGGGCCCCGGCCCCGCAGCGGCACGAGGCCGGTTCGCCGAACGTCCTCGGCGCCGCCGCGCTCGCCGCCGCCTGTGACGCCCTGTGTCAGATCGACCCGGAAACCCTGATCGCGCACGAACGCGAACTCGCCGAACGCCTGCGCGCGGGCCTGTCCGCCATCCCCGGCGTCACCCAGTTGCGCCTGTGGGCCGACAGCCCCGATATCGTCGGCATCGTCGCCTTCACGGTGGACGGCTTCGCACCCGGCGAGGTCGCCGCCTACCTCTCCGCCGAGCACGGCATCGGCGTCCGTGACGGCCGCTTCTGCGCCCACCCGTTCCTCGCCCGCCTCGGACTGGACGGCGCGCTGCGCGCCAGCATCGGCCTCGGCTCCCACTCCGCCGACGTCGACCGGCTCGTCGACGCCGTCGCCGCACTAGTGGCGAACGGCCCAGGCTGGCAGTACGCCCAGACGGCCGGCCTGTGGAACCCCACCCCCGAAACCCGGAACTTCACCGACGGCGCGGCCGGCGCGGCCGCCTGCCTCTAGACCGACTTCCGCCCGGGATACGAAACCATCCCGGGCGGAAGCCTGTCAGCGGTGCTGTCAGTTCAGCTTGAATTCGAGCTGACCAAGCTTCTTTTCGATCTTCTCGACGGTCCCGACCAGGTCGCCCAGTCGAGTCGAGAGTCCACCCTTGGACTCGCTCGAGGTCTGTTCGTCGGTCTGTCCCTCGGACTTCTCGCCCCCGGGCGTCTCGGATTCCCCGGCCTGCCCCTCGGACTCCTCGGCCTTGCCCGCCTCGGACTCCTCGGACTCATCGGCCTGCGTGTCGGGCTCGACGGCCTCCTCGGCCTTCTTCTCGGCCTCCTCCGCCGGAGCACCAACTGTCGTCCGCGGCGCCGTGATCGCGGTCATATCCGTATCAGCCGCTGCGACAGCGGCTCCCTGCAACGCGGCGCCGACAGTAGCCGCGGTCACGATCACTAGCGAGATTCTTCGCACGATGACTCTCCTAAATGTGTGGGCGGTTTCCAACAGATCGAGCCCGATCCTAAGAACCGAGCTCACCCATATCTCCGACCAAACCGCCCGCCCACCTATCCCCACCCAGTGCGACGGGTCCCCGCGGCGGCGTCTGCCCGATCCGCTCACCGCACTACGCTGAGCGTCGATGGGTACGTCACAGACCAGGCACAGCTACTCCGGGCAATCGGTTCTCGAGCGACGCGCGGAACGCCGGGCGTTGTTCATGGAGGCGGCGCTGACCGTGTTCGCCGACAAGTCGTACGCGAAAAGCTCTGTGACAGAGATTTGCTCGGTCGCGGGTTTGTCCCGCCGGCAGTTCTACGAGGTGTACGACAGCCGCGAAGACCTCCTGATGGCCGCCTACGACGCCGCACACCAGGCCGCCCGCGAAGCCGTCGCCGCGGCCGTCGCCGCGACTTCCGGCGGCTCGGCGCGCGAGCTGGTCTCCGTCGGCCTGACCGCCTACCTGGACGCGATGGTCACCGATATCCGCCGCGCCAAAGTCGCCTATGTCGAAGTCGTCGGCGTCAGCGATCGAGTCGAGCAGCATCGGCTGGGCGTGCGCGACGAATGGGCGCGGACCATCGAGGCCATCGCCTCGAACGTGCCCGAGGTGCGAGCCCCGGCCTGCGGGTGGCCCACCGCCATGGCCGGCTTCATCGGCGCGCTCAACGGCGCGGCTCATCACTGGAGCATGGACGAGCAGCGGCCGCCGGTCCAGGCGCTGGTCGACATGTTGTCGACGGTGCTGTTCGCACTGCTGATCCCGGCCTCGACCGAAGCCTGATTGCGATCCCCATCACGTTCGTGTCATAGTGACCCCCATCATTGAGACGCAGGTGTCTCAATGCGGGACCAAGGATGTGGGTCGAGGATGACCATCTGGAAATCACGCGCGCTGCGCCGCACCGCAGCCGTGCTCGTGGGAATGAGTGCGATCCTGGCCGGGACGACGACGGCCGTCGCGGAACCGGAGCCGGCCGCACCCGCCATCCCGGCCGCGCCGCTGGTCCCATTGCCGCCGGAATTCGACCCCGCGTTCTATCGGCCGGCCGCGGACGTCATCGCGAACACTCAGCCCGGCGGCCTGATCGCGGCCCGCCAAGTCAACGTCGCGAACTTCGGGATCATCCCGCTCAACGTGGACGCGTGGCAGGTTTCCTACCGCTCCAACAACACAGCCGGACAACCGATCCCGGCCGTCGCCACCGTATTGAAGCCGCGCGGCGTCGCCCCGGAACCGCGCAAACTGCTGTCGGTGCAGATCGCCGAGGACTCCCTCGCCGGCTACTGCGCGCCGTCGTACGCGCTGCAGCACCTGTCGGTCGCCGCCTTCGCCGGTCAGATCGTGGCGCCCGCCGAATTCATCTTCGCCCAGGCCGCTCTGCAACAGGGCTGGGCCGTCGTCATCCCCGACCACCAGGGTCCGAACTCGGCCTACGCGGCCGGCCCGCTCGCCGGGCGCATCACCCTCGACGGCATCCGCGCCGCCACCGCGTTCGAACCGCTGGGCGTCGGCGCGCAAGCTCCCGTCGGCATGTACGGCTACTCCGGCGGCGCCCTCGCCACCCAGCACGCCGCCGAACTGAAGCAGAGTTACGCCCCCGAACTCAACGTCGTCGCCTCGGCCACCGGCGGCAACGGCCCCGACCTGGGCGCCGCCCTCAACATGGCCAACAACCAGGCCACCGCCGGGCTCGTCTTGGCCGCGGTCATCGGATTGACCCGCGAATACCCGTACTTCGCCGAATACATCGATCGCAATATCGACCCGCTCGGCCGGGCCCTGATGATCGCCAAGAACCCGCTGTGCGTGCAATACCAGTCCATGCTGCTGCCCTTCATCGACCTGAAGGGGCTGCTGTGGTCCGCCGCGGGCGACCCGATGCGTAATCCGGCCGTACAGCGCGTCATGGAGGAGACCCGGCTCGGTAAGACGGTCCCGGACATGCCGATGTTCATCTGGCACTCGCGCTGGGACGAGATCCTCCCGCTGGGCTCGGCCAACCAGATGGTCGACACCTACTGCGCCGACCCGCGAGCCAACGTCCAATACACCCGCGACTGGGCCAGCGAACACATCGTCGCCGAAGTCAGCGGCGGCCCCGCCGCCCTGCTCTGGCTCCGCGACCGGCTCAACGGCGTTCCCGCCCAACCGGGTTGCAGCACCACCGACGTCGCCTCCATGGCCGCCGCCCCCGGCGTCCTCCCCTACGCCGGCTCCGTCCTCGGCGAAACCGTGATGTCCCTGTTCGGAAAGCCCATCGGCTCCTGACCCCATCTTGCTGTCCAGGTCGCCTGACCAGCCGTTTTCGCGATCTGGACAGCAAGGCGATAGACTCGCGTCGCCGTCAGGCACGCCGCCTTAGCTCAGTCGGTAGAGCGCTTCACTCGTAATGAAAAGGTCGGGGGTTCGATTCCCCCAGGCGGCTCCACGCGAAGAGGCTCACGCTCGTTCAGAGCGTGAGCCTCTTTTTTGTTTCCGGGCTACCTCAGCAACCCCACGGCTGGCACGTCGGCTTCGTAGTGGTGGTCGGCGGGATGGTGGGCTCGGTCGGCGGGCGCGGAGTGGTCGGGGCCGGGCAGGACCACGGGTCGCAGGTCGCGGTCGGCTTCGTGGTCGGGGTGCTCGGCGGGCAATCCCACGGGTTGCACGGCGGCGTGGTCGTGGTGGTCGGCGGCACGGTGGTGGTCGGCGGCGTCGTGGTGGTCGGCGGCGTCGTAGTCGTCGCAGGCAGGGCCGGCAGGACCTTGACGTCCACCTCGGCTACCTCGGATTGGTAGCCGTCGCCGCGCACGATGGTCGAGATCCGGTAGTTGCCCGCGGTGGGCGGGGTCCAGTTGATGCTGGCGGTGGCCTCCGGGTAGGGGCCCGAGCCGTACCCGGTGCCGATCAGCTTCCGGGACTCGCCGTTCAGCGAGGCGAAGAACAGGCCGCTCATGCTCGACTTCACCACGAGAACGGTCATCTTGTAGGTGCTGCCGGCGTAATGCACATCGCCTTCGACCCGCAGAGCCTTGTTGAAGCTGATGATGTCGGCGGATGCGGTCGGTACGGAATTCGGCAGCGCCGCTGCCCCCAGGCCGATGGCCGCTAGCCCGGCCAAGGCGACAACGAATCTGGCAACGCGTTTGCGGATCAATTTGATACTCCCCACATCTCACACGCGACTGCGGACCGCAGTGCGCGTGAGGCACGGTATCGAGCGGATCGGACGGGTGCAATACCACTTGACGCACCGCTCTGAACGTCGTCATCGATCACTCCTATCACAGCCCTGAGCTGGATAAACAGGCCCATCAACGGGCGCAAAACTCGGGAAGATCAGCTCGCGCAGCGCACGCCGCGATCGCATCCAGCGCAGCGAGGTTTCACTGACCGACTCGAGCAATCGGAGCAACCATCCGTGTGCTCCGATGCGCAGACTCCGACCGCATTCGGTGCTCGCGAAACCCGGTCAGCACCCCTGGCCGGTCGAGTGCCTGGCAAGCGGGCCGCCCGTCCAGGTGCTGGCCTCTCAGCCCTGGTATCGCTGGGCCGCAACCGCTTTCGGCTGACTGCATAGGTGCCCGACTTCGCGATCAGAGCCAGCCCGGGGTTGTCTGATATCGCGTCCCATTTCGTAGCAGCCGCTTTGCGGCAGGGGCCAGCTTATTCAGCATCCCCAGGGCGGGCACGGCGGTTTGGTGGTGGTCACAGGCGGACTGGTCGGCTGGGTCGCAGTCGGGCGAGGGGTTGTCGGCGCTGGGCACAACCACGGATCGCACGTCGAAGTCGGCTGTGCGGTCGGGGTACTGGGCGGGCAGTCCCACCAATTGCACGGCGGGCTGGTCGTGGTGGTCGGCGGCACGGTGGTCGTCGGGACAACCGTCGTGGTCGGCGGCACGATCGTTGTGGGTGGAACTGTCGTGGTCGGCGGCTCAGTCGTAGTCGGAACAATTGTTGTCGTCGGCGGCTCGGTCGTGGTCGGCGGAACCGTCGTAGTCGGCTCGGTCGTGGTCGGCGGAGCCGTTGTTGTCGGTGGTTCAGTCGTCGGAGCAGCAGTCGTCGTCGGGGCGACGGTTGTGGTCGGTGGCACGGTGGTGGTCGGAGCGACCGTGGTCGTCGGCTGGGTGGCGAGGACCTTGACGTCCACCCGATCGATGTCCGAGTAGTAGCCGTTGCCGCGCATCGTGGCGGCGATGGTGTAGGTCCCCTCGGTGGCCGGGGTCCAGGAAATGCTGGCCTTGGCCTCGAGATAGGGACCGGAGCCGACGGCCTCGCCGATCAGCTGCCGGGACCCGCCGTTGAGCTGGTAATAGAAAGTGCCGATGTAGCCGGCCTCCATCACCGAGGCGGTGAGCGTATAGGTGCTGCCTGCGTAGTGCACATCACCGGAGACCCTGAGGCCCTTGTTGAAGCTGATGATGTCGGCGGTCGCGGACGGTGTCGCGGACGGCAGTGCCGCTGCCCCCAGGCCGATGGCCGCGAGAGCGGCCACAGCGCCGATGAATCTCGAGACGCGTGTGCGGATCAAGTTGGTACTCCCCATTTTTCGCTCGACACCGCGGATCGCAGTGCGCGTGAGGCACCGTATCGATCAGTTCAGCGAGCAGCAATACCCCTTGACGCACGATGGGAGCGGCCCGAGTAGCCGACGCCGAATCACCGCTCTGACCTTTGAAAACAGCACAAAGCAACCATCGAAAACCTCGGCCGACTCGACTCAGAATGCCGGACGAAATGATCGCAAGAAGCGCAGTGAGGCTTCACCGCGCGACTCGCACATCGGGAGCAGTCACACCGGGGTGCCGCTCACCGCAATCCCCCTGTGCCTCAAGCAGTCTGGGCCGCAATGAGAGTCGCGGTCATCGCCGCCAGCGCGAATCGAGGTTTGACATTCGTGTCGAGAGCTTCGCGACAAGCGAGGACGGCTTCGATCGAACGGAGCAAGCCTTCGGGCCGGACGCGATCGGCCAAATCATGAATCTGGTCGGACAGATCGGGATGGGTAAGGGCGACCCCGGAGCCGTTGCGCGCCGCACCGAAGCGGACGGCGAGGGCGTCTCGGTAGACGCCCGCGACGTCGATCAAAGCGCGGTCGAGGGCGTCGCGACCGGTCCGGGTGGCACGCGACTTCTGCCGCCGCTCCAGATCTTTGAGGACACCGGCCGAACCGCGCGTCGCGCTCGCCGCGCCTTTTCCGGTGCCGCCGGCGCCCAAGGCGGTGGCGAGCTCTTCGCGCTCGCGCTCGTCGCGCGCCGCGCTCATCTGCTTGGCTTCGTCGTCGGCGGATTTCACCAGCTCGTCGGCAGCGGCATAAGCCGCGCCCGGACGGCTCACCGCCGCGACCAGACCCAGCGCCCGTTGCCTGCGGGCGCGAGCTTCCGCATCGGTGGCCAGGCGGCGGGCACGACCGACATGGCCGCCGCTGATGGACGCCGCCCAGTCGGCGGTCTTCTCATCGAGCTGGTCTCGGTCCCGCAGCACCTGCGCGATCGCCGCGACCGACGGCGTCACCAAATGCACGTGCCGACACCGCGAGCGCAGCGTGATCGAGATGTCCTCCGGGTCCACCGAGGGCGCGCACAGCAGGAAGACGGTGCGGTCCGGCGGCTCCTCGACCACCTTCAGCAGCACGTTGCCCGCGGCTTCGGTCAAGCGATCGGCATCCTCGATGACGACCACCTGCCAGCGCCCCGTGCTGGGCCGGCGCGACGCGACCTGCACGATCTCGCGCATCTCCTTGGTGCTGATGCTCAGCCCCTCGGGGATCACGCGGCGCACGTCGCCGTGCGTGCCGGCCATGGTCGTGGTGCAGGCGTGGCAGCGGCCGCAGCCGGGCGAACCTTCGTCGGTACATTGCAGCGCGGCCGCGAAACACAGGGCAGCAATGGATCTGCCCGAACCTGGCGGACCCGTGAACAGCCAGGAGTGCGTCATCGCACCTTCGATGACGCCGGCGCGCGCCGCGATGGCGGCAGCCGTCAGCTCGGACTCGACCGCATCCTGGCCGACCAACCGATCGAAGACACCTGGCACGGGCTACACCCTAGCGGGCCGCACCGACACCTCAGGACACTCGGCTATAGGTGCTGTTCTGGCCGTCGAGCTCTTCCCGAATGATGTCGGCGTGCCCGGAGTGCTGCGAGATTTCCCGCAAGATGTGCAGCAACGTGGTCCGCACCGACTGCCAGACGCGTCCCTCCACCCAAGGGTTCGTCGGCGTCGGGATGGAGGTGTCCAAGCTGTCGACAGTCCGGATCAGCTCGGCGGTCGCCGCGGCCGTCTCCGCCCAGGCCGCGAGCAATCCCTCGACGGTCTCCTCGGGCGCCATCACGTACTCACCGCCGAACGTGGAAACGTCCAGCGCCGCGTGCTCGTCGCGATCGATGATCACCTTGGTCCAGTGCCGCTCACAATTGTTCAGGTGATGCAGCAGACCGCCCAGGGTCAGCTCGCTGGCCGTGGTGCGCTTGCGCGCCTGCTCCTCGTCGAGACCGCGCACCGTGATCTTGAACAGCTCGCGCTGCTCGGCGAGCATCGCGATCAGATCCTCGCGCTCCTGATCGATGGCCATGGGAGTTGATCCTTTGACTCAGGCCTTCTTGGCGGCGGTCTTCTTCGCGGCGACCTTCTTCGTGGTCGTCTTCTTCGCCGCCGTCTTCGTGGCTGTCTTCTTCGCCGCCGTCGCGGTGGTCTTCTTCGCGGCCTTCTTCGCCGGCGCCTTCTTGGCCGCCTTCTTCACCGGCCCGCGCGCCCGCCGATCCGCCAGCAACTCCGAAGCCCGCTCGTCGGTGATGGATTCGACCTCGTCACCCTTGCGCAGGCTGGCGTTGGTCTCACCGTCGGTGACGTAGGGACCGAAGCGACCGTCCTTGATCACCATCGGCTTGTCGGTGGCGGAGTCGTTGCCGAGCTCGCGCAGCGGCGCCGCACTGGCCGCCTGCCGGCCACGCCGCTTGGGTTCGGCGTAGATCTTCAGCGCCTCCTCCAGCGTCACGGTGAAGATCTGATCCTCGGTGACCAGCGAGCGCGAGTCCGTGCCCTTCTTCAGGTACGGGCCGTAGCGGCCGTTCTGCGCGGTGATCTCTTCCTTGGACTCGGGGTCGACGCCGACCACGCGCGGCAGCGACAACAGCTTCAACGCGTCGTCGAGCGTGATGGTCGCCAAGTCCATCGACTTGAGCAGCGACCCGGTGCGCGGCTTCGGGGCGGCCGCTTTCTTGGCCGTCTTCTTCGCCGGAGCAGCAGGAGCCGCCTCGGCGGCGGGCTCAGGCAGGATCTCGGTCACATACGGACCGAAACGTCCTTCCTTGGCGACGATTTCGTTGCCGGTCACCGGATCGGCGCCGAGCTTGCGACCCTCTTGCGGCGTCGAGAACAGCTTCTCGGCGACCTCGGCGGTCAGCTCGTCCGGCGGCAGATCGTCGGGCAGGTTCGCCCGCTGCGAGATCGAATCCCCTTCGGGGTCATCGGGATTGGTGACCATCCGCTCCAGGTACGGACCGAACCGGCCGACCCGGACCACCACATCGCGGCCCTCTTCGTCGACGAACAGCTTGATCGAGTTGACCTCACGCGCGTCGATGTCGTCGAGTTGCTCGCCGACCATCTTCTTCAGCCCGCCCGAGCGCGCCACCGACCCGTCGACACCGTGATCGCCACCGAAATAGAAGGAGGACAACCAGTTTCCGCGCTGCTCGCGCCCACCGGCGATGGCGTCGAGGTCGTCTTCCATGGCGGCGGTGAAGTCGAAGTCGACCAGCCGCCCGAAATAAGCCTCCAGCAGCCCGATCACCGCGAACGCCACCCACGATGGCACCAGCGCGCTACCGCGCTTGTACACGTAACCGCGGTCCAGGATCGTCTTGATGATCGAGGCGTAGGTGGACGGACGCCCGATGCCGAGTTCTTCCAGCGTCTTGATCAGCGAAGCTTCGGTGAAACGCGCGGGCGGATTGGTGCTGTGCCCATCGGGATTCAGCTCGACCGCGGTGACGCCCTGGCCCTGTTCCAATGCGGGCAAACGGGATTCGGCGTCGTCGGACTGGCCGCCGGCCTCCTCGTCCACGCTTTCCACATAGGCCTTCAGGAAGCCCGCGAAGGTGATGGTGCGACCGGAGGCGGAGAACACACACTCCTCGCCGGTGCCCGCGACGCCGGAGATGCGCAGCGTCAGCGTGGTGCCCCTGGCGTCGGCCATCTGCGAAGCGACGGTGCGCTGCCAGATCAGCTCGTAGAGCTTGAATTCGTCTGTGTCGAGCCGGGAGTGCAACTGGCCCGGCGTCTGGAAGGTGTCGCCGGAGGGACGGATCGCCTCGTGCGCTTCCTGCGCGTTCTTCACCTTGCGGGTGTACTGACGCGGCGACGGCGAGACGTAATCCGGCCCGTATAGCTGTGTGGCCTGCGAACGCGCCGCGTCGATCGCCGACTGCGACAACGTGGTCGAGTCGGTACGCATATAGGTGATGTAGCCGTTTTCGTAGAGCCGCTGCGCGACCCGCATCGTGCGCTCGGAGCTGAACCGCAGCTTGCGGCCCGCCTCCTGCTGCAACGTCGAGGTCATGAACGGCGGATACGGCTTGCGCGAGTACGGCTTCGATTCCGCCGAGGAAACCACCAGGTCGGCGCCGTCGAGCGCCTCCGCGAGCCGGCGAGCGTAGGTCTCGTCCAGCACGACGACGCCGTTGCCCTTGAGCTGGCCGTCGGAACCGAAATCCCGGCCACTGGCGACCCGGGAGCCGTCGACCTGAACCAGCCGCGCCCCGAAGGTGCGCGGGTTCGACGAATCACTGCCGGAGTCCGCGCCCGCGTCGAGTTTCGCGGCGATATCCCAGTATTCGGCCGAGCGGAACGCCATGCGCTCGCGTTCGCGCTGCACGATCACCCGGGTCGCGACGGACTGCACGCGGCCCGCCGACAGCTTCGGCATGACCTTCTTCCACAGCACCGGACTGACCTCGTAGCCGTAGAGGCGGTCCAGGATGCGGCGGGTCTCCTGCGCGTCGACCAGGTCGTTGTCGAGTTCGCGGGTGTCGGCGGCGGCGGCCTGAATGGCCGGCTCGGTGATCTCGTGGAACACCATGCGGCGCACCGGCACCTTGGGCTTGAGCGTCTCCAGCAGGTGCCAGGCGATCGCCTCGCCCTCGCGGTCGGGGTCGGTGGCGAGGTAGAGCTCGTCGGCATCCTTGAGCAACTGCTTCAGCTCGGAGACCTTGGCCTTCTTCTCCGGGCTGACCACATAGATCGGTTCGAAATCGTGATCTACGTCGACGCCCAGGCGGGCCCAGGACTCGCCCTTGTACTTGGCGGGAACGTCCGCCGCACCGCGCGGCAGGTCCCGAATATGACCGACAGAGGCTTCGACCGTGTAGTTACGACCCAGGTACGGCGCGATCTTGCGGGCCTTGGTCGGGGACTCGACGATCACGAGACGACGCAGGGGACGGCCCTGGTCGGCTGTACCGAGGTCTCGTGCTGCCACCGGCGAATACACCTTTCCTTCTCGACCCGCGCGACGCTGGTGCGTCATCTACCGCGGTTTGGGGCAAGTCGACCCTTTCGAGCGACCTGCAAGCAGTCGCTAGCGATGGCAACATCTGCCGCCGCTACCAGACACGTTTATACCTTGACGTTGGCTGCGGGTGATTGCTTGCGACCCCGAACCACCGAGCGTACGTGGTAACCGGAACCCAGTATGCAGTGTGTGGAGCGGAAGGTGCCGTATGCCACTCGGTTGTGCCCTACCCCGGATATAGCGCGTCCCCCACCTCCGTTACCGGAGGTGGGGGACGCGCCGTGGATTATGCGTCGCTCAGCTGAGCGCGCGAACTCCGGTGGCCTGCGGGCCCTTGGTGCCCTGACCGACCTCGAACTCGACCTTCTGGTTCTCCTCGAGGGTGCGGAAGCCCGAACCCTGGATCTCGGAGTAGTGGACGAAGACGTCAGCGGAGCCGTCCTCGGGCGCGATGAAGCCGAACCCCTTCTCCGCGTTGAACCACTTCACAGTTCCCTGTGCCATTCTGTTCCTTCTCTTTTCTTACCGGAACGGCGGACAACTGGGTTCGTCCACCGGGCCCGTTGAGAGCGTTGTACTGTTGGTTCCCCCTGCAGGAAAGCACCAAGCACACCGTTCGCAACATCGATCCTGCTGACGGTTTGGACTTTGGATCCGTCCCTCGAACACAGAAGCTTGCGACCAGGAACCAGTGAACCATGTCTTCGAGCAATTCAACAGTCGAGTTACCGACAATTTGCAAAAAAGTTGATCTTGCGAATGCGCAGGTGAGGGACACAATGGGTGAATCCAGACTCAAGGTTCGTTTGCCTCTAGATAACCTAGTGAGCATCTGGCAAACCCCCTGTGACCCGGGTCGCTATTTGGTATCGAAATGGCAGGTAGGCCTTGCCAACCGCACACGTTTCACACTTTCTCGGCGTGTCGGACGTCCCGCGTCGTGAATCCACCGGACCGGGCAACCCTGTCGCACAGCCCCGCGGAGCTCAGCTACGGCCGATCGTTGCTGAATCGTGTCCTGCCTCGTGACCCCCGACTCACCCATGTCGTAGAGCTACCGGCGCGGCCCGCGAGCACCACCGAGTGGCCGTCCTGGGCGGCGCCGGAAGCGATCGATGCGCTGCGCGCGACCGGTATCGATCTGCCCTGGAGTCACCAGACCCGGACCGCCGAGCTCGCCGCGAGCGGGCAGCACGTAGTCCTCAGCACCGGCACCGCGTCCGGGAAGTCCTTGGGATATCAGCTGCCCGTGCTGACCGCGCTACGGGCGGATCCCCGCGCCACCGCCCTTTATCTGGCGCCGACCAAGGCGCTGGGCGCCGATCAGCTGCGCGCGATCGGCGAATTGACGCACGAGGGACCGTTGCGGGAAATCCACCCAGCCACCTACGACGGCGATACGCCCGCCGAGATCCGGCAGTGGGTGCGGGCCAACGCACGCTGGATCTTCACCAACCCCGACATGCTGCACCTGGGCATTCTCCGGTCGCACCAGCGCTGGGCCCGGGTGCTGCGCCGGCTGCGCTACGTCGTGATCGACGAATGCCACGCCTACCGCGGGGTCTTCGGATCGCATGTGGCGCTGGTGCTGCGCCGGTTGCGGCGCATCGCCCAGTACTACGGCGCGGACCCGGTGTTCGTGCTGTGCTCGGCGACCACCGCCGAGCCCGCCGCCGCCGCGACCCGGCTGGTCGGAGCGCCCTGCGTGGCGGTGACCGAGGACGGATCGCCGCGGGGCGCGCGCACCGTCGCCCTGATCGAACCGCCACTCACCGCGCTGACCGGCGAAAACGGTGCTCCGATTCGCCGTTCGGCGACCGCCGAGGCCGCCGGGATCATGGCGGACCTGGTGGCCGAAGGGGCGCGGACGCTGACCTTCGTGCGCTCGCGGCGGGCCGCGGAATTGATCGCGATGGACACCCGGTCGCGGCTGCGCGAGGTGGATCCCGAGCTCGCCGAACGGATCGCGGCCTATCGCGCGGGATATCTCGGCGAGGATCGGCGGGCGCTTGAAGCGGCGCTGTCGGAGGGGACGCTGCTCGGTGTGGCGACCACCAACGCGCTCGAACTCGGCGTGGACATCGCCGGGTTGGACGCCGTGGTGATGTCGGGTTTCCCCGGGACCGTGGCCTCTTTCTGGCAGCAGGCCGGGCGGGCGGGACGGCGCACGCAGGGGTCGCTGGTCCTGCTCGTGGCCAGGGACGATCCGCTCGATACCTACCTGGTGCGGCATCCGGAAGCGCTGTTGGACAAGCCGATCGAGGCGACCATCACCGATCCGCACAATCCCTATGTCCTGGGGCCGCAATTGCTCTGCGCAGCGCTGGAGCTGCCGCTCACCGACGCCGAGGTGGACGCGCTCGACGCTCGCGGATTGATGGATGATCTCGCAGCTCAGGGGCTGGTTCGGCGGCGCGGAAACGGCGGCGGGCGCTGGTATGTGACCGACGCGCAGGCCGGGCCACACGATGCCGTGGACGTGCGCGGCGGGATCGGTGCGCCGGTGGCGATCGTGGACGGTGAGACCGGGCGGCTGCTCGGGACCGCCGATGCCGGGCGGGCGCCCGCGACCCTGCATCAAGGCGCGGTGCATCTGCATCAGGGCGAGACCTATCTGGTCGACGAACTGGACCTCGACGGCGGGGTGGCGTTCGTGACGGCCATCGATCCCGGGTTCAGCACCAGCGCTCGGCAACGGACCTCGATCGAGATCGACCACCTCGCCGAGCAGCGGGATCATGGCGCTGTGACCAGCGCTTTAGCGCAGGTGACGGTGACCAGTCAGGTGATCGGCTATCTGCGGACGCTGCGGACGGGCGAGGTGCTCGACGTCGTCGAATTGGATCTTCCGGCGCAGACGCTGCCGACCCGCGCCGTCCTCTATACCGTCACGCCCGAGCTCTTGGAGCGGGCTGGCATCGAGCCGGCCGACGTCCCCGGGGCCCTGCACGCGGCCGAGCATGCCGCGATCGGACTACTTCCGCTGGTAGCGACCTGCGACCGCTGGGACATCGGCGGGGTCTCGATCGCCGAGCACCCGGACACCGGCTTGCCGACGATCTTCGTCTACGACGGGCAGCCCGGCGGTGCCGGTTTCGCCGAGCGCGGGTTCGCGCAATTGCGGCACTGGCTGGGGGCCACGCTGGCGGCGATCGGGTCCTGTGGGTGCACGGCCGGGTGCCCATCCTGCGTGCAGTCACCCAAGTGCGGGAACGGCAATCATCCGCTGCACAAAGATGCTGCGGCATCGCTGCTCGGGGCCGTTCTGGGCGAGCTGGACCGGGAGAAGACGCCCCGGTGAAGGCGCGGATTCCGGTTCGTGACGGGGTCGCGGCCCGGGCGTGACCGGGTCGCCACCTCGCTGGCCGATCACCAGGCCGGCCCGAGTCCGCCCAGGTCGCGCGACACGCCGAGGGCGCGGTCGGTTCCCGTCGGATTAAAGAGGATCGTATTCATGTTAACTGCGCTATTGCCGCATCCATTCCTGCGCGACGTGCGGTTTTATTCGAATGGTTCTGGGAGGCGATCGATAAATAGAACTGAAGTCGCATTTGTTGGTCATCGGAATTACCGGAATTGCGCGCGCCCGGGCCGCCAAGTGGTAAGTGCGTACCGTCCGTCATAGTTCATCCTCGACAGGTCCGGCGCGAGCAACTGCGCTAACTGTGCGAACGCCAAACAGACCCATTGGTACATTTTGTTCAGCCGTCACAGTTACATCCCATTGCGACACCGCACAGGTGCGTAGTCGAGCACGCATATGCCGTGCGATCTCTCCGGCGGCGGCGCATCCGGCTTCCGGGCCGGACTCCAAGGCTCCGGCTCCCGCCAAGGCCGCCAGGTCGGCCGCGGACTGCACGCGGTGCCGCGCCACGACCCCCGCTCCGATCTGACTGATCAGGAGGGTTGTCGTGATCAGCCCGGCCAAGGCGAAGCAGGCCAGCACGGTCGCACCGCCGCTGTCACCGGTAGTGAGGCGGCGAAGGCCCGCGGCCGGACCGGTCGTCCGGAGCCTCCCGGGAATCGCTGGTTTGCGGGCGGTTTCGTCGCCCGCTCTCACCGAGACGCTCCCGGTTCTTGTGCGGCAACGGCATCCGCGCGCAACACCAGTGGGAGCAACGGGGACCGAGCGGAAACGACCGCCACCACCCGATCGCCTTCGGTGCGCAACGCGATGTCGGCGCCCGGCGGCGCTACCCGCCGGGCTACCGTCACCGCGTTCTCCGCATCCCCGCGGGCGGCCAACCGGGCCGCTTCGCGTGCGGCGTCCACGCAACGCACCTGCGTCGACGCCGCCAGCAGGCCGCCGAAGCACAGCACCACCACGACCACGATCGCGGTCAGCGCGATCGCCGCCTCGACCGTGACCGCGCCCCGGTCGCCCGCGAAACCTGCTGTTCCCCAGCGTTTTACACGGTGGTGTTCAACGCCTTGTCGATGATCTTCGTCAGCGCGTTCACAATCGAATCCCCGGTGACCACGCCGTAGAGCACGGCTCCGAAGGCCGCCGCGGCGATCGTGCCGATCGCGTACTCGACGGTCGACATGCCTTCGTCGCCCACTGCCGCCCGCAGCAGCCGTGCCCGCACCTCCAGGTACCCCTGTCGCGCCAGCGCCCACATCCGCACTCCGGCCTGATTCTCGATTCGCATCGGATTCCCCTCTCTCTCCCGCCCGCGCGGCCGATCCGCGCGAACACGTCTTCGCCGTCACAGCAGCCCGTCCCCGAGGACCCGCCCGGCCAGCCCGATCACCACCGGCACGATGCCCAGGCACAAAAACGCGGGCAGGAAGCACAACCCGAGCGGACCACTGATCAACACCCCCGCCCGCTCCGCCCGGGCCGCCGCCGCGTCCTCCAGCGCCCCCCGATGCTGCTCGGCCAACTCCCCCACCGCGACCGCCAGCGAGGCCCCCGACCGCGCCGACCGCCGTGCCATCCGCGCCAACGCCTCCACCTCCTCGGCGCCGTCCCGCCCCGCCACCTCCCGCACCGCCCGCTCCCAGGCCACCCCCGCATCCGCCCCCAGCACCAGCAGATCCGCCGCACGCCCCAACGCCACCCCCAGCACCTCCGGCGCACTCCCCGCCACTGCCCGCGCCGCCCCCGCCATCGGCAGTCCCGCCCGCAGGCACGCCGCCAGCAGATCGAACACCGAAGCCACCGCCAGCGGATCCACCCCGCTCCCCCGAATCCCCTTGCCCGCCATCGGCTCAGCCGCGCCGCCCCACACCGCTCGCAGCCGCCGCGCCACCGCGACCCGCCCCGGCAACAGCACCAACGCGCTGGCAACCATCAACACCGACGCCACCCCAACCCCGGCCATCCCCAACTCCTTTCGTTGTTCCCGTCCATCGAGTACGTGCCTCCAGACCTGCCGGCCGGCTGCATCATCCACAACCCCAGACCACCGGCCAGCCAGGGTGAACGGCCCGCCGATCCAGCATCCGAACCCGCTGGCGCACAATGTCCTCGCGAACGACACTCGCGCCAGACCACATACGCCGGCGACCGGGCAAGGCAGGCCCAGAATCCAAGCGCCACCGGACCTGTGGCTCGGAATTCCGAGGTGCGGAACTTGTGCACACCCATCCCCAACCTGCCCGGTGCACACCGCTCCCCAACCGACGCCGGCAAAGTCCGCACCAAGAGTTCGCTCCTGCCGCGGTCGTCGCGGTGGGGGCGCGCTGCGGCTTCCAGTTCCGGTGGGCCGGAATGTCGGCTGTCGCGCCATGGCTGGGGATACCGCCCCAAGAACTATCGTGGTGGAACGCTCGGGCGAGCTGGGGTTCCGCAGCGACGGCGAACCCGAATTGCGCACAGGCATCCCCAGGTTGGTCATGTCAGGACCTTGCGGGTGATGGCGTCGGTCCACAGGACACCGGCGCAGGCCAGACCGGTACCCAGTGGGAGCAGCAGGGTGCCGGCGGGGGTGGCGAAGAGGGTGGTCAGTGGGGCGGCGCCCATCAGTTGGCCGAGCGCTATGCCGAGCAACGGAAGGTAAGCGAGGACAGTGGCTGTGGCGCGAGCGCCGGCCAGCGCGGCGGTGGTCCGGCTGCGAAAGCGGGTGCGGGCCAGAAGGTCTGTCCGAGCGGCGGAAAGAAGCTCGGCCAAGGCCAACCCATGTTGTTCGGCCACCTGCCAAGCTGTGGCAACACGGCCCAGCTCAGCGGCAATGACCGTGGTCGGCTGCTGCAGCGCGGTGGCCCCGGAGCCGCCCAGCCGGCTACGTGCGGCACTGATGGCGAAGGCGTCAGCAGCCAGCCCACGCGATTCGCGAGCGGCGACCTCAGCGGCCGAACTCGGGTGCGCCCCGACCCGCAACTCGGCGATCACAACCTCGAGAGCATCCAGCAGGTTCGCGTTCTCCACCGCACGCTGCCGATCCCAGCGAAGCCGGCTCACCCGAACAACCACAGTGCCAACCACAAGCACCACCGCGGCAAGCGGCCCGACACCCACCATCACAACCGCCGCGATTCCCGCCCCGACCGGCACAAGAAATAGCATGCGCGGCAGGGCCTTTCGCTTCCCCTCGGACGTGCCGAACAACTCACCGAACCTGCGCCGCGCGGCCGGCACCGGCACCGCAAGCAACGCCATTACGAGGCAGACGCACGCGATGATCATCGGATCACCCCTCCCCACGGCGACATAGCCCTATCGCGCAGCACCGACATCACGTGGCCACTCAACATCGCTGGCACTCGAACAGAAATCCGACCAGCTGCTCTGTGGCGCAGCGCCTTTCGCGTAGGCGAGGCCGTTTGGTCCGCTGAGCGGACACCAGGCGTGGCCAGCCGCGCGAGGGCGAGGTAGGAAAAGTTGCGAACCTCCGCCGAGCCATCAGGAATGAGAGCGGGCGCCGGCGGCCACGCCAGGGCGAGGTAGGCAATACCCCGGGCCTCGGCCAAACCATCAGGTACAGCAGTGGGCACGGGCGGCCACGCCAAGACGAGATGAGCGATGCCCCGGGCCCCGGCCCAACCATCAGGTACAGCAGTGGGCCCGGGCGGCCACGCCAAGACGAGGTAGGCAATACCCTGGGCCTCGGCCAAACCATCAGAAATAGCAGCGGGCGTGGCACACCACTTGAGGGCGAGGTAGGAAAAGTCGCGAACCTCCGCCGAGCCATCAGGTGTAGCGGCGGGCGTGGGTTCGAGGGCGACGTAGGCAATTTCGCGAACCGCAAGGGCGAGGTAGGTGACGTCCCGGGCGGCGGCCGAGCCATCACGTGTAGCAGCGGGCGTGGGCTCGAGGGCGACGTAGGCAATTTCGCGAACCTCCGCCGAGCCATCAGGAACAACAGTGGGCGCGGGCTCCCACGCCAGGGCGAGGTAGGCGATGTCCCGGGCACCGGCCGAGCCATCAGGTGTAGCAGTGGACGTGGGCGGCCACGCCTGGGCGAGGTCGCGAACCTCCGCCGAGCCAGCCGGTGTTGCCGTGGGTGGTGGGTGCGTCATGGTTCGAGCCGTTCGGAGAGGAGGTGGGAGAGGGCTTCGGCGGCTGGGGTGGGGGTGTTGGATTGGGTCCAGGCTGGGGTTATTTGGACTTGGCCGGTGGGGGTGCGTTGGACGAGGCCGATTTCGCGTAGGCCTCGGGTGCCGTTGGAGCGGCGGTGGACGTGGAGGATTACCTGAACTGCGGCGGCCAGTTGGCTGTGCAGGGCTGAGCGGTCCATGCCGCCCAGGGCGGCGAGGGCTTCCAGGCGGGCGGGGACTTCTCGAGGGGAATTGGCGTGGACGGTGCCCGCACCGCCGTCGTGGCCGGTGTTGAGGGCGGTCAGGAGGTCTACTACCTCGGCGCCGCGGACTTCGCCTACGACGATTCGGTCGGGGCGCATGCGGAGTGCTTGGCGGACGAGGTCGCGGACGGTTACCGCGCCGACGCCTTCGACGTTGGCGGTGCGGGCGACCAGGCGGACCACGTGCGGGTGGGGTGGAGCCAGTTCGGCGGCGTCTTCCACGCAGATAATGCGTTCGCGGGGGTCGACTTTGGCGAGCAAGCCGGACAACAGTGTTGTTTTGCCTGCGCCTGTACCGCCTACCACCAGGAAGGCCAGGCGGGCGCGAATGATGCTCTCCAACAGCATCTTCGCGTCCGCAGGTACCGCTCCGGAGGCTGCGAGCGCATCCAGGCCCTGGGTAGCCGGGCGGAGGATACGCAGCGACAGGCAGGTGCCGCCGTGGGCGATCGGAGCGAGGACCGCGTGCAGGCGGACGCCGAATGAATCACCCAGTGCTGCTTCGCTTCCCGCCAGTTTGCCATCGACCCACGGCTGTGCGTCGTCGAGGCGGCGGCCCGCCGACAAGGCCAGGCGCTGCGCGAGCCTGCGCACGGCGGCTTCGTCCGGAAAGGTGATCGAGGTCTGTTCCAGCCCGCGACCGCGATCCACCCACACCGCATCCGGTGCGGTAACCAGCACATCGGCGACCCGGGGGTCATGCAGCAGCGGTTCGAGCACCCCGGCACCCGTCAATTCCGTCTGCAACAGCCGCAATGCCCTGAGCAGATCGGTATCGCCCAGCACCGCACCGGCTTCGGCCCGGATTGCCGCCGCGACCTGCGCCGGCTCCGGATCACCGTGCCCCGCCAGCCGTTCCCGCACGCGATCCAACAGCTCCGCAGTCACCAACGCGCTCATCGCGCACCTGCCTGTGCGCACAATCGATCCGCCCCATCCGACCGCCGCACAGGCATCGAGCCAGGTGCTGAACAGAAAGTGGTGACGGCGGCCGCACAAACCGAGCCGTCACCACACACCCGACGCCCCTGCCCACGGAGACCACATCGCCTCCCGGCACCGCACACCTGGACACCCGGCTCACGCAGACCACACAACCTTCCAGCGCCACGCACTCGGCGATCGGGCGTGCGCTGGATCCGAATCCCGCGGTCCAGCATCCGTCGGCTGCATGCCCCGCGGTCCGCGTGCTGGAACAAGTTCGTCGTAGATATCTCAGATGTCAGATTGTTCACCGAACACCCTGTGTCACAGGCGAACTCAGGACCGACAAGACCGCGTCGGCGGCGGTCAGGAGGGGGCCGCGGCGGGGCAGGGTCAGTCCGCCGCGTTCCAGGCGGGTGGCGAGGCCGGGTTGGGGGCGGACGGCGGCGAGGAGGGGGAGGTCGAGAACTTCGGCTATTTCGGGGGCGGTTAGGCCGCCTGGGGCGGGGCCGCGAACTATCAAGCCCTGGTTAGGGTTTCGGGCGGCTATGTAGGTGGTTACGGATTCGGCGGCGGCTAGGGCGCGGAGGCGGGCGGGGACGACGAGGACGACCAGGTCGGCGGAGTCGAGGATGGATTCGGTGTGCGGGGCGGGACCGGTGGGGAGGTCGCAGATCACGAGATCGCCTGCGGCCCTTCCGGCTTCGATTACGGCATGGATGGCGGCGGGGGTTATTTCGGTGGGCAATCGACCGGCACCACCACGCCCACAGGACAGGACGGACAGGCCGGGGGCGGCGGCGGGGAGGGCGGCGTGCAGGGCGGCGGCGGAGATGCGGCCGTCTTCGACGACCAGGTCGGACCAGCGCGGGCCGGTGCTGTTCTCGAGGCCGAGCAGCAGGTCGAGACCACCGCCGAGGGGTGCGGCGTCGACCAGGACGGTGTCGGAACGGAACCGTCGTGCGGCCGAACGCAGCGCGGTGGCGGCGGCCAGGGTGGAGGCGCCGGCGCCGCCGCCCGCACCGGCGACAGCGATAACCACACCGTCGCCATGGCGGTACTCGGCGTGCTCAGCAAACTTCTCGATAAGCCGTTCGGCGGCACCCGGCAGCGCGATGACGAGGTCGGCGCCGACCGCCGCGGCGGCCTGCCAATCGGGCAGTCCGGGCGCACCGTCGGTGACCAGGACGACGCCGATCCGGCGCAGATATCCGGCTTCCGCACAGGCGGCGCTGGCAGCGGTGTCGAGGATGACGAGCGGCGCCGCGGCCCAGCTGTGCCGGCCGATGGGAAGCCCGCGTTCGTCCAGGCCGCGTTCCGCGGCGGCGGCGATGCGGCGGACTTCGTCACGGAGGCGGCCGTCGTGAATGAGCACGAGGGCCGGTGGAGCCGCGATCACCTGCGCTGCTTCGAGTTCCATGCGGTGAGCGTCGTGCACCGCGCAGGTGAGCGGAAGACCCGTTATACCGAATGTGGATAACTCGCGGGGTGTGGATAACTTTTCTTTTCGCCCTGCGCAGAGCAGGGCCGTCCTGAAAATAGAGGACGGCCCCAGCCGGGGGGGGAGGAGGCTGGGGCCGTCGGGTTCAGCCCCGGGGGGTCGGGCTGAACGCGCCTGGACTATGTCCAGGTGTCAGCAATACTACACCCAAGCCCTGGCAAGAACGCAAGTCCGTGGTTCGAGAAATTTGTGCTCGTCAGCGGCCCGGCGTCTTCCGGGCAAACCTCGCGCCACCAGGTGCGCGGAGACGATCGATCGTTGCACGACCCGCGCTCGTTCGCGCACCGGCGGACCGTCGTTCCCCAAGTCCGGCCGCGGCGGCCCTATTCTGAACGAGTGACAGACGACGGTGATCAACGCGTGGCCGCTTTCTTCGATCTCGACAAGACGGTGATCGCCAAGTCGAGCACCTTCGTCTTCAGTAAGCCCTTCTTCGCTCAGGGCCTGCTCAACCGCCGCGCGGTCCTGGAGAGCAGCTACGCCCACTTCATGTTCCTGCTCTCCGGCGCCGACCACGATCAGATGGAGCGGATGCGCGAGCACCTCACCAAGATGTGCGCGGGCTGGGACGTCGAGCAGGTGAAATCCATTGTGGCGGAGACACTTCACGAGCTCGTCGATCCGCTGATCTACGCCGAGGCCGCGGATCTTATTGCGGACCACAAGATTCGGGGCCACGACGTGGTGATCGTGTCGGCCTCGGGCGCGGAGATCGTCGCCCCGATCGCGGAAGTGCTGGGCGCCTCGCACACCGCCGCCACCCGGATGGCCGTGGCGGACGGCAAGTACACCGGCGAGGTCGACTTCTACTGCTACGGGGAGGGCAAGGTCCAGGCGATCGAAAAGCTCGCCGCCAGTGAGGGTTACGACCTGTCGCGGTGCTACGCCTATTCCGACTCGGTGACCGATCTGCCGATGCTGCAGGCGGTCGGCCATCCGACGGCGGTGAACCCGGATCGGAACCTGCGCCGGGAGGCGGTGGCGCGGAACTGGCCGGTGCTCACCTTCTCCAATCCGGTGTCGCTGTGGGCCAGATTCCAGGCCCCGTCGTCGACCACCCTTGCCGCCACGGCGGCCGTCGGAGTGAGTGCGGTGGTGGCCGGCGCGATCTCCTACCGGCTGCTGCGCAAGCGCCGCTGATCCTTAACTGGCTTGGCACCCCGGGCGGCACAGTGCTGTTAGACGGTGCAGCCGAGTGCTAGCGGAAGCGTTTGCTGGCCACACCCCGGCTCCGGGGCGACCAGGCATTTAACCACGAAACGCCGATGGACACGCCGGTAATCTCCAGCCCTTCCAGCCCTTGAGTGGCGCCGGTCACAGTGGTAAAAAGGTAGCTAAGGAAGGACGGAAGGCCTGGGCGGAATCGGAAGAGAAGATTCAGTCTCCCATCCCACCCTTCCCAGCACGGACACCAGGCACCCACGCGGAGCGCGCCGCGACAAGGGCAGAAGCGTTGTGGGCCTGCGAGATTCGGTTTGTTACGGCGAGAGCCTCGCACAGGTTGCGGGGATGAACCGTAGGAGTCCGATTCCTCGCCGAGGCCGCCGAACACAACCCACACAGCACGCTTGGTAACCGGGTAGTCCGTGCTTCGCGGGCGGTGAAGTCGCACAAGCGGCTACGCCGCCCGCTTTGATGTGCCGGGCCGTCTAGCCCACTGCCGAATCGGCGATCGAGGCCGCTTCCCGCGCCCCGTCCTCCAGCGCCGCGCAGCACAGAATCACCCAGCCGCCCACCGCATCCGCATCCCCGGTGCTGAACGCGGCCGCGGCATCCAGGTAGGCCTGGCGGCGGCGCAACCAGAACACTTCGGGCACGCCGAGACTGTGCGGGTCAAGCCCGCTGGACACAGTGACCAGACGCGAGGCCGCACGCGCGACCACCCCATCGGCGGTTCCGAACGGCTGCAAGGCAAGCAGTTCACCGTGCACGACGGCCGCGATGACCGGCGCGGGCGCTCGCGTCGCCTGCACGGTCTGCGCCAGCAGATCCAGGCGTTCGGCGACACCGGGCGCGGTGCGCGGGCGGCCGAGCAAGGTCTCGTCCGACACCAGGTCGGCGGCGGCCAGCAGATGCAGCCGCGCCAGCGCCTGGAGCGGAGCGCGCTGCCAGGTCCCCGCGAGATTGCGGAGCGCGTCCGCGTCGAGAGCTTGGCCGACCCGCAGCGAGCCCGCCAGGATCGGATCCTCGACCACCCCGTCCACCGACGGCAGGCCGGTGCTGCCGCCGTCGATCGCCGCGGACGACCGCGCCGCCCGCACCGCGGCCTCGGCGGCCGTGGTCGGCCAGCCCCGCCGGTTCGCCTTGTGCCGGTGCACGGCCGCGAGCGCGTCGCGCGCGCGATCGGCGGCGTCGCGGACACCGGGCAGGTCGACGAGTGGCTGTAGCGGGTCGGTCACGAGATACGAGGCTAGCGGGGCGCCGCGACGTGCCCCGCGGCGATCTGCCGTTCGATCGCGATCAGGCTCTGCAACTGCCGCTCGGAGAGCAGATCGGTGAAGCGCGCCCGGATGACGGCGTGATGCCCCGGAGCGGCGTCCGCGTGCGCCTGGCGGCCCGCGTCGGTGAGTACCACATCGTCACCGCGGCCGTCGCGTTCGCACGCTTCGCGGGCGATCAGCCCGCGCTGCTCCATTCGCCCGAGCTGCCGGGACAACCGGCTGTGCGGCCAGAGCATCCGTTCGGCCAGGCCACGCACGCGAATGCAGTCGTCGGGCGAGGTGAGCTCGACCAGTGTCGCGAGGATCTCGTAATCGGGCATCGACAGCCCCGCGCTGCGCTCCAGCTCGCGCGCGACCTCCGCGTCCACCAGTTCGCGCAGCCGGCGGTAGGCGGTCCACGCCTGCAATGACTCGACCATGCACCCCAGCTTAGCGGATTCTATTTACATGTAACGAATCTTCGGCTAGATTCTGCGTTACATGTAACGAACTGAGGAGTTGGAGCTCATGGGCAGCACCGCACGAACCATCGCCGTCAACGGAATCGACCTGTGCACTGAGGCTTTCGGCAACCCGGCCGATCAAGCAGTCCTGCTGATCCACGGCGCGGGCGAGTCGATGCTGGCCTGGGACGCCGAGTTCGTAGCCCGACTCGCGGCGGGTGGCCGCTACGTCGTGCGCTACGACAGCCGAGACGCAGGCCGATCTACCACCTTCCCGGTGGGCGCACCGCCCTACGGTCTGGCAGATCTGGTCGCCGACGCGGCCGGTTTGATCATCGCGCTCGGGCTCGAGCGCGTTCATTTGGTCGGAATGTCGCAGGGTTCCGCCGTGGCACAGCTCGTCGCGCTCGACCATCCGCAACTGGTCGCCTCGCTCACGGTCGCCTCCGGCACGCCCGGCGGCCCGGGGCACCAATACGCGGATCTCCCGGCGATGTCCGCGGAGCTGGCCCAATTCTTCGAAGGAGCCGCACCGGAACCGGACTGGACGGACCTGGCGGCGGTCACCGACTACCTCGCCGAGTCCCTGCGCCCCTTCGCCGCCGCCTCGCGCCCATTCGACCTTGCGGCACAACAAGAATCAGCGGCAAAGGTGGTACACCGCGCAGCGAACATCGCCGCCCAGCTCACCAACCCGTACCTGCTGGACGCGGGTGCGCCGTGGCGAAACCGGCTGGGCGACATCGCCGTACCAACGCTCGTATACCACGGCGACGAGGACCCCTTGTTCCCGCTCGACCACGGCCGAATCCTGGCCAGGGAGATCCCGAACGCCCAATTCCGCCCACTCCCCCACACCGGCCACGAAGTCTTCCCACCCCACACCTGGGATACCGTGATCTCAGATCTTCTAACCCACACGACATAACAGACCCCGCGTCAATTCCGACGCCGCCAGGGCGAACCGCAATCCCAGCACCTCAGGGTGAGCGCCGGGCGCAGCGAGGCAAGCTCGAAGCAGTGCGGCACCGGGAGCGAAGTGCCCCCGGTGCCGCATCGAACCCCTCGACTCAAGTGGTGAGCAGCTCCCGTCCGGGGATCGCGTCCAGCAGCCGCCGGGTGTATTCGGTTTGCGGATTGTCGAATACCTCTGCCGTGGAGGCGGATTCGACGACCGCGCCCTTCTGCATGACCAGCACGTCGTCCGCGATCTGGCGAACCACGGCCAGATCGTGGGTGACGAACAGGTAGGACAGGCCCAGTTCTGCCTGGAGATCGTTGAGCAGGTTCAGGATCTGGGCCTGCACCAGCACGTCCAGGGCCGAGACCGCCTCGTCACAGATCACGACCTCCGGGCTGAGCGCCAGCGCCCGCGCGATGGCGACGCGCTGACGCTGTCCACCGGACAGCTCGTTCGGATAGCGGCGCATCACCGTGGCCGGCAGCGACACCTTGTCCAGCAGGTCGCGGACGGTGGCCTCGCGTTCCTTGGCCGTACCGATCTTGTGGGTGCGCAGCGGCTCCTCGATGGTCCGGTAGATCGAGTACATCGGGTCCAGGGATCCGTAGGGGTCCTGGAAGATCGGCTGTACCCGGCGCCGGAACGCGAAAGCCTCCTTGCTGTTCAGCTTGGCGACCTCGCGACCGTCGAAGGTGACCGAACCCGAGGTGGGTTCGAGCAGGCCGAGCACCATCTGGGTGACGGTGGACTTGCCCGAACCGGATTCGCCGACGATCGCGGTGGTCGTGCCGCGCTTGAGCCGGAAGGACACCTGGTCGACGGCGGTGAAGTCGGTCGACTTCCACGGCGTGCTGCCCCGGATCTTGAACACCTTGGTGAGGTTTTCCGCGATCACCACGTCGTCGGTGACCGCGGCGACCGCCGCGTCCTTCGATGCCACAGTCTCGGCCAGCACCTGTTCGGCCACCTGCTCGGCCACCTCCACCGCCTGCTCGCGGATCTCGGCGCGCTTGCGGACCGCCGAAAGCCGTTGCGAGGCCAGCGAAGGCGCCGAGTTGACCAGCTTCTTGGTGTACAGGTGCTGCGGGTTACGCAGGATCTGCAATGCCGGACCGGACTCCACCACCCGGCCGCGATACATCACCACCAAGTGCTCGGCGCGTTCGGCGGCGAGGCCGAGATCGTGCGTGATCAGCAGCACCGCGGTACCGAGTTCGCTGGTCAGTCCGTCGAGATGGTCCAGGATCTGCCGCTGCACGGTGACGTCGAGCGCGGAGGTCGGCTCGTCGGCGATCAGCAGCTTGGGCCGGCAGGACAGTCCGATGGCGATGAGCGCGCGCTGGCGCATACCGCCGGAGAACTCGTGCGGGTACTGGTTCAGCCGGCGCTCGGCGTCGGACATGCCCGCTTCCTCGAGCAGTTCGGCGGCCCGCTTGGTGGCCTCCTTGCCTTTCGCGATCCCGTTGGCCTCCAGGGTTTCCTTGATCTGGAACCCGATCTTCCAGACCGGGTTCAGGTTCGACATAGGGTCCTGCGGCACCAGTCCGATACCCGTACCACGCACGGCCACAATGTCTTTCGACGAGGCGGCGGTGAGGTCCTTGCCGTCGAACGTGATCTGCCCGGAGGTGACTTTGCCGCTGCCGGGCAGCAGATCGATGATCGCGTGCGCGGTCGTCGATTTGCCGGAACCGGACTCGCCGACGATCGCCACCGTCTGCCCCGGGTACACCGCCAGGCTGACCCCGCGCACGGCGGGGATCTGCTTGCCCTCGGAGGTGAAACAGACGTTGAGGTCCTTGATGTCGAGCAGTGGCTCCATCGCCGCGGTCACCTCTTCCTGGCTTTCGGATCGAGTGCGTCGCGCACGGCGTCACCGAGCATGATGAAGCTCAGCACGGTCAACGCGAGCGCGGTCGCGGGATAGAACAGGATCGGCGAGGTGCGAATCTCGATGCGCGCTTGGGCGATATCGGAGCCCCAGGACACGATCGTGCGCGGCAGGCCGACACCGAGGAAGGACAGCGTCGCCTCGGTGACGATGAAGACGCCGAGCCAGATCGTGGTCACCACGATCAGCGGACCGGCCGCGTTGGGCACCACGTGCCGGAGCAGGGTCCGGAATCTGGAAACCCCCAACGCCTTTGCCGCCGTGACATATTCGCTGTTCCTGGCCTCGATCACCGCGCTGCGGGCGATCCGTGCCGCCTGCGGCCAGGTGAACAACGCCAGGATGGCGATGACGGTGAAGATCGTGCGCTGATCCAGCAGCTGCATCAGCACGATCGCGGCCAGCATCAGCGGGATCGCGTAGAAGACCTCGCCCACCCGGGAGACGATGGAATCGAGCAGGCCGCCGTAGAAGCCGGCCAACGCGCCGAGGGTGCCGCCGATCAGCAGGAACAGCATCGCCGAACCGACGCCGGCCTGGACCGAAGCCCGGGCGCCGTAGACGGTGCGGGCGTAGATGTCGCAGCCCTGCTTGTCGAAGCCGAACGGATGCCCGGAACTGCGTGGCGACATGCTGAACGCACCGTCGCAGTACTGCGGATCCTGGCTGGTGAACAGCGAAGGGAAGAACACCACGATCATCACGAAGATGATCATCAGCATGGCGACCACGAAGATCGGGTTGCGCCGCAGCTGCCGCCACGCTTCGGTCCAGATGCTGGTCGGGGCGCCGGTCTCGACGACCTTGTCGGTGGCGAGCACCTCCACCTCGTCGGGCGGCGCGACGTAGTACTCCTGCCCGGGCCGGGCGGCGGCGCTGTGCTTGTCGAGGTCAGGCATAGCGGATCCTCGGGTCGAGTGCGGCATAGACCAAGTCGATCAACAGATTCGAGATCAGGAAGATCACGATGAGCACGGTGACGAAGGAGACCACCGTCGGAGGTTCACCGCGCACGACGGCCTGATAGAGCGTGCCGCCGACACCGGGGATGTTGAAGATGCCCTCGGTGACGATCGCGCCGCCCATCAGCGCGCCCAGATCGGCGCCCAGAAAGGTGATCACCGGAATCATCGAGTTGCGCAGAATATGCACGGTGATGACCCGCGGCCGGCTCAGGCCCTTGGCGGTCGCGGTCCGCACGTAGTCGGCGGTCATGTTCTCCGCCACCGAGTTCCGGGTCAGCCGCAGCACATAGGCGAACGACAGCGACCCGAGCACGAAGGCCGGGACGAGCAGTTCGCCGTAGCTGGCCTTGCCGGTGACCGTCACCGGCGCGATTCCCCATTTCACGCCGAGCAGGAACTGCGCCAGGAAGCCGACGACGAACACCGGCACCGCGATGATCACCAGACTGATGACCAGCATGGTCGAGTCGAACAGTTTGCCCTTACGCAGACCCGAGACCAGGCCGAAGATGATGCCGAAGATGCCCTCGATGGCGACCGCCATCAAAGCCAGCTTGATGGTGATGGGGAAGGCCCGGGCCAGCTCGTCACGCACCGGCCGGCCGGAGAAGGCCGTTCCGAAATCGAAGGTGACGATGCCCTTCAGGTAGTACAGGTATTGCATCAGGAAGGGTTTGTCGAGGTTGTAGCGCGCCCGCAGGGCGGCCTCGACACCCGGTGTCAGTGGTTTCTCACCGGCCAGCGCCTTGATCGGATCGCCCGGGATCAAGAACACCATCGCATAGATCAGCAACGTCGCCCCGAGGAAGACGGGGATCATCTGGAGCAGACGCCGCAGGACATACCAAGCCATAGCTGTATTCCTCCGGAAAAGGCCGAGAGCCGCACCCCATAGTGGCGGTGCGGCTCCAGCGCGGCGGTTACTTCAGTTCGAGGTTCTCGAAGTCGAACAGGCCACTCCAGGCGAGCTCGCCCTTGACCCGGTCCGAAACTCCCGCGGCGGCGATGTAATCCCAGAGCGGAATGTCGGCCGCGTCCTTGATCAGCAGGGCCTGTGCCTCGCCGACCAGCTTGTAGGACGCTTCCTCGCTCGGCGCGGCGAGCGCGGCCTTGAGCAACCGGTCGAACTCCGGGTTGTTGTAGTCGACGTTGTTGGTGTCGGAGAAGCTGAAGTACTGCGAGGTGAGGAACTGCAGCATGGTCGGGTAGTCGCCCTGCCAGCCGTAGCGGAACGCCTTGCCGATGGTCTTGGCGTTGACCTCGTCACGGATCTGCTTGAAGGTCGGGTACGGGGTGGCGACGGCATCGATGCCGAGGGTGTTCTTGACGCTGTTGATCACGGCCTCGGCCCATTCCTGGTGGCCGCCGTCGGAGTTGTAGGAGAACTGGTACTGGCCCGACCAGGGCGAGATGGCGTTGGCCTGGGCCCACACCTTCTTGGCCTCTTCCGGGTTGTACTTCAACGACTCGACGCCGGGCAGGTTGCCGTTGAAGCCGGGCAGGGTGCTCGCGGTGAAGTCGAGCGCGGGCTTGCGGGTGCCGTGGAAGATCTTGTCGCAGATCTGCTCCCGGTTGATGGCCATCGAAATGGCCTTGCGGCGCAGCACGCCTTCTTCGCCGCCGAAGTGCGCGACACTGCTCTGGATGCCGATGTGCTGGTTCTGCGCGGTCGGCTTGCTGATCGCGCGGTCACCGAGGTCGTTCTTGTAGGTCGACAGCGCGCTGGACGGAATGGTGTCGAGCGCGTCCAGGTTGCCGCCCTGGAGGTCGGCGTAGGCGGTGTCGAAGGACTGGTAGTGCACGAACCGCAGACCGTTGTTCTTGGCCGGACGGCCGCCCTTGTAGTCCGGGTTCTTGTCCAGGTCGATCTTGACGTTGTGTTCCCAGGTCTTGAACTTGTACGGGCCGTTGCCGACCGGCGCCTCACCGAAGGCCTTCATGTCCTTGAACGCGACATCGGGCAGCGGGTAGTAGGGCGCGTAACCCAGGCTCAGCTCGAAGTCGATGGAGGGCTGGGTGAGTTCGACGGTGAAGGTCTTGTCGTCGATGACCTTGAGGCCCTTCATGGTCTGCGCTTTCGGCGGATCGGACGACACCTCGTCGAAGCCGGCGATCGAGGCGTAGACGTAGCTCTGCAGCTGAGCGTTGGTGCCGAGGGCGCCGTAGTTCCAAGCGTCGACGAAGTTCTTCGCCTTCACCGTGGTGCCGTCGGTGAACTTCCAGTCCGGCTTGATCGTGATCTTGTAGTTCTGGCGATCGGTGGTCTCGATCTTCTCGGCCATCTCATTGGTGGCTTTGCCGTTGGCGTCGTAGTACTTCAGCCCGGCGTAGAGCCGGTCGACGACTCGACCCCCCATGTTCTCGTTGGTATTTGAAGGCACCAAGGGGTTCTGCGGCTCACCGCCGTTGACTGTCACGATGCCGGCGTCGGCACTGTCGTCCGACGAAGAACAAGCGGTCAACCCGAGGCTTGTGGCCACCAGTGCTGCCGCGGTCAGCGCGATTGCTCTGTTGAATCTCAACGCAACTCCCGATCTCGGTGCGAGGGGAACGGCGGCACACGCACGGTCCAGCACCGACGCACCCCGGCCGATCCACCCAGGATGCATCGGAGGTTAACCATCCTGGACAGTCCTGTCCTGGGATCGACAAAGGTTCGTTCCACAATTTACAAATCCGGTGGATTGCTGGTTACACAGAAAAGATCGCGCGAATACGGCCCATCCGCCGGAACTATGCCTCCACCAGAGGACTTTCGCGGCACGGCGGGTCGGCTCACCTCACAGCCGAGTTTCCCGGGCTGTGATCGTTTGAAACCTGGTGGACACACTCGGCACGGCGCGAGGCGGCGTTGGCTACTGTCGACCTCGGCCGCATCGAATCGTGCGCTCAGGTTACGTGGAAAGAAGAGAAGAGATGACCGAAACCACTGCCGATCATCAGGATTCGTACCCGCCGTCGCCGGAGTTCGCCGCCACGGCCAATGCGGATGCCGACCTCTACACCCAGGCCACGGCCGACCGCGACAAGTTCTGGGCCGCGCAGGCCGACCGGCTGCACTGGCACCAGCGGTGGTCGCAGGTGCTGGACTGGACCGACGCCCCGGTGGCCAAGTGGTTCGTCGACGGCAAACTCAACGTCGCCTACAACTGCGTGGACCGGCACGTGCTGGCCGGGCACGGCGGCCAGGTCGCCATCCACTGGGAAGGTGAGCCGGGCGATTCCCGCGACCTCACCTACAACGAGCTGCTCGCCGAAGTCTCCAGGGCGGCAAACTATTTGACCGAACTCGGGCTCGAGGCCGGAGACCGCGTCGCGATCTACATGCCCATGATCCCGGAGGCCATCGTCGCCATGCTGGCGTGCGCCCGGCTGGGCCTGACGCACTCGGTGGTGTTCGCGGGCTTCTCCCCCACCGCACTGCGGCAGCGCGTCGACGACGCGCAGGCCCGGCTGATCATCACCACCGACGGCCAGTGGCGCCGCGGCAAGGCGGCGCCGCTGAAGGAGGCCGTGGACGAGGCGCTCTACGCGAACGGCGATGTGCCGCACAGCGTCGAGCACGTTCTGGTGGTGCGCCGCACCGAGATCGAGGTGCCCTGGACCGACGGCCGGGACCTGTGGTGGCACGAGACCGTCGCGCAGTCCTCCCCCGAACACGAGGCGCAGGCCTTCGACGCCGAGCACCCGCTGTTCATCCTCTACACCTCCGGCACCACCGGAAAGCCCAAGGGCATCCTGCACACCACCGGCGGCTACCTCACCCAAGCCTCCTACACCCACCACAACGTCTTCGACCACAAAGCCGGACAAGACGTCTACTGGTGCACCGCCGACATCGGCTGGGTCACCGGACACACCTACATCGTCTACGGACCGCTGTCGAACCGGGCGACGCAGGTCGTCTACGAGGGCACGCCCAACTTCCCCGACGAGCACCGCCATTGGAACATCGTCGAGAAGTACGGCGTCAGCATCTACTACACCGCGCCCACCCTGGTCCGGACGTTCATGAAGTGGGGCAAGGAGATTCCCGCCGCCCACGACCTCTCCTCGCTGCGTCTGCTCGGCAGCGTGGGCGAACCGATCAACCCCGAAGCCTGGCGCTGGTACCGCGAAGTCATCGGCGGCGACAAGACCCCCATCGTGGACACCTGGTGGCAGACCGAAACCGGAGCCATCATGATCTCCCCGCTCCCCGGCGTCACCGCCGCCAAACCGGGCGCGGCCATGACCCCCCTGCCCGGCATCTCGGCGACAGTCGTGGACGAAGAAGGCAAGCCGGTGCAACTCGGCGAAACCGAGGCCAACGGCTACCTGGTCCTGGACCAGCCCTGGCCGTCCATGCTGCGCGGCATCTGGGGCGACATGGACCGCTACCGCGCCACCTACTGGGAGCGCTACGCCGCACAAGGCTGGTACTTCGCCGGCGACGGCGCGAAGCTCGACGCCGACGGCGACCTCTGGGTGCTCGGCCGGGTCGACGACGTCATGAACGTCTCCGGCCACCGCATCTCCACCGCCGAAGTCGAATCCGCCCTGGTCGGCCACTCCGGTGTCGCCGAAGCCGCAGTCGTCGGCGCCACCGACGCCACCACCGGCCAAGGCATCGTCGCCTTCGTGATCCTCACGGCGGAGGCGAAGGACACCGGCACCGCACTCGTCGACGAACTCAAGGCAGAGGTCTCCCGCGAGATCAGCCCCATCGCCCGCCCCCGCGAGATCCACGTCGTCCCGGAACTGCCCAAAACCCGCAGTGGCAAGATCATGCGCCGCCTGCTCCGCGACGTCGCCGAGGGCCGTGAACTGGGCGACACCTCGACCCTGGTCGACCCCAACGTCTTCGAAGCGATCCGAGCCAAACAGGCGTAACCCAGCGCGCTGCCGTCCGAGCCCACCCGCGCACGGACGGCAGCCACGCATGCGCGGCACAAACGCACAGATGGCAGCTACGCAGAGGAGGCAGATCCGCACGTCCAGCCGAGCGAAGCGACGGCAGGCGCGCACCGGTAGCAGCGCGGCATCGGAGAAGCGAAGCGCCTCCGATGCCAATGAGCCGGAAGGTGGCCGGGGCGAAAGCCGAGCGCAGCGAGGTGTCGCCCCGGCCACCACGCACGTTAGGATTGCGTAAGGTGTGCCGGGAAGTCTGGTCGGCGTGCGGACGGGTGTGCCTGAACCGATTCGACAGGGGTGCGCGTTCGCGGCTTCGCCCACCCTGCCGGAAGGTTTCCCGTGATCACCCAAGTGCGCTCGGAGCTCACCCGCTACCTACGGACCGAGACCGTCGGCGGCGCAGTTCTCCTCATCGCTGCGGCCGTGGCGCTGCTGTGGGTTAACTCCCCCTGGGGCCACAGCTACACCGCGATCGCCGACACCGTGCTGCCGATCAAGCCGCTGCACCTCGAACTCACCGTCGCCGAGTGGACCAAAGACGGCCTGCTCGCCATCTTCTTCTTCGTCGCGGGCCTCGAGGTCAAACGCGAACTCGTGGTCGGCGAGCTCGCCGACCTGCGCAGCGCGGCCCTGCCGATCATCGCCGCCGCCGGTGGCGTGGTCCTGCCCGCGCTGATCGCGCTCGCCGTCGGCTTCGGCGTCCCCGGCATGGACAAGGGCTGGGCCATTCCGGTCGCCACCGATATCGCGTTCGCCCTGGCCGTGCTCGCCATGACCGGCTCGCGGATCCCGACCAGTGCGCGGGTGTTTCTGCTCAGTCTCGCGGTGGTCGACGACCTGATCGCGATCATCCTGATCGCGGTGCTGTTCACCGTCTCGGTGTCGCTGCTGTGGCTGCTCGGCGCGGCCGCCGCCTGCGCGGCGTGGTGGCTGGCCCAGCACCGGCGGATCCGGACACCGCTCGTTTATGTTCCCCTGGCGCTGGTGTGCTGGTATGCCCTGCACGAGGCCGGTATCCATCCGACCCTCGCCGGTGTCGCGCTCGGCCTGCTGACCCGGGTACGGCCCGATCCCGGCGAGGACGAGGCGCCCGCGACCCGGCTCGAACATCTGGTGCAGCCGATCTCGGCCGGGCTGTGCGTGCCGCTGTTCGCGCTGTTCGCCTCCGGAGTTCCGTTGGACGGCAAGGTGTTCGGGCAGCTGTTCACCGACCGGCTCGCGCTGGCCATCATTCTCGGCCTGTTGCTCGGCAAAACCCTCGGCATCTTCGGGATCAGCTGGCTCGCAATCCGGTTCGGCATCGCGAAACGCCCGGCGGATCTCGGTTATCGCGACATGTTCGCCCTGTCGGTGCTCGGCGCGATCGGGTTCACCGTTAGCCTGCTTGTGACAGAGCTCGCGTTGGAAGGCGACTCCGTCGAATTGGCGAAGGCCGCGGTGTTGGTGACCTCAATGGCGGCATCGCTCGCCGGTTCGGCGCTACTGTTGCGGCGTGGGCGTGTCCATCAGGCGCGGCGCGACGCAGAAAGCACACACCGCAGGCTTGGCCGGGCTGTGGGATCTCAGGACATGGAAGAAGGGTCGACGAAGTGAGTTTCGCACAGGGCAACGGGAACGACGGCGCGCGCGACCGCTCACTGTCCTCAATTCCCCTGACCGACGCCAATCCCCCCGGATCGGCGAGCTTCGGCACCCTGGTCCGCGACGCCACCGAGCAGATGTCGACCCTGGTGCGCGCCGAGGTGGCGCTGGCCAAGGCCGAGGTCACCGGTGAGATCAAGAAGGGCCTGCAGGGCAGCGTCTTCTTCATCCTCGCGCTGACCGTGCTGCTGTTCAGCAGCTTCTTCTTTTTCTTCTTCCTCGGCGAGCTGCTCGATGTGTGGCTGGCGCGCTGGGCCGCGTTCCTGATCGTGTTCCTGCTGATGATCGCCACCACCGCGGTGCTCGCTTTCCTCGGGTATCTGCGGGTCAAGAAGCTGCGCGCGCCGGAGAAGACCATCGACTCGCTCAAGCACGCCAAGGATGTGCTGCCCAGCGGATTCGGCGCCGGCGCGCAGCAAACCCATTACTCACTCGAGAAGTGACCGGGTCTCGGCGCACAGCACCCCTTTTGGCCCACTAGGCTTCCTCGGCGTGTCGTCGAACAACTTTCCGGATCCGTCCAGCGTCCGTTACGACGGGCCGTGGACGCATCGGGACGTGCATGCCAACGGCATTCGCTTCCACGTCGTCGAGGCGGCGGTCACCGAGGAACGGGTAGACGCGCCGCTGGTGGTGTTGCTGCACGGATTCGCGGACTTCTGGTGGTCCTGGCGGCATCAGCTGACCGGGCTGGCCGACCTCGGCTACCGGGTGGTCGCGGTGGACCTGCGCGGCTACGGCGACACCGACAAACCGCCGCGCGGCTACGACGGCTGGACCTTGGCGGGCGATATCGCGGGCCTCATCCGCGCGCTCGGCCACACCGACGCGACCCTGGTCGGGCATGCCGACGGCGGGCTGGTCTGCTGGACCACCGCCGTCCTGCATCCGCGCCTGGTGCGGTCCATCGCGCTGGTCAGTTCGCCGCATCCGGCGGCGTTGAAGAGCGCGGTGCTGGGTGACGGCAAACAGCGCAAGGCCTGGCTGCCGAACTTCCTGCGCTACCAGCTCCCCCGCTACCCGGAACACCTGCTGACCACCGCCGGTGGGTTCGAGGTGGAGCGGCTGCTCCGCCAGCGGGTCGGTGGAAACTGGTCCGGCACGACCGAATTCGTCGATACCGCGCGCCGGATGCGCTCGGCCATCCAGATTCCGGGCGCCGCGCACTGCGCGCTGGAGTATCAGCGCTGGGCCTTCCGCAGCCAGTGGCGGCCGGACGGCCGCCGGTTCATGGCGACCATGCGGGTGCCGGTCGAGGTGCCGGTGCTCGCGTTGCGCGGCGAGCTCGACAACTATGTCCTGCCGCGCACCTTCCAGCGCGGGCACCAGTGGTCGCCCGGCGCGCGGCTGGTCGGCATTCCCGATGCCGCGCATTTCGCGCACCAGGAGAACCCGGAGGCGGTCACCTCCGAGCTCGCCCGGTTTCTGCCCGCGCTCAGCTGAGGACGCAGGCCCCGGTGTTGATCGGGGTGTTCGCGGCCTCCGCGGCGCTGAGGTCCGGCTGGATCTCGTTGAGCGTCAGCACATATCCGGTGTCCTCGTCGGTCACGGCGGCGCCGAAGACGATGCCGAGCACCTGACCTTCGGTGTCCACCAGCGGCCCACCGGAATTACCCGCGCGGACCAGACCGCGCACGGTGTAGACCTCGCGCTCGACAGTGCCGTTGCGGTAGATCGTCGGGCCGGTCAGCTCCAGCGTCTCGCGGACGCGGGCCGCGCTGGCCGTGTACGGTCCGCCGCCCGGGTAGCCGAGCACGATCGCGCTCTCCCCCGACTGCGCCGGCTCGGGCGCGGGCTCCACCTTGGGCGCGGTCAGCCCGGGCACCTTCAGCACCGCGACATCGCGGGACGGATCGAACAGCACGACGGTCGCGTCCAGCGGCCCGCGCGGGGTGTCCACCGAGACACTGGTGGTGCCGGCGACGACGTGGGCGTTGGTGATCATCCGCTCGGGCGCGATCACGAAGCCCGAACCTTCCAGCGCCCGCTGACAACTCGGCGCGATACCGCGAATGCGCAGCACGCTCTGCTGCAGCGCGGCCGCGACCGGGCTGGCCAGCACGCTCGGGTCCGGCGCCGCGACCGGCGCGGTGGGCGCACGGCCGAACGGCCCGATGACATCCGGCAGCCCGGAAGTATTGAGCAGCTTGGAGAATTCGTTCGGCACTTTGCGCAGCCAGTTCGGCGCGACCTGGTTGACGTCGGCCAGCACCCGGGAACCGTTGATCGCCGTGGCGATCGCGGGCTGGGAGGAGGTGGCCAGCGGCAGCGCCAGCAGCCATGCGGTGACCAGCACCGCGACCGCCTGCAGCACCGCGCCGGTGACGCTGTCCACGCTGCGGGTGAACGGATGCCGCATGCCGCCGCGCGCGGCCCGGCCCAGCACCATGCCGGCGACCTCGCCGACGATCACCAGCAGCACGATCAGCAGCACGCCGGTGAGCATCCGGGTGCGGCCCTCGTCCACGTGTTTGAGGATGTGCGGGGCGATCAGGATGCCGGCGACCGCGCCGAGCACCACACCGAGGAACGCCAGCGCCGAGGCCACCGCGCCCTGCCGCCAGCCCGAGGAGGCGGCGAGCAGCGCGAGCAGCACGACGGCGATGTCGAGCCACACCGAAGACGTCATAACGTCATCCCCAATGCGGCCAGCGCTTCTTCGAGATCACGCACGTCATTCTGGTCCCAATCGAGTTCCCAGCCGGCGTTTTTGAAGATGCCGTGCAGGATGCCGCCGGTCAGGCCCCAGACCAGCATTCCGTCGACCTGGAAGGCGGGGCTCTGATAACCCGTGCGGCGCACCATGAACCGATTGGCGGGATCGAGCAGTTCCGACAGCGGCACCCGCACCACCCGCTCGGTCTCGCCCTCGTTCACCACCCGGACCTCGGCCGGATTGCGCCAGTAACCCAGCACCGGGGTCACATCGAAGCGCGAGGGCGGGACGAACAGTTTCGGCATGACGGCCAGCGGAACCACGTCCTCGCGCCGGACGCCGGTCTCTTCACAGGCCTCACGCAAGGCGGTGTCGACCGGACCCTGGTCGCCCGGGTCGACCGCGCCGCCGGGGAACGCGACCTGGCCGCGGTGCTGGCGCATGGTCGAAGCCCGCTGGGTCAGCAGGACGTCGGCGTTGCCGGGCAGCTCGCGGGCACTGCCCGCGGCCGCACCGCTGAACAACACCAGGACCGCCGCCTGCCGCGGCTCCTTGATCACGGTCATGGCCCGGCGCATGGCGCGCGCCAGGGACAGGGTGTCGGTGGCGTCGGCATCCGCGGATTCGACCGCGGGGCGCAGCCACGCCGGGGCGTTCTGCGGCTCGAGGTTCATCTGCCGACTCCGATGCTTCTGCGCAACCCAACCTCCGCCGCCGATGTTCGCATCCGCAGCAGTAGCTGCGAGATATCTTGCGCTGTAAACCATCTCATGCCCGCCCCGGACTCCGCAGCGATCATGTACGAACTCCGAGCGCAGCGGCGACAGTATCGGCGATGTCGTCGACGCTGGTGAAACGGCGCACCACCACCTCGGCGATGGAGCCGTCCGCGCGTACCAGCACCGAGACCGGCAGCACCGCAGGGGCGCCGGCGGCCGCCCGCACCTGGGACTTCGGGTCGAGCACACCGGGCAGCGTGACGTGCAGGTCTGTCAGCAACGACAACGCTGTGGCCGCTTCGGGATCGCTGTGCACAGTCAGCACGGTAATCGCGTTCCCGGCGCGCTGTGCGTACTGCTGCAGATCTGGCAGCTCCTGCCGACAGGGCCCGCACCAGTAGGCCCACAGGTTCACCAGCGCGGGTTTGCCCGCGAGCGCCGCGGCCAGGTCGACGGGTTTGCCGTCGGCCAGGCAGTCGAGGGTCAGACCGGCGAGCGGACCGGTAGCGGTGGCTCCCGGCGCGGGCCGGGGGCAGGGCGCCAGCCCCGCCGCCGCGCGCAGCGCGTCGGAAACCTGCGCGCTCTGCCGCACCTGATGCTCGGGCTCGGTCGCGGCATCCTCGCGCGGCCACAGCGCGACGGCCAGCGCCACCACCGTGATCAATCCCGCCAACGCCCAGCGCAGTGCGACCGGAAACCGGGTCACAGGCCGACCATCTGGAGCAGATGCTCGCGTTCGGGCCCCTTCACCAGCTTGGCGGCGGCGTCGGGCTCGGTCGGCCCGGCGCCGAAGGACGGGCAGTCGTTCGCCAGCACGCAGGCGCCGCAGGCGGGCTTGCGGGCGTGACACACGCGGCGGCCGTGGAAGATCACCCGGTGCGAGAGCATCGTCCAGTCCTTGCGCTCGATCAGCGCGCCGATGAGGTGCTCGACCTTCACCGGATCTTCCTCCGTGGTCCAGCCCCAGCGCCGCACCAGTCGCCCGAAATGGGTGTCGACGGTGATGCCCGGGACTCCGAACGCGTTGCCGAGAATGACGTTGGCGGTCTTGCGGCCAATGCCGGGCAACTTCACCAATTCATCGAGAGTGTGAGGTAACTCACCCTCGTGACGCTCCAGCAGCGCCTGTCCGAGTCCGATCAGGGAACTGGTCTTGTTCCGGAAGAAACCCGTCGGCCGGATGTATTCCTCCAGCTCCGCGCGGTTCGCCTCGGCATAGCCGCGGGCGTCGCGATACTTCGCGAACAGCGCCGGCGTCGTCAGATTCACCCGCTCATCGGTGCACTGCGCGGAAAGGATTGTCGCGACCGCCAATTCGAGCGGCGTGGTGAAGTCCAGCTCACAATGCGCGTCCGGGAAAGCCGCCGCGAGAGTGCGGTTCATCCGGCGCGCCCGGCGCACCAGACCCAGCTGGGTTTCCGCTTGTCGCGAGCGGGTTTTCCGCTTCGGAGCGGCGGGCGATAAGGGTTGCGCATCGGTCGCCTCGGCATCCGGTGACGAACCGTTGACGGCGGCTGTGGAGGGGGTGACACGCACGCGTCCACCATACGGAACCGGCGAGCGACGGTGCCCGGTCAGTTCTGCTCCCGTGTTCCATCTGAGACCTTGACCGTGTTTACTTCCCGGTATGCAAGGACTCGCTGTGGTGCTCTTCCCAGTGGCGTTGATGCTGTTCGCACTGGTGATGGAGCGGGTCGAGAATCGGCTCCGCAAACTTCTGGAACCCGACCCGGAGGTTCAGCAGTACCTGGACAAAGCAAGCAACGCCGAGGTCACAGAGCTGACCAAGCTCGGACTGCCCGCTGCGGTGGCCCGGATGCGCAAGCGCCGGACCCGCAGTGAAGAATTGGACGTCGCCCGCGCCAGTTGATGGCTCGGGCTGTCCCATAAACGCTTAATCGTCCGCTATAAATGCAGGGCAGTGCCCAACGCAATGCACTCTTTACGTGGTGTCTGTCACTACCGTTCAGTAAAGCCGCGTAGACTGCGCTGTTGGCCGATCGCATCGGTCCAGGACAGAGCCATTTCCCATAAGGAGCACATTCGTGGACGAGGCCCTCGCCAGAGCAGGCATCTTCCAAGGCGTTGAGCCCACCGCGGTGGCCGCACTCGCCAAGCAGCTGCAGCCCGTGGATTTTCCACGCGGCCACGTCATCTTCAATGAGGGTGAGCCCGGCGATCGGCTGTACATCATCACGTCCGGCAAGGTGAAGATCGGCCGCCGGTCCCCCGACGGGCGTGAGAACCTGCTGACCATCATGGGCCCATCCGACATGTTCGGCGAGCTCTCCATCTTCGACCCGGGCCCGCGTACCTCGACCGCCACCACGGTCACCGAGGTCCGCGCCGTCACCATGGACCGGGACGCCCTCAAGGCTTGGATCGACCAGCGCCCGGAGATCGCCGAGCAGCTGCTCCGCGTGCTTGCCCGGCGTTTGCGCCGCACCAACAACAACCTGGCCGACCTCATCTTCACCGACGTCCCCGGTCGGGTCGCCAAGGCGCTGTTGCAGCTCGCTCAGCGCTTCGGCACGCAGGAGGCCGGCGCGCTGCGGGTCACCCACGACCTGACCCAGGAAGAGATCGCGCAGCTGGTCGGCGCCTCTCGCGAGACCGTGAACAAGGCCCTGGCCGACTTCGCGCACCGCGGCTGGCTACGGCTCGAGGGCAAGAGCGTCCTCATCTCCGACTCCGAGCGGCTGGCGCGCCGCGCGCGCTGAGGCCCGGTAGCGAATTCCATACCGCGAAGCCCGCCGATCCGTTCCGACGGACCGGCGGGCTTCGGTGTATTCAGTCGTGGGTGCGCAGGTATTCCAGCTGGGCCTGCACCGAACTGCGGGCCGCGAGCCAGAGCCGCTTGTCGACGTCGGCGTAGACCTTGCGGACCACCGCCATCGCGCCCGCGTCCGGCCCGAGTTCGCGCAGCGCGGCACGCACCTGGTCGAGTCGTTCCAGCCGGTGCTTGATGTAGTACCGGGCGACCGGCTCCAGATCGGGATGATCGGGCCCGTGCGCCGGCAGCAGCGCCTTACCCGCGCCGGCCGCGAGTAGCCGGTCCATCGAGGCGAGGTAATCGGCGAGCGTGCCGTCGGTGGAATCGAGCACGGTGGTGCCGCTGCCGAGGATGGTGTCGCCCGTGAGCACCGCGTCGTCGAGCACGAAACTCACCGAATCACCGGTGTGCCCAGGCGTTGCCAGCACACCGATGCGCAGCCCGGCCGCGGCCAGCACTTCCCCATCGGCCAGCGGAGTGTCCGAGCCGCGCAGGAATTCGCGGTCGACCGCGCGCACCGGCGTGCCGGTCAGCTTGACCAGCCGGTCGATCCCACCGGTGTGATCGTGGTGCCGATGGGTGATGACAGTCAGTGCGATGTTGCCGTCGGTGCAGCGCGCGATCGCCTCGCTGTGCGCCTTGTCCTTCGGGCCCGGATCGACGACCACGTACTCCGGGCAGTCGGGCGCGCGCAGGAGCCAGGTATTGGTTCCCTCGAGCGTCATCTGGCCGGGATTCTCCGCGAGCAGCACCGCGGCGGTCGGGGTGACCTGCCGCAGCTGCCCGTACGCGGGATGTGTCAACGTCATCGCGTTCCCTCGGACGTGGTTGCGCGGGACTCGTTGCCCGCCACCTTGTTTCTAGCGCACCTCGGCGATGACCTCTACCTCGACCGGGACGCCCTTGGGCAGTTCGGCCACACCGACCGCGGCGCGCGCGTGCACACCCGCGTCGCCGAAGACCGCGCCGAAGAACTCCGAGGCGCCGTTGATCACCAGCGGCTGATCGGTGAATCCGGGGGCGGAGGCGACGAATCCGGTCACCTTCACGATCCGCACCACGTTGTCCAGGCCGACCAGGGCGTGGATCGCGGCGAGGGCGTTCAGCGCGCAGGCTTCGGCGGCCTTGGCCGCTTCGTCGAGGCTGATCTCCGCGCCGGCCTTGCCGATCCACGGGAGTTCGCCTTTGACGAAGGGGATCTGGCCCGAGGTGTAGACCAGCGAACCGCTCTGCACCGCCGGGATGTAGGCCGCGACCGGGGCTGCCACTTCGGGCAGTGTGAGGCCGAGCTTGTCCAGGTTGGCTTGCCACTGCGTGGCCGGGGCGGTCATGGCTTACTGCTTCGGGCGCTTGAGGTAGGCGACGTGCTGCTCACCGGTCGGGCCGGGCAGCACCGAGACCAGCTCCCAGCCGTCGGCGCCCCACTGGTCGAGGATCTGCTTGGTCGCGTGCGTCAGAAGCGGAACGGTGGCGTACTCCCACACGGTCAAGTCACTCATGAGCCGAGTGTATGGGGCGGGCATCGGCGCGTGACGTGCGCGTGCCCTCATGCCGATCACGCAGCGGCGGTTACCTACGTCTCACTGTCTGATACAGAACTGCCGAAACGCCGCGCCTGTAGCGGATCCCTCGGGCGTGAAGTCGAAACGAGTTATAGGCTCGCGAGCGTGGGAGTACCAACAGCAGTGCCCAATTCGGTGGAGCCGAAGGGTGATACAGGGGCGGATCCGGGTCTCGCGACGGGTTGGCCCGAGCGCGCCGAAAGGGCGCGCTTGCATTACGTTTCCGGCAAGGGCGGCACCGGGAAGTCCACCGTCGCCGCCGCGCTGGCGCTCGCGCTGGCCGCCGGCGGGCGCCGCGTGCTGCTGGTCGAGGTGGAGAGCCGGCAGTCGATTGCCCAGCTGTTCGACCTGCCCCCACTGCCGCCCACCGAGACCAGGATCGCCACCGCCGACGGCGGCGGCGAGGTGGTCGCGCTGGCGCTCGACATCGAGCATGCCTTCCTCGAATACCTGGACATGTTCTACAACCTGGGCTTCGCGGGCCGGGCCATGCGCCGGATGGGCGCGATCGAGTTCGTCACCACCATCGCGCCCGGTCTGCGCGATGTCATCGTGACCGGCAAGATCAAGGAATGCGTTGTCCGCGTGGACAAGGCGGGCAAGCAGGTCTACGACGAGATCGTGGTGGACGCGCCGCCGACCGGCCGCATCGCCAGCTTCCTCGACGTCACCCAGGCGATGAAGGAGATCGCCAAGGGCGGCCCGATCGCCTCGCAGGCCGAGGGCGTGTCCAAGCTGCTGCATTCGGATCAGACGATGATCCACCTGGTGACCCTGCTGGAAGCGCTGCCGGTGCAGGAGACCGCCGACGCGGTCGCCGAGCTCACCGCCAACGACCTGCACATCGGCACGGTCATCGTGAACCGCGCGACCGAGGGCCAGTTGCCCGCCGAGGTGCGGGCTCGCGCCGCCACCGGCGAGATCGATCGCGACGCCATCGCCGCCGGCCTGGCGAAGGCCGGAATCACCCTGTCGGACAGCGATTTCGAGGGCCTGATCACCGAGGCCGTCGAGCATTCGGCGACCTTGCAGGCGCAGGACGCGAGCGCCGCCGAATTGAAGAAGGTCGACGTGCCACAGCTGTATCTGCCCGCGCTGGACGACGGGATGGATCTGGGCGGCCTCTATGAGCTGGCCGAACATTTGAGCAAGCAGGGGGTCAAGTAATGGTCCCGCTGGATATTTCGAAGATCATCGAGGATCGGACCGCACGGGTCGTGGTGTGCTGCGGTTCCGGCGGCGTCGGCAAGACCACCACCGCCGCGGCCATCGCGCTGCGCGCCGCCGAGATGGGCCGCAAGGTCGTCGTCCTGACCATCGACCCGGCGCGCCGGCTGGCCCAGTCACTCGGCGTCGCCGACCTGGACAACACCCCCCAGCGGGTGGAGCTCGGGCCGGAGTTCAAGGGCGAGCTGCACGCCATGATGCTGAACATGCGGCGCACCTTCGACGACATGGTGCTCGAGCACACCAGCCCGGAGAAGGCCGAGCAGATCTTCGCCAACCCGATCTATCAGACCGTGGCCTCGTCCTTCGGCGGCACGCAGGAGTACATGGCGATGGAGAAGCTCGGCCAGCTGGCCGGGCGGCGCGAGTGGGACCTGATCGTGGTCGACACCCCGCCCTCGCGCAACGCGCTCGACTTCCTGGACGCGCCCAAGCGGCTGGGTAATTTCCTCAACGGCAAGATGATCCGGCTGATCATGGCGCCCGGCCGCGGTGTCGGCCGGTTCGTCACCGGCGCGATGAGCCTGGCCATGCGCGGTGTCTCGACCGTCATCGGCGGGCAGATGCTCAAGGACGCGTCGAACTTCTTGCAGTCGCTGGAGTCGCTGTTCGGTGGTTTCCAGGATCGGGCCGACCGCACCTACGCGATGCTGTCCAAGCCCGGCACCCACTTCCTGGTGGTCGCCGCGGCCGAACCGGACGCGCTGCGGGAGGCGTCGTTCTTCGTGGACCGGCTCTCGACGGAGCAGATGCCGCTGGCCGGGCTGGTGCTGAATCGGACGCATCCGGCGCTGAGCACGCTGCGCGGCGATCACGCGCTGACCGCCGCCGACCAGTTGGCCGAGGCGGACCCGCTGACCGCGTCGGTGCTGCGCATCCACGCCCAACGGGCCGCGACCGCCAAGCGCGAGCAGCATCTGCTGCAGCGATTCACCGGCGCGCACCCGCGAGTACCGATCGCCACGGTGACCGCGCTGCCGTTCGAAGTCTCGGATCTGGCGGCCTTGCGGGCCGTCGGTGATCAGCTGACCGGGGTGCAGCCGGTCTCCGCTTGATCGCTAAAACGTTCGATTATCAGATCGAATTGCTATGGGACAAAACGAAACCGAGCCCGCAACGCGGGCTCGGTTTTCGTGTCTTCGGCGCTACATCGCTATTTGATGCTGCCGCTGGGCTTGGAAGAAGTCCGCCCAGGACGTCACCTCCGGGTGCTGTTTCAGCAGCGCACGGCGCTGCCGCTCGGTCATGCCGCCCCACACACCGAACTCGACCCGATTGTCGAGAGCGTCGGCGCCACACTGCATCAGCACCGGGCAGTGCCGGCAGATGGTCGCGGCTTTGCGCTGCGCCGCACCGCGGACGAACAGCTGATCGGGATCTACTTCCTTGCATCGGGCCTGGGCTACCCAGGCGATTCGCGCTTCGGCCTGCTCTACGTCCAATCGAGCGATGGGGGTTGTCATATGCATTTGGTGTGCCCCTTTGCAGTCCGAACACCGGGTCACGGCGCTCCAGAATCGCGTCCAGCATCGCAGCAACCCAAACCCCGCTGCGAACTGCACCACATTCCACTTTGAGTGTTAGCTCTATCACACTGGGTTCTCAATCTAGGTAAAGGTATGGGCCTAGCGCAAGACCGTCTCGAGATTTTTTGGTACGACCGTCCCTGCAAACGTGATAGAGAACCGGGCGGTCGAGTCGGCACGCTGTCGGCCATCTCGCGACACGCGGCAACCCGCGCGACGACACGCCCAACGGGGGTGCGAACCGCAGGTTCGGAAGAAGTCGCAAACACACCGAAGAGACCGGGCGGGGTTACCCGTAGGCTGGAGTTCGTGCCGATCACGCCGAATTCACCCACCCCGTCGGCTTCGCCTTCTTCCATCCCCCTGGCTCTCGCGAAGTTGGCAGGCAGCTGCGCGTTGGCCGCAGTGCTGGTCGCCGGGTTGTTGTTCCCTCTCGCAGGCGGTTTCGGGTTCGTCTCCAACCGCGCCGCCGACGCCGTGGACAACGTGTCCGCCGAACTGGTGGAGGGCACCGTGCCCGCCGTCTCGACGATGGTGGACACGACCGGAGCGCCGATCGCCTGGCTCTACGAGCAGCGCAGATTCGAAGTCCCCAGCGACAAGATCTCCAACGACATGAAGTTGGCGATCGTCTCCATCGAAGATCGGCGCTTCGCCGACCACGACGGCGTGGACTGGCAGGGCACGCTGCGCGCGTTCCTGACCAACACCAGCAGCGGCGAGGTACAGCAGGGCGCGTCCACCCTGGACCAGCAGTATGTGAAGAACTTCCAGTTGCTCGTCGTGGCCAAGACCGACGCCGAACGCCGCGCCGCCATCGAGACCACCCCGGCCCGCAAGATCCGGGAGATCCGGATGGCGCTGACGCTGGACCGCGAGCTCACCAAGGACGAGATCCTCACCCGGTATCTGAATCTGGTGCCCTTCGGCAACTCCTCCTACGGCATCCAGGACGCCGCCAAGACCTACTTCGGCGTCGACGCCGCGCAGCTCAACGTGGCGCAGTCCGCGATGCTGGCCGGCATGGTGCAGTCCAGCTCCAAGCTGAACCCCTACACCAACAAAGAGGGCGTGCTGGCCCGCCGGAACACCGTGCTGGACACCATGATCCAGAACATCCCGAGCCGGGCCGACGAGTTCCGCAAGGCCAAGCTGGAACCGCTCGGCGTGCTGCCCGAGCCCAAGGGCCTGCCGCGCGGCTGCATCGCCGCCAACGATCGCGGGTTCTTCTGTGACTACGCGGTGCAGTACCTGGCCAACGCCGGGATCAGCCGGGACCAGATCGACAAGGGCGGCTACCTGATCAAGACCACCCTGGATCCGGCCGTGCAAGATTCGGTGAAGCGGGCGATCAACGAGACCGCCAACCCGAACCTCGACGACATCGCGCAGGTGATGTCGGTGATCGCGCCGGGCCAGGATTCGCATCCGGTGGTCGCGATGGCCTCCAGCCGCACCTACGGCCTCAACCGCGACGCCAACGAAACCATGCAGCCACAGCCGTTCTCGATGGTCGGTGACGGCGCGGGCTCGGTGTTCAAGCTCTTCACCACCGCGGCGGCGATGGAGAAGGGCATGGGCATCAACGCCCAGCTCGACGTGCCCGGCCGGTTCGACGCCAAGGGCATGGGTAACGGCGGTGCGCGCGGCTGCCCGCCGGAGACCTACTGCGTGGAGAACGCGGGCAAGTACAAGTCGCCGATGTCGGTGACCGAAGCGCTCGCCACCTCACCGAACACCACGTTCGTCAAGCTGATCCAGGCCGTCGGCGTGACCCCGACTGTCGACATGGCCGTGCGGCTCGGCATGCGCTCCTACACCGAGCCCGGCACCTCCGGCTTCGGCAACCAGAGCCTGGCCGACATGGTGAAGAACCAGAACCTGGGCTCGTTCACCCTGGGCCCGGTCGCGATCAACCCGCTGGAGCTGTCCAATGTGATGGCGACGCTGGCGTCCGGCGGCAAGTGGTGCCCGCCGAACCCGATCCGCGAGGTGGTCGACCGGACCGGCAAGACGGTGCCGCTGACCCAGCAGGCCTGCGAGCAGGTGGTCGAACCCGGTCTGGCCAACACGCTGGCCAACGCGATGGGCAAGGACCACGACCCGGGCGGCACCGCCTCCGCCGCGGCCGGCTCGACCGGCTGGAACGCACCGGTCGCCGCCAAGACGGGCACCACCGAAAGCCACCGCTCCTCGGCCTTCGTCGGCTTCACCAACTCCCTGGCCGGCGCCACCTACATCTACGGCGACAGCCCGACGCCCGGCGAGATCTGCTCGTTCCCGCTGCGCAACTGCGGCAGCGGCAACCTGTTCGGCGGTAACGAACCGGCCCGCACCTGGTTCAACTCGATCAAGGGCGTGCAGGACCGGTTCCCGCCGCCGGGGCTGCCGCCGCTGGACGACAAATACGTGCGCGGCTCGAACAACGCGCAGGTCCCCGATGTGAACGGGCTGTCGCAGGGCGAGGCGACCGCCGCGCTGACCGCCGCCGGATTCCAGGTGACCGTCGTGAACGGCGCCGGGCCGCTGCCCAAGGGCGCGGTGATGAATTCCGCGCCGAACGGGTCGGCGATCCCGGGTTCGGTGGTGACGATCTACATCAGTGACGGGACGCAGCGCGCGCCGACACCGGCGCCGGGACCGGCGCCACCGCCGCCGGCCTTGCCGCCGGGGCTGCCGCTGCCGCCCTGGTGGCCCAGGTAGCCACAGCAGAAAACCGCCGACCCGGAACGTGTCCGGGTCGGCGGTTTTTCGTTGCGGGCGGTGTCAGAGCCGGGCTTTGACGGCCGCCGAGATCCGGGAGCCGTCGGCCTTGCCTTCCGCGAGCGCCGTCGCGATCTTCATGACCTGGCCCATCTGGCGCATGCCCGGGCGCTCCCCGTTCTGCTCCGCGACCTGAGCGATCGCGGTGTCGGCCAGGTCGGCGACCTCGGCCTCGGTGAGCTGCGAGGGCAGGTACTCGTCGATGATCCGGGCCTCGGCGTGCTCGTTGGCGGCCAGTTCACCGCGGCCGTTCTGGGTGTAGATCTCGGCCGACTCGTTGCGCTTCTTCGCTTCTTTCTGCAGCACGACGATGACGTCGGCGTCGGAGAGTTCGCGCGCCTCCGAACCCGCGACCTCGGCGTTCTGGATCGCGGACAGCAGCATGCGCAAAGTGCCCAAGCGCAGCGTGTCCTTGGCTTTCATCGCGGCGGTCATATCCGTCCGCAACCTCGCTTTGAGTTCCGACATGCGCCTCACGGTAGCCGCTGCGCCGCGCGCCGCCCACTACATTTCGACACAACCGCGGGGAACACACCCCTGTGCCTGAACACACTCGGCGGTTCGCAGGTGCCTCACCTATGCTGGGCAAATGCCCGTGATTTCGACCTCCGCTGTCCGCCGAACCGCGCTGGGAGCCGCCGGGGCCGCGGTAGCTGGAATCGGTTACGCCTCGCTGATCGAGCGAAACGCGTTCGTGCTGCGTGAGGCCACCATGCCGGTGCTGCCGCCGGGATCGTCGAGCCTGCGGGTGCTGCACCTCAGCGACCTGCACATGATGCCCGGTCAGAAGCTCAAGCAGCAGTGGCTGCGGGAGCTGGACCGGCTGGAACCGGATCTGGTCGTCAACACCGGCGACAACCTGTCGCACCTGAAGGCGGTGCCCGCGGTGGTGCAGGCCATGGGCGGATTGCTTTCCCGCCCGGGTCTTTTCGTCTTCGGCAGCAACGACTACTTCGCGCCGGTGCCGAAGAACCCGCTCAAGTACTTCAAGAAGGATCATCGCCGGGTCTACGGCGCGCCGCTGCCCTGGCAGGATCTGCGCGCGGCGTTCACCGAACGCGGCTGGCTCGATCTGACGCATGTGCGCCGCGATCTCGAGGTCGCGGGAGTGCGCATCGCCACCGCCGGCGTCGACGACCCGCACCTGCAACGCGATCGCTACGACACCGTCTCCGGGGCGCCGAATCCGCTCGCCGAGTTGCGGATCGGGCTCACGCACTCCCCCGAGCCGCGGGTGCTCGACCGGTTCGCCGAGGACGGGTACGACCTGGTGCTGGCCGGGCACACGCACGGCGGGCAGCTGGTGCTGCCGGGTTACGGCGCGCTGGTTACCAATTGCGGCATCGACAAGTCCCGGGTGAAGGGCCCCTCGAAGTGGGGCGAGCACACCCAGTTGCACGTGTCCGCGGGCGTCGGCACCTCGCCGTGGGCGCCGTACCGGTTCTGCTGCCGGCCGGAGGCCACGCTGCTGACTCTGGTGGCGGCGCCGCCGAAGCGACCGCTCAGCGAATCCGATCGCGGGCTGTCGGCCTCCGAGGCTGTCGCACGCTGAGTTAGCCGTACCGGCCGCAGCTTGCTAGGGTCCCCTGCCGAGACGAGAAGTCAACGCAGGGGACAACTTTGAGCGGCAGAGGATTCGACGACCCGCGCCACGAAGGCGTGGGCGGCACCGGGGTGGGGTATCCCCAGCAGCCAGTATTCGAGTATTCGGGCGCCGCGGAGCAGTCCGGGCAGTGGCCGCAGCCCGGCCCGGACATGCAGTGGCAGACCACCTTTCAGCATTTCGATCCGCAGCCGGGCAACTGGGGATCGCCGGTCCGGCCCGGTCCGGTGATGCACGGCACACCCGCGCCGAAACCAGGCGGCGGCAAAGCCTGGATCGGGATCGCGGTGGCGGCACTGGTTCTCGTCGGCGGCGCCCTGGCGGTGGTCACGCACGGCGAATCCGAGGATCCGGGTATCGGGGACGCGCCGGGCATGGTGAGCGCGCTCTCCACGAAACCCGGTCCGGCCGCGAAATCGAAGGCCGCGGCGCCGACGGCGGAGCCGAACAACCAGAAGCCGCTGGTGCCCGGCTATCAGGTGGTGCTCGCCCCGGACAGCGGCGCGGCCTACGACGTGCCCGCCGATTGGACCGTGGCGGCGCCGGATGTCACCGGCAAGTTCGGGGCACCGCCGAACACGGTGATGGGCAAGGGGATGGCGTCGGAGGGTAAGGATTACTGCCCCGGCTCGACCCGCACCATCGCGTTGCTCACCGGATCCGATGCCGCCGATACCACCAGCGCGGCACTCGAACTCGGCGCGAAAGCCGCCCAAGCCTATTCCGGCGGCGCGAATCCCGGCGCGCCGCAACCGCTGGCCTCCTATGACGGCAGCCAGAACGGCGTCTTCGTGGAGACCCGGGGGCGCATCAACAACCCGAACCCCGGCTGCGCCGCCGAATACTCCGTCTACACCTTCGCCACCCCCGCCGAGCAGGGCAGTTTCGTCATGGTGATCGCCGCCGACATCGGCGTCCCCAAGGCCGTCGACCCCGACACCGCCAAGCGAATCTTCGCCAGCGTCCGCCCGCACAACACCTGACCAAGCGCCCAGACTAGCGCCCTGACCAGCGGATTTAACTCCTACCGCCGCCCTGTTGTAAGCTACTCCAGGTTCGCTTCACGGGGTGTGGCGCAGCTTGGTAGCGCGCTTCGTTCGGGACGAAGAGGTCGCAGGTTCAAATCCTGTCACCCCGACGTGTTGGTTGAGACACAAGAAAGGCCCTGACCAGCAGGAATGGTCAGGGCCTTTCTGCTCTCCCATGTCCGGATGTCGGCTCGGTGAGCCCCGGAGGCAGCGAAAAGGCAGCATCAGCCTGAAATCAGCTCACCAGCACGCCGTCCGAGTCGTCGTCGTCCTCGTCGCCGAGTGAGCCACGGACAGTGTCGTGATCATCGGTCCGGTGCACATACAGCTGCATGGTGGTGGTGACGTTCTCGTGTCCCATGATCTTCGCGAGCCGATGCGGCGGGATGCCATCATCGGCGAGCCAGGTTCCGTAGCTGTGCCGGAGATCATGGAAAGTCAGACCGCCGTGCTCGTACCGGGCGACATGCTTCACCGCCTGGTCGTACTTGGCGAAGACTTCCGAAAAGACATCTCCGTCTTCGTCCATCCAGTTCGCTTCGAACCCACCGTGGTCAGGCTCTTCCCAGACCTCACCGAGGAGACCGGCCCGAACGAGCGAGGGACGCCAGACCCGGGACCTGAACAAGGTTCTGCGCAGGGCACCGCCCGCCTCGTTGGTGAAGATCAGCCCGTTGTGCCCGGTCCCGTGCTCGCGAATGTGGTCATCCAGTTGTGCGCCAAGCCATTTCGGGATCGGGATTTCGCGGCGCCCTGCTTGCGTCTTGGGGAACGGCTTGAACTCGCAGTGGCCGGCCACCTCGGTCACCGTTCGGATCACTCGTACGATTCCGCGGTCGAGGTCGACAGCGTCCCGGCACAACCCAATGGCCTCACCCCAGCGCATTCCCGTGAAGGCCGCCGTGGCAACGAGGGTTCGGTGGTGCTCCGGGCGGATTGCCGGAAGAAGTTGTTGCCGAACTTCTTCGCGGGTGAAGACCTGTTCGTCGGTATCGCGGATTCGGCGCTTCGGGATTCGGACGCCGATAGTGGGGTCGGCTCCGATGATGCGGTTCTTCACCGCCGAACGCATCACGCCGGACATCATGCGCTTGCATTCGACGACGGTCGCCCGGGACCGGCGGTCGCACAGCTCGGTAATCCACTTCTGCACCGACAAGTGGTCGATCTTGCCGAGCTGCCAGCCCTTCCACTGCGGAAGCACATGCGTCTTCATGATGGATTCGTCCCGCGCTTCGGTGGTGCGGTCAACGTTCCACGTCTTCATCCACTGCTCTGCGTGGTCGCCGAACAGCATGCGCCCGGCATGTGGCGAGACGTAGATTCCGGTGGACTTGGACACCTCCACCTGCGCTAGGAAGGTCTTGGCCTCCTTCTTCGTGGCGAAGGTCTTGGAGCGCTGGGAACCGGACGGCTCGCGCCAAAACGCCTTCCACTTGCCCGAGTCGAGCTGATCGATGAAACCCATTGCGCTACACCGCTTCCTTCATGTTGTCGGGAGCTTCCAGCCATTCGTGGAAGGTCTTGCGAGAGATCACCCAGCGGCGGCCAATCCGCTTTGCCGGGATCACTCCGTCCTGAACCGCCTGGTAGGCGTTGCCTCGGGATAGGTGCAGCAGGGCTGCTACTTCGTCGACTGTGTATGTGGCCTGTTCGGCCCGCCGCAGTCGATCACCATTGATCAGTTGCATCAGCTCGTCCTTTCTCACGCTGCCGTTTGAATTGCCGAAGTTTCTTGCTGGCCTGGTGGTTCTGCTGCCATGCGTGCTCGCAGGTACTCCGCGCGCCAGGTGGTCCGTTTGGCGATCGCGCCCATGATCAGGTGCTCGCGCAGGGGCCGGGACTTGTCGCCTGGTTCGACCGGTGTCACTCGCAGGTGCGAGGTGTCGGGCTTTTCGATACCGGCGTCGGCGAGCAGTTGCCGAACAAACTCGGCGCGGTCAGCCTTGTGATCGACGAGGGTTTTGCCGGACCATTTGCGCGAGACCAGGACTCGGCGGCCGGGCAGGCCGAGGGTGTCTCGGCGGTGTGCTTTGCCCTTGCAGCGGCCGGGGATGGTTTTGTCGCTGGCGCCCTGGGGGACGATGCCGTATTCCAGCCACACCGCGCAGCGGGGCGAGCAGGGGACGTTCTGGAGCGCCTTGTGGAGGCGGTCGTGGTGGTCGGCGGCGCGGTCGGATTGGGGTTCGACGACTTCGGCGATGGACTTGGTGAGGTACTTGGTGATGTAGCCGATGGTTCGGCCGGCCTTCTGGGTTCCGCCGACGACACCGAGGATCTGCTGACGATCCATGCGCGCACCGAACCGCACCACATGCGCCGGTTCCAGATCATCGACCGTGTCCAGGACATCGAGCGCGTCATCCCAATAGGTCAGCGACTCTTTGGTTTCCGGATCGATGAACGTGCCCAGGTGGTCGTCCCAGACCGGCTGATGCTCACCGCCGTAGACGCGGTCCTCAGGGTCGAAGTTGGGCCACCACACCTGGTGGTAGGTCGCCGCGGTGACCTGCTTGAGGATTTCGCGCGACACCGCGCCACGCAGGAGGATGTGCAGGTGCGGGGCTCCGCGTTTCTGCGGTTCCACAGTGGCGAAGTACTGCACGTCCCAGCCGACCGCGCGGCGCAGGTTCTGAATCCAGCGGTCGACGAGCTTGGAGAAGAACACGATGTCGCGGGCAGCGCGGCGGTAGTCGTAGAAGCCGGGATCGACCGGAGAGCCGTCCGAGCACACCTTGCCGTCGCTGTCGGTGGCGCCGTCGCCGTTGATGTAGCCGTAGCTGGGCATGGTGAGCGTGACGAACATCGAGGGCCGGTACAACTCGGCGAACTGCTTGCCGATCGTGGTTTTCGCGACCGGTAGCCGCGGGAGGTCCGGGACGTCCTGGCGGCGGCGGGTGGAGCGTCGACGCCGATCCTTCCCGGTAGCGTCCAAGGCCGGGAGGCGACCACGCAGCCCGGTTTCCCGAAGCTCGGCATCGAGTTCGCGCACCAACTCCTGAATGCCCTCGGCCAGCTCCTCATCGGCGTCGGTGACCGCCTGGTGGTACTGGTCGGCGAGATCGGACCGGGCGGTGACCAGTTCCTTTTGCAAACTGGTCGGGTCGGCGTGTGGGGCGATGGGTTCGGTGTCGGCGTGCCAGCCTTCGCGGCATTGAGCGATCCGCAGCAGTCGGTTGGCTTTGGCGCAGGCCGGGCACACCGATTCCATCGTCGACTTGCACGGCGCGCCCTCGTAGGTGACCTTGCCGGTGATCGGGTCTTCGATGCGCATCGGGATCGGCCGGCGGCAGACCTCGAAGTTGTCGGCGGCGGTTTGGGCGATCTCGTGCAGGTCCGGCATCGCGCGGCGAGCAGTTGCGGTCTCACGCACCGCGGGGACCGTGGCATCGGCGTCGAGGTCGATGGCGTTGTCGTTCATCAGGCAGCGTCCTTTCCTCGTAGGCCCAGATGTGGGGGAACCGCGACCGGTACCGCGAGAGAATCTCCATGGCGGAACGCGAGTTCCATGACCCCGGGGCCGACGATGCTCGAGCGGCATTCCAGCGCGCCGAACGCGTGAGCCAGCTTGGTGAGGCGGTTGTCGTAGTCGTCGGGACATTGGCCGTCGAGCATCTTCACCGCCAGGCGGTCGATGGTCTCGCCGATCTGGGTGTCCTTGATCCGCGGTACGAGGATCGTGTCGTTGCTGCCGGGCATGGTCAGGTTGCAGGCGGTCAGCAGCGTGTCCCAGCGGCGGGTGTAGCGCCACCAGCGCAGTGCACGGAACCGGATGCGTCCGGTGAGCCACCGCTCGAAGGTCTGCGGACTCCACAGGCGCCACAGCACCATCCCCGCGATGGACACCCCGACCACCACGAACACCCACACCTCACCGTGGAACCAACCCGCCGCAACCGCACCAGCGACCGGCAGCGAAATCATGGGGAACAACACCGCCCACCACACCAGCAAGCCCACGCCTTTGCCGAGCTGCCAGAGCAGTTCCAGCAGCATTTCGGAAACGAAATCGAAGAGCTGGTCAACCGGATTTGTTTGCCGGGCAGTGTTTTTCGTGGCCATCACTGGGCCTCCTTGTCGAACAGGTCGAATCCGAGCTGGGTGGGGACGGTTTCTTCATTGCTCCACTTGCGCCACATCTCGCGCTCTGAATGCCGGTACACCACAGTGGTTTTCACGCCCTTGGTGATGGTGATGCTGGTGGCGTGGAGGTTGGCGTCGGTGACGTTGCGGGCCTTGGGCAGGGGGCGTACCGACCGTCCGATCAGCACGCCCCACAGCACCGGCTTACCGACGGTCATGCCGCCCAGTCCCACTCGTCGAACTCCTCGTCGTCGAGGCCGGCCGAATCCCAGCCGGGCAGATCCCCGGTATCGGCCAGCAGATGCAGCGCGACCGAGAGCGGGTCGAAGCCGCGGCGTTCGTAGCGGCAGCGACCGACCGAGCGCAGATGTACGACGGCGTCGATGTCCTCGCGGTCGACCGGGCGGGACGAAGTGCGGGAGGTGCGGATGGTCATGGCTGGGCCTCTCGTTCGGGAGTGCCGCACCGGTCACAGGTGCGGATGCGGGTGGTGAGGGTGCCTAGCGGTGTCTCGGTGGACTGCCAGGACTTCGGGAAGGTGTGGCCGTGCTCGAGGCAGTAGGCCGAGGCGAGGCAGCCGTCGCAGCGAATCAGGTCACCGTCGTAGAGCCAGCCGACACCGGCGGAGCGGGTGGCCAGGTATTCGATGGCTTGGGAGACCGAGGCGAAGCAGATGCCTTCGTTCTCGTTCTCGGAGAACAGGTCTCCGCAGGTGTCGCAGTAGATGACCACGTGGCGTTCGGTGACGATTCCGCGTTTCATGCCGCCACCGGCCCATCACCCAGGTCATCGGGATCGAAACCGGAGTAGTCGGCCTGTGGAGCCAAATCCACTGTCGCGGAAGGTGAGTAGGTTTCGACCAGCCAGTCGATATCGGTGTCGGCGACCCAGAAGGCCCGGACCCGCACGAAACCTGTGGCGCCGTCCTCGCCGACATAGCCGACACCGGGAGTGTGTTCGGAGATCTCGTGGCAGCGCGCACCACGATCCTTGGCACCCTGACCATGCACCATCGTGTTTTGGGTGGGTTCGTCCAGCCGCAACCCGATCCGGACCGGGAACAACTGCCGGTTGGGCATCGTCTCCTTGGACGGATCCTGCAAGGCGGCGATGACCGTGATCGCAGCGGCGCGGCCCTTGGACAGCAGCTTGCCGGAGGCTTGGCGGAACCGCTCCTGTTCGTCACGGGTCGCATACGACGACAGCGAGGCCGCCTCGTCGATGATGATCAGGATCACCGGTTCGTCCAGAGTCGGAACCAGCTTGCGGAGGCCGGCCGCACGCATGCGAGCCAAGCGTTCGTCCATCTCTTCGACGGCCTCTTCCAGCATCGCGAGGATGGTGTCGCTGGTCGTGGCGAAGCGGGTGAACAGCTTGCCCTCCCCACGCCCGAATTCCGCGCCGCCCTTGGGATCTGCCAGCCACACATCCACCAGACCGGTTTTGATGACCGGGCCGAGCCGGTAGAGGATCGACCACAGCACCGAGCCCTTACCGGAACCGGTGGCACCAGCGAGCAGGATGTGCGCGTAGAGGATCCGCAGCAGCCACGCCGCACCGTTTTCGGTGATCCCGACCGGGACCGCCTCCAAGTCCACGTCATCGGGGACCACTTCCGGCGGCACTGCCGCAGCGGCGAGGGTGTCATACACCCGCACTTGGAGACGGACCCAGCTGGGCTCAGGTGACTCCGCTGTCACCTTCGGCACCTGGAGATAGGTGGCGAGCTGGGCGAGGGTTTCGTCGTTGGACCAGTCCTTGAGCGACTGGCCACCGAGCATGAGGATGTCGACCTCGAGGCCGTGCTCGGTGTAGGCGATGGAGTCGAGCTTCGGGAAACCCTTCTCCGCTGAGCCGAGCCCGAGGATGTGGAACATCAGGGTGGTTTGGCCGGCGTCAGCGAAGATGAACACCGCCGCACGCAATTCCGGCGGAGCATCGGCGGCGATCCCGGCAGCGGTGACCGGTCGAGGTCCCGCACCGAGATGGCGCAGCCACCAGCCCAAACCGATCCAAGCAACCAGCACAGCGACGATCGAGAACAGCGCCATCACCGATCACCCTCTCCCGCAACCGATTTCGGCTTGTGACCGTTGTTCGAGCACAGCAGCCAGCATTTTTGCTCAGGGGTTTCGGCGCGTGGTGCCTGCTTGTCGTTGCAGAACATCACGCAACCTGCCTGCGGTTTCGGACTCGCCTGACCGCCTTGGCCGTTCTGGCAGAACATCACGCACTCCGAGATCGGAGCCGCGGTAGCCATCGGAGCGACAACGACGGCAGGTTCGCGGTCCGCCGTGAGAATCAGCGTGGCCGGGACCACCCCTACGGCGGCGAAGACCAGCACACCCGCCATAGCCGGGTTGCGGAGAACGACGGCGCGCATCACGCCACCGCCTTGACCAGGTCGACGCTGTAGTCGGCGGTCGCGATGTCGTGGTTGGCCAGCTCGGCAGTGAGTTGAGCGGCCAGAGCACGGGCGTGCCCAATGTCGAGTGCCATCCGCACATCACGGCCGCAGCGGACCAGGATGTAGGCATCCATCCACCCCTGATACTGGTTATTCAGGCCGTAGATGTAGCCGTGCGCGGGCTGGTATTCGGCTGTCGGGTCTACGTCGACCGATACATCAGTCGTCACAAGAGTGTTCATGTCGAGCTCCTTCTAGGAGACCGCGATCGGCAGCGCTTCTTGCACTGGTCGCGGGGGATGAATGGGGCGCACCGGGATCACCGGGCGAGTCGAGGGAACGATTGGAGCCGCGGGCGCACGCACCGGCTCAGGCACACGCACGGGTTCGGGCTCAGGAAGTGGGGCAGGTTCGGGAAGTTGCTCGGGTCGGCCGGCCAACTCGTCGGCCACCGGCACCGCGACCGGCTCTGGCGCCGAAACAGGTTGTGCCGCACGGACGAGCACGGCCAGGCCGTGTGTGTCGACGAGCAGGGAGATCGGGGCGATAGCCGCCACCAGCGCAGCCACCCACCACGGCAGCTCACGACCGGCGGCAACAGCGTGAAGGCTGTTACCGGCGATGGAGACCACCGCCCCGACTCCCAGCACCCACATGAACCAGCGACGCTCCGGGGAAGCCGCCAGCACCAGCACCCCGAGAGTGGCCTGAATGATGGTGCCGTCGATCACGACCGGCAGACACCACGCCCACTGCTCCGGAATGTGCGCCAGCACAGCGAGATCCCGCAACGTGGTGAAGCTGAGCACGAACGCCGCTACGCCGACTACGACGATGGTGAGCACCGCGAAGACCCGTGCGGCGAACATGGCCCTGGTGGCTGCGTTCGTGCCCATGATCAGGCCGCCTTAGCCGGACGCGACGCACCCGGATCGCTCGGCGGCTGCTTGGCACCGGAGTTGTCACCCTTGATGCCGGTCGCGCGGTAGACGTAGTCCAGGTACTTGAACTCGCCCTGACCCGAAACCTTCGGGTGGGCGGTCAAACCCTCCAGCTCGATGAACCAGATCGAGTCCGAGAGCTGCTGGCCAGCGGGGACCGGCTGCTGCCGGGCGACGAAGGTGATCTCGAACGACGCCCGTCGGCCTTTGCCCTGGGGGTCGCTGACGGTCGCGGTCCACAGCGGCAGGCCCGTGCCCTCACCGGTCTTGGGGTCGATGTCGTACTTCTGCTCGGGGGCCGCGTTGCGGTCGGAGTTGTACTTGATCGCTGGCCCGATGGGGCTCATCAACAGCAGCCGCTCCGGGAATGCGGTGTTGAACTCGATCGGAAAGCCGTAGCCCTTGGGGATTGCCATGTCGATGTCTCCTTGTTCGGTGATGACTCCCACACTCGCTGTGCGGAATATCACGAACCTATCAGTTGTTATGAATCATAACAACTGTTATTTCGAGTGAAAGTGCAGCTAACGGAGATCAACAGGCCGGGGACGTGGCATCAACCCTGCTAACTGTTATGCTCCGTTAGCCAACTGTTATCGAAGGAGACCTCGTGTCCGAGTCGCAGCAACCGCGGATGTCGATGCATCGGCGGGTAGCCCAAGGCATCCGGAACGACATCGAGGCCGGTCGCCTGCGTGATGGCGAGCGATTGCCCTCGACGAGGGAACTAGCGGCTCAGTGGGAGGTGAGCGTCTTCACCATCAGCGAGGCCGTAAAGCTGCTGGTCGAAGATGGATTCGTCACTAGCAAGGCGCGCTCGGGACGTGTGGTCACCACGCCCGCCGACGTACGCCAGCGTCTGCTGACAGCCGATCCCGAACGTCCAGCGAGGCCGCAAGTCGTCCTGGTCGGAGGCTGGCCCGGCAGTGGGAAGTCCGAGTTCTCCCGCGTACTTGCCCGCATGACCGGCTGGGCTCTCCTGGATAAGGACACAATCGCCCGACCAATCATCGAGCCCGCGCTTGAGGATCTCGGATCCACGTTCGATGATCGCGAGTCCGACATCTACCTCACCCGGATTCGGCCGCGCGAGTACGAAGCCCTGGATGCAGTCATCCGCGACAACGTCCAGTGCGGCAATTCCTGCATCGGCAGCGCCCCATACCTGCGAGAGTTCAACGATCAGAACTGGCTGGAGAATGTTGAAGCCAGGTTCAACGAGGACCAGGCCGACGTTACGTTCGTCTGGGTCCGCTGCACCTTGGAAACCATGCACATGTACCTGCGACGACGTGGCGCAGCCCGCGATCGCTGGAAGCTCGCGAACTGGGATGAACACTCCCGCCAAATCGATTTGGAATTTCGGCCTCTGCTGCCGCATGTCGTGATCGACAACGACCCAGACAGCAAGCCGCTACACATGCAGGCTCGCCGCCTGGCTGAGAATCTGGCCCGGCAGGCCGCCGTCACTGCGGACCCGAAGTCATGAACCACGGTCTTCTCCTTTATGGTCCGCCGGCCTCGGGCAAGGACACCGTGACGGCGACTCTCACTGCCGCCGACTCACGGTTCCAGCTCTACGAGCGGTTCAAGGCGGGGCCGGGGCGGACTGTGGGCTATCGAATGGTCACCGAAGGCTTCCTCAACGACCTAGCCGCCAGTGGCCAAATCGCTTGGGAGAACTCACGTTACGGAGCTCGATACGTGATCGACCGCCCCACTCTTGTGCTCACGCTCGAAGCTGGATCGATCCCAGTAGTCCATGCCGGACAACCCGAAGTCGTCGATGCCATTCGCGAAGCCGTGCCAGAAGCCAGCTGGACGGTGGTTGAACTGACCTGTTCGCGAGAAACCGCGCAGGCCAGGAGCGCTCAGCGTGCCACCGGTGACACTGCTGCCCGAATGGCCGCGTGGGACGCTACCCCGCGCCTTCGCAATCCCGATCTCGTGGTCAACACCGACCAGGTCCAGCCGACTGGCGCTGCGCAGTTGATCCTCAGGAGACTTGAGTCCAACGACTGAGCCGCGGCCGCTACTGCGGCTCTATGCGGGTCAGTCGACAGGCGGCGAGCCAAGCCTCCTCCTTCTCGGCATCGTCGAAGACGAAGTCGAAATCGCGTGAGTATCCTTTGCTTCCAAGCGTATTCGGCCATTTGTGGTACTTCCGGTACGTCGCACGTGTGGACGTGTCGACGAGCAGGCACCGCTCAGTCACGGCGCGTTCCCCGCGCATCAGATGTGCGAGATTCGGCACGAAAACCGCAGCTGCCTCGACCTTGTACATGGACTTAACCAGGCCCATCAAGGGAGTCGTCGAGGTTCGAGGGATTGCCAACCGCCGCGCAACGTCGAAGCCCCATTCGCGGGCCAGATTCGCCATCTCGCGCTCGTGGCGTTCTTGGTTCTTGCCGGACAAATCCTTCAGCAGGTAGAGCACTGCTCGCTTCTTCATGGGTGTTCGCCCCCTCCGGAAGGTGACATGATTGTCGCTGAATGACAGATCTGTCATCGATGCTACGACCACATGCCAGCCTTTGCGCAGGTTTGAGCAGACGAGAGAGGATGAACCGGTGAGCAGGACAGCCGACGTGATCCGTAGGTCCCGAGAGGAAAAGGGCCTCAGTAAGGAAGAGTTGGGCGCGGCGATCGGAGTCGACAAGAGGACGATTGACCGATACGAAAACGGCAAATCTGAGCCGTCGCTGTCGAACGCCGCTGCATTGGCAGCCGCGCTGGATATTTCCCTGACTGAGTTGGCCGGCGTTGCGACGCAAGGTCTGGATTTGACCGGTCACTGGTGGGCCGCTTGGCAAACCTGGCTGGACGACGTTGAACGGATCGATGTCCACCCGCTCTCTGTCGCACAGGATGGTGCAGTGCTGGCGCTGGATGGGTCACGCGCCCGCAGCGTCCAAGAGGGCAGCTATGAATGGCGCGGCCAGATGCGATTGTGGGACGGCGAATCGTTGATGGGCTGGTACGTCGCAACCGACGGCGCCGTGCGGTCCAAGGGCACCTTGTACTTCGCCTTGCACCCGCATGGTTCGTATATGGTCGGTTCGTGGGTCGGGCTCAGTCAGGCGGGTTTGGTAATCCGCGGGTGGGGTGCGATCGCTCGCGAGCGTGATCAGGTCGAGCAGGTGATAGCGGAACTGGTTGCGACTGATGGAAACTTGCGGGCATGGCCCAAGAGACCGAATTAGTAGACGTGTCCGTCACCGCGTCCGACCCGGTGTGGTTGGCCGAGTTCACGAAGCGATTGGTCGCAGACCGACTGGCGGCGTGCGGAAACATCATCCCCGGCATTCGCTCGATCTACCGCTGGGACGGCCAGATTCACGATGACACCGAGAACCTGGTGGTTCTGCACACTCGGCGGTCGCTCGTGTCGGCGATCATCGAGCGAGCGAACGCCGAGCACGCCGACGAGACGCCACAGGTACTAGCGGTGCCCGTGGTGGATGCGCACGCCGGGTACATGCAGTGGGTGCTGGATTCGACGCGCGAAGACTAGGGCGCGACCCGGACAACTGCACGTTCCAGCCAGGTGTGGACGGTGTGCACAGTTGGTACAATTGAGCGGTCACGCAAGTGATGCTGGGCGATGGGACGCCGTCGTTGACACGACGCCCCATCTGGTGGGTTACTTAGCTCGCAACCAGCGGACCAAGACGAGTGCTCCGGCGATTACGGCAACTCCCGCAAAGATGATGCCGTAGTCGACCGGAGCCTCTTGCTTTTTCCGGCGATGTTTCGCCATTCCCCACCACCTCCTCCCTGGGCGCGATGTCTGGACCAATGTCCACCGCCCCGCGGGAAGAGGTGCCATCACCATACGCCAGCTCACCGACCGAAACCGTTGGAACCCAGCACATTCCGGCCCTTCCAGCGAACACGGAGCGATCTCGCGTTCAGGTTCGGGATTCCTGACGCCGTTGTTGGCCTTCTGCGCAACCACCGGCTAACTCGGTGATTGCCGAATTCCGCCATACAGGATCAAGAGCGGCGCTGCGCGCCGCCAGCGCGGCTACCGCCGCGCCGCGCCGCGCAACCGCCGGCCTCCGCTTCGCTGCGGCAGGCGGCCGCGTCGGCACGTCGGTAACCGCGCTTACGCCCGCAACTTCCACTCCAGGACATGTTTGGTCGCCTCTGCATGAACCGAGAAGTGTGGGAGCTTGGGCAGCCGTACCCGACTTACCTCCCGCAGCTGAGCACGAAGCGGCCAGCACTCTGCCCGGTCGACTGGCCGTGGTTCCGCTTCGGCGACGACCTGTAATGCCGATGACGTCACGGATCGAGACGCCGGGCAGAACGATTGAGCCCCGCCGATCGCCGGGCGGGGCTCAATCGGGTTGTGTAGGTCACGGTTTCGCGTGACCTACTTGTTCTTTGAGGGTGGCGTTATTCCGCTCTGGAACTCGACAACAGTGCGATCGAATACCTATGTGAGGCAACCGCTTCCAGCGCTTAGCCAACCATGGCCGTAGCTCGGCGCGGAAGCGCTGGCCGCTGCGGTCGGAGCTAAGGGTGTGAGAAATGAGGACCATCGGCAAGTGCCACAATGTCCGACTTCCATGTCCGGGTTTCTCCAGTTTCCCCGGCGAGCGGCTCGGCCACGAAGTCCACCTCGGCGTACAGCGGGCACTCGAGAGTGATCTTCCAAGCCGACCACTCCTCAGCGAGGCCTACCCGAGTCTGACCTCCATAGACGGTCATGGTCGCGGTGAGCTTGCTCTTGGGCGGAATATGGACAGGAGGCATGAGCCGCACGTAGACTCTCGTCTTTTCCGTTCCCTCGTCACCGGTACCCAAGGTGAGCGCGATCGGCCCCACCGGTATTGCGACTTCCATTTCACCATCGACACGGAAGCTGATCTGATACTCCCCCAGAGTCGCCTCGACGGCTTGCGTGACGGTCTCGATCCGCTTCCACGCCACCGTCTGTTCCACGCGCTCGTGGAACATCAAGGTCCGGCTACTTGTGGTATCCGAGCGGTTGAAGACGAACTGAGATGCCGTGAGCAGAGGGGCCGGAGTGATCTCGAACTCTGTCTTGAGCTCCATCGCAGTGACCTTTCTGTTTCGAATGCCCTATGTGCGGATCGAATCGGAACCCACACGAAAACGGTTGACAATCAAATGAAACGAGCTATCGGTTCTGTCGCCCAGTGCGTTCGGGCTTGCCAAGGCACCGTTCTTGAGTCCCTCGCAAGCCCGGCTCCGATCCGATGGACAGTCGGCGTCCGCGAACTGTCCTGGGCTGCAAGTCATCTTGACATGATCGCTTCGAAAAGGTGCCCCGAACAACCAGCTTCGGTCGTACGCCCACCCGACGGACTGCGAGGCGCCATGCCCGAGCTCAACGGTGAGCCCCACCGGGGCAGTGGAGACAGGCACTGGCCGGGCGGAAACAGTACAGGCCGCTAACGCACTAACATGCCGCTTATCAGTGGTATCCCCGCCTCCTCATCCGCCGATGATCTGACTTCGCCCCGGGCGAGTAAAAGGGCGCTGCGCGTCACTGCGTGATGCCTACGGCACCCTTGACTAGCCCTCCCTCAGCACAGGACGGCTTAGTATGAGGAAGCGGAGAGAGTAGTCCGCGAACTGGGCACGAGCATCGCGGCGAGGCAGCAGAAAAGCAGCGAGAGCGACAGCACAGCCCGTGACTGGATGATCTTCGACGGCACTTCTGGCCAGCTCAGCGGTACTGCGTAGCCCACGCTGGAACGTGGGAGCAGCGTTCGGGACGAAGAGGTCGCAGGTTCAAATCCTGTCACCCCGACGTGTTGGTTGAGACACATGAAAGGCCCTGACCGTTTTCAACGGTCAGGGCCTTTCTGCTTCCACTCCGAGCTAACGGCACTATCGTTGGGCACGTGGAATCTGCTGTGCCACAGGAGGACAACAAACGGGTCACCTTCCGCGAGCTGGTCGACCGGGTCCGGCACGGGCCAGGCCGGTCCGCCGCCGACGAGCGCCGCAGCGCCTTCGACAACACCGGCGTCCCGCCCGCGCTGCAACCGCTGATCGACAAGGTGGCCACCAAGCCGACGGAGATCACCGACGATGACTTCGCCGCCGCGGCTGCCGCCGGCTTCAGCGAAGATCAGCTTTTCGAGCTGGTGATCGCCGCCGCGGTGGGCCAATCGGCCCGGCAGTACGACGCCGGCCTGGCCGCCTTGGACGAGGCGACCGGCTGATGCGCCCCGACATCCTCAACACCGGCTACCGCCCCGGAACCAAAGCCCTCTTCGCGCTGATCCGCCTGTTCTCCCGGCAGCCGATCCCCGACGCCGCCAAACTCGTCTTCTACCGCCCCGACTTCTACGGTGACCGCGCCAAGAAATTCACCCACGAGGCGATGCGCGGCCCCTCCCCCTGGTCGGTCGCCGACCGCGAACTGATGGCGGCCTACGTCTCGAAGGTCAACAACACCGCCTTCTGCATCGGCGCGCACACCGCGACCGCCGCCCAGGCCTACCAAGACGAGAAGAAGGTCCAAGCCGTCCTCACGGACCTCACCTCGGCCCCTATCGAAGACGGCCTCCGCGCCACCCTGCACCTGCTCGGCAAACTCACCCGCGAAGGCACGACCACCGCGGACGACATGCGAAAAGTCCTCGCCACCGGCGTGACCCGGGCACACATCGAAGACGCCCTGGCTGTCTGCGCCGCCTTCAATATCACCGACCGCCTCGCCGACGCCTTCAGCTTCGAACTCCTCACCCCCAGCGGCTACGCCTCAGGAGCGAAGTTCCTGCTGAAACGGGGCTACCAGTAGACCGCGCCCGAGCGTCCTGACGCCTGAAGGCCAGAGACAGCGATGCCGAGCATGTCTCGAGATCGACGACATCGAGACAGGAGGCGCACGACATGCTCTATGTGACACCCGAGCTCGATTCCACAGATCAAGCAATCCTCAGCGGCATCTATCAGCGGCGAGACGCGCTGGCCTCGGCGATGCAGGTGTCCGAACGCTGGCCCGGGTTGTTGCGACGGAGATTGATGGCCCGCGCTATTCGCGGATCGAACAGCATCGAGGGATACGTCGTCAAGACCGACGACGCAGCCGCCGCCGTCGACTACGAGGAGGCTCTCACCGCCGACCAGCGCACCTTCGCCGAGATACGCGGCTACCGGCAGGCGCTCGGTTATGTGCTGACCGTCGCGCAGGGCGGCACGGCGATCGACGAATCCACCATCAAGGCACTGCATTTCATGATGTTGGGACACGATCTACAGAAGAGCCCGGGGCAGTACCGGACCGGACCGATCTACGTGCGGGACGACGCCAGCGGGGACACGGTCTACGAGGGGCCGGGCTCGGAAATGGTTCCGAAGCTGATGACGGAGCTGGCCGAATCCCTCACCGGCGACATCGAACCGATCGTCGCCGGTGCCATGGCGCACCTGAATCTGGTGATGATTCATCCGTTCCGGGATGGGAACGGGCGGATGGCGCGGGCCCTGCAAACGTTGATGGTGTCGCGCGGCGGCATCGCCGAACCCCCGTTCTGCAGTATCGAGGAGTGGCTGGGCGCGAACACCGAGGACTACTACCGGGTGCTGGCGCGTTCGGGTTCCGGACGATGGTCGCCCGCCCACGACGCCCGATTGTGGGTGAAGTTCACGCTGCGGGCGCACGATATTCAGGCCCAGACCGTCGAGGGGCGCATGCGGCGCACCGCGGCGGCGTGGGCGCGGCTCGATCAGGTCGTCGCCGCGCACAAACTGCCCGATCGCGTGGCAGATGCGCTCTACGACGCGTTGATCGGTTTCCGTATTCGGCGGCACGGGTACTCGTCTCGGGCCGAGATCGACGAGCGCACCGCCACCCGCGATCTGAAGGCGTTGTCGGATTTGGGCCTGCTCGCTGCTCGGGGCGCGACCAGCAGCCGGCACTACGTCGCGGGGTCGAACCTTCTGGAGCTGAAAATGGCGCTGCGGGAAGATGTTCCGCGCCAGATCACCGACCCCTACCCGAAGCTCAGAGCTGAGCTGTTTACGCCCTAGTTTGGGTCCGACCCACCGGCGGAAAAGCTGAGGCCGATCAGCTGGTGCTTGTCCTAGGTTGTACGGATGACAGTTCGTGAGTGGGCTACCCGGGTCGAGACGGCGGCGGATGTTTCCGCGGTTCGGGAGATCGTGCTTGCCGCCTTCGATACGGCCGAGGAAGCGGACCTGGTGGATGCGCTGCGCAAAGACGTGGCGTGGATCGACGGGTTGTCGATCGTGAGCACGCTGGGTGATGGGACGCCGGTGGGGCATGCGCTGCTGACGCGGTGCTATGTCGGGGAAACGCCCGCGTTGTGTCTCGCGCCGTGTTCGGTGTTGCCGGAGTATCAGCGGACGGGGGCGGGTTCGGCGGCCATTCGGGCGGTGCTCGCGGCGGCGGCGGAAAGTGGTGAGCATGCGGTGGTGGTGCTCGGGCATCCGGAGTACTACCCGCGGTTCGGGTTCGAGCGGGCTTCGGAGTTCGGGATCAGTGTGAGTTTCGAGGTGCCGGATGAGGCATTGATGGCGCTGACGCTGACCGCCGATCGGCCGTTGCCGAGCGGAAAGATCCGCTACGCGGCGCCTTTCGGCATCGACTGAGGTCGATACGGTGGCCGGGACCGGAACTCCGGGGTCACCATGGACTGATGAACGAGCACGGGCGTCCTGTCCTCTACGCGATCGCGACCGGGGCCACCGCGGCGCGGGATATCGGCAACCTCGTCGATATCGCGCAGGCGGACGGGTGGGAGGTTTGTGTGATCGCCTCGCCGGCCGGCCGGAAGTTCATCGATGTCGAGAAACTGGAACGCAAAAGCGGGTATCCGGTGCGCAGTGAGTACAAGGAGCCGGGGTCACCGGACCTGCTGCCGCCCGCGGACGCGGTGATCGTCGCGCCGATCACCGCGAACTCACTGGCCAAATGGGCCGCGGGGATCTCGGATACGTTGCCGCTCGGGTTGCTGGTGGAGGCGGTGGGCAAAGGGCTACCGGTGGTGGCGGTGCCGTTCTCGAATCGGGCGCTGCTGGAGTTTCCGGCGGTCCAGGAGGCGATCGGGCGGCTGGCGGACTGGGGCGTGATCGTGGTCGGCGGGTCGGATATCGATGAACCGTACGAGCCCGGTGAAGGGGCGGAACACATTCCGATGTTTCCGTGGACGCGCACCTGGCAAGCGTTGCTGACGCACCCCCGTTTCCCGCCGCGGTGAGCAGACTCTTACGGCTTGCTAACTTGACGTGATCTCGTGGAAACGCGCGGTCCATAGCGTATACACGCATGTCGACACGGGTGGCCACACCGGCCGAGGCCGCGGGGCGGCCGCTGCGCGACGTCGTCTACACGACGCTGCGCAGCGAATTGATGAACGGTGACATCAAGTTCGGGGAACGGCTGACCGAGCCGAAATTGTCCGCGCGCTTCGGGATTTCGCGCACGCCGATCCGGGAAGCGCTGACCGTGCTCTGCTCGGACGGGTTGCTGCGCCGCGAGGAGTACGGGTTCAGTCCGGTCCGGCCCAGCCTGCCGCTGGTTCGCGATCTCTACGAACTGCGAATCACTCTGGAGCTGGGCGGAATTCAGCGTGCGATCGACAATCCGTCGGTCATCCACGACCACGACCTGCTGCGCGCCGAGCGTGCCGCCTGGCTGGCCCTGCACGCGGATCCGCCGAAGCAGGAACCCGGATTCGTGGTGCGCGACGAGGAGTTTCACGTCACCCTGCTCACCGCGGCGGGCAACGCCGAGCTGGTGCGGGCGCTCCAGGCGGTGAACTCCCGGATCCGGCACGTCCGGATGTACGACTTCATGGTCAACAACCGCATCGAGACCACCATCACCGAACACCTGGGCATCCTGGACGCCGTTCTGGCACAGGATCTTCCGCTGGCGCACCGGCTGCTGCACAGCCATATCGGGGAGTCGCTCGACGTCGTCCTCGAGCGGGTGACCCGCGCGATCGCGGCCATGTCTCTGGCCACTGATTAGGAGTGATCATGCAGTTCGATACTTTGCTCGTCGCCAATCGCGGCGAGATCGCCTGCCGGGTGATCCGGACCGCGCGTGCGCTGGGATTGCGGACGGTCGCGGTCTACTCCGAGGCCGACGCGAGCGCGCCGCACGTCGAAATGGCCGATACCGCGGTACTTCTCGGCCCGGCTCCGGCCGCGGAGTCGTATCTGCGCGCCGACCGGGTGATCGAGGCCGCGCTGGCGACCGGCGCGGGCGCGATCCACCCGGGCTACGGATTCCTTTCGGAAAACACCGAATTCGCGACCGACGTGGCGGCGGCCGGGATCGCGTTCGCCGGTCCGACGCCGGATCAGCTCCGCATCTTCGGCGACAAGCACACCGCCCGGGAGGCGGCCCGCGCCGTCGGCGTACCGCTGATTCCGGGCAGCGGCCTGCTGGAGTCCGCCGACCACGCCGTGGTCGAAGCGGAGCGCATCGGATTCCCGGTGATGCTCAAGGCGGTCGGCGGCGGTGGCGGTATCGGTATGCAGGCCTGCTTCGACGCCGGGCAGCTGCGCGCGGCCTATCAGCGCGTGCAGCGGCTCGCGGCCACCAATTTCTCCTCCACCGGGGTGTTCCTGGAGCGCTTCGTGGCGCGCGCCCGGCATATCGAAGTCCAGCTGTTCGGCGACGGGCGCGGCCGGGTGCTCAGCCTGGGCACCCGGGACTGTTCACTGCAACGGCGCAATCAGAAGGTGATCGAAGAGGCCCCGGCACCCGGTCTGGACGACGCGCTGACCGAGGAATTGCTGACCGCCGCGCGCAAGCTGGCCGGGTCGGTGCGGTACCGGTCGGCGGGGACGGTGGAGTTCGTCTACGACGTGGATCGGGGCGCGGCCTCGTTCCTGGAGATGAATACCCGGCTCCAGGTCGAGCATCCGGTGACCGAGGCCGTCACCGGCGTCGATCTGGTCGAGTGGATGCTGCGGCTGGCCGGCGGGGATTCCGCGATGCTGGACGCACTGCCCGACAGCGGACCCGCGCTCACCGGATTCGCCGCGGAGGCAAGGGTTTACGCCGAGGATCCGGGTCAGGACTACCGGCCCAGCGCGGGCCTGATCACCGCCGCCGAGTTCCCGGCCCGGGCCCGGGTGGACTCCTGGGTGCGGACCGGCACCGAGGTCAGCCCGTACTACGACCCGATGCTGGCGAAGGTCATCACCTCCGGCGCCACCCGCGACGCGGCGTTCGAGGAACTGGCCGCGGCGCTGTCCGAGACCCGGATCTACGGCGTGCGAACCAATCTGGAGCTGCTGGCCGCGGCCGCCCGCGACCCGCGCGTGCTCGCCGCCGAGCACACCACCGGCACCTTGGCCGAGATCCGCCCGGCGGGACAGCGCATCGACGTGCTGCGGGGCGGCACCATGACCACCATCCAGGACCATCCCGGCCGAATCGGACTGTGGCAGGTCGGCATTCCGCCGTCGGGCCCGATGGACGATCTGTCCTTCACCCTGGCCAATACCGCGGTCGGCAACCCCGTGGGCGTACCCGGGCTGGAATGCACGCTGCAAGGGCCGCGGCTCCGGTTCGCCGCGACCAGCGTGGTGTGCGTGACGGGTGCGGCGGTCCCGGTCAGCGTGGACGGGCAGCCGGCGCCGATGTGGGAACCGATCACGGTCCCGGCGGAGTCCGTGCTCGATATCGGCACGCCCACCGACACCGGACTGCGCACCTACCTGGCGGTGCGGGGCGGCATCGACGCGCCGCTGTATCAGGGCAGCGCGTCCACCTTCACCCTCGGCGGCTTCGGCGGCGTCACCGGTCAGGCGGTCGCTACGGCCGACGTGCTGAGCGTGGTCTCCGATCGCGACGGCCTCGGCACGCCCCGCGCCATCGCGATCGACGAGCAACCGGAGTTCGGGCACGAGTGGGAGGTGGCGGTCGGCGAGGGCCCGCAGACCGCCCCCGCGTATTTCACCGACGCCGACATGATCCAGTTCTATTCGCATCCTTGGAAGGTCGGCAGTCACGCCAATCGCACCGGCATCCGGCTGGAGGGCCCCAAGCCGGTCTGGTCACGCACCGACGGGGGCGACGCCGGACTGCATCCGTCCAACCTGCACGACAACCCGTACAGCGTGGGCACGCTGAATGTCTCCGGTGACACCCCGATCCTGCTCGGCCCGGACGGCCCGAGTCTGGGCGGCTTCGCCTGCCCGCTGACCGTGGTGTCGGCGCAGCGCTGGAAACTGGGTCAGTTACGTCCCGGCGACACCATCCGGTTCGTGCCGATCGACGATGCGGACGCCGCCGCCCTGCGCCGTTCCGACGCCGAACGGGGCCGGGCGGAGGTGCCGCGCTCGGGCCTGGTTCCTGACGACCTCGCTGCCGCGCAGAGTCTGCTCGCCGGTGCACCGGCTATCCCGAATCTTCCTGCAGCACTGCGGGATCGAGGCGTGCTCGGCGCGGTCGAGGCCGCCCCGGACCGCCCCAGCGTGGCCTACCTGCGGGGCGGCGACGACAACATCCTCGTCGAATACGGCGATATGGTGCTGGATCTCGGGCTGCGCATGCGGGTGCACGCCCTGGCCGAGGCGCTGGCCGCCACCGGGCTGCCGGGCCTCATCGATCTCACGCCCGGCGTCCGTTCGCTGCACATCCACTTCGATCCCGACGTGCTCGCGCAGCACCGCCTGCTCGGCCTGCTCACCGAGCTGGAGGCCGAGCTGCCCGCCACCGGCGAGCTCGAGGTGCCCAGCCGCACCATCCGGCTGCCGCTGTCCTTCGACGACCCGTCCATCGCCGAGGCGATCGACCGGTACCGCAGCGGTGTCCGCGACACCGCGCCCTGGCTGCCGTCGAACACCGAATTCATCAGGCGCATCAACGGGCTCGACAGCGTCGAGCAGGTGCGCGAGACCGTCTTCGACGCGGAGTACCTGGTGCTGGGCCTCGGCGACGTGTATCTCGGTGCGCCGCTGGCGGTTCCGCTGGATCCGCGGCATCGCCTGGTCACCACCAAGTACAACCCCGCGCGCACCTGGACGCCGTCGGACGCGGTCGGCATCGGGGGCAAGTACCTGTGCGTCTACGGCATGGAATCGCCGGGCGGCTACCAGCTGATCGGGCGGACGGTGCCGATCTGGTCCAGCTATCGCCAGTCCGCGCCGTTCGAGCCGGGCACGCCGTGGCTGTTCCGGTTCTTCGACCGGATCGTCTGGGAGCCGGTGAGTCCCGCGGAACTGCGTGAGCACCGGGCCGCCGCCCGGGCCGGGCGGTTCGAAGCCGACGTGCGGCCGGGCACCTTCGCCCTCGCCGACCATCTGCGGATGCTCGACGAGCACGCCGACGCGATCGCCGAGTTCGAGACCAAGCAGGCCGCGGCCTTCGAGGTGGAGAAGCAAGCCTGGTATGCCGCAGGCGAATTCGAGCGGGCCGCCACCGTCGACCTGCCCGCCGAGCCCGCCGGCGACCCGCTGGCCGGTCTGCCCGCGGACGCCACAGTGGTGACCGCGCCGATGATCGGCAATGTCTGGCGGGTGGAGATCTCGGAGGGGCAGCAGTTGGACGCCGGCGCTCCGGTCGCCATCCTCGAAGCCATGAAACTGGAACTGCCGGTGCACAGTCCGGACGCGGGCACCGTGTTGAAGGTTTTCGCCACCCCCGGCGCGAAGGTGTCCCCCGGCACCCCGCTCGCCGTGATCGGAGTCGCTTGACCGTATCCGCCGCCACTCCCCCGCCATACCGCTTCAGCACTTCGAAAGGCCAGTCATGACCTCGGGCATTCTCGGCAGCACCGCAACTCCACAGTCCTGCACCGAGCGGGTCGCCGCCGCGTATCGGCGCCTCGCGGAGGTGGATCGACCCGAGGTGTGGATCACCTTGCGGGCCGAGGCGGAGGTCGCCGCGGAGGCGGCCGCGATCGAGGCCAGGCTGGCCGAGGGGGCCGTCCTGCCGCTCGCCGGAATCTTGGTGGCGGTCAAGGACAATATCGACGTCGCGGGCCTGCCGACCACCGCGGCCTGCCCGGAATTCGCCTACCTCCCGGGCGAAACCGCGGCGGCGATCGAGCGTTTGGTGGCGGCCGGTGCGCTGGTGCTGGGCAAGACCAACCTGGATCAATTCGCCACCGGCCTGGTCGGCACCCGCAGCCCCTACGGCGCGGTCCGGCACGCCCGGAATCCCGAACTGATCTCCGGTGGTTCCAGTTCGGGGTCCGCGGTCGCCGTGGCACTCGGTATCGCCGATATCGGGATCGGCACGGACACAGCGGGTTCCGGCCGGGTGCCGGCGGCCTTGCACGGCATCGCCGGGATCAAGGCCTCGCTGGGGATCATCCCCACACACGGTGTCGTGCCGGCCTGCGCGGACTATGACGCCGTCACGGTCTTCGCCGCCGACCTGGACCGCGCGGTGGCGGCCGCCGCGGTGATGGCGGGCCCGGAGGCCCGGGATCCCCGCAGCCGCTCCTGGCCGGCCGATGTCCGGCTGGCCGCGCCCGCGGCCCCGCGGCTCGCGATTCCGCGGGCCGAGGAGCTCACCGACCTGACTCCGGCCTATCGCGAGGCGTTCACCAGAACCGTTGCCGCCCTCGCCGATTCGGGCATCACCACGGAGATCGTCGATATTTCCGGCCTGCTCGACGCCGCGCGCCTGCTCTACGACGGCGCGATCGTGGCCGAACGCTATGCCGCCGTCGGCGGCTTCCTGGCGTCCCGGCCGGCCGGGGCCGACCCGACGGTGGCGGCCATCATCGCCGCGGCGGGGGAAACCACCGGCCCTGGCTTCGTCGCGGACCTGGACGCGCTGGCCCGGGCGCGGGCGGCCGCGCGGGAGCTGCTCGACGGTTTCGACGGACTGCTGCTGCCGACCACCACCGAGCATCCGAGTATCGCCGCGGTGCAAGCGGATCCGATCGGCATCAATCGCCGGATGGGCGCCTACACCAACTTCTGCAACCTGCTGGACATGGCGGCGGTCGCCGTCCCCGGCGCACCCACCGCCGACGGAGCGCCGTTCGGCGTGATGGTCGTGGTGCCCGCGTTCGCCGATCAGGTCGCGGTCGATATCGCCGCCCGCATCACGGGCTCCGAAGCCCCCGCCCTGCTCGACCACGGTGTGGACCTGGCGGTGTTCGGCGCGCATCTGCGCGGACAGCCGCTGCACTGGCAGCTGGAAGAGATCGGCGCTCGTTTCGCCGGAGAGATCCGCACCACCGACGCCTACCGCCTCACCGCCTTGGACACCGTGCCGCCCAAGCCGGGCCTGGTCCGGCACGGCGCGGGCCTGGGCGCGCCGATTCTCGGCGAGCTGTTCCGGGTCTCGCCCGCCGGTCTGGGCGGCTTCCTGGCCGCACTCCCCGCGCCGATGGCGCTGACCAGCATCGAACTGTCGGACGGGCGGTCGGTCATCGGCTTCGCGTGCACCTACGACGCCGCGCAGGCGGCTACCGACATCACCTCGTACGGCGGCTGGAAGGCCTTCTTGCAGAACCGCAACTGAACCCGCTGACCTCGACGAACAAGCGTCTTACACATTTGTACTAGACAAACGTGTAAGGCGTCTGTTAGACATATGTCTAAGACATTCGCTCTAACGCAGAGGACAGACCATGAACGCCGACCGCTCCACCACCCAGCCCCGCATCCTCGTCTCCGGTGGCGGAATCGGCGGCAATGCCGTTGCGCTGCAACTACTCCGGGCCGGCATCCGGGCCACCGTGGTGGAGCGGGCCACCGCTCCCCGGCCCGGCGGGCAGTCGGTCGACCTGCGCGGCGCCAGCGGCGAGGTCGCCGAGCGGATGGGCCTGATGCCCGGCATCCGCGAACGTCAGATGGACGAGCGCGGCCTGATCTACCTCGACGACCAGGGCGGCGAAATCCTGCGGATGGACATGGCGGCCTTCGACGGCAAGGGCGCCGTGGCCGAAATCGAGATCACCCGCGGCGACCTGAACCAGGTGCTGCTGGACCAGCTCGCGGCCGCGGGCGGGGCCGACTACCGCTACGGCGAGTGGATCACCGCGATCGAGCAGGACGCGGACGGCGTGGACGTCACCTTCACCTCCGGCGCCACCGAGCGATTCGATCTGGTCATCGGGGCGGACGGCCTGCACTCGGCCACCCGGCGCCTGGTCTTCGGTCCCGAGGCGGACTTCAGCACCTATCTCGGCGGCTACATGTCGTTCTTCACCATGCCGACTCCCGCGGGCCTGGAACCGAATTGGTTCTCCATGCACTCGCTGGTCGGCGCGGTCAACATCGGCCTGCGGCCCGATTTCGATCCCGCGACCTGCAAGGCGATCATCACCATCCGCACGGACGCGGATCCGTCGCTGCGCCGCAATGTCGAAGCGCAGCAGCAGCTGATCCGCGAGAAGCTGGCAGGCGGCGGCTGGGAGGCCGGCACGATCGTGGCCGCGATGGCCGAGGCCGACGACTTCTACTTCGACGAGGTGGCCCGGATCGATATGCCGTCCTGGTCCAAGGGGCGGGTCGTGCTGCTGGGCGATTCCGGCTACTGCGGCTCGCCGCTCACCGGCCAGGGCACCGCGATGGCGCTCACCGGCGGGTACCTGCTGGCCGGTGAAATCGCCGCGCACACCGGCGATCTGGCGCAGGCCCTGGTGCGCTACGAAGAGCTGCTGCGCCCCTTCATCGAGAAGTCGCACGAGCTGCCCCCGGGCGGCCTCAAGGCGATGACGCCCAAGAGCCGCCTGGGCATCAAGGCCGGCCACGCCGTCACCCGGCTGATGACCTCGAAACTGTTCCGCCCCTTGATGATCAAGATGATGAGCTCCACCGAGGACTACGCCCTGCCGGACTACTCCCCGCACACGGTCTGACACTGCTGAACCGCTGGGCGGGCCGGTCACCCCTCGTGATCGGCCCGCCCATACCCGTGGGTGGGATCGTCGGCGCACCCCGAATGGTTACCTTCGGCAGCGGCGCGGCGCCGATCAGCTCCCGGAAGAGCCACTGAGTACTGCCCGGTAAAAACCGACCGGGCCGGTCACCCCTCGTGGACCGGCCCGGTTGGTTCTACCTCCGCGACTCGGCCTGCCACCCCTCGTAGACAGGCCGGGTCCCGGATCCCCCACCCCGGTTTGGTTGGTGGCTGTTCTCCGGCGTTGAGACAACTTTGCAACCGCCCTCTTAGCGGGGCCTTAAGAAGAACTTGTACGAGTGAATATGCAGGTAGAGGACAAATCGCCCACGCTGCGACGGCCGATGCCGGAGAATGGAATTCGGTGCACGAACGAGGATTGGGGATGCGATGGAAACCGTGGTGGTCTGGGTGCTCGCCTGCCTGCTCTATTGGTGGGGACTGCTCTAGAAACGCGCGATTTCCGCGCGAACGGCGACTTGTCTACTACACTTGGTCGTAGATAGCTCTCGTTCGTCCGATTGGAGTCGTCCATGACGCGCACCACCGCCGCCCGGATCGACACAGCAACCCAATTACGCTGGGCCACTGCGATATTCGCGGTCGCGCTGGTAGTACACGGTTACGACCATTTACGCCGGGGCATGGACACGATCTCCTCGACCGTCATGGCCCTGGGCGCTATCCAGATGCTCGCGGCCGTGGTCACCATCGCGCTGGTGTTCACCGCGCACCGCTGGGCCCCCACCGCCGCCCTGCTCATCGGTTTCGCCAGTGCGGCCGGCTTCACCCTGGTCCATCTCTTGCCGGACTGGTTCGGACCGTTCAGCGACAGCTTCATCAACCCGCCGGCCGCCGCGAAGGTCACCGGATTCTCCTGGTTCGCGGCCCTCTTCGAAATCGTGTCCGCCCTCGCCATCGGCGTCGCCGGTCTCCGCGCCCGCCGGGCGTAATCCCATGATTGACCACCCGCCCCCTGGGTAGACAAAAGTCGGGGAGGTGCGACCTGGGTGGACACGCACCTCCCCGACCTGGGGGGGTTCAGTATTCAGTTGGCGTTGCCGAGGGTCAGCCCTCGAGGCCCTCGCGGACCGCTACCTCGATGCGCTTGCCGAGGTCGGCGTCGACGTTCTTCCAGTACTGGAAGACGCGGGACAGGATCGGCTCCTGGACGCCGCCGAGGATGTGGCCCGAAACGTTGGCGACCAGGCGGTCGCGCTCCTCGTCGGAGAACACCTCGCGGACCAGGGTCCCGGCCTGGGCGAAGTCGTTGTCCTCGCGGTGCTGGATGTAGCCGGCGCGCAGCATGGTGGGGTCGAAGTCCCAGGCGCCGCCGTCGGGGGCCCGGTGCGGCTGGGCGTGCGGGCCGCCGAAGGAGTTCGGGGCGTAGACCGGGACGCTCGGATCGTTGTAGCCGAACCGCATGGCGCCCTCCTTGGAGTAGGAGTTCACCTCCGCGGCCTTGGCCCGGTTCGGCGGCAGCTCGTGGTGGTTGACGCCGATCCGGTAGCGGTGCGCGTCGGCGTAGGCGAAGACGCGGCCGAGCAGCATCTTGTCCGGCGAGAAGCCGATGCCCGGAACGAGATTCGACGGCGCAAACGCGGCCTGCTCGATATCGACGTGGAAGTTGCCGGGGTTGCGGTTCAGCGTCCAGCGGCCCACCTCGATCAGCGGGTAATCCCGCTGCGACCACACCTTGGTCAGGTCGAACGGGTTGAAGCGGTAGGACTCCGCCTCGGCGACCGGCATGACCTGCACCTTCAGCGTCCAGCTCGGGAAGTCGCCGCGCTCGATCGCCTCGTAGAGGTCCTTGCGGTGGTGATCGGGGCTGGAACCGGCCAGGGTGTCGGCCTCGGCCTGGGTCAGGAACTCGATGCCCTGATCGGTCTTGAAGTGGTACTTCACCCAGAAGCGCTCGCCTTCGGCGTTGATCCACTGGTAGGTGTGCGAACCGAAACCGTCCATGTGGCGGTAGGTCTTCGGGATGCCGCGGTCACCCATCAGCCAGGTCACCTGGTGCGCGGTCTCCGGGCGCAGGGTCCAGAAATCCCACTGCATGGTGTGGTCGCGCAGGCCGCTGCCCGGCAGACGCTTCTGCGAGTGGATGAAGTCGGGGAACTTGATCGGGTCCTTGATGAAGAACACCGGGGTGTTGTTGCCGACGATGTCGTAGTTGCCGTCTTCGGTGTAGAACTTCACCGCGAAACCGCGCGGATCGCGCCAGGTGTCGGGGCTGCCCTGCTCGCCCGCCACGGTGGAGAAGCGGACCAGCGACTCCGAGCGCGCGCCGGGCTGGAACAGCTTGGCCTTGGTGAAGCGGCTGACATCGTTGGTGACGACCAGCTCGCCGTAGGCGCCCGAGCCCTTGGCGTGCACCACGCGCTCCGGCACCCGCTCGCGGTTGAAGTGCGCGAGCTTCTCGATCAGGTAATGGTCGTGCAGCAGGATCGGGCCCTGCGTGCCCGCGGTGAGGGACTCATCGTCGCTGGGGACCGGGGTGCCGGTGTTCGTGGTTGTCGGCTTGATCATGCGAAAGCCTCCTCGGCTCGTGAACGTTGACAGGTTGGGCAAGCGCCCCAGAAGACGACCTCGGCTTCGTCGACAACGAAGCCGTGGGCGTCGGCTGGGGTCAGGCAGGGGGCTGACCCCACCGCACAATCGACATCGGCGACCGTGCCGCAGCTCCTGCACACCAGGTGGTGATGGTTGTCACCGGTACGGGTCTCATACAGCGCGGACGAGCCCGCGGGCTCGATCCGGCGCAGGATCCCGGCGTTCACGCAAGCCCGGAGCACGTCGTAGACGGCCTGCGTGGACACCGACCCGAGCGCTGCCCGCACGGTGACCGCCACCGTGTCGGCATCGGAATGCGGCCGGTCCGCTACGGCACGCAGCACGGCCAGCCGCGGCGCGGTGACCCGCAGGCCCGCGTGCCGCAGCCACTCGCGTGGGTCGGTGCCGATGGTGTGCATGAACCCATCGTGGACGCTTTTCTGGAGTTAGTCAAGAATTAGAGTTCATCAAGTCGATGCAGCTCGGCCCGGACCTCCGCGACCAGCGGCACCCCGATGGCCTCGAACAACTCCATCGCCTCGGTCAGGCACGCCCGCGCCTCGGCGATACCGCCCGTGGCCGCATGCACCTCCCCCAGGCTGCGCAAACCGTCCGCCCGGCCGTGCCGGTCGTTGATCCGCTCCGCCGCCCGCAGCGAGTCCTGATAGCGGCGGCGGGCCTCGTCGTGGTTGCCCAGCTCCAGTTCGATATGGCCGATGCCGCGCAGGATGTCGACCTGCCCGAGGGTCAGATTCAGTTCGACGGCGATGTCGTGGGCGGCGCCGAAACGCTGTCGCGCCAGGGCGAATTCCGACGTGTTGCGCTCCACGTTGCCCAAGCCCCACAGCGCCCAGGCCTCCCCGTGCCGGTCCCGGATTCGCACCGCCAGCTCCAGCGCGTCGTTGTAGTAGCGCCGCGCGGCCTCCCAGTCGCCCACATAGCGCGCCACGTGTCCGAGCCCGCGCAGCGCATCCCCTTGGGTCCGTGGGTGATTGAACTGCCGGGCGATCCGCAGCGCGTCGGTGTAGTCGCGGCGCGCGGTGTCGGTGTCGCCCATCCGCCGCACCACCTCGCCGTGCCCCCACAGCACCGACGCCGCGCGCACCCGGTCGCCGATCGCGTCGGCGATCTCGGCCGCGGTCCGGAAATGCTGTTGCGCCACGTCGTAGTGGCAGGCCAGGCGCTCGACGTGCCCCAGGCCGTTGCGGGCGTCGCATTCGGCCTCGCGATAGCCGACGTCGCAGGCGATGCGTAATGCCTTGTCGTAGAACCATTCCGCACCGCCGTGGTCGCCGGTCAGCCAGGCGGTCTGTCCGAGTTCGCACAGCGCCTCGGCCTGCCGGTGCGTGTCCAGCTGCTCGACGGCGATATCGAAGGCCCGCAGGAAGGCGGTCCGGGCCGGTTTGTACAGGCCGCCGATCTGATCGATCCGGCCCAGCTCCAGCAGCACGCCGGTCTCGGTGTGCCGATCGGAGATCCGGCGGGCGACCTGCAAGGCCTTGTCGTAGAGCCAGTGCGCGTCGGCCCAGTAGCTCAGTCCCCACAGCGCGGGCGCGAGCCGCCGGGCCAGTTCCGCGGTCTCGGCGGTGAACGGCGCCGCGTCGATGCAGGCGAGCAGGTTCTCCCGTTCCGCCAGCAGCCAATCCTCGGCCTGCGCGAATTCGGCCGAGGCCGCCGCGTCCTCCGGATAGGCGTGCCGGGCGCCGATCCCGGGACCCGGCTGCTTCGGGGTGCTCATCCGCCGGGCGATGGCCAGATTGCCGCCGATCAACCGGCCCAGCACGGCGGCGTGATCGGAGGGCGAATCCTCTTGTTCGGCATGGAGTCTGGCGAAGAGCCTGGTCAGATCGTGCATGCGGTAGCGTCGGCCGCCGGTGCGCCGGGTGCGCGAGTACTCCAGGAATCCGGCCTCGAACAGCTTGCGCAGCAATACTTTCGCTTCGGCGCCGTTGACCGCGACCGCCATGATGATGGTGTCGGCGGAGATCTCCGGGCCCGGATACCAGCCCAGCAGCCGCAAGGCCCGGCGCTGCGCCGGATCCCGCAGCCGCCGGTAGGACACCTCATAGGCCGCCAGCATCGACTCGCCCTCGGCGCTGAACCATTCCATGATGTCCTGCGCCGCTGATTCGCCCAGCACATACTGAGCCGGCGACTGCTTCAGCCGCTGGGTGAGCGTCGCGAACTCGAGCGCGCTGTCGGCCAGCAGCTCCTCACCGTGGTGCGCGATCTGACCGGCGATCAGCCGGATCGCCATCGGCACGCCGCCCGAGGTCTCCAGGATCTGGCGCACCGCCGCGGCGTCGTAACCCGGCCGCAGATCCGCCAGCCGGACCAGCAGGCGCTCGGCTTCCGCGGCCGAGAGCGGGTCCAGGTGCAGCGGCGACGAGCCGGCCAGGCCGGTGAGCTTGGCCCGGCTGGTGATCAGCACGAAACACCCGTCCGCCTGCGGGAGCAGCGGTTTCACCTGATCGCTGTCGAGCACGTTGTCGAACACGAGCAGCATCCGGCGCGCCTTCATGGCGTTGCGCCACTGCGCGGGCCGGGCGCCCGGATCGACCTCGATGCTCTCCGGCGGCACCCCGATCTCCACCAGCAGCCGGGCCAGCACCTCGTCGGGTTCGCGCGGCTCACGGCCCACGGTGTGGCCGTGCAGATCGAACCAGAGCGGGCCGTCCGGGAAATGCCGGGCGAAGGCCGCGAGCGCGTAGCGGGCCAGCACTGTTTTGCCGATGCCGGGCGGGCCGTCGATGACGTGCACGGCGGACAGGCGGCCGTGCAGATGCCCGATAACCCGGTCGTGCAGCGCCCATTTCGCCGCCTCGCGCCCGGTGAAGTGCGGTACCTCGGCGGGCAGGTCACCGCCGGCCGAGATGGTCAGCCGGCTCTCGGCGCGCTTGGCCCACGCGTTGCGCAGCTCGTGCCGCTCCGATTCCGGCATGGCGCCGATGTCGGTGACGTCGATCAGCTCGTCCCAGGTCGTACGGTAAATGGCCGCAAGGGTTTTCAGGACGCTCACGGTCGGCCGGACCGCGCTGCGCCCCTGCGGCCAGGCCTCGTATTCCGAGATCCGGCTGGCCTTCATCGCGTGCCCGCCGACGATCTCGTTGTAGCGCTCGGCCACCGCGGACTGGGTGAGTTCATTGGCGTGCCGCCACGCCAGCCGGGGGCGGCAGCCGCTCTGCCGGAACTCGGCGACCAGCGGTTCCAGCAGTTCGTGGCCGGCCAATCCGAGGCCGAGCATGGTCTCCCGCACTCGCCTGCGATCCTCGGCGCCGTAACCGCCGCGGCCGCCGTCACCAGTGCGCATGGCAGTGCCCTTTCGCCGAACCGGGTCCCGGGACCGGAAATTCGGGACGACGGTTGTGATATTTCCTGAGTACCAGCGGTATTTCCGCAGGTCAAGGCGCTGCTGTTAGCCGCGAAATCTCGGTGTTTGCTGGGATCGCCCGAGCCGCCCCGAACTTGCCACCATGAGATCAGTCGACGACTGCACCCTCGTCGGCGGCGAACAGAAAGGGGGGCACGCGATGGCGATCGCCGAAATGGAGTGGCTCATCACGAGCGACGTGGCTTTGGAGGTGGCGTTCCGGGTCGATCTACCCGAATCCGGGCGCGGCGGGTGGGTGCTGTCCTACCTGCCCACCAGCCTCCGATTCACGCGCGAACAGGCACTGTCCGGCATCGTGCTGGCGGAAATGATTCTGCTGGAGCAGCTTTCACCCGCACAGCCGCTGGATCGGGAGGTCGCGCAGCTGCGCGCGGCCGAGCTCGGGGTCACGCTGCTCGACGTGATGTGCGTGCTCGCGCTGCGGGCCTGCACCGGTTGCCGCGAAATATCCCGCGCCGCAGCCGAAGTCGCACGCCGCCTGACCGAGACGAGCGGAGCGGGCCGGTGATCCTCATGCTCGGGCCACTGGTCATCTCGATCCCGCTGCGCGAGGATTACGCCGTGCGGGTGGTCTACGCGATCACCGGCGTGATCATGCTCGCCATCGCGGTGCTGGCCTACGTGCACGGCGTGGAATTCGGCGAGGCCGGTGCACCGGTAATCACGAAGACCACCGCGCCCGGGGAGTGCGTGATGTTCTGTGAGCCGCGGCCCGCGCCCGGACCGCATCCGGCCTAGCGCAGTTTGCGGCCGCGCATATAGCGGGCCAGCTCGTCGTAGGTGCCGTCGCCGTTGGCGAATTCGACCACGTTCCTGGCGGATTCGAACCAGGCGGCGGCACTGGGTTTGATATCGCCGCGCACCGCCTCCAGGTCGTGCATGGTGACCGGGCGGACCTCGCCGGTGCGAATGGCGTCGGCCATCGCCAGCTGGGTCGCCGAGGTGCACAGATGGGCCAGGTCGGCGCCGGAGAAGCCGTCGGTGCGCTGCGCCAGGGCGGCGAGATCGATGCCGGCGACCGGGCGGTCGCGCAGGTGGTAGTGCAGGATCGAGCCGCGGGCGGCGGCATCGGGCAAGCCGACCAGGATCATCCGGTCGAACCGGCCGGGCCGCCGCAGCGCGACGTCGACGTCCCACGGATGGTTGGTGGCGCCGAGGACGTAGACGCCGTCGTTGCTGTTCGTCGCCGAATCCAGTTCGGTGAGCAGCTGATTCACGACCGTGCGCATGGTCGCCGAGCCGGACATCTGGCTGCGCTTGTGGCCGAGCGCGTCGAGTTCGTCGAGGAACAGCACACAGGGGGCGTTGCGGCGCGCTACTTCGAAGACGCTGTGCAGGTTGCGTTCGCTGGCGCCGGTGTAGATGTCGAGGATGTCGGCGATCTCGACCGGATAGAAGTTCGCGCCGAGTTCCCCGGCCACCGCCGCGGCCAGGAAGGTCTTGCCGCAGCCGGGCGGCCCGTACAGCAGCAGGCCGCCGCGCGCGGAGGTGCCGAAAGCCTGTGCCAGCGCGGGGTTTCGGAGCGGGCCGAGCAGCGCCAGGTCGAGCTGGCGTTTCACCTCGTCCATGCCGCCGACATCGGCCAGGGTGACCGCGGACTTCCGCACGGTGCCCGCGTCCCGGTCGGTGACGAATTCGGCCGGACCGGCATCGAGGAACGCGGGGGCGATGATGTCGCCGACCTGTTCTTCGGCGGCGGCCCAGAAGTCGTATTCGTCGAGCGCTTCGGATTTCCCGGCGGCGCCCGGGAGCGCGCCAGCCGAGCTGCTGGCCAGGGCGATCGTGCACTGCCGCAACAGCCCGAGAACCTGGGCGTTCCCGGGTTCCTGGGTGAGCGCCGCGCCGCATTGCGCCAGGGCCTCGGTGAACAGGCCGCGCTCGACCAGCAGCTCGATCACGCGCACCCGCAGCGCGAACACGTCGGGGCTACGGTCCAGTGCGGCAAGCATTTCCAGCAGAACCGGGTCGTCCTCAGGCCGGGGCATGGTGTGTCTCCTTCACAGATCGGATGATCCAGCGCAGGATTTGCAGCGCCAGCGCGCCGAAGACGACGCAGGGCATAGCGATGCCGATCGGATCGGCCGAGCCGGTGCCGATCCCGAGCAGCACGAGCAGGAAGATCACGCAGAGCAGCAGCACCCGCGCGATCGAGACGACGTCGGTCCGCAGGGCCGACCAGACACTCGGCCACTGCCGGCGCGGTACCGAGCGCAGACCGAAGAGCACCACGGCCAGCACCACCGCCAGTCCGGTGAGACCGATCACCCGGCCGGGCCCGGTCACGATATCGAGCGTCCGCGAATTCGCCGTCTCGGGCGCGGAGCCGCACAGCAGCACCGCGCCGACGACCAGGAACATCAACAGGTGCACGCGGACCAGGGCGCGATGCACCACGAGTCCGATATTGCGCCGGACCAGCGGGCCCATCGCGGCCGGGTCGAGTTCGCCGACGCGCAGCAGGCCACCGGCCGCCGCGCCCAGCCGTCCCGACCGCAGCCGCACGATCGCCAGATCGTGTGCGGCGGCCGGGTGGGCCGGATCGATGTCCAGGGCCCGGCCGAACGCGGCGGCCGCCTGGCTGGAGGTGCGCAGGCCGGCCTTGCTCTGCTGGAGCAGGATCGAGCCGCGCAACCAGTGCAGGTTCGCGTTCTCCGGTGTCAGTTCGAGCGCGCGTTCGACGGCGGGCATCGCCACCTCCGGATCGGCTCTGGTGACGGTCGCGAGCACCCGGTAATTCGCCGCCGAATCCGGCCCGAGCTCGACGGCGCGGCGGGCCGCGGCCACGGCGGCGCCCTCCTCGCCCAGGGCGTTGCGGGCCAGTGCCCGGGCGCGCAACCCGAACTCGGAATCCGGCCGCACCCGTAGCGCCGCGTCGGCGGCGTCCGCGGCGGCACGGAAGTCGCCCAGCGACAGGCACGCGTCGGCCAGGTACGCGGCGGCGGTCGCGTTGTCCGGATCGCTGGCCAGTTCCTCGCCCAGGAGCGTGCGCGCGTCCTGATATCGGCCGAGTTGTTCCAGGTGGATGGCCCGGGCGAGGCGCGCGCCGGCCGCCGAACGCTCGCGCTGGTACATGGTTCGCTCGCTCACCAGACCACCTCGTCTCGGTTTGCCGACCTCCGCGATCCTAAATTTGCAGACCGATCGGTACGAGATCTGCCGGATTCCGATACCAAATCGTTTCCGCTGGTCACACCCGGTGAGACGGGCCACAATCGGGCCGCGGAATAGTTCCCGCCGAGCCCTCGTTGTAGCTCTTTGCCGGCGTCCGGACAGCCCCGGGCCCCACCCCATCGTCGCTACGAGCGACCACCCGCCGAGAGGCGCTTGTGGGACGCCGGCTTCGGATAACGACGAACGCCGTCAGGTGCCCCCCGCCTGGCGGCGTTCTCGCGTTTCCGGCCAGCGCGTGCGTCGACTCGCGCGGAACCGGTCCGGCCAGCAGGATATGGCTGTGGCTGCACACGGCGGGGCATTGCGACGACGGCTCGGCCTCACGGACTCGGTGGTGATCGGGCTCGGGTCGATGGTGGGCGCGGGGATTTTCGCGGCCTTGGCCCCGGCCGCGGGTGGCGCCGGGTCGTGGCTGTTGCTCGCGCTCGGGATCGCCGCGGTGCTCGCGTACTGCAACGCGATGTCCACGGCGCGGCTGGCCGCGCTGTACCCGGTGTCCGGCGGGACGTATGTGTATGGGCGGGAACGGCTCGGGGAGTTCTGGGGCTACCTGGCGGGCTGGGGATTCATCGCCGGGAAGACGGCGTCGTGTGCGGCGATGGCGTTGACGGTCGGGAATTACGCGTGGCCGGAGCAGTCGCGGGCGGTGGCGGTCGCCGCCGTGGTGGCGATCACCGCCGTCAACTACACCGGCGTGCAGAAGTCGGCGCTGGCTACCCGGGTCATCGTCGCCGTGGTGCTGGCGGTGCTGATCGCGGTGGTCGGGGTCGGGGTCTTCGGAAACCATTCGGCGGCAATGCCGCTGCCCGATCGGATCGGGCCGCGCGGCGTGCTGGAAGCGGCGGGACTGCTGTTCTTCGCGTTCGCCGGGTACGCGCGGATCGCGACGCTCGGCGAGGAGGTGCGCGACCCGGCGCGAACCATCCCGCGCGCCATCATGATCGGGCTCGGGCTGGCGCTCGCGATCTACGCGCTGGTGGCGGTGGCGGCGCTGAGCGCGCTCGGATCCGCCGGACTGGCCGCCGGCACCGACCCGCTGGCCCGGGTCGTCTCCGCCGCGGGCGCACCGGAATTGGCGCCGGTGGTGCGGGTGGGTGCGGTGCTGGCCGCTACCGGGTCGCTGCTCGCGCTGATTCTCGGGGTCTCGCGGATCGTGCTGGCGATGGCGCGGGACCGCTGGCTGCCGGGCGGGCTGGCGGCGGTACACCCGCGCTTCGGCGTGCCGCATCGGGCCGAGCTCGTGGTCGGCGCGGTGGTCGCCGTGCTGGCCGCGAGCTTCGATCTGCGTGCGGCTATCGGCTTTTCGTCGTTCACGGTGCTGGCCTACTACCTGGTCGCCAATGTCTCGGCAGGCACCTTGAGCGACGCGGAAGGTCGTCCGGCACGCTGGGTGCCGATCGCGGGCGCGGCCGGATGCGTGGCCGTCGGCTTCTGCCTGCCGCTGGTTTCCGTGCTCGCCGGGCTGGCGGTGCTCGCCGCCGGGGCGGCCTGGTATTTCGTGCGCAAGCGCGCCGGAACGACGGAGTAATCCTCCGCAGCGGGGGCCACACCCGTTAGCCTCAATCCCTATGGGGCGCTTCGGTGGATTCCGGACTGGGTTCGCGGCGATTTCGCTGGTGCTGGGCAGTGTCTTCGTGCCGAGCGCGCAAGCGGCGCCCGCCGAAACGCACTGCGCGGTGACCTCCGGACGCGACCTCGAAAGAGCCACACCCGAAGAGGTCGGGATGGATTCCGCGCCCATTCGCGAAGCGCTGGCATTCGCGAGCGGTAGAAATCGCTTCAATGTGCAGATCTTCCGGCACAACTGCCTGATCGGCGAAGGGCCGACGAACGCGCAGAGCGGCAATGTCGCGTGGAATATCTGGAGCTCCACCAAGAGCGTCGTCGCGATGCTCGCGGGGATCGCCTGGGATCAGGGCAGACTCGATATCGAAGCGCCGATCGGCCGCTATCTGCCCGAGGGCCTCGGCGATGAGCTACGCCGGTCGATCACCGTGCAGAATCTGCTCACTGAGACCTCCGGGATGAGAGTCGGCGTATTCACCGAGGGAATTACCGGGGTGATCCCGGTCGATCCGAACAGCGCCGTGCAGGCGCTCGGGGTGCCGCTGGACAATCCGCCGGGCGCGGCATTCAGCTACAGCCAGCGCAATGTCGACCTGCTGTCCTATGTCATCGAAATGGCGGTCGGCGAGCCGCTACAGCAATTCGCGCAGCGCGAACTCTTCGATCCGCTGGGTATTCCGCCGGGAGATTACTACTGGGCCCGGGATCGCGCCGGGCACACTTACGGCTACGCGCATCTGATGATCCCGCCCAACGATTTCGCGAAGATCGGCCTGCTGGTGCACAACGAGGGACGCTGGGGTGCACAGCAGATTCTGTCGAAGGAGTATCTGGCGAAGGCGCTGTCGCCCTCCCCCGCCAACCGCTGCTACGGCTATCTGTTCTGGCTCGGCGCCGGCTGCGCGGAGATTCCGGATTTCCTGCCCGCGGACGCCTACGCGATGTCCGGGCTCGGATTGCAGAACGTCTTCTTCATTCCCAGCCTGGATCTCACGGTGATGTGGACCGGCGCCTTCGGCAACGTCACCAATTACGGCCTGCAGGGCATTCTGCAGAACTTCGAGGAACTGCCGCACGAATTCTTCCGGAAACTACTGGCCGCCTTTCCCGGCACCGCCGACCCGGGCCCCTACCTGGAACCCCCGATCCGCATCGACCCGAGCCGCTACTTCGACACCGGCATCCTGCTCGCGGTCTTCGGCATCGGCCCCTCCGCCTATCCGGGCTGCAACGTCTTCGCCTGCCTGAACTACCCACTGGCCCCGCCGTTTTCCGACACCGCGCCCGGTTGTGCGGTCCTGGTCTGCCTCGGCCCCGATCCACGCACCCCCGGCATCCGCTGACTCAGACGCCGAAGAAGGGTATTTCGCCTTCCTTCGCACCGTGCGCGAAGAAATGATCCGGCGTCACGACGACGAACAGCGCGTTACCCTCCGCGACCAGCTGCCCGTCGTCTTCGATCCGGGCGTTGATGTGCAGTTTCCGTTCGCCCTCGCGCCGCGCCAGCACCGCCGACACCGTCATCGGCCGATACAGCCGTGCCGGTCTGGCGTAGTTCACCTCCAGTTTCGCGGTCACCGCGGGCACACACATGGTGGTCGGCACCGTCCCGGCGGCTTCGTCGAGCACCGCCGCGACGACACCGCCGTGCGCCAAACCCGGTGCGCCCTGGTGCCGTTCGTCGAAAGTGAACCTTGCGACCACCCGGTCACCCCGCAATTCCAGTGCCATGCCGACGGACGCGGGATTGCGCGGGCCGCAACCGAAGCAGCCATCGACATGGGGTGGCAGCGGGCCGTCCGGCATCGGACTGCACAGTGGCAGCGACTCCGGGCTCATGCCGCCGCCGCGGCCCGGCGGACGTTGGCCATGATCTGCTCCTTGCGGCGCAGCGCCACCACTCGGGTGATCTCGCGGAGCGGCCGCGGCAGCACCTTGTCGACGCCGCGGACCACGGCGGCGAACTGGTCCAGCCGGCGTTCGTCGCGGTCGGTCCAGTTCAGGCCGAGACGTGTTCGCGCGCCCTCCGGCAACACGCCGGTGTTCACCCAGCAGGCCAGTGGTCCGACGATCCGCCACATCACCGGCTTCCACAGCCACGCCGGGATCGGCTGCGGCACCGGAGGTTTCGACATGGTGGCGAGCACGTCGCCGACACTCGGGTGACGTTCGAGGCGCTCGTCGAGGACCGTGTCGAACCAGACGCGGAAGCTCGGGAGATCCTGGGGCACAGCACGTTCCGGCAAGCCCGCGAACAGGGCCATCTGCCGCCAGCCGGCGTAGAGCTCGACGCGTTGCGCTGCCGTGAGGCCGGGGCCGAACCGCGTGGCGGCGATCTCGCTGGCGAAGTAGCCGGTGGCCAGGACGAAGAAGTAGGCCTCGGGCTCCCACGCGTGATACTTCCGGCCCGCGTGGTCGGTGCCGCCGATCGGCTTGTGCATCGCCTTGATATCGCGACCGTAGGCGGCGGTGTCGTCGCCGTAGAAGGCGAGCGCGAGCGTCGGCCAGTAGGACCGGTCGAAGCGCCCGATCGGGTCGGTCTTGAAGATCGAATGCTCGGCCACGCCCGATCCGATCACCGGGTGCGCGACCTGCAGCAGCAGTGCGCTGGGCGCGAGCATGATCAGCCGCCAGTCCGCGGCCCAGCGGGCGGTCAGCGATCCACTGGTCAGCCCCGGGTGGTTCGTGCGATCGGACGCATCGGCGAGTCCGGCCATAGCCCGCTCCTCAATCAGGAATCAGTTGTCTCCTGAATGACGCTAGATTCGGGAAACATTTGTGTCAAGATATCGGGGTGAGCAAGGAGGCGCGGGCGTACGGCGGGGTATCGGCCGATGAGCGGCGGGCGGTACGCCGCGAACAACTGCTCGAGGCCGCCTTCGCGGTGATGGCGGTGGAGGGTCCGGCGGGCTTGACGGTCCGCACCGTCGCCAAGGAGGCGGGGCTGTCGACCCGGTTCGTCTACGAGAGCTTTCAGGATCTCGACGATCTGGTGGGTGCGGCGTTCGAACTCGCGGTGCAGCAACTGACTTCCGCGGTGGACGGCGCGGTCGCGGCGGCGGGTGCGGGCCGGCGCGACCAGGTCGGCGCGGTCGTCGAGGCCATGGTGGATTTCTTCCTCGCCGCACCCGCCAAGGGAAAGCTGTTGTCCACCAAGGCCTATGGGCATCCGGCGGTCGCGCGGCGCCGCCTGGCCCGCTCCGAGGACATCTCGCTCGCCTTCGCCGCGGTACTACGCGAAATGACCTCGGGCGCCGACGCCGCCGCGGTCGAGCTGACCGCGCGGTTCCTCGTCGGCGCCTTCGGTGAAACCATTACGGCGTGGATTCAGCAGTCGCTGCCCTATCCGCGCGACAAATTCGTGCACGACAACGTCGAGTTGTTCCTCGCCTCGATCGCCGCCTTGGAGCGGCTGTAGCCGCAGCTGCTCAGTTGCGCCGGACGGCCGCGTTGCCGCTCCACCAGTAGCGATCGGTGAGCAGCGGCCCGGCCGCGTTCAACGAGGCTTCCATTTCCCTGCGGGCTTGTTCGTAGGCTTCCCGATCCCGCTCGATTTGCTCCAGATCTTGAACCATGTCCTCCATGATTCGATGCCGAAGCGGTTCGCGTCCACTGATTTTCCGGCCGCCGAACGCGGAACGGGCCGCCCGAAATACTCGGACGGCCCGTTCCGGAGAACTGGATCAGCGCTCGCTGAGCAGCACCTCGGCGATCTGAATCGTGTTGAGCGCGGCGCCCTTTCGGAGGTTGTCCCCCGAGACGAACAGGGCCAGCCCCCGACCGTCCGGCACACCCGGATCCTGGCGGATCCGGCCGACCAGCGACTCGTCGGCGCCAGCGGCCTGCAGCGGAGTCGGCACGTCGACCAGCCGCACACCGGCGGCGTTCGCGAGGATCTCCTTCGCGCGCTGCACCGACAACGGGTTGGCGAACTCGGCGTTGATCGACAGCGAGTGGCCGGTGAAGACCGGAACCCGCACGCAGGTGCCGCTCACCAGCAGCTCGGGCAGGCCGAGAATCTTGCGGCTCTCGTTGCGCAGCTTCTGATCTTCGTCGGTCTCGAAGGACCCGTCGTCGACCAGCGCGCCCGCGAGCGGGATCACGTCGAACGCGATCGGCGCGACGTACTTGTTCGGGGCGGGGAACTGCACGGCGCCGCCGTCGTGCACCAGCTTCTCGGCGTCGCCGATCACGGCGCGCACCTGCGAGGCGAGTTCCTCGACGCCGGCCAGACCGGAACCGGAGACCGCCTGATAGCTGGAGACGATCAGGCGCTGGAGCCCGGCCTCCTCATGCAGCGGCTTGAGCACCGGCATGGCGGCCATGGTGGTGCAGTTCGGGTTGGCGATGATGCCCTTGATCAGGTTGCGGGTGGCTTCCGGGTTGACCTCGGAAACGACCAGCGGGACCTCGGGATCCTTGCGCCAGGCCGAGGAGTTGTCGATGACGGTGACGCCGGCCGCGGCGAAGCGCGGGGCCTGCACGCGGGACATGGTGGCGCCCGCGGAGAACAGCGCGATGTCCAGGCCGGACGGATCGGCGGTCTCGGTGTCCTCGACGACGATGTCCTGGCCGCGGAACGGCAGCGTCTTACCGGCCGAGCGCGCGGACGCGAAGAACCGCACCTCGTCGGCCGGGAAGTTGCGCTCCTCCAGCAGTTTCCGCATGACGGCGCCGACCTGACCGGTCGCGCCCACGACGCCTACACGAATTCCCATGCCCTATCGCCCCGTTCCCGCGTGCACGACGGCGACCTCGTCACCGCCGAGATCGAAGGCCTTGTGCAGCACCTGCACGGCCTCGTCCAGCTCGGTGTCCTTGACCAGCACCGAGATGCGGATCTCGGAGGTGGAGATGAGGTCGATGTTGATGCCGGCCGCGGCCAGCGCCTCACAGAACTTGGCGGTGACGCCCGGGTGGCTCTTCATGCCCGCGCCGACCAGGGACACCTTGCCGATGTGGTCGTCGAAGATGATCTGCGAGAAGCCGATCTCGTCCTGCTGCTTGGTGAGCATTTCGACGGCGGAGGTGAGGTCGCTCTTCGGGAGGGTGAAGGTGATGTCGGTCTTGCCGGTCTCGACCTTGGAGATGTTCTGCAGCACCATGTCGATGTTGATCTCGGCGTCGGCGACGGCGCGGAACACCTTGGCGGCGTAGCCCGGAACGTCCGGCAGACCGACCACTGTCACCTTGGCCTCGCTGCGGTCGTGCGCGACGCCGGTGAGGATTGCTTGCTCCAAGGGGATGTCCTCCATCGATCCGTAAACGTAGGTGCCCAGCTTGTCGGTGTAGGACGAGCGCACATGCACGGGCACGTTGTAGCGGCGCGCGTACTCGACGCAGCGCAACATCAAGACTTTCGAACCGCACGCGGCCATCTCCAGCATCTCCTCGTAGGAGACCTGCTCGAGTTTCTGGGCGTCGGAGACGATGCGCGGGTCGGCGGTGAACACGCCGTCCACATCGGTGTAGATCTCGCAGACATCGGCTTCCAGCGCCGCGGCGAGCGCGACGGCGGTGGTGTCGGAGCCACCGCGGCCGAGCGTGGTGACGTCCTTGGTGTCCTGGGACACGCCCTGGAAGCCGGCGACGAGCACGATGGTGCCCTCGTTCAGCGCTTCCCGCAGGCGGCCCGGGGTGACGTCGATGATCTTGGCGTTGCCGTGCGCGCCGGTGGTGATGACGCCGGCCTGCGAGCCGGTGAACGACCGCGCCTCGGCGCCGAGCGAGTGAATGGCCATGGCGACAAGCGCATTGGAGATGCGCTCACCGGAGGTGAGCAGCATGTCCATCTCGCGCTGCGGCGGCGTGACCGCCACCTGCTGGGCGAGATCGAGCAGTTCGTCGGTGGTGTCACCCATCGCCGAGCAGACGACCACCACGTCGTGGCCCTGCTTCTTCGTCTCTACGATCCGTTCAGCGACGCGCCGGATGCGCTCGGCGGTCGCCACCGAGGATCCTCCGTACTTCTGAACCACGAGAGCCACGAGAAGGTCCTCCACAATCGACTAACAGCAGGTAACAGCCACCAAGAGTACCGGCCGGGGTGCACGGGATCTCCCGCTACCTCCCACACCTGTGGAAATCCGCACAGTCGCACATACTCTCGCGCGTCCTGGGCACGGTGCACCGATTCGCCGCGTAGACAGCGGAATGATGGACTCATGCAGAGCTCACTGATCGAGGTACGGACCGGCAATCGAGAAGTCGTGCAGAACATCACACCCCAGTGCGCGGCCTTCGCGCAGCAGGCGGGCGGGGACGGTCTGCTGCATGTTTTCGTGCCGCACGCGACCGCCGGCATCGCGATCATCGAACTCGGCGCGGGCAGCGACGACGACCTGCTCGCCGCCCTGCGCGACCTGCTGCCCGCCGATGAGCGCTGGCGGCACGCGCACGGCTCGCGCGGGCACGGACGCTCGCACGTGCTGCCCGCGCTGATCCCGCCCTACGCCAGCGTGCCGGTGCTCGGCGGGGAACTGGCGCTGGGCACCTGGCAGTCCATCGCGCTGGTCGACCTCAATGTCGACAACCCGGACCGCCAGGTGCGCCTGTCCTTCCTCGGCGGCTAGACCTGCTTGCGCCGGAACCAGCTGACCTGGGCGCCGTTCTCGAAGCCCTGGCGGCGGTCCAGTTCGAACTGGGTCGGATTGAACTTCCCGGTGAACGCGCGGGTGCCCTCGCCCACGATGCACGGGTAGCTCTTGATGACGAGCTCGTCGATCTCGTCGATGAGCTGCGCGGCGAACTTGCCGCCGCCGGCGAGCCAGATGTCCTTGCCGTCCTCTTTCTTGAGGCGCTGGACCAAGCCGACCGGGTCGTTCTTGACGAGCTCGACGCCGGGCGCGTCGATGCGCTCCAGGGTCGCGGACACGATGTACTGGGTCTTCATGTGCGGGTACGGGCTGGCGATACCGACGTTCAGGGCCGGATCGTAGGTGCCGCGGCCCATGACCAGGGTGTCGAAGTGCGCGGGCGCGGTGCCCGGCTCGATGCCGAAGTGCGGCCACACGTGGGCGGGCAGCGTCTCGGGGTAGTTGGCGGCCAGCCACGCCCAGAAGTCCGCGCCCCCGTCCATGAAGGAGATGTCGTCGTTCGGGCCGGCGATGTAGCCGTCGAGGGACATGCCGACGAAGTAGATGAGCTTTCGCATGGGGATCCTGCTTTCGTTCGAGGGTGCTGCGGTCCGGGAGGGGCGGTCAGGCGCGGGTGAACCAGGTGACCAGGGCGCCGTTGCCGTATTCCTTGCGCTTGGCCGGGGTGAACAGGGTCGGCGAGAACTCCCCCGCGAACGCGGAGATGCCGCCGCCCGCCACCACCGGATAGCTCTTGATGATCATCTCGTCGATCTCGCCGAGCAGCTGCGCCGCGAGATTGCCGCCACCGCAGAGATAGATGTCGAGACCTTCTTCTTTCTTGAGCCGCCGCACCAGGGCGACCGGATCGCCGGCGACGATCTCGACCTTCGGGTCGTCGAGCCGCAGCGAGGTCGACACCACGTACTGCCGCATATGGGCGTACGGGCTGGTGACGCCGTCCGCCAGCCCCGGCTCCCAGGTGCCGCGCCCGGCGATGATCGTGTCGAAGTGCCGGTTCGGTTCATCCACAGCCATCCCCACGTGGGAGCGGAGGTGGCTGGGGACGAACTCCGGGTATTCGGCGTTCAGCTCGGCCATCTGCTCGGCGTCGAAGGGATAGAAGTCGAACTCGCCGTTCGGACCGGCGATGTAGCCGTCGAGCGACACCGCGACGTAGTAGACAAGCTTTCGCATGGTGAACCGCCTCATCTGTTGTACTCTGTCCGAAGTGATTAGAAATGTAGTACTACGAATGGAGTGGTGTCAAGATGCGCACTAACCCGGAACGACGGCAAGCCTTGGTCGATGCGGCCATCGAGGTCCTGGCCAGCGACGGAGCCCGCGGACTGACGTTTCGCGCGGTGGACAAAGCGGCCGCCGTCCCCGCGGGCACGGCCTCCAACTACTTCGCCAACCGCGACGATCTGCTGACCCAGGCGGGCGCGCGGTTCTATGAGCGGCTCCAGCCCAGCGAGGCGACCATGGCCCAGCTGGCGGATGGGCCGAAGACGCGCGAGAACATCGTCGCCCTGATGCGCGAGACGGTCGGGCGGATCGAGGCCTTCCGCACCGGTTATCTCGCGCTGCTCGAACTGCGCCTGGAGGCCACCCGCCGGCCGGAGCTGCGCAAGGTTCTCAACGCCCGGGTTCGCGCCGATATCGATTTCAATGTGCGCAACCATCTCGAATCCGGGCTGCCCGGCGACAAGGAGTCGGTTCTCCTGCTCTATTTGGCGCTGAACTGGCTGATCGTGGACCGGCTGACGCTGCCGGAGATCTTCACCGAGGAAGAGAGCCAGCACCTGATCGAGGAGGCCGTGAACCGGCTCATTCCGGCCTGAATGCGCCCAAACGCCTGCGCCGCCACCGCGCGCCCTTCGATAATTGGGCGATGCAGGCGAACGTCGGAGACCGGCTCATCGTGCACGGGCACGTGGTGGGGCGAGGGGATCGACAGGGCGAGATCATCGAGGTCCGCGGCCCGGAAGGCGCCCCGCCCTATGTCGTGCGGTATCCCGACGGGCACGAATCGCTGGTCTACCCGGGCCCGGACGCGGTCGTCGAACCCGCCGTCGACTGACCGGCCCCCGCGGTCGCGCGCCGAGAAGAACTGAGCGTTAGCGAAAACGGTGTCGCCGACGCGAAGCGCTTCGCGCCGTAGCGCTTCGGATTTTGCCGCTGGATAGCGGAGCCCCCTGGAAGAGACCGCTTGGTTGACGTTCGGTGAACGCCTGTGCACAATCGGCCGAGTTGGTAAGTGGGGGGTGGAGGTTTGGCATGCGCACGAAAATAGATATTCACTTCACCGTCGATGCGACACCGGCGCATGTCTTCGAGGCTCTGGCGGCCGTCGAAATGCTTCCAGAATGGTCCTCGTACCAGGACGCGCGCATCGCCACGCGCGACAAGAACAATCGGCCGACCAAGATCTACGTGACCGCCGATGTCCACGGCAGCTCCGACCTGCAGGCCCTGGAATGGCACTGGACCGAGGACCGGGTCACCTGGCAGATCGTCGACAGCGCGCGCGGGATCCGCGGCGGCGGCTGGTTCGAGGTCGCGGAGAGCGACGGGGAAACCCAGGTCTGGTACCACTCGGAACTACAGACCAAGATCCCGCTGCCCGGGCTGCTGATGAAGCGCACCCAGCAGCGCTGGCACGAAACCATCGTGGAGAACTTCATCGAGTTCGCCGAGAGCTACCCCGAGGCCGAGACCTACGGGTCCTATCTGGATCCGGTCTACACCGACCAGGGGTAGCCGTGACGCCGTGAGCGAAATCGCCCCGGCCGCAACATCTCCGGGCCGCACGAAGCACGCCGGAGTGCGACGATAGGCGCCATGATCGGTAGCAAGCGCGTTCGGTTCCAGCCGATGGCCGAAGGCAGCTCGGTAACCCAGCTGGAATTGTTCTTCGACCTGGTCCTGGTTTTCGCCTTCACCATGGTCACCGCCATCGCCGCGAAACCCACCAGCGCCCAGAACATGCTGCGGGCGGTGCTGGTGCTCGCGGTCATGTGGTGGGTCTGGATCGCCTACTCGTGGCTGGCCAATACCGTGCGCGCCGACGAAGGGCTGACCCGGATCGCGATGTTCGTGGCCATGGGCGGCGGGTTCATCGCCGCGCTCACCATCCCCGAGGCGTTCCAGGACATGCCCGGCGGCTGGAGCGGCCCGCTCATCTTCGCGCTCGCCTACCTGGTGGTCCGGGTGGTCCACCTGGCCGTGTACATCATGGGAACCGGCGACGATCCGACCCTGCGCGCGCAGGTGACCAAGTGGGGAATCGGGTCCATCGCGATCGGCACCACCCTGCTGATCATCGCGGCGATGACCACCGGCACCGTGCAGATCTGCCTGTGGATCGCTGCCATCGCCGGCGACATGCTGTGGACCCGGCTCGCCGGGCTGGAGTGGCGGGTGCGCTCGGCGCGGCACTTCTCCGAACGCTACGGCTTGATCATCATCGTGGCCCTGGGCGAATCCATCGTCTCGATCGGCATCGGGGTGAGCGGGCAGCCGATCTCCTGGCCGATCACGGTGGGCTCGATGCTCGGGCTCGCGGTGTCCGGACTGCTGTGGTGGAGCTACTTCGACGTGGCGGCGCTGTCGGCCGAGCACGCGCTCGCTCGCGCCGAGGGCGAACGACAGGTCCGGATCGCGCGCGACGGCTACACCTACTGGCACTTCCCGATGATCGTCGGCATCATCGGGCTCTCGCTCGGACTGAAGAAGGTGCTGTCCTACGTCAGCGACGCCTCACACCATTCGCTCACCGACGCGCTCTACGGCATTCCGCTGTTCGCGCTCTACGGCGGCGTCGTGCTGTACCTGGCCGGACTTGTCGGCTTCAAATACGCTGCGACCGGGCATGTCACGCTGTCCAACGTGGTCGCGGTGGGCGTGCTGCTCGCGCTGATCGCGCCGGCCACCGCCCTGCCCGCGCTCGCGTCGCTGGGGCTGCTCTGCTTCGTGCTGATCGTCCTGGTCGGCTGGGAGACGGTCCGCAACGCGCAACCGCGGGCGCAGATCCGGCACGCGCACGGCGCCTGAGTCAGCTGTTCCGGAGGATGTGCGCGACCGTGTGTTCCGGCGCGGTCGGGCCGTAGGCGGACGGCGCCACCCGCACGCCGGCGTGCACCGCGTCGCGGATCTGGTCGACGTTCTCGCGGATGGCGTCGGAGACCAGTTCATCGGTGCGCGGATCGGCGAGCACACCGAACAGGATGCGGAACACCGTGTCGGCGATCAGCCGCAGAATCTCGTCGTGGAACGGGATGTAGCGGACCTTGCCCGCCTGTGGATCGCTCTTGATCAATTCGACGATCATCGCGTCCATTTCCGCGCGGTTCTCCTCGAGCGCCGCCGCGATATTGCGGGTGTAGTGACCGGTGCGCAGGACGTGGGCCACCTCGTCCATCACCGCGATCGTCATCGGCCGCCGGGTCAGCTCGATAATGGTCGGCAGGAAGCGGTTCACGACCGCCGTCACGACCGGTTCGGCGAAGGCCCGGTCCGCGGCCCGCACCAGCCGGGCCACGACCACCACGATCCGCACCAGACGGAAAGCGCGAAGCCAGGGGCTGGTCACCGGGATCAGGCCCAGCACGTCGTACCAGTAGACGAACGGGAAGGTCCACCGCCAGCCCGCCCGGCCCCACCGCCACAGGAACTCGATCGCGAAGACCGCGCAGATCGCGTAGTCGGCGAAAACGATCGTCCGGCGGGTGTTCTCGTCGACCGACCAGAAAGTTATCCACACCAGCAGCGCCACCGAAACGACCGCCAGCGCCAGCATCAGCAGATCCGCCCACAGCGGCAACGGCTTACGTGGATAAACAACACGAGCGCCCACAGCAGGGGTCCCTTTCAACGCCGAACGGTCACGCAGAGCGTAATCGCCGCAAGGTCCCCCGTCTCGTAACCGAATCAGCGACCGGCGCGCAGGATCGCTTCGATGTTGCGTTCGGCGAGCGCGGTGATCGTGAGCGACGGGTTGACCGTGCCGGTGCTGCCGGGGATCGCCGCGCCGTCCATCACGTAGAGACCAGGATGACCATGCACGCGGCCGTAGCCGTCGGTGGCCCGGCCCAGCACCGCGCCGCCGAGCGGGTGGGCGGTGAACAGGGCGTTGGCGTCGTAGCCGAGCGCGCCGTATTCGACCATGGCCCCGGCCTTTTCGGCGATCCGGTGGTCGACCGCGCGGGCCACGCCCACCACTTCGTCGCGGTTGCGGGTGGACCAGGTCAAGCCGACGGAGTCGCCGGCCCGGTTGTAGCCGAAGCGGGTCCGGGCGGAGTCCAGGACCATGCCGAGCGAGGCCAGCGCGCCGGTCTCGAACGGGATCCCGGGGATGTACCAGTTCTCCAGGGTGACCGGCAGCCCGGATTCGTCGAAGACGCGGCTGGCGCTCGGCACACCTTGCCCGAGACCGGCCAGCTGGCTTGCGCCGCGGGCGAGTACGACGTCGCCGTTGGTGCCCCAGCCGTCGCCGACGTGCTCGTTCAGGTTCGGCAGCGTGCCGGTGGCCTGGGCCCGGACCAGCAGTTCGGAGGTGCCGACCGAGCCCGCGCCCAGGAAGAGTTTGTCGCAGGTGAGGGTGCGGGCGCCGAGGACCTCGCCGGTGGGCGCCAGCTTGCTGACGGTGACGACGAAGCGACCGGAGCCCTCCTGCGCGATGGCGTCGACGCGGTGGCCGGGGTAGACGCCGGTGTTCCCGGTCTCCTGGGCGTATCTCAGATAGTTCTGGTTCAGGTCGAACTTCGCGCCGTTGGAATTGCCCAGGTTGCTGCGCGCGGCGGTCGCCGAAGGCCGGGCGCCGCCGGACAATTCGGCGCGCAGCACGTCCCAGTTGAAGAGGGAGTCGTTGGCCTGCGGCTGGAAGCCGGCCTTGCGCACCTGATCGTCCCAGGCGCGGGAGTGCGTGAACGGCGAGGAGTGGTAGAGATCGGCGGGAATCGGGCTGAGCCGCAACATCTCCCGCACCCGCGGATAGTAGACGCGGTCCAGTTCGCCGTAGTCCACGACGCCGCCGAAGACGTGATCGAAGAAGCGCTTCTCCGGGGCGACCATGGCGCCGGTGAAGATCACCGACCCGCCGCCCACCGCGGCCGCGCGCCAGACATCGATGCCCGGGTAGTTCGTGCAGTCCAGCACGCCACCGAATTTGGTGAACGTCATCGGGACCTTGGTGACGCCGGTGAAGCTGGTGCGATGCCAGAAACCGCGGCCGTCGGGCAGATCGTCGCCGGTGAAGATCTCCCGCCAGGGATCGTTTGGCCAGCGCGAACCGCGCTCCAGCACGGTATTGACGATGCCGGCCTGGGCTAGTCGCAGCGCGGTGACGGCCGCGCCGAAGCCCGACCCGATCACGATGGCCTGCGTGTGCTCCGGCGGATCCGCGAGGGGCGCAAAGATTTCCGGCACCCACTGCCGGAACTGCCCGGGCCCGGCCGGGTTGGCGGCCTGCGCCGTGCCCGCACTCAGCGTCGGCCCGGCGGCACCCAGTACCGCGGCAACACCCGCCGCCTTGAACAGCGCACGTCTACGCACCAGGCCACCTCCCTCATCACGCATGGCCGAGCGCAGATTACCTGGAAACCTGGCCTGCCCCAACAGCTCGGCCCGCCAATTTTGGGCAGACCCCGCGCCGTCAGTCGAGGAAGGGCTGGGTCTCCACCGCACAGGTCGCGCCGGGCGCCGGGAGCTGCAGGTCGACGAGGTAGCGCTCGCGCAGGCGGCCGACGCAGTCGCCGCCGGTGTTGTGGCCGTATCCGTCGGTGACCACGACGAGGCGGGCGTTCACCATCTCCTGCTGGGCGCGCTGGGCGAAGACCAGCGGTGTGACCGGGTCGTAGCGGTTGTTGAACAGCAGAGCCGGCTTGTCGGAGCTCAAAGTCCAGGGGCCGGTGTAGCGCTGGGGGTAGCCGGCGGCCGGCGCGGGCCAGGCCGCGCACGGCTGATGCTGGTACAGCCAGAACGGGCCGTACGCCGTTGCGGCGCCGGTGAATTCGCGAGCGATCGCAGGCCACTGCTCGGGTTGCCGCAGGCTGTTGTTGTCCGCGCAGGTGATCGCGGTGTAGGAGTCGAGGAAATCCCAGTCGACGCCGCCGGCGGCGAGTATCGCCCGTACCGTTTCGGAGTTACCGGCCGCGCCTCGCTCCAATTCGGTGAGCAGCTGCGCTAGTGCGGGCCAGCCCTCCTCGGGGTCGTAGAGCAGCAGCGAGCGGGCCTGCATGACCTCGGTATGGTGCACCGGCAGCGCGCGTTCCCGCTCCCCGACCGTGATCGGACCCTGGACCAGCCGCTCCATCAGCGTGGAAACACGCTGTTGGAGCACCTTTTTCGCCTCCAGCGCCGGGCTGAGGGTGGCCGGGTTGCCGGTCGCCGGCGCACTGGTGCCACCGACCCCGGACGGTGGCGCGCTCCCCTGGCCGCGGCGTTCTTCGATCCGCTCGGAGCCGCCGGCGAAGCTGCAGCGCAACCGGCCCGCCTCGGCGCACAGGCGCAAGAATTCGTCGAACACCTCCGCGGTGCCCACGGCGGTGTCGGTGACCTGCCCGCGGGTGTCCTCGGTGTAGACCTCCGGATCGATCATCGAACCGAGCAGCAGCGCCCGGACCCGATCGCCGAAGAGCGCGCCGTAGACCTGGCCCAGATAACTCGCGTAGGAGCCGCCCTCGTAGGAGATCTTGTCCTCGCCGAGCGCGCGGCGCAGCAGATCGATGTCCCGGGCGACGTCCACGGTGGTCAAATGAGGCAGCAGCTCGCCGCTGTGTGCCGCGCAGCCCGCCGCCAGCGCGCGGCTGGCGCGCTCGGCGGCCGCCTCCTGCTCCGGATTCACCGGCGGCATGGTGGCGGCCAACCAGAACCGATCCTGCTCTTGGGCATCGGCGAAGCACCGCACCTGCGCACTGCGCCCGACTCCGCGCTGGTCGAAGGTCACCACATCGAACCGGCGGCTGATCTCACCGGAGAACAGCTCGCCCTTGCGCGCCCAGTCCAGTCCCGAGCCCCCCGGCCCGCCCACCGCGGCGAACAGCGTGCCGATCCGCCGCCCGGGATCGGTGGCGAGCTGACGCACCACCGCCAGCTCGATGGCCGGCCCGTGCGGCTGGGTGTAGTCCCGCGGGACCTTGGCCACCGCGCACTGGAAGCGGCGCAGCTCGGCATCGGCGCAGGGCGCCCAATCCAGCGTCGGCGCCGGCGCGGCGTCGGCCTGAGCGACCAGCTCGGACACCGCCGAATCCTGTGCCTGCCGATCACAGCCGCTCAGTACGGGCAGCACGACGGCGAGCACACCCAGAGCGATCAGCTTGCTTACACGCATACGGATCATGGTGTGCCCCACCGACCTTCGCCGTCGTCATCCTTAATGACGAAATCCTCCCGAACGCACCCCGAGACCTACTTCGCGACGCGGGTCGGCCGCCGCACCAGCTCGCCGCCGCAGTTCGGGCAGACGCGTGCCATCGCCTCGGCGCAGTCCGCGCAGAAGGTGCACTCGTAGCTGCAGATCCAGGCGACGCCGTCCGCGGTGACGCCGGTCTCGCAGCGCTCGCAGACTCTTCGCATTTCCAATGCCATTTCCGAACCTCCCTGTTCAGGACATCAGCAGTCGGACGACCGCGATGACGCCGACCACCACGATGACGCCGCGCAGCACGTTCGCGGGCATCTTCCGGCCCACGGTCGCGCCGAGCTGGCCGCCGATGATCGAGCCGACCGCGATCAGCGCCGCGGCCCGCCAGTCGACGGTGGCGATCACCACGAAGATCGCCGCGGACACCGCGTTCACAATCAGGCCGAGCACGTTCTTCACGCCGTTGAGCCGCTGGATGTCCTCGTGCACGAAGACGCCGAGCAGGCCCATCAGCAGTACGCCCTGCGCCGCGCCGAAGTAGCCGCCGTAGACGCCCGCCGCGAAGATGCCGGCCAGCAGGATCGGGCCGCCGTGCGCGGGCGGGGCGATGTTGTTGGTCTCCCGCCGCTGTTTGACCCAGCGCGCCAGGCGCGGCTGCACCATCACCAGGACCAGGGCGGCGATGATCAGCACGGGCACGATCGCCTTGAACGCGTCCGCGGGCAATCGCAGCAGCAGGATCGCGCCGGTGATGCCGCCGATCAGCGAGGCGGATCCGAGTTTCAGCAGCCGGGCGCCCTGGCCCGCCAATTCCTTCCGGTAACCGATGGCGCCGCTGATGCCGCCGGGCACCAGGCCGATCGTGTTGGAGACGTTCGCGGTCACCGGTGGCAAACCCAGAGCGAGTAGCACGGGGAAGGTGATCAGGGTCCCCGAACCGACAATGGTGTTGATGCAGCCCGCGGCGATTCCCGCGCCGAAGACGGCGAGCATTTCTAGCCAGGTCATTTGACGTTCCTCACGTCCCGTCGGGGCCGGGCCCCGTACAAGCGTTCGTTTCGTCAGCGACGCTAGCCCGTGGCCCGCTTCCGGGCAGCAACCGGGACCGCCCTTTCCGGACCGTGTCACGGCACGGTAAACTCGTGATCATCATGCAGCGGACGCTTCTTCTCGACCGCCGCGACGGGGTCTGATCAGACCGGCCCCCCGTCGCGGGGTTTCGCCGCGTCGGTCGACCCCATAACGGGATCCACCACACCCTGGAGAAATCGCATGTCTTCCGCTGACGCCTTCGTATCGGGCTCCTCGCGCACCATCACCGCGCCGTCCAAGCCCGCCCCCGCCGACCAGCCGGCCTGGAACACCCAGAAGAACTCCTCGATGCCGGCCTTCCGGTACCGGCCCTTCGCCGAAGAAGTCGAGAACATCACGGTGCCCGACCGCACCTGGCCGGACAAGATCATCGACAAGGCGCCCGCCTGGTGCGCGGTCGACCTGCGCGACGGCAACCAGGCCCTGATCGACCCGATGAGCCCGGCCCGCAAGCGCCGCATGTTCGACCTGCTGGTGCGGATGGGCTACAAGGAGATCGAGGTCGGCTTCCCCGCCGCCAGCCAGACCGATTTCGACTTCGTGCGCGAGATCATCGAGGACGGGGCCATCCCGGCCGACGTCACCATCCAGGTGCTGACCCAGTGCCGCGCGGAACTGATCGAACGTACTTTCCTGGCATGCCAAGGTGCACCGAATGTCATCGTGCACTTCTACAACTCCACCTCGATCCTGCAGCGCAAGGTCGTCTTCCGCGCCGATCGCGAGGCCGTGAAGAAGATCGCCACCGACGCCGCGAAGCTGTGCCTGGAGATCGAGAAGAAGTACCCGGACACCGACTGGCGCTACGAGTACAGCCCGGAGTCCTACACCGGCACCGAGCTGGACTACGCCAAGGATGTCTGCGACGCGGTCACCGAGATCATCGCGCCGACCCCGGCCAAGCCGATGATCATCAACCTGCCCGCCACCGTCGAGATGGCGACCCCGAACGTCTACGCCGATTCGATCGAGTGGATGAGCCGCAACCTGGCCCGCCGCGAGTCCATCGTGCTGTCGCTGCACCCGCACAACGACCGCGGCACCGCGGTGGCCGCCGCCGAACTGGGCTACCAGGCCGGCGCCGACCGCATCGAGGGCTGCCTGTTCGGCAACGGCGAGCGCACCGGCAACGTCTGCCTGGTCACCCTGGGCATGAACCTGTTCTCCCGCGGCATCGATCCGCAGATCAACTTCTCCGATATCGACGAGATCCGCCGCACCGTCGAATACTGCAACCAGCTGCCGGTGCACGAGCGCCACCCGTACGGCGGCGACCTGGTCTACACCGCGTTCTCCGGTTCGCACCAGGACGCCATCAACAAGGGCCTGGACGCCATGAAAGCGGCGGCGGACGCCGCGGATTCCGATGTCGACGACATCACCTGGGAGGTCCCGTACCTGCCGATCGACCCGAAGGACGTGGGCCGCACCTACGAGGCCGTCATCCGGGTCAACTCGCAGTCCGGCAAGGGCGGCGTCGCCTACATCATGAAGACCGATCACGGCCTGGTGCTGCCGCGCCGGCTGCAGATCGAGTTCTCCCAGGCGATCCAGAAGATCACCGACGGCGAGGGCGGCGAGGTCACGCCGAAGGAGATGTGGGACGTCTTCTCCGACGAGTACCTGTCGCCGATCCGGCCGCTGGAGCGGATCCGGCAGAAGGTCACCGCGTCCGAGACCGACGGCGGGGTGGATTCCATTGCCGCCGTGGTGAAGGTCGACGGTGTCGAGCAGGAGATCACCGGCGCCGGCAACGGCCCGCTCGCCGCGTTCGTCGACGCCATCTCCACGGTCGGCTACGAGGTGCGGGTGCTGGATTACTCCGAGCACGCCATGTCCGCGGGTGACGACGCGCAGGCCGCGGCCTACGTGGAGTGCGCGATCGGGGACAAGGTGGTGTGGGGCGTCGGCATCGCCACCTCGATCACCACAGCGTCGCTGCGAGCCGTGGTGTCCGCGGTGAACCGCGCCTCTTAAGGGACTGTAAAGGCCTGGGGGTTCGGGGCTTCCAGGCCTTTCTTTACTGCATATACCACCGTCAATACCTCGGCGCGGCCGAATGAACCGCGTGCTAGCGTGGATTCGCACTCAAGCGCCGAGCTCTCTGCTCGATTCCCGAGCAGATGGGGGAACTGTGACCAACAACGACCACAACCCGACCTCTCCGCCCTGGCTGCAGAGTCCGGCGGCTGGGCCTGCCACAGACATGGCCGACGAGACCAGCGAGTCGCACGCGGCGCCGGAGGAGATCTCCGAGCCGGCCGCCGACACCGCGTCCGAGGGGAACAGCACCGAACCGGCGGTCGATCCGTCCGCCGAGCACGCCGAGGCCGAGCCCGAACTCGCGGCACAGCCGGAAGCCGGGCAGTTCGCCGGATTCGCGGCCGGGCCGTCCGACCAGACCCAGGTCTACGGGGGCGGGGCGCCGCAAAGCTACGGGCCGCCGGAGGGTTTCGCACCGCCGCCACCGCCCGAAGGTTTCGCACCGCCGGAGCAGCCGCAGTTCCACACCGGGCAGTTCGCGCCGCCCAATCCGTATCAGCCCGCCCCGCAGCAGGTTCCGGAAACCCATCAGGGTCCGCGCTACGGCGACGACTACCGCCAGGAGATCGGGCCCGACGGCCTGGTCCGCCGGGTGCCGCAGGAGAGCGGGCCGCCGGAAGGCAGTGCGCCGCAGGAACCTGCGGACGGGCCGATCTACAGCTGGGCGCCCCCGCCGCCCCCGCCGATGCAGCAGCCCTCGTTCCAGCCGCCGCAGCCCCCGCCGGGCATGGGCGATCCGAACGGTCCCGGCCAGCCCTGGCAGGGCGGGCCGCCGCCGCAGCAACAGCAGATGTTCCAGCAGCAGCAACCCCCCGGTCCGGGCGGGTTCTCGGCTCCCGACGGTCCGGGCGGGTTCAACCCGCAGGGGCCGGGCGGCTTCGCCGGTCCCGAAGGCCCCGGCGGGTTTTCGGGCGGCCCCGGCCAGCCCTGGCAGGGCGGGCCGCCGCCCGGACAGAATCAGCCGTTCCAGCCGCAGCACATGACGCAGCCGGGTCAGCCCGGACATTCGGTCAACGACCTCAACCTGCTCAAGCGGGCCCGCAAGGCGCCACGCGGCGGCTGGCGGCGCGCGGTGCACAAGGTCTCCGGTGGCGTGATCAACCCGGGTGAGTCCGCGGCCGACGTGGTGCACCGCGACCTCGTCGAACGGGTGAACCAGCCGGTGCGCGGCGACTACCGGATCGCGATCCTCTCGCTCAAGGGCGGCGTCGGAAAGACCACCACCACGGTCGGTCTCGGCTCCACCTTCTCCTCGCTGCGCGGTGATCGCGTCATCGCCATCGACGCCAACCCCGACCTCGGCACGCTCGCGCACCGGGTGCCGCGGCAGACCCGCTCCACCGTGCGCAACCTGCTCGAAGACGACCACATCTCCCGGTACTCGGATGTGCGGGCGCATACCTCGCAGGCCCCGAGCCGCTTGGAAGTGCTGGCCTCCGAACAGGATCCGGCCGTCTCCGAGGCCTTCAGCGAGGCCGATTACCGCAAGGCGATCGGCATCCTGCAGTCGTTCTACAACATCATCCTGACCGACTGCGGTACCGGCCTGATGCACTCGGCCATGTCCGGCGTGCTGGATATGGCGAGCTCGCTGGTGCTGGTCACCTCCCCCGCCATCGACGGCGCCCGTTCGGCCTCGGCCACCCTGGACTGGCTCGATCACCACGGCTACGGCAAGCTCGTCGAGCGCACCGTGGTGGTGGTCAACGCTTCCCGCCGCGGCGCCTCCACCGTCGACCTGGACCAGCTGCGCAAGCTGTTCCTGGACCGCACCCGCGCCGTGCAGGTCGTCCCGTTCGACGACCATCTCGCCGAGGGCGCGGAAATCGACCTGGAACTGGTCAGCAAGCCGACCCGCCGGGCCCTGCTGGAACTGGCCGCGATGGTCGCCGACGACTTCGGCTACATCGGCTCGCAGTACCGCCCGGGTCCGCCGCCCATGGGACGGCACTGATCCACGAGAACCGCAGCGCGGCCCGGCAATCCACTGCCGGGCCGCGCTTGGTGTGTGCCGACGGCGCGAGCTCCGGGGTCAATCGGCGGTGATCTTCGCCGCGGCGTGTTCGAAGGCGGCGAGGACGGTGGCGATGGCGGGGCGTTTGTCGGCGTGCGGACGGGTGGCTAGCTCGTACAGGCGGGCGGCGCGGACGCCGGACAGCGGGAGCATGACCAGGTCGGGGTGCGCGACGGCGAAGCGGGGCATCAGGGCGATGCCGTAGCCAGAGAGCACCAGGGTTTCGATGACGCGGAAGTCGTTGAGGCGCTGGGCGATCCGGGGTTGTACGCCGGTCAGCGTGGCGATCGAGCGGAGTACGTCATCGACGGGGAACCCGCCGCGGACGCTGATCCAGGTCTCGTCGGACAGTTCCGCGGGCGTCACCTCGGTGCGGTGTGCGAGCGGATGATCCGGCGCGACCAGAACATCGGTGGGTTCGCGCATGAGCAGCCGGGTGGCGACGCGGGGACCGGCGAGGGCGGGAGCGCGTTCGTCGCGGTGGGTGAGGACCACGTCGTAGTCGGCGAGCAAGCGGGAGACCTCACTCGGCGGCGCGTCCTCGTCGGCCGCCATCACCTCGACGCCGCTGTCGGCGAGCGCGGGCAAGACGTGCGGGAGCAGCAGCGCGGCGCCGGACGGGAACAGGGCGACGCGCACCCGGCCGCGCGGCGAGGCCCGGTAGTGCGACATCTCGGCGACGGCACGGTCCATCGCGGCCAGCACCTCGTCGGCCCGCACGACCAGCGCGTGGCCCGCGTCGGTGAGCCGGATCCGGCGGCCGTCGGGTTCCAGCAGGGGCACCCCGGCCTCCTTGGCCAGCACCTTCAGCTGTTGCGAGACCGCCGACGGGGTCATCGACAGCGCCTCGGCGACGCCACCGATGGTGCCGCGGTCGGCGAATTCGCGCAGCACCCGTAGGCGATCCACCGACATCTGCGACATGACAGACCTCACTCTCAGTTTCCTCTTATGCTTCCCACCTGGGTTGTGAAGCATTACTACATTGATAGTCCATATTAATTCGATTGTTCTGAAGGTTCTCGAACCAGACGATTGGGGCGTGACCAACCGCGACCGCCTGATCGGCCTCTCCGTCGTCCTGCTCTGGGGCGTGAACTTCATCGCCATCCGAGTGGGCCTGGACCACTTCCCGCCGTTCTTCTTCGCGGGCCTGCGTTTCGCGGTGCTCGCGATCCCGGTGGTGCTGTTCGTGCCGCGCCCGCAGGTGCCGCTGAAGTGGCTGCTGCTGTACGGCTTCGGGTTCGGCACACTGCAGTTCGCGTTCCTGTTCAGCGCCATGCGGGCGGGCATGCCGACCGGGCTGGCCTCGCTGGTGTTGCAGTCCTCGGCGCCGTTCACCGTGGTGCTCGGCGCGATCTTCCTGCGGGAACGGCTGCGGCCGATCCAGCTGGCGGGCCTCGGGGTCGCGGTGGCGGGCATGGTCGTGATCGGCGTCGACCGGGCGCAGTCGGCCGCGCTGCTGCCGCTGCTACTGACCCTGGCCGGCGGTCTGGGCTGGGCGTTCGGCAATCTGGGTTCCCGCAAAGCCGCCGCCGTGGGCGGGGTGAACACCATGCACCTGACGCTGTGGATGGCCGTGGTGCCGCCGATTCCGCTGTTCGCGCTGTCCGCCGTCGCCGAAGGACCGACCGCCGGGCTGCACGCGCTGACGGACTTCTCCAGCGTGGGCTGGTGGCACGCGCTGATCGCCGTCGCGTACATCGCGGTGCTGGCCACCGTCGTCGGCTCGGGCATGTGGACCTATCTGATGAGCCGCTACCCCGCGGGCACCGTCGCTCCCCTGACGCTGCTGGTGCCGGTGGTCGGCATGGCGGCGGCCTGGGCCGTGCTGGGCGAGACGCCCTCGGCGTGGGAGGTGATCGGCGGGCTGATCGTCATCGTCGGCGCGTTCACCGCGACCACGGCCGGGGCGCGTACGAAAGCCGCGGCGCCCGAAGCGGCCGCGCTCGACCCGACGCCGGCCGCGGATGTCGAAGCGAGCCCGGTCCTCGCGAAAGCCTGATCTTTCGGCCCCGCTGCCCTTCCGGTCAGCGGGGCACCCGGGCGAAACGGTCATAGCGGATTAGCATCACGCGACCGCCCGTTCTCCCGACTCGGAAGGCAGCGTGATGCTCGATCGGATTCCGGCGCACCGCGCCACCGCAGGCGCCGCGACCTTGGTCCTGGTCACGGCCCTGTTCGGATGCGCGGAAGCCGAACCGGGGCAGGACAACCCGACGCCGCCGGAGGTCGTCCGGTTCGCGCAGTCAGAGCAGCCGCCACAGAAGATCGGGGAGCCGCCGACCGGGGAGCACGGTTCGACGCCGGGGAGTTACGCCCTCTATCGCATGGGCGACAAACCACTGACCGACGTCACCTTCGGCATTACGGTCAGCACCGATCCCGGGCTCGGAAATGTGTTCTGGTCCAACCAGTTCGGGTTCACCACGCACGGCGGGTACGTCGGCATGCAGGCGAACGTCGACGGCGGCGGCATGTTCGTCTATTCGCTCTGGGGCGCCGAGGACGCCCGGCCCGGCGACAACGGCGCGCACTGCCTCAGCGACACCGACGGTTCACCCGGCCGCAGCTGCCGCATCGACAAACGGTTCGAGCCCGGCCACCGCTACCTCTTCCATGTCCGCCCCGACGGCGACGGCTGGTACCAGGCGCAGGTCGAGGACACCACCGACCGCGAGACCTTGACCATCGGCAGCATCAAAGTCGGCTCAGGCGCGACCATCCAGCCCACCGACATGGTGAGCTGGGTCGAATACTGGGACTGGAACACCCGCGCCGCCACCTGCTTCGACGAGCCGTACTCGGCCGCCCGATTCGAGGTGCCGCGCGCCAACGCGGGCGCGGTCACCGGCACCGTCGCCAGCACCGAGATCGGGGGCGCCTGCCCGAAACAGGTGGAGGTCACCGTCGGCTCGGACGACCACGGGCAGGCCAGCATCCATCGCCTCGCGATTGGCAACTCGGCCGGCGCGCGCTTGACCACCCCCGCCGGATCGTGCCTGACCGCCAGCTCCGCCACCCACGAGATCCGCGTCCAGCGCTGCGAGAAGAAACGCAACCAAGCCTGGGTCGCGGCCGCCGATGAAACCCTGCGCTCCGACTTCACCTGCCTGACCGCCGCCGGCTCATCCGAAGTGGAAGCCGACACCTGCGACGGCTCCCCCGCCCAGGAATGGAACCGCGCCCCCAACGGCCCCATCACCAACAAGGCCACCCAACGCTGCCTCACCGCCCTCGGCGAAGCCACCGCCCTGCGCCCCTGCGACGGCTCCGCCGCCCAGCGCTGGAAAGGCCCCGGCGACAAATAGCCCGTATCCCCGTCGCGCGGCGGCTTTGGTTCGGGGCCCGGGAATTACGTGGTTGGGGTGCGCGTGTCGCGCGGCGGGCCGCGTTCGGGATGCCGGGAATTGGCTCGCTGGCAGCGGAAGTCCCGGTAGGGTCGGCTGCCGTACACCTGGAACGGCCGGAGCGCTGTGCGGCCGGGTGCGGCGGAGCGGGGAGGGTGGGTCCCGGAGCTTCGGAAACGCCGCTTTACAGTGGTGCGGCGGGGGGACGAAGTGGCGCGGCGAGGCTAGGCAGCAAAGAAGCTCATGGCAGAACAGCGATGGACCGTTTCGCGGCGCTCGATGCTGCGCGGGGCGGCGGCAGTGGGGTTTGCTACAGCTACCGGCGGGATCGGGGCCGGGCGTGCGGGGGCGAATCCCGGGGGACCCAGGGTCGCGGTGCTCGGCGGCGGTGTGGCCGGTTTGACGGCGGCGCATGAGCTGGCCGAGCGCGGATTCCAGGTCACCGTCTACGAACGGCGGGCGCTGGGCGGGAAGGCCCGCAGCATCCCGGTGCCCGGTACCGGGTCCGGCGGGCGGCCGGATCTGCCCGGCGAGCACGGTTTCCGCTTCTTTCCTGGTTTCTACCAGCATATTCCGGACACCATGCGCCGGATTCCGTTCGCGGGCAACGCGAATGGCGTCTGGAACAATCTGATCACGGTCTCCGAAGCGCGTTTCGCCCGCCGCGACGGCGACGACTTCCGGTTTCCGCTGGGCCGCCGCGCCAAGATCGAGCCCACCCCGCAGGCTTTCCAGGAAACGGTGGGCGCCGCGCTCGCGACGGCGCTGAAAATGCCTGCGGCCGAAGGGTTGTACTTCGCCAACCGGCTGCTGGTGTACAACACCAGCTCCGACGCCCGAAGACTCGGGCAGTGGGAACACATGTCCTGGTTCGACTATGTCGGCGGACATCGGCGTTCGCACGAATTCCGCGCCCTGATCTCCCGCGCGCTGACCAGCATCATGGTCGCCGCGAAGGAGGACATCGCGAGCGTGCGCACCATCGGCAACATGGGTGAACAGTTCCTGGGCAACCCGTTCGAGGTCGGCAACGACGGCGCGCTGGACCGGGTGCTGAACGGTCCCACCAACGCGGCCTGGATCGATCCGTGGACCCACCGGCTGTCCGAGCTCGGCGTGCGCTTCGCCATGGGCGCGGAGGTACGCGGGCTGGACGTGCGGGATCGCCGCATCACCGCGGCCCGAATCGTCGACAACGGCGTGCAGCGCACCATCGACGCCGACTATTTCGTGGTGGCCCTGCCGGCCGAGCAGGCGCGCACCCTCTGGTCACCGGACGTGCTCGCCGTGCGGCCCGAATTGGCCGCGATGGACCGGCTTTTCGTCGACTGGATGGCGGGCATCCAGTTCTATCTGCGCACGCCCTCGACTATCTCACGCGGCCACACCGCCTATGTGGACGCGCCGTGGTCGCTGACCTCGATCAGCCAGAACCAATTGTGGACCTCGAAACTCACCGAATTCGGCGACGGCACGGTGCAGGACTGCCTGTCGGTGGATATCTCCGATTGGAACACCCCCGGCGTGCTGTACGGGAAGACCGCCAAGGAATGCACGCATCAGGAAATCGCCCGCGAGGTGTGGGCGCAGATGCGCGCGCACGTCGGCGACGCCGTGCGCGATGACGCGCTGCATTCCTGGTTCCTGGATCCGGGCATCAGCTGGCAGGGCGGCCGCAACAGCAACGCCGACCCGCTGCTGATCAACACCGCGGGCTCCTGGGAGTGCCGCCCGGAACCGCACGGCGCCCTCGAAAATCTCTTCCTGGCAGGCGATTACGTGCGCACAAACGTGGACCTGGCGACCATGGAGGGCGCCAACGAATCCGCGCGCGCCGCCGTCAACGCCCTGCTGGAGGTCGCGGGTTCGAACGCGCCGCGCTGCCGCAAGTACACGATGTACCGGGCGGCGGAATTGGAGCCGCTACGGCTGCTGGACGCGGACCGCTACGCGACCGGTCAACCGAACTTATTCGATACGCCCCTATGAGGAAAAGTGTTTGAATGACCTATGGGCGAGATCACCGGCACTGACGAGATCACCGACCCGGCGGACCTGCGCCGCCTGCTCGGGGACCCGATCCCCCGCGCGGTCACCAAGGAACGCGTCGCCCTGCACCCCAGGGACCGCGACTGGATCGCCACTTCCCCGTTCCTGATCCTGGCCACCAGCGACGCCGACGGCCGGTGCGACGCCTCCCCCAAGGGCGACCCGGCCGGTTTCGTGCGAGTGCTCGACGAGCACACCCTCGCCATTCCGGAGCGCCCGGGCAACCGCCGCGCCGACGGCTATCACAATATTCTCGCCAATCCCCATGTCGGCCTGATCTTCCTGGTGCCCGGCCGCCGGGAGACCCTGCGCGTCAACGGCCGCGCCCGCCTGGTGCGCGACGCCCCCTATTTCGACGACATGGTGGTGCGCGGCCATCGGCCGATCCTTGCCATCGAGGTCGATATCGAGCAGATCTTCTTCCACTGCGCCAAAGCCTTTATGCGCAGCAATCTCTGGGAGCCGGAGAAGTGGCCGGTCAGCACCCTGCCCTCGCCCGCTCAGCTGGTGAAGGAGTTGCAGCCCGAGGTCACCGAATCCGTCGCGGAACTCGAGCACTACTACCGCCCGGAGAATTACGAGCCCAGGCTCTACCAGGGTTGAACCGCCGCGCCACGGCGGCGGAATCCGGCACCTCCTAGACTCGCCCCCGTGGCAGACATAACGGTGCGTGGGCGAATCGCCCTGCGAGCTGCGGCGGCCGCGTCGTGGGCATCGCAGAAGGCCGGGCGCGGCAAGGGTTCGATGATCGGCGGTTTGATCGCGCTGAAAATCGATCCGACGATCATGGAGCAGCTCGGCCGGGGCCGGCGGACGGTCCTGGTCACCGGCACCAACGGCAAGTCCACCACCACCCGGATGACGACCGCGGCGCTGGGCACGCTGGGCCAGGTCGCCACCCAGGCCGACGGGGCGAACATGGACGCGGGCATCGTCGCGGCACTGAGCGTGCACCAGGGGGTGCCGCTGGCCGCGATCGAGGTCGACGAACTGCATCTGCCGCACGTCACCGATGCGCTGGACCCGGCCGCGGTCGTGCTGCTGAATCTCAGCCGGGACCAGCTGGACCGGGTCGGCGAGATCAACATGATCGAGCGCAAGCTGCGCGCGGGCCTGGCCCGCCACCCCGGCACCGTGGTCATCGCCAACTGCGACGACGTGCTGATCACCTCCATCGCCTACGACCACCCGAACGTCGTGTGGGTGGCGGCGGGCAGCGGCTGGGCCATGGACGCCACCAGCTGCCCGCGCAGCGGCGAGCCGATCCTCTGGGAGGGCGAGAACTGGCGCAGTACCGGCGCTGATTTCCAACGGCCACAACCGGATTGGTGGCTGGACGGCGAGGACCTGCTGGGCCCCGACGGTATCCGCCTGCCGCTGACGCTGGCGCTGCCCGGCCGCGCGAACCGCGGCAACGCCGCCCAGGCCGTCGCCGCCGCCGTCGCGCTCGGCGCCGAGCCGGCGAAAGCCGCCGAGGCCACCGGCACCGTGCGCGAGATCGCGGGCCGCTACCGCACCGTGCGGGTCGGCGCGCACGACGCCCGCCTGTTGCTGGCCAAGAATCCGGCCGGATGGCAGGAAGCCCTGTCCATGATCGAGCCCACCTCGGCGGGCCTGGTGATCGCGGTGAACGGGCAGGTGCCCGACGGCGAGGATCTGTCCTGGCTCTGGGACGTGCGCTTCGAGCACTTCGAGGGCGTGCAGGTGGTGGCCGCCGGCGAGCGCGCCACCGATCTCGCGGTCCGCCTGACCTACGCCGGCGTCGAGCACACCACGGTGCCGGATCCGTTGCGCGCCATCGCTTCCTGCCCCGCCGGGCACGTCGAGGTGCTGGCCAACTACACCGCGTTCCGCGACCTGAACCGCGATCTGGAGGCGCGCAAATGAGTGCTGGGACAGCCAAAGACTCGACCGTGCGGATCGGCCTGGTGCTGCCGGATGTGATGGGCACCTACGGCGACGGCGGCAACGCGCTGGTGCTGCGGCAGCGGCTGCGCATGCGCGGCTACCAAGCCGAGATCGTCGAAATCACGCTGGCCGACCCGGTTCCCGACTCGCTGGACATCTACACCCTCGGCGGCGCCGAGGATTCCGCGCAGCGCCTGGCCACCCGGCATCTGCAGCGCTACCCGGGCCTGCAGCAGGCGGCCGCGAAAGGCGCTCCGGTACTGGCGATCTGCGCCGCCATCCAGGTGCTCGGGCACTGGTACGAGACCTCCAGCGGCGAGCGCGTCGAGGGCGTCGGCATGATCGACGTCACCACCGCGCCCCAGGCCGACCGGGCCATCGGCGAGGTGACCACCACACCGCAGCTGGCCGGTCTCACCGCGGCGCTCACCGGTTTCGAGAATCATCGCGGCGGCACCACACTCGGCGCCGATGCGACTGGGCTGGCCCGCGTGACCCGCGGCGTCGGCAATGGCGTCGGTGACGGCTGGGAAGGCGTGGTGCAGGGTTCGGTGATCGGCACCTATATGCACGGTCCGGCCCTGGCCCGTAATCCGGAATTGGCGGATTTGCTGCTGGCGCGCGCATTGGGTGTACAAGACCTGGAACCGTTGCGCTTGCCGGAAGTCGAGCAACTTCGCCGCGAACGATTGCGCGCTTGACGGCGAGATCTCGAAATTCCCAGTACCCGGTAAAACATTGTGAATTGACGCGGATTACGCTCGTCATTTATGACGACAATCACACAGGAGCGAGCAACCGCGAACGGTGAGCAACTCATACAGCCGGGTCGTCAGCGGTTGTTCGACCGGGTCTGGTCTTTCCGCGTGCGGCCACTGCACGCCTCGGCCGTTGTTTCAGCGGTCGTGGCGTACAAGGCATTCGAGATGTCTTTCGCTGCGCTACACAATCTCGCGGTCCACAATCTCGTGGAACCACGGCTGGCGTCGAACGTGCCCTTGGCGATCGACGGTTTGATGGTCGGCTCCATTGTGGCCACCGCGTCGTTCCGCAAGAGCAGCCTCGGATGGTGGTACGCCACAATCCTGTTCGCGCTATCCACCCTGGTGTCGGTGGCCGGCAATATCCAATACGCCCGCGAGATCGGCGGCGGCATGGTGGCGGTGGCGATATACGCCGGCATGCCGTTGACGATGCTTTTTGCGGTGCACCTCACGCTGATGCTGTGGTCACGCAGCCGCGAAGCGAAAGAGGATGCGGCCGCGAGCGATACGGCGACCGAAACCGCGGCGCCGGAAATGCCGACCGATCCGCGACTGGCCGCCTGGACGGAAACCGACACCGGTGGAATAAGGTTCGACGAGGCATTCGAAGCCGAACACGCGGCGCTGGCCGCGGCGGTCGCGCCGAGCCTGCAAATGATCAGTCCGCTGGCGGCGGCCGCGCAGCCGGTGAACCCGGCGGCGGGCACCAATCCCACTGCGCACAAGCTCGTTACGATGGCCGGCGCACCCCGGTAACGCACCCGTGGACACGCTTGTCGTTTCACCCCATTCAGCCACGCTCACACACTTCGATGGAGAAGCATGATGGCGCATACCGTCTGGCAGGACCAGGGATACGATCAGTTCCGTGAAGTCGCACGGCGGCTGGCTTCGGTAATTCAATGCAGCGACGATCGCTCCGCCGCGCTGCACCAATTCACCGAGAGCACGCGAAGCGGAGAATTGTTCACGGAGTTGCTGATCGAATGGTCCAGTCGCTGGTTCAACGAATCCGGCGGCCAGCAGATCCTGATCGGCCCGGAACTGTTCTGGTTGCTGTCGGAACCCGACCCGCGCAAAGGAATTCGCTCACAGCTCCCCGGCGGCGACGGCCGCGCCGAAGCCGAGCCCACACCGGGCCAGCGCGGCCGGAAACTGCTGCTGGTCTGCGTCCTCGAAACGCTGGCGCAAACGCAATGGCAGCAGCCCGAACCGCCCATGGAGGAGAAGATTCCCGTCCTCAACGGCGTCGGGATCAATGGCGTCGGCTGATCTACTCGGCCGGGTGCGCGGCTCGGTACTCGCCGAGCCGCGCATCTGAGCAACGGCTCACTATCTTTCCGAGCGGTCTTCGGCCAAGATCACGGTATGGCCGCCGAAATCACCGGACCCACGCTCGCCACCCATATCGATGAGCTCACCGCGTCCGATGTCGGGCCCGGCATTCAGGTCCGGGAGTTGCCCGGCACCACCGGCATTCGCCCCTGGGTCATCGACCTCGCACCCGGCGCCGAATGGCCGGAAATCGACGTGCACGCCACCTGCGGCGAGGCCTATTACGTCCTGGAGGGCACGGTGCGCGACGGCGGCGAAACCTACGGCCCCGGCTCGTATTTGTTCTTCGAACCCGGCACCAGCCACCGCCCCAGCACCGAAACCGGCGCTCGCGCCTTCGGCTTCAACTACGACCCGCCGAAAGCCCCCTGAACTGCGTCTTTCTCCCCGACACGCACCTGATGTCCCACCCCTGCCGGGCCGCTGGTGATAGACCCGTAGAAACACCCGATCTCGCCCAGGAGGTCACAATGCGACTATCGCCTTGCCATTCCTGCGAATCCGCGATCGACCATTGCCACGGCACCTTGATCATTCACCTTTCCCACCGTCCCGAATGCACCGACGACGCCTGCGCCGATCCCGATCACAGCCGCCACACCTTCGTCATCGACTGCGCCAGCCTCTCCGGCGGCTGCCCCTGCACCCCTTCCGCTACCTCGCCCCGCACCGTCAGAATCCCGTAGGCCGGGTATCGCACGGCTACGCCTCCCGTAGCCTGGCCGAGTGAACTACGACCTACTCCTGCTCCCGTCCGGGGCCGCGACCATCGCTGATGTCGACGATTACCTCGGTATGCAGCAGGGCGTGGGCGAGGCCGCCGTAGTCGCGGAGATCGCGGCGGAACTGAACAAGCGCAATGCCGAGCTGCCCGAGTCGGACACCTTCCTCGGCGCCGAATCCGTGGGCGGGGCGCGGACGGGCACGGTGCTGCATGTGTCCTGCCCGTACGACGCCATCGGCTTCGTACGGAATCTGCTGTTCGAGCTGGCCACACCGCGCGGTTACGCGGTCTACGACCCACAGCTGGCCTGGCTGATCGATCCGGCGGGCCGAGTCGACCTCGCCGTGACGCACGGCGGGGCGGGCGAGTTCCCCTACCTGACCGAAAGCCTTCTGGCACAGTGGATTCCGGAGCTGGCCGAGCCCGCCCCGTTCCTGATCGCCGAACGCGGCCCGGAGCAGTACATCCAGACCTACCGCGCCGACGACGGCTACATCGTCGAGTACCGGGACGGATCCGCCGCCCGGCACTTCCGGCACGACACCGCCGACCCGGCCCGGGCCGCCGAGTTGATCTGGGGCTGGGCCACCGGCGCGCCGAACACCGCGACCTGGACCCGCGTCGAGTTCTGACCTACTGGTTCTGCACCGCCAGCCGCCCGGCCAGGGCGATGAAGGACGCGCCGAACACCCGCCGCATCCAGGTGACCACCACCGGCCGGGTGATGACGTGGTTGCGGACCGCGGCCGCGCAGGCGCCGTACACGGCGAACACCAGGAACGTAGCCAGCATGAAGATGCCGGACAGCTCCAGCATGCGGACCAGGCCGTTGGGCGAACCGCTCGGCACGAACTGGGGCAGGAAGGCGAAGAAGAAGATCGTCAGCTTCGGGTTCAGGATATTCAGCAGAATCGCGGAGGTGATCACCTTGCGCGCCGACGGGGCCTGGCCGGTCGCGGCCTCCGGCACCGCGAGCGCACCCTTGTCGCGGAAGGTGTTCCACGCCATGTACAGCAGGTAGAGGACGCCGAGGTACTTCAAGGTCTGAAAGGCGACGGCGCTGGCATTGAGCACCGCGGCCAGGCCGGTGATGGCGGCGAGCATGTGCGGGACCGTGCCCAGGGTGCAGCCGAACGCGGCGATCACGCTGGCGCGGGTGCCCCGGGACAGGCCCGCCGCCAGCGTGAACAGCACGCCGGTGCCCGGGGTCGCGCAGATGACGAGCGTGGTCAGCAGGAATTCGATGCTCATCCCCCGCACAGTAACGCGCTCAGGTCAGAGCGCAACCCCCGAAAAGGTTGTGTGCCACTGTGTTCGGTCAGAGCGCGCGGCGACCGGACAGGGCCCGGCCCAGGGTGAGCTCGTCGGCGAACTCCAGATCGCCGCCCATCGGCAGGCCCGAGGCCAGACGCGTCACGCTGAGCCCCGGAAAATCGCGGAGCATGCGCACCAGATAGGTGGCCGTCGCCTCGCCCTCGGTATTCGGGTCGGTCGCGATGATCACCTCGCTGACGTCGACGCCGTCCTCCTGATTGCCGATGCGGCCCAGCAGTTCCCGGATCCGCAGCTGGTCCGGCCCGACGCCGCTGAGCGGATCCAGCGCGCCGCCGAGCACGTGATAGCGCCCGCGGAACTCCCGGGTGCGCTCGATGGCCTGCACGTCCTTGGGCTCCTCGACCACGCAGATCATGGTGCGGTCGCGGCGCGGGTCGGCGCAGATGCGGCACAGCTCGTTATCGGAGACGGTGCCGCACACCACGCAGAACTGCACGCCGTCGCGTACCTTCTGCAACGCGGCGGTGAGCCGATCGATATCGGGTGGCTCCACCGACAGCAGGTGAAAGGCGATGCGCTGCGCGCTCTTCGGCCCGACGCCGGGCAGTTTGCCCAGTTCGTCGATCAGATCCTGGACCGGACCCTCGTACAACGGTTACCTCAGAATCCGGGGAGGCCGGGAATGCCGCCGCCGCCCATACCGCCGGCCAGCGGGCCGAGCTTCTCCGAGGCCAGCTCCTGCGCGTTGGACATGGCGGCGTTGATCGCGCCGATCACCAGATCCTGCAGCCCCTCGACATCCTCGGGGTCGACGACCTTCGGGTCGATGGTGAGCGCGACCACCTCGCCGGTGGCCTTGATGGTGGCCTTGACCAGGCCGCCGCCGGCCTGCCCCTCGACCTCGGACGCCGCGATCTCGGCCTGCGCCTCCATCACCGCCTGCTGCATCTGCTGCGCCTGGGCGAGTAACTGCTGCATATCGAACTGACCACCGGGTTGCACGGCTTGTCCTTCGCGTCGAGGGAATTGTCTGCCGCCGAGCCTAGTCCTTCGGTTGTTCGCGGTTGAGAACCCCTCCGGCGGGCATACCCTGCAAGCAGTTCGGTGTTCGGTGCGGTGTTTCGGAGTCGGCTATGAGATCAACCCGGGTACTTTCGCTTGGGGCGCTGGTGTTTTCCGTTGTTCTTCCGCTGTCGAGCGGCGTGGCCGCGGCGGATTCGGGTGAAACCGAGGTGCTTCCGGCCGTGGATTACGGCGCGGGCTGCGTACTCGACCCGGCGGACAAGACCGCGACCGTGCACGCGCTGCGTTTCCTGTGCACGGCCGAACAGCAGGACCTGATCTTCCGCGCCGCCGCGGCGGGTGCGGTGCCGCAGGGCGTGAAGAACGGCTGGGTGGTGCGGCCGGCGGCGGGGAGCGGGGCGGCCGCGGGCGTGTGGATCGGCAAGACCTTCTATACCGGGCCCGACGGCGGATGGCTGATGAATCGCGTCACCGGCTCGGGTGTCGAGGCCTGGCGGGCCGATGTCTATCGCGCGCCCGCGTTCACCGACGGCCGCGAGGCCTGGGCGCTGAACTACGACCCGTCCCCGACGCCGCCGGTATACGACGAGATTCGCGAGGTCACGCCCGGCGTTTGGTACGGATACTCCTGGTGGCGCGGGGCGCTGCAAACCGTGCTGCTGCTGGCGTTCGTCCTGTACTGACCCCGTTCCTTGACTCTCCCCTGGCTGGAGGGTGTTCGCTGGGACTCATGACAGCGACGGTTTCGATCGGGGAGTTCTCGAGGCTCACCTATCTCAGCGTGAAAACACTGCGCTACTACCACGACATCGAACTGCTGGAGCCCGTGGCGGTGGACGCCGGATCGGGGTACCGCCGCTACTCGACCGCGCAGGTGGGGCAGGCGCATCTGATCCGGCGGCTACGCCAGCTGGAGATGCCGCTGCCGGAGATCAAAGCGGTGCTCGACGCCGCGGATACCAGTTCCCGCGACGCCGCGCTGCGGGCCCACCTCGAGCGCATGGAGGCGCAGTTGCAGCGCACCCGCGACGTGGTGGCCTCGCTGCGTTCCCTGCTCACCCCGTCCGCGCCGATCAGCGTCGAATACCGTTCCGTCCCTGCGTTTTCCGCGCTGGCGATCGCCGACCACGTCGGCCGCGAGAACATCGGCGACTGGTGCGAGGAATCGTTCGCCGCGCTGTATCAGGCGCTGGCCGCCGCGGGCATCGAGAGCAACGGGGTCTCCGGGGCCACCTACGCCATGGAGTTCTTCGCCGAGGACCAGGGCGAAGTGGTCGTGTTCCTGCCCGTACCGCCGGACACGCGACTCGAGCTGCCGCCCGGTATCCAGCTCATCGAACTGCCCGCCCGCCGCTTCGCCATCGCGCTGCACAGCGGCGCCTTCGACGATTTCGACCGCACCTACGGCGCCCTTGGCAGCTACGTCGCCGAACACGACGAGGCGCTGACCGAACCCGTCCGGGAGCTGTACCTCGTCGCACCCAAGGACACCGCTGACCCGACCGCCTACCGCACCGAAGTCTGCTGGCCCATCGGCCGGCTCTGAACAAAGGAGACACACCATGACCGTCAAACTCGGATACATCACCTTCGATGTCACCGACGCAGCCAAGCTCGCCGAGTTCTACGCGGAACTGCTCGGCACCGGCGTCGACCTGGACGCCAGCCCGCAATTCGCCACCGTCAGCGTGACCGGCGACGCCCTCAAACTGAGTTTCATCCAGGTCCCGGACAAGAATCCGGGGAAGAACGTCGTGCACCTGGACCTGCTGGCTCCGGACTGGCAGGACCAGGTGCAACGCGCGATCGGCCTGGGTGCCAAGCACATCGCCGATTTCGACGAGTCCGGCCAGCAGTGGACCACGCTGGCCGACCCGGAAGGCAACCTGTTCGATATCGGCGCCGAAAGCTGAGGGCCCCGGCACGCCGGGACCACGAGAATCAGCCGATTTCGCGCGCGAGGTTCTCCAGGGTCTCGGCGTGCACCTTCTTCAGGCCCAGCGGCGCGAAGATCCCCTCGAAGATGCCCGCGACACCGCCCGCACCGTTCCAGGTGGTACGCAGTGTGACCTGGGATCCGGTGCCGTCCGGGGTGACGGTCCAGGTGTTCACCATCGAGGAGTTGGCATCACGCTCGGTCACCATGGAATCCGACACCGTCACCGCGGCCCGCACCGCACGCGGCGGCTTGCTCTCCCGCGCCTGGAACTTCCATTCCGCCACGGTCCCCGTCCCCGTCCCACCCTCGACCACCTTGTAGTCGGTGTACTTCGAAGTCAAAATCCGCGGCCGCACCGTCTGGTAGTCCGCGATGGCATCGAGCACGCGCTGCGGATCCGCCGCCACGGCGATCGAACTGCTGGCGCTGACCTGTCCCACAATGAGCTCCCTTGTCCGGTCTTCGGTGTCTGCGCGGCCTATCCTGCCCTGTCCCGGTCCCTACCCGGCGTCCAGGGCGGGCCCCCGTGAACCGGTGGGTAGGCGAAAACATTCCCGGTGCAACATATGCGTGACATTTCTTGCCCGTCGGCAGTTTTCCGTGGCTGTCCGGCCGTCGTGCGTACTAGCGTCGAAGGGTGGCAGTGAGTCTGAACGAATCGGGTTTCGCCGCGCATCAGGCGGGTGTGGATCGGCTGCTGGCCAGCTACCGAGCCATTCCTTCCGACGCCAACGTGCGGCTGGCCAAGAAAACATCGAACCTGTTCCGGGCCCGGGCCAAGAACCCCGCGCCGGGCCTGGACGTTTCCGGTCTCGCCAAGGTCATCCAGGTGCATCCGGAGGACCGGACCGCCGATGTCGCGGGCATGACCACCTACGAGGAGCTGGTTGCCGCCACGCTGCCCTACGGTTTGGCGCCGCTGGTGGTACCGCAGCTGAAGACCATCACCCTCGGCGGCGCGGTCACCGGCCTCGGGATCGAGTCCACCTCGTTCCGCAACGGCCTGCCGCACGAATCGGTGCTGGAGATGGACGTGCTGACCGGCGCCGGCGAGATTCTCACCGCCACCCCGGACAACGAGCACGCGGACCTGTTCCGCGGCTTCCCCAACTCCTACGGCACCCTCGGCTACACGGTCCGGCTGAAGATCGAGCTGGAGGCCGTGCAGCCCTTCGTGGCGTTGCGCCACTTGCGTTTTCGCGACCTGCGCGAGCTGGAGGCGACACTGGCGCGGATCGTCGTCGAGAAGTCCCACGACGGTGAGCGCGTCGACTATCTGGACGGCGTGGTGTTCACCGCCGAGGAGAGCTATCTGACGCTGGGCCGCCAGACCGACGAACCCGGCCCGGTCAGCGACTACACCGGCATGGACATCTTCTACCGCTCGATCCAGCACGACGGACCGGGCCCCAAGCACGACCGCCTCACCATTCACGACTACCTGTGGCGCTGGGACACCGACTGGTTCTGGTGTTCCCGGGCCTTCGGCACGCAGAATCCGAAGATCCGCAAATTCTGGCCGAAGCGGTACCGGCGCAGCAGTTTCTACTGGAAACTCATCGCGCTCGATCACAAGTACCACATCGGCGACAAAATGGAAGCGCGCCAAGGGAACCCGCCGCGCGAGCGGGTGGTGCAGGACATCGAGGTACCGGTCGAGCGCACCGCCGACTTCGTGGAATGGTTCCTGAGAGACATTCCGATCGAGCCACTCTGGCTGTGCCCCTTGCGGTTACGCGATGCGGCCCCGGAGGGCAGCACGACCCGGCCGTGGCCGCTCTACCCGCTGGAACCGAACCGGACCTACGTCAATGCCGGATTCTGGTCCGCCGTTCCCACGGTGCCCGGCCGGCCGGCGGGCGCCGCGAACCGAGCCATCGAAAAGAAGGTCACCGAGTTCGACGGACATAAGTCGCTGTACTCGGATGCCTATTACGACAAAGATGAATTCGCGGCCCTGTACGGCGGCGAGCACTACACCGAACTGAAGAAACGCTACGACCCAGACCAGCGGCTGCTGGATTTGTATTCGAAGGCGGTGCAACGCAAATGACGACATTCAAGGACCGTTCCGACGTCCTGGCGGACCTGGGAACCAAACTGAGTATCGCGGAGATCTTCGAGACCTTGCTCGAGGGCCCCATGCCGATCAAGCTCACCGCCTACGACGGAAGTTCGACCGGCCCCGCGGATTCGCGGTTCTCCCTCGAGGTCAAGACCGCGCGCGGCATCAACTATCTGGCCACCGCGCCCGGCGACCTCGGCATGGCCCGCGCCTACATCTCCGGCGACATGATCGCCAACGGCGTGCACCCGGGCGACCCGTACGAGATCCTCAAAGCGCTGGACGGGTTGAAGTTCCATCGCCCGTCGGCGCTGTCGCTGGTCACCATCGCGCGTTCGCTGGGGTGGGAACGACTCAAACCCATCGCTCCGCCGCCGCAGGAAACCCTGCCGCGCTGGCGCCGGATCGCGTTGGAAGGCCTGCGGCACTCCAAGACTCGGGACGCCGAGGCGATCCACCACCATTACGACGTCTCCAACACTTTCTACGAGTATGTCCTCGGCCCGTCGATGACCTACACCTGCGCGTGCTACGAGGACGAGAGCTGGACCCTCGAACAGGCGCAGGAGAACAAGTACCGCCTGGTCTTCGACAAACTGCGGCTGAAGGCAGGCGATCGGCTGCTGGACATCGGCTGCGGCTGGGGCGGCATGGTCCGCTACGCCGCCAAGCGCGGCGTCAAGGTGATCGGCGCGACGCTCTCCGCGGAGCAGGCGGAGTGGGCGCAGCAGAAGATCGCCGAGGAGGGCCTGTCCGAGCTGGCCGAGGTGCGGCACTCCGATTACCGCGATATCGCCGAATCCGAGTTCGACGCGGTCTCCTCGATCGGGCTCACCGAGCACATCGGCGTGCACAACTACCCGTTCTACTTCGACTTCATCAAGAGCAAGCTGCGCGAGGGCGGCTTGTTCCTGAACCACTGCATCACCCGCCCCGACAATTCCCGCACCACCAAGGCGGGCGATTTCATCGACCGGTACGTGTTCCCGGACGGTGAGCTGATCGGCTCCGGGCGCATCATCTCCGAGATCCAGAACATCGGCCTCGAGGTGCTGCACGAGGAGAACCTGCGCGAGCACTACGCGCTCACGCTGCACGAATGGTGCAAGAACCTGGTCGAGAACTGGGACGCCTGCGTCGCCGAGGTCGGCGAGGGCACCGCGAAGGTGTGGGGCCTGTACATGGCCGGCTGCCGGCTCGGATTCCAGCGCAACGTGATCCAGCTGCACCAGGTCCTGGGCGTGAAGCTCGGGCCGAACGGCGAATCGGGTCTCCCGCTGCGCCCGTGGTGGCAGGCGTAGCGCTCAGTCCAGCAGTTCGGCCAGGAACAGCGCCGGGAGGGTGACCTCCTCGGACTGGTTCGGCCCCTGCCGCATCTCGGTGCGCAGCACCCGCAGAATGGCGACGACACCCGGCCCCGCGTCCAGCAGGGGCCGGGTCCAGCCGAGGTCGGCGCAGGTCGCGGCGGCCGGCAACAGCAGGCCGGTCGCTTCGCCGACCCAGCCGGAGGCGGCCAGGCATTCGGCGAGCAACAATGCGGTATCCAATTCCGCCCGGGGGCGCGCTTGCTCGTCCATGCGGCCGTGCAGGGCGCGGGCCCGGCGGACCGCGGTGTCGTCGGTGCGCAGCTGACGCTGGGCCAGCAGGCCCCGGATAGCGGCGATCTCCTCCGCCTCCGCGGTCAGGGCCGCCGCGCCGCGCAGCCGGTGCGAGCGATGGAACGCGCCCAGCCGATCCGGTTGCTGTACGCCGTCGCCGTCCGGCTCGGCCGTGGGGAGTCCGAGCCGCAGCCGTTCGGCCTGGATGTGCGCGGCCAGCCGGGGCAGTCTGCCGTCGGCGGCGATGCGCGCGCCCTCGTCCAAACGCGCTGCGGCGGTGTACAAGTCACCGCGGACCGCCTTCACCCGCGCGCCGATGACGAAGGTGGAGATCAGGAAGTCCACCGGGCCGACCCGGGTGACCAGCTCGTGGCTCTCGTCGAGCAGCCGGTCCGCCGCGTCCAGATCCCCACGGCGATAGTTCAATTCGCCGAGCAGCGCCGCCGCCACCCGCACCGCGTGCGAGCGCGGGCCCGCCTTCTCCCGCGCGGTGTCCCACGCCTGCTGGAAACGGTCCATGGCAGTGGGGATATCGAGTTGTTCGTAGGCCGCCGCGCCCTGCGAACACAACCCGAAGACCGCGCCGAGCGGGTCCTTGGACTGCGCGTGATACGGCTCGGCCCACTGCTGGATCTCCCGGGCGCCGTCGAAATCGAAGTGGGTGAGCCGCACGAACCCGGTCAGGTTCGCGGCCGTGGACACCGTCCAGGCCGGCAGTTCGTCCGGACGTTCCAGGCAATCCGCGATCCGGTCCAGCACGCCCTCGGTGTGATCGCCCGCGATCTGATCGGCCGCGGCGAGCACGGCGGCTTCGCAGCGCTGCCGCGCCACATCCGCGTCGGTCGCCGACCCGCGCGCCAGCAGGCTGGATAATCGTCCCAGCGCGGTCCGCGCCGCGCCGGACTGCTGCAAATTCACATTCGCCCGCGCCACCGCCATCAGCAGCTTGGACCGCGAAGACACCTGCTGCGCCGGGAGTTTCGAGACGGTGCCGAGCAGGGTCGCCAGCCGGGAGCCGTCGATCAAGTCCATGCCGCCGTGCTCGAGCAGGTCCAGCGCCAGCTTCAGGTCGGTCGCCGCGAGCGCGTGATCGACCGATTTCCGGAGCTGCTGGTGCTCGGCGAACCATCGGGAGGCCTTGCGGTGCAACGCCTTCAGCTTCGCCGGATCGGATTGCTCCAGCCGCCCGCGCAGGTGCTCGGCGAACAGCGGCTGCATCCGGAACCACTCCGGATCGTGCTCGATCCGCTGCAGGAACAGTTCCCGCTGCTCGGCCTGGACCAGCAGCAGCTCGCCCTCGCTGTCCTCGGACAGCGCGGAAGCCAGTGCGCCGCAGACCTTCTCGGAGATCGAGATGGCGGTGAGGAAGTCGAGCATGCGCGGCTCGAGCGTATTGAGCACGTTCTCCGCCAGGTACTCCCGGATTCCGTGCGTCCCCTCGCACAGCGTCCCGATCAGCTGATCGGCGCCGGCGTTGCCGCGCAACGCCAGGCTGACCAGCTGAATGGCGGCGGGCCAGCCGTCGGTGGCGGTCTGGATCTGCTCGAGCTGGCTGTCGCTGAGGTCGAAGTCGTGGCGCTCCACCAGGACTTCCCGGGTTTCGTCGAGGGTCAGGCGCAACGCCGCGGAGCCGATCTCGACCAGCTCGTCGTGCACCCGCATCCGGCTGGTCGGCAACCCGGACTGCTCCCGGCTGGTCACCACGAACCGCAGATGGTGACATCCGTTGTCCAGCAACGACTCCATCACACGGTGCGCACCCGGATCGTCGAGGCGATGCCAGTCGTCGACGATCACCACGATGGTTTCGCCGCTGCTGTGGATCTCGTCGATCAGGGTGGCGATCACGTAGGCGACGGCGTCGGCGGGGCGTTCCTCCAGCACCCGATCCAGGCCCATGCCGAGATCGGGGCGGACCCGGCGGATCGCCTCGATCAGATGCGCCAGGAACCAGACCTCGTTGTCGTCGTCGCGGCCCACGCCGAGCCAGGCGACCGGGACGCCGCCCGCGGCCAGTTCGGCGCGCCACTGGGCGGCCACCGTCGACTTGCCGAAGCCGGCGGGCGCGTGGATCACCGCGAGCCGGCGGCGGCCGCCCGCGCGCAGGGTGTCCAGCAGCCGCGGCCGCAGCATCGGTTCCCGCGCCGGGGTCGGCGGCCGGAATTTGGTCGCCGCGGTCGGCGGCAGCGTCGGGGCGGCGGCGCCGGTCGGGTGCTGCGACACCATGGGCCGCAAGGTCAACGGCCAGCTGCGGCGGGTGAACGCGGGCCGCGTCACCGTCGATTCCGGCAGGCTCGCCGAGGGTTCGCCGGTCGCGAGGTCGATCTCGTCGGGCAGGGCCGCGGGGTCCAGCAGCGCCATCTCGTCGGGCATCACCCCGTGCGCCTGCTGCACTCCGCGCAACAGCTCGCCGAAGGCGTAGGCCGACTCCGGACGCTCCAGCGGATCACCGGACATGGCGGCCTCGATAGCCGCCGCCACATCGGCGGGAATGTCCTGGTCGCGCAGGTCGGGCACGGGCTGGGTGGTGATCCGCAGGAACTGCGCGACCACCTTCTCCCCCGCCTGCCGTTCGAAGGCCGCGTGCCCGGTGAGCAAGGCGAACAAAGTCGCGCCGAGGCTGTAGACATCGGAGCGAACGGTCGGTTCGTCGCCCTTGAGCACCTCCGGCGCGGTGAACGCCGGCGAGCCCGTGATCAGGCTGCTGGAAGTGCGGAAACCGCCGGGGATCCGGGCGATCCCGAAATCGGTGAGCTGCGGTTCGCCATAGGCGCTGAGCAGGACGTTGGCCGGTTTCACGTCGCGATGCAGAATCCCCGCCCGGTGTGCGCTCTCGATGGCGCCCGCCAGTTTCACACCCGCGCGCATCGAGTCCGACCAGGTCAGCGGGCCCTGGTCCCGGATCAGCTGTTCGAAGGAACCGTGGGTGCAGTACGGCATCACGATGATCGGCATACCGCTCGCGGTGACGTCGACCTGCAGGATGTCGACGATGTTCGGGTGCCCGGACAGCCGGCCCATGGCCTGCTCCTCGCGCAGGAACCGCTCCCGGCTCTCGTCATCGATCTCGGAGGAGAGGACCTTGACGGCGACCACTCGTTCCAGCGCGACCTGCAGGCACCGGTAGACCACACCGAATCCGCCCCGCCCGATCTCCACCGCCCCCGACAAACCCATCGCCGCCAATTCGTCGGCGACGGCGATCGGCTGCATGCGCTGGGTATCGGTATGCCTGCGGGGTTCCGGGTCGGCGGCCTCCGCCTCGGGTTCCCCCGCGCCCGAACGCGTCTGTGGATTCATGTGCCCACCTCGAACTCACGTCGAATCGGCGACATCGGCGATCCTGTACGCACCGACATCGGACTCACCGCAGGCGCCCCGGGGTGCCCGTATTGTCTGCGCTAACTCCAACGTAGCGCGCTGCGCGGGCGTACGGGTGAGGTTTCGAAGCCGTAGCGCCTGGGCAGTGGCGGCACCGGCGGGGATCGGTGCCGCGCGGCGGAAAGCCCGCCCCCGCAGACGTGGGGCGGGCTTCCGTTCAGGTCAGCGGGAGATCAGATCCGCTGCCACAATGCGGGTGTACTGGACGGGGTCCAATTCGGGTCGTGCACGGTGTGTGCCTGCAAGCACCGGTATTTCGCGCCCTGGTAGGTCACCTGGTCACCCACTTGATAGGTGGCGTGCGGACGCCATGCGGAACCGCCCGGGTCCGGCCGGGTGGTGGTCGTGGGCCGTGTGGTCGTCGTGGGCCTGGGTGTCGTGGTCGGGTCGGTGGGCCTGGGTGTCGTGGTCGGACTGGTGGGCCTGGGCGTCGTCGTGGGCGCCGAGGTGGTGGGTCGCGGCGTGCTCGTCGGCGTGGAGCTGCCGCCGATGTTCAGGTCGACGCAGGCGTAGAAGGCGTTGCCGGTGTCGCCGATGTTCCAGATGGCCAGCAACTTCTGCTTGCCGCCGAACCCGGATAGGTCGACCGTGTGGGTCTGGGTGCTGGACGATGGAACCGCGTTGCCCAGGTCGGCGTAACCCACCCGGGTGCCGCCGATGTAGTACTCATAGCTCGCGGTGCGGTGCAGCGCGGTCAGTGTCCAGGTGAAATCGACCGTGCCGCGGACATTGTGGACCGTCCACGGTTTGCCGTCGTCGTCGAGCTCGCGGAAATTCGCCAGTCCGGCGCTGCAATTGCGCTGGCCCTTGGGGCCTTCCACGCTCTGGGGCTCGTATTGCACCGGACCGCACGAGACGGTGCGGGCGGCGCATTGGGCCTGGCGGCTGGCCGGACCCGACACGTAACCGTGCGCGGCGGCGGTCCCGGCCGGCAGGACCGCGATCAGAAACGGCGCTGCGCCCAGGGCGACGCCGAAGGTAGACAGGGCACGAATACCCACTCTTGTTCTCCTCATCAATGTGGATGGATCGATGAACAGCAAGGGGCCGGCGTTACTGTCCTGTTATCAAACGCGTTGTGAACCATATGCTTTCACCATTGAAGCGTCAAGAAGTTTTGGTAACTAGGCGAAAACTGTTTGCGTGTCGCAGATCTCAACCAGGCGATCTGTAGATACGGCCAAAAACATTGCGACCAGCCGGATTTACTTCGAGTAGCGATAGGCAGATCGGATCGGACATCGATACCTGGCCGCTCATAGGCACCTCACAGCAATCGAAAAGCCCGCCCCCACAACGTGGGAGCGGGCTCAGGTTCGGATCAGCCGCAGATCAGCTGGGCTGCCACAAGGCCGGAGTGTTCGCCGGCGTCCAGTTCGGATCGTGCGCGGTGTGCGCCTGCAGGCACTTGTACTTCTTGCCCTGATAGATGACCTCGTCACCGACCTGGAAGGAAGCGTGCGGCTCCCAGACCGTGCCCGCCGGATTCGGCTGGGTGGTCACCGGAGTGCTGGGCGGGGCGGTCGTCGTCGCCGGCGCACTCGTGGTCGGCGCGGGCGCGCCGGTGGTGGGCGCCGGAGCGGTCGTGGTCGGCCCGGTGGTCGGCGTCGAATCGCCGCCGCCGACATTCAGGTCGACACAGGAGTAGAAGGCGTTGCCGGTGTCGCCGATGTTCCAGATGGCCAGCAACTTCTGCTTGCCGCTGAATCCGCTCAGGTCGAGCTTGTGGGTCTGCGTCTTCGAGTCCGGCACCTCGTTGCCCTCGTCGACGAACCCGACGCGCTTGTCGCCGATGTAGTACTCGTAGCTGGCGGTGCGATGCAGCGCGGTCAGCGTCCAGGTGAAGTCGACGTTGCCGCCGACGTCGTGCACCGCCCACGGCTTGCTGTCGTCGTCGAGCTCCGCGAAGTTCGCCAGTCCGGCGCTGCAATTCTTCTGCCCCTTGGGGCCTTCCACGCTCTGCGGCTCATAGGAAACCGGTCCGCAGGACACGCTGCCCGCGGCGCACTGCGCCTGACGACTGGCCGGGCCGGACAGATAGCCGTGCGCGGACGCGGTTCCCGCCGGCATGACCGCGAGCGCGACGCCCAGGGCGGCAGCGGCGGTAGAAAGGGCACGAATACCCACTCTTGTTCTCCCTCATCAGTATGGATGAACAGCAAGGGGCCGGCGTTACTGTCCTGTTATAAAGCGCATTGTGAACCATATGCGTTCACCATTGAGGCGTCAAGAAATTCCGGTAACTGGCCGAATACTGTTGAGATGCCACAAGTCTCATTCGACTTACTGACCGGTAATTAGCAAAAACGTTGTGACCAGCCAATTCTGGCGCGTAGCCCTATACCCATTCGAAATCGCCGACAAACATGACGATCTCATGACGCAGGCACCGCAATTCCACAGCAAGTGCGCGGACTCCGGAAACGACAAAGCCCGCCACCACAAGAAGTGGTGGCGGGCTCCGCCGTTGGTGCTATTGCAGGCTTACGCGCGCAGCGAGGCCGGCACCTGGAAACGCTCGCCGTACTTCGCGGCCAGCTCGTCGGCCCGGGCCACGAAGCCCGCCTGGCCGCCGGGGTAACCGACGATGAACTGGTGCACGCCACCGGTCCAGGCCGGGTAGCCGATACCGAAGATCGAGCCGATGTTGGCGTCGGCGGTGGTGGTCAGCACACCCTCGTCGAAGCACTTCTGGGTCTCGATCGCCTCGATGAACAGCATGCGGTCGATCAGGTCCTGGATCGGCACACCGAAACCGGCGACGGTCTTGAAGTGCTCGCGCAGGCCCGGCCACAGACCGGTGCGCTTGCCCGCCTCGTCGTACTCGTAGAAGCCGGCCTTCTCCAGGCGGCCCGGACGACCCTCGCCGACCAGGTACTCGATCACGTCGATCGCCGGGTGGCGCTTGCGGCCCATGGTCGCGTCGCCCTTGGCGATCGCTTCCTCGGTCTCCTTGGCGATCTTCAGCATGAGCTTCATGTTCAGCTCATCCGAGAGCTGCAGCGGCGCGGCCGGGTAGCCCGCCTGCAGACCGGCCTGCTCGATGGTCGAGGGGTCGATGCCCTCGGTGAGCATGGCGATCGCCTCGTTGACGAAGGTGCCGATGACGCGCGAGGTGAAGAAGCCACGGCTGTCGTTGACGACGATCGGGGTCTTCTTGATCGCCAGGGTGTAGTCGAACACCCGGGCCAGCGCCTCGTCGGAGGTCTTCTCACCGCGGATGATCTCCACCAGCGGCATCTTGTCGACCGGCGAGAAGAAGTGGATGCCGATGAAGTCTTCCTGGCGCTTCACGCCGGCCGCGAGACCGGTGATCGGCAGGGTGGAGGTGTTGGAGCCCAGCAGGGCGTCCGCGTCCACGATGTCCTCGATCTCCTGGAACACCTTGTGCTTGAGCTCGGTGTTCTCGAAGACGGCCTCGATCACGAAGTCGACGCCGGCGAAGTCGGCGGCATCGGCGGACGGGGTGATCAGGTCGAGCAGCGCCTTGGACTTCTCCTCGGTGGTCTTGCCACGCGAGAGGGCCTTGGCCTCGATCTTCTCGGAGTAGTTCTTGCCGCGCTCGGCCGCCTCGATGGTGACGTCCTTCAGCACGACCTGGTAGCCGGCCTTGGCCGAGACGTAGGCGATGCCCGCGCCCATCATGCCCGCGCCGAGCACGCCGATCTTCTTGATGTCCTTCTTCGGGACATCCTTCGGACGGGAGCCGCCGTTGTTGATCGACTGCAGGTCGAAGAAAAACGCCTGGATCATGTTCTTCGCGACCGGGCCGGTCAGCAGGTGCACGAAGTAGCGCGACTCGATCACCGACGCGTTGTCGAAATCGACCTGCGCGCCCTCGACCGCGGCGGACATGATGGCCCGCGGGGCCGGCATGTTCGCGCCCTTGATCTGCTTGCGCAGGTTGGCCGGGAACGCGGGCAGGTTCGCCGCGAAGGCCGGGGTGGACGGGGTGCCGCCGGGGATCTTGTAGCCCTTGACGTCCCAGGGCTGCACGCCCTTGTCCGGGTTGGCCTTGATCCACGCCTTGGCCGCGGGCACCAGCTCTTCGATGGAGCCGACGACCTCGTTGACCAGGCCGACTTCCTTGGCCTTGGTGGCGTTGAACTCGTTGCCCTGCAGCAGGATCTGCATCAGCGCGTTCTGCAGGCCGAACATGCGCACGGTGCGGGTGACACCGCCGCCGGCGGGCAGCAGGCCCAGCTTGACCTCGGGCAGGCCGATCTTCAGGCCGCGCACGTCGGCCGCGATGCGGTAGTGCGTGGCCAGCGTGATCTCCAGGCCGCCACCGAGCGCCGCGCCGTTGATGGCGGAGACGACCGGCTTGCCCAGCTGCTCCAGGCGACGCAGCGCGCCCTTGATGTTGGCGAGCTCGTCCATCAGGCCCTGGCCGTCTTCCGGGCCGACCTTCATCATGTTCTTCAGGTCGCCGCCGGCGAAGAAGGTCTTCTTCGCGGAGGTCAGGACGACACCGGTGATGCTGTCCTTCTCGGCCTCGAGGCGATCGACGGTCGCGCTCATCGAGTTCTTGTAGAGCTCGTTCATCGTGTTGGCGCCCTGGTTCGGGTCGTCCATCGTCAAAACGACGATGCCGTCCGAATCCTGCTCCCAACCGATCATGTTGTTTTCGGTCACAGCTGTGTTTCTCCTTGTGAAAGTCTGCGTCGGTTGGGGATTAGACGCGCTCGATGATGGTCGCGACGCCCATGCCGCCGCCGATGCACAGGGTGATCAGCGCGTAGCGGCCGTTGCGGCGCTCCAGCTCGTCGACCATGGTGCCGGTGATCATCGCGCCGGTGGCGCCCAGCGGGTGGCCCATCGCGATGGCGCCGCCGTTGACGTTGAGCTTCTCGTCCGGGACGTTGAGGTCCTTCTGGAACTTCAGCACGACGGAGGCGAAGGCCTCGTTGATCTCGACCAGGTCCATGTCCTCGATGGACAGGCCGGCCTTGGCCAGGGCCTTCTTCGCGGCCGGGGTCGGGCCGGTCAGCATGATCGTGGAGTCGGCGCCGGAGGTGGCGGTCGCGACGACGCGGGCACGCGGGGTCAGGCCCGAAGCCTTACCGGCCTCCTCGGAACCGATCAGCACCAGCGCGGCGCCGTCGACGATGCCCGAGCTGTTGCCGCCGTGGTGCACGTGGTTGATCTTCTCCACGAAGTGGTACTTCTGCAGCGCCACCGCGTCGAAGCCGCCCATCTCGCCGACCATGGCGAAGGACGGATTCAGCTTGCCCAGGTCCGCGGCGGTGGTGCCGGGACGCATGTGCTCGTCGTTGTCCAGCACGATCAGGCCGTTCTGGTCCTTGACCGGCACGATCGACTTGGCGAAGTAGCCGCCGGTGGTGGCCGCGGCGGCCAGCTCCTGCGAGCGCACGGCGTAGGCGTCGACGTCATCGCGGGAGAAGCCCTCGATGGTCGCGATCAGGTCGGCAGAGACGCCCTGCGGGACGAAGTAGGTGTCGTAGTTGGTGGCCGGGTCCAGGGCCCAGGCGCCACCGTCGGAGCCCATGGCCACGCGGGACATGGACTCGACGCCGCCGGCGATGACCAGGTCGTCGAAGCCCGAGCGCACCTTCTGCGCGGCCAGGTTGACGGCCTCGAGGCCGGAGGCACAGAAACGGTTCAGCTGGAAGCCGCCGACGGTGTCGGGCAGGCCGGCCACGGTCACGGCGGTGCGGGCGATGTCCATGCCCTGATCGCCGACCGGGCTCACCACACCGAGGATGAGGTCCGAGATCTGGTCCTCGTCGAGGTTGGGGAAACGGTTCCGCAGCTCCTGGATCAGACCCACGGTCAGGTCGATCGGCTTGACCGAGTGCAGCGAACCGTTCTTCTTGCCGCGTCCGCGCGGGGTGCGGATGGCCTCGTAAATGTAGGCCTCTGTGGTCATGTGGAGTGTTTCCTTCCTTGGGGTGCGGCGGCCGGGAGTTCACCCGTCCGAGCGCTCTGTGCACCGACCGGCGCTACGACCGACCGTCTGTATTCAATTGGGCGACGCTTGCCGGGCCCTGCGCTTGGTAAAACGCTCCAGGCTCGGCGTTCGTGCCGCATAACGCTGTACAAATCCGGGCACGCAACTGCTCACGATAGAGCCTCGGCATACCAGAGTCGACGGCCACCCGTTCATAGTACGCGCTGTGCGAACTCCGGTTAACTTAACGTCCCCGCGCCGGTGCTTGTCAACCATGCGGCGATGTGGCCCACGGCTCACCTGGGAGCAATTCGGGAGCGATCGCCGTCGCGGGCGCGCCGGTCGGCGGACGCGCCCGCACCCGCCCGCTGTCAGCCGTCGATGCGAGTGGCGCCCAATTCGGCGCGGAGCAATTCCAGAGCGACCTCGTCCGGATCGCGCCGATCCTCCGGGGCGACGGGCTTGGCCGCCTCGGCGAGCAGCTCCTGCTCTTCCTCCGGGGTCAGGTCGCCGGGCACCGCGCTGTTGATCGGTTCCCCGCCCGGCTCGGCGGGCGGGGAATCAAAAGGGCCCGGGTCGTCCGGTAGATCCGGGAAGTCCGGGGGCGGGATATCGTCGTCGGCCGGGTACGGCCTGACCTCCGCCCCCGAACGCTGCGCCGGAGCTCCGCCCGCCGGAGCGTTCTTGGCCTGGCTGGGCCGGGAAAACCGGGGCGGAGTCGCCGCCCCGCCGGCCGTCCCCGCCCCGCGCGCCGCCTGCCCCGGCTGCGCGGCGGCCCGCGCCGCCTTGGCCGCGGCCTGCGCCGCCTGCGGCCGCGCCACCGCGGCCCCCGCCTCCCAGCGAATGTCGTGATCCCGCCCGAGCACCGCCCGCACCGCCGACCGCACCGCCTCGATATTCCGCGGCTCCGACAACCGCTTCGCCAACGGCGCGTGCTGATGCGCGAACACGATGACGTCACCCTCGATCCGCGCCACCGAGGCACCCGACAGCAACGCCTGCACCGCGGCCCCGAACTCCCGCACCTTCGCCCGGATATCCGCCCACGCAGCCTCCACCGACCGCAACAACTCGTCCGCCCCCGGCGCACCAGCACCCGCCTGGCCCGGAGCCCCCGCCCCGGCCACCGACTCGGCCGCAACCTCACCCACAGCCGGTGAATCACCGATCGCCTGCGGCCGCGACACCGAGTTCACCTGCGCCGCTTCATGTTCCGCCGCAGGCCGCACCATCGGCGCGGCCTCGGAAGCGCCTACTCGCGAAGCGTGCTCGACGCCCGACCCCTCGCCGCCGTGCTGCCGCGCGGCGTCAACAGAGCCTTGGAACGACTCACCGGCCCCGGCACGCCGCGGTTCCTGCGCCTGCCTGGAACCCGATGCATCCGGCCCGCCAGAGCTCGACGCCGCGGCGACCCCAGCCACGCCACCGGACTCCGCGGGCGCGACCCCGGGGCCTGCGTTATGCACAACCTCTGTGGAAGCCTGTGCACCCCGGCCCGAAGCCTCCTCGTACGCGCCAGCGCCCGAACCCTGCGCCGCCGGAGCCTGCCCACCCAGGCCTGAAGCCAAATCCTGAGCAGCCCCTGACCCGGGAGCCACCGCGGCCTGCCCCGACACCGGACCCTCGGCAACCTGACCGGAGCCGAAAACCTGCGCGGCAGCCTGCCCCGGCGCGACACCTTGCGCGGCCTGACTCGACGCGACACCCGGCGCGGCCTGACCCAGCGCGACACCCTCCGCAACCTGACCGGAGCCGACACCCGGCGCGGCCTGACCCAGCGCGACACCCTGCGAAGCCTGACCCGAGGCGACGCCCTGCGAAGCCTGACCCGACGCAAGACCCGCGGTCTGATCCGACGCAACACCCTGCGCAGCCCGGCCCGGCGCGATACCTTGCGCGGTCTGATCCGACACAGCACCCTGCGCGGCCTGACCCGAGGCAATACCTTGCGCGGCCTGTCCCAACGCGGCACCTGCAGGCTGACCCGAAGCCGGGTTCTGCGCGGCCTGACCTGACACCGTCTGATCGGCGGCGGCGCCCTGCGGGGCCTGGCCCGGCGTGGCACCTGCAGCGTGACCCGGCGCCAGGTCTTGTGCGGCGTGACTCGACGCGGTCTGACGTGATTCGGCACTCTGCGCAGCCTGGCCTGGCGTGCCACCCTGCACAGCCTGTACGGATGCGGCACCCTGCGTGGCTGGGTTCGACACCGGCTGGGCGGCAGCTGCAACGTGCGTAGCCGGGCTCTGGGTCGGATTCTCGGCGGCCGTAGCCGGAGCGTGGGAGGCGGGTGTGGAGGTTTGCGGGGCTGGAACCTGTTGGCCGGATGGCGTGGCGTTGCCCGCGGCGGGGTTCTGCGCTGCCCCTTCCTGTTTGGCGCGCAGTGCGGCGAGCGCCTCGGCGCCGCGCCTGCGGCCTGGTTCGGCGGCGGCGGGGCGGCTCTGGGCGGATTCGGGGTGGGCGCTGGAGGCTGGGGTTGCCGCGGCCGAGGCGGGCGCGCCGGTGGGGACGCCGCCGCGTTCGAGGCGTTCCAGGCGTTGCAGGGTCGCCGATTCGGCGTCGGAGACCGAGGGCAAGAGCATGCGGGCGCAGACGATTTCGAGGAGCAGGCGGGGGGCGGTGGCGCCGCGCATTTCGCCGAGGCCCTCGTGCAGGAGTTCCGCGTAGCGGGCCAGGGTGGCGGCGCCGATGCGCTGGGCCTGGTCGCCCATGCGCTCCAGGACGTCGCCGGGGCCGGTGACGAGATTGCGCTCGACGGCGTCGGGGACCGCGCGCATGAGGATCAGGTCGCGGAAGCGCTCCAGCAGGTCGACGGCGAAGCGGCGGGGGTCGTGGCCGGCTTCCATGACGCGGTCGACGGTGCCGAACAGGGCCGCGCCGTCGTCGACGGCCAGGGCTTCGACGGCGTCGTCGATCAGGGCGACGTCGGTGACGCCGAGCAGGGAGACCGCGCGGGTGTAGGTGACGCCCTCGGGGCCCGCGCCGGCCAGCAGCTGGTCGAGCACGCTGAGGCTGTCGCGCGGGGAACCGCCGCCCGCGCGAATCACCAACGGGTACACGGCTTCCTCGACCGCGACGTGCTCTTGGTCGCAGATCTTGCCGAGCAGGCCGCGCATGGTGGCGGGGGGCAGCAGGCGGAACGGGTAGTGGTGGGTGCGCGAGCGGATGGTGGGCAGCACCTTGTCCGGCTCGGTGGTGGCGAAGATGAAGATCAGGTGGGCGGGCGGCTCCTCGACGATCTTGAGCAGCGCGTTGAAGCCCGCGGTGGTGACCATGTGCGCCTCGTCGACGATGAAGACGCGGTAGCGGGATTCGGCGGGCGCGTAGAAGGCGCGGTCGCGCAGCTCGCGAGTGTCGTCGACGCCGCCGTGACTGGCCGCGTCGAGCTCGATGACATCGAGGTTGCCCGGGCCGCCGGGCCCCAGCGCCACACACGACGGGCAGACGCCGCACGGCGTGGAGGTCGGACCCTCCACACAGTTCAGCGAGCGCGCGAGGATGCGGGCCGAGGAGGTCTTGCCGCAGCCGCGGGGACCGGAGAACAGATAGGCATGACTGATCCGCCCAGTGTCTAGAGCGGTGCTGATCGGGTCGGTGACGTGCTCCTGACCCACTACCTCAGCGAACGTTGCCGGTCGGTACTTCCGGTACAGAGCCACGGCCAGAGGTTACCGGCGACCACCGACAAAAAGCACACTCGCCGGAGAGTCCCCGAAAGCGGCAAGGCGCGCCTGCGAAAACGCCCTCGAATGTGACGCAGATCACTACCAGCACGGCACCTTCTTCAACCCCCTTGATCAATCCGAGATATAGCTACGTGTCAGCAATCACAAGGTCCGAGGCTGTTGCCTCCGCAGATACACCGGCAACTCCCCCGCCCGAACTGCAATTATCCGAACTCACGCCCTGCTTCTGCCGGAAAAATCGTAAGTAACGAAACCATCACCACGAATGACATCACGCAATCCGCTGGCTACCGTGGCATTCGGCAACTTCGGTAGCCAAACCTTCATCAGGTTGGTGGCCCCGGCCGGTCCCTCATCCCGGCCGGGGCACAACCTGGAATCGCGCTCTTCCCGATTCACCGAATCGTCCCCGGAGGAATCTCCCCCGTGCCGACCTGTGATGACATCGCCGCGGCCTGGCTCTCCAGCACCGACTTCGCCGGAAACCGCACCGCCGTCGACCTGCTCAGCCGAGCCATCAGCCCACAGGACTTCGCACTCAAGCGCGATTCACTACCGGTCGCCGCCGCGGCCGACCCCGCCACCGCCGCCGCCATCCTCGAACTCCTGGAACGCGGCCAGGTGCCCACCATGGCCGCGATCCGCACCCTCACCGCGCAGAACGAGATGCGCCGCGAGGCCGAGCGCATCGAAAAGCTGGGCCGACGCGCGCAGCGCAGCATCGACGACTTCGGCAAGGTGCTGGCCCGGCTCGCGCACGAGCACTGGACCGCGCACGGCACCGGGCCCACCCGCCGCGACGTGCTGTGCTCCGAACCGGTCATGGCGCTGATCGCCGATCGGATCGGCGAGATCGCGCCCACCGCGGTGAAACATCTGTGGCTGATCGAGCGAGCCCAGCGGGCCGGCTGGATCGCCTCCAACGCCAACCCCCAATCGCTGTGCGCCGCACGCAGATTCCACGCCGCGAAGTACGGCAACCGGGTGTCGCTGCGACCGGTCAACACCATCGGCACGATGGTGACCGGGTTCCTGGTGGACTACCAGAACGAGCACGGCCGCCCGCCGCGCTGGTCCACGCTGGCCCGCGAATTGCGCGACGACCGCGGCCGGCGGCTGTTCCACGACACCGCCGACGCCCGCATCCAGGAGTTGTGGCTGACGACCGCGGAATGGATCGCGATCGAGGAGGACCTGCCGATTCCCGGCAAACGCGGCCTGCGCACCCTGGCGCGCAAAGCGCGCGGCTGACTCCCGCCGTACACCGCACAAATCGCCGCGACCACTGGCGAAACATCCGAACGTGACGTGGGTCGCACGGTGAGTATTAGGTAATTTCCTTGCAACGCATTCCGCGTGAAGGGAGTTTCCGTGTCCTCAATCGATCCAGCGGCCACCGCGTGGCTGCTCATCAGCACCGCCCTGGTGTTGCTGATGACGCCCGCCCTGGCCATCTTCTACGGCGGAATGGTGCGCTCCACCGGCGTACTCAACATGCTGATGATGAGCTTCATCTCGATTCCGCTGGTGACGGTGGTCTGGCTGCTGGCCGGCTACACGCTGGCCTTCAGCGAGGACGCGGGCGGTGGTCTGATCGGCAACCTGGACCACTTCGCGCTGGCGGGCATCGACCCGAACACCGTGAAGGGCACGGTGCCGGAATTGCTGTTCGTCACCTTCCAGCTGACCTTCGCCATCCTGACCGCCGCGCTGGTGTCCGGCGCGATCGCGGACCGGGCGAAGTTCGCCGGCTGGATGGCGTTCGTGCCGCTGTGGACGCTGGCGGTGTACGTGCCGATCGCGCACTGGGTGTGGGGTCCGGACGGCTGGCTGCTGAAGTTCGGCGCGCTCGACTACGCGGGCGGCCTGGTGGTCGAGATCGCCTCCGGCGCTTCGGCGCTGGCGCTGGCCATCGTGCTCGGCCCGCGCATCGGCTTCAAGGTCGACGCGATGCGCCCGCACAACCTGCCGTTCGTGCTGCTCGGCGCGGGCCTGCTGTGGTTCGGCTGGTTCGGGTTCAACGCGGGCTCGGCGCTGTCGGCCAACGGCACCGCCGCGGCGGTCTTCCTGAACACGCTGGTCGCGGGCTGCCTGGGCATGCTCGGCTGGCTGGCGGTGGAGCAGATCCGCGACGGCCGCCCGACCACCTTCGGCGCGGCGTCGGGCGTGGTGGCCGGCCTGGTCGCCATCACCCCGTCCTGCGGGTCGGTGAACACCCTGGGCGCGCTCGTCGTCGGCCTGGTGGCCGGTGTCGTGTGTTCGTTCGCGGTGGGCTGGAAATTCAAGGCGGGCTATGACGATTCGCTCGACGTGGTCGGCGTGCACTTCGTCGGCGGCGTGGTCGGCACCCTGCTGATCGGCCTGCTCGCCAACCAGATCATGACCGGCGGCGTCGAGGGCCTGTTCTACGGCGGCGGCCTGGCTCAACTCGGCAAGCAGGTCGTCGGCATCCTCGCGGTCGCCGCCTTCGCCTTCACCGTCAGCTTCGTGCTCGGCAAGATCATCGACAAGACCATCGGCTTCCGCATCACCAAGGAAGACGAGACCTCGGGCATCGACTTCGCGCTGCACGCCGAAACCGCGTACGCCGAAGGCGTGCACGGTCATTCGCCGGGCAAGAAGGTCTTCGGCAACACGCACTGACCTCGGACGACAGAACGCCCACCACCCGCACGGGTGGTGGGCGTTCGCCGTTTCCAGGCTGCTCGGAAAATATTCCTTGACTTGAATATTCTCTGTGGTGAATACTTTGAGCCGTGGAACAGATCGCCTCAGCACTCGGAGACACCGCACGGTGGCGCATCGTCGAACTGCTCGCCGAGCGACCCCGATCGGTCGGCGAACTGGCCGACTTGACCGGCTTGCGGCAGCCGCAGACCACCAAGCATCTGCAAACTCTCGCCCGGGCCGGGCTGGTCGCCGTCTTCCCGCTCGGGCAACGGCGCGTCTACGCCCTCGAAGCGTCGCCGCTGCGGACGCTCGGTCAGCGACTGTGCCAGCTGGCCGAAACCACCGACGCACACCGCGACGAGCGCGATGTCGTCGCCCGCTACCGCTCCACCATCGAAGCGGAAACCCTTGTCGCGGACCGGGACCGGTGGGCAGACGGCCGCCGCTTCGCATTCGAGCGGCTGCTGGCCGCGCCGCTGGAGGTCGTCTGGCAGCTCTGGGCCGACCCGGACCAGCTGGTGTCCTGGTGGGCCCCACCGGGAATGACCGTCACCGATTGCGTTCTGGAGCCGAAGCCGGGCGGTCGCGCCGTCCTGGACTACCGCGACGCCGAGGGGCGGCGCTACCGCTCCGAAGGCCGGGTCCGCGCCGCGCAGGCGCCCCAGCACCTCGAATTCGACCTTTCGGTGCTGGACACGACAGGCGCGGCCTCGTTCACCGGCCACTACGACCTGCACCTCGCCGCCGAACCAGCGGGCACCCGGCTGCAACTGAGCCTGGAGATCACCGAAACCACCGTCGAAGCCGTCCCCTACATCGCCGGAATCGAAACCGGCTGGGGCCAAGTGCTCGACAACCTCACCACCCGCACCGCAGAGAAAGAAGCACGATCATGACCGACACCTCAGCACGCAAAGTGACCGCGAACATCGCCCTCACCCTCGACGGCCGCTACCACGGCCCCGGTGGCGCCACAGATCTCGCGAAGATCGTCCGTTACGCGACCACCGAGACCGCGCGGAACCACCTCACCGACATCTACGGGGGCAAGACGACGGCAGTGCTCGGACGGCTCAATGCCGAGGGATTTCTGGGGTATTGGCAGACGGTCGCCGCCGACGAGAACGCCGACGCCCGTGACCGCGGCTATGCGAAGTGGCTGATCGATGCGGAAAAGGTGGTCCTGTCACGCACTTTGACCGAAGCGCCGTGGGATCGTGCCCGCGTGGTCGACGCCCCAGCCGCCGACGTCATTACCGAACTGAAAGCCACCGGAGCGGGCGACATTCTCGTCAACACCAGCCCGAGCGTCATCAAGCCGCTGCTCGCGGCGGACCTGATCGACCGGCTCTACCTCCTGGTCTGCCCGGAAATCGCCGGTGGCGGCGAGCGCCTGTTCGACGACGGTCTGCCGGGCTCGCAGTGGACACTGACCCAGCAGGAGGTCGGCGAGCTGGGCGAGGTCGCCCTGGTCTACGACCGCGTGCGGTAGCGGCTCAGCCGACCGCGTCGGCCGGTGCGGTGAAGGTGTTGCAGTGGAAGGTGCGGTTCTTGTCGACGCCGAGTTCGAACCAATTGCCGCTGTTCTCGGCGGTGCCATGGTCGCGGGCGTCGGTAGGGCCGTCGCCGCGGCCGTTGGCGTCGCGCTTGGCCACGTTCATCTGAGCGTTCGACAGGGTGCCGCCCTTGTTGGAGGCGCCCAGGTACATGCCGTTGAAGCATTGGGCCTGGAGTTCGACGCGGCGCGAGAGTTCCAGGCCGCGGGCGCTGCGGACGCCCGCGTCGACGCGTTCGGCGTTGGCGCGGCGCAGGATTCCGGACATGGCCTGCACATGGTGGCCGTACTCGTGGGCGAACACCGACAGGTAGACCACCCAGTTGTTCTTGAAGATCTCGGTCTGCAGCTGGCTGATCGGCATGTAGATGGTCTTGTTCGCCGGACAGTAGAAGGCGGCGAAGCTGGTGGTGGTGCCGGTGCAGGGCGTGGTGATGCCCTCGGTGCTGGCGCTGACGTTCAGCGTCGGCGCTTCGAAGGGCAGATTCTCCTGTTCCAGCAGCGGCTTCCAGGCGTCCTCCAGGCAGGAGGCGGCGGTTTCGAAGAACGTGCGGGCGGCGCCGACCTCGGTACTCCACGGCGTGTACGCGCACTTGGCCGGGAGCAGCGTGGCGTTCTGGTCGGTGAGCAGCGCGTTGGTTCCGGCCTCGCCGGCGCCCTGGCCCTCGGACGCGGCGGTCGGCTCGGTGTCGTCGCCGCTGCGCACCGCCACCAGCACCAGACCACCTGTCACCAGGATGATCACCGCGAGCAACAGGGCGAACACACCGCCCCGGCCGCTCTTGCGCGGCGGGCGCGGCGCACCACCGGACGGCCCGTAGGGCATCGGCGGCGGAATCGGCGGACGTTGCGGCGGCGGCAGATTCGGCCGCACCGCGGGAAAGCCCTGCGGTGCGCCGTAACCCGGCCCGGGCCGGTAGCCCTGACCTGGCGGATTGCCGTAACCCGGCGGCGGGCCGGCGGGCTGCGGACGATCGATGCGCCGCGTCGGGACCTCCTCCTCGGGCGGCTGGTAGCCAGGCTGCTGCGGACGATATCCGGGCGCCGGAAACCGTTGCCCACCAGGTGGAATCGGCCCCTGGCCGTACGGTGGCTGGTTCACTCCCCCGTACCCCCTCGTCTCAGTTTCGTGGTCACGCTCCGCTGACGCAGAATAGCAACCTGTCTAAAGTGGGCGTCCATGCTGACTTTTCGGGGGCTCCGAGCCGGGGCGCTAGTGCTCACCGGCCTGGGGATGATCGCGACCGCGCCCCTGGCGCACAGCCAGCCCGCGGCGCCCGGCGCGACCATCGTGGCCGACCTGACCCTCACCCGCGACGGCGTGCTGCGCGTCGAGGAGACGATCACGGTCCCGGAGGGCGGTGATTTCACCATGTCACTGCCGCTGCGCCTGCAGTTGAAGGACGACGTGGTGCGCACCTTCCAGGTCAAAGACGTCACCACCACCGGCACGGGTACCGCGAAGATCGCCAACGATCAGTTCACCATCGACGCCGACCCGGGCGAGTCGAAGTACACCTACACGATCCACAACATGGTCACCGACGAGCCGACCACGCAGGAACTGCGCTGGCTCGGCGTGGTGAACCACGACATCGCCTCGATCAGCATCGCCATGATCAGCCCCAGCTTCGAAATGGGCATCGTGGACTGCAAACTCGGCCCGCCCGGCGGTACCCGGCCGTGCGCCGACGTCAAGGTCGAGTTCGACGGCACGCTGTATCTGGAGCAGACCGGCCTGCGCAAGGGCGATGCCATCGACCTCACGGTTCAGCTGCCGCCGGGCACCGTCGCGACCGCGGCCGATCAGCGGCACCCCTTCGCCCTCACCGGACCGGTGCTGCTCGCCGCGGCCGCGCTGTTGCTCGCGCTGGCCGGGCTGGCCGGGTACGCCGCCCGCGCCCGGCGCGAGAACGCCGCCGCCACAGCGGGTACGGAGGTGATCGATCCGCTCCGTCGTGACAGCGACCAGGTGCAGTTCACCTCGCCCGGCGGACTGCTGCCGGGCGAGGCGGGCCTGGTCGTCGACGAGTACGCCGACCCGATCGATATCGCCGCCACTGTGGTCGATCTCGCGGTGCGCCGCTACCTGTGGATAACGCCGGTCGGCGCCGATTCGGCCGATTGGCGGATCAGCCGGGTGAACACCCCCGACGATCAGCTGCGCGACTACGAAAAGGCCGTCTACGCCGCACTTTTGCCGGACGGTACGGAATCGGTGACGGTCAGCGAGCTGCGCGCGCCGGACCGGGTGCCGGCCGCCGCGATCCGCAAGGCCATCATCGCCGACGCCGTGGACCGGGACGCGATCGTCGATCGCGGCCGCCCCGGGCCGTTCACCTGGGTCGGCGGCGCGCTGATCGCCGCGGGCGCCGTGGCGACCCTGGCGCTCGCGCTCACCGCCGGGCACGCCCTGGTCGGAGTGGCGATCCTGCTGGCCGGTGTGGCCACCGTGCTGCTGCCCAAGTACCTGCCCGCGCGGACCGCGCTCGGACGGGAACTGGCCGGGCAGGTGCGGGCGTTGCAGCGCGGTCTGGATGCCATTCGCCCGGAACAGATTCCGCCCGCCGATCAGGAGACGGTGTTCTCGCGCGCGCTGCCCTTCGCCGTGGTCGCCGGGCGCGCCGACCACTGGGTCCGCACCTTCCGCGACCTCAATCCGGCGGCCGACTCGCAGCCCGGGATCTACTGGTTCGGCAGCTTCGAGCACGATCGCGACCTGCTTCGCTTCGCGGGCCATTTCCCCTACTTCATCACGGCCATGGAAGGCCTGTTCGGCAAGCAGGGCAGCTGAAGTGGAGCGCCGGAGACATTCCCCGGCGCCCGACTCCGCCTACACCGCGGCGGGCGCGGCCTCGGCGTGCGCGGCCTCGCGGGCCAACAGGCGATCCCGCTGCTCTTCGAACCGGACCACGTCCTTCTGCAGCTTCGCCAGATAGTCGAGCAGCTCCTCACGAGCCGCTTCGCCGCGGGCCGTGAAATCGGTGCGGTCGAAGATGTTCCAGATCTTGAGCACCGGCAGCACCACGTCGTCGAGATGCTGGCGCAGGTCGTAGATGCCGTGCTTGACCATCAGCACGCCGTTGCGCCGCCAGTTCGGCATGCCGTGGCCCGGCATGGCGAAATTGAGCACCACCTTCGTCACCGATTCCATCGCCTGATCCGGCGCCAGGTCGAAGGCCGCGGCGGCGAGGTTGCGGTAGAAGATCATGTGCATGTTCTCGTCCTGCGCGATGCGGGCCAGCATGCGATCGCACACCGGGTCGCCGCAGACGCGGCCGGTGCTCCGGTGACTGACCCGGGTCGCCAGCTCCTGGAACGTCACATAGGCGACCTGGTCCAGCACGCCGCTGAAGTTCTCGGGCGCGTGCACGCCCCGGGTCATGTGCACCATGCGATCCCGCTCCAGCGCGACCGGGTCCACGCCGCGGGTGACGACCAGGTAGTCCCGCATCACGATGCCGTGCCGGTTCTCCTCGGCGGTCCAGCGCCCCACCCAGGTGCCCCAAGCCCCGTCCTGGGAGAAGTTCTCCTCGATGGTGCGGTGATAGGAGGGCAGGTTGTCCTCGGTGAGCAGGTTGGTGATCATCGCGACCTTCGCCACCTCGGACAGCCGCGATTGCTCCGGCGCCCAGTCCTCGCCACCCATGGCCGCGAAGTTGCGGCCCTCGTCCCAGGGGATGTAGTCGTGCGGGTGCCAATCCTTCACGGTGGCGAGATGCCGATCGAGGTTTTGCGCCACCACCGGTTCCAGCTCCGACAAAAGCTGCAATTGGGTCAAATCCGTTGTCATGAACGCCTTTCGGTATCGATGAGATCAACCGGGCAGAACAAGAACTCAGATATCGCGGGGCAACCGTAAAGCACGGAAAAGGCCCTGATCAAGCGATCAGGACGGGGTATACAACGACGGCAGGGCAGGACACTGAAATGTGTCCTGCCCTGCCGTGTGGCGGAGGATAGGGGATTTGAACCCCTGAGGGCTGTTAACCCAACCCGCGTTCCAGGCGAGCGCCATAGGCCACTAGGCGAATCCTCCGTCGAGCAGCTTACCGGGTTGACCCCGGTCAGTACCAAATGCGCCTGTCAGAGGGCTACTTCTTGAGGCCCGCGAGGGCTTTGCGGACCTGTTCCTTGGCTACGGTGGCGACTTCCTCCTTGCTGAAGGAGTCGCCGTCGGCGCGGTCGATGCTGATCTCGACCTTGACCGAGACGTTGCTGTCCTGCACCGCGACTGTGTAATCGGTCACGGCGGAGCTGGAGTAGTCGCGGACCTCGGAATGCCAGTAGCCCTGCTCGCCGAGGCCGGTGACGTCGCCGGAGGAGCGGCCGGTGCCGGTGGTGCCGGTGTCGTACTGCTTCCAGGAGTCGTAGTCGTGCTTCGAGAAGGAGCCGTCGCCGAGGAAGGACACCTCGAGCTTTATCGACGCCGTGTTGTTGTGGTACTTGCTGCTCGGGCTGGATTCCTTGTACTTGGCGCTGCATTCGAGCTCGCCGCCGGTGTAGCTCTTGGGCTGGGTCTCGGTGTGCTCCGGGGCCCCCTCCTGGTTCTTGGCCCACTTGCTGATCGAGCTGGTGTCGATCAGGCTGCACGCGTTGGTGATCGTGTCCATCGCGTACTTACCCTCGGCATTGCCGCCGCCGTTGTCCAGCGAATCCGTGGCGGTGCTCACCAGCGCGGCACAGCCGGCGAACAGGCCGAGCACCAGGACCAGGGCGACGCCGCCGGCGATGAACCACGGCGTCTTGCTCGACTTGGGCCGCTGATACGGCGGCGGCTGCTGCGGAAAGCCCTGCGGACCGGAATACTGCTGCGGCGGCGGGTTATACGGCTGCTGCGGCGGCGGTTGCGGCGCGGCGTAGGGCTGCGGCGGCGGGGTGTACTGGTCGTAACCCGCGAAAGGCGTTGTGGGACTGCCGATCATGGTCGGATCGGAGCGCGCCGGGTCGGGCGCCCCCGCGGCCGCCGCGGTCGGCTGTTCCCACCAGTGCGCGGTCGGGTCGGCCTGGCTCGCACCCTCCGCTGTCGAATCGCCGTTGGGTGGATTCTTCTCAGTCACGCGACCGATCCCCTCGTACCTCTTTTGGGAAAGCCCCTCCGATGTTGCGACCGATCGTAGCCACAATGCCCGATTTCAGGGCACCCGATATCGCGCCCCCATCGTCCGCTACACTCGTCAACGGATCCCGCGCGGCGCGCATCCTGTGAACTCCCCCAGGGCCGGAAGGCAGCAAGGGTCAACGGGCTCTGCCGGGTGCGCGGGGTCCCCTTAAATTCCCCTCCACTTCGGAGCAGCTCCCGGGTAACGTGAGTCCGCGGTCCCCCTGGCAAGTCCAGGACCGGCAAGTCCAGGACCACCAATACATGCCCCTTCGCTGCTTCGAAAGGCTGCACAGGATGCCCCGGCAAACGCAGATCGGTTTGATGAGCCACGAGGAGCTCGTGTCCGAACACGAGACCCAGACCGCGAATTACGCGACGCTCAAGACCGAGAAGCTCACGCTGGATCTGACCCGGGGAAAACCGTCGCCGGAACAACTCGACCTCTCCACCGGCCTGCTCTCGCTGCCCGGCTCGGGCGATTTCAAGGACGGCGGCGGCACCGACTGCCGCAACTACGGCGGCCTGCACGGTCTGCCCGAACTGCGCACCATCTTCGGTGAACTGCTCGGCATCCCGGTGTCGAACCTGCTGGCCGGCAACAACGCCAGCCTCGAGCTCATGCACGACAGCATCGTCTTCGCGATGCTGTACGGCACCAACGACTCCGAACGCCGCTGGGCCGCCGAAGCGACCGTCAAGTGGCTCTGTCCCGCCCCCGGCTACGACCGGCATTTCGCGATCACCGAGGCGCTCGGCTTCGAGATGATCCCGATCCCGATGAACCACAACGGCCCCGACACCCAGGCCATCGCCGCGCTGCTGGCCGCCGACCCGCAGATCAAGGGCATGTGGGCGGTGCCGAACTACTCCAACCCGACCGGCCTGACCTTCTCCGAAGACGTTGTGCGGGAACTGGTTTCGATGCCCGCCGCGGCGCCGGACTTCCGCCTGTTCTGGGACAACGCGTACGCGGTGCACCCGCTCACCGACGCCGCGGAACCGGTGATCGACGTGCTCGGCCTGGCCGCCGCGGCCGGAAACCCGAACCGGCCCTTGGTATTCGCCTCCACCTCGAAGATCACCTTCGCGGGCGCGGGCGTCAGCTTCCTGGGCGCGTCCTCCGCGAACCTGGACTGGTACCTCGCGCATGCCGGCAAGAAGAGCATCGGCCCGGACAAGATCAACCAGCTGCGCCACCTGCGGTTCTTCGGCGACGCCGACGGCGTGCGCGCGCACATGCAGAAGCACCGGGAGATCCTGGAGCCGAAATTCAAGCTGGTGCTGAAAATCCTGGAGGAGCGTCTCGGCGCGTCCAAGGTGGCGTCCTGGACCGAGCCCAAGGGCGGCTACTTCATCAGCCTCGACGTGCTCGAGGGCACCGCGGCCCGGGTGATCGCACTGGCCAAGGACGCGGGTATCGCGCTGACCGCCGCCGGTTCGGCCTTCCCGTACCGGAATGATCCGGAGGACAAGAACATCCGGATCGCGCCGAGCTTCCCGCAGTTGCCGGAGCTGGAGAAGGCGATGGACGGGCTGGCCACCTGCGTGCTGCTGGCCGCGACCGAAAAGCTGCTCGACAAGTAAGACGACAACGAAAACGGCGGGTGTCCGAGGACACCCGCCGTTTTCGTGGCATCACTCCGGCTTGTGCGCCAGTACCGCGAACATCGTCACCGACAGGTGGATATCGCCGCTCTCGGCGCCGCGCGCCAGATCGGCGAGCAGTTGATCGCGCTGCGCCTCGCTGATCGAGCCGCGGGCCACCGCCATCGCCGAGATCCGGTGCACCAGCGAGCCCGCGCCGACGGTGCGGTCCTGAATCAGTGCGTGCGAACCGATCTCGTCGATGACCAGGCCCGCCTTGGTGAGCAGACCCGGCAGCCGGCGACCGGAGAACGGGTTCGTGGTCGCGGCGACCAGGGTGTCGACCACGCCGCGCACCGTGTCCAGATCGCCGGGGTGCACGATCGCGGTGCCCCAGTCGACATCGACGACCACCGCGCGGCCGCCGGGGCGCAGCACCCGGGCGATCTCGGTGGCGGCCCGGGCGGGCGCGGTCAGATGCTGGAAGACCCGCTCGCACAGGGCGGCGTCGAAGCTGTCCGCGCCGAAGGGCAGGCCGTAGGCATCGCCGGTGTGGAACTTGGCGCGCGAATCCGCGTCCTTGGCGCGGCGTTCGGCGGAGGCGAGCAGGTGCGGATCGGGTTCGACGCCGATCGCGGTGCCGGTCGGGCCGACCGCGTTCGCGAACGCCAGCACTTCGGATCCGGTGCCGGAGCCGATATCGACCGCGCGCTCCCCGGGCCGCAGCGCGAGCGCGTCGTGCGCCCAGTTCCGCAGCCGGTGGATGCCGGGCAGTGCCGCTTGCAGGTCACGCACGTCGACCAGTTGGTCCTGGCCGGCGCGGTCGAAACGATCCGGACGGGGTGCGTAGGTATCGCTGAGTCGGTCCGAGGATGAGGACGTCGTCTGAGGCATGGGCCGGAGCATACGCCCAGCTGTGATGTACCGCACTTGGATCATCTGCCAGGCCGGAGTGGGATGATCGATCGCATGACCGTCAAGCTGTGTCTCGCTCAGGAACCCGAAGCGGATCGCCTGCTTTCCGACGATCCTTTCGCACTGCTCACCGGCATGCTGCTGGACCAGCAGTACCCGCTCGAACACGCCTTCCGCGGCCCGAAGAAGATCGCCGACCGGATGGACGGGTTCGACATCCACAAGATCGCCGCCGCCGATCCGGAGGCCTTCGAGGAACTGTGCTCGACGCCGCCCGCGATCCATCGCTACGGGCGCTCGATGGCCCGCCGCACCCTGGACCTGGCGCGGTACGTGCTCGAGCACTACGACGGCAACACCGCGGCGATCTGGACCGAGGGCGACCCGGACGGCAAAGAGGTGCTGCGCCGGCTCAAGGACCTGCCCGGGTACGGCGATCAGAAGGCGCGAATCTTCCTGGCGCTGTTGGGCAAACAGCTCGGCGTGCGACCGAAGGGCTGGGAGAAGGCGGCGGGTGCGTACGCCGAGCAGAACTCGCGCCGCTCGGCCGCCGACATCGTCGATCAGGAGTCGCTGCTCGAGGTGCGCGCCTTCAAGAAGGAAGCCAAGGCCGCCGCCAAAGCCGCAGGTAAGTAAGAATCGTCCTGCGTTTTTCCCTGGTCACCAGTGGTTTGCTAGTCGAAGCTTGGCCCTCGACAAGCACCACCTAGATGAGGGATCGCAGTACATGAGGATGAGGAAGCTGGCCGTCGTGGCCGCATTGGTGACGGTGGCCACCGGAGTTGCCGCGGGCAGCTCCGGCGCGGCGCCCGAGGCCGACGGTGGGGTGATCAATTTCCGGGCCCAGCAGACCGAGACGTCCGCGATCGTGACCACCGACGCGGGTTCGATCGTGGTCGAGGACGACGCGCTGAAGATCAAGGCGGCCGACGGCAGCGTCGTGGCGGGCACCCCGCTGAAGTTCAAGCTCGACGATTTCGAGCTGCCGATCGCCGCCGAGATCACCGGCCGCACCGCGACGCTGACCCCGCAGCTCGACGCGAGCAAGGCCGTCTACAAGCCGGTCGCCCTGCCCTTCGAGGACAAAGCGCCCTGGAAGACCGAATACGAGCGTGAGCAGGCCGCCTGGTCCCGCCTGACCTCCACCATCTCCATGGGCGCGACCGTCGGCACCCTGGTCGGCGGCCTCGGCGGCGCGGCGGTCGGCTGCGTCCTTGGCGGCGTCCTGGGCGGCGTCGTGGTCGGCGGCACCGTCGTGGGCCTGTTCGGTCCGTTCATCCCGGCCGCCCTCGCCGGCTGCCTCGGCGGCATCGCCATCGTCGGCGCCCTCGGCACCGTCGCCGGCCAGATCTTCGTGACCGCTCCGGTCGCGATCGGCGCGGCGATCCAGTACTTCGCCACCATCAACCAGCCCTTCGTGGCCCCCGCGCCGGCCAAGTAGACCCAGCCAGGAGCCAGCCCCGCCCAGCGACTGCACGCTGGGCGGGGCTTTGCCGTGTGTCGCGATCGATATGGGCTGACTGTCCGTGATGATGCACGCGAACGAATTCTTGTGCGCGAATTTCCCGATCGGCTGGTTCAGGGCAACAGGAGGAACTCGGAGTGGATCCCGCCGTGGAGACCGTTCTCATGGGGGGTTATGCCGTCGGGCTCGTCATGGTGGCGCTCGGGCTGGATCTGCTCGGCCGGCCGGTGCGGGCGAGCCGGGAGCAGCGGCCGGGAGGCTTTCGCTATCACCCGGAGGAGGATCTCTGGGTATGCCCGACGGGTCAGCCGATGTGGCCGCACAGCGTCGACACCGAGGCCCGGGTGGTGCGGTATCGCACCGAGATGGCCGTGTGCAAGGCCTGTCCGGAGCGCCACGACTGCACCGCGTCCGCGACCGGGCGGGAGGTGTCGCGCACGCTGGATCCGTGGCCGCATTCGGAGGCGGGCCGGTTCCACCGCGCGATCGCGCTGGCGTTGCTGGCTGTCGCCGCGCTGTTTCTCGGTGGCGCCGCGATCCGCGTGCCGCAGCCTGACGATCTGCTGGTTCTCGGCGCGATCGGGCTGCTCTGGGCGCTGTCGGCCTGGCTGCTGACCGCGCATCTGCGGCACACACCGGCCGAGCTTCCGGCCGGAGTACCCGCCGCGAGCCGATGAGCGCACCGCGGCCACAGCCCCGCGAGGTACTCGATCTCGTTGTGCGCCTTGCCGGTTTACTCCCGGCCGTGCCTTCGGATCTTCGATAAGGCGGTGCCCGCGACGCGACCAAACGGAACTAGTTCATGGGCGCTGACCTGCGTGAATAAGTGTGTCGCACGGCACCTCCGGCGGCTGGGGCTTGGTCGGAGGTCCGGTTCGATGTTAACTTCGTTGAGTGTCTACCAGTCCTGCCACCGCGTTGCGGGTCACCTATGTGACTGCCGCGCTGGGGTTGCGGCTGCCGCTGACGCGGGAGCTGTGTTGTTCCCGCTGTCGCGGCTGAGTTCGTTCGAACCGGCCGCCTCGCCGCCGACCCTGTAGACATGTCCCGCCTGTGGCTGGGACTCAAAGCTTGGACTCTTCACATGGCTCTCACTACCCTCGAGCGGCCCGGTTCCCGGGTTGCCGGCACCGGTCGTCCCCGCGTTCAGCGCCCCGTCGTCGCACCGGAATTCCGGATCGGCGACAATCCGGCCGCGGCCGTGCTGCGGTCCGCGACCAGCGGCCCGGTCTCGCGCGACAACGCCGCTCGCGCAACGGGTTCCAGCATCGCGACGGTGAACCGTCAGGTCTCGGCGCTGCTCGCCGCCGGCCTGCTGCGTGAGCGCCCCGACCTGGCCACATCGGGCGCCGTGGGCCGGCCCCGGGTGCCCTTCGAGGTCGACAACGACTCCTACCTCACCCTCGGCATCCACATCGGCGCCGCCGCGACCAAGATCGTGGTCGCCGACCTGCGCGGCCGCATCCTCGGCGGCCTCGCCATCGCCACCCCGCAGACCGGCCAGGACTTCGCGACCACCACCGTGGCGCGCAGCGCGAAGGCCTTCTTACAGCGCTGGCACCGGCGAAAACCACTCTGGGCCGGCGCCGCCGTCGGTGGCCGCGTCGATCCGGCCACCGGCCTGGTCGACCATCCGAAACTCGGCTGGCAGGGCGCCGCGCTCGGCGCCGTCCTGGGTGACGTGCTGGAACTTCCGGTGTCGGTGGCCCCGCACGTCGAGGCCATGGCCGCCGCCGAACTGCTGCTCCCCACCCCGGAACCGCGCACCGGCCAGGAACGCGGCAGCAGCCTCTACTTCTATGTGCGTGAAATGGCCGGTATCGCGGTCACTCTGGACGGCCGCGTGCACACGCCCAGCAGCGGACCCGGTTCCATCGCGCACTTGCCCACCGGCTCCCAGGTGCAGTGCACCTGCGGCCGGCGCGGCTGCTTGGAAGTGACCGTGGGTGACCGCGCGCTGCACGCGCGGGCGGTCGGCCTCGGAATCATCCCGGCGCACAACGGCACCGCGGGCACCACCGTCGCCGACCTGTACCGGACGGCGGAGGCGGGCTCGGCCCCGGCACAGGAACTGCTGCGCGAACGCGCCACCATCCTCGGCGACACCGTCGCCCTGGTCCGTGACATGTTCAACCCCGACCGGGTCATCCTCGGCGGCCAAGCCTTCACCGGCTACCGCCCAGGCGTCGCCCACGTCGCCAACTCCTTCCGCCAGAGCACAACTCTGCCCCCCACCGACATCCGGATCAGCGGTTTCGGCGGCAAGGTCCAGGAATTCGCCGCCGTAGCAACGTCTTTGAGCGCGATCTACGCCGACCCTCTCGCCGCGGCCCGGCGCATCGGCCTCACGGACTGAGGCACTCGACCGTTCGACCCGACGGGTGGCGATGCACCCAAAGCCACAGAAATCGACGCGGCCTCGAACGCTCGGCGGAGATACGCCAGGCGCGATGCGGCGAATCGCTTCCGCCGCACCGCGCTTCGGCGGCGGGCTGTGGACAACTCCGCGCGCTGCTCGGGCCCGCGCTAGCGCTGGGCTGTGCACAACTTCGACCCCACGCATCTGGTGGGCTGTGCACAGCTTCGTCCCCGCGCTAGTGGCGGGCTGTGCACAACTTCGCCCCCACACCAACTGGTGGGCTGTGCATGACTCGACACTCTGCGCGTGCCAGGCTACTGCTGGTGGGCCGCACGAACTTCGCGCAGCGCCGCATCGAGAAACCCGGCGTAGGTGTCGATGTCCGGCACCGCGCCGGTGTCGGCGTGCAGGGAGATCGTGACGGTGTCGCCGAGGCCGTGGACGCCGTGGGTGAGGTGCATGACCGAGCCGATGGCCGGGAAGCCCGCGGTGAAACGGACTGGGCCGCCGAAGGATAGGTCGGCGGGGCCGCGGTGGACGCTGGAGACGACGGTGTGGCCGGAGATGGTGTCGGGGACCGTGTCCAGGGGGTAGCGGGCGAGGTCGCGGCGCAGGAAGGCGGCCGGAGTTACCTCGGTGACGCGGTCCTGGGCCGACAGTAAAGGATGCTCGGCGCGGGTGCGGCGGTCGGCTAGGGTCACGGCGATTCGGGCGGCGCGGCGGCGGAGGTCGGGTTCGTCGATATGCAGGTCGACGCCGAGGCTGCGATAGTTGTTGCGAGCCCGCGCTTTTCCGGACCTGGCCATCGGGACCTGGGCGCCGGATTCATCCACAGGCTTCCCCAGGGTTGTGAGGTAGTTGGGGAGCGCCAGCGACACGGCGGTCAGGACGAGCACGGTCACGGTTCGGTCGGGGATTCGCAGATCGGCGGCGTCGAACACCAGCATTCTGGCCTGATGCACGGAATTCGGCTGAGCACCTGGCTGATTCACCGCGCTGGGGATGAAACTCGGCCCGGGAGCGGGTAGTCGGCCGGATTCAGTGAGCTCGGCCAAAATCTGCTGCGCGCGGTAGGCCTGATAGCCGCGCACCAGCGTCTGCAGCACCTGCACTGGAGCGCGAACGATCCCCGCTGCCATCCGCAACCCCGCGTTTGCCGTCCGCAACCCTTCGCTTGCCATCCACAGCACCGCGCTCGCCGTCCCGAGCCCAACGCCTGCCGTCGGCTGCCCAACGCCTGCCGTCGGCTGCCCAACGCCTGCTGTCGGCTGCGCAGCGCGGAGCCGTACGCCCAGCAGAGGTTTTCGGCTGAACGAGGAACGGCCGGGGCGCGGCGGTTCGTCCTCGCCGAACAGCGATCGCGCGATCTCCGCAGCTCGCTTCCCGTCCGCCAGCGCGTGCGACATCTGCAGCACCACGACCGTTGCGAGTTCCTCGGCCTCGGCCCGCATGGGCGGCCCCGTAACGCCACGAAACAGATGAATCCGCCACGGCCGATCCGCCGCATCCACTCCGGTGCCGAGCAACTCCCCGATCGCCGTCTGCAGCCCGCGCCAATCCGCTTGGGGCAGATCGTGTTCGATGAACTGGCTCGCCGAGAATGCACACGGCACCCAGGACGGATAGTCGAGATCGCGCGGCACCGCGCGCAACCGCACCCGCAGATCCGGAATCAAGGCACTGCGCCGCTGCACCCGCGCCCGCAGTTCGGCGGTCGGCACCCCTCGGTCGGCAAAGCTGTACACCAGGAACAGGTCGTTGCGCGTCCGCTCGGCCAGCCAGTACATGGTGGCGTCCTGTGGAGCCATGCGGCCGGCCATACGGGCTACTCCTCTGCGGGGAAACACTGTGCGAACGACCATATCGGCACCCGTTGCCGCAGCTCGCACCACCGGACCCGCGCAGCGAATGATCTTGATGTACAGCAGATTTCGCAAACCCATCGATTCCCTGCCCACCCGCTGCTACCGTCTGTAGTAGAACCATTCCTCTCACCCAGGGGCGGGGTGCAGGCCATGACTACTCCGGTAGCTCGCAAAGCAAGTGCGCAGGCAGACGAAGCGGACCAGCGATATCAGGCGGCCGCGTTCCTGAAGCGGTCGATCAACAAGGTGTTTCCGACGCACTGGTCGTTCCTGCTCGGCGAGATCGCGCTGTACACCTTCATCATCCTGTTGCTGTCCGGGGTGTATCTGACCTTGTATTTCGACCCGTCGATGAGCGAGGTCGTCTACGACGGCGCATACCAGCCGCTACGCGGGGTCACCATGTCCCGCGCCTACGAGACCTCACTGAACCTCTCCTTCGAGGTACGCGGCGGTCTGTTCGTGCGGCAGGTACACCACTGGGCCGCTTTGCTTTTCGCGGCCTCGATCATCGTGCACCTGTTCCGCGTCTTCTTCACCGGCGCGTTCCGCAAGCCGCGCGAGGCGAACTGGGTGATCGGCTCGATCCTGCTGATCCTGGCCATGTTCGAGGGCTACTTCGGCTACTCCCTGCCCGACGATCTGCTCTCGGGCACCGGCCTGCGGGCGGCGTTCTCCTCGATCACGCTGGGCATCCCGGTGGCCGGCACCTGGATGCACTGGCTGATCTTCGGCGGCGACTACCCCGGCACCATCATCATTCCGCGCCTGTTCATCGCGCACGTCCTGCTCATCCCGGGCATCATGCTGGCGCTGATCGCGGCGCACATCGCCCTGGTCTGGTATCAGAAGCACACGCAGTACCCGGGTCCGGGCCGGTCGGAGAAGAACGTGATCGGCGCGCGGATCGTGCCGGTGTTCTCGCTGGATCAGGGTGCGTTCTTCGCCTTCACGCTCGGCATCGTCGCGATCATGGGCGGCCTGCTGCAGATCAATCCGGTCTGGAACATGGGTCCGTACAACCCGTCGATGATCTCGGCGGGCACCGCGCCCGACTTCTACATGATGTGGACCGACGGCATGATGCGGCTCATCCCGCCGTGGGAGCTGTATATCTTCGGCCACACGGTGCCCGGGTCGTTCTGGGGCGCGATGATGATGGGCCTGGTCTTCACCCTGCTGATCGCCTACCCGTGGATCGAGAAGCGGCTCACCAAAGACCTGGCGCCGCACAATCTTCTGCAACGTCCGCGGGACGTCCCGGTGCGCACCGCGATCGGCGCCATGGTCATCACCTTTTACGTGGTACTCACCCTGACCTGCGTCAACGACGTGATCGCGTTCAAGTTCGATATCTCGTTGAACGCGACGACCTGGGCCGGCCGCATCGGCGTGCTGCTGCTCCCGCCGCTGGCGTACTTCATCGCCTACCGGATCTGCCTCGGCCTGCAACGCAGTGACCGGGCAGTGCTCGAACACGGTATCGAGACCGGCGTGATCCGGCGGCTGCCGCATGGCGAGTACATCGAACTACACCAGCCGCTGGGCCCGGTCGACGAGCACGGGCATCCGATTCCGCTGGAGTATCAGGGCGCACCGGTGCCGAAGAAGATGAACCAGCTGGGCGCCGCGGGCAAGCCGGGCACCGGCAGCTTCTTCCGGGCCGATCCTTGGCAAGAATCCGAACGCAACCTGGCGTCCGACCATGAAGAGGAACGCAAGCAGCTGGCGGTACTACGCCGGGTGCAAGAGCAGGAAGCGTCGGGCAACGGGCACCGAGATTGAACACACCAAGGCCCCGAGCCTGTGCTGCTCGGGGCCCCGTGCTGACTATTTCGGGGAATCGCCTGGGTTTCAGGCTTGTCCGAATTCCCCAGCGGACACGCCACTGAGGAACGCGTCCCATTCGCCCGGGGTGAACGCCAACACCGGGCCACATCCGTCATCTTTGGTGTCCCGAACTGCGACATTGCCGTCGCCCACCATCGCCACTTCCACACAGTTCCCATCGGGGCCGCTGTATGTACTCTTATGCCACACAGCACCCGTCAACTCGAGCTCCACGGCACTAGCTCCTTTGCTATGTCGAAACGAAGGAAAATTCTTCGGACCGTTTCCAACTAGCACCGGAACCCGGCGAGACCGCCGAATCCCCGTGCGCGCCCGTTAGCAGCGCGCAACATTCACGGTGCGTCGTTTTCGCACTGTAGTTCGAGGTGAATTACACCCCCGGGGTTGTCCCCGCGCTTGAAACAGTAGCAGGTATCCACTTAATTTGCCGATATCTTGCTCGGTGAAACATCATTTCTGCCAACGTTGCGAAGATGGGATGTTGCTATAACTTTGCCAGTGATCCACATTTCTTCCACAGGCCGTTCCTCGGCTAACTTTTGGTCGTCGTGATTACCTCGTGATACGTCACTCATCACTTTTCTAGATCAACCCGGGTACCGCGCGAGCACTGCGTCATGGATGATGGCTGCATGGTCGAACGCCCCCGCGACGAGGCAGGTCGTGCCCGCAACCCCCGTCCCCGTGACCGATTCGGTCGCCCGCTACCGCTCGGCAGCGTCGGCGTCCCGCGAATTCCGGATGATCTAGATCTCCCGCCCCAGCAAACTCTAATCCTGGCGCAGCAACTGCTGGATGACGGCTTGGCATTCAACGCGCACGAGGTATTAGAGGCCGCATGGAAGAACGGACCGTTCGCCGAGAGGATGCTGTGGCAGGCGCTGGCGCAATACGCGGTCGGAATCACGCACATCCAGCGGGAAAACCCCAAGGGTGCGCGCACGCTACTGGAGCGTGCGGTGACGCGACTGCTCAGCTACGCGCCGGTAGATAGCGGGGAATCGAACATTGGTCCGAATAATGACAATTGCGAAGACAATCAGGGCGACTACCAGAATGCGAATGCGGAGCGAGTTCAGCGCAGCGAATCTTGCACGGCGCCGTATGGAATCGACCGCGACGGGCTCATCGCGCACGCCCGGACCCTGCTCGCCGCACTCGACGCGGGCACTCCGATCGGCCCGGAGGATCTGAAGCCGCGCCTGGCAAAATGATCTTCGTGCCCGCCGACCCCGCCCCGCAGTCCAGCGCGGGCCGGTACGCGCCGAGCCCCTCCGGCGATCTGCATCTGGGCAACCTCCGCACCGCGGTGCTGGCCTGGCTGTTCGCCCGCGGCACCGGCCGCCGGTTCTTGCTGCGCGTCGAAGACCTGGACCGGGTCCGCCCCGGCGCGGCCGAACGCCAGCTCGACGATCTGGCCGCGATCGGCCTGGACTGGGACGGCCCGGTGATCCGGCAATCCGAGCGCCTGCCGCGCTATACCGCGGCCATCGAACAACTCACCGCCGCCGGCCGCACCTACGAATGCTTCTGCACCCGAAGGGAAATCCAGCAGGCCGCGACCGCGCCGCACGGACCGATGGGCGCCTACCCGGGCACCTGCCGCACCCTCACCGCCGAGGCCCGGGCCCGGCACCTCGCCGACGGCCGCCCCGCCGCCCTGCGCCTGCGGGCCGAGGTCACCGACTTCGAGATCCTCGACGAGTTACACGGCCCCTACCGCGGCGCGGTCGACGACCTGGTGCTGCGGCGCGGCGACGGCATGCCCGCCTACAACCTGGCCGTCGTGGTCGACGACGCCGCCCAGGGCATCGATCAGGTGGTGCGCGGCGACGATCTGCTGTCCTCCACCCCGCGTCAGGCATATCTCGCCACCCTGCTCGGGCTGCCGGTCCCCCGTTACGCGCACGTCCCGCTCGCGCTCAACACCGCCGGCCAGCGGCTGGCCAAACGCGACGGCGCCGTCACCCTCGCCGATCGCGTCGCCCTCGGCAACACGCCCGAGCAAGTGTTCGGCCTGCTGGCCGGTTCGCTCGGATATATTGCGAGCTCACCGGCCCAGCTCCTGGATCAGTTCGACCCCGCGCGACTGCCGCGCGAGCCATGGATCGTGAACGAGAACGGGTTGTTGCAACCCGAGGCAGGTCCGTAACGTACGGGTCCGGAGGCGGAAGCGCAGCGTGACCACGCAGGACCCGTGAGGACCGCAAATCCGACACAGAGGACAACCTATGACTAGCGGTGGGTACGACCCCAACCAGAATCCGCAGGGCGGGCAGCAGCCGGACCCGCAAGGCGGCCAGCAGTATCCGCAGGGTGATCCGTACGGGCAGCCACCGCAGTACGGGCAACCGCAGTACGAGACGCCGCAGTATCAGCAGCCGCAGTACGGGCAGGATCCTTACGGCCAGCCGCAGTACAGCCAAGATCCCTACGCGCAGCAGCAATACGGGCAGGATCCGTACGCGCAGCAGCAGGGATACGGTCAGCCGTACGGGCAGGGCTATACCTATGCCGGTTTCGGTACCCCGGCCGACCTCGGCGTCCGGGTCGGCGCCCGCGTCATCGACACGCTGATCGTGCTCATCCCGGTGAACGTCATCATGCGGGTGATCTACGGCAGCGGCACCGGCTTCTTCGTCGGCGTCAGCGTGCTCGGCGCCATCGCGCTGACCCTGTATTTCGTGCTGATGGAGACCCAGCAGGGCACCACCCTGGGCAAGAAGCTGCTGGGCCTGCGGGTGCTCGGACCGAACGGCGCGCCCAAGGTCACCGCGGAGCAGTCGCTCAAGCGCAACCTGTACACGCTGGTCTACGTGATTCCGTGCATCGGGCAGATCGCCTCGCTCGCGCTGATCGTCTACATGATGATCACTACCTCGCAGGACCCGAACAAGCAGGGCTGGCACGACAAGTTCGCCGGCGGCACCCAGGTCGTCAAAGCCTGATCAAGCCCCGCTGAAAATGACCAGGGCCCAGTAAAGGATGGTGACGATGATGCCCGCGACGCCGACCCAGATACCGGACTGGGCCATCCCGCGACCGTCCTGGTACGGGTTCTCCTTCAGCTGATTCAGCGCCATCACGCCCAGCGTGATGCCGGCCAGCGAACCGATGCCGCAACTGCAGAAGCCGACCAGCGAGGAGACCAGCGCGGCGATCGCCAAGCCGTTGGTCTGGTTCGCCGGCGGCGCGTAACCGTAGGGCTGGTATCCGGGCGGAGTCGGGTACGCCGGGCCCGGAGCCTGCGGAAACTGTTGCGGCCCGGACTGATACGGCTGCGCCGGGGGCTGCTGGTACTGCGGGTAGGACGGTGGCTGCGGCGCCGGCTGCTCCGGATATTGCGGCGTCGAGGGGTACCCGGACGGCTCGGAAGTCGGGTACTGCGGAGTCGAAGGCTGCGCACCGGAGTCAGCTGACACGCCTTCACCGCCGTACTGCTTCCACCATTCGTCGGAATCGCCGGGCTTCGTCATGGATACAGGGTATGTGAGACCTGGTTGTATAAACCTTGTGAGTGACTTACAGACAAACCCAGCACACGACCGGTCTGGACACCCCGCGCCGACCCATGCGGCATTCGCCCAGGTTGCGCGGGGGTACTACACACCCATCGTGGCGCTGTTCACGGCAACACTGATTATTTCCAACGTCTGCGCCAGCAAGGGCGTGGAGTTCTTCGGCGGCGAATCGCTCTCGGTCGGCCCGTTCCAGATCCTGCCCATCGGCACCGACGGCGCCTTCTTCCTCTTCCCGCTGGCCTACGTCCTGGGTGACGTGCTCAGCGAGGTGTACGGGTTCCGCGCCACCCGCCGCGCCATCTACTACGGCTTCGGCGCACTGGTGCTGATGGTGGCCTGCTTCACCATCGCGGTCCACCTGCCCGCCGCCGGTTTCTACGAACACCAGGAAGCGTTCCGGACGGTGCTCGGCACCAGCTGGCGGCTCGTGCTCGCCGGTCTGCTCGGCTACTTCGTGGGTCAGCTGCTGAATTCGGCGACCTTGGTGCTGATCAAGGAGCGGACCAAGGAAAAGCACCTGTGGGCCCGGCTCATCGGCTCCACCGTGGTCGGTGAATTCGCCGACACCCTGATCTTCTGCTCGATCGCCGCCGGCGTCATCGGCATCGAGACCTGGCAGCAGTTCCTCAACTACCTGATCGTCGGCTTCCTCTGGAAGACGCTGGTCGAGCTGCTGGTCATGCCGGTCACCTACCAGGTCATCGGTTTCCTGAAGAAGCGCGAACCCACCTACGCGCCGAAGGATTCCGATCCGCTGCACGTCTGAAGCGCCGCCCCCGCCGGACCGGCGGGGGCTAAGGTATGCGGTCGTGTCCGTTCCGCAATCGCTCGACGAAGTCCGTGCTCGTATCGACGCTCTCGACGGTGATCTGATTCGCCTGCTCGCCGAGCGTCAGGCGCTGGTCGAGACGGCCGCCACCTTCAAAACCGATCAGCAGGCGGTGCGCGCCCCCGATCGGGTGGCGCGCGTAGTGGCCTCGGCCCGGGAACGCGCGGCCACGGCCGGGCTGGCCCCGGAAGTGGCGGAAGCGGTGTGGCGGGCCATGATCGGGGCGTTCATCGAGCTCGAATTGACTGCACACGCCGCACTGGCCGAGCCTACGACGGCGTCGTGATCCGGCCCTTCCAGATGCCCAGGGTCTCGGCCTTGAACTCGTCGAAGTAGCCGCCCAGGATCGACTCGCGGATGCGGTCCACCAGGCGCACGGTGTAGCGCTCGTTGTGGATGGTGCACAGCGTCGCGGCCAGCATCTCCTTCGCCTTGAACAGGTGATGGATGTAGGCGCGACTGTAGTGGGCGCAGGTGTAGCAGTCGCAGGTGTCGTCGATCGGGGTGAAATCGCGGCGGAACCGGGCGGTGTTGATATTGAACCGGCCCTCGGCCACGTAGATCGCGGCGTTGCGGGCGACCCGGGACGGGTTCACGCAGTCGAAGGTGTCCGCGCCGTTCTCGACCGCGGTGAAGATGTCCTCCGGCTCGCTGATCCCGAGCATGTGCCGCGGCTTGCCCTCGGGCAGTTCGTCGCAGCACCAGCCCACGATGGTGCCGAGGTTGTGCTTCTCCAGCGCGCCGCCGATGCCGTACCCGTCGAAACCGCTGCCGCCGCTGCCGCGCAGTTCCTCCAACCCGCGGCAGGCCGAACGCCGCAGGTCCTCGTATTGCGCGCCCTGGATCACGCCGAACAGCGCCTGGTACGGGCGGTGCGCCCGCTCGGCGGTCAGTTTCTCGTGCTCGTCCAGGCAGCGCTTGGCCCAGAGCCGGGTGCGCTCCAGCGACTTCTCCTGGTAGCCACGGGTATTCAGCAGGGTGGTGAGCTCGTCGAAGGCGAACATGATGTCCGCGCCCAGCTGATGCTGGATGCCCATGGACACTTCGGGAGTGAAGCGGTGCTTGGAACCGTCCAGGTGCGAGCGGAAGGTGACGCCGTCGTCGTCGACGGTGGCCAGGCGTTCCTTGCCCTTGGCGATCACGTCGTCGTTCTGCACGCCGACGGCCTCCATGGCCAGCACCTTCTTGAAGCCGACACCCAGCGACATCACCTGGAAGCCGCCGCTGTCGGTGAAGGTGGGCCCGTCCCAGTTCATGAACTTCCCGAGCCCGCCCGCCTCGTCCACGATGTCCGGGCCGGGCTGCAGGTACAGGTGGTAGGCGTTGGCGAGCAGCGCCTGCGACCCGAGCTGCTGCATGGTCTCGGGCAGCACCGCCTTCACCGTCGCCTTGGTGCCCACCGGAATGAAGGCCGGCGTCGCGACCTCGCCGTGCGGTGTGCTGATCACCCCCGCACGGCCGTGCCGCCCGCCGTCGAGCCGGGCATCGATGCGGAAGGAGAACTGTTCGGGGTCAGACACGGGATACATCCTCCCAGGTGGCAATCCCGCGCCGCGCTCAGCTCTTGCCCAGGGAGACCGCGTCCGTTTCGGGGTCGTCGAGAGTGCCGGCGCCGTCGGTCAGGGCGGCGGCGAATTGCGAGTTGTAGAGGCGGTAGTAGGCGCCGCGTTCCTGAAGCAGGCGTTCGTGGTTGCCGTGTTCGACGATGCGGCCCGCCTCCATGACGACGATCAGGTCGGCGTCGCGAATGGTGGAGAGGCGGTGCGCGATGACGAAGCTGGTCCGGTCGCGGCGCAAGGCCGCGGTCGCGTGCTGCACCAGGAGTTCGGTGCGGGTGTCGACCGAGCTGGTCGCCTCGTCCAAGATCAGGATGGACGGCTTGGCCAGGAACGCGCGGGCGATGGTGATGAGCTGCTTCTCACCCGCGCTGACCCCGGAGCCCTCTTCGTCGATGACGGTGTCGTAGCCGTCGGGCAGCGCGTGCACGAACCGGTCGACATAGGCCGCGCGGGCGGCCTCGATGATCTCGGTTTCGGACGCGTTCGGGTTGCCGTAGGCGATGTTCTCCCGGATCGTGCCCTTGAACAGCCAGGTGTCCTGCAACACCATGCCGATGCGGGAGCGCAGATTGTCGCGAGTGAGCTCGGTGATGTCGACGCCGTCGATGGTGATGGCGCCGGAGTCGAGTTCGTAGAACCGCATCAGCAGATTCACCAGCGTGGTCTTGCCCGCACCGGTCGGGCCGACGATGGCGACCACGTGCCCGGGCTCGGCGACCAGCGAAAGTCGTTCGATGATGGGCTTTTCCGGGTCGTATCGGAAGGAGATGCCTTCGAATTCGACGCGGCCGCGATCCAGCGGGCGGGTGCTGTCCATGACCGGGTCAGCGGACTGCTCCTCGGCGTCGAGGATCTCGAAGATCCGCTCGGCCGAGGCCACACCGGATTGCAGCAGGTTGGCCATCGCGCCGATCTGGGTCAGCGGCTGGCTGAACTGCCGGGAGTACTGGATGAACGCCTGCACCTCGCCGAGCGAGAGGTTGCCGGTCGCCACCCGCAGGCCGCCGACCAGCGCGACCAGCACGAAGTTCACGTTCCCGAGGAACATGATGGACGGCATGATCAGGCCGGAGATGAACTGCGCCTTGAAGCTCGACTCGTAGAGTTCCTGGTTGCGCTTGTCGAATTCCTCGCCGACCTCGCGGCTGCGGCCGAACGCGGTGACCACCTCATGCCCGGTGTAGGCCTCTTCGACCTGCGCGTTGACCAGACCGGTGTACTTCCACTGGTTCACGAAGTGCGGCTTGGACCGTTTCGCGATCTGCGCGGTGATGATGATCGCGGCGGGCACGGTGAGCAGCGCGATCACCGCCAGCAGCGGCGAGATCCAGAACATCATGATCAGGATGCCGATCACCGTGAACAGCGAGGTGAGCAGCTGGCTCATGGTCTGCTGGAGGCTGGTCGAGACATTGTCGACGTCGTTGGTGACCCGGCTCAGCAGGTCGCCGCGCGGCGAGGTGTCGAAGTAGCGCAGCGGCAGCCGGTGGATCTTCTCCTCGATATCGCTGCGCAGGCGCTTCACCGTGCGGTTGATGACGATATTGAGCAGGAACGCCTGCAGCCAGCCGAACACCGAGGCGCCGATGTAGAGCACGAGCACCAGCATCAGGACGCGGCCGACGGCGCCGAAGTCGACGCCGACGCCGGGCGTGACGTCCATGGCGCCGAGCATGTCGGCGAAGGTGTTGTCGCCCTTGGCCCGGAGCTGCGCGATCACCTCTTCTTTGCTGGCGCCCGCGGGCAGCTGCTTGCCGACCGCGCCGTCGAACACCAGGTTCGTCGCCTTGCCGAGCAGGTACGGGCCCAGGGTGTTCAGCACCACCGAGACGACGACGAGCGCGATGATCAGCCCGACATAGAAGCGTTCCGGAGTGAGCCGGCGCATCAGCCGTTTCAGCGACGGACCGAAGGACTTCGGCTTCGCGTCCGGCGCACCGGGATTGACTCCGGGCCTCATCGCACCTCCTCCGCGCTGAGCTGGGATTCGACGATCTCCTGGTATTCGGGACAGTCGCGCAGCAATTGCTCGTGCGTGCCGATCCCGGCCATCGCCCCGTCCTCCAGCACTACGATCTGGTCCGCGTCGCGGATGGTGGAAATCCGTTGCGCGACAATGATTACCGAAGCATCCCTGGTCACTGGCTTCAGGGCGTCGCGAAGGCGGGCGTCGGTGGCGACGTCGAGCGCGGAGAACGAATCGTCGAACAGGTAGATCCGCGGTTGCCGGACCAGCGCCCGCGCGATCGCCAGCCGCTGACGCTGACCGCCGGAGACGGTGGTGCCGCCCTGGGCGACCGGGGTGTCCAGGCCTTTCGGCATGTCCCGCACGAAATCCTCGGCCTGCGCGATTTCCAGTGCGCGCCAGAGTTCTTCGTCGGTGGCGTCGGGTTTGCCGTAGCGCAGGTTGCTCGCGACCGTCCCGGAGAACAGGTACGCCTTCTGCGGCACCAGGCCGATCTGCTCGCGCAGCAGCTCCAGATCGACATGACGCACATCGGCGCCGCCGACGTACACCGCGCCGTCGGTGACATCGATGAGCCGCGGAATCAGATTGAGCAGCGTGGTCTTACCCGCACCGGTGGATCCGACGATCGCGGTGGTCGTGCCCGGCCGCACCTCGAACTTGATCGCCTTCAGCACCGGCTTCTCCGCGCCGGGGTAGGCGAATTCGGCGTAGGACACATCGACCGCGGCCGGGTCGGCGGTGAAGGGCTGCGGGAACTTCGGCGGCACCACCGAGGTCTCGGTGTCGAGCACCGCACCGATCCGGTCCGCCGAGACCGCGGCGCGCGGCGCCATCATGGCCAGGAACGAGGCCATCATGACCGCCATCAGGATCTGCATGATGTAGGACAGCATCGCCGTCAGCGAGCCGATCTGCATCGTCCCGTCCTCGATGAGATGCCCGCCGAACCAGATCACCGCGACCGCGGTCACGTTCGAGATCAGCATCACCGCCGGGAACATGAGCGCCATCAGGCGCCCGACCCGCAGCGAGGTATCGGTCAGATCCGAGTTCGCGAGGCCGAAACGCCAGGTCTCCTGCCGTTCCCGGACGAACGCGCGGACCACGCGGATACCGGTGATCTGCTCGCGCAGCACCCGGTTCACCTCGTCGATGCGATGCTGCATGTCCCGGAAGCCGGGCACCATGCGGGCCACGATCAGGCCCATCGATATGCCCAGCGCGGGCACCGCGATCAGCAGCAGCCAGGACAGCCCGAAGTCTTCGCGCAGCGCCATGAAAATGCCGCCGAAGCACATGATCGGCGCCATCACCAGGATGGTCGCCGACATCACGATGAGCAGCTGCACCTGCTGAATGTCATTGGTATTGCGGGTGATCAGCGACGGCGCGCCGAACAGGCCGACCTCGCGCGCGGAGAAGGTGCCGACCCGATGCAGCAGCGCCCCGCGCATATCGCGGCCCGCGGCCATCGCGGCCTGCGCGCCCAGATACACCGAGCAGGCGGAGGCGACGATCTGCACGCCGGTCACCGCGAGCATCCACAGGCCGGTGTTCCAGATGTAGCCGATATCGCCCTTGGTGACGCCGTTGTCGATCAGGTCGGCGTTCAGGCTGGGCAGGTACAGCATCGCGATGACCGAGATCAGCTGAAGCACAACGACCCCGGCCAGCTGGGCGCGATACGGGGCGAGATAGGTGCGGAGCAGTCGGATCAACATGATGTTAGGCAGGCTACCGGCTGGTGCGGACCCCCGTCGCGAGGTTTCGCGGCGGGCATGAATCCGGAGCGGTCAGCTGGGCTGGACGTGCGGCTCCCGCCGGGCCCAGGCGCCGGGATCGGCGATCAGCGCCCCGACGAATTCCGGCAGCTGGTCCTCGGCGATCTCGCCGATCGAGACGTTCTCCAGCACCGCGCGCAGATTCACCCGCACCGCGACCCAGACCTGCCGCAGCGGTTCGGCCACGCCGTCGTAGCGCACGTCCTCGGGCCGTTCGCCGCGCACCGAGGCCAGCGGGCCCTCGACCGCGCGGATCACATCGGCGATGGAGATGTCGGCGGCGGGCCGGGCCAGCCAGTATCCGCCATCGGGTCCGCGCCGGCTGATCACCAGGCCGGCCCGGCGCAGTTCGCCGAGCACGGTTTCGAGCACCTTCGGCGGGATCTGCTGCGCGGTGGCGATGGCGTCGGCCTTGAGCGCGGTGGGTTGGGGGGCGCGAGCGATTTCGAGCAGGGTTCGCACCGCGTAGTCGACCTTCGCGGTGATGTGCACTGCCTGCTCCCTGCTCGATGCTCCGGTGTTCGCTAGGAAATCTACTGGGCTAGCGCGTGCCGCAGGCGGTCAGTACACAGGTGGACGCGTCCAGCAGCGTGGTTTCGATGAGCGCCTCGTCGGCTTCGGGTGCGACCTCGATGGAGAACAACGCCACCTCCAGCACTTGCAGCGCGGCGCTGGCCCGCAGCTTCTGTTCCGGGGTGGGGTCCGGGCCGGCCAGCCAATCCCCCAGCTGCCGACTGAATTCGAACATGTCCGGGTAGCGGCCGGCCATGGCGTTGAGGATGGCGACGGTGTCGCGCACGCACAGGGCGCCGGCGTCGCGGTTGTGCAGCAAGCCGCCGATGTAGGTGCGCAGCACGGTCCGCACGCCCTCGGCGCTGTGCGGCACGGTCTTGATGTCCTCGGCCACGGCGCGCATGTGCTCGACGATCGGATTCACGATCGCGATCAGCAGATCCAGCTTCGAGGGGTAGTGATAGTACAGCGAGGCCTTTGTGATTCCTACCGCATCGGCGACCTCGCGCAGGCTGGTCTGCTCGAATCCTTTGCTGCCGAAAAGCTTCACCGCGGCGTCCCGAATTGCCGCCTTGGTCCCGCTACCTGCGGAAACGGATTCTGCCGCCGCCGGAGTGCCCATCGTTGTCCCGTCCTACCTATTACGCCGCGCTAACCTTGCCACTGAAAATAGAGGTTGTCCCTCCGCTTAGCCTCTCGGTAGTCTACCTACCGCACGGTAGGCAGAAAGCGTCAATGGAGGCGAGGGCCATGCAGGGGCCCCCGCGAGTGCTGTCTACGCGCCCCGGAACTCAGCACGTCCCAGAGTCTTTCGCTTAGGAGTATCACTCGTGTCCGTATTTCTCTATAGATGGGGAAAGTTCGCTTTCCGCCGGAAATGGATCGTGCTTCCCGTCTGGCTGGTCCTCCTGATCGTGGTGGGCGGCGTCGCAGGCGCCATCAGCAAGCCGATGAACGACGACTTCTCGATGCCGAACCTGCCGTCCGAGCGGGCCACCGAGATCCTGGACAAGCACTTTCCCGGCATGTCGGCGCAGTTCAGCATGGATGCCGTCCTCGGCACCTATGTGATCAAGGCGCCGGAGGGCCAGAAGCTCACCGATCCGGCCAACAAGACCGCCGTCGACGACCTGATCGCCAAGCTGCGCGAGCTGCCGATCGTCGATTCCGGCAATGAGAGCAAGCCGCTGGTCAACCCGATCACGGTGGCCGAGAACATGCCGATCGGCCCGGAGCAGAAGATCGACTGTGTGGCTGTCGACCGCTCCAGCCCCGACGCCAAGTCCTACTGCGCCGGTGCGCCGTTGAATGTGCTGGGCACGCAGCCCGACACGGTCGCGGTGCTCGAGGTTCCGTTCAAGATGTCGACGATCGCCGACGTCACCCCGGAGGACCGGAAGCTCGCCTACAACGTCGCCGACGCGGCCCGCAACGCCGGGCTCACCGTCGAGATGAGCGGCTCGCTGCCGCTCGAGCAGGAGCAGCCCAGCGCCTCGTCGGAGGCGATCGGCTTCGGCGTCGCCTTCCTCGTCATGATCATCGCGTTCGGCGCGCTGATCGCCGCGTTCGTGCCGCTGATCACCGCGATCGTCGGCCTGGGCCTGGCGACCTCGACCATCCTGCTCGGCACCTCGTTCCTGACCATCCCCACCTTCACGCCGATTCTGGCGACGATGATCGGCATCGCGCTGTCCATCGACTACGCGCTGTTCATCGTCTCCCGCTACAAACACGAACTGGTCGTGCAGGATTCGCCCGAGGAAGCCGCGGGCATCGCCCTGGGCACCGCGGGCTCGGCGGTCGTGTTCGCCGGCCTCACCGTCATCATCGCGCTGACCGGGCTGAGCATCGTCGGCGTGCAGTTCCTGACGTTCATGGGTCTCGGTGGCGCGATCGCCGCCGCCTTCGCGGTGCTCACCGCGATCACCTTCCTGCCGGCGCTCATGGGCGCCTTCGGACGGTTCCTGTTCAAACCGAAGGTGCCCTTCGTCGCCAAGCACGACCCGGAGGACGACAGCTCGGTCACCAACGGCACCCGGTTCGCTCGCGTCATCGGCAAGATGCCGCTGGTCACCTTCATTTTGAGCGTCGTCGTGCTCGGCGCGCTGGCCGCACCCGCGGCCGGGATGAATCTCGGTCTGCCGGGCGAGGGCAGCATGTCCAAGGACACCACCGTCCGCAAGGCGTACGACATCCGCACCGAGGGCTTCGGCGAAGGCAGCAACGGCCTGCTGATGATCGCGGTCGACCTCAGCGATGTCCCCGCCGCGCAACGGGAACCGGCGCTCACCGCGTTGCGGGAGAAGATCGCGTCCTACCCGGACATGGACTACCTCACCGCGACCATGTCCAGCGCCGACGGCGCGGGCGCGATGTTCAACGGCGTGCCGAAAACGGGCCCGAACGAGCAGGTCACCAAGGACCTGGTCAAGCATGCCCGGGACGCCGAGGGCGCGTTCCAGTCCGAGTACGGCATGGAGTACGGCGTCACCGGTGTAACCGCGATCTACGCCGACGTCGACAACGTGCTGCTCGGCAAGATCGTGCCGTACCTGGCCATCGTGGCCGGCGCCGCGTTCTTGCTGCTGATCCTGGTGTTCCGCTCGATCCTGGTACCGCTCACCGCGGCGCTCGGGTTCCTGCTGTCCATGGCGGCCACCTTCGGCGCGACCGTGCTCATCTTCCAGGAGGGCGCGTTCGGGTTGATCGCGGATCCGCAGCCGATCATCAGCTTCCTGCCGATCATGCTGATCGGCTTGGTCTTCGGTCTGGCCATGGATTACCAGGTGTTCCTGGTGACCCGCATGCGCGAGGAATTCGTGCACGGCAAGTCCGCCAAGGACGCCATGATCAGCGGCTACCACCACGGCGCTCGGGTGGTCACCGCGGCCGCGGTCATCATGATCTCGGTGTTCGGCGGCTTCCTGCTGATGCCGGACGCGACGGCGAAGTCGATGGGCTTCGCGCTCGCGGCGGGCGTGCTGTTCGACGCGTTCCTCGTCCGCATGGTGCTGATCCCGTCGCTGCTGGTGCTGATGGGTAAGTGGTCCTGGTGGATCCCGAAGTGGCTGGACCGGATCCTGCCGGATATCGATGTGGAAGGCGCCAAGCTGCAGGGCCTGCAGCAGAAGTCCGTCGAACTGAAGAAGGAGCCGGTCGGCGTGAGCTGATCCCGCCGGAAACCGACGCTCGGCCCTGCACCTCAGTGAGGTGCGGGGCCGAGTGCGTTTCCCCTTCATAACTACGTGCCGTCAGTTCTTGATCTTGTGCGCGGTGCACAGCAGACTCAGCAACAGGTTCAGTTCTTCAGCTCGGTCAAGGCTCGGTCAAGCTCGATCCGATCACCGCGAGGAGAACCCGTGTCCGTACTGCTATATCGGTGGGGAAAGTTCGCCTTCAGACGCAAATGGCTGGTGCTACCGGTCTGGCTGCTGCTGTTCGTGGTTCTCGGCGCGCTCGGCAGCGGGCTGAAGAAACCGATGACCGACGACTTCAGCATGCCCAACCTGCCCTCGGAGCGGGCCACCAATATCCTCGACAAGCACTTCCCGGGCATGTCCGAAGGTTTCAAGTTCGACGCCGTCACCGGCACCTATGTGGTCGGCGCGCCCGCGGGCCAGAAGCTCACCGACCCCGCCAACCAGGCCGCGCTCGAGGAGCTGATCGGCAAGGTCGAGGCGCTGAGCATCGTCGACCACGCCAAGCCGATCGTCGATCCGATCGCCGCGACCGAGAAGCTGGGCTGCCTGGTCCCCGACGCCGATCCGGCCAAGTGCAGCGGCGCGCCGCTGAACGTGCTGAACAAGACCGCCCCGGACACGGTCGCCTTCTTCAGTGTCCCGTTCACCATCACCGACTTCGCCAAGGTCACCGCCGAGGACCGCGAGGCCGCCTACGCCGCGGGTGACGCGGCACGGGCCGCCGGGCTGACGGTCGAGATGAGCGGCAGCATCGCGATGGAACAGGAGATGCCGAGCGGCAAGTCCGAGATGATCGGTATGGGTGTCGCGTTCCTGGTCATGATCATCGCGTTCGGCGCGATCGTGGCCGCGTTCGTGCCGATCATCACCGCCATCATCGGCCTCGGCGCCGCCACCTCGCTGATCTTCCTCGGCACCTCGGTGCTGTCGGTGCCCAGCTTCACCACCTTCCTGGCCTCGATGATCGGCATCGCGCTGTCCATCGACTACGCGCTGTTCATCGTCTCGCGCTACAAACACGAACTGGCCGTACAGGATTCGCCGGAGGAGGCTTCGGGCACCGCGCTCGGCACGGCCGGGTCGGCGGTGGTGTTCGCCGGTCTCACGGTGATCATCGCGCTGGTCGGACTCAGCATCGTCGGGGTCCGGTTCCTGACCTTCATGGGTCTGGGCGGCGCGGTCGCGGCGGCGTTCGCGGTGCTCACCGCGATCACGCTGATGCCGGCGCTGCTCGGCGCGTTCGGGCGGTTCCTGTTCAAGCCGAAGCTGCCCTTCATCGCCCAGGACGATCCGGAGGACGACAGCGTCGTCAGCGTCGGCACCCGCGTCGCCCGGCTGATCGCCCGGGCGCCCTGGGTGACGCTCGGGCTCAGCGTGCTGATCCTGGGTCTGCTCGCCGCGCCCGCCGCGGGCCTGAATCTCGGCCTGCCCGGCGAGGACAGCATGCCCAAGACCTCCACCGTCCGTAAGGCCTACGACCTGCGCACCGAAGGCTTCGGAGCGGGCAGCAACGGCGTTCTCCAAGTGGCGGTAGACCTGAGCAATGTGCCCGCCGAGCGCCGCGAAGCCGCGCTCACCGCGTTGCACGACAAGCTCGCGTCCTACCCGGACATGGATTACGTGACCGAGCCGACGATGAGCGAGGACGGCAGCGGCGCGCTGATCGAGGGCGTGCCCGACGACGGGCCCAACGCCAAGGCGACCAAGGACCTGGTCGCGGAAGCCCGCGACGCCGAGGCGCAGCTGAAATCCGAGTACGGCATGGAGTACGGCATCACCGGCACCACCGCGATCTATGCCGATATCGACCACGTGCTGCTCAGCAAGATCGTGCCCTACCTGGCGATCGTGGCCGGTGCGGCGTTCCTGCTGCTGATCGGCGTGTTCCGCTCGGTGCTGGTGCCGTTGACGGCGGCGCTGGGCTTCCTGCTGTCGATGGCGGCCACCTTCGGCGCGACCGTGCTGATCTTCCAGGACGGCAAGTTCGGCCTGATCAAGGATCCGCACGCGATCGTCAGCTTCCTGCCGATCATGTTGATCGGTTTGGTGTTCGGTCTCGCCATGGACTACCAGGTGTTCCTGATGACGCGGATGCGCGAGGAGTACGTGCACGGGAAGTCGCCGACCGAGGCGGTGATCAACGGCTACCACCACGGCGCCCGCGTGGTCACCGCGGCCGCGATCATCATGATCTCGGTCTTCGGCTCGTTCCTGCTGGAGACCGACGCCACGGCAAAGTCGATGGGCTTCGCACTGGCGGTCGGCGTGCTGCTGGACGCGTTCCTGGTCCGCATGGTGCTGATTCCGTCGCTGCTGGTACTGCTGGGCAAGTGGGCCTGGTGGATGCCGAAGTGGCTGGATCGGATCGTGCTGAACATCGATATCGAGGGCAGCAAACTCCGTGAGCTGCAACGGCAAGCTGTCACTCACTAGGCTGCGGCAACGTGCACTGCCCGACCTTCGGGTTCACTCCCGTGTAGTTGAGCGGGCCGGCGGCGGCGGTGAGGGCGATCGTGGCGAACCCGCCACAGGTGATCGGACCGTTCGTGAAATAGCCGCGCTGAACTGCGGCAAACAGTCCGATGGCCAGCCAGGCCATGATCAGGACGCTTGCTATCCGGGAGGGCAGGCCGTGCTCACGATCCGGTCGCCCATAAGCAGCACGTTCGCGCATGGTTATCGCATCCCTTCGCCCTCAACGGTACGCGCGGACCAGTGACTGACCGGTGCTTATCGGCAGATAGCAAACGCCCGGCTACCGATAACGGTAGCCGGGCGCGATCCGCAGGACTTGCTTACGGACTGGGTTGGGGCACATTGCAATCGTCGACCTTGGGGTTGACGCCCATGTAGTTGAGCGGCCCCGCGATCACCGTGACGACGATCGTGCCGAACCCGGCGCAGTTGACCGGCCCACTGTCGAAATAATTTCGCTGAGCTGAGGCAATCACACCGATCAGCAGCCAGATCAGAACTATGACACTTCCGATTCTCATGTAACTCTCGCGCATCTTTCTCTAGCGGCCGTCGGCGGCGCATCGGCGCGCCGCTCCTTCCCGCTCCTATCCGGTGGGCGATATACCCACCGCGACACGCTTTATCCGCGCAAAGCCGGGCCGAGCCAGCGCCGGATGAGAGTCCGCAGTTCCGCGTCGGAATGTGGCGGGTCGGCGGGGTACTGCAGGAAGGAGAACGTCAGCCGCATGATGATCTCGGCGAGGTCGGGCAGCTCGTCGTCGCGGATGCCGAACGCCGGCCAGTCGACGGGCATGCGGGCCAGCATCTGCGCGCCGTAGGAGGTGGCGCGGGCCGAGGTGGCGCCGCGGCTGAAGGTCACGTTCTCCCCGGTCTGCAGCAGCAGTCCGAGGTAGGGCTCGCTGCGGATCGTGCTGAGGGTGAACACGATCGATTCGGTGGCGGCCTCCACCGGCGTGCTGATGTGCGCGACGAAGGCCTGCATCCGATCGAGAAACTGCTCCGCTCCGGCCTCGGCGACGGCCAAGAGCAATTCCGGCAGGCTCGGGAAGTAGCGGTACACCGTTTGACGGGTGATGCCCAGCTCGGCCGCGACCGCCGCGATATTGACCTTGGCCGGGCCGAGCTGATCGACACAGCGGGTGGCCGCGGCGACGATCCGGGCCCGGGCCTCGGTCTCGTCTCGGGGTAGATCACCATCCCAGCCGCGGGTTCGCACCGCAGGATTATCACACGGTGCTACCGGCCGGAACTTTCTCCGGCCGCTCAGTGGACGCGCGACGGAAGTACACCGCGGCGAGACAGGCGAGGGCAACCACGAAGCAGGCGGCCGTATAGGGCGCGTTGCCGATGTAGGTGCCGCCCGGCGTCCGGCCGTCCGTCGCGTCGAGGAATTCGGGCAGCGCCGCGGCCCAGAGCACCGCGAACACCACCAGGTACACGACCGGATAAATGCGCACGTAGGGGGTGAGCGCTTCGGCGCTCCCCCGCCGCCACTGCCGGTACAGCAGGATCGCGCCGGCGATCCAGAGGGCGGCGATCTCGAGGGCGAGCACGATGCCCTGCGCGGTGCGGTTGGGCGTCTCGCCGCCGAAGATCGACGCCGGAATGCCCGCGATCGACATGCTGATCGGCACCAGCGCGCCCGCCACCAGCACCCGCCAGAGCAGCGCGAAGGCCCCGAGTCGCCGACGCCGGTTCGGCTGCTCGACCAGCTTCACGATCAGATAGGTCAGGGTGCCGAAGGACACCGACGCGAACAGCATGACGCTGTTCAGCGGGACCGAGGCCAGCAGTGGCTGGTTCAGATCGTTGTCCAGGTTCCAGGCCCACCACTTCAGCTGCGGTCCCAGCTGATCGAAGATCTCGTAGAACACCTGGCAGACGAAGGCGACGCAGACCGCGCCGATCAGGGCGCCGCGCTTGCGCTGGAAGACCCCGAGGGTGCGGACCAGCTCATAGGCCAGCTGGCTGAGCGCGGGATAGATGGCGATGATGTAGAGCGGCAGCCGGTCGTACATGAACTGCACCGTGAACACGTTGTGCGCGAAGAAGAATCCGACTTCTTCCTGCAATCCGAACCACTCCGGGAAGTACAGCGGCGGTTCGATGACGAACAGGTACACCAGCGAGGCGAACCACAGCGCGAGATTGGCCGGATCGCCGTCGCGGCGCAACCGGCGGATGGCGTGCACCAGCGCGAAGATCGCGCCCGCGATGATCAGGAGTTCCAGCACCGGCAGCGTCCAGTTCGCCAGCTCCGCCGGGTTACGCAGGGTGACAACGGGATTCACGTCATGGCAGGAGAAGCCGAGATCCCCGGTGATCCGTTCGGCTACCGGATCGCAGGTCGCGCTCATGCCGCCACCCCGGTCTGGCGCGCGGCGGCCGGACGCCCCTCGGTGTAGTCGGTGCCCGGCGGGTCCTGCCGAATATCGAAGGCGCGCGGCAGTTTCGCCCGGCCCAGCAGCATTTTGACCTTGTGCCGGAGCAGACCGGCGAGGAAGCGCGGGTTGCGGATCATCTCGGTCATCGACTCGTCGAGGTTGAACACGCGGGCGAAGTGGTCTTCGACGGCCGGATCTTCGCGGCCGGCGGTGGAGATCAGGTTGAACACCGGCCAGACCGTCGCCGCCGAGATCCGCCGCCGCCACGGCGCGACGACCTCGGTGCCGGTCGCGTGCTCGTAGCCCTGATCCCGGGCCATCGCCAGCATCCACGGCACTTCCAGCGACTTACGCTGCGCGGCCAGGAAGGTGGTGGCGAACCCGCGATCGAGCGTCGCCGAGGCGTGCAGCCGTTCGGCCAGGATGACCGCGGAACGCGCCGCCGAGCTCATGCCCTGGCCGTAGAAGGGGTTGAAGGCGCAGATGGAATCACCGATCACGGCCAGGCCGAGCGGCGGGTGCTGCATCAAATCGAAACGGCGCCACTTGTTTCCGGTGGATCGGGTGTGATGCACCTCGGAGATCTGTTCGCACAGATCCATCGCCGCGGCGAAGGCGGGCGTCCGGATCTTTCGCGCGGCGTCGACGAAATCGTCGACGTCCTTGGGCAATTCGTGGCCCCAGGCGCCCATGCACGCGATCGCGCGGTCGCCCTCGATCGGGAAGAAATTGACCAGGAATTCGTGCTCGACCGGGTGCGCGCCCTTGTCCTGGCTGGGCATGATCGCCATGTGCTCCCACCACCAGCTCGCCGGTCGTTCCTCGGGCAGTTGCAGCCACATCGAGGTGTAGGCGACCTTGGCGTCGAGTGACCGCACCGGCGGTTCGGTCCAGCCCGCGGCCGTCAGCCAGCTGGTGGCCGCCGAGCCGCGGCCCATCGCGTCGATCACCAGGTCGGTCTCGATGATCTCCTCGGTGCGGCTGGTGCCCTGCACGCGCACACCGGTGACCCGGCCGTTCGCGGTACCGCCGTCGACGGCCTGAATCCCCCGGACTCCCACCTGTTCCCGGATCGTCACGTTGCCGAGCGCGGCGACCTGGTCGCGCAGCACCCGCTCGATCATGATCCGCGAGCCGTAGATCATCGTCATCGATCCGCGCTTGCGCGGCGCCCACCCCTCCGCCTCGCAGTAGGCGGTGTTCAGCGAGGCGTTCAGTAGCCGGCCGCCCGCCGCGAGCAGCGTCTGCTCGAATCCGGGGAACAACGTCTCGATGGCCCGCCGCCCCGAGTTCAGCAGGAAGTGCGGGTGCTTGCTCTGCGGCACACCGCGCCGGTGATCCGCCCCGGCGGGTAGCGAATCCCGTTCCAGCACAAGCACTTCGTCGAAGTACGGCGCGACCGCGCCCGCGGCGCACAAGCCCGCGACGCTGCCACCGAGTACGACGGCTCGCCTACCAACCACCACGATCAACCACCTTTGGTCATACAGATCTGCCGAGAGTGTATGACCGTGGGTGGCCGGTCTGTCAATAGCGACTACAGGGCGGCTTCGCTGTCGCAGGTGAACTCCGCGACGTCGGCGGAAAGGATCTGGGCGTCGAGGTCGCCGGCGGTGCCCGCGCCGCGGAAGGCGTCGAGGGCCGCGCGGGTGGACCAGCGCTCCAGGATGTTGACGCGGTCCGGGTCGAGCAGGTCGGCGCCGAGGCTGAAGTCGAGACAGCCCGGGGTGGCGCGAGCCTGTTCGACGACCGCTTTGCACTGGTCGAGGTATTTTTCACGGTCGGTGACGCGGAGATGTCCGGCGACGATCAGCATGGCGCGGAGTCTATTCCGCGACGACGGACTTGACTTCAACATTACTTCAGGTTGTTGGCTGGAAATTCAGTGGCCAGGAACGCGTCGCTTTGACACCCTGAGATGTCGGACCCCAGTGGGAACATCACGGGCGTCGCGTTCTTGACACCGCAAACCACCAACCCGAGGGGGAGCTTTGTCAGTAGCACTGGAGATACCTGCCGCCGAATCGGAAGGCGACAGACTTCCGCGGCCTACGGCGACCACGCCGCCGGGCCGCCTGTTCTCGCTGCGCAGATTCGGGCCGTACGTGCGCCCGCACCGGAACACCCTGCTCGCGGCCACCGGGCTGGCACTGCTGAGCGCCCTGACCGCCGTGGTCATTCCGGTCGTGATCGCCCGGATCATCGACGGGCCGCTTGCCCGGGGCGACTTCGCCGGCCTGCTGTGGCCGGTGGCGCTGGTGCTGGCGCTCGGGCTACTGGAGGCGCTGGGTGTCTGGGGCCGGCGCTGGCTGGTCTCCAAGCCGGCGACCCAGGTGGAAATCACCATGCGCGCCAAGATCTTTCGCAAGCTGCAGGCACTGGCAATCGGGCGGCACGACGCCTGGGAGTCGGGCCAGCTGCTCTCGCGCGCGGTCGACGACATGGCGACGCTGCGCAAGTTCATCGCGTTCATCGGGCCGTTCCTGCTGATCCACCTGGTGCTGATTCCGGTCGGCATGGTGGTGCTGATCGTGCTGAGCTGGCAGATCGGGCTGCTGTTCGCGCTCATCGCGATCCCGCTGACCTGGTTCTGCGTCCGCTTCGAACGCAAGTACGCGGTGGCCTCGCGGCGCTCCCAGGATCAGTCGGGCGACTTGGCCACCACGGCCGAGGAATCGGCGCAGGGCGTGCGCGTGCTCAAAGCCTTCGGGCGCGGCGCGTTCTTCGGCACCCGGTTCACCGCACAGTCGCGGGAACTGCAGAAGACCGAGCTGCTCAAGGTGCGCCTGGACGCGAACCTGTGGTCGGCCATGGTGGCGGTGCCGCAGCTGGCCATCGCGTTCGCGCTCGGTTACGGCGCGTACGCGGTGGCGAACGGATCGATGACGCTCGGCACCCTGGTCGCCTGCATCACCCTCGCCAACTTCCTGCAGTGGCCGATCATCTGGACCGGCTTCCTGCTGGCCGAGTGGAACGACGCGCGGACGGCGGCGGACCGGTACTGGGAGATCATCGATACCCCGATCGATATCACCGATCCGGCCGAACCGGTGCGGTTGCCCGCCCAGGTGCGTGGTGAATTGCGTTTGGACGGTGTGCGATTCGGTTTCCCGCGCGAGTCGGACGCGGGGAGCGGGGACGTGCTCGAGAACATCTCGCTCACCGTGCGCCCCGGCGAGACGGTCGCGCTGGTCGGCGCCACGGGCAGCGGAAAGACCGCGCTGCTCAACCTGATTCCGCGGCTCTACGACGTCTCCGGCGGCGTGATCAGCATCGACGGCATCGACATCGCCGCGATGCGGGTCTCGGACCTGCGGTCGCTGGTGTCGGTGGCGTTCGAGGAGCCGGTGCTGTTCTCGGCGAGCGTGCGGGAGAACGTCGCGCTCGGCAACCCGGCGGCCACCGACCAGGACGTGCGGCGCGCCCTCGACGTCGCACAGGCCACCGAGTTCGTGGACAACCTGCCCTGGGGTCTGGACACCCGGATCGGCGAGCAGGGCATGAGCCTGTCCGGCGGGCAGCGGCAGCGGCTCGCGCTGGCGCGGGCCGTGCTGGCCGGCACCGGCCAGGGCGGCCGGGTCATGGTGCTCGACGATCCGCTCTCGGCGCTCGACGTGGAGACCGAGGAGCGGGTGCAGGAACGGCTGCGCAGCGTGCTCGCGGACGCGACGACGCTGCTTGTCGCACACCGGCCTTCGACGGCGGCGCTGGCCGATCGGGTCGCGGTGCTGGCCGGCGGGCGCATCGTCGCCGAGGGCACCCACGACCAATTGCTGCGCAGCAGCAGTGTCTACCGAGAACTGATGGGAGGTGAGCAATGAGCACCGAAACGATCGAGTCGAAAGACGCGGCGGCGCCGGAGGAATCGCACCGACGCGATGAGGTCGCGGATTGGCGTGGCATCGCCAGCGAGGACAAAGAGGTCACCGCGACCGGAAACCTGGTGCTGGCCGAGCGTTCCCGGCGGCTGTTGCTCGACCTGGTCCGGCCCTACCGCCGCCAGGCGATTCTCGCGCTGGTCCTCATCGTGGTGGACAACGCGGCGAAGGTGGCCGGTCCGCTGTTCATCGCCTACGGCCTGGATACCGCGATCACGCAGGGCGGCAAAGGCAACTGGGCGCCGCTGACCTGGACCGTGGCGGGATATCTCGGCACGGTCGCGCTCAGCATGGTCACCACCTTCGTGTTCCTGCGGGTCTCCGGAAAGCTCAGCCAGAGCGTGCTTTTCGATCTGCGCGTGCGCTCGTTCGCGCACATGCAGCGGCTCAGCGTGGCGTTCCACGAGAAGTACACCTCCGGCAAGGTGGTGTCCCGGCTCACCGGCGACATCGAGACCTTGCAGGAACTGCTGGAGAGCGCGCTCAACCAGGCGATCAGCGCGATCCTGTCGGTGGTGACCATCGCGGTCATCCTGGTCTACCTGGATCTCACGCTGGCCGCGATCGTGCTCGCCGGGTTCGTCCCGCTGCTGCTGGTCACCCGCTGGGCGCAGCGCCGGCAGCGCGCCGGCTACCGCAAGACCCGCGGCGCCATCGCGAAAGTCGTTGTGCAGTTCGTGGAATCGATGGGCGGCATGCGCGCGGTCCAGGCGTTCCGCCGCGAACAGCGCAACGAATCGGTGCTGGCCGCCGAGGACGCCGCCTACCGCCAGGCGACGGTGTCCGCGATGCGCGGCATGGGCGACTACGCCGGCCTGACCAGGCTGCTCGGCAACCTGACCACGGTGATCATCATCGTGGTGGGCGCCTGGATGGTCATCGAGGGCAACCTCGCGGTCGGCGTGCTCGCGGCATACCTGTTGTACCTCACCGAGTTCTACGGTCCGCTCGACGAACTCGCACAGGTCTTCAACGCGTATCAGTCCGCCGCGGCGGCGCTGGAGAAGATCTCCGGTGTGCTCGAAGAGGAGCCGTCGGTGCCGGAGCCGAAAACGCCGGTGCCGCTCGGAAAGGCGACCGGCGCGGTCCGGATGGACAAGGTCTGGTTCGGCTACGCCGCCGGATCGAAACCCGCGGACCTGCCGGACGGCCCCGACATAGACCTGGTCAAGCGGCCCGCCGATGAAGCCGGCAGTGCCGCCGAGCAGTTCGACGCCGACCTGCCCGGTTCCACGCCGGTACTGCCCGAGTTCAGCCTGGAGTTGCCACCCGGGCAGGTTGTCGCCCTGGTGGGCGCGACCGGCGCGGGCAAGTCGACGCTGGCCAAGCTGCTCACCCGGTTCTACGACCCGTCCGGCGGGGCCATCACCCTGGATGGTGTCGATCTACGGGACGTGGCGGATGACGACCTGCGGCGCAACGTCGTCATGGTGACCCAGGAGGCGTACCTGTTCTCCGGTTCGGTGGCCGACAACATCCGGCTCGGCCGACCGGACGCGACCGACGCCGAGGTGCACGCGGCGGCCCGCGCGGTCGGGTTGTACGACTTCGTCCACAAGCTTCCACAGGGCTTCGACACCGATGTGAAGAAGCGCGGTGGCCGCTTGTCGGCGGGGCAGCGGCAGCTGGTCGCGTTCGCCCGGGTGTTCCTGGCCGATCCCGCGGTGATCGTCCTGGACGAGGCCACCTCGAGCTTGGATATTCCGAGCGAGCGGCTGGTCCAGCGGGCACTGGAAACCGTGCTGCACGGGCGCACCGCGGTGATCATCGCGCACCGGCTCTCGACGGTCGCGATCGCGGATCGTGTGCTGGTGCTCGAACACGGGCGCATCGTCGAGGACGGCGCGCCCGCCGAACTGATCACCGGCAGCGGCCGGTTCGCGGGCCTGCACGCGGCCTGGCGCGAATCGCTGGTGTGAAAGGGGCGGTCCATGCGTGCCGCGGCCGGCTGCGGGGTTGGCCGGGCGCGGGCGCATGGTCCGTGACCGCCGGGGGCGGTGCGGAGTCGCTGGTGTGATGCAGGCTCTTCTGGTTTGTCGCTTACGGTAGATAGGTGACCAACCCAGCCCCTGGCTCCGGCACCGCTTCCCGCTGGCCGGCGATGCTCACGTGGCGCGCGCACAACGCGACGCGGATGGAGTCGGTGCGCGTCACCCTCAACGGCAATCGCATCCGCGCCGCCGGGCGCATGATCGGCGGCGCCTGCGACGAACATCCCGCCTTCAGCGCCTCCTACGACCTGGTCACCGACGAGAGCGGCGTCACCAAACGGCTATCGCTGCGCACCACCACCCCGGCCGGGGAGCGGCATGCCTCGCTCGCCCGCGACGAGGAGAACTACTGGCTGGTCGACGCGGGCGGCAGCCATGTGCGCTCCACCTTCGCCGGTGCGCTGGACGTCGACGTGGTGCTGAGCCCGTTCTTCAACACCCTGCCGATCCGGCGCTTCGGATTGCAGAACGCGGTGCAGGACGTGCAGGTCCCGGTCGTCTATGTGCGACTGCCGGATCTGCTGGTGCAGGAAGCGAGCCTGACCTACAGCAGCGGTCCGCACGGCATCAACGTGCTGTCTCCTGTGTCCAGCGCCACCGTCACCGTCGATGCCGACGGTTTCGTCCTCGACTACCCGGGCCTCGCCGAACGCATCTGACCCGCAATGGGTGGTGGTCAGGGGAGTTTGGTGAGGATGCCCCCGCGATGGCCGGCCGCGCGGAGCGCCTCGAGCCAATTGTGGTCGCCGGGGCGGATATCGGTGATTTCCCGGCGGTCGGCGGTTTCGTAGGCCCGTCGGCCGTCGTGGCCGGCTTCCACCAGGTCGGCGAGAGAACCGTTGTCGCGCAGGCTGTCTCGGGCCGCGGTCAGTACGGTGAGGGTGTCCTCCAGCACTTCGAGCAGCGCCCCGGCGTTCGGCTCGCAGATGGCGCGCACCAGGTCGGGCGCGGTTCCGGCGACGCGGGTGCCGTCGCGGAACGAACCCGCCGCGAGCCCCAGGGCCAGCGGTCCACCGCTCGCGCCGCTGACGGCCAGCGCTTCGGCGAGCACGTGCGGCAGGTGCGAAATCCGCGCGACCGCGCGATCGTGTTCTTCGGCCACTACCGGCACCACCACGGACCCACAGTCCAAAGCCAACCTGACCACCCTGGTCCACGGCTCCACATGTGTGCCCTCGTCGACGCCGACCGCCCACACCGCGTCCCGGAACAGCTCGGGGAAGGTTGCCGCCCAACCCGATTCGGAGGTTCCCGCCATCGGATGCCCGCCGACGTAGCGCGCCGCCAGGCCGTGCTTGCGCACCGCCGCCAGCACCGGCCCCTTCACGCTCACCACATCGGTCAGCGGGCAACCCGGAGCGTAGGTGGCGATCGCGCTCAGCAGGTGATCGACGGCGGGCATCGGCACGGCGACCACGAGCAGCGCGTCGGACTCGGCGGCCCGGGTCAGTGCGGCCACCAGATCGGAGGTCACGTCGAACCCGTCGGCCCGCGCGGCCTGGGCGCCGTCCTCTGAGCGGTTGTAGCCCCAAGCCTTATAACCCGCGGCGGTGGCGGCACGGACCAGGGATCCACCGATCAAACCGGTTCCGAGCACGCAAACGGGGGCCTTCGGGTCAGGCGTCATCGGAACAGATTGGCATACGACTTCAACATTTCGGGTCAGGCAGACTACCGTTGCGACCATGGCAGCACAGCGCTCGGGCACGAACAGTGCGGCGTCGGAAGACTATGACGCCGTCGAGGGGTTCGCCGTGGCGGTGGTCCGTGAAGAAGGCAAATGGCGGTGTAGCCCATTGAGCCAGGCGGCCCTCACCAATTTGTCCACAGCGGAAACCGAATTGAAGGCTTTGCGCAGCTCAGGTGCGGTGTTCGGGCTTCTGGACGTGGATGACGAGTTCTTCATCGTGCTGCGGCCGGCCCCCAGTGGCACCCGGATGCTGGTTTCGGACGCGACCGCCGCGATCGACTACGACATCGCCGCCGATGTGCTCGAGGTCTTGAACGTCGAGATCCCCGATATCGACCCAGACGAACTCGACGATGTCGAGCCCTGGGAAGAGGGCGATCTGGGCGTGCTCGCCGATCTGGGTCTGCCGGAGCCGGTGCTGAGCGTCATCCTCGCCGACACCGACCTGTACCCGGACGAGCAGCTCGGCATGATCGCCCAGCGTCTCGGTTTCGCCGATGAACTATCGGCGGTCCTGGACAAACTGCCACGGTGATCTCGGACGCGGAGATGGTGCGCGCCGCGCTCGCCGCGGCCGCTACCGCCGATCCCCGTGACGTCCCGGTCGGCGCCGTCGTCTTCGACGCGTCCGGCCGCGAACTGTCCCGCGCCGCCAACGCCCGCGAAGCCCTCGGTGATCCGACCGCGCACGCCGAGGTCCTCGCGCTCCGTCGAGCCGCCACCGTGCACGGCGGCGGCTGGCGCCTCGAGGGCTGCACCCTCGCCGTCACCCTCGAGCCCTGCACCATGTGCGCCGGCGCCCTTGTCCTGGCCCGCGTCGACCGCGTCCTCTTCGGCGCCTGGGAACCCAAAACCGGCGCCGTCGGCTCCCTCTGGGACGTAGTCCGCGACCGCCGCCTCAACCACCGCCCCCAAGTCCGCGGCGGCATCCTCGAACCCGACTGCGCCGCCCTCCTCGCGTCCTTCTTCTCCCGCCAACGCTGACCAGGCGATTTAGCGATCCACCCCCGCTCCGGTATGGTTGTCGGCGGTGGCGTGTCCGAGCGGCCTAAGGAGCACGCCTCGAAAGCGTGTGACGGGTAACCCCCGTCCGAGGGTTCAAATCCCTCCGCCACCGCCAAGAATGCCTCCGCCCTGATTCCCTCAGGTCGGAGGCATTTTTACGTCAACCGCTCCGGGCAGCTCGGCCGCCCAGCGGATTCGTCAAGCGTCAGTTCGGATTGGGACATGCCCTTGGCGTCGGCGGCAGCCTTGAGCCGCTGATCCAGATCTGCTGACCACTTGACCGACCGTTTCACAAGGACACCCTCCGCCCCCGGCGGCGGCAGCTCGGGCACCGGCGCGTCGAAGTCGTAGGTGAGGTTGTCCATCCAGTTCTTCAGATCTGCAGTTGTCTGCGGCAGTTTGTCGCTCATTGCCGTTCCTCCCAAGCAGCGAAGGCTTCCAACTGGTCGGCCATCCAAACCGGCATGTGAGGCTCGGACAGCCATCTTCCGTCGGGCATAAAGAACCGCCTGGGAGGTACCGCCTTCGATAGTTCTGTTTCAGCGTCGGTTCAGGAGACCCCCGCGCTTTCCGGCTCGCGGTCTACCGCGTCCGGGAAGGCTTGTTGCTGGTAGCCGCCGCGGAGGGTGCCTTCGAGGTAGGCGGTGCGGCAGGCGCGGCGGGCGATCTTGCCGCTGGAGGTGCGGGGGATGGAGCCGGCGGGGACGAGCAGGACGTCGCGGACGGTGACGCCGTGGCGTTGGGAGATCGCGGCGCGGACGGTGTCGGCTACTGGTTGGGGGTCGAGTTTGGCTGCGCCGCTGCCGCGTTCGGCGACGATGACGAGTTGTTCGGAGGTGTCGTCGGCGTCGAACTTCAGGCCGGAGTGGCTGCCCTGGTCGAAGACGAGGGCGGGCAGCTGGTTGGCGGGGACGGAGAAGGCGGCGATGAAGCCGGGGCGCAGCGCCGAACTCGACTCTTGGGCAGAGTATTCGAGGTCCTGCGGGTAGTGGTTGCGGCCGTCGACGATGACGAGATCCTTGACGCGGCCGGTGATGTAGAGCTCACCGTCGACGTAGGCGCCGAAATCGCCGGTGCGCATCCAATGCGCTTCGGGGTCGGTGCCTTTGGCGTGACTCTCGGGCTGGCGGGACTGGAGTTTGTTGCGGAAGGTGGCTTCGCTCTCCTCCGGACGCCCCCAGTAACCGATGCCCATGTTCTCGCCGTGCAGCCAGATCTCGCCGACCTCACCCTCGGCGCGTTCGGCGCCGGTGTCCGGATCGACGATGACGGCCCACTGCGAGAGCGCGACGTAACCGCAGGAAACCTGCGCGATCGCGTTGTCGGCCTCGGGATCCGTCTCGACCATGCGGCCCGCGTTCAACTCGCCGCGGTCGACGTAGACGACCTTGGCCTCGTCCTCGGCCTTGGTCGCGGAGACGAACAGCGTCGCCTCGGCCATGCCGTAGCAGGGCTTGATCGCGGTCTTCGGCAGCCCGTAGGGCATGAACGCCTCGTTGAACTTCTTCATCGAGGACACCGAGACCGGCTCGCTGCCGTTGATCAAACCGATGACGTTGGAGAGATCGAGCTCCTCCCCCGCCTTCGGACGCCCCCGGGCCGCGGCGTGCTCGAACGCGAAATTCGGTGCGGCGGCGAAGGTTCCGGCGCCGTCGGAGACCGCGGCCAGCTCCTTGATCCAGCGGTAGGGCCGCCGCACGAACGCGCTCGGCGACATGATGGTGATGAACCCGCCGCCGATGGTCGGCAGGATGACGCACAGCAGCCCCATGTCGTGGAACAGCGGCAGCCAGGTGACCCCGCGCGAGTTCTCTTTCACGCCAATGGCATCGATCATCTGCAGCAGGTTGGTGCCGACCGCGCGGTGGGTGATCTCCACGCCGGCGGGCGTCCGGGTGGACCCGGAGGTGTACTGCAGGTAGGCGACATTGTCGATGTTGATGTCCGGGCGCACCCAGGTCTCACCGACGCTGTCGGGAATCGCGTCGACGGCGATGATGCGCGGCCGTTGCGCGGCGGGCAAGTGCCGGAAGAAGTTTCGCACACCGGCCGCCGAGGTGGAGACCGTCAGGATCGCGGCCGGGGTGCAGTCGCCGAGCACGGCGTGTAGCCGGTCGGTGTGACCCTGTTCCTCCGGATCGAACAGCGGCACAGCGATATTGCCCGCGTAGACCGCGGCGAATATCGACACCACATAGTCCAGTCCCTGCGGCGCGAGCACCGCGACCCGGTCGCCCGGCTGCGAAACCTGTTGCAGCCGTGCGGCTACCGCACGCAACCGGACACCGAACTCGCACCAGGTGAGGTCCTGGTACTCGCCGTCACGCTCGCGCGAGTAATCGATGTAGCGGTAGGCGAGGGCGTCGCCGTTCTCCGCGCTGTGCTTGTCGACGAAGTCGATCAGGGTTTTGTCCCCGAGGATCTTGATATTGCCCTGTTCGTCCAGATAGTCGTCAAAGGTCTCGCCGATCATCGCTTTTATCCTTCATCCAACGCACGCACCGGGAGTGCCGTGACACCGAACACAGATCGACCATGGAGCGCCGGGAAGGTTAGCAGGTTATGCGCCCATAGTCATTCCGCCTGGATATAACTCGGCTTCTCCCTAGTACCGCCCGAAGGCGATGGCCACGTTGTGGCCGCCGAACCCGAAGGAGTTGTTCACCGCGTAGTCGATGCGCCCGGGGCGGGCCTGACCCTTGACGATGTCGAGATCGACGTCGGGGTCCTGGTTCTCCAGGTTCAGGGTGGGCGGGACGACGCTGTCGCGGACGCTGAGCACGGTCAGCACCGACTCCAGCGCCCCCACCGCGCCGATCGAATGTCCCAGCGCCGACTTGGGCGCGTACACCGACGCGTGGTTGCCGATGGCTTTGCTGATCGCGTTCGCCTCGGCGGTGTCGCCGATCGGGGTGGCGGTGGCGTGGGCGTTGATGTGGTCCACGTCGCGGGCGGTGAGGCCCGCGGTCTGCAGCGCGCGGGTGATCGCGCGGGCGGCGCCGGAACCCTCGGGATCCGGTGCGACCAAATGGAATCCGTCGGAGGTGACGCCCGCGCCGAGGATCCGGGCGTGGATCGTCGCGCCGCGCGCCTTGGCGTGCTCCTCGGTCTCGATCACCATCATCGCGCCGGCCTCGCCGAAGACGAACCCGTCGCGGTCCATGTCGAAGGGCCGCGAGGCCGCCTTGGGATCGTCGTTGCGGGTGCTCATCGCGCGCATCATGGTGAACGCGGCGATCGGCACCGCCTGGATGGAACCCTCCACGCCGCCGGTGACCACCATGTCGGCGTCACCCATCACGATCATCTTCCAGGCGTTGGCGATCGCTTCCGAGCCCGAGGAGCAGGCCGAGACCGGAGTGCACACGCCCGCACCGGCGCCCAGCTCCAGGCTGACGCAGGAAGCCGGTCCGTTGGGCATGATCCACTGCACGGTCAGCGGGGAAACCTTGCGGTAGCCGCCGTTCTGCATCTTGTCGCGCTGATCGATGATCGCCTCGGCGCCGCCGAGGCCGGTGCCGATCGAGACGCCGAGCCTGGTCTTGTCCACCTCGGGGCTGCCCGCGTTGCGCCACACCTCACGGCCGAGCACCGTGGCCATTTGCTCGCAGTAAGCCAGCCGTCGGGCTTCGCCCGGAGTGAGGTCGGCCGACGGCGAGACCTTCAGGTGCCCGCCGATCCGGACCGGCAGTCCGAACTGGTCGATGAAGGAGTCTTCCAGCACGTCGATCCCGCTCTCACCGTTGAGCAGGCCCTTCCAGGTCGAATCGACATCGCCGGCTATGGAGGTGGTCGCGGCCAGGCTGGTCACGACGACATCGGGGAAGTTGCCACGCTGGGTGGACGGTTTCTGCATGGGGCTCGCTCTCCTGGCATCACGGGTTGAACCGGGGAACTGCGCGGGAAGATCGGCAAAGCGCCGCAAGCCTAGAACGGCTCGGGCCGAATCGAATTATCGGGCAGGTCGAGCTAATCCGCAGCAAGACACGCAACCTGGTACTGGCGTACTAAATGAGCGGTCGGCGGCGCACACTGCCGCGCAGCGCTGTGACGTCTCGAGTAACGTGCACTGCGCACTGCGGTAACGAGAGCTTGCAGCTGAAAGGTGGACAGTGACGGGCGGGCGGATGGTCGGGCTGTTCGCCGGGATCGGCGGGCTGGAACTCGGCCTCGCACGGCACGGCTGGCACAGCGAGCTGCTGTGCGAGATCGATCGCGGCGCCCAAGGCGTGCTCGCCGCACACTTTCCCGGCGTCGAGCTGCACGCCGACGTCACCCGGTTGCGCGCGATCCCGGCGGGCACCGAACTGGTGGCGGCCGGTTTCCCGTGCCAGGACCTGTCCCAGGCCGGGCGCACCGCGGGCATCACCGGGTCCCGCTCCGGCTTGGTCGACGAGGTGTTCCGGCTGGTGCGCCGCAAACGCGGTCCGCGCTGGCTGCTCATCGAAAACGTCCCGTTCATGCTGCAACTGGGCCGTGGGGCGGCGATGCGCCACATCACCGGCGTACTGGAGGAACTCGGCTACACCTGGGCGTACCGGGTGGTCGACGCGCGCGCGTTCGGGCTGCCGCAACGCCGCCAGCGCGTGCTGATGCTGGCCTCGCGCACCGAGGATCCGCGCCCAGTGCTCTTCGGCGCCGATGCCGGTCCGATGGAAGTCGGTGACCCGCAACGGGATCCGTGCGGTTTCTACTGGACCGAAGGGGTGCGCGGGCTGGGGTGGGCGGTGAACGCGGTGCCGACGCTCAAGGGCGGGTCGGCGCTGGGCATCGCGAGCCCGCCCGCGGTGCGGCTGCCCTCCGGCGAGCTGGTCACACCGGGGATCGTCGACGCGGAACGCTTGCAGGGCTTCGATTCCGGATGGACGGCCCCCGCGACCGAGGTGCCGGGCGTGCGGGCCGGGCATCGCTGGAAGCTGGTCGGCAACGCGGTGAGCGTGCGGATGGCGGAGTGGATCGGAGCGCGGCTGGCGGACCCGGCAGGCGAGTTTCCGAGAGGGACGCCGTTGGCCGACGGTGAGGCCTGGCCGACAGCCGCGTGGGGTCGCGCCGGAGCGGTTGCTCAACGTATGCCGGTATCCACCTGGCCGGTCCAGGAACCCTACGAGGATCTCAAGAATTTCCTCGCCGATTCGCGCTTGCTCTCCGCCCGCGCCACCGCGGGATTCCTACGCCGCACCACCCTGGGCAATCTGAGATTCCCGCCCGGCTTCCTCGATGACGTGCACAGCCATCTGGCGCGCATGCAGGCCTGAGTAACTTGGTATTCGATGACCAGTGCCCGGCCCCGAACCGACGCGGCGACCAGTGCCCGCATGTCCCGCCAGCGGCGCAGCGGCACCGCGCCGGAGCTGGCATTACGTAAGGAACTGCATCGGCGCGGTCTGCGCTATTTCGTCGATCGCGCACCGCTACCCGGGCAGCGCCGGAGGGCCGACGTGGTATTTCCGCGGTTACGTGTCGCGGTCTATGTCGACGGGTGTTTCTGGCACAGATGCCCGCAACACGCGACCGATCCGAAGAACAATGCCGAATGGTGGGCGGCCAAACTGGCCGGCAATGTGGCCCGGGACCGGGCGACCGATGCCGCGCTGATCGCGGCGGACTGGCAGGTTATCCGCATCTGGGAGCACGAGGACCCGGTGACGGCGGCCGACCGGGTGCAAGCCGCGGTACGGCGCTGAGTTACCGGTGCCGGCGCTGCACGATGCCGGTCGGGGCGTGCGTGGCCAGATATCCGGACACCACCATGGCCACCATGAGCGCGAACCCTGCGAAAGCTGTCATCAGACCGTTCATTGGAACTCCTCTTCCCGCATGTACTCGATTCCAGAATCCGCCCCGAACCTGGCAGGACTCTGAGGTCGCGATGGCAATGAGGTGCGAATGCGCCCGGATGGCAGAGAATGGACCCCGTGACCGATAGCCGAGAGGTTGCTTGGCGACGTCAAAGGGTCGTCCCGTGGTGCATGGCGGTGGCCTTGGCGCTCGCCGGGCTCTGCTATTCGTCCTGGGTGCTGGAGTTCGTGCTGCCCGTCCACGCCGACCCGGTCAACTCGTTCCTGAGCGAACTGGACGCCGAAGGCAAGCCCTACCGCTGGGTCTTCGCCACCGGCGACAAGGTCACCGCCGCCCTGCTCATCCCCACCGCCCTGGCCGGGCTGTGGATCTTCCCCAGACGCCGCCTGACCACGATCGGCTGGGTCGCCCTGCTCTGTTTCGGCGCCGCGACCATCGCCGACGTCCTGCTACCCCTGTCCGACTGCGGCTCCCCGGGCGCACCGCCCTGCGGCGACCACAGCGCGCTGTTCCCGCAGCTGCACCAGCCGCACGCCATGACCAGCACCCTCGCCGTCACCTCGATCGCGGTGGCCGTCTTCGCCTTCAGCCTTGCTGCCTTCCGCTACCGCCCGCATTGGCGCGTCCTGCGCGAACTCGGCCTCGCCTTCCTGCTCATCGGCGCGCTCGCCACCGTCTGGATGCTGGTCGCCGACAACCTTTCCGGCGACTACGCCCTCGGCATCGCCCAGCGCATCCAGGTCGGCGCGATGTCGCTGTGGCTGGGCACCCTCGGAATTGCCGTGCTCCGCGAAGCCCGCGATGCCATGCTGTCCCGGTGAACGCTCGTGTGAACATCTCCTCGGAATCGGAATTCGAAGACGTCGTCGGCTACTCCCGCGCCGTCCGGATCGGCAACCACATCGCGGTCAGCGGCAGCACCGCCGCGGCCCCCGGCGGCACCGCGGTCGGGGGCGACGACATGGCTGAACAAGCGCGAGAGGCTTTGCGCCGCATCGCCACCGCCCTCGACAAAGCCGGTGCGAGCTTGTCCGACGTCATCCGCACTCGCATCTTCGTCACCGACATCTCGCGCTGGCCCGAGGTTGCCGAAGCGCACCGCGAGTTCTTCGGCGAGATTCGCCCCGCCGCATCGATGTACGAGATCCAGGCCCTGATCACCCCGGCGCTGTTGGTGGAGATCGAAGCCGACGCCGTCATCGCCGAGTAGTCACCTTCCAACTCTGAGCGACAATCTCGGTTCTGGTCGGTGATTGTCGCTCAGAGTTGGAAGAGTAGGACTGTCCCCTCTCCGGGCGCGTCCACAGCGCTCATTTCCAGGCGGGGAGAACGGGCAACTGTCCGCTGAGGTCGGCGCCGACGGAGCGGCCGAGGAGCCAAGCGAGCAACACATTCGCCGGGCCGGAGACCGTGCGATCGGGTTCGCCCGCACCGATGGTCGCGGTGAAGCCGGTATCGGTCGCGCTGACCGCGAAAGCCGTTGTGGGAGTCTCGGATTTAGCGGCAACCTTCGTAAGATCGATTGCTGCTTCCGGCAGCAGCCGGGTGACGAACGATTCGGGCCAGTCGGCAGGCTGATACCCGATCCCGAGATCCACATGATGAATCTCGACCTCCCGCAACCGCATCCACGGAATGAAGGACCCAGGCATCTCCCCACCCTGCCGATTACGCACGGTAGCGGTCCAGGACTGCTCCGGAGCGGTACGCGCCAGCTCCAGCCACTTCGCGGCGGTGGCGTCGACATCGGCCAGCTGCTCCGCCAGCCCACGCGGCGCACCGTCCTCGATGTCCTGATCCCGCACGGAAACGCTTGCGTACTGCGGAGTTACCACCCCGGTCCGCGCCCACGTCAGCAAATTCACCAAACTGTCGGCATTACGCGCGATATGCGCCAGCACATGCCCCCGCGTCCACCCGGGCAGCAACGAAGGCTCCCCCACCTCCTTCTCACTCATCCCCCTGATGCCCTCGAGCAGCCGAACAGTCCCCTCGGCCACTTGATCGATAACGTCAACAGGAGCGGCAGTCTCAGCGCTGTTCACACCCCCGACCCTAACGCCGAGGAGGGGGGTCCGGGGGGCGAAGCCCCGCCGGGCGGGGTGTGGGGGCTCCGCCCCCACAAATTGGCACGCAATGCAGAGTGGCCCCTGCTCCAGGAGCAGGGGCCACCCAAATTGCGTGCGCCCGAAGGGATTCGAACCCCTAACCTCTTGATCCGTAGTCAAGTGCTCTATCCGTTGAGCTACGGGCGCATAGTTATTCAGTTGTTCTTACCCGGCGAACCGGGCTTGGCGGAGGCGAGAGGATTTGAACCTCCGGTCCCCGTGAAGGGACAACTCATTAGCAGTGAGTCCCATTCGGCCGCTCTGGCACGCCTCCTGGAGCCTTCTCTTCGAGGGCACCGGTCCTTTCGAACCGCCGAGCATGAAGATTACAGTAGGCACCGTACAGAGCACAAAACGCCTGGTTATCTACCGTAAGTTGCTGTCGAACCAGTCGAAAATGCGGGTTTGGGAAGCGATGAAATCGGCGTCGTCTTCGTCGGCTTCGCGGCCGGCGTGATCGGCGCGGTGGTGCAGGCCGGGGTAGCTGACGATGAGGGAGGCGACGGCGGCGCGGGCGGTGGCGTCGCGAAGTTCGTCGATGTGCGCGGGCGGGGTGTGCGGGTCGTCGGCGCCGTAGAGCCCGAGCCAGGGCGCTTGCAGGCCGGGGGCGGCTTGGACCAGGGCGTCGCAGTCTTCGGTGAGGGGTTCGATGATGCCGGGGGCGGCGACGCTGACGGCCGCGCCGACCGGGCGATTGGTGGCGACCAGGAACGCGGCGGTGCCGGCGTGGTCGAACCCGAGAACGCCGATGCAGTCGGGGAAGACGCCGTGCGCGGTGAGCCAGTCGTGGCAGGCGTCGAAGTCGTCGAAGAGCTCATCGCCGAAGACTTCGTGAGAAGGATCACCGTTGGCGCGGTGGAAGAGGTTGGGTGCGACCACGGTCCAGCCGTCGAGCGAGAGCGCCTGCATGAGCTCCAGCAACGGCGCGGTGAACTCCCGGGATTCGTGCAGGACGACGATGGCGCCACGGGCATGCCCGTCCGGCTCTATCACCATGATCGGCACGTGGGCGTCGGCGTCGGAACGCTCCGCCAGGGCGGTGGCTCGGCGTAGGGGGGCAATATCGTCAAAGGTGCCCGACATGGAATCCAGAGTAGGGCGGCGGCCTGATCTTGGCGAGAAGTTGCATGTGAGCGCGTTCTAACCGCAATTTTTCCGGTACGGATGACCGGGTTGACGGCGGCGCTGAGCTCGGAATGAGACCTTCACCTCAGGCGGTCCCGTTTAGGGTGTAGGGGTGAGCGCGCAGATCCGGCCGGACCTTTCCTCTATTCCGGCGTACACCCCCGGCCGCAGCTATCCCGGCGCGGTCAAGCTCGCCAGCAACGAGACCACGCTGCCCCCGCTGCCGGCCGCCGCGAAGGCGATCGGCGCGGCCGCCGAGCTGGCGCACCGCTATCCGGACAACCAGGCCACCGAACTGCGCGCGGCGCTGGCGGATTTCCTGGGCGTCGCAGTGGAGCAGGTCGCCGTCGGCTGCGGCAGCGTCGCGCTGCTGCAGGAGCTGGTGCAGATCACCTGTAGTTCGCCACAGGACGAGGTGCTGTTCGCGTGGCGCTCGTTCGAGGCGTATCCGATCGTCACCCAGGTCGGCCACGCGAGCGCCGTCCAGGTGCCGCTGACCTCGGACCACGTGCACGATCTGGACGCGCTGGCGGCGGCGGTGACGCCGCGGACGAAGCTGGTGTTCGTCTGCAACCCGAACAATCCGACCGGCACCGCGGTGGGCCGGGACGCGCTGGTGCGCTTCCTGGATGCCGTCCCGTCGGATGTGCTGATCGTGCTGGACGAGGCCTACTACGAATACCTGCGGATGGCCGGGACCGGACAGTGCCCGGACGGCGTCGAACTCGGCCGCGGCCGCCCGAATGTCATTGTGCTGCGCACGTTTTCCAAGGCCTACGGCTTGGCCGGCCTGCGGGTCGGCTACGCGGTCGGCGATCCCGAGGTGATCACCGCGCTGATGAAGGTGCATATCCCATTCAGCGTGAACCGGGTGGCGCAGGCGGCGGCGATCGCCTCGCTGGAGGCGCGCGGCGAGCTGCTGGACCGCACCGACGCGCTGATCGTCGAGCGGGAGCGGGTCCGGGACGCGATGCTGGCGGCCGGCTACGACGTGCCGCCGAGTGAAACGAACTTCGTCTGGCTGCCGCTGCGCGAGCGCAGCGGGGCGTTCGCCGAGGCGAGCGCGGACGCGGGGGTGCTGGTGCGGCCCTACGCTTCGGACGGGGTGCGCGTCACCGTCGGCGACCCGCACGAGAACGATCTGTTCCTGCGTTTCGCCACCGATCCGGAAGTCGCCGCACGCTTCATCTGAGCCCGGCCGCGATGGCCGGCCAGGAGGCGGCGAGTTCGTCTATCCAGTACGGCCAAGAGTGCGTGCCGGTCGAGCGCAAGTTCACCGCTGCCGGAATGTGCAGGGCGGCAAGGCGATCGGCGAGGGCGCGGGTACAGGCGAAGGCGCCGGCCTCCAGCGGGCCGCCGAAGCCGATCGCGCTGAACAGCTCCGGGTTGCCGGGCACGTCGTACTTGCCGGGGAAGCCGTTGCCGGCGGAGAGGTAGATCGCCTTGCCGCGCAGCGCTTCCGCTTGCGAGAGCACGTCGTGGGCCTGCCACTGCGGATCGTCCTCGGTGCCGAACATGTTGTCGGCCTTGCCGTTATAGGTGGCGATTACGGCGCGGGCCTGGGCTTGCCCGGCATCGCTGCCCATTTCGTAGCAACCGCTGTGCCCGGCGACCGCGGCGTACAGCTCCGGCTGCCGGACCGCCAGCATCAAGGCGGCTTCGGCGCCCATCGAGACCCCCATGACGGCGTTGCGGCCGTTGCCGTCGAAACGGGCGTCGATCAACGGGGGCAACTCGTCGGTCAGGAAGGTTTCCCATCTGTTCAGGCCGAGCACCGGATCTTCGCGGCGCCAGTCGGTGTAGTAGCTGGCCGGGCCGCCGACGGTGAGCACCACGGTGACGTCTTTGTCCTCGAAGAATTCCTCGGCGCCACCGAGCACGGTCCAGTTGTTGCTGTCGGACTTCGCGCTGCGGCCGTCGAGCATGTAGACCACGGGTCTGGAGCGAGAGGTGTTGCGCGGCAGCAGAACCTGCACTTCGACGGTGCGGTGCATGGCGGGCGAGGAGACGAACACCCGGCGCTTGCGTTCCCCGTCGCGGACGACACGTTCGATGAAAGGTCTGTCCGGCGTCGGGTTGGTGGGCTCGGCCGGATCCGGTTTGTCGGAGGAGCCGCTGTTGGGCTTGGCCGGCGGTTCGGCGAAGGTCGGCGGCGTCCCGATCGCCGCCGCGCCCGCGAGCAGCGCGACGGTGACGACGACGACGGACAGCCGAGACCGCATAACCCCATCCTGCCAGAAATGTACGGTTCTCCCCCCGCGCCAGCGGTTCTCGCGGCGAGTTATGCGGGCGCGTCGAGGTTTTCCTGCCACCGGCGTTCGACGCCGAACAGCCGCCAGACCGCGATCGCCACCGCCCAGGTGAGGACGAACAAGCCGACGATGATGTAGCCCAGGGCGCCCAGATCCAGGTTGCCGATCCAGGCCACCGGCCCGCCTTCGATGCCGAGCTTCTCCACGAAGATCGAGATGATCTCCTGGCCGCCGATGAGCAGTGCCACCGCGACCGAGAGGCCGGTGATCACCAGGTTGTAGTAGATCTTGCGGACCGGTTTGGCGAAGGCCCAGTCGTAGGCGTAGCTCATGAAGGAGCCGTCGAGCGAGTCGAACAGGGTCATGCCGGCCGAGAACAGCACGGGCAGAACGAGAATCGCGTACCAGGGCAGGCCGGTGGCCGCCGCGCCGCCGGCGATGACCAGCAGGCCGACCTCGGTGACGGTGTCGAAGCCGAGGCCGAAGAGCAGGCCGACGGGGTACATGTGCCGGGGCTTGCGCACCAGACGGACCACCGGATGCAGGATGCGGTTGAGCAGGCCGCGGTGGTCGAGTTCGCGTTCCAGGGCGGCCTCGTCGAATTCGCCGCGGCGCATGCCGCGGAAGACCCGCCAGATGCCCAGCAGCGAGGCCAGGTTCAGCAGGCCGATCGCGATCAGGAAGGCGCCGGAGACGCTGGTGCCCCACAGGCCGGTCCAGCGCTGTAGCGAGGAATCCTCGTCCTCCAGGTTGGCGGCGAGCGCGCGCACGCCGAAGGCGAGCAGCGCGACCAGGATGAACACCACGCTGGAGTGACCGAGGGCGAACCAGAAGCCGACGGTCTGCACCTTCCGCTTGCCGTTCTCGGCGACCAGTTTCCGGGTGGTGTTGTCGATGGCGGCGATGTGGTCGGCGTCGAAGGCGTGCCGCATGCCCAGGGTGTAGGCGGTGACGCCGAGGCCGACGCCGAAGACCGCGCCGCCGACCAGGTGGTTGCCCGGCACCACGAACAGGAGCAGGGTGCCCCAGCCGATGATATGGAGTGCGATGACGGCCGCCGCCATCCCGATGATGCTGCGCACAAGACCTCACAACCTCTAGAACCAGTGGCTAAACGGTACGACAGACTTATGACAGCGCGGCTGCCCGCCGAGCCTGGCAAACTCCGACTCGGTCGCTTGACTGACAGCGCACGCCAATCCATCTGGGATTACGCCGAATTCGGGCACACGGTCAGCACACCGGTCGTACGCTTTTCTACGGGCCTTCTCCCCCTCACCAGGAGAGTTGGCTACTTCACGGCATCACCGGCAGCCCGGTCCGGCCGCGCTCCGCCGATGCCGCCCGGCGCTCCTCGCGCATACTCTGCGCGAACTTTTTGCCGGCGCCGGTGCTCGATCCACGCTCCACGTTCGATGTCTTGTCTGTTCTCGCAGTACCTGATGCCCGACCGGAGAAAACGTGAACCAAATGTTGCCCGTTCGACAGTTCCAGAACATCACCGACGCAGGCGCTTTCGGCCCGGAGCAAGTACGGCGGCTGCGCGAGTGCGACGAATTCTTCCGACAACCCGAACTGGCGCACCTGCCCAGCCATCGCCGCCGGGTCGCCCTGCGGGAACTGGAACACGAGGCGGTCTACGAGCACACCGCCGAGGAAATCCTGATCGGCGCCAAACTCGCCTGGCGCAACCACGCCCGCTGCGTCGGCCGGAAGCATTGGCGCGCACTGAAATTGATCGACGCCCGGCACGTACGCTCGGCCCGGGAGCTGGCCGAGGCCTGCTGGGAGCATCTACGGCTGGCCACCAACGGTGGCGCCGTCCAATCCATGATCACCGTCGGCCCGCCGCGCCGGCCCGACGGCCGCGAATTCCGGATCGTCTCACCGCAGCTCATCCGCTACGCCGGATACAGCAACGGCGACGGCAGCGTCACCGGCGACGCCGCCCACGTCGCGATCACCGAATTCGCGCGGAAACTCGGCTGGCGCGGAGCGGGCACGCCGTTCGACATCCTGCCGGTGCTGATCAGCACACCGGACGAGCCGATCCGCTGGTTCGATGTGCCCCCGGACCTCGCGCGCGAGGTCGAACTAGAGCATCCCGACTTCGACTGGTTCGCCGGACTCGGCCTGAAATGGCACGCGGTACCGGCGGTTTCGAACATGGACCTGGAGATCGGCGGCGTCACCTACCCGTGCGCGCCGTTCAACGGCTGGTACGTCGGCACCGAGATCGGCGCCCGCAATCTGTCCGACACCAACCGCTACAACATGCTGCCGCTGATCGCGGACATGATGGGCCTGGACACCTCCAGCGCCCGCACCCTCTGGCGGGACCAGGCCCTGATCGAACTCAACCGCGCGGTCCTGCACAGCTACCGCAAGTCCGGGGTCTACGTCGTCGACCACCACACCGTGGCCAAACAGTTCTGCGACCACGTCGCCCGCGAGCAAGCCGCCGGCCGCAGCTGCCCCACCGACTGGTCCTGGGTCAACCCGCCGATCTCCGCCGGCCTGACCCCGACCTTCCATCGCTACTTCGACCCGCCGGACGAGTCGATCCGGCCGAACTTCGTCCGCCGGGGCTGACCGGTCAGGTCGCGGCGGTGATCTTGGCCCGCAGATCCGCCGCGAACACCTGTGCCGCCGCGAAGTCGGTGGTGTCGGGGTGGCCCTTGCTGACGCCGCCGACCAGACGCAGCGGCAGCCAGGTGTCCAATCCGCGGCAGCCGAAGGTGTCGACCACCTCGAAGCCCTTTCCTTCGACGGCGCGCGTCAGCGCGCGGACATAGCGGAGGAAGGGCGGTTCCGGGAATCCGCTGGTGCGGAACACGAATGCCTTTCCGCGTTGCCCGGCAGGCAACGCGGCGATGAATCGGCGCAGGTCCGGGTGGAAATCCATGTGGAAGATCCCGGACCCGAAACCGACGAGATCGCAGGCGGCGAGCTCGGCCGGATCGACGTCCTCTGGCGCGACGACCCGAGCTCCGAGCACCTGGCTCATGGCCTCCGCGACGCGCAGGGTGTTGCCGTGCGAGACCGATTTGCAGACGATGATGACCTTCATCGGGGTCAGCTCCTTATTCGTTCGGCGGAATTGCCTGGCACTCTCGGAGACACCGGCCGGACGATCAAGGTGACGGGATCTGGCTGTGGCCTCAGTCACAGCCAGGGCTCACCGCGGGTGCGGAGCGATTTCCAGCCGGCGCACGGTGTCGGCGGACCGCAGTTTGTCGGGATTGCGGATCGCGTACAGGCCGGTGATGAGCTCGCCGGTCAGCTCGACCAGCAAGACGGTGTCGAGGTCGCCCGCCCCGGATCGGACGAGCAGCGCGGGATGGGCGTTGAAGGTGCCGAATTCGACAGTCATCCCGGTCATCCAAGTGCGGGCCAGCTTGAGCAGGAATCGGGCAACCGGCTCGGCGCCGGTGATCGGGCGGCGGGCCGCGGTCACCCGGCCGCCGCCGTCGGAGATCTGGACGACATCGGGTGCGAGCACGTCCATCAGGGCGCCGACCTCCCCCGTATCCACAGCCCGCAGGAAGCGATCGATCACGGCCTGACTGGTATCGGCGTCCGGCTGGAAGCGACGGTGGCGGCCCGCCACCCGCCCCCGGGCCCGGTGCGCGATCTGACGAACCGCGGGTTCGGTCTTGTCGATCATGTCCGCGATTTCGCGGTGACTGTGGCCGAACACCTCCGCCAGCACGAATACCGCTCGCTCGGTGGGGCCGAGCGTTTCCAGTACCAGCAACATGGCCATCGACACCGACTCCGCCAGCAGCACGTCGTGGCCGGCGTCGGCGCTGGTGCGGATCGGTTCGGGCAACCAGGTGCCGACATACTCCTCGCGGCGGCGCCGCACCGAACGTAGATGATTGATCGCCTGGCGCGTGACGATCTGCACCAGATAGGCCCGCGGATGCCGTACCCCGGTCGCGTCGCGCCAGCGAAAGTAGCTGTCCTGCAACACATCCTCGGCATCGGCGGCACTGCCCAGGATCTCGTAGGCGATGGTGAACAGCAGGGGCCGCAACGTCTCGAACGTTTCGGGTTCGGTCATCGGGCCCCCTTCGTCCAACTACCCCCAGCTGGCGGAGACGGAGGGATTTGAACCCCCGGTCGCTCTCGCGACGCTCGCTTTCAAGGCGAGTGCATTCGGCCGCTCTGCCACGTCTCCAGGGCCCTGATGCTAGCGCACGGGTCAGCCGGCACGCTTTCCGATTACCTGGTCCACGCGGGCGAAGACCTCGGCGATGACATCGAGCTGGTCCGGGGTGAGCAGGTCGATGAAGTCGCGGCGAACGGCTTCGACGTGCGCCGGAGCGGCGGATTCGAGGCGGCGCAGGCCCTCGTCGGTGAGTTCGGCGCGGACGCCGCGGCCGTCCTCCAGGCAGGTGTGGCGGACCACCATGCCCTGCTGCTCCATGCGGTGCACCTGGTGGGTGAGGCGACTGCGGGAGGACAGGACACCGTCGGCGAGTTCGCTCATGCGTAAGGAGCGGCCGGGAGCTTCGGAGAGCAGGACGAGGATACGGTACTCGGGGATGGTGAGTTCCGCGTCGCGTTGCAGCTGGCGGTTGAGCGCGGTCATCAGGCGTTGATGACCCTGCATATAGGCCCGCCAAGCCCGCTGCTGTGGTGGCGTGAGCCAGTGCGGCTCGACTTCGGGGTGCACCCCTCCCAGTCTGCAACAACTTTCAGCGAGCGGACGCGATCAGCGAACGATCCAGTCCGGCCGGCGACGCGCAACCGGCCAGGCCGAGGGCGGAATCGAAGTCGGCGAGCAGCAGGCGCAGCGCGTGCCGGGCGCCGGCCCGGCCGCCGATGCCGAGACCGTAGGCCCAGGGGCGGCCGTAGAGCACGGCCTTCGCGCCGAGGGCCAGCGCCACCAGCATGTCGGAGCCGGTGCGGATGCCGGAATCGAAGAGCACGTCGGCGCGTTCGCCGATGGTGGCGACGATGGCGGGCAGCGCGTCCAGGGCGCCGATCGCGCCGTCCACCTGGCGGCCGCCGTGGTTGCTGACGATCACCGCGTCGGCGCCCGCGTCCACCACCTTGCGGGCGTCGTCGGGGTGCTGGATGCCCTTCACCGCGATCGGCAGATCCGTCCATTCGCGCAGGTGCGCCAGGTCGGCGGGCCGCAGCGTGTGGTTGCCGAACAGCCCGATCCAGGTGAGGACGGCGATCTGCATCGCCTCCGGGCTCTCCTCCGGCGGCTTGGGCAGTTTCGCCCGGAACACCGGGTCGGATAAGTAGTTCGCGATGCCCTTGCCGTGCAGGAACGGCAGGTGCGCCAGTTCGAGATCGCGCGGCCGCCAGCCCAGGCTCGGGGTATCGACGGTGACCACAATGGCTTTCGCGCCCGCGCGCTCCGCGCGTTCGACGAAGGAGCGGGCCAGCTCGTCATCGTTGGGCCAATACAGCTGGTACCACCAGGCGCCCGCGGCGGCCCCGACCTCCTCGATGGTGGAGGACGCCGCGGTGGACAGCACCGTGCCGACGCCGAGTTCCTTGGTGACGTCGGCGACGACCACTTCGCCCTTGTCGTGCATCAACTCCAGCACGCCGATCGGGGCGGTCAGCACCGGCGCGGCCAGCTTGGTCCCGAGCACCTCCACCGACAGATCGCGCGCGCCGGGCCCGGTGGTGCCGCGCAGCATCCGGGGCACGATCCGGTGCCGGTCGAACGCGGACCGGTTCGCCGCGGCGGTCCGCTCCGAAGACGCGCTGCCCGCGACGTAGGCGAACTCGGCCGCGCCGAGCACCTCCCGCGCCCGCTGTTCCAATCCCGCCGCCGTCATCGGCAGTTCGGGCACCGCGCCACCCAGTCCCGCCAGGTAGATCTCGTTCTGGAAGTCGATAAAGCTGCTCACGGCCCGAACGCTAGTCCCTCCGCCCGCTCGGCGCGCCCCGCCCGCCAGATTGGCTGCCGCCCAGCCCAATCCACGCCGTCACCAGGGCGTCCGCCCCCAGTAGTCCCGCCATGCGAGGCTCACCCTCCCATGCTGAGTCCCAACTGACGACAGCGCGTGGCCGGGGCGGGGCTGGTCCAAGCTGAGGCAGGATGGGGGCATGCGCGGAATCAGGCTGAACGGGTTCGGTGGGCCGGAGGTCATGGAGTGGGCCGAGGTGCCCGATCCGGTCCTCGGACCCGGCGAGGTGCTGATCGATGTCGCCGCGGCGGGGGTGAACCGGGCGGATCTGCTACAGCGGCAAGGGTTCTACGCGCCGCCGCCGGGGGCCAGCGAGCTCATGGGCCTCGAGGTTTCCGGGGTCATCGCCGAAGTCGGTGCGGGCGTGCGGGATTGGCAGGCCGGTGATCGGGTGTGCGCGCTGCTGTCCGGTGGTGGGTATGCCGAGCGGGTCGTCGCGCCGGCGGGTCAGCTGCTGCCGGTGCCCGACGGGATGGACCTGGCCGCGGCAGCCGGGCTGCCGGAGGTTGCGGCCACCGTGTGGTCGAACCTGGTGATGACCGCCGGGCTGCATGCCGGGCAGCTCCTGCTGATCCACGGCGGCGGCAGCGGGATCGGCACGCACGCCATTCAGGTCGCGGCGCGGCGCGGCGCGCGGGTGGCGGTGACGGCCGGGTCGGACGCGAAGTTGAAGCAGTGCGCCGAACTCGGCGCGAGCGTGCTGATCAACTACCGGGAACAGGATTTCGTCGAGGTGATCCGTGGCCAGGAGTCCGGCGCGGGCGGACCCGGGGCCGACATCATCTTCGACAACATGGGCGCGGCTTATCTGGCTCGCAATGTGGAAGCGCTGGCCGATTACGGCCGTCTGGTCGTGATTGGCATGCAGGGCGGTGTGCAAGCCGAGCTGAATCTCGCCGCGCTGCTAGGCAAATGGGGCACCATTCACGCCACCAACCTGCGCAAACGGCCCGCCACCGGACGCAACAGCAAGGCCGAGGTGATCGCCGAGGTCAAGCGGGAGGTCTGGCCGTTGCTGGCCGACGGGAAAGTGGTTCCGGTGATCCACGCGGAACTGCCGATCAGCGCGGCCGCCGAGGCGCACCGGATGCTGGACGACTCGGGCACCTTCGGGAAGGTGACACTGCGAGTCGGGTGATCAGTCCAGGGCGGTGAGCGCGCGGCCCAGCTGATCGATCTCGAACTTCGTTGTGTACGGCGCCAATCCGATGGTCACGGCCCCGCCCTCGTCGTTGACGCCGAGCGCGTCGAGCAACCGGCTACCGCCGTGCACACCGCTCAGCGTGCCGATGCGGGCGTCCGCGAGCTTGGCCGCGACCTTCTCCGCCTGCATGCCCGCGAGCGTGAACGACACCGTCGGAATCCGCGTGGAAGCCCGGCCGATGACAGTCAGATTGGGCACCTTGTCGAGCACGTCCATCAGGTGCTCGAAGAGCTGATCGTGGTAGTCCTGCAACGAGGTGATCGACATCTCCAGGCGCTCGCGCCGCGTGCCGGCGGCGCGTTCGTCCAGGCCGGCCAGGAAATCGATGGAGGTGGTGAGACCGGCCAGCAGCGCGTACTGGTGGCCGCCGACCTCCAGGCGTTCGGCGCCTTTCGCGTACGGATTCAACGACATCGACGGAATCCGGTCCAGGAAGGCAGGGTCGCGGAAGACCAGCGCGCCGATCTGCGGCCCGCCCCACGCGGGGGCGCTGAGCGCGATCACGTCGGCGTTGAGTTCATCGATGTCGATGAGCGCGTACGGGGCCGCGCCGACCGCGTCGGCTACCAGCAGGCCACCTACTTCGTGCACCCGATCCGCCGCGACCCGCACCGCGGGCGCGGAACCGACGATCGGCGAGGCGGCGGTCAAGGCCACCAGCCGGGCGGTGGGCCCGATCAACTCCTCGAACTGCCAGGACGGCATCTCGCAGGTTTCGATCTCGACCTCGGCCCAGCGCACGTGCGCGCCATAGCGGTTCGCGATGCGCAGCCACGGCGCGACATTGGCCTCGTCGTCCAGCCGGGACAGCACGATGCCGGTGCCGAGGCCGAGCCGGGAGCTGAGCGACTCCGCCAGCCAGGCCAGCAGCACCGCGCGATCAGGCCCGAGGACCACGCCGGCCGGGTCGCCGCCGACCAGATCGGCGACCGCTTCGCGCGCCGCGTCCAGGATGGCGGCGCTGCGCACGGCGGCGCCGTTACGACCGATGTGCGAGAAGGCCGACGTGCGGAAACCCGTTGAGACGGCACGCGATACCGAATCCGGAACCAGCATGCCCGCCTGCGGATCGAAGTGGATCCAGCCGTCGCCCAGGGACGGTATCAGGCCCCGAACCCTCGCGACGTCGTAAGTCATGTTGGCCACTCTAAGGGCAGCGGGCGAGGCTGCGTAACCGTGTTCCACCTGACTGGCGGATGGCACCGCAGCGACCGGGGTGAATGCATGGCAACCGACTTTCAGCAAAATCCGAACCACACGACGACCCGAACAGTTTAGGACGCCCTGCGCCCCAGTAAACACGGACCGGCAAGGCTCAGGAACGGATGACATGATGGGGGTCATGACGCATTCGGATGAGGCACCCGATTCCATCGTTGTGGTCGGACCCGACGGGCGGCACCTGGTGATCCCGGCCGACGCGGGCACGCCGCTCAACGCCCAGGTGGTTTCCGACGACGAGGCCGCCGCCGCGGACGACCCGGACGCCGGGGAATCGCTGGCCGACATGGTGGAACAGCCCGCGAAGGTGATGCGCATCGGCACCATGATCAAACAGCTGCTCGAAGAGGTGCGGGTGGCGCCGCTGGACGACGCCAGCCGGACCCGGCTGCGCGAAATCCACCGGTCCTCGGTGCGCGAACTCGAGCAGGGCCTGGCCCCGGAACTCCGCGAAGAGCTGGAGCGGCTGACGCTGCCCTTCACCGATGACGCGGTACCGACCGACGCCGAACTCCGCATCGCCCAGGCCCAGCTGGTCGGCTGGCTCGAAGGCCTGTTCCACGGAATCCAGACCGCGCTGTTCGCCCAGCAGATGGCGGCCCGCGCCCAGCTGGAGCAGATGCGCCAGGGTGCGCTGCCGCCCGGCATCCACGCGGGCGAATCCCGGACCGGCCGGCCGGACCACGTCACAGGCGGGTCCGGGCAGTACCTCTAGCCCCGTTCCGGACGATCCGGTCACCGTGGTTCCGGCCGTTCTCGGTCAGATTCGCAAGGGTAGTGTCGAGCACCGTGTCCGCAGACAGCACCTTGGAGGTCCCAGTGAGCTCCGACGAACCCCTCGCCGCGGCTGAGACATTGAACGACACCCTGCCCGCGGAGCCGATCGTGTCGGATTCGCAAACGTTTCAGCGGGCGTTCAAAGACTTCCGCGACGGTTTCAACCAGCGCGAGCTGTGGTTGTCGCTGGGCTGGCAGGACATCAAGCAGCGCTACCGCCGCTCGGTGCTCGGCCCGTTCTGGATCACCATCGCCACCGGCTTGCAGGCCACGGCGATGGGCATTCTCTATGCGACGCTGCTGAATCAGCCGCTGACCGAATACCTGCCGTATGTGACGGTCGGCCTGATCGTCTGGAATGTGATCCAGGCCAGCCTGATCGAGGGGTCGGAGGTGTTCATCGCCAATGAGGGCCTGATCAAACAGCTGCCCTCGGCGTTGAGCGTGCACGTCTACCGGCTGGTGTGGCGGCAATTCCTGTTCTTCGCGCACAACATGGTCATCTATATCGTGCTGCTGGCCGCGTTCAGTATCTGGAAGAATCTGGATTGGTCGGTACTGCTCGTCATTCCGGCGATCGTGCTGCTGTTCCTGAATGCCGCGTGGGTGTCGATCGTGTTCGGCATCTTCAGCACCCGCTACCGCGATATCGCGCCCATTCTGTCCAGCACCACGCTGATGCTGTTCGTGCTGACGCCGGTGATGTGGACCACCAAGACCTTGGAGACGGTGGGCGGCGGCGGTTCCGACCGTGCCAAGATCGTCGAGCTCGTGCCTACTTTCCACTACCTCGAAATTGTGCGAGCCCCCCTGCTCGGCGAGCCGTCGGGATGGGACCACTGGGCGATCGTCGGGGCGATCACCCTGATCGGCTGGATCGTCGCGATCTTCGCCATGAAGCGGTACCGTTCGCGCGTGCCCTACTGGGTATAAAAGGAGCCCCCGGTGACTTCGAATGTGAGCATCGAAACCCACCAGGCGTGGGTGGAATTCCCGATCTTCGACGCAAAATCGCGGTCGTTGAAGAAGGCGTTCCTCGGCAAGGCGGGCGGGGCCATCGGACGCAATCAGTCCGACGTGGTGGTCGTCGAAGCCTTGCGGGATATCAATCTGTCGTTGAAGGAAGGCGACAAAATCGGCCTGGTCGGGCACAACGGCGCGGGCAAATCGACCCTGCTGCGCCTGCTTTCGGGCATCTACGAACCCTCCCGGGGCAGTGCGCGCATCCGCGGCCGGGTGGCGCCGGTGTTCGACCTCGGCGTCGGCATGGATCCGGAGATCTCCGGCTTCGAGAACATCATCATCCGCGGGCTCTTCCTCGGGCAGACCCGGAAGCAGATGCTGTCGAAGATCGATGAGATCGCCGATTTCACCGAGCTCGGCGAATACCTGTCGATGCCGCTGCGCACCTATTCCACCGGTATGCGCGTGCGCCTGGCGATGGGCGTGGTGACCTCCATCGATCCCGAAATCCTGTTGCTGGACGAGGGTATCGGCGCGGTCGACGCCGAATTCATGAAGAAGGCGCGACTGCGCCTGCAGGAACTCGTGGCCCGGTCTGGCATCCTGGTGTTCGCCAGCCATTCCAACGAATTCCTCGCCCAGCTCTGCGATTCCGCGCTGTGGATCGATCACGGGCAGATCCGCAAGCGCGGCGGTATCGAAGAAGTGGTGCGCGCGTACGAGGGGCCTGAAGCGGGAAATCACGTGGCAACGGTGCTGCGGGAAATGGAAGCCGAACGCGCGGCGGGCCCGCAGGCAGAGCGAGAACTGGAGCGTAATCAGGCATGAGTGAGCTGAGCGGGCCGAGCGACCCGACCAGGCCGGACGCACCGTTCGAGCAGCCCTCGACCAGCGCGGACGCCCGGATCGTGGCGGTGGTGGTCACGCACAAGCGCCGCGAACTGCTCACCGAATCGCTGAAAGTCCTTACCTCGCAGTCCCGTCCGGTGGATCACCTGATCGTGGTGGACAACGCGAACGAGCCCGAGGTCGCCGAGCTGGTGGCCCAGCAGCCGATCGAAGCGACCTACCTGGGTTCGGCGCACAATCTCGGCGGGGCGGGCGGTTTCGCGCTCGGCATTCTACACGCGCTGACCCTCGGCGCGGACTGGGTCTGGCTGGCCGACGACGACGGCCGGCCCGAGGGGCCGGAAGTGCTTGCGGTGCTGCTGGATTGCGCACGCCGGCACGGGCTGGCCGAGGTCTCGCCGGTGGTCTGCGATATCGACGAACCGGATCGGCTTGCGTTCCCGCTGCGCCGCGGCGTGGTGTGGCGGCGGCTGCGGTCCGAGCTCGGCGACGAGGATTTCCTGCCCGGGATCGCGTCGCTGTTCAACGGTGCGCTGATCGCGGCGAAGGCGGTCGATCAGATCGGGGTGCCGGATCTGCGGCTGTTCGTGCGCGGTGACGAGGTCGAGGTGCACCGGCGGCTGGTGCGGTCGGGCCTGCCGTTCGGCACCTGCCTGCAGACGGCGTACCTGCATCCCAACGGCGCGGCCGAGTTCAAGCCGATTCTGGGCGGGCGGATGCACACCCAGTACCCGGACGATCCGGTGAAGCGGTACTTCACCTACCGCAATCGCGGGTATCTGATGGCGCAGCCCGGTATGCGCAAGCTGCTGCCGCAGGAGTGGGTGCGGTTCTCCTGGTTCTTCCTGGTCACCCGCCGGGATCCGGCCGGGCTGAAGGAATGGTTCCACCTGCGCAGCCTCGGCCGGCACGAGCAGTTCGGCAAGCCGGATAAATAGGTTGCGCGCCCTTTCGGGGCTGTGCCACAGTGGTCGGGAACTGCAACGTCGAGAGAGTTGAGGAGGTGGAGATCGTGATTACAACCGCGCGGATTGTCGTGCCTGCGGTGAGTTTGCCCGCTGTGCCGATCTCCCCCTCCACCTCCCTGCACTGAACCCTGACTCGGGTTCAGTACCCGACGAAGGATTCCTTCCATCATGGTCGAGAACGACCCTAACTTTCATGTTCCTTTCGGCTGGACCGAAGCCGTAGCCGACGAATACGCCCCGCTCATCGCCGATGGCCGGGTGCCCGCGCGCGTCATCCGGATGGATCGCAGCGAATGCGACGTGGCGACACCGACCGGGATCGCCCGGGCGCGCTGCCCGCGCTCGGATTCCGAGATCAGCGGATTGTGCACCGGCGACTGGGTGACCGTGGACGCCGAGCTCAACGTGCGGCAGCTGCTGCCGCGTCGCTCCGCGATCATGCGGTCCTCGGTGTCCGGGCGCTCCGAAGGCCAGGTGCTGGCCGCCAATGTCGACACCGTGCTCATCTGCTCGGCCGCCGACGGCGACGTCGACCTGAACCGGATCGAACGGATGCTCACCCTGGCCTGGGAAAGCAACGCCCAGCCCATCGTGGTACTCACCAAAGCCGATGCGGCGGAGGATATTCCGGTCGATGAAGTACAGGCCGCCGCGCCCGGCGCGGTCGTCCTCGCGATCTCCGCCAATACCGGCGCGGGCGTGGACGTGCTGGCGGCCATGCTCGACGGCACTGTCGCCTTGATCGGGCCCTCCGGTGCGGGCAAATCCACGCTGGCCAACGCGCTGCTCGGCGCGGAAGTGTTCGCCACCAACGACGTTCGCTCGGTCGACAAGAAGGGCAGGCACACCACCGTGCACCGCGAGCTCCGCCCGCTCCCGGGCGGCGGCACCCTGATCGACACTCCGGGCTTGCGCGGCATCGGCCTCTACGACGCCGCCGAAGGCATCGAGAAAACCTTCAGCGACATCGAATCCTTCGCCGCGAGCTGCCGTTTCCTCGACTGCTCGCACCAGACCGAGCCCGGCTGCGCCGTGCGGGAAGCCCTCGAAACCGGAGCCCTCACCCAGCGCCGCTTCGACAGCTACCGCAAACTCGTCCGCGAGAACGCCTGGATGGAATCCCGCACTGACAAGCGCCTGCAAGCCGAACGCGCGCGCGAGTGGAAATCGATCGTGAAACAACAGCGGCGTATCTACCGCGAACGCGGTTCACGCCGCTGATCACCTGATCCGGTACCCCGCAGCCGTTTCGCTGCGGGGTACCGCCAGTTATTCCCAGAACCACGGTAGGGTTCGGCGCGAATAACCGTGCTCTCGGGAGGGTTTGGATGAGTTACCCCGGCGGATTCCCGCCTAAGGATCAGGCGCAAGGTGGGCAGTGGCCCGGGCAGCAGCAGCCTGCGTATGGTCAGCAACCAGCGCCTGCGGGGAATCCGTACGGCGCTCCGCAGCCTTATGGGCAGCCCGCGGCCGGACAACCCTATGGCGCACAGCCTTACGGGCAACCGGCGCAGCCCGGGTATGGGCAACCAGCCCAGCAGCCGTACGGCCAATCCGATCCGTATGGTCAGCCGCAGTACGGGCAGCCCGCACCGCAGTACGGGCAGCAGGCGCCGTATGGTGCGCCGATGGCCGCCCCGGCGCCGCCCGGGATCACCGTGCAGGCCGATTACGAATGGCCGCTGTTCTTGCTGGCGATCACCAAGCCGAAGATTCTGATCAACGGCCAGCAGGTGCCGAATACGCAGTGGGGTGAGAACCACATCCCCGTGGGGCCGGGGCAGTATCACCTGAAGGTGTGCACGCCGTGGCTGTTCGACATGGGCCCGGCCCAAGATCAGGTAATGATCGCCGACGGGCAGGGCGTCCGGTATTACTACCGGCCACCCGCCATCATCTTCCTGGACGGCGTCCTGGGCCAGGTCCCGCAGAAGACGCCCGGCCTGATCTTCATTTACATCTCCTGGGCCGTGGCCGCCGTGCTCATCCTGCTGAACTTCATGATGCTCGCCGCCATCTAGCCAGACGGCAGCGCCGCTAGCGGGGCACCGGATCTTCCCGGTGTCCCGCTTTTTGCGCCCGCGCCGCATATGCAACTGGTTGCATAGCGCCGGGGTTTACGCTTAGTGTGCGAAGTACATACAGACAGGAGCGGGTCATGGTGGAATCGGGCAAGCCGTTGGCGGGCAAGACGTTGATCATGTCGGGGGGAAGCCGGGGCATCGGGCTGGAGATCGCCAAGAAGGCGGCGGCCGACGGGGCGAATGTCACGTTGATCGCGAAGACCGACCAGCCGCATCCGAAGCTGCCGGGCACCATTCATACCGCGGCCGCGGAGATCGAGGAGGCCGGCGGGCAGGTGCTGCCGTTCGTCGGCGATGTGCGGCTGGAGGAATCGGTCGCCGAGGCGGTGCGGCAGACCGTGGCACGCTTCGGCGGCATCGATTTGGTGGTGAACAACGCGTCGGCGATCGACCTGTCCCCCACCGAGGTCCTGCCGATGAAGAAGTACGACCTGATGCAGGACATCAACTGCCGCGGCAGCTTCCTGCTGTCGAAACTGTGCATCCCGCATCTGCGCGCGTCCGCGCAGGCCGGGCGCAACCCGCACATCCTGACTCTGTCGCCGCCGCTGAACTTGGATCCGAAGTGGGCCGGAATGGCGCTGGGCTACACCATCGCCAAGTACGGAATGTCGCTGACGACACTGGGTTTGGCCGAGGAACTGAAGGGCGACGGCATCGGCGTGAACTCGCTGTGGCCACGCACCACCATCGCCACCGCCGCCGTGCGGAACCTGCTCGGCGGTGACGAGATGATCTCCACCTCACGCACCCCCGCGATCTACGCCGACGCCGCGTACCTGGTGCTCACCTCGCCCGCGGAGAAGACCTCCGGAAACTTCTTCATCGATGACGATGTGCTCGCGGCGCACGGCATCACGGACCTGGAGCAGTACCGGGTGACCCCGGGCGACGGCGAACTGACCACCGACCTGTTCCTCTGAGGCCGCACCGATCGTCCGGGGCGCTCAGCCCCAGACGATCGAGTGGTACTTGGCCAGCGCCGCGATCAGGCCGATCGTGCTGGCGGCGGCGATGGTGACGGCCGGGCCGAGGGTGGGCGTCCTGCCCTCGGTGTCGGTGAGGCGCAACGGCATCCAGCGCAGCAGTACGCCGAAGGCGATGATGGCCAGCGGCACGAAGTACCGGCCCTGCACACCGTCGATGATGTAGTAGCCGACCGGGGTGAAGGACATGTACAGCGTCACGTAGATCATCGCGACGCTCGCGGCGACGATCAGCGCGACCGTCCAGGTGCGCCAGCGGGTCGAGGCGGTCATCCGGTCCGCGATGCCGATCGCCACCGCGAGCGCGAGCAGGCAGGCGACGATGGACAGCGCGGGCACGTCGATGTAGGCGAAGCCGAGTTCACCGAAGAACTGGATGAACCAGCGCTGGTCGCGGTAGACGATGCTGTCACCGAACACGTCGATGAAAGCCAGTGGGTCGCCGAGGATTCCGGAGAGCTGATCGGCGGGGCGCACCGAATTCCACTGGTGCTCGGGGCGCATCAGGCCCATACCCTTGGTGGTCGGCCCGGCGATCTTGGTCCAGAGCGCGAAACAGATCGCGCCCACGCCCGCGAACGCCCAGGGCACGAACCGCTGCCAGCGGCGGGGCTCGGCGGAGCCGAACGCGAAGCGCCGCACCGGGATCAGCACCAGCAGCATCGCCAGCAGCACATAGGTCGGCTTGCTCAGCGGCAGCAGGATGGCGGCGGCCAGGATGGCGGCGGTTTCGGTGCGGCCCAGCCGATCACCGAGGAACAGCGCCTTCACCAGCAGCGCCGACACCATGATGGCGAGCGCGTTGGTCATGGTGTCGGCCGTGACGGTGCCGGCCTGGAAGACGGCGATCGGCAGCAGCGCGACCGCGAACACCAGCCACTGCACCCGGTGCCGGCGCAGCGCCCACAACGCGAACCCGACCAGCGCGAGATACACGGCCAGACCGGCGAGCCGAGTCGCCATGATCATGCCGCCGACCTTCAGGTCCAGCAGTTCGGCGATCCGGATGCCCGCGGCGGCGGGGATATACGGCACCGGCGAGTACGCGGCGGTGTTGGTGAACCACACCGGCTCCTGGTCCGCGGAGACCGCGGCCCGCTTGAACCGGTCGTAGTCGGCCGGGTCGTACACCATCGGGTCCGGCTCTTGCGGATTGCTGGTGTAGTCCTTCAGCGCGTAACCCATCAGCTCGGTGATGCTGGTGGGCACCTGGCCGCCGTAGGAGACACCGCGAGTGTCGGGGATCTCTTCGGGCAGGAATCCGCCGTGCGCGACCTGATAGGCCCGCCCGAACTGGGTGATTTCGTCGTGGCCCCAGAACGGCGGCGTGCTGACCGCGAACGCCGCGCCGAAAATCGTCGCGAGCACCGCGAAAACGACTGTCGCGGCACCGAACCGGTGCACGATCGAGCCCGCTATCCGGCGCGCCCGGCCGGTCTCCTCGGCACCCACCATGGTGCCGACCATCGTCCGCACCCGCTCCGCGTCGGCCGAATCCGTCTCGGCGGCAGCACCATTCGTCGCGACACCGGCCTCGTTCGATTCGGTGCGATCAGCGGAGGTGGTCACCGGCCGGGCTCCGCGTCACCGCCGTGCTCGGCCACGCCCGGCGCGGCATGCAGCAGGTAGATCAAACGCGAAGCCTCGTGCCGGGAGCGGCGGATGCCGTCGAGCACCAGGCCCGCGGTCCAGGCCAGGCTGCCGAGCAGCAGCAAGGTGAAGGCGAGGAACAGCGTCGGGAAACGCGGCACCTCGTGGGTCGAGTAGAACTCGATCACGATCGGAATCGCCAGGGCGATCGAGACCAGCCAGCTCAGCGTGCCGACCAGGCCGTAGAACGCGACCGGGCGCTCGTGCCGGGCCAGGCCGAGGATCAACCCGAGGATCTTGAATCCGTCGTGGTACGTGCGGAGTTTGGATTCGCTGCCGGCCGGCCGGTCGCGGAACCCGACCGGTACCGCGGTCTTCGGCACGCGCAGGTGCAACGAATGCACCGTCAACTCGGTCTCGATCTCGAACTCGCGCGACACCGCGGGGAAGCTCTTCACGAAGCGGCGGGAGAACACCCGGAACCCGCTCAGCATGTCTTCGACGTTCTCGCCGAACACCTTTCCGACCACGCCGTTGAGCACCTTGTTGCCCATCTCGTGGCCGGCCCGGTAGGCCGAGGCGCCCGCATCCTCCCGGCGCACGCCGAGCACGTGATCGTAGGGGCCGTCGAGCAGCGTCTTGATCATCAGCGGCGCGGCCGACGCCTCGTAGGTGTCGTCGCCGTCGATCATCAGATAGATGTCGGCGTCGATGTCGGCGAAGGCGCGGCGCACCACGTTGCCCTTGCCTTTGGTGTTTTCGAACCGCACGATCGCACCGGCCGCGCGGGCCTGTTCGGCCGTCTTGTCGGTGCTGAGGTTGTCGTAGACGTAGACGACGATTCCCGGCACGGCGGCCTGTAGATCGGCGACGACCTTGGCGACCGATGCCTCTTCGTTGTGGCAGGGGACGACTGCGGCGATACGAAGCTCAGTGGAGTCCACCCGGGTAAATCCTCTGTGTTCGATTTGCGGTGCTAGGGAACACCGGGAGGGTACAGGGCCGGACGTTCTGGTGCGCACTCGCGTTCAGGTACCGTAACTCAGTGTCTTACCCCGAGCAGCCCGTGTCAGTCCCGGATCCGCCGCTGGTCGCTACAGTCGAGGCCGTGGCAGCTGCCGAACCGGGACCGAACCTGGCCGCCAAGCTGGTTTCGGCGCTTCGCAAGGGCAGTGCCTTCCTGATCGTCGGCGGCATCGGATTCCTGGTCGACGCGGGCACCTACAACCTGCTGGTGTTCTGGGGCGGGGAGGGCGTGCTGTACGACCAGCCGCTGGCCGCGAAGATCATCGCGATCCTGGTCGCCACGGTCGTCACCTATTTCGGCAACAAGTGGTGGACCTTCTCCGATCAGCAGACCGACAATCCGGGCCGCGAATACCTGCTGTACGCACTGTTCAACGTGATCGCGATCGCGCTGCAGCTGGGCTGCCTCGGTTTCTCCCGCTATGTGCTGGACCTGTCGACACCGCTGTCGGACAACATCTCCGGCACCTTCATCGGCCAGGCGGTGGCGGTCGGCTTCCGCTATTGGGCCTATAACAAGTTCGTCTTCACCGGATCCAAACCGCAAGCCTGACGGGCGATGGAGGGTACAGATTGATATCCTCACCCCCGCCGCGAACGGCATCCCGTCGGCACAATCAAGATTTCGAGGACTTCATGGAGCAGTCGGCTACCGAGGCCGGGACAGCACCCTCCGCTTTGCGGGTCGACCATCGGGCGCCCGATCGGCTCGTGCTGCAGCGCGGCATCTTCACCGGGCCGTCAGCGAAGATCAGCGACGAGTTGTACGCGGTGGTCAAGGGCCGTTCGCACCGGGAACGGCTGGCGCTGCGCCTGGAAAAGGGCGCGACCGCGCACACCAATACCTACTTCGGCCGGTTCGCCGCCGCCTACTGGCAGCGCTGGACCGTCGTCACCGAGGTCCGGGCCACCATGGTGCTGGAGGTGACCGGTAAGGCGCTGGTCCGGATCGTCGCCTCCGATATCGCCGGGCACCGCCGCATCATCGGATCCGCCGATGTCGCCGAGAGCGGCGCGCTGACGTTGAGCGCACCGCTGGATCAGTACGTCGACGGTGGCGCGCTGTGGCTGGAATTCGATGCGGTGGGCGGCCCGCTGGGCATCTCCGAGCTCACCTGGACCGCGGACGCGCCGGAGCGGATCCGCCCGGTCGCCATCGCGATCTGCACCTTCAATCGCGCCGCCGACTGCGCGGAAACCGTTGCGGCACTGGCCTCGGACGCGCCCGTGCTGGACGCCATCGACGCGGTCTACGTGGTCGACCAGGGCACCGATCTGGTGCGGGACCGGCCGCGCTTCCAGGAGACGCTGCCCGTCTTCGGCGACAAGCTGCGCTACATCCAGCAGCCGAATCTCGGTGGCGCGGGCGGCTTCACCCGCGGCCTCTACGAAGTGTCCGCGGTGAACGAGCACGCCGACGTCATCCTGATGGACGACGACATCCTGTGCGAACCCGAAACGGTGTTGCGGCTCAACGCTTTCGCCAACATGACGGTGGAACCGACGCTGGTCGGCGCGCAGATGCTGTTCCTGCTCAACCCCGACTACCTCAATGTCGGCGCCGAGGAGGTGCATCTGCACGAGCTCAAGCACGGCCAGAAGGTGCCCAAGGCGCTGCGCAACACCTCCATGCTGAAGAAGAATCAGGAGCGCCGCGTCGACGCCGGCTACAACGCCTGGTGGACCTGCCTGATCCCGGCCGAGGTGGTGGCCAAGATCGGGCTGCCGGTGCCGATCTTCTTCCAGTGGGACGACGTCGAATACGGCGTGCGCGCCCGGGAGAACGGTTTCGTCACCGTCACCCTGCCGAACGCCGCGGTATGGCACGCCGACTTCTACTGGAAGGACTTCGACGACTGGGCGCGCTACTTCAGCACGCGCAACTCGCTGATCGTCGGCGCCATGCACGCCGACCTGGACGGCAAGAAGATCACCCGGCAGTTCTTCCGCAATATCGCCGAGTACCTGGTCGGGATGCAATACGGCCTGGCGCACACCACGTTGCAGGGCATCGAGGATTTCCTCCAGGGCCCGAAGGTGTTGCGCGACGGCGGAATCGACGCGCTCGCCCAGGCTCGCAAGAGCCGCGGCGACTACCCGGAGACGATCAAGCACGCCGCCGCGACCCCGCCGGTGCGCGCCGCCGACGTCCAATTACGCAGGGCCGGTGGCGAACCCAGCCGCGTCACGCTGGTGCTGATCAAGCGCGCCATCAACCAGTGGACCGGGCGCACCCAGCGCGGTCTGGTCGGCGTCACCCGCGAGGACGCGCACTGGTGGCACGTCTCGCTGTTCGACCACGTCGTCGTCACCGACGCCTCGCAATCCGGCGTGCGAATCCGGCAGCGCGACAAGGAGCGTGCGCGCCAACTGCTCAAGCGCACCATCCGCGTGCTACGCCGCCTGCGCAAAGACCTCCCCCGCCTGACCGAGGAATACCGCGCGGCCGTACCGGAACTCACGAGCCGCGCGAACTGGGCCCGGCTCTACGGGATCGATCCGGACTGACCCGCGGACTACCGACCGAAGATGCCCTGCACTCAGCCGAGTGCAGGGCATCGTCATTTCACCGGCCCGATCTGGGACGGGTCGCTATTCAGCGGTGGCGTCGAGGGTGCGCTCTCCTGCGGCGGCGTAAGCGCGTTCGGTGGCGGCCTTTTCGGGACGCCACCAGTCCTCGTTGTCGCGGTACCACTGGACGGTGGCCTTGATGCCCGCACGGAAGTCGGCGTAGCGGGGGGTCCAGCCGAGTTCGTCGCGGAGCAGGGTGGAGTCGATGGCGTAGCGCTGGTCGTGGCCGGGACGGTCGGTGACGTGGTCGAAATCGTCGGGGGCGCGGCCGAATTCCTCGAGGATCAGCTGGACGACGGTTTTGTTGTCGAGTTCGCCGTCGGCGCCGATGAGGTAGGTCTGGCCGAGGCGGCCGCGGTCCAGGATGTCCCAGACCGCGCGATTGTGGTCCTCGACGTGGATCCAGTCCCGGATCTGGTGGCCGGCGCCGTAGAGACGCGGGCGGACGCCGTCGATGAGATTGGTGATCTGGCGCGGGATGAACTTCTCCACGTGCTGGTACGGCCCGTAGTTGTTGGAGCAGTTGGACAGTGTGGCGCGGACCCCGAAGGACCGGGTCCAGGCGCGCACCAGCAGATCGCTCGACGCCTTGGAGGCGGAGTACGGGCTGGACGGGTTGTAAGGGGTGCGCTCGGTGAAGCGGGGCTCGTCCGGGGTGAGATCGCCGTAGACCTCGTCGGTGGAGACATGGTGGTAGCGCACGTCGTAGCGGCGCACCGCCTGGAGCAGTGCGTAGGTGCCGACGATATTGGTCTGGATGAACGGCCACGGCTCGGTGAGCGAGTTGTCGTTGTGCGACTCGGCGGCGAAGTGCACCACCGCGTCCACGCCGCTGACCAGCTCGTCGACCAGGTCCAGGTCGGCGATGTCGCCGTGCACGAAGTCGATGCGGTCCGCGACGGGGTCCAGGGAGGCCTTGTTGCCCGCATAGGTGAGCGCGTCCAGCACCGTCACCGTGGTGCCGGGGCGCTGGGCCACGGTCTGCTGGACGAAATTCGCACCGATGAATCCGGCTCCGCCGGTTACGAGCAATCGCACGTCATGAACCTTACGTCGGCGCCCCGGGCCGGGTCGCCGGAGGCGCGAAACCACCGCCGCGGACCCGGGATCGGCACCTGAGAGCAACCTGAGTGGCGTTCGTCACACTAGAGCTCGGTTAATGCCGAATGGAAATGCCGCCGCAATTCGAAAAGCGTGCTGAGAGTGCATATTTCCAGGGGCCCACCGACGCGCGAGTCCGACTGGTGAACAAAATTTGAATTAAAGGTCACAAACGGTTCACCACCCGTTAGCTGGTCTAGATTTCGATCAGTTAGTCCCCTCCGAACGCTCTACATCGAGGTTCAAAACCAAATGCTGATGAGGAAATTCGCCGCTACGTCGGCGCTGCTGATCGCCGCCATGGGCGTCACCGCAGGCACCGTCAACGCGGCTCCGGCCGAGGCCGCCCCCGAGGCGATCAACTTCACCGCCCAGTCCACCGACACCCAGTCCATCATCTCCATCGATTCCGGCGCGCTGGTGATCGAGGACGACGCCCTCAAGATCAAGGCGGCCGACGGCACCACCGTCGCGGGCACCCCGCTGAAGTTCAAGGTCGACGAGTTCGAATTCCCCATCGCCGCTGAGATCACGGATCGCAAGGCGACCCTGACCCCGCAGCTGTCCATGGAGAAGGCCGTCTACAAGCCGGTCGCCCTGCCCTTCGAGGACAAGGCTCCCTGGAAGAACGAGTACGACCGCGAGCTGGCCGCGTTCAACCGCCTGAAGGACACCATCAGCATGGGCGCCACCATCGCCACGCTGGTCGGCGGCCTGGGCGGCGCGGCTGTCGGCTGCGTCCTGGGCGGCGTCCTGGGCGGCGCGGTTGTCGGCGGCACCATCGTCGGCCTGTTCGGTCCGTTCATTCCGGCCGCCCTCGCGGGCTGCCTGGCCGGTGCGGCCGCCATGGGCGCCCTGGGCACCATCGCGGGCCAGATCTTCATCACGGCCCCGGTCGCGATCGGTGCGGCGATCCAGTACTTCGCCACCGTCAACGCGCCTTTCGTGCCGCCGGCGAAGTAATTCCCCGAGCTCACAACTGAATTCGTACAACTGAATCAACAACCGAACATCGAGCCAGAAAGCCCCGCCCGGGGTGTGTAACCGCGCGGGGCTTTCCCCGGCCCGACCGGGTTACTGATAGTTTGCGAACTCAGTCACCGGTCACCAATCAACCGCTACAAGCACCTGATGAGGACCAAATTCACATGCGTTTCACGAAGTTTGCCGCTACCTCGGCCCTGCTGATCGCCGCGCTGGGCGTCACCGCGGGCACCGTCAACGCGGCCCCCGCCGCCCCGGCTGCCGCGCCGATCAACTTCACCGCCGACCGCACCGACACCCAGTCGATCATCACCATCGACTCCGGCTCGCTGGTGGTCGAGGACGACGCCCTCAAGATCAAGGCGGCCGACGGCACCGTCGTCGCGGGCACCCCGCTGAAGTTCAAGGTCGACGAGTTCGAATTCCCCATCGCCGCTGAGGTTTCCCAGCACAAGGCGACCCTGACCCCGCAGCTCGACATCAGCAAGGCGGTCTACAAGCCGGTCGCCCTGCCCTTCGAGGACAAGGCGCCGTGGAAGACCGAGTACGAGCGTGAGCAGGCCGCCTGGAGCCGCATGACCTCCACCATCTCCATGGGCGCCACCATCGGCACCCTGGTCGGCGGCCTCGGCGGCGCGGCGGTCGGCTGCGTCCTCGGCGGTGTTCTGGGCGGCGTAGTCGTCGGCGGCACCATCGTCGGCCTGTTCGGCCCGTTCATCCCGGCCGCCCTCGCCGGCTGCCTCGGCGGCGCGGCCGCCATGGGCGCCCTGGGCGCCATCGGCGGTCAGATCTTCGTGACCGCTCCGGTCGCGATCGGTGCGGTGATCCAGTACTTCGCCACCATCAACGCCCCCTTCACCCCGCCTGCCAAGTAGTCGGTAAGCAGTTCGAAACAAAACCCCCGTCCGGTTCGCCGGGCGGGGTTTTGTTTGTTACGCACTGTCACTCGATCTTGATGAACGAATGATTAACCAACACTGTCTATTTGATGACAGTTTGTTTGCCGCAACGTGCCGGAGAATTTCTTAACCTGCCGATAACACGATGCGCAAAAACTATCGGCAGAAAAAGAACCCCCGCTCCAGACCAGGGAGCGGGGGTTCATGCTCGTCCGGCCGACCGGAGTCGAGGCCGTCCGAGCCCAATCAGGCGGTGCGGGCTTCCTCGGTCACCTCGGTGCAGGCGCGGACGAAGCGGGCGACGCGGCCGAGCGCTTTACGCCCCTCGGGCAACCCGGGCGCGATGCTCATGAAGGCGTGCACCTGGCCCCGCCACAGTTCGACGGTGTTCGGCACGCCCGCCGCGGTGAGCCGCTCGGCCATGAGTTCGCAGTCGTAGCGCAGGACTTCGTCCTCGGCGGCGATGAGCAGCACCGGCGGCAAGCTGGCCAGCGCCCCGTTCACCGGGGAGAGCATCGGATCCAGCCGGCCGTCGATCTCGGCGCCGATGCGGACCACCGCCGCCAGCGCGGACAGCGGGAGGTAGGGGTCGCGGGCGACGTTCATGTACTCGCGCTTGGCCGCGTAGTCGAGGTCGAGCAGCGGACTCAATCCGATCAGGCCGGCGGGCCTGGGCAGACCGGCTTCGATGGCGGCGAGTGCGGTGGCGAAGGTGAGATAGCCGCCCGCGGAGTCACCGGCGAAGGTGATCCGGGACGGGTCGACGCCCTTGCGCAGCAGCCAGCGGTAGGCGGTGAGGCAGTCCTGTACCGACTGGGTGATGCTGCGGCCGGGCAACTGCCGATAGTCCACGTTGACCACAGGCAGGCCGGTCCGGCGGGCCAGGCTGGCGGCGACCGGACGGTGGGTGCTCAGGCCGCAGACCGCGAAGCCGCCGCCGTGCATGTAGAGCATCGCGCCGTTGCGCAGCGACTTGGAGCCACCGGCCGGGCGCAGAATCTCCATCCGGAAACCCCTCAGCGTCACCTGCTCCCGGTCCACGCCGCGTGGGCCGGGCCGCAGTCTGGCCAGATTGTCGATGGCGAAAGCGCCGATCGGGATGGTCGCCCGGGTGATCGGTGCGACACGCAGTGCTGGACGCACCACCGAGGTGCAGGTCGCCAGGAGCAGGCGGGCCGCCGGGCTGGGTCCATCCGGATTCATTACTTCGCCGACACCGATCGCGGTCATCGCGCACCTGCTTCCCACTGGCGCGCCGTGCCCGACGGACGGCGGGGGTCACCCACCGGGACAGGCGAGACATCGGCGCTGACATCTCACACGGCGTTGTTTCACAACGCTCGAACTCAGGAGACCACGTGAATGTGACCTATGCGACAAGATTCGCCCGAATCGCCGAGAATCTAAACCCCCGTGATGGATTCGTAGGCGTGTCGGAACCGCACCGACGTCGAGTGCGACGCCTCGTAGCGAAACTGGCAGACTCCTCGGCATGCGCGGAATCATCTTGGCGGGCGGCACCGGCTCCCGGTTGCACCCGATCACGCGCGGGGTGAGCAAGCAGCTGGTCCCGGTCTACGACAAACCGATGGTCTACTACCCGCTGTCCACGCTGATGCTCGCGGGCATCCGGGACGTGCTGGTGATCACCACACCCGAGGAGGCGGACGCGTTCCGCCGCCTGCTCGGCGACGGCTCCCAGTTCGGCATCTCGCTGGACTACGTGGTGCAGCCGGAACCGGACGGGCTGGCGCGGGCCTTCGTGCTCGGCGCCGACCACATCGGCACCGACAGCGCCGCACTCGTGCTCGGCGACAACATCTTCCACGGCCCGGGCCTCGGCACCAGCCTGAACCGCTTCACCGGCCTCGACGGCGGCGCGGTCTTCGCCTACTGGGTCTCCGATCCCACCGCCTACGGCGTCATCGAGTTCGACGAAGGCCGCGCGGTGTCGATCGAGGAGAAGCCGAAGAAACCCCGCTCCAACTACGCGATCCCGGGGCTGTATTTCTATGACAACGACGTCGTGGAGATCGCCAAGACGCTGCGCCCCTCCGCGCGCGGCGAATACGAGATCACCGACATCAACCGCGCCTACCTGGACGCCGGCCGGCTTCGAGTGGACGTACTGGCCCGCGGCACGGCCTGGCTGGACACCGGCACCTTCGACTCGCTGCTGGACGCCGCCAACTACGTGCGCACCATCGAAGAACGCCAGGGCCTGAAAATCGGCGTGCCGGAGGAGGTGGCCTGGCGGATGGGGTATATCGACGACGAGCAGCTGTGCGCGCAGGCCGAACCTCTGGTCCGCTCGGGCTACGGCAGGTACCTGCTCGACCTGCTCGCGCAGGGGCTGGATCAGGGAATGAAGCATAAGGATTGGTGACGATGGAGTTTCGGGAACTCGCGGTGCCCGGCGCGTGGGTGCTGACCCCGCGCCTGCACGGCGACGATCGCGGCACCTTCGCCGAGACGTTCAAGGCCTCGGAGTTCGAGAAGGCGACCGGGCGGACCTTCGATCTGTGCCAGGTCAACACCTCGGTGTCGGCGGCCGGCGTGCTGCGCGGCATCCACTACACCGAGGATCCGCCGGGCCAGGCCAAGTACGTGACCTGCGTGCGCGGGGCCTTCTTCGACGTGGTCGTCGATCTGCGTCCCGGCTCGCCCACCTACGGCCAGTGGGACAGCGTGCTCCTCGACGACGTGCACCGCCGCTCGATGTTCCTCTCCGAGGGGCTGGGTCACGCGATCCTGTCGCTGGAAGACCAGTCCACGGTCACCTACCTGTGCTCGCTGGAGTACACCCCCGAATTCGACCGGGACATAGACGCTTTCGACCCCCGGCTCGGCATCGACTGGCCGAAACTGGGCCGGGACGGGCAGGCGCTGTCCTACGTCCGCTCCCCCAAAGACTCTGCCGCCCCGCCTTTTTCCTGATCAGGACCTGAGCCGAAACGAAGGCCCCGCGCGTATGCGCGGGGCCTTCCTCTCATGCACCGGTCACTCAGCCGACCGGCTCCAGTGCGGGCTTCAGCTCGGCCGCGGCCGAATCCTGTCGCGCCGCGGTCTTGCGCCGCTTGGGCAGGTACACCGTCAGCGCGACCAGGGCGCCGACGATCGCCACACCGGCGGCGAACTGCAGACCCGGACGGTAGGTGTCCAGCATCGCGGCCGGGCTCCGGTCGGTGTGCACGCCGCTGGTGATGATCGCGGTGGTCACGGCCAGGATGATGGCCGCGCCGACCTGCATGGCGGTCTGCAGCACGCCGGCCGCCAGGCCCTGCTCGTCGTCCTCGATGCCGCTGGTGGCCTGGATGTTGATGGCCGGGAAGCCGACCCAGCCGATGCCGATCAGCACCAGCGCGGGCAGCAGCATGGTCAGGTAGTTCGGCGCGATGTCCAGGCGCAGGTAGGCCAGGTAGCCCAGCGCCATGACCACCAGGGTGACCGCGATGATCGGGCCGGTGCCGAAGCGATCGACCAGCTTGTCGGAGACGAAGGCCGAGGAGACCACCAGCAGACCGACCGGCAGCAGCGCGAGGGCCAGCTTCAGCGGCGACCAGCCGAGGGTTTCCTGCAGGTACATGGTGGTGATGAACTGCCAGCTGAAGTAGGAGCCGGCGACCGCGATGATGGCGAGACTGGCCCGGACCAGGCTGGCCTTCTTCAGGATGCCGAGCCGGATCAGCGGGTACTTCACGCGCTTCTCCACCGCGATGAACCCGGCGAACAGCGCGGCGGCGATCACGAACGAGCCGAGGGTGCGCGCCGAGGCCCAGCCCACTTCGGGAGCGGTGACCACGGTGTAGACCAACAGCAGCATGGCGCCGGTGGACAGCACCGCGCCCAGGATGTCGTGTCCGCCTTCTTCGGCGGGCTTGTCCTTGGGCACCAGGTACCAGGCGGCGACCAGGGCGGCGACGGCGACCGGGACCGGGAGCAGGAAGGTCCAGCGCCAGCCGAGGCCGGTCATCAGGCCACCGAAGAGCAGGCCCATGGAGTAGCCGCCCGCACCGAACACGGTGTAGATGGACAGCGCCTTGTTGCGGGCCGGTCCCTCACGGAAGTTCGTGGTGATGATCGACAGACCGGTCGGCGCGGTGAACGCGGCGGCCAGTCCCTTGATGAAGCGGGTGATGATCAGCAGGGTGCCGTCGCTGACGAAAGCGCCTGCCAGCGAGGCGATCGCGAAGACCGCCAGGGCGATCAGGAAGACATTGCGGCGTCCGAGCAGGTCGGCGGTACGGCCGCCGAGCAGCAGCAGGCCGCCGTAGCCGAGGACGTAGCCGGAGACCAGCCACTGCAGGGTCGAGGTGGACAGATCGAGTTCGGCACCGATGGAGGGGAGCGCGACTCCGATCATCGAAACATCGAGGCCGTCGAGGAAGAGCACGATGCAGAGGGTGATCAGCATGCCCCAGAGCCGGGCGGACCACTTGGTCGGGTCGGTCGCCTCCGCGGCGGCCGAGAGCGTTGCTGGTGAAGTCATGATCGAAACGATTGCATGCACGCACATTAATTGTCAACACATCTAATGTGTTTGCATATATCTGCCGCACTCACTAAGATGTGGTCATGTCGAAGCCGTCTCCAACCGAGACAGTCCGGGGCAGCGCCGCCTCCGGGCTGGTGGGCGAGTGGCGTGAGCTGCTCGATCGTCACGCGGCGGTGAGTTGCGCGCTGGAGAAAGCGCTGCAGGGCGAGCACCGGATCGGGGTCAGCGAGTTCGAGACGCTGGACCGTTTGATCGACGCGAACAGCGGCGACTACCGGATGAGCGATCTCGCCGAGGACATCTACCTGAGCCAGAGCGCGCTGTCGCGGACGGTGGCGCGCCTGGAACGCGACGGACTGGTGTCGCGGCGGATGTGCGTCGACGACCGCCGCGCCATCTTCGTCTGCCTCACCGACAAGGGCCGCGAGGTCTACCAGCGGGCGCTGCCCACCCATCGCGAAATCCTCGCGAGCACGTGGGAAAAGCGCAAGGGCTGCGATATCTGAGCGCTACACCAGGCTGGCGCGCGCGTCCTCGATGATCGCGCGCGCGTCCACCGACGCTGCCTTGATGCTGGCGAAAGCCGCACGGTAGCGATCGATTTCGGGCGTCTTGTCCAAATAGACCGGGCCGGTGAAGGCTTCGATGTAGACCACCGGCGGTTCCGGCTGCTCCCCCATCGCACCCTCGGGGAACTCCAGCATGACGAAACGGCCGGTCTCCATGCCGTCGTGGTATTCCGACTCCGACTGCACCACCTGCACCCGGATATTCGGCAGGTCGCACACCTGACGCAGATGATCGAGCTGGGCCGCGGTCGCGTCCGGGCCGCCGATGCGACGCCACAGCACAGCCTCGCTGATCACCACGTCCAGCTGCACCGGCGACTCGCTGCGCAGGATCAGCTGCTGGCGGGCCAGCCGCAGCTGCACGCGCCGATCGACCTCGGCCGCGGACATGCCGGGCCGCGCGGCCGCGATCAGCGCGCGGGCGTAGCTCTCGGTCTGGAGCAGTCCGGGCACGAGTTCGTTCTCGTAGGAGGTCAGCACCCGGGCCGCTTCCTCGAGCCCGATGTAGACGTCGAATCCCTCCGGGATGACATCACTGAAGCTGGTCCACCAGCCGCGTGCCTTCGTCTCCCGGGCCAGCGCGGCCAGCGGTGCGACGAGTTCCTCGGGTGCGCCGTAGATCTTGCACATGGCCTCGACATCGAGGCTGCGCAAGGAGGTCTGGCCGGTTTCGATGCGCCAAATCTTGGCTTCGGACCATTCCAATTGCTGGGCGGCCATCCGGGTGGTCATCCGGGCCCGGGTCCGCAACTCACGCAGCTGGCGGCCGAGCTGGCGCCGCGGCATGGTCGATCCGGTGGTGGAGCCTGTCGTTCTGGGCGGTACAGCCATGCTTCCCCCTCGTACTGATACGGCACGTGGCCGCGCGTCGACTACCCGGCGACACCTCCACTGTCACCGGTACGACGCTTCCCTACCAGCATCCGTCGTCGTGACCCGGACACCCGAACAGCATTGTTTCACAGCAAATCTGACATAGCGTACGACGTACAGCTCAGATACGCCACTGTCACATTCGCGCCAATGCGGTTAACGGTAAGGTTGATTGGGGAATTTAGCCTGGTTAGCTACTTCTTGGGGCCCTTTCTCCGAAACCGCCAGAACTGCACCGCGCGCACGTCCTCGGACAGCTGGTTCACCGGTTCGGCGACATCGGAGAGCGCTTGGAACAGATCGTCGGCCAGCTCGCTGATGTGCTCCACGCGGGTCGCCAGCCGGGAGGCGTTGACCAGGAATTCGAGCAGCAGTCGCACGACTGCCGCGATGGTGAGTCCCAGCGGGATGCCGATCAGCACGGTCAGCACCCCCAGTACCGCGGAGACCTGCCACATCAGCACGATCAGCACGACCGGGACGGCGACCGCGCCGGCCAGACCGAGCATGTACGCCAGCGGAAGGAGGGTGCGGGTAGCGGGGCGGTGGAACTGCACGTCGAGCAGGCCGCGCGCCGCGTCGACGCTCCACTCCCGGAATGCCCGCGGACTTTCGAACGGTTCCGCGGCCGGTTCTTCCCGAACCTCACGGGGTTTGGCGAAACGGTCTTTCCAAGTGATCCATCGGGATTCGGTCTCGTACTCCGCGGGGTCCACGGGGATTCCCTCGGTGTTATCCGTCATGGCGCGATCCTGCACGTAAACCGCTATAGCGGCCAACCGGGGATTAATAGCGAATCCGCACCGGTGAGACGAATCCGACACTCGTAAAGAAGTTTCCGATCAATCCGTAACGCTGGAGCTACCTGGTGTCGATACGACCCATGAACGCAGCAGGACCCAGATCTATCGGGGAATGGAGAAAGACAGTGCGCACCACGTTTCCGACTTCCGTCTCGGCGGCCGACATGACTGCCGCAGCGCAGGACTACAGCCAGCGCGGGTGGACGGTTGCCGAAACGGCCAACGGGATCTGCCTGATCACCGATGCCGACGTTTCCGGCATCGAGGTGACCGGCGAGCTCGCGGGCGAGGTTCGCCGCTTCCTGCGCGCCAACAACCTCTCCGGCCCCGTGATCGAGATCCCGGGCGGCGAGCGGCGCGAGATCCACCTGGTCACCGGTGTCCGCAAGGCCGCGATGGCACTCGACGCGCTACGCGAGGCCGGCGCGGTCATCTACGCCGACGGCGCGGGCATCCCGATGCCGCCGACTCAGCTCTCCGCCGGCTCGGCCTGCTGGGGCGTCGCCCCGCACGAGGCCCGCTGGCTGCCGCCGGTCGTCGCGATCGGCGCGGCGGTGCGTTCGGTGCTCGCCCGGCGCCGGGCCGGCGCCGACGTCACCAGCGTCGCCTGCTGATCCGCTCCACCTGAATACTGCGTTCCCCCACGATTCCCCCCTGCAGGGGCGGCCGGTCCTTGGAAACCGGACGCGGAACGACCGGTAACCGCCACGCGCGGATACCGGTCGTTGTGGTTTCCTGGATTGTATGAGCCAGATCACGTCTCGGAACCTGTTGCGAACCTGCCCGCTGTGCGAGGCGGTGTGCGGCCTGGAGTTGCAGCTCGACTCCGACGACCACGTGACCTCGGTGCGCGGAGACAAGCTGGATCCGTTCAGCCAGGGCTTCATCTGTCCCAAAGGCGCCAGCTTCGGCGCGCTCGACGAGGACCCGGACCGGGTCACCGAGCCGTTGATCCGGGACCGCGCCACCGATACCTGGCGCACGGCCACCTGGGACGAGGCCTTCGACTACATCGCCGAACGCTTCCCCGCGCTCGCCGCCGAGCACGGGAACCAGTCGGCCGCACTGTATTTGGGCAACCCGAACGCGCACACCGTGGCGGGTGCGCTGTACGTGCCGGTGCTGATCCGGGCGCTGGGCACCAAGAACCTGTTTTCCGCGAGCACCGCCGATCAGATGCCGAAGCAAGTGGCCAGCGGCCTGATGTTCGGTGACCCGCTACGCATCCCGGTGCCGGACCTGGACCGCACCGACTACCTGCTGATGTTAGGAGCGAATCCGCTCGAATCGAACGGATCGCTGTGCACGGCACCGGATTTCCCGGGCCGGTTGAAGGCGCTGCGCCGGCGCGGCGGAAAGTTCGTGGTGGTGGATCCGCGGGCCACCCGGACCGCGAAGCTGGCCGACGAGCATCTGTTCGTCCGGCCGGGCAGTGACGCGTACCTGCTGTTCGGGATCGTGCACACGCTGTTCGCCGAGGAGTTGACCGCGGTGTCGGTCGAGGTGCACGGGCTGGACGAATTACGCACGGCCGCCCTGAAATTCACTCCGGAGGCGGTCGCGACACGGACCGGAGTGCCCGCGGAGACCATCGTCCGGCTGGCGCGCGAGCTCGCCGCCGCGCCGACCGCCGCCGTGTACGCGCGCATCGGCACCTGCACGGCCGAATTCGGCACCGTCACACAGTGGCTGGTGGACGCGATCAACGTACTCACCGGCAATCTCGACTCGCCCGGCGGCGCGATGTTCCCCGAGGCCGCGGCGGGCGGGATCCCCCGCACCAAGCCGTTCCGGATCGGGCGCTGGGCCAGCCGGGTGCGCGGGCTGCCGGAGGCGATGGGCGAGCTGCCCGTCGCCACCCTCGCCGACGAAATCCTCACGCCCGGAAAGGGCCAGGTGCGCGCGGTGGTCACCGTCGCGGGCAATCCGGTGCTGTCCGCGCCGAGCGGCGCCCGGCTGGACGCGGCGTTCGCGCAGCTGGATTTCATGGTGAGCGTGGACCGGTACGTCAATGAGACGACCCGGCACGCCGATGTCATCCTGCCGCCGCCGCGCCCGGTGCAGTCACCGCACTACGACTTCGCGCTGCTGCAGTTCGCGGTACGCAATTACGCCCGGTACTCGCCGCCGCTGGTGCCGCTGGAAGACCGCCCGTCCGAGGCCGCGGTGCTGGCGCGGCTGGGCGCGGCGCTGACCGGGCAGCCGCACACCGGCGATGTCGTCGGACTGGTGGACGAGCTGATCATCTCGGGCACGCTGCAGAAGGCCGGGCTCACCGATCGCCGCCCGGAGTTGCAGGGCGCGACCAGTACCGAGCAGCGCCTGGACCTCATGCTGCGCGTCGGGCCGTACGGCGAATGGAACGGTGGCACGCTTAATCTGCAAGCCCTGCTGGACAATCCGCACGGCATCGACCTCGGGCCGCTGCGGCCACGGCTGCCCGGCGTGCTGATCACCGCGTCCAAGCGGGTGGAGCTGGCGCCCGCGCCGCTGCTCGACGAGGTGGAGCGGATGCGGGCCCGAATCGGGGAGCCCGCACCGGATTTCGTGCTGATCGGGCGGCGGCAGCTGCGTTCCAACAACAGCTGGATGCACAATGTCGCGCCGCTGGTCAGCGGATCGAACAAGTGCACCTTGCACATTCATCCCCAGGATGTGGAAAAGCTCGGGCTGGGCGATCACGCGGTCGTGAAGTCCGCGGCGGGCACCCTGACGGTGCCGCTGGAGCCGACCGAGGCGATCATGCCCGGCGTGGTGAGCCTGCCGCACGGCTGGGGTCACCAGGACAGCGCGCAGACCGTAGCGCGGGCGCACGCCGGCGTGAACGCCAATGTGCTGACGGATGATTCGATCGTGGACGCGCCCTCGGGGAACGCGGTCTTCAACGGGGTCCCGGTGACCTTGATCGCCACCTAACTCCGGTCGAAGGCCGCCTGGGCGCGCTGCGCCAGGTCCGCGCCGAGCTTGAAAGCCTGGGCGGCCAGGTCCTGATGGGCCGCGGCGTCGGTGGTCTCGGTGCCGTAGAGCAGTGTCAGGGAGGAGTTCGCGACGGCCGAGTAGCCGGCGATGCCGTGCCGCAGCTGGGTGGTCATCGACTCCTTGTACCCGCGGCGGTCGTAGGTCCGCTCCTGCACGCCCGCCAATCCCACGAAGTGCAATTCATCGATGGCGCTGCCGGTCTCGGTGGCACTGTTCTCGTAGGCCCAGCCGCGGCTGAACACCCGGTCGATCCAGCCCTTGGCGAGCGCGGGCAGCGACCACCAGTAGACCGGGAACAGCACGACGACGACATCGGCGGATTCGACCAGCCGGTGCTCCCGGGCGACGTCCGCGGGCACCTCGCCGCGCAGCCGGTGCACGGCGAGGTCGGCGGCGGTGAAGACCGGGTCGAAGCCCGTCGCCGTCAGATCGTGCACGGTGACCGCCGTACTGCCGTCGGACCGGATGCCTTCTTCGACAGCGCGGGTGAGGGCCCAGGAGGCGGAATCGTGGTCGGGGTGGGCGACCACGAGCAGGACGTTCGGGCGGTGCTGTTCGTTCGTCATGCTGCCAAGCTAAAGTATGACATTAACGTCAATGTCAAGGAGCGAGCCGAACATGCGGATCAGCGAGCTGAGCCAGGCCACCGGCGCGACCCCGCGGATGCTGCGGCACTACGAGAACGCGGGCGCGCTGACGCCGCGGCGTCATCCCAACGGCTATCGCTACTACACCGCCGAGGACGTGCAGATCGTGCGGGACATCCGCTGCCTGCTCGGCTCCGGTCTCAGCCTGACCGAAGCCACCGAGCTGATCCACATCCTCTGCGCCGCACCGCAGAACGCGACCGGCGAGGACCGCGCAGCCGTACTGGCCCAGCTCGACGAGCGCTGCCGCCAGCTGGACGCCGGCATCGATCGACTGGTGGCCGAAAAGGCGAACCTGCTGAAATTGCGCGCGGACCTCGCAAAGGTCTGACAAAACGTCCGGTCGGAATGTAGCTAATCTTCGGAAACGCTTGCGCTAACTAAGCATTCGGTGCTTTTGCAATGTTGATTTCGGGTATTAGCCCGTACGGTTTCCACTAGACTGGATCAGATTTGGTGTGCCTGCGCGCTCATCGGGGAGCCGCGGTGCACGCGGCTGTAACATCTCGACAGCTCCGGCAACCCTAGGGGGCACCCATGCCCGAAACACGTTGCGGCAGTGACGGTGAGCACGAACTGCAGGACAGGTACGGTACGCAGGACAGAGCCGATCGCTTCTACGCCGACCAGGTCCTGGACCGGCTCAACCCGGTGATGATCGAATTCGTCGCCCGGATGGATATGGCGTTCCTCGCCACCGCCGACAAACACGGCGAATGCGATACCAGTTTCCGTGCCGGCCCGCCCGGATTCCTGCACGTCATCGATGACCGCACGATTGCCTATCCGGAATATCGGGGAAACGGCGTAATGGCCAGCCTCGGCAACATCCTGGAGAATCCCCACGTAGGCATCCTGCTAATCGATTTCGTCCGCGACCTCATCGGTTTGCACATCAACGGTTCGGCCCGCATCGTCGAGGACGCCGCGCTGCGCCGCTGCGTCGCCGACCTACCGCCGAATCTCAAGGGCCGGGTCGCCGAACACTGGGTGGTGGTGGATGTCGAAGAGGCATACATCCACTGCCGCAAGCACATTCCGCATCTCGCGCCCGCGCCCCGGGAACAACGCGAGTGGGGCACCGACAACGTGCGCGCCAAGGGCGGCGACTACTTCGGCGCGAAATCGGGCGCGGCCGAACGAGATCTCGCCGGCGCCCGCCTGGCCTAGTGGATCTTGAAGATCACCAGGCGCTGCACCACGAAGTTGATGACGGTGGCCGTGCCCTGCGCGACGAGGAAGGCCAGCGGCAGCCGCCACCATTGGTCCGGCAGCGTGGAATACATCACGCCGTTCAGGCCGACCTGCACGGCGAAGGTGCACGCGTAGAGCGCGATCACCGCGAGGAAACGGACCCGGCTCGGCTCGGCCTTGAAGGTCCAGCGGCGATTGATCAAGTACGCCGTTGTCGTACCCGCGACGAAGCTGGCCGACTTGGCGAGCTCGCGCGGCAGGCCGACCACGGTGAACAGCAGTGCGTACAACCCGAAGTCCACGATCGCCGACAGCCCGCCCGTGACGGTGAACCGGATGATCTGAGTCTTCAGGTCGACATCGGTCCCGCCCGGCTCGTCTACCAGCGGCAGCTCGGCAGGCAGCGGGAGGTGTGGTTCGGCTTGCACTCGCTGAGCCTAACGGTGCCGAACCTGTAGCCTCTATGCCGATGTCCACGAAAGCTCCGACCCCCGCACCGACCACCGACAGCGGTCCCGTCGCCAGTGAAAACGACAGCGTTTCCGCTGCCGCGACCTTCACGTTGCCGACGCGGACCAAGTCGCTGACCGGTTGGGGTCGCACCGCACCGACCTCGTCCGAAGTGCTCACCACCAGCGATCCGGAAGTGATCGCCAAGGCAGTCGCCATGGTGGCCGAGGACAACGACAGCAAGCCCGCGCATCTGCGCCGCGGAGTCATCGCGCGCGGCCTCGGCCGCTCCTACGGTGACCACGCCCAGAACGCGGGCGGCCTCGTCGTCGACATGACCGCGCTGAACAACATCCACCGCATCGACCGCGACACGCGCATCGTCGATGTGGACGGTGGCGTCAGCCTGGATCAGTTGATGAAGGCGGCGCTGCCGTTCGGGCTGTGGGTCCCGGTCCTGCCCGGCACTCGCCAGGTGACGATCGGCGGCGCCATCGCCTCCGATATCCACGGCAAGAACCACCACAGCGAGGGCAGCTTCGGCAACCACGTGCGCTCGATCGATCTGCTCACCGCGGACGGTTCGGTGCACCACATCACGCCCAAGCGCAACGCCAAGCTGTTCTGGGCGACGGTCGGCGGCAACGGCCTGACCGGCATCATCCTGCGGGCCACCATCGAGATGGCGCCGACGGAGACCGCCTACTTCCTCAACGATGGTGTGAAGACCGCCACCCTCGACGAGACCATCGCCGCGCACAGTGACGGCAGCGAGGCGAACTACACCTACTCCAGCGCGTGGTTCGACGTGATCAGCCCGCTGCCGAAGCTGGGTCGCGCCACCATCACCCGGGGCCGCCTGGCCAAGCTCGACGAGCTGCCCAAGCGCCTGCAGAAGAAGCCGCTGAAGTTCGACGCACCGCACCTGATGACGGTGCCGGACATCTTCCCGAACTTCACCATGAACAAGCTGACGCTGTCGGCCATCGGTGAGGCGTACTACGCCATGGGCGGGAACTACACCGGCAAGGTGCAGAATCTGACGCAGTTCTACCACCCGCTCGACATGATCTCGGAGTGGAACCGCGGCTACGGCTCGAACGGCTTCCTGCAGTACCAGTTCGTGGTGCCGACCGAGGCGATCGACGAGTTCAAGCGGATCATCATCGACATCCAGGCGTCCGGGCACTATTCGGCGCTGAATGTGTTCAAGTTGTTCGGTCCGGGTAATCAGGCGCCGTTGAGCTTCCCGATGCCGGGCTGGAACATCTGCGTGGACTTCCCGATCAAGCCCAGCCTGAACGAGCTGGTCACCGAATTGGACCGGCGCGTCACGGAATTCGGCGGGCGGCTCTACACCGCGAAGGATTCGCGCACCACCGCCGAGACCTTCCACAAGATGTACCCGCGGATCGACGAGTGGATCAAGGTCCGCCGCACCGTGGACCCGACAGGCGTTTTCATGTCCGATATGGCGAGAAGGCTGGAGCTGCAGTGATCAATGCCGTTGGTAACCCGCAGACGATTCTGCTGCTCGGCGGGTCCTCCGAGATCGGCCTGGCGATCTGCGCGGAATACCTGAAGAAGGGGCCCGCGCACATCATCCTGGGCATGCTGCCCAATGATCCACTGCGGGAGCAGGCTTCGGAGCAGCTGTACGCGGCCGGCGCCAGCAAGGTCGGCATCATCGACTTCGACGCGCTCGACACCGACGGCCACCCCAAGGTCATCGACGCGGCCTGGGACAGCGGTGACGTCGATGTCGCCATCGTCGCCTTCGGCCTGCTCGGCGATGCCGAGGAACTCTGGCAGAACCAGCGCAAGGCCGTGCAGATCGCCGGAATCAACTACACCGCCGCGGTTTCCGTCGGTGTGCTGATCGGCGAGAAGATGAAGACGCAGGGCTACGGCCGCATCATCGCCATGTCCTCGGTGGCGGGCGAGCGGGTGCGCCGCTCCAACTTCGTCTACGGCTCCACCAAAGCCGGCCTGGACGGGTTCTACCTGGGCCTGGGCGAGGCGCTGCGCCCGCACGGTCCGCGCGTGCTGGTCATCCGGCCCGGCCAGGTGCGCACCACCACCACGCTGGAGCACTGGAAGGCCACCGGCGCGAAGGAAGCGCCCTTCACGGTGGACAAGGAAGAGGTTGCCGCGCTGGCGGTTTCGGCTTCCGAGAAGGGCAAGGAACTGATCTGGGCGCCCGGCCCGGTGCGCTACCTGATGTCGGTCATCCGGCACATCCCGCGACCGGTCTTCCGCAAGCTGCCGCTCTGACGTAAACGCCGAAACGGCCCGTACACCTCGAAGGTGTGCGGGCCGTTCGGTTTTCGACGGCAGGTCAGGATTCGGGATCCGGATCGAGACGATTCCAGCCCAGGATCATGCCCGGGGCGCAGCCACCGGCGAGCAGCGTCGCGAGCACCATGACACCGCCCGCGTAGGCGGACTGGAAGATGCTGGTGTCGGGGAACAGCGACGAAACGAAGATCAGGTACAGCACCGGCGGCAGCGCCAGGAACTGGGTGATCGACAAGCCGATGGACCGCGCGGTATTGCGCTGCGCGATCTCGAGTTCGTCGAGCGTGGCCGCCGGAGCGCTGTCCTGGACCTGCGAGACGATCCGCAGCAGGCCCCAGGCCGGAATGAAGATCAGGGCCGCGGGCAGCATGGCCAGTGCCGCCTCGCGCAGATTGAAGGCGCACAGCACGCCGGCGATGAACATGACGGTGATCGCGACCGCCACCGTGAGCACCAGCGCGCGCCGGCGGCGCCGGGTGCGCCAGCGCGGGAACATGCCGGACAGGCGCTCCTCCTGGACCAGCCAGCGGCGGAGCCGGTAATCCTGATAGCGGTCGAGCAGGCCGTTGGTCGTGGTAGTCATGGCCGTCCTTTCGTATAGATCTCGGCCGACAGTGGCGTGAACTCGGCCCGGGCGAAGACCGCCTCGATCGGCAACGCGAAGACATCGCAGATCCGCATGGCGAGATCGAGGCTCGGATAGTGGTCGCCCCGCTCCAGTGCGCCGATGGTCTGCGTGTTCACGTTCACCGCCTCGGCCAGCGCCGCGCGGCTCATCCGGTGCTCGGCCCGCAGCACAGCGATGCGGTTGTAGATCGGGAGGGTTTCTCCCCTTCTGACTGGGCTCACACAACATAGTGTTGTAAAAACACAACACTCTGTCAAGTAGTTCTACGAGCGGCGAGCCGCTCCCGCCATTCCTCCGTCGCCCGCTGCAGGGCGGCGTTCATATGGATGAGCAGTGCGGCGGAATCCTCGAAACGCATGCCCGCGGGGGTATCCAGCCCGAGCACCGCGGCGGCACGCTGCGATTCGGCGGCCAGGGCCTGCTGCAACTCCAGCGAGGCGAGCAAGTTTCGGAGCCAGATCTCCTCATCGAGGACATAGCGTTCGCGGCGGCCGCCGGGCACGCGCTCGCGCGCGAGCATGCCCTGCTGTTCCAGCCATGCGACGGCGTGCGAGATCGAGGCCGGGCTGACCCGGAGGCGCTGCACGAGTTCGCTCGCGGTGAGCGCGCCGGAATCGGTGATGTGCAGGCAGGCCAGGACCCTGGCCTCCATCCGGGGCAGGCCCTGACCGACCAGCTGCGCGGCCCACGCGTCGGCGATGTCCTGCACCGCCCGGGGATCACGTCCGTATCCCACGTCGGGAAGTTCCGGCTCAGGCGGCTGGGCCCGCTTCTGGCGGCGGGCGCGCACGCCGGTGTCCTGCTGCGCCCGGTCGGCGCGATAGTCGCCGGGCCCGCCATTACGGGTGACCTCGCGCATGATCGTCGAGGCCGGGCGGTCCAGACGCCGGCCGATTTCGGCGTAGCCGAGGCCTTCGGACAACCCCGCGGCGATCTGCCTGCGGTCCTCGTTGGTGAGCCTGCCTCCGGGCATCGGATCGGTCCTTATCTCTCGAGATAAGCGGAGCTCAGCGCCCGCTTCCGCTGACCAGTATGCGGCAAAACGCATCTCATTGCAAAGACATGCTGGGTTCGGAGGCTTTGCGTTTACCAACATTGTCATTGCAATGTTCGACAGATCATGTTCCTGAGCTGCAAATTTAATCTCGCATTGCGTGTTGACAGTTTTATGAACGCAACGTACTGTCTTCATTATTCAGAGATTCCCAAACAACGGGAGCCTCGGAGATCGAAACCCTGATGCAAGGAGAAGAAAATGACCACCACGACCGCGAACCAGACCGCTGCGACCGCCTCCGCCTGGGCCGGGATGGTGCCGGTGGAAGACACCGCACTGTCGGTGACCGACACCGGTGGCGCCGGGATCCCGGTGCTCTACATCAACGGCGCCTACGCCAACACCAAGCCGTGGCAGAAGCTGATCAACGAGCTGGGTGACGGCTACCGCCACATCACCTACGACAAGCGGGCCCGCGGCAAGTCCCAGACCTCCGCCGACTACTCCTTCGAAGCCTGCCTGCGCGATGTGGACGCGGTGCTGGCCGCGGCCGGCGTGCAGCGGGCGATCGTGGTCGGCTGGTCCTACGGCGCGACCCTGGCCGCGCACTGGGCCGAACGCAACCCCGACCGCACCATCGGCGTCGTCGCCGTCGACGGGGCCATGCCCTACGGGCTGACCGGAGAAGAAGGCCGCGAGCAGATCCGCAAGCTGTTCCACAAGATGCGGTTCCTGTTCCCGATCGTGCGTCCCTTCGGCCTCGCCGCGAAGATGTCGGTCGAGCAGCACGCCGAGGTCGGCATCGAAATCAACCAGATCTGCGCCGACATGGCCCCCACCCTGAACCAGATCACGCGGCCCCTGCGCTACGTGCTGGCCTCGGGTTCCAACCTGGGCGGCAGCGAGGAAGAAATGGCCGCCGCCCGCGCCTCACTGGACCCGGTCCTGGCCGCGAACCCGAACCTGACCATCCACGCCCAGGTGCCGTCGAACCACTCCCACATCCTGCGCAAGGACTTCAAAGCCGTCGCCGCAGCCGTGCGCGAGTCCGCCGCCGATGACCAGAACTAACCGTCCCCGCTACCGCGGCGCGCTCACGCTGACCGCATTCCGCCCCCGCCAAAAACCCGGCAACACCACCGATTTCAAGGAGAACACCATGTCCGTCACCCTGACCGACCAGAACAAGGCCACCCTGCGCACCGCCGCCTACGGCGCGGTCTCCCTGCTGGCTGCCGCCAGCGGTGCGCCGCACAAAGCCGCGACCGCGGGCACCGCCGCCCTCTACTCGGCGACCGGAACGGTCGGCCACGTCCTCGCCGCCAAGTCGAAGGACATCAAGCTCGACGGCAAAACCGTCGCCGAGCTCGCTGACCAGGTGTTGCCGGCCCTGACCGAATCCATGCACCTGCTCGGCCAACTGGATCCGGCCGAGGCCGAGAACTTCCGCGGCACGATCCGCACCGCGATCGAGGCGGCCACCGCCGAGATCGAGCCCAGCCCGACCGCCACACAGATCGCCGGCAAGATCACCGCGGCCCTCAGCGCTTGATGGGGTCCCGGCCCGGACCGCCGCCGCTCGCCGAACAGCAAGGCCCCGAACGGAACATCGTTCGGGGCCTTGCTCATGCCCGGGACCACCCGCACGGCCCCGTGCGCCGGATGGCGGAACAGCAAGGCCCAAACGGATGGCAGGCATGCGGACGCTTGGCGGGCTGTGGGTGTGGGATGCGCGGATGCGGTGGGGCGGGGACGTGGCGGGACTGCGGGTGGTGATCGAGGGGCACTAGGCTGACGACGGCTTTTCGGGCTGATAGGACGACAGAGGGAACCGGAGGGGCTATGAGCGGCACCGTTACCGAGACCGGCGTGACGGCGGCACCTGGACGAGCAGGGGCGGCGGTTCGGCAGGTCGGGGCGGGGCTGGGGGAAGCGGTGCTGGCGGCGGTTGTTGCCGTGGTGGTCGCGGGGGTGGGTCTTTTCGCGTTTTCGATGGTGCAGTGGCCGGCGTTCAACTCCTCCAATGTGACTCGGGCGTTGACCACGGTGGGGCAGGTCGGGGCGGCGGTGCTGATTGTCGCGGCGATCTGGTTGCTGCGGGTGCGGAAATGGCCGTGGGTGGCGAACGTGCTGTCCTGGGCCGGGATTTCGACGTTCGTGACGGTGACGCTCGGGATGCCGCTCGCGGCGACGAAGTTGTATCTGTTCGGGGTCTCGGTTGATCAGGAGTTCCGGACCGAGTACCTGACCAGGCTCACCGACAGTGCGGCGCTACGGGATATGACCTATGTGGACCTGCCGCCGTTCTATCCGGCCGGATGGTTCTGGGCCGGTGGGCGGGTCGCGAACGTGCTCGGCATGGATGGGTGGGAAGCCTTCAAGCCCTATGCGATCGGGTCGCTCGCGGTGGCGGCGGTGTTGTCGCTCGTGTTGTGGTCCAAGCTGATTCGGTCCGATTGGGCGGTCGCGGTGACCGCGGCGACTACCGCGGTGACGATCACCTGGGCGGCGCCGGAGGCCTACAGCGCGGTGATCGTGATGCTGCTTGCGCCCGCGCTGGTGCTGGCGTGGGGCGCGTTGCATCGGCCGGTGGCGGCGGGTGCCGAGCGGACCGCGGGCGGCTGGGGCGCGGTGGTCGGAACCGGGCTTTTCCTGGGGCTGGCCGCGACTTTCTACACACTGCACTTCCTGCTCGCGGCATTCGCGGTCGCGTTGATGGGCGTAACCGCGGCCTGGGTGGCGGTGCGGGCACAGCGCGCGCTCAACAACCCGCGGGGCGCGAATACCGTTGCCGGCGCGACGAGTCCGGCCTGGAAAGCCGCGATACCGCCGCTGGCGCGGCTGCTCGCGATCGCGGTGATCGCCGGGCTGATCGCGGCGATCGTATGGCTGCCCTACCTCTGGCAGACGCTCACCACGAAGCTGCCGAGTTCCGGGACGGCGCTGCACTATCTGCCGGAGTCCGGGGCCGAATTGCCGTTGCCCATGGTCGAATTCACATTGCAGGGCGGCCTGTGCCTGATCGGGACGATCTGGCTGGTGCTGCGGGCCGGATCGTCGCGGCGGGCGCAGGCGCTGGGCATCGGGGTGGTGGCGGTCTACCTGTGGACGCTGTTGTCGATGCTGGCGACCGCGGCGGGCACCACGCTGCTCTCGTTCCGGTTGGACGCGCCGCTGAAGGTGCTGCTGGCTGCGGCGGGCGCCTTCGGATTCGTGGAAGGCGCGCGGGCGCTGTACCAGGCGTTCAACGAGCCGGCGCTGTTGAAGCCGGTCGCGGCGACGCTCGCGGTGCTCGGCGCACTGGCATTCGCGCAGGACATTCCGCATGTGCTCACACCCGAAATCAACACGGCCTACACCGATACCGACGGTGACGGGGTGCGGGCGGACAAGCGGCACCCTTCGGCGGTGGCGCACTACCGCGAGGTCGACGCGGCCCTGCTGGCGCAGACCGGGCGGCCGCGTGATCAGTCGGTCGTGCTGACCGCCGACACCAGCTTCCTGGCCTTCTACCCCTACTTCGGATTCCAGGCGCTGACCTCGCACTACGCGAACCCGTTGGCGGACTTCGCCGGTCGCGCCGCGCTGATCAAGGAGTGGAGCGCGCTGAAGTCCTCGGACGCGCTGCTGAGCGCACTGTCGAAGAGCCCGTGGCGGGCGCCGGACGCGTTCCTGTTCCGCCGCAGCGGCGACACCTACACCCTGCGCCTGGCTCGCGACGTCTACCCGAACGACCCGAACGTCGAGCGCTACCAGGTCGCTTTCCCGAAGACACTGTTCTCGGATCCGGCGTTCACCACCACCGATATCGGTCCTTTCACCCTGGTCACCGTCCAGCGGTGACGCCGCAACAGGACTGAAATAGTCGGCGGAGTTGGTTCCACGAACACGGTGGTTAGCATGAACCCTCGTGCGAGCGGACCGATCGACTTCAGCGTTCAACCGTTACCGCCTGATCGCCCTCGTCTCCGGGCTACTCGGATTCGTGCTGGCGCTGCTGACGCCGGTCTTACCGGTCGAGCAGGACCGGGCGACCCTGGACTGGCCGCAGGCGGGCAACAGCACCAGCGTGGAAGCGCCGCTGGTGTCGTATGTGCCGCTGCGGTTGCAGGCCGAGTTGCCGTGTTCGGCGCTCCAGGGCCCCGCGCCCGCCGAGGGCGCGACCCGGACGTTGTTGTCGACGATTCCGGTCGGTTCCGGAAAGGCCACCTCCAAGGGCCTGGTGGTCTCGATCACCGGCGGCACCCTGGCGGTGTTGCAGCGCGACGTGCCCCTGCTGTCCGCGCCGGTCGCGGAGATCGCGGGCTGCGGTTCGATCAAGATCGACGCGACCGACGCCCGCACCTCCGTCGAGTTCCTCGGCGCGCAGCGCGAAGACGGCACCCCGTTCCAGAACACCGTCACCCGGGACATCCGCCCGCAGGTGGTCGGGGTGTTCACCGAACTCGACCAGGCCCAGCTGACCGGCGCGCACCTGCACGCCGACATCGACTCGCGCTTCACCTCCACACCGAGCGCGGTGAAGCTGGCCGCGATGATCGCGGCCGCGATCTTCACCCTGATCGCGCTGATCGCCTTGCATCTGCTCGACAATTCCGACGGTCGCCGGGCTCGCCGCTTCCTCCCGGCGCACTGGTGGCGGGTCACCGCCGCCGACGTCGTGGTGCTCGGCACGCTGCTGGTGTGGCATTTCCTCGGCGCGAACACCTCCGACGACGGCTACATCCTGAACATGGCCCGGGCCTCGGAGCACTCGGGTTACATGGCCAACTACTACCGCTGGCTCGGCGTCCCCGAAGCACCGTTCGGCTGGTCCTACGAAGTGCTGGCCTGGATGACGAAGGTCTCCGCCGCGAGCCCCTGGATCCGCCTGCCCACGCTGCTCGCCGGCATCGCGTGCTGGCTGGTGATCTCACGCGAGGTGCTGCCCCGCCTCGGCGCCCGGGTACGACGGCACAAGATCGCGCTGTGGACCGCGGGGCTGGTCTTCCTCGCGTTCTGGCTCCCCTACGACAACGGCCTGCGTCCCGAGCCGCTGATCGCCGCCGGCGCGCTGCTCACCTGGTGCTCCATCGAGCGCGCGATCGCCACCGGCCGACTGCTGCCCGCCGCGATCGGCGTCCTGATCGCCGCGTTCTCGCTCGCAGCCGGGCCGACCGGCCTCATCTGTGTGGCCGCGTTGATCGCGGGCTCGCGCCCGGTACTCGAGATCATCGTCAAGCGCGCCCACGGCAAGCGGCCACAGCAGATCGCCGCCGACGCCTATGCGCCGGCGACCGGTTCCGGCACAGTGACTTCCACTGCGCGAGCCGACGACGCGCACGCCGATGTGCCCGCGGCGGGCGACGCGATCGGCTCGGAAGCCGGTAGCGCCGAGCCCAGTCCGGAATCCGCCGATGCGGCCGAGGTTTCGAGCAAGCCGAAGGTGTATGCGGCGGACTCCGCCGATCCGTCGAGCAGCTCCCGGCTCACCACCTTCTTCCGGTACGCCGCCCTGATCGCGCCCGGCCTGGCCGCCGGAAGCCTGGTTCTGGCAGCGGTTTTCGCCGATCAGACGCTGGCAACCGTCATGGAGGCGACGCGGGTACGCACCATCATCGGACCGAATGTCGCCTGGTTCGACGAGCGCACCCGCTGGGACTCCCTGCTGATGCTCTCCCCCGACGGTTCGCTGGCCCGCCGGTTCGGCGTGCTGATCATGTTGCTGGCGTTGCTGGTGTGCGTGCTGCAGGTGCTCCGTAAGGGCCGGATCCCCGGGACCGCGCGCGGCCCGTCGGTTCGCATCCTCGGGATCGTGTTCGCGTCCCTGCTGCTGATGATGTTCACGCCGACCAAGTGGACGCACCACTTCGGCGTGTACGCCGGTCTGGCCGGTTCGCTGGCCGCGCTGGCGGCGGTCGCGGTGGGCAGCGAGGGCATTCGATTCCGGCGCAACCGGGCCCTGTTCGCGGCGGCGGTGCTGTTCCTGCTGGCCATCACCTTCACCGGGTCCAACGGCTGGTGGTACGTCTCCAGTTACGGCGTGCCGTGGTGGGACAAAGCACCGCTGGTGGCGGGCAAGGGCATCTCCACGCTGTTCCTCGGCCTCGCCGGGCTCGCGCTGCTGTGGGCGATCTGGGAGCACTACCGCGCGCCCTACCAGAAGGCTTTCCCCGCCAGGCGCTTCGATCGGTTCGCCTCCGCGCCGCTGACCATCGCGGCAGCGCTGCTGGTGGTGTTCGAGGTGGCGTCGCTGGCCAAGGCGGCGGTCACGCAGTACCCGGCTTACTCCATCGGCAAGTCCAATATCGAGACGCTGCAAGGTGATCCGTGCGCGCTGGCCAACTCGGTACTGGTCGAGACCGACACACCGGACTCGCTGCTGCAACCCTATGACGGCTCGCCCGCCGACGGATTGTCCGCGGAATCCACGGGTTTCACCCCGAACGGGGTGGCGTCCGACCTCACCGCCGATCAGGAGGAAACCGTCTCCGGCGGCGCCAACTCGATCAGCAAGGACGAGAACAAGACCAGCAACACCACCGGCGCGGGCACCGGCGGCGGCACCACCGAGCAGACCGGAATCAACGGCAGCACCGTCGCTTTGCCGTTCGGCCTGGACCCGGCGCGCACGCCGATCATGGGTAGTTACAGCGATGGCGCGCAGGAGCAGGCCAAGCTGACCTCGCAGTGGTACCGCCTGGATCTCACCGACAGCGTGCGCAACGACCCCGCCTACCAGGTGCTCGCCATTACCGCGGCGGGCCGCATCCGGTCGGTGGACCAAGACGGCGTCGTCACCTATGGCCAGGAACTGCACCTGGAGTACGGCACCCGCACGGCTGACGGCCGGTTCACCGATGTCGGTTCCATCGACCCGATGGATATCGGGCCGGCCCCGTCCTGGCGGAACCTGCGCGTCCCGCTGGAACAGCTGCCCGCGGGCGTGAACGCGGTGCGCCTGGTCGCCGTCGACAACGACATCACCCCGAAGCAGTGGCTGGCCGTCACCCCGCCGCGGCTGCCCCGCCTGGCCTCCCTGAATTCCGTGGTGGGATCCACGGATCCGGTGCTGCTGGACTGGCACGTCGGCCTGGCCTTCCCCTGCCAGCGGCCCTTCGATCACCACGACGGCGTCGCCGAGGTGCCGAAGTGGCGCATCCTGCCCGACCGGGTCGGCTCGGACGCCTCCAACGCCTGGCAGGACGATATCGGCGGCGGCCCGCTGGGCTGGACCAGTCTGCTGTTGCAGGCGGAGACCATCCCCACCTATCTCGACCAGGATTGGGGCCGGGACTGGGGCGCGCTGGAGCGGTTCACGCCCTACGACCCGGCCGCCGCTCCGGCGACCATCGGCGCCACGGTGGTGCGGCGCTGGGGACTGGCCGAGGACGCCCCCATCCGGATCCCCTGATCTCCGGGCCGGATCGAGGAAAGAGCTACCGGCACGCTACCGGCCGTGCTATCACTTTCTGGACATATCTGACAGTAGACGGCCGCCCCGCCGGGGCGGCGTTTACTTTTTGTCAATATTCCGACCCGGTTACGCCGGAGTACCCACGCCAAGATCATGAAAGCACTTGGGGGACTGACCGTTTCGTAGCGATGACACCTTCGTAACCGATGAGTCGAAATAGAGACGAGGACGCGTCCGGGACGTAATGTGTGCAGTATGACAGCGGCGTTCGATGACATGGGTCTGCGCGATCTCGTCGATCTGCTCACCGACGAGGAGCAATCGGAGTTGCGTCCGGAAGTACTGCGGGTTCTCGGGCGGCTGCCCTCGCAAGAGGTGCTGCGCCGCGAGCTCGGCCGGCGCATGTTGAAGGTATAAATCACTACGCACAGCAGCAGGCCCGCTGAGAGTTGCTCAGCGGGCCTGCTGTTCGTGTAACCGGCGGGCTAGAAGACCCGCATCATCCCGGGCGACCAGAAACCCCAGCGGGTTTCGGTGCCGGTTTTCAGCTGCGCCGCGGTGGCGGGCAGGTACTGGTCGTAACGTTCCAGCGAACCCCAGTCCCGAGCCCAGTCGTCCTTCAGATAGGTCGGCAGGGTCGTCGACTTCGCCAGCATCTGGCTGAAGCCGAGTGGGCCGCCGAACTCCTGCGCCTGCCAGGTGTTGGTGGAGCTGATGGCCAGCGGCCGATCCGGCAGGATGCGGAACTTCGGCACCTGCGCCACGCCGTTCTTGTGCAGGAACGGCTGCTGGCACGGGAACTGCAGGCCGACCGCCCAGTCCTCCAGGATCGGCTGCTCGGAACCCAGGAAGTTGTTCAGCGACTCCAGCTTCGGCATGCGCGGCGGCGTGAAGGCCAGCCACTGGTCACCGATCAGGATCGGGTCGTTGGCGACGATGCGCACCGCGTCCACCTCGGCCGGCAGCTCCGACAGCGGCACCCGCAGGTTGCGCCAGGACGGGAACGGGCCGATATCGCGCGGCAGGTAGTCGCCGAGCTTGCCCACCGAACCGTCGGGCAGGCGCTTGCCGTATTCGACGACCAGCGTCTGGCCGTAGTTCATGTCGCCGGTGTCGTCGAAGGACAGGATGCGGCCCGCGGCGGAGATCACCACCAGCGGCTTGTCCGCCGACCGCGGTCCGAGTTCGTACCAGCTCGAGGTCAGCCTCGCGGGCTGCTGCACGCCGGGCTGGTAGCTGCCCATGATCGGGGTGGTCGCCGGGTTCAGGCCGAACGGCAGCGCGACGGTGGACCCGTTCACGCCGACCGCGCCCTTACCGCCGCCGGTACCCGCGCTCTCGCCCTCGGCGAATGCCGCGCCGACCGACTGGGTGGAGGTGTTGCCGGTGCCCGGCTTCACCTCGACGCTGTCGGCGGACAGGTCGTCCGGCACGCCGTTCGGGTCGAAGCCGACCGGCGCCACACCGGCCAGCGGGTCGTCGCCCGCGAGCGGAGTCGCCGGGTCGATGATCGGCTGCAACCGGCCCGCGTTCGGATCCGCTTCCACCAGTACGTCATTGGCCAGGCCGCAGGCGTTGCCGCTGATCGCGTCATAGTTCGAACGCGCCAGCGAATACGCGGGGTACTGCGCGTAAGCGCCCTTGACCAGCGAAAGCACCTCCAGCGCCACCATTCCGGCGGCGACGATGGTCAGCGGAATCGCGGCGAACTTCCGGATCCGCCGGCCGCGCTCGGACTTCGGCGAACTCTCCGGCTTGGCATAGCCCTCCCGCAGTGCGTGCCAGGCGACCAGCGCCAGCGCCACACCGAACAGCACCAGCATCAGGGTGTTGCCCTGGTAGCCCTGCAACGAGATCCGCTTGTCGAACCACGGCACGCCGAAGCTGGAGACGTACCAGTAGCCGTTGATGCCGGAGAACGACACCGCGAGCACGAACAGCAGCCCGGCCAGGAAGATGGCCCGGTTCTTGCGATGCCGCAGCGCGGTGGCCGACACCGCGACCGCGGTGACCGCGGCCAGCGAGCCCGCGATGCCCGCGTACGCGCCGAAGTGGTGCGTCCACTTCGTCGGGTTGAACATCATGAAGAAGATGGTGCCGAAGACGATGCCCATCAACCGCCAGGTCGGCCCGCTCGCGATGCCCGCCACCTGACGCCGGCGCAGCAGCACCAGCATGGTGGTGAACAGGCACAGCAGCATGGTCAGGAACGCGAACCGGCGCGGCAGCGAGCCGTCCACCGTCTCCACGAACAGGTAGTAGTAGCGCAGGTAGTCCTCGTACCAGGCCAGGTTCGGGCCGGTCGCCTGCCGCACCCGGTTGGCTTCCTGGATGGCCGAGAAGGTCTGGTCGCTGTAGACCACGGTCAGCACCAGCACGCCCGCCGCCGCGACCGGCGCGAGTAAGGGCAGGGTCGAACCCCACCAGGGCGAGGCGCCGAGTTTCATGAAGTCGCGGCGCCTGCGCACCACGATCCGGATCAGCGGGCGGATCCCGGCGAGCAGCGCCGCCACACACATCAGACCGGTCGGCGCCGCCGCCAAGGTGAAGGCGGCGATGAGCACCGCGGCCGCCGCGGGCAACATCCGCCCGGTGGCGATGGCGCGCTCGATCGAAACCCAGGTCAGCAGCGCGCCCAGCGCGACGATGGGCTCCGAGCGCAGACCGTTGTCGTAGGGCAGCCAGAACGCGAGGAACACCAGGCCGCCGGTCCACAGCGCCACCTTGCTGTTGCGCACACCGCGGCCGAGGCGGGGCACGACCTCGCGGCTGATCACCATCCAGCACAGGATCGCGCAGATCAGCGCGGGCACCCGGACCCACGGGCTTGCGGTGGAGATCTCCGCGAACGCCTGGATCACGTAGTAGTACCAGCCGAACGGCGCCTCCGGGACGCCGTACCAGCGGAAGTAGTTGGCCATGTAGCCGGCGTGCGGCGCGACCCGCACCATGCTCAGGATGTAGCCGTCGTCGGAGGTGTTGGCGCCGATGAAGTGCCACACCAGCAGCGTGCCGACCACCGCGCCGTCGGCCCAGGTCGGCTTCAGCCACCGCGCCGGGAAGAAGCGCCGATGCCCGCGGCCGTCGCTGGTGTCCAGCTTGGCCAGCGCACCGAGCGCGATCAGGGTCAGCAGCACCGCCGCGATCATCGCGACCAGCTTGGTCACGCTGGGGCTGGTGGTGAAACGGGTATCGATGGTCGATTCGAAGGACAGACCCGCGGGCGCCGCACCGCGCAGATCCGAGAACACACCGACGATCTGCGGGCGATGATCGCCGAGCAGATCACCGATGAGCGGCTCCCGCACGATGACCGAATCCGCGCCTTCGACCTGCTTCTCCACCTCCCGGGTCAGACCCGCGAACTCGGCACGGGTCCGGTCGCTGTTGGAGGAGATCAGGATCGAGGAACACTGCCCCATGTCCGACCGCGGCGCGGACGCCACCACCGCGTTGCGGTCGACCACATCGACGGAGTCGGCGGAGACGCGCACGAACATCGCCTCCAGCGCCGCCTGGTCGCCCTGCGGCGGCGCGGTCGCCAGCAGCATGCCGCCCTGCGCGGGCAGCGATTCCACGGCCGAACACGGAATCGTGGCCTTCAGCTCGATCGGCACCTGCGACATCAACGGCGCGGTGACATTGCCGAGCGTGCCGGATTGCGGCCAGGTCAGCGTCGCCGTGGTCTGAGTGACCGGAAGAAACGGTGTGGCCAGCGCCAGCAACGCGCCTATCAAGCCCGTGATCAGCGCGATCGTGCGCGCGGTCCGGAAATCGCTAGGGGCGACGGCCGGAGCGGGGGCCGGGCGTTCGAGTACAGCTGTGGCGGCGTCTGACACGGTTGGCAATGCTAGCTGGAGTGGTGCTCGAAAGCCCCCTCGACCAATAGCTGGAACACCGAAAAAGGACCCGAGTGGCTGACCGGGAACGGGGTATTTGGCAGGGTGGGGGTATGACCAAGGTGAATCTCGTGACGAATTACGGTCCCATCGTGCTGGAGCTGGACGATGCCCAGGCGCCGAACACGGTGCAGAACTTCGTGAGCTACGTGAATTCCGGCCACTACAACAACACCATCTTCCACCGCGTCATCCCGAACTTCATGATTCAGGGCGGCGGCTTCGAACCCGGCATGCGCCAGAAGGGCACCCAGGCGCCCATCCAGAACGAGGCCACCAACGGCCTGAAGAACACCAAGTACACCGTCGCGATGGCCCGCACCAACGACCCGCACTCGGCCACCGCGCAGTTCTTCATCAACACCTCCGACAACGACTTCCTGAACCACTCGGCGCCGACCCCGTCGGGCTGGGGCTACACCGTCTTCGGCAAGGTCGTCGAGGGCAGCGAGGTGGTCGACAAGATCTCGGCCGTCGCCACCGGCTCCGCGGGCGGGCACCAGGATGTCCCGGCCGACGACGTCGTCATCGAATCCGCCAGCATCGCCTGATCTTCCGGAGATACGCGAATCGGGCCGTCTCCCAGGGGAATACGGCCCGATTCAGATTCCGTGCTACATCGGGATCAGGTGGTGTTTACGTGGGTAACTCACAACCTTCTTGCCCTGCAACATCTTCAGGGCCTTGCGCAGTTCCAGCCGGGTCGCCGACGGTTCGATGACCGCGTCGAGGTAGCCGCGTTCGGCCGCCAGCCACGGGGTGGCCACGGTGGCGTTGTAGAAGTCGATCATCTGCTTGCGCATGCCCGCACGCTGATCTTCGGGCATCGCCTCGATCTGCTTGCCGCCCATCAGGCTGACCGCGCTCTCGGCGCCCATCACGGCGATCCGGGCGGTCGGCCAGGCCAGGTACACGTCCGAACCCAGCGCCTTGGAACCCATTACGGCCCAGCCGCCGCCGTAGGCCTTGCGCACCACCACGGTCACCTTCGGCACCGTGGCCGCCCGGTAGGCGAACAGGAACCGGCCGCCGCGCTTGATGACGCCGATCTTCTCCTGCTCCACGCCCGGCATGAAGCCAGGAGTGTCCACCACCAGGACCAGCGGGATCTCGAACGCGTCGCACATCCGGATGAAATGCGCCGCCTTGTCCGAGGCCGCCGCGTCCAGCGCGCCCGCGTAATGCATGGGTTGGTTGGCGACCACCCCGACCGGACGGCCGTCCACCCGGGAGAAACCGGTGATGATGTTCTGCGCGACCTGCCCGCCGACTTCGTGGAAGCCGCCGTCGTCGAAGATGCGCAGCAGCACCTCGTGCATGTCGTAGCCGGCGTTGTCGGAATCCGGGACGAGCGAGTTCAGCGAGAGGTCGGAGTCGGTGATCTCCGGCTCCAGACCGGGATTCACGATCGGCGGCAGCTCCACGCAGCTCGACGGCAGATAGCTCAGGTAATCCCGCACCCATTCGAACGCGGCCTTCTCATCGACGGCCACGTGATGGATATTGCCGTAGCTGGCCTGGCTGCGCGCGCCGCCGAGTTCCTCGATGCTCACATCCTCGCCCGTGACCTCCCGAATCACCTTCGGGCCGGTCACGAACATGTGGGCGTCCTCGGTGGCGACCACGACATCGGTGCAGATCGGCTGGTACACCGCGCCGCCGGCGCAGTTGCCCAGGATCAGCGAGATCATCGGGATGTACCCGGACAGCGGCTCCATCGCGTTGGCCAGCTGGCCGTACCAGTGCAAGGAGGTGACCGCCTCCTGCACGCGGGCGCCGCCGGAGTCGTTGATACCCACCAGCGGGCACCCGATCTTGGCGGCGAACTCCATGGTGGCGACGATCTTGCGGCCGAACATCTCGCCGACCGAACCGCCGTACACCGTCTGATCGTGGGAGAAAACCGCGACCGGACGCCCGTCCACCAGGCCGTGGCCGGTGACCACGCCGTCGGAGTACAGGGCGTTCTTGTCGTTCGGGTTGCGCACGAGCGCACCGATTTCCACGAAGGAGCCCGGATCCAACAGCATGTTGATCCGATCGCGGGCGGAGGGGATCCCCTTCTTCGCCCGCTTGGCTACCCCCGCTTCACCCGTCGGCTCCTGCGCCAGCTCCAAGCGCTTGCGCAGGTCCGCGAGCTTCTCGGCCGTCGTGGTCACTGAACTCCCTTCGCCTCGATCTCCGCGAGTTTCGCGGCGAGGTCGGTACCAATCTTGCCAATGCGCGGTTCGTCGACGATCTGCAGGTGGTCACCGGGGATGTGCACGATCTCCAGATTCGGGATGTGCTCGTCCCAGCCGCCGTTCGGGCGGCGGTTGCCGTAGCGGGGCTCCAGCTCGATCGCGCCGTCGTGGTAGCGGTCGGCGAGGTAGAGCACGACGTGGCCGTCGTAGCGGCTGGGCTGCGCCTGCTGCAGCGCGCGCTGCTCGATCCACGAGGTGCGCTGGTGCTCGAGCACGCCGCCCGGGATCTTCGCGCCGCTCAGCTTGACCAGATCCATGATCATCTTCATCTGATCCTCGTCGCTGGCCGCGGCCAGTTCCTCGATCTGATCGCGATCCAGTTCGTGCGGAACGTTGTAGGTCTTCTTGGCGAAGGCCTGGTAGCGCTCCAACCGGCGCACCCGCTCCTCGGGGCTGTTGTCTTCGTTCTCGACCGGGATGGCCAGATCGATCAGGCCGATGGTGCGCACGTCGGCGCCCTCTTCCCGGAGCAGCTGACCGACCTGCAGGGCCAGCACCGCGCCCAGCGACCAGCCGTACAGCACGTACGGGCCGTCGGCCTGGAGCTTGCGCAGCTCCGGCAGGTACTGGCGGGCGCGCTCCTCGATCGAGCCGTCGACCCGCTCGAAGCCGTACATCGGGGTGTCGGCGGGCAGCCGCTTCAGCAACGGTTCATAGACCAGTGTGTTGCCGCCGGCGGGATGGAACACGAAGACCGGCACGGCTTTCGAGCCCTCGACACGGGCCCGCAGCGGCCGGATGAAGCCGTCCACGTCCGCGCCGCTGTCCTGCAACTCGCGCACGATATCGGCGAGCTGCTCGATGGTCTCGCAGTCGAGCACGTCGTCGACACTGACCTCCGCGCCGACCCGCTCGGTGAGGCGCTGCGCCAGCTTCTCGGCGACCTCCTCCTCGAGAATCGGGAGGGTATTGAAGATGCCGCCGGCGGACTTGCCGGTGACGAGAGCCCAGGTGCCGTAAACCAGACGCTCGGCCGCGTCGCGCGGCGGCACGTCGTCCTCGTTCTCGGCCTCGTAGGCGACGCCGCCGAGCACGGGCTCCTCAGCCACCGGAGCCGAGTCGGTCGTCACCGCGGCGTCTGCGACCAGTGCGCCCGCCGCCGACTCGATCGCCTCTTTCTTCGCTACGGCCGTGGACTCGATTGCGTCCTGCTTCGCCGCTGCCGCGGACTCGGTCGCGTCCTGCTTCGCCTCCGCCGCAGCCGCTTTCGCGATGGCGGCCGGGTCCTCGCCCGCCTCCATCGCGGCGCGCGCCTGGTTCACGAAGTCGGCGTCGATGCTCACGTCTTCACCGGCGGCCTGCCGGTCGGCGATCGCGGCCACCTCGTCACGGTGCTCGATGGCGTAGCGCAGCACCTTGCCGACCTCGGTCAGGTTGGCGTCGCGCACGGCCTGGATCTGGAGCTGCGGGATATCGAATTCGTATTCGACGCGGTTCTTGATGCGCATCGCCATCAGCGAGTCCAGGCCGAGCTCCATCAGCGGGATCTCCATCGGGAGGTCCTCCACCGAGTAGCCCATGGATTCGGCGACGATCAGCGCGAGCCGCTCTTCGAGCTGCTGGCTGCCGTTCGGATCCCAGCGGTCCCCGAAGCTTTCCACCACCGCGACCTCGGCGGCCGGCGTCGCGGCGGCCGGAACCGGCTGCACCGCAACAGGTTCCGGCAGCGGCGCGCCCGAGGTGACGACGCCGTCGAAGAGCAGCTTGAAGGAGTTGCCGTCCTTGGCGTGCACCTGCGCGGCCGCACCGCCCGGGTACGGGGTCAGCGTCGTGGTCAGCGTGCCGGTCATCGGAACGGGCGCGTACGCGTACGACGCACCGGCCTGGACCTCCGAAAGCACCTGCGCGGCAGCCGCGTTCACCAGCGCGGCGAGATCGGTGACGGCCGCGGCCTGCACCTCCCACACGTGCCGGCCGTCGGGCAGCGACACATGCGCGCCCGGAACCTTGGCGTTGCCGCCGCCGCCCGCGAGCGCCTTGCCCTTGGGCCAGAACTCCTTGCGCACGAACGTGGTTCGCGGAATGTCGGCGTACGGGCCGGGGGCCAGCAGCGACGACAGGTCCACCGCGTGACCGTTGACGTAGAGCTGGGCCAGCGCCGAGATCACGGCCGCGGACTCGTCTTCCTTACGCTTGAGCGTCGGAATCAGCGCGGCATTGTGCACGCCCGCCGCGAACGTGGTGCCCATGACCTGCATGAGCGCAACGGAATTCGGGGCGAGTTCGAGGAATGTGGTGATGCCGGAGTCCACCGCCGCGCGAATCGCGTTGGTGAAATACACCGAGCCACGCATGTTGGTGACCCAGTAGTCCTCGTTGTGCACCGGCTCGTGACCGGCCTTGTAGACAGCGCCCTTGTGCGCGGTCGAGTACAGATCGACCTTCAGCGACGTGGGCTCGATACCGGCCAGCTCCGCGGCCAGCTCGCCGAGCAGCACATCCATCTGCGAGGTGTGGCCCGCGCCGCGGGTCTGCAGTACGCGCGCGAACTTGCCCTGCTCCTCCACCTTGGCGACGATCGCGTGCACCTGATCCGGCGGACCGCCGATCACGGTGTTGGTCGGTGCGGCGAAGACCGCGAGCTCGATCTCCGGGAAGTCCGGCAGCATCGCCTCGACGTCCTCGGCGCTGAGCTCGACCAGCGCCATATTGCGCACCTGGTCGTCGGTGATCATCTGCTCGCCCTCGGCCATCAGCCGACCGCGCGAAACGATCACGCGCACAGCGTCTTCCAGCGGCAGACCGCCGGAGATGTAGGCGCCGGCGACCTCACCCTGGGAGTGGCCGACCACGCCGTCCGGCTCCGCGCCGTGCGCGCGCAGGATCGCGGCCAGGCCCGCCTGGATGGTGAAGGTACCGACCTGACCGGTGCCGATATCCCAGTCCTGGGCATCGTCGAGGATCATCTCGCGGACCGAGTAACCCGCCTCGTCGACGACGAGTTCGTCGATCTTGTCGACGGTCTCGCGGAAGATGCGGTTCTCCGTGTAAAGCTGCTTGCCCATCTTGCGGTGCTGCGCGCCGAAACCGGCCATCACCCACAGCGGGCCCCGGGCGGCGGGCGCGTCGACGGTGAACACGCCGTTGCCCGGCTTGCCGGCGGCGACCGCGCGCAGACCGGCGACCGCTTCCTCATGGTTCTTGGCGATCACCACGCCGCGCGAACGCCAGTGGCTGCGCTTGGCGAGGGACCGGGCCACGTCCTCCAGCGGCACGTCCTTGCCCGCGTCTTCGAGCCAGTCGGCCAGTTCCTGCGCGGCCCGGCGGCGACGCGAGGGCAGGTAACCCGACACCGCGAGGATGACCGGCAGCGGCTCGGACCGATCCGACCATTCCGGCTCCGGCACGGCGTCGGCGGCGATCGCGGTGGCCTCAGCCACCACATCGGTGCTGGAGACCTCGGCATCGATCTCCTCGTCGCGCTCGGCGACGGGCACGACCGGAGCCGGCTTGTACTCCTGCAGCACGAGGTGCGCGTTGGTGCCGCCGAAACCGAAGCCGGAGATACCGACGGTGGCGGTGCCGCTGTAGCGCGGGTACTCGGTCGGCTCGTCGACGACCTTCAGGCGCGCCTGCTCGAACGGGATGAACGGGCTCGGGCCCGCGTATCCCAGGTTCGGCGGAATGACGTTGTGCTGGAACGACATCACGACCTTGGCCAGGCTGGCCGCACCGGCGCCGGACTCCAGGTGACCGAAGTTGGTCTTGGCCGAACCCAGCAGCGCCGGCTTGTCGGCGTCCCGGCCGCGGCCGATCACCCGGCCCAGCGCCTCGGCCTCGATCGGGTCGCCGATCGGGGTGCCGGTGCCGTGCGCCTCGATGTAGTCCACGGTGGACGGCTTGATGCCCGCGTCGCGGTAGGCGCGGCGCAGCACGTCGGCCTGCGCCTCCGGGTTCGGCGCGAACAGGCCGTTGGAGCGGCCGTCGCTGTTGACCGCGGAACCCTTGATCACGGCGAGGATGTCGTCGCCGTCGCGTTCGGCGTCGGCCAGGCGCTTGAGCACCACCAGGCCCGCGCCCTCGGAGCGCACCATGCCGTCGGCGTCGGACGAGAACGCCTTGATGTGACCGTCCTTCGCGACCGCGCCGTTCTTTTCGAAACCGAGCGTCGCGACCGGGGCCAGGATCATGTTCACGCCGCCGGCCAGGGCCAGGTCGGCGTCGCCGTCACGCAGCGCGCGCACGGCCTGGTGCACCGCGACGATGGTCGAGGAGCAGGCGGTGTCGACGGTGACCGACGGCCCGCGGAAGTCGAAGAAGTAGGAGACGCGGTTGGCGATGATGCCGGTGGACGCGCCCAGCAGGGCGTAGGCCTCCGCCGAGATCGGCACGTTCGGATCGATGTCGCCGAGCCCGAGCGCGGCGATCAGCTGGAAGTCACTGGTGGACGAGCCGACGAACACGCCGACGGCTTCGCCCTTGAGGTCGCTCGCCGGAATCCGGGCGTGCTCCAGGGCCTCCCAGGTCAGCTCCATCATCAGGCGCTGCTGCGGGTCGACCCGCTCCACCTCGACCGGCGACATCGCGAAGAACTCCGCGTCGAAGCCCTTGATCACGTCCTGATCGAGGTAGCCGCCGAGGGTGTTGGACTCCTCGATGATCTGCTTGACGACCGGGTCCGCGGTGAACTCTTCCCAGCGCCCTTCGGGCAGCTCGCGGATGCCGTCGCCGCGGCCGATCAGGAACTCCCAGGTCGACTCCGGGGTGGTGCCGGCGCCCGGCAGGCGGGTGGACAGACCGACAATGGCGATGTCGTGCGCTTCGCCCGGGGTGTAGCCCGCGTAGAACGCGTCGTCGGCCGACTCCTCGGGCAACTCCGGCACGCCGTTGACGACCACCTCGGCCAGCGAGCCGATGGTCGGATGCTGATAGATGATGGTGGGCTGGAGCATGACGCCGGTCAGCTCCTCGATATCACCACCGAGCGCGAGCGCGTCTCGCGAGGCCAGCCCGAATTCCTCCATCGGCCGGTCCACCGTGATGTTCTCCAGCGGTTGACCGGTCGCGTCGGATACCCAGCGCCGCAACCACTCTCGCAGTTCGGCCACCGAGATGTCGGGATTCACCGCATCCTTGGGAGGAGCGGCGGTCGCCGGCGCCGCCGGGCTCTCGGCGGCATCGGTCGTCTGGGTGGGTGTGCCCTCGTTGTCAGCCATCAATTCCTCAAGCTACCTGTCTGCGTACCGGGCGCGCCGCGAATTGACGCTCGGTGGTTGGTACCCCGCGCGCTGTCGCCCGGGCGTGATTACGAGCGACTTGCCAAGCACATTACTTACCCGCCTCGCCGGGTGCGCCGACTGCGGTCCCCCGAAGCGCCCGCGGGTGCAGCCGGTGCCGAGCGTCGTCGATCGGCGGCCGGGCTCCGCCGCTTCGGGCGCTTGCTCCGCGGGTTACTCGGGGTCCGGTGCGTCGGGGAACGCCTGCTGGGTGTAGCCGCCCCGGAGCGTGCCCTCCAGATATGCCGCCTTGCAGGCGCGCCGGGCGATCTTGCCGCTGGAGGTCCGCGGGATGGAACCCGCGGGAACCAGCAGGACGTCGCGCACGGTGACACCGTGGCGCTGCGACACCGCCGCGCGGACCGCGTCGGCGATCGGCAGCGGATCGGCTTTGCCGGCGCCGGGGCCGCGCTCGCCCACGATCACCAGTTGCTCGGAGGCGTCGTCGGCGTCGAACTTCAGGCCCGAATGGCTGCCCTGCTCGAAAACCTCGGCGGGCAGCTGGTTGGCGGGCACCGAGAACGCGGCGACGAAACCGGGGCGCAGCGCGGTGGAGGCTTCCTGCGCCGAGAACTCGAGGTCCTGCGGGTAGTGGTTGCGTCCGTCGACGATCACCAGGTCCTTGACCCGGCCGGTGATGTAGAGCTCGCCGTCGAGGTAGACGCCGTAGTCTCCGGTGCGCATCCAGTTGGCGTCGGAGTCGGTGCCCTCGGCGTGGCTGCCCTCGGGGTTCCGCTTGCTGATCTTGTTCTGGAAGGTGGCGGCGGTTTCGTCCGGGCGATCCCAGTAACCGATGCCCATGTTGTTGCCGTGCAACCAGATCTCACCGACCTGGCTGTCGGGCATTTCGTGGCCGCCGTCGGCTTCCACCGTGGCCGGATCGACGATCGCGGCCCACTGGGATAGCCCGACATAACCACAGCTGACCTGGGCGATGGCGTTCTCGGCGTCGTGGGCGACCTTGACCATGTGGCCCGCGTTGAGCTCGTTGCGATCGACGTAGACGACCCGGGCCTCGTCCTCGGCCTTGGTCGCCGAGACGAACAGGGTGGCCTCGGCCATGCCGTAGCAGGGCTTGATCGCGGTCTTGGGTAGGCCGTAAGGAGCGAACGCCTCGTTGAACTTCTTCATCGAGGAGACGGTCACCGGCTCGGAGCCGTTGATCAGGCCGAGCACATTGGATAGATCCAGCGACTCGCCCGGCTTCGGCAGACCACGCGCGGCGGCGTGCTCGAACGCGAAATTCGGTGCGGCGGCGAAGGTTCCGGCGCCATCGGAGACGGCGGCGAGCTCTTTGATCCAGCGGTACGGGCGGCGCACGAACGCGCTCGGCGACATGATGGTGATGTACTTGCCGCCCACCGCGGGCAGGATCACCGTCAGCAGGCCCATGTCGTGGAACAGCGGCAGCCAGGTGACGCCGCGCGAGCTCCAGTCCAGGTTCAGCGCCTTGACCATCTGCAGCAGGTTGGTGCCGACCGCGCGGTGCGTGATCTCCACACCGGCCGGGACCCGGGTGGAACCCGAGGTGTACTGCAGGTAGGCGATGTCGTCGACCTTGCTGTCCGGGCGCACCCAGCTCTCGCCGACGCTGTCCGGAATCGCGTCCACCGCGATGATGCGCGGACGCTGCGCGGCGGGCAGGGCGCGGAAGAACTGACGCACCCCGGCCGCGGAGGAGCTCGCGGTCAGGATGGCCGACGGCGTGCAGTCACCGAGGACGGCGTGCAGGCGGTCGGTGTGGCCCGGCTCATCCGGATCGAACAGCGGCACCGAGATGCAGCCCGCGTAAATCGCGGCGAAGAAGGAGATCACGTAGTCCAAGCCCTGCGGCGCCAGAATGGCGACCCGGTCACCGGGCTTGGTGACCTGCTGCAGTCGAGCGGCCACCGCGCGCAGCCGAACACCGAACTCCTGCCACGTCAGCTCATGCACTTCACCGTCGCGTTCCCGCGAGTAGTCGATGTAGCGGTACGCAAGCGTGTTCGCGTCATTTCGGGTGTGCTTCTCGACGTGTTCGACCAGGGTCCGACCCTCGGGAATAATGATGTTCCCGGTTTCGTCCAGGTAGTCGTCGAAAGTCTCTTCCATTCCTTCTTCTCCTCCGAGGCACACGCAACAAGACGGCTATCGCCGCTGTTTACCTGTGAGGCCCCGACTCGCTATCGCCCGCGGGTCGCTCTACATGCATGAGCCAGCCTGCAAGATCTTGGTGTGGTCTGCGCGGTGACCACATACGGCTAGATGTACTCAAACCAGGGTTATGTTACAGAGGAGAGCCGTTCACTCGTCCCTCAGCAGGGGGATAACGCCAGCGAACGCGTCCATCTGGGTGGGGAAGACCCCGACGTACGACATAGACGTGAGTTGCCGCACACGCTTGATCTGCTCGGCGATTTCCTCGAACGATCCGATCGCCACATAGGGCGAGTTCAGGATCTCCTCGACGGACAGTTTGACGTCCACCTCCAGATCCGGATGCAGACCCCGTTCGATGGCGGTCAGCGCCATCTCCGCGGTCTTCTCCCGATCGTCGGTGATGACGATGGCCGTGATGGCCCAGTTCAATTCGATCTCGTTGAACCGATCTCCGGCGGCCTCCTTGATCAGCTCGACCTTCTCGATGGTCTTCTCCATCGTGATGCCCGAGAGCAGGCCCTTGCCCTGCTTGGTGGTGACCGGCACGACCGAGATGATGTCGGCGTGCTTGGCGGCCAGGCGCAGCATCTTCGGTCCGCCGCCGCCGGTGCAGATCGGCGGGCGCGGGCCCTGCCGCGGACGCGGAGTGCCCTTGATGCCGTCGACCTGGTAGTACTTGCCTTCGAAGGTGCACTCCTGGCCGCGCAGCAGCACGTCCAGAATGGTCAGTGCCTCATCGAGTTTGGCCAGGCGAACGCCGGGGGTGTCGTAGACCAGCCCGGCCGCGAGGTATTCATCCTGCTTCCAGCCCGCGCCCAGGCCCACCTCGAGGCGGCCCTTGGACAGCACGTCGATGGTGGCGAGGTCCTTGGCGAGCACCACCGGATGGCGGAAACCGTTGGCCAGCACCGAAGTTCCGAGCCGGATCTTCTCGGTGGCCTGGCTCAGCGCGCCCAGCGCGGCGATCGGGCCGATCTGATCACCCAGGTGATCCGGCACGACGAAAGTGTCGTAGCCGTATTCCTCGGCCTGTTGCGCCGTCTGGATGAACTTCCGGGCCCCACCCTCTTGCTTGTTCCCCTCGCCCGCCGCCGCGAAGCGGAACGGACGCAGCGGCGTACCGAGCGCGGTCAACTCACCGGCCGGTGCGGCGGCTTGTGTCATGAACGATGGCTCCTGGCATTTAGACGGCGTCTACGAACTTCAGCGCACTTTACAACGTGCCGACGAATCGCATTGCGAATGTCACACCCGCACAGAGCCGGACACCACGACCGACGCCCGTGGACTGTGCATATTCACGATTGCCCCTCACGAATGTGGCGGGTGCGGAGCGTTGTTCACCAACCCGGTAGCCCAGTTGACAGTCCACTGCGTCGCGGTGGCCCCGGTGGCCGGATCGACGACGTAGCCGTTGTACAGACTGTGGATCGGATTGCCCGCCGCCCGCACCAGCGTGAGCACGCTCGGGATGAAGTTCGCCGGGTTCAGCGCCTGCTTGGGCGAATCGCAGATCATGTCGCCGGGCGCGCAGATGGTGAAGGTGCGGTCGGCGAGCTTGCCGAAGCCGGGACGGGCGCCGGTCATGGTGATGCCCGGAACCTTCAGGCCCTTCAGCGTCACCTCCGCGCCGATCCCGGGCGGATTCGTGCCGATCAAGGTCGCTTGACCCGGGCCGGGTTCGCGGCGGCCGTCGGCGAGCAGCATGACGCCGAGCACACGGTCGGCCGCGACCGGGCCCTTGCCCTCGCCGATCCGTGCCGCGACATCGCCGGCGATCACCGCGCCCTGCGAGAACCCCGCGAGGACATAGCTGGTCAGCGGGCATTCCTTCTGCCGCTGCACCATGAAGTCGAGGGTGCGCTTCTCGCCTTCGGCGCGGCTGAGGTTGTAGGAGGTCTGGCCGTCCGGCGGGAACGCCACGGGATTGGAGAACTGCGCGACGTAGGGGACGGTGTAGACGTCGAGCCGGCTGCCCGGGAACTGCTCCTGCATCGGCTTGGAGATGTTGAGCATCAACGAGACCGGATTCGCCGTCGGGTTGTACGGGTCGTCGTTGCTGTTGGATTCCCAGGTGCCCGGAATCGAGAGGAACTGCACGTCCGGGCAGCTCTCCGGCTGTGAGGTCGGCGGCTCCTCCGGGCCCGGGGTGGGGCCCGGCGGCTTCCACCAGCCGGCGGCGATCGACCAGATCAGCAGGACGATCGCCACCAGCAGAGCGACTACTGCGAGGAAGATCAAACACCCCACCGGTCGGGACCGGCGGGTGCTGGCACCTCGGCGCGCGCTCACTGGCAGTACGTCGACTTAGCCGTGCTGATGTACTTCTTGCCCGCGTCCTCGACCGACATCTTGCTCGAGTCGAAGGACGGGTCGGACCCGGCCATCGCGTTCACGAAAGTGGTCATGTCGGCCTCGGTGGCGCCGGCGGCGACGCCCTGGCAGACGTAGGTGCCGATGCTCAGCGCGATATCCGGGGTGGACGGCACGATGCCCTCGGACTTCAGCCCGTCCAGGAACTTCTTGTCCTTGTCGGTCAGCTTCGAGGTGTCGGCCGGGGCCGGCTCGTTGGGCACCGGCTGCGGGCGCTCCAGCTCGCTGCTCGGGGCCGGGGCCGCGCTGCTGGGCTCGGTGCTCGACGGGGCTTCCGACGGTGCGGCCGAGGACGGCGCGGCGGCCGCCGTCGTGGTGGAGGTCAGCGTCGGCGTGCTCGATGCGGTCGAGTCGTTGCCGCCGCACGCGGCGAGCAGGCCGGAGGCGGCGATGGCCACGGCTACGCCGAGAACCTTTCCACGGGTCCGATGCATGAATTCGTATCCTCGATCTGTTCGCTGGGGCGCGGTCGCCAACCAGGCTAGCGGGCGAAGCAAGCGGCCGCCCGAAGCACATGGCGGCCGCTCGTCGATTACCCCGGCTTACAGACCTTGAATCTCGACCTTGCCGTTCTTGACGATGATCCGTCCGAGCTGGAAGTTCTGCTGCACACCGCCGGGAATCTCGACCTCGTCCCCGGTCGGGAAACCGAGTCGCCCGTTCTCGAACCCGACCGACCGCCAGGCCTCGAACACCGGACCGGTGCGCACCGCCCACGCACCCGAGAGCGGACTCCAATAGATATAGCCGCCCTCGAACCGGCTGTAGCGGCCGAAATCCTTCAGCGGCTGCTCTTCGCTCGCCGGGAATCCGAGCCAGCCGTTCTCGTAGCCCATCACCTTGTACTTGTCGAGGATCTGGCCCTGCACCCGGAACACCCCGGTCTTCGGGCTGTAGTAGATCGGGCCGCCTTCGAAGGCCTGCACCGCGCCGTCGCGACTGGGCGTCTTCTCTTCCGGCGCCAGCGGATACCCGGCCGGGCCGCGCTCATAGCCCTGCTTGGCCCACTCGGTCAGGATCGCCCCGCGCACCATCTGCGCACCGGTCTGCGGGGTCCAATACAACGAGCCGTGCTCGAAATCCTGCACCCGGCCGCGGCCGTCCGGCAGTCCGCGTTCCCCGCCGATCGGCAGACCGAGCGGACCCGCCGGACCGTTCGCCGCCTGATAGCCGCCGCCGATCATGCCGCCGACCGCGTGCGTGCCGCCCTGCGCCGAGTTGAACACCCGGCCGCCCTGGAAGTCCTGCGCGGTGCCGCCGGGCACCTGGTACTCGGCGGTCGTGCAGGTGCCCAGCCACGGTGCGGACTGGGTCAGCTGCGCCATCGCGCCGCCCGGAGCGCACTCGATCGTGCCCGCGTCCACACCGAGCGCGGCGGCGGCCTGCTGCCAGGACTGCCGCAGCTCGAAATCCCAGTACGCCCACGAATGTGTGCCGGAGGCGCGGTAATTCACCTGCGCCGGGATCTGCAGCTTGCCCAGCTTGGTGACGAAGTTCTGCGAGGTGAGCCGGGACAGGATCTCCAGGCCCATGCCCGCGTAGTTCGTGCTCACGCCCGGAATGCCGCCCGGCTGATCGAACGGGCCGGAGGTGCCCGAACCGCTGGAGATGTAGAGGCTGGTGCCCTTCAGCTTGTCGGCCAGCGCGTACGGGTCGTGCTTCTCCCACTCCTCGCTGGTCGGCGGACCCCACATGGCGTTCGCGTCGAACCCGCCCGCGTCGCGCAGCGCGTACATGATCGCCTGTGGCATGCCGAGCGTGGTCGTGGTCAGGAAGCCGGAATACGACGCCGCGTATTTCGCGAAGCCGGGATTGCGGCCGGACAGGAACATGGCCGCGGTACCGCCCATGGACAGGCCCGCAAGACCACGCACATCCGTGGCCCGCCACTCCTTCTCCAGCAGCGGCGGCAGCTCCTTGGTCAGGAAGGTCTCCCACTTGTAGTTCTTGCCGTTGTTCGGGGCCACCCAGTCCGAATAGAAGCTGGACTGGCCGCCGATCGGCAGCACCACGGTGACGTTCTTGTCGGCGAAGAACTCCTCGGCGCCCGCGTCCTTGGTCCAGCCGCTCTCGTCGTCGGTCGCCCGCAGGCCGTCGAGCAGGAACAAGGTCGGGAACTTGGCGTCCGGCTTGGTATTCCAGTCGCGCGGCAGCAGCAGCTGCACCTGGATCGGGGTGGCCATGGCCGCGGATTCGACCCACACCGCGACGCGGCGGTCGCCGAGCCAGACCGTCTTCTGCACCCGGGGGTCGCCGGCGCGCGGCGCGGCGACGGGCACGGGGGCCGGCGCGAGAGCGGGTGCCTCGGCGGCCGCCGGGGGTGGGGCGGGCGCGGGCTCCAGCGGAAGACCGGGCGCGGGATTCGGCACGGCCGCCGCGGGGGCCGGAGTCGAAGGCACGGCGGGTCCGTAGACGGGCGGCGGCGCCGAGGGCGGTGCGAATTCCGGCGCCGGAGCGGCAGCTTCGGACGGCGGGGGACTTTGCGGCGCGGGCGGGGCTTCCGGCGCGGGGACCGCGGCCTGGGCGGGCGCGGGGGCCGGTTCCGGATTCGGCGGCGGCGCGGGCTGTGGCTCGGTCCCGAGAGCGGGCGGCGGAATCGGCGCGGGCTCGAAGACAACGGGATCGGCTCCCGCGGGCGCGATCCCGACGGCCAGAGGTAGGACCAGCGCGGTGGCGATCAGCGCCAGACGACCGCGTCCCTGATGACCAGCACGTCGACCGTTTCGCCCCCGTCTGCTACCGCTCTCAGCCCCTGTCATAGGTGTTTTGTACCCCGGACCGGACCGAGATCCGGGGACGACGCGCTGATAGCGAGCCCCTATATCCAGATGTGTCCTGCCCCAAACAAAACGACGCCGCCGCTTCTCGCGAAGCGGCGGCGTCGGTCAGCTCGGGATCACCAGGCGCCGGTGGCGTCCAGGATTCCCTTGCGGGAGTTGAAGAGCTGGCCTTCCCAGTACTTCCAGGAGTGCGTGCCGCTGGCCGGGAAGTCGAAGAACGCCGGGATGTTCAGCGTCTTCAGCCGAGCCTGGAACGCGCGGGTGTTCACCAGCGAGAGCGCTTCCAGCGCCATCGCGTTGCCGGTGTTGAACAGACCCACCGGGCCGTTCGGCCGGTCGAACTGGCCGGGCAGGCCGCTCGCCGCCGAGATGTACATCGGCAGGCCCTTCAGCTGCGGCGCGAACACGAACGGGTCCATGCGCAGCCAAGCCGGGCTCCACGGCGCGGCCATCGAGTCGACGTTGAACTTGCCGGCGTCGAGCATCGCGATGCGGATCGCCTCACGCATGCCCGGCGCGGAGATGTTCAGGTAGCCGGAGTAGGACGCGGCGTACTTGAACTGGTCGCGGTGGTAGGCGGCCAGAGCCAGCGCGGCGGAACCACCCATGGACAGACCGGCGACCGCGTTGTTGGTCTTGGAAACGCCATAGTTGGCCAGGAAGTTGGGGAGCTCCTTGGATAGGAACGTCTCCCACTTGTAGGTGGTCTTCTGGCCGTTGGTGTTACTCGGGGAGACCCAGTCGGTGTAGAAGCTGGACTCGCCGCCGACCGGCATCACCAGGGTGATGTTGTCGTTCTTGAACTGCTCCATCGCGTTGGTCTCGAAGGACCAGGCGTTGCGGTCGCTGCGGGCGCGCAGGCCGTCGAGCAGGTACAGCGCGGCGCTACCGCCACGCGAGGCCCACTGGACCTGCACCTTGATCGGGCCCATCGCCGAGGGGACCATCAGGTCTTCGTAGCCACCCGCCGGCGCGCGCAGCGCCGGAGTCTGGATGGGCGCAGCAACAGCGGTCGGAGCAGCCACACCAGCGGCGATCGGCAGCGCCAAGGTGGCGGCGCCGACGGCCAGAATTCGATTACGCCAACCGCTAGGTTCGCTTCGCCGGCCCGGCTGAGTACTCTTCGGCGCGGCGGCCCTGCCGAAACGCATGAATTCTGCTCTCTTTCTGCTGTTGTGGCATCACTCGAGACGCACGCCACATTCGTGCCTGAGCCCGACCTCTCGGCACAACGGCGGCGCTACAACGATCTGGTCACACACTTGCACTCGCAGAGCACAAACTGTGATCGTGCGGTGACGATACCGCGTCGGCGACGTGATGTCGTCCCCTGGGCCGGATTTTGTTATGCCGAGCCGCATTTCGTAAAGAAAGCGAACCGCCCGGCGCGGGTGCGCCGGGCGGGGCTATCCGATCTTGCTATGGCCGGGTGGTCAGCCGATATTCGCCGAAAGGTCCGGCACCATCCGCGCCGCCTCCTCGATCCAGTTGTGCCAGTTATGGATCCCGACCGGGGGGAAGGAATACACGGTGTTACCGCCCCCCAGGGTGTCCATTCGAACCTGAAACGCCTTGGTGTTGATGTAGGCGAGCCACTCCAGCGGCATGCCCTGGATGACGTCCATCGCCGTCCGGATATCGCCGTCCATCGGCCAGCCACTGCCCGCCGCGATCCACAGCCGGGTGCCGTTCTGAACCAGATTGGGCGCGAACACGAATGGGTCCATGCGCAGCCAGCTGGGCCCCCAGGGCGGGGCCATCGAATCCACGTTGTAACCGCCGGCGTCGATCATTCCGACCCGGATCGCCTCCCGCATGCCCGGCGCGGAAATGTTGAGGAAGCCGGACATCGCGCCGGCGAAACTGAATTGGTCCGGGTGATAGGCGGCCAGTGTCAGGGCCGCGGAACCGCCCATCGACAGGCCGAAGACGCCATTGCGATAGGGGTTGAATCCCAGCCGCTCGCTCAGCGCGTTGCGCAGGTCGCGGGTGAGGAAGGTTTCCCAGTCGTACCGATAACTCTTACCTGGACCACCGGAAATGACGTTGAAGCCACCGGATCCGGAGTCCGAGCTGCCCGTGGGCGGCTGGCCGAAGAACGAGCTCGGCGCGTTCCAGTCGGCGTAGAAGCTGGACATGCCGCCGACCGGCATCACGACGTTGATATTCCAATCCGCGAGTATCGCGGGAACGCTGGTTTCGATTTCCCAGCCGCTCAGAGTTTCCGGGGCGCGCATGCCGTCGAGGGCGTAGACGACGCGCTGGGTATTACCGTCCCGGGCGCGCAGTACTCGCGATTTGATCGGGCCCATCACCGGGGAGTCCACCCAGAAGTCGAAGGCCGCCGGATCGAAGCCGGCTCTCGCGGCCGGGGCGCTGCTGGTGGCGACGGCGCCGAGCGGGAACAGCAGGGCGGCAACTAAAGCCAGTACTACGGGCTCGAGCCGGGCGCCTGAGGTTGCTGAGCATCTCGGCTTCCGTATCCAGCGGGCAATTCGCATTCGACTCGACCTCTCATTTCAGACGATCAGCCAGCAAGTCTGAGTAGCTCACGCCAAGAATGACTACATGTTGCTGGAAGTTGACCCGCGCTACAAGCACCGTGCCTATATGGCCCTTGCGATTCGTTGCCGGCCGTGTCGCGGATGTGCCCGAAATGACGAAACCGCCCGGTGCGCGAACGCACCGGGCGGTTTCGGAACTACGGTTCGGCTCAGCCGATGTGGGCCGACATATCCGGGATCATCCGGTTGGCCTCGGCCTCCCAGTTGGCCCAGTTGTGGATACCGGTGGCCGGGAAGCTGTAGACCACGTTCTGGTAGCCCAGCGTCGCCATGCGCACCTGGAAGGCGCGAGTGTTGACCAGCGCCAGCGCTTCCAGCGGCATGCCCTGGATGACGTCCATCGGGTTGTTGATGTCGCCGGCCTGCGGCAGCGCGCTACCCGCGGCCACCCACAGGCGAGTGTTGTTGTTGCGCAGCTGCGGCGCGAACACGAACGGGTCCATCCGCAACCAGGCCGGGCCCCACGGCGGCGCCATCGCGTCGATGTTGTAGCCGCCGGCGCTGATCATGGCGACGCGCAGCGCCTCACGCATGCCCGGCGCGGAGATGTTCAGGTAGCCGGAGTACGAACCGGCGTAATTGAACTGGTCCGGGTGGTAGGCGGCCAGGGTCAGCGCCGCGGAACCGCCCATCGACAGCCCGAACACGCCGTTGCGCACCGGGCTGAAGCCCAGGCGGTCCCGCAGCGCGTTCTTCAGGTTCTGGGTGAGGAAGGTTTCCCACTTGTAGGTGTTGGCCTTGCCCAGGGTCTCCTGCCAGCCCGAGGAGCCGGTCATCGAGGAGCCCGAGGAGGAACCGGACGGGCCGGAGCCGGTGGCGATGCCCATGAAGGTGCTCGGGCCGTTCCAGTCCGCGTAGAAGCTGGACGGGCCGCCGACCGGCATCACGACGTTGATGTTGGCGTTGGCCAGGGCGGCCGGAATGTTGGTCTCGATCTCCCAGCCGCTGAGGTCGCCGCGGGCGCGCATGCCGTCGAGCACGTAGACCACGCGGTTGGTGTTGCCGTCCGCGGCGCGGATGACGCGCGACTTGATCGGGCCCATGCTGGAGTCGACCCAGAAGTCGAAGGCCGCCGGGTTGAACGCGGCCTGGGCCGGCGCCGCGGCCCCGACCGACGCACTCAGCGGGAGCACCACTGCCAGCGAAACCAGCACCGACTTCTTCAGCCAGCTGCCGGCTCTCCGGACTCTGAGAGGTCGCATATCTATTCGGGGCCTTTCCCTCATCGCGGCCGACTATGGCCGCCTTCGACGATCAGCCCCGCCGGAATCTGCCCACGCAGAGTGGACGCCCCCGACGGGCGCACTTTCATCGACCCTATCGCGCCATCGATGCCTTTGCGTTATCAAAAAGAAATGATTGAGGCGCACGCCACGTTTAGCAACCTTTGTGACGTGCCCTCATGCATAACGGCTATCGCGGCGGATCGGGATAGGGGTTGACCAATCCACAACGCTCGATCTCGTATTTCGGCACCCGATCCATCCGGTACTTCGCGAAGGTCAGCGAGTGCAGCAGGTTGTGCTTCCAGCGCTCCCAGGTGAGCGGATCCCGGTAGGAGATCAGCATCGCCTCGGTCGCCGGGCAGGACATCGCGGTGCGCGCCTGCGCGACCCACTTGTCGTCCAGGTACCAGGGCATCCACGGCTTCACATCGACCATGCCGGACTCGACGATGACCCAGTCCGGGTACAGGGCCTTGTCATGGCCGATACGGCCGTCGACGAGCCGCTCGGTGTGCGCGGCCAGCGGGTAGGCCAGGCCCATCGGATCGATGACGCGCACGTCCAGCGGGACGTTCATGCTCGTCATGCCCAGGTTCAGGAAGAACACCGTGTGCCCGGCGCCGCCCTCGGGAATCGGCAGCGGCGGCGGCGCGACGTACCAGAACATGAACGACGGCGAGTTCAGCAGCACGCCGCCGTTGGGGGTTTCGGCGATGTTCTCGACCATGGCCCGGATGCGCGGGTAGTCGAGGTAGTCCTCGGCCCGGATCGGGTGATCGTGGCCGGTGTTGAGCACGTAGTAGATGCGCTCGTCGACGATGCCGGAAGGCCGGATCACGGTACCGGTCTTGATGGCGGTGGTCCCGGCGGCGAACAGCGCCCAGCCCAGGGTGCCGATCCACGCGATCAGGATGCCGGCCAGCGCCCAGCTGACCCGGCGGCCTGCTTCGGGCAGCCGGATCGGGATGACGGCGACCGGCAGCAGCAGCAGGAACAGCTGCGGCAGCAGCATCCGCCCGTGCATGAAGTCGCCGCCGACGCGCAGCGCGTAGACGGTGAGCAGCAGCCCGGCGGCGATCACCATGGTCACCACCGCGCCCGGCGAGCGCAGCCATTCACGGAACCGCCGCACGGTCCAGCGCTCGCGCTCCCCCGCCTTCGGCTCGCGGCGGGACCGGGCCGCGAGCACGCCGACGACGAGCAGCACCAGCACCGGGATGTACAGGTAGTACGGACCGGCGAAATCCCACAGGTAGGTGAAGCCCTGGCCCCACTTCGCGCCGCCCGCGTCCTTGGCGACGGCGGTGTTCGGATAGGGCAGGCCGTAGTAGCCCATCCGCCAGATCTGGTAGCCCAGCGGCACCAGCCCGGCGATGGCAATGATCAAGCCGCGCACCAGGAACGGCCGGATTCGCGACTCCGGCATCGGCGCCAGGAAGATCATCACCAGGGCCGCCGCGCCGACCAGGGTCATCTCCGGGCGGATCAGCGGCGCCAGCCCGGCCACGAACACCAGAACGAACAGCGCGGGCAGCCGCACCCGCCCGGCCTGCGCCCAGCGCATCATCAGCCACCACAGCAAGCCGATCCAGCCGATGACCAGACCGCTCTCCAGACCGGAGGTGGCGTAGTCGCGCGCCGGCGGCAGCGCGACATAGACCAGCACCCCGGCCGGCAACAGCAGTGCCGACTTGCTGCCGCCCCACAGCCGCGCGGAGCCGAGCATCGCGAAGACGACGGCCAGCACCGACATCGTCAGCGCGATGCCGAGGACCACGTACTCCAGCCGCGCCTGCGTCAGCCAGCTGAAGAACCACACCAGGTAGGTCCACGCCGTGCTGGTGTTGGCTTCCACGCGTTCGCCCGCGTTGAACACCGGTCCGTTGCCCGCGAGCAGGTTGCGGATGGTGCGCAGCACGATCAGGCCGTCGTCGGCGATCCAGCGCCGATTCCAGCCGCCGACCGCGAAAAGCACGGCGGTGAGCACGATCCCACCGACGAAGGTGGCGCGCGATAGCACAGCGAACCGCGAGGCGGAGCGCTCTTCACGCTCCGCCTCGTCTTCGATCCGATCCACTTCCGCGACCAGCATCTCGTCAGGTGAGATAGACAGCGACACCTACCGCTCCGATCAAAGCGATTGCGAGGACCTGCAGGACACGGTCCCCTAGTGCGATTTCTTCGGGCTCACCGGCCTCGCCGCCGTCGACGTCGACCGCATAACGCAGGACTGCGATGGTGAACGGCACCATCGAAATCGCGTACCAGATGGTCTCATTCTTCTCGCCCTGCTGGAACGCCCACAGACCATAGAAGATCACCAGAGCGGTCGCCGAGAGGGTCCAGACGAAACGCAGATAAGTGGGGGTGTAGTACTGCAGCGACTTGCGGATCTTGGCGCCGGTTGCCAGCGCGATCTGCAGTTCGGCGTACCGCTTGCCCGCCGCCATGAACAGCGAACCGAAGGCCATGACCAGTAAGAACCACTGCGACAGATCGATGCCCGCCGCCGCGCCGCCGGCCACCGCGCGCAGCAGGAAGCCCGAGGACACGATGCAGACGTCGAGCACCGCCTGGTGCTTCAGGCCGAAGCAGTAGGCCAGCTGGATCCCGATGTACACCGACATCACGACGGCCAGATGCCAGGACGCCACGAACGAGAGCAGGATCGAGCCGATCAGCAGCACCATGGCCAGCGCGTAGGCCAGATTCACCGGCACCACGCCGGCGGCGATCGGGCGGTAGCGCTTGGTCGGGTGCGCGCGGTCGGCGTCCACGTCCATCGAGTCGTTGACCAGATAGATGCCCGAAGCCGCCATGCAGAACACGACGAACGCGATCGCGACGCTGCCGAGCACGCCGGCATCGCCCACTACGTCGGGGCCCGCGGCCAGCGGCGCGGCCAGCACCAGGACGTTCTTCACCCACTGACGTGGGCGCATCGCCTTGATCACCCCGCCGGCCAATGTCTTCGGCGGACCCTTGACGACCGCTTCGGCTAGGTCCGTGCTGGTCGGCTCTTCGCTCATCTCAGTCTTTTCCTCGGCAGTGGTCACGACTTATCGAGTCTCTTTTCGGCGGCAAGCACTACAGCGGCGGACGCGGCACCGAGTGCGGATCCGGCGAGCACATCGGAGGGATAGTGCACTCCGAGAACGACCCGGGAGAGCAGCATCGGCGGAACGATCACCGCAGGCAAGGGTAGCCCGGTCAGCCTGCCGAGCAACACGGCAGCCGCTGTGGTGGAGGTGGCGTGCGAGGACGGGAAGCTCAGCTTGCTCGGCGTTCCCACGTTGACCTGCACGGACGGATGATTCGGGCGCGGGCGGCGGACCACCCGCTTGATCACGATGGAGGCGGCGTGCGCGCCGACCGCACCGACCGCGACCCCGGCCCACTGCCGGCGGCGCGGCTTGTCGACCAGCCAGCCGGCCGCGGCGATGCCGACCCAGCCCAGCGCATGCTCACCGAAGTGCGACATCGCGCGGGCAGCGGAAACCACCGCCGGGTTGGCGCCGATGCTGGACTGCACCGCGTTCAGGATCGCGACCTCGGGCGGTCGGTTCGCCTCGGCGGCACCGTCTTCGACGCGAAACTCCTCGGGCAGCTCCTCCGCGGAGAAGGTCCCATGCACGGCGTTCACTTCTGATCGCTCCCGTTCTCGAGCCCGAAGGCCCGCTCCCACGCGGCGGTGCTGGTCAGTTCCGGATGCGCGGCACGATAGCGCTTCTGCATTTCCGGGAACCGGGCGGCCAGTTCCTTGCGCAGGCGCAGGGCCTCCTTGAACAGGCCGAGGGCCTGGCGCGGATCCCGCTTGCGGTAGACCACGCCGCGGCCGTCGGCGGTCGTGACGGTGACGCCGTCGACCTGGGACAGCAGGAACCAGCGCGCGTCCAGCGTGGGCACGTTCAGCTGCGGGGTCTGGTGGTGTTCGGTGTGCGCGGGCTTGACGTTGTGCAGCACGCCCTTGGCCAGCCGGACCACCTTGGCGATCGGGTTCGCCGGCTCCCCGACCGCGCCGACGCCGAGATGGCTGGCCAGCGGCAGCTCGGTGGAGGACGGCAGGATCACCGCGTCCGGGAACTGCTTGCGCAGCTCGTGCACCGCGCCCAGCGCGCTGGGCAGCAGCTGGAACAGCCGCTCCGGCCCGGCCAGGAAGTCCTTGATCGCCAGGTTCTGGATCGCGACCGTCGAATACTCCAGGCACAGCAGGTGCTTCAGCGTCGCCTTGACGGTGTTGACGACCATGCCGCGGCCGTTGCCCGGCAGCTGCAGCGAAGCCACCACCAGGCGATTGCGCAGGTGGAAGTAGGCCTGCCAGTCGATGGCGTCGTCCTTGTCGCTCCACGCCATGTGCCAGACCGCCGCGCCGGGCAGCGTGACCGTCGGGTATCCGTGATCGCGTGCGCGCAAGCCGTATTCGACGTCGTCCCACTTCAGGAACAGCGGCAGCGGCTGCCCGATCTCCTCGGCCACCCGGCGCGGGATGACACAGGTCCACCAGCCGTTGAAGTCGACGTCGATGCGCCGGTGCAGCAGCTTGGAGTTGTCGCGATCCTTGAGCGGGTACTTCGAGAAGTCGTGGTCGTACTCGACATTGGGCGCCGAGGACCACATGAAGACGCCGCGGTCGACGACCTCGCCCATGGAGTGCAGGTGCGAGCGCTCCTGCAGGTTCAGCATCTGCCCGCCGACCAGCATCGGGGACTTGGCGAACCGGGAGAAGGCCAGCGCGCGCAGGATCGAATCGGGTTCGATCTCGATGTCGTCGTCCATGTAGACGATGTATTCGGCGTCCGTCGTTTTCAGCGCCTCGTACATGACCCGGCTGTAGCCGCCGGAACCGCCGAGGTTGGGCTGGTTGCGGATGATCAGGCGATCGCCCAAAGTGGCGGCGGCCTCGGTGAATCCGGGCTCGTCGACCACCTTGCGGTTGCCCTGGTCGGCCACGATGACCTTGCTGACGTGCTCCAGCACCAGCGGGTCCGAGCCCAGGGCGGCAAGGGTTTTCACCAGATCGGTGGGCCGGTTGAAGGTCGGCATGCCACAGGCGATGGTGCCCGCGCCCGGCGCTTCGCTGGGGGCGTACCAGCCGCCGGACAGCAGCGTGACCGCCGTGTCGGTGGTGATGTCGAACCAGAGCCAACCGCCGTCCTCGAACGGAGTCAGCTCGGCCTCGAACTCCACGGTGGTGGAATCGGCGCCCGGCGCGACCGCGAACTCGTTGCCCTGCACGTGGATTCGCGAACCATCCGCCTTGGAGCGGTACAGGTCGACGCGGCCGTGCCCGGCCAGTTCCAGCCGTAGCACCACCGACTTCAGAATGCTCCAGCGCCGCCAGTAGCTGGCGGGCAGCGCGTTGAAGTAGGTGCAGAAGGAGACCTCGGACTCCGCGCCGATGGACAGTTCGGTGCGGGTGGAGGCGTGCGCGCGGCGCGCGTTGGTGACCGATTCCTCCAGGTAGAGGGTGCGCACGTCGAGCGGCTCACCCGGGCGCGGCAGGATGATGCGCTGCAGCAGCGAGATCGCGCGGGTCTGGGTCACTTCGTCGATCATCTGCGGGGCACTCATGCGTTGTCCTCGAGCGCCGCACCGGATTCCAGGTGCGGGCGCAGCACGTTGTCGAACATGTTCAGCGCCGAGCCGATCGCCATGTGCATGTCCAGGTACTGGTAGGTGCCCAGGCGGCCACCGAAAAGCACCTTGGCCGAAGCGGTTTCGGCCTTGGCGCGCTCGCGGTAGGCGAGCAGCTTGGCGCGGTCCTCGGGGGTGTTGATCGGGTAGTACGGCTCGTCGCCGGTCTGCGCGAAGCGGGAGTACTCGCGCATGATGACCGTCTTGTCCTGCGGGTACTCGCGCTCCGGGTGGAAGTGACGCGGCTCGATGATGCGGGTGTACGGCACGTCCGCGTCGTTGTAGTTCATCACCGAGGTGCCCTGGTAGTCACCGGTTTCCAGCACTTCGGTCTCGAAATCGATGGTGCGCCAGCCCAGTTCGCCTTCGGCGTAGTCGAAGTAGCGGTCCAGCGGGCCGGTGTAGACGACGGGTGCGTCCGGGTTCTGGGCGCGCAGTTCGTCACGCACGTCGAACCAGTCGGTGTTGACGCGCACCTCGATGAGATCGGAGGCGGCCATGTTGGACAGCCACTTCGTGTAGCCCTCCTTCGGAAGGCCCTCGTAGGTGTCGCTGAAGTACCGGTTGTTGAAGTTGTAGCGGACCGGCAGGCGGGTGATGTTTCCCGCGGGCAGTTCCCTGGGGTCGGTCTGCCACTGCTTGGCGGTGTAATCACGCACGAACGCTTCGTAGAGCGGGCGGCCGATCAGCGAGATGGCCTTTTCCTCGAGGTTCTGCGCGTCCTTGGTCTCGACCTCGGCGGCCTGCTCCGCGATCAGCTGCTTGGCCTCGTCCGGGGTGAAGTAGCGGCCGAAGAACTGGGAGATCAGGCCCAGGCCCATCGGGAACTGGTAGGCCTGACCCTTGTGCATCGCGAAGACGCGGTGGTTGTAGTCGGTGAACTCGGTGAACTGGGTGACGTAATCCCAGACCCGTTTGTTCGAGGTGTGGAACAGGTGCGCACCGTAGACGTGCACCTCGATCCCGGTCTCGGGTTCCGGCTCCGAATACGCGTTGCCACCCAGGTGGTGACGGCGATCGAGGACCAGCACGCGTTTGCCGAGTTGGGTGGCTGCGCGTTCGGCGACGGTCAGGCCGAAGAAGCCCGAACCTACGACGATCAGGTCGAAAGCGGAATTTGCGGAGTTACCGGAGGACGATGCGACGGTCACGGGAGCCCAGAGTATCGGAAGTGCGCAACCCGGCTCGGTGCAGTCAGCACGGGCGCGACTTCGCGGCAGATTTCCCGGGGTGGCAATCGGAATTTCCCGCAGAGTTCGCCGAAACCGGGAGGTGCTGGAAACAGCGCCGCTATTACATGGGCACCGAGCTGAACAACCGTCCAGTTTTTGTGCAGCAAGACAACCGGAGCTCGCCCCATGCGGATCCCCCGCCTCCTCGCCCCGCTGCTCGGGGCGCTTACCCTGACCTGTGTGCTCGGCACCGCGACACTCGTTCCCGCCGCACCCGCGCACGCCGAAACCACCGGCACCCTGGCCGCGACCCCGATCAGCGACGGTTGCGAGACCGGCGCGCCCAGCTTCGACGCCGTGGTCACGGCCGCGGCCACGGCGCTGCGCGGGCAGGTGCCCGCCACCCAGCTGACCGCGTTCGACCAGCAGGTCAGCGACTTTCGCGAGCGCATCGCCGCGATCCGGGTGCATCGCGACGGGCTCCCCGTCGACCCGGCCGTGGTCGGCGCCCGGCCCGATTTCCTGGACGACCCGATCGTCACCTACGTGGTCAACGGCCTGGACGCGGTCCGCACCGGGCGCATCCACAGCACGCTGTCGGTGTCGCAACTGACGGTGAACGACGCCCTCGAGATTTTCGTGCTGGCTACCCGGATCGTGAAGATTCCGGCCCAGCTCACCGCCAGCCTGGTGCCCTCGGTTGGCATTCTGCTCAAACCGATCACCGGCGCCCTCTTCAATGGGGTGAAGTCGATGACTCGCGCGTTGCAGAACCACATCGCCGCTCAGTGCGCCGCGCCCAGTGCGTACGCGCCGCTCGATCTGGGGGCACCGGTGTTCGAAAAAGTCGACCTTCCGGCGCCTTTGGTGGACCTCGCCAATTCGCTGGTGAACGCGAACGAATCCTGCACTCCGCTGGCCGACCTCCGCACCCGCGAGCTGATCGAGCGCACCCGCGCGTACCTGAACGCCACCGATCTGCCGCTGGACCGGGCCGCCATGAACGCCGGCGCCGACAGCCTGCAGGCCTTCCTCGCCGGCAACCGCGTCACCGAACTCCTGCTGCTGCGCCGCACCGAGGAACTCGGCCCGCTGGTCGGCGCCGCCGACTACGGCCCGATCACCCTGCTGGCCAACCTCGGCTTCAGCGTCTACGAGGGCAAAGCGCTGAACACAGTGCCGCTGTCGGAGATTCAGGTCGAGAATGCCTTCGACCTGGCGATTCTGTCCCTCGACGTGACCAGTCTGCTGCTATCCCTCGGGAACATGGCGCTCGGCTTCACCGGCGTGGCGTCCGCGGTCACCACGCCGCTGTCCATCGTGCAGACCCTGGCCTTCGCGCCGACGACCTACGGTGCGCCGATCATCCGCGGAGTCCTGCAATCCATGTGCGCGGCCTAGGTCAGGCGGCGAAACCGAGCTCGAGCTCGAGGAGATCAGAAGTAGGTGAGCACGGCGGCGTCGAACTCCTCGGAGGACGGCGCCGCACTGGGCGGCTGGTAACCCGCGGCGCGCACGTGCCGCAAGAACTCCTCCGGCACCGGGAAGTGGTACTTGCTCAGGTAGTGGATCGAATCCACCCGCCAGATCCACTGCCCATCCGAATGCAACGACGACGCGCTCGAGATCTGCGTGGCCGGATCGAACACATCCGCCACCACGTCGAGCACATCGAAAACCGCCGGCGCCGACCGCATATACTCCAGCACCGCCTCCCAATCCGAGAGCTGCTGCCCCGCACTCTGTTCCCGCAACGACGGCAGCTCCGGCTTGCTCGCGTACATCTCGCGATACATCCCCACCGGTCGCAGCGTGAACGTCTGCGACGCACTCCCCTGCGCGCCAACGCCCTGCTGCGGCTGATTCGGCTGACCGTACATCGCCGGCTGCCCATACGGGTCGGGCTGCCCAAAAGGCGGCTGGCCATTCGGATCCGGCTGACCGGATCCCGGCTGGCTGTATGGGCTCGGCTGCCCGAACCCAGCCGGGGCGTACGGATCCGGCTGACCCGGCCCAGGCTGACCGTAGGGGGCGGGTTGACCGAACCTGGCCTGGGCGTACGGATCCGGCTGGCCGAACGGGTTCGGCTGTCCGAACCCGGGCTGGGCGTAGGGGTCGGGCTGACCGTAGGGCGCTTGGCCATAACCCGGGGTTTGGCCGAAAGGCTGCTGGCCATAAGGCATGTGGCCGTACGGGTCCGGCTGACCGTAGGGCGGTGCGCCGTATGGCGCGGGCCCGGCTTCGAACCAGCGCGCGGTGGACGGCGCGATGGCGCATCCGAAGACCGCGCCCGCGAACAACAGGCTGATCCCGGACGCGATGCCGACGGAGACGATGCCGACCAAGCTGAGCACCACGGTCACCCCGGAGATGCCGAGCAGAATCATCCGGCCGGCCGGTTTGCGCTGGAACACCATGACCGCACCGAGCACCCACGTCGCCGCGATGGCGGCGAGGACGATCGCGAAAACCAGGGAGACGACGTTGCCCCGCATCCCCATCGCGCCCAAGCCGAATATGCTCGCGAACCCGGTGTAGGCCCCGATGAAGCAGGCCAGCCCGGCGGCGGTTTTCGCCGTCGCGCCACTGATCGGCGGCGGATACCCGTAACCCCCTGGGCCATACGGATAGTTCATCGAGCTCCCCCTAGTGATCGCCGATCAGTACCGTGGCGGATAGTGCTGCTGCCCATAGGGATTCGCGGGCGGCGCGACCGGCTGACCGTAGGGCGCCTGGCCGTAGGGGGCGGCGGGCTGGCCGTACGGACCGGCCGGCGCGCCATAGGGCCCGGGCATCGCGCGACCGGGGGCGGTCGCGAGCCAGCGGGTCGTCGAGGAGGCGAGGCAGAGGCCGATGATCAGCGCCGCGATCAGCAGGCCGATCCAGCTGGTCGCGGAGTTGACGCCGTACTTGGCGGCGTTGATCCCGCCCACCAGGTTCAGCAGGCCGCCGATGCCGGCCACGGCGAGCAGGATCACCCGGCCCGCTTGCTTGCGCATCAGCATCAGCGCGCCGCCGAGCGCCCACAGGACCGCGATCAGCAGGCCGACGATCGCCAGGAAGTAGAGGAATCCGGTGTCGGCCCCGGCCGAACTTCCGGTGTACTTGCTCAGGCTCTTGGTCGCGTCTTCCAGTCTGCTGATGGCGCTGAAGGACATGACGGCGCCGATCAGGCCGAGCGCGGCGAGCAGTAGAGCCAGCCCACCGGCCGCCTTGGCGGTGCCGCCGGTTTCCATCCCCGGGTAACCGCCGGGCGCGCCGTACGGCCCGGGCTGCGGGTAGGGATGCTGCGGGTAGCCGCCGGGCTGCGGCCCATACGGATTCGGCTGATACCCGCCGCCCGGTGTCCCTTGCGGCCCATACGGATAACTCATCGGGTCCTCCCCCTCTGACGCAGTGTTTCCGCGAACCCTACCGGCCGGGCCCGACCCCCCGCATAACGAATCCTTGGGCAGCACAAAGGCGCCCGCACTGGGTGTGCGGGCGCCTCGGTAGATCAGCTACGTCAGTCCGCCTGGGACTGGGCGTAGGCCTTCATGGCATCACGGACGAATTCCGCGGTGCCGGCGCCATGAACGTCGTAGTTGGCGCGGAAACGGTCGTCGGAGACATACATTTCGCCGATGCAGGCGAACTCCTCCAGCGGGAAGTGCTTGCCGCCCCGGCCGTTGCTCATCCAGGCGCGGTGCCGGGCGGAGATGGCCAGGACCTCGGCGCTGTCCGGGGCCAGCCCGGAGCTGGAAGCATTGCCGTAGGCAGCGGAGATGTCCTGTGCCTCTTGCATGAACGCCTGCTTGCCCGCGTCGTCCAGCGAACTCCACCACTTGTCGCTGTCGGCGTAGGCCTCTTCGCCCCAGCGCTCGATCACCTCATCCTTGTACTGGGTGTGATCGTACTGGGTGTGATCGAACCCGTCGAAAACTTCAGTAGCCACGAGCTTTTCGCCTCTTTCCGTCTTGTGGAGCGTGGTCAATACCGAGTCGATCTGGCGCCGGATCCGGCCCTGTTCCTGCCGTAGCAATTTCAGGTGCGTGCGCAGGGCAGTGGCCGTATCCTGCTCTCCGGCGAGTACTTCAGCGATGGCCGGAAGGCCGAGGCCGAGTTCTCGCAGCAGCAGGATACGCTGCAACCGCAGGAGAGAATCTTGGTCGTAGTAGCGGTACCCGTTGGCGCCGGTCCGGCTGGGCCGTAACAGCCCGAGCTGGCCGTAGTGGCGTAGCGTGCGGCTGGTGGTCCCGGCCGCCTTCGCCAGATCGTGGATGGACCATTCGCCGGTGCGGAATGCCGTACTCATGACCTGTTCTCCTTCCTGTTTCTCGTCGGTGAAACCAGTCTGCAAGTTGACGTAACGTCAAGGTCAAGGCATTAACGCTATTTGGCTGAAACCGCTCCTACCAGCATGCCCGCCGGGCGTGGCGACGTAACCGGCCCGGCGATCCGGATCCGCGCGGTGGTCTGTCCGAGCAGGGTGCCGCCGAGCGCCACGGCCATGCCGAACACCTGCACCGGGGTCAGCGCCTGCCCCAGCGCGACCCACCCGATCACCGCGGCCGACACCGGCGACAGCAGGCCGAGGAACGCGACCGAGGTGGCGGCCACCTTCGAGATTCCGCGCAGCCACAGCCAGTAGGCGACGGCCGTGCCGATGACGCCGAGGTACAGGTAGCCACCGATGGCCGCACCGTCCAGCGCGGGCGGCGCGCCTTCGATGAACAGCGCGAGCGGGGCGATGAACAGGCCGCCCGCAGTGAGCTGCCAGCCGGTCATGCCGAGCAGGCTGACGCCCTCGGGACGCCCCCAGCGCTTGGTGAAGATGGTGCCCAGCGCCATCGACGCGGCGCCCGCGAGTCCGGCCACTACGCCGACCGCGTCGAGTTGCGCCGTGCTTTGCAGCACCACCAGCGACACGCCCGCGACGCCCACTATCGCCGCGAGTGCCTTACGCGTGGTGATCTTTTCGGCGAGAACCAGTGTCGCGAAGCCGAGCGCGAACATCGGCGCCACCGCGCCGAGCACGCCGGCGACGCCGCCGGGCAGCCGGTAGGCGGCCAGGAACAGCAGCGGGAAGAACGCTCCGATATTGAGCACCCCGAGTACCGCGGCGCGGCCGATCCACGCGCCGTGCGGCAGCGTTCGGGTGAAGGCCAGCAAGATCAGGCCGGCGGGCAGGGCGCGCATGAGGGCGGTGAACAGCGGGCGGTCCGGCGGCAGGAACTCCGTGGTGACCGCGTAGGTGGAACCCCAGACGATCGGGGTGAGGGCGGTGAGCGCGAGGGTGCCGGCGGGTGAGCCGATGCGCGCTGCGGGGGTTGTCATGATGTTCGCTCCTCATTGATAATCTCAACGTTGAAATATCTACTCGCTCTGGTGTCTCATCGTCAAGTAGATGAACGTTAAGATTTTTAAGACCGAGAGGAGCCGCCGATGACCGACGCGATCGACCTCATCGCCGCGCAGTGGGAACGCGAGCGCCCGGACGTGGACGTCAGCCCGATGGCGGTGATCGGCCGGATCACCCGGCTCGCGACGCTGCTGGACATCGAGCTCAAGAAATTCTTCGCCGGGCACGACCTGGAGTTCTGGGAGTTCGACGTGCTCGCCACGCTGCGCCGTTCCGGCGACGACAGCGGCCTGACCGCGGGCGCGCTGAACCGTGCCGCGATGCGCACCTCCGGCGCGATCACCAATCGCGTCGACCGCCTCACCGCCCGCGGCCTGGTGCGGCGCGCCGCCTGCCCCGGGGACCGCCGCGCGATCCGCGTGCAGCTCACCCCCGAAGGCCGCGCGCTCGTCGACAAGGTGCTGCCGCTGCACATGGCCAACGAGCAGCGCCTGCTCGAGTCGCTCGGCGCCGGCAATCGAGCCCAGCTGGCCAATCTGCTGCGCGATCTGGCCGAATCCCTGGGCGACACCACCCTGGACTGACTCGCGCCTGGCCGGTTCTGCCCGGGCTACTCACCTGAAGCGGAAACACCCTCCGGGACAATCGGTTCCGGATCACCGGTTGATCCGAGTGACGGCTCGACGGGAGCGGACTCGGCCACGGCGTCCTGATCCGCCAGCGGCGCAACGGGTTCCGGCTCGGCGGGCTGCGCTGCCGAATCCCCGGATGGGATAGGCACATTCGGCGTCCCGCGCGGCGTGGGCGTGGCGGCGGTGCGCGGCGGCACGGTACCGCCGACGGGCCCGGATTCGAGGGCGATAGCGCCGGGGACCAGCTGTTCGAGCGTGCTGAAGTCGACGACCTGCGCGCCCAGGGACGGCGTCTCGGCGATGACGCCGTTGGTGAACACGCGGTAGTTGCCGACGCCGCGCGGCATCGGCAGTTCCGGGCCGAGGGCCGCGCCGAGAGAGCCGGAATCGCCGCCCAGCCGCCGGTACTCCTGATCGATCGGCGACAGCATGCCCGCCGCGTCGACCATCGGTTCCGGAATGTGCCCGATACCGAGCTCGGCGGGGGTCGGGCCGACGTCGAAGGTCTGGATGTCGGCGGGTCCGCCGCCGTCGGGGGCCGAGGAGTATTCCGAACGCAGGATCCGCCCATCGCGCAGCAGCACCGTGCCCGCGGTGGCGTGGACGGCCTCGGTGGCGCGCGGGTCTTCGATGACGGTGCCGGCATAGACCTGGCAGGCGGTGGTGTCGCAGGTCTGGGCGTAGGGGTAGCGAGATTCGGCGAGCGCGTAGGACCGCGCGGCGATGGCCTGCGCGCGCAACGCCTCGCGCGCGCCCTTGTCGGCCCAGTTCGCCTGCATTTCGGCGGGGACGACGCCGAGCAGATAGTCCTCGACGTCCACCCGGTTGACCGTGCGCGCCACGCCGTCCTCGGTGGCCAGGCCCAGCGCGCCGCGATATCCGGTGCCATTGCACAGCATGAGGTGTTCGGCCGCGGGCCGGCCCGGTTCGGGGTCGAGCGGATAGACCCACGGATCCTCGGTTTCGGTCTGCCACAGCACTTCTCCGTCACATCCGACGGTCACGACGACATTCGCGCCGCCCTCGGGCAGCGCGGTCAGATGCGCGACTTCGCCGGGGCCGAGCACCCGTCCGGCAACTCGCAGTCCGGCGTCGGCGTAAGTGTCGAGGGTGGAGTCGTCCTGGGTCATCAGCCGCACCGCGAGGGTGGTCGGCGGGATGACGCCCAGCGTCGCGCCCGGGTAGTAGTGCTCGAGAATGCGCTCGGCGGCCCACCCCTGTACCGCGTTCTCGAAGGCGCCGTGCTGACTCATGCCGCGGCCGTGTCCTGGCCCGGCCAGCTGTCTATACGCGGCAGGCAGATCTACGCAGTTCAGAATGGTTCCGACCAGTGCGGCCGCGCAGCCGGTGACCAGCAGCGGACGCCATGTTCCGGTCAGTGCGGAGGGGCGGATCCGGCGTCGGCGGGACATCTTCCACAGGCCGCGAGGGCGGCGGATTCGGGTTCCTAGAGGGCGTTGACTGCGTCGCATTCGTTCACTCCCACCGGTTTCCGCCAACCGCATCGGTTCGGTAGCCGTCGGCATGTCGCTGCTTCCGGGCAGATCAAGGAAGTTACATTCGAGCAATCCTCAACTAGAACTTTAGACATGTGACAGTAGTTGCTTAGTGTGATCGGTGATGCATCAAGAAGCAAGCACATGTGATTGCCGGTTCGAACCTGAATGGAGATGCTCGTGCCGTACCACAGACCGAAACGCTCCTACGTGCTCCCGGTTGTCACCACCCTCGCGGTCGCGGCCCCGCTCATGGCGCTGCACCTGGCCGATTCCACCGGTTATCGCACCGCCAACGACAGCGAATTCGCCGCCGTGCCCGCGCAACTGGCCGAGGTCGTGCTCAACTCGATCCCCGACATCACCGTGCCGATGCGAGAGCTCACCGGCCTGGAACTACCGGACCTACACCTATCCGACCTACGGAGATTGCCGCTACCGGCGACCATCCCGGTACCCGAGGGCCTGCCGCTCCCGGCCGGAGTCGAGCTACCCAGAGAAATCCCGATGCCCAGATTGGATTCCGGACAGAACGACCCCGGGCAGTACTCGGTACCCGGCACCACCACCCCGGCCCCGGCGCCCTCCGCCAACGGCCGTCCCGCCCCAGCTCAGAGCCCCACCTCGACCGGTCCGACGCCCGGCCCCTCCGCCGCGGTTCCCGGTCAGACACCCCCCGCGAGTGGCCAGACTCCTGGCAGCACCGCCACCATCCCCGGCCAGAGCGCGGCTCCGACCAGCCCGCCGCCCGCCCCCGCCCAGACCGGCGACGCACCCATGGCCTTCGACCAGAATTCCGTCGAAGCGCTGCTCGGCATGTTTTCCGAAATAACGGGCAACGATCGCCAGACCGGGACCGCCCAATCCAGCGATAGCGCGCCGAATGCGCAGTCACCCGCGCCCAGCGCACCGCGCTTCGTCGCGGACCCGGCACCGGTCACCGCACAGCCGATTCCCCAAACCGGCCCTGGCGCACCTCATCTCACGAACGATCCGGCCATCGTGAAGCCCAACGGTCCGGTCTTCGGGCCCGAAACCAGCCCGGACACACCGGCTCTCACCCCCGGCGCGGTCCCGCCGGAGGTGCTGGAGCAGCTGGGTGCGCAGGTGAAGGAACTGTCCCGCGACACCCCGTTCAGCGTGGTCGCCCTCACCGCCAAGGATCTCGCGGGCACCAAGGCGATGGTCCGGGCCAAGCAGCCCGACGGCAGCTGGGGACCCTGGTACGAGACCGAACCCGTCGACACCCACCGCAACGATCGCGGCGGGGCGAGCCGGACCAGTGGCACCGAACCCATCTACGTCGGCGCTACCAAGGCCGTGCAGATCCTGGTGACGCGCAAGGACGCGGTGCGGACCGACCCCGCCGTCCCCGCTCCGGTCGCCACCCCGGAAGCGCCCGGCGAACTCCAATTCCCCACCAAGAACGAGGTTTTCGGCGTCGACGTGCTGACCCCGCTGACCGCGGTGCTGATCGATCCGGGCCGCGGCGCCATCGACAGTGCCCTCACCGAGGTGGCCGCGGACCTGCCCGGCGGCGGCCCGAACGTCATCAGCCGCGCCGGCTGGGGCGCCGACGAGTCGATCCGCTGCGAAGACCCCACCTATGACGATTTCCTCGGCGGCATCACCGTGCACCACACCGCGGGCCGCAACGACTACGACAAGTCCGAGTCCGCCGGCATCGTCCGGGCCATCTACGCCTATCACGCGAAAACGCTGGGCTGGTGCGACATCGGCTACAACGCCCTGGTCGACAAGTACGGCCAGATCTTCGAGGGCCGCGCCGGCGGGCTGACCAAGCCGGTGCAGGGCGCGCACGCGGGCGGATTCAACGAGAACACCGCCGGTGTGGCGCTGATGGGCAATCACGTGTCGGAGCCGCCCTCGGACGCGGCGATCGACGCGGTCGGCCGATTCGTCGGCTGGCGCGCCAAAGTCGCGGGCCTGGACCCCAAGGGATCCACGGTGATGGAGTCCGAGGGCACCGAGTTCACCCCGATCCCGCAGGGCGGAACCATCGATCTGCCCATCGTTTTCGCGCACCGCGACGTCGGCAACACCACCTGCCCGGGTGACGCCGCCTACGCGATGATGGATCGGATCCGCGCGATCGCCGCCGACGCACCCGGCCCGGCCCCGCGCGCCGCCCAGCAGAACCAGCGCAAAGCCAACACCGCGCCGACCACCAAGGGCGCGCCCAAGCCGGCCGCGCCCCAGGAGACCGAAGAGGACGTGGAAAAGCTTGCGGCACTGACCGATCGGCTGCTCGGCATGCTCAACGACAACGTCATCGCCAAGTACTGGGCGGCCAAGGGCGGCGCGAACGGCCCGCTCGGCGCGCCCCGCTCCGAGCCGATGCCCGCCGCCCGCGGCGGTCAGTACGCGAAGTTCGTCAACGGCTACGTCTACAACCCGCCGAACGGCCAGGTCTTCGAGGTCGCGGGCAGCATCCTGGACCGGTTCATCGAGCTGGGCGGCGACGACGGCATGCTCGGTTTCCCGGTCAGCAATGTCTATCCGGTGCTGAACGGTCTGCGCTCGGATTTCCAGAATGGTTCGCTGATCGTCAACGAGCTGAACGGCATCGTCACGACGGTGTGGAAGGAAATCAACGCCGACCCGTACGCGGCAGGCGCCGTTCCGGACGCGGCCGCGCCGGTCGACGTCGCGGCTCCGGCCGAAGCCCCGGCTCCGGCTCCGGCCGCAGTATCTCCTCCCGCTGCGGAATCCGCGCCGGGCGCTGCGCCGCCCGCCGATATCACCGCCCCGGCGGACACGGCGCCCGAGGAGTGGGTCCAGCCCGAATTCCCGACGGAACCGGACCTTTACGTCGAGTGACGCTGCACCACGCTGACGGTGTGCTGATAACGGCGCACCGTCAGCGTCGTCTCAGGACCACCAGCGCTCGAGCACCTGGGCGACGCCGTCGTTGACGTTGGTGCCGGTGACCTCGTCCGCGGCGGCGATCGCCTCGGGATGCGCGTTGGCCATGGCGACGCCGTGCCCGGCCATGGCCAGCATCGGGACGTCATTGGGCATGTCGCCGAAGGCGATGATGGCGGAGTGCTCGACACCGAGGCGCTGCGCGACGAGGGCCAGGCCGGAGGCCTTGGTGACGCCGGGCGCGGACAGCTCGATCAGGCCGTGATCGGTGGAGTAGGTGATGTCGGCGCGGTCGCCGATCAGCGGGGCCAGCTTGGTCCGCATATCACCGCTGCGCATGTCACGGTGGCGGATCAGCATTTTGATGGCGGGGGAGTCGATCACTTCGTGCCGGGCCACCATGGTGTCGTCCGGATTCAGCCAGGCGTGTTCGTACTGCGGTGAGCTGACGAACTGCGGAGTGACCGCGTCGTGCGCGCTGGCGCCGACTCGCTCGGCGGCCAGCCCGCAGCCGGGTAGCGCGGACTCGGCCAGGTCGGCGATCCAGGACAGGGTGTCCACGTCGAGGGTGCGGCTGCTGAGCACGCTGTCGGTGGCGCTGTCGTAAATCACCGCGCCGTTGCCGCAGACGCAGAGCGGGGCATAGCCCAGCCCGTCGACCACGGGATCGATCCAGCGTGGCGGCCTGCCGGTGGCGAGGACGAAGGGCACACCGTCGGCGATCAGGGCGTCGACCACGGCCTTGGTCCGCGCGGTCACACGCTCGTCATGATCGATCAGCGTGCCGTCCACATCGGAGGCCACCATCTTGGGCTTGGGCAGGTGCAGGCGGGTCACCTATTCCATCCTGCCGGAAAACCGTCTCGGCGCGGTCGCGATCGCCACAGGGGTATGACGTGCGCCACTCAGCTCGGGCGACGCCAGATGTCGTCGTCGGGTTTGCCGAAGGGATCCGCCGGCGGCGACTGAACCGGCGGGCTCGCGCCGTTGCTCCCCGCGACCACCTGCGTCGGCGCGGCACCGAAGCCGTCGACGCGTTGCGTCGGCCCCGCGTCGACGGGCTGACCGGCCGGGGGCATGACCTGCGTCGGGCCCGCCCCGAACTGGTCCTGCGGCGGCGCGAAACCACCGAACTGATTGGGGGCGAAGGGATTCTGCGGCGGAAAACCGGCAGGCGGGTAGGCCGGACCGTACGGCGGATACGCCACCTCGCTGGGCCGGTAGGCCAGCCAACGGGCCGTCGGCGGCAACAACACCAGGATCAGGGTGGCGATCGGGAACACGATTCCGATCACACCGCCGATACCGGTGCTGACCAGATCGTCGTCGCTGAACCCGCTGACGACGGCCGCAGTGATGACCATGCTCGCGATCTGCGCCAGGATGTGGATCCCGCAGGCGACGGCGATCAGGATCCGCCCGATCGCTTTCCGCAGGAACAGCGTGACCGACCCGACCCCCAGCAACACCGCCGTGAGCAGCGAAATCCCGGCGCCCACCAGGATAAAGGCAGCAAACTCCTCGTCATCGCCGAGCAATTCCGAGGTGGCGAAGGCGAGCCACAGCACCGCGCCCCCGGCCAGCAACTGCGCCACAGCGCCCAGCGCGGCCAGCACCCCGGCGGCGATCGCGGTGCCGCCCCCAGGCGCCGGCTCCCAGCCCTGCGTGGGCCCATAGGGCTGATACCCACCGGGATTTTGCGGATAACTCACAGTCCCCCCTCATATCTGCTGAACGCGACCGCGCTCGTGCAGCCAGGATAGGCGCGCACCCCGACCCCCGCGACATGCCTGAGTTCCTCTCGCCTGCGCGAACCGGACCCTTCTCCTTATGATCAGTGCCACTGACCCCCCAGGTGAAAGACCGTGAGGACTGATGACCGGCTTCTTGCTGCGACGCGCTCTCAATTACGTCGTGCTGTTGCTGCTGGCGTCGTTCCTGACATTCGCTTTGGCTTCGTTGACCTTTCGGCCGCTGGATCGATACGAGCAGGCCAGTCCCCGGCCACCACAGTATGTGATCGACGCGAAAGCCAAGGAGCTGCATCTCGACGAACCGATCCCAGCGCGATACGTAACCTGGCTCAAAGGCATCCCCCATGGCGATTTCGGAAAGACCCTGGCCGGTCAGCCGGTGAGCGAAGAGCTGGGCCGCCGGGTCGGAGTGAGCTTGCGACTGTTGATCATCGGCGCGGTCCTGGGCACGGTGCTCGGGGTACTGATCGGCGCCGCCGGGGCGATCCGGCAATACAAGTTCAGCGACTATTTCACTACCGTGTTCTCGCTGCTGTTATTGAGCACACCGATCTTCCTGCTCGCCACCTTGCTGAAATATGGCGCGCTGGAAGTGAACTCACTGACCGGCCAGCAGATATTCCTCTATACCGGGGAAACATCGGCCAGCAACATCTCCGGATTCTGGCCACAGCTGGTCGACCGGGTGCAGCATCTGCTGCTGCCGACGATGGCGCTGGCGATGGGCGCGATGGCCGGATACAGCCGATATCAGCGCAATGCGATGCTCGACGTGCTGCAAAGCGATTTCATCCGGACCGCGCGAGCCAAGGGCCTCTCCCGGGGGAAGGCCCTCTACAAGCACGGGCTCCGGACCGCGCTCATCCCGATGGCGACCCTGTTCGCCTATAGCCTGGGTGGGTTGATCACCGGCGCGACGTTTACCGAGAAGATCTTCGGCTGGCACGGCGTCGGCGAATGGCTCGTCGATTCGATCAATGCCCAGGATCTGTATGTGGTGGTCACCGTGACCGCCTTCGCTGGACTGGTGGTACTCATCTCCGGGCTGCTGTCCGATGTGGTGCTGGCGATTCTCGATCCCCGGGTGCGTGTGGCATGACCGAAACCGAACTCATCGTCCAAGGCGCACCCCCGGCCGCAGCCGGGCGTCGAAAGCTGGTGTTGCGGAGGTTCTTACGTAACAAGCCCGCAGTGGCAGGCGGCGTCATCCTGATCACGCTCTTCGTGATCAGCTATGCGCTGCCGCCGTTCCTGGCCTACGACTACCAGCAGATGGATCCGACGGCGTTCCTGAAGCCGCCCAGTCCGAAACATCCGTTCGGCACCACCTTGATCGGCCAGGACGTCCTGGCTCAGACCCTGCGCGGCCTGCAAAAGTCGCTGACCATCGGCCTGTTCGTCGCCCTGATCTCCACCACCATCGCCGCCACGGCGGGGGCGGTGGCGGGATTGCTCGGCGGCTGGACCGACCGGGCGATCATGTGGCTCGTCGACCTCTTGCTGGTGATCCCCAGCTTCATCATCATCGCGATCTTCGCCCCGCGCACCAAGGGCAGCGGCTCGATCCTGATCTTGATCGTCCTGCTCGCCGCGTTCGGCTGGATGATCAGCGCGCGCATCGTGCGCGGGCTGACGTTGAGTCTGCGGGATCGCGAATTCGTCCGGGCGGCACGCTATATGGGCGCTCCGACCCGGTCGGTGATCGTCAGCCATATCGTGCCCAACATCGCCTCGATCCTGATCATCGACACCACGCTCGCGGTCGGCGCCGCCATCATGGCCGAAACCGGGTTGAGCTTCCTGGGCTTTGGTGTGCAGCCGCCGGACGTATCGTTGGGGTCGCTGATCGCAGCGGGTACCAAATCGGCGCTGACACACCCCTGGCTGTTCATGTTCGCGGGCGGATTCCTGGTCCTCACGGTGTTGTGCGCGAACCTCGTCGGCGACGGATTGCGCGACGCCTTCGATCCCAGCGCCAAGCGCGCACGGGCACGGAAGAAGGCGGCGGCATGAACCCGGTTGCGCTGGAGAAGAATTCGGCCGAGCCATTGCTGGAGGTCGCCGACCTGCGCGTGTCGTTCCCGAGCGAGGAGGGCCGCGTCGACGCGGTCCGCGGGGTCGACTACACCGTGTCGGACGGCGAGGTTCTCGCCATCGTCGGGGAATCCGGGTCCGGGAAGTCGGTGTCCTCGCTCGCGGTGATCGGGCTACTGCCGGAACAGGCGCGGGTACGTGGATCGATCCGGTTGCGCGGACGCGAACTGCTCGGGCTCGGCGATCGCCAGCTGTCGCGACTGCGCGGCAGTTCGGTGAGCATGGTCTTCCAGGACCCGCTCTCGGCCCTGACTCCGGTGTACCGGGTTGGCGAGCAAATCGCCGAAGCCCTTCTCGCGCACGGAAAGATGAGCAAGCAGGAAGCCGCGGCGAAGGCAGTCGAGCTGCTCGAACTCGTCGGCATCGATGATGCGCGGACGCGGGCCAGGGCGTTTCCGCACGAGTTCTCCGGCGGTATGCGCCAGCGCGTGGTGATCGCCATGGCCATCGCCAACGATCCCGAGCTGATCATCTGCGACGAACCCACCACCGCACTCGACGTGACCGTGCAAGCCCAGATCCTCAACCTGCTGCGCAAGGCGCGCGATATCACCGGCGCCGGGGTCGTCATGATCACCCACGACATGGGGATCGCGGCCACCATCGCCGACCGGGTCGCGGTGATGTACGCCGGCAAGATCGTCGAAACCGCCGCCGCGAATGAGCTATTCAACACGCCACGAATGCCCTACACCGTAGGCTTGCTCGGCTCCATCCCACGCATCGACGGCCCGCCCCGCACTGCGCTGATCCCGATCCTCGGGACTCCGCCGGCCGTGCACGCACTGCCACAGGGCTGTTCCTTCGCACCCCGCTGTCCCGTAGTCATCGACGAATGCCGGTCGGCGGAACCCGCTTTGGAGCCGATCGGTCCCGGGCATACGGCCGCCTGTATCCGCACCGCCGAGATCGGTACCACCGACCTCTTCACCGCCTACCGGCAGGAAATCACCGAGCCAGAAGCAGAAGCCCAAGTGCGACCGCAGGTGGTGCTGCGGGTGACCGACCTGGTCAAGACCTTCCCCCTCACCTCCGGCGTGGTGTTCCGGCGCCGCACCGGCGAGGTCCGCGCGGTCGATGGCATCAGCTTCGACGTGCACGCGGGCCGCACCCTGGCCCTGGTCGGTGAATCCGGTTCCGGGAAATCCACCACCCTCACCCAGATCCTGGATCTCGCACGGCCCGAGGCCGGCACCATTGAAATCCTCGGCCGTGACGTCAGCGCGATGACGAAGGCACAGAAGCGGGAGATCCGCAGGCAGATGCAAATCGTCTTCCAAGACCCCACCGCATCGCTGGACCCGCGCCTGCCGGTCTTCGACGCGCTCGCCGAGCCACTGCGCATCGATGGCCGGTCTCGCACCGAAATAGCGAGGCGCGTACCGCAACTGCTCGAACAGGTCGGATTGCAGCCCGAACACGCCGACCGCTATCCCGCCGACTTCTCCGGCGGCCAGAAACAGCGGATCAGCATCGCCCGCGCCCTCGCGCTCGATCCCGGTCTGCTGGTTCTCGACGAGCCGGTGTCCTCGCTCGACGTCTCCATCCAGGCCGGCATTCTGAACCTGCTGCGCGACTTGCAGACCGAACGCGGCCTCTCCTATCTGTTCGTGTCCCACGACCTTTCGGTGGTCCGCAACCTCGCTCACGACATCGCCGTCATGTACCGCGGCAAGATCGTCGAATCCGGGGCCGCCGAACAGATCTTCGCCGCGCCGCAACATGAGTACACCCGCAAACTGATCGATGCGGTACCCATCCCGGTCGCCGGCCGGTAGTCGAACGAAAGTCAGGAGTGCGCGATGCGGATTCGCTTGAGCCGAATGCGTTGTGCCGCAGTGGTAGTCGCTGTGGGGCTGATCGCGACCGGATGCGGATCCGGTGACGATCCTTCGACACAGGGATTGTCGGATGCCGTGGGAACCAGCAGCGACATCAACCCGAAACCGCGCGACGAGGTACGCGAGGGCGGGAACCTGCGGCTGCCGACGACGAATATCCCGGAGAACTGGAACTCGCTGTCGAACGACGGCAACAACGGTGAGTACGCCGATATCCAACGGCCGATGATGCCGCGCTCGTTCCATGTCGACGGCGCCGGCAACCTCAGCATCAACCGGGACTACTTCACCGATATCGCACTGATCGGCACCAATCCGCAGCGGGTCACCTACACCATCAACCCGAAGGCCTTCTGGTCCGACGGGAAGCCGATCACCTGGGAAGACATCCAGTCCCAGGCCAACGCGCTCAGCGGCAGGGACAAGCGGTTCCTGATCGCCATCACCAACGGTTTCGAATTCGTGGAGAAGGTGGAACGCGGCGTCGACGATCGGCAGGCGATTCTCACCTTCTCCCAGCCCTATGGCGAATGGCGCGGGCAGTTCTCCGGAAACGCCTCGCTGTTCCCGAAATCGGTGACCGCGGACCCGGATTCGTTCAACAACAGCCTGGTCTCCTCGATGGGGCCCACCGCTGGACCGTTCCAGCTGCGCACCATCGACCGGGGGCAGAGCCGGATCGTGCTGGAGCGCAATCCGAAATGGTGGGGTGAACCGGTCAAGCTCGAAACCATCACCTTCAGCGTGCTCGACCAGTCGGCCTGGCTGGGTGCGTTGCAGAACAACGAGATCGACCTGGCCCGGCTCGCCTCCATCGAAGATGTGAAGACGGTCGGTAATACCCCCGGGCTGGTTATCCGCCGGGCGCCCGGAAACCGCTGGCGACATCTGACTTTCAACGGGGCGCCCGGATCCATCCTGGCCGACCGAGCGGTGCGCGTGGCGATCTCCAAAGCTATCGACCGGCAGACCATCGCCACCGCGACACAGGCCGGTTTGGTCGAGCACCCGAAGCCGTTGAACAATCACATCTTCCTGGAGGGCCAGGAAGGCTACAAGGACAACAGTCTCGGCTTCGACCCCGCCGCGGCCGCCAAGGAACTGGACGCGCTCGGCTGGAAACTCAACGGGGACGTCCGTGAGAAGGACGGGCGGCAGCTGATCATTCGAGACGTCATGTACAACAATCCGCTCTGGGTGCAACTGGCTCAGATCATCCAGCAGAACCTGGCGGCGATCGGCGTGAAACTGATCATCGACACCAAGCCCGCGGTGGGCTTCTTCCCGGATGTCATCCAGAAGGGCGATTTCGATGTCGCGCAGTTCATTTGGCAGGGTGACGCTTTCGCGCTGGGCGGCGTCCGGCAGATCTACTACTACGACCCCAATGATCTGCAGGGCAACTACGGGCGCATCGGTTCCCCGGAGCTGAACGCGCTCATCGATCGGGCTCTTGCCGAACTGGATCCGAAGAAGGCCATCGAACTGGCCAACGAGATCGACCGGAAAGTGTTCGAGGAAGGCTTCTCGCTCCCCCTGACCCAGGACCCGGGAGCATTCGGGGTACGCGCGGAAGTGGCGAATATGGGTTCGCACGGGCTGGCGTCGTACGACTACACGAAGATCGGATTTGTGAAATGAGCACCAAGTATTCGCGGCGGCTGCGGCTCATCGCGGCGCCGGTGGCCGCCTTTTCGTTGATCCTGGCCGCATGCGGTGACGACAGCGGCGGCGTCACAGCCGGGACCAGCTCCATCGGCAAGACGAACGACATCAATCCGAAGAGCCGCGAGGAGATGCGGGACGGTGGAAACCTGCGCCTGCCCACGGGTGCGTTCCCCGCTACCTTCAATCCCCACCACATCGATTCCGACGGCGATGTCTCGAACATCCAAGCCTGGACGCTGCCCGGTCCCGCCACCTCCGATGTCACCGGCGAGATATCCACCGACAACGATTTCTTCAGCGATATCCAGCTGACGGGCACCGATCCCCAGCGGATCGTCTACACCATCAACCCCAAAGCCGTGTGGTCCGACGGCAGCCCGATCACCTGGGAAGACATGCGCTCGCAGGCGGAAGCGCTGAGCGGTCGCAACACCGCGTACAAGATCTCCGCCAGCCAGGGCTATAGCCGCCTGGACAAGGTCGAGCGCGGCGCGGACGATCGGCAAGCGATCGTCACCTTCGCTCAGCACTACGCGGAATGGCGCGGCCTTTTCAGCCAGTTGGTGCCCAAGGAACTGACCGCGACGCCGGAGGCCTTCGACAATCTGGCCAAGTCGGCCCCGGTCAAGTCGGCCGGCCCGTTCATCATCACCGATTTGGATCGATCGAAGCAGCGGATCGTGCTGAGCCGCAATCCGAAATGGTGGGGTGAGACCCCGAAACTGGATACCGTCACCTACAGCGTGCTCGATCGCGCCGCCTATCTGGGCGCACTCCAGAACAACGAGCTCGACGCCTTCGACCTGTCCGGCCTCGAAGAGGTCACGGCGGTGACCAGCACTCCGGGGCTGGTGGTGCGCCGTGCTTCCCGGCCGTACAACTCGCACTTCACCTTCAATGGCGCGCCCGGAGCGATCCTGTCGGATCCGCGACTGCGCTTGGCGATCTCGAAGGCGATCGACCGGCAGAGCATCGTCTCCGCGATTCAGAACGGCATCGTGGCGGATCCCAAGCCGCTCAACAACCACATCTATCTGAACGGCCAGAAGGGCTACCAGGACAACGCGGCTGTCGTCGCCTACGACCCGGCCGCCGCCGCGCGCATGCTCGACGAACTCGGCTGGAAGCTCAACGGCCAGTTCCGTGAAAAGGACGGGCGTCAGCTGGTTTTGCGCGATGTGATGTACCGGCAGGACACCTGGATCCAGACCGCGCAGATCGCCCAGCAGAACCTGGCGCAGGTCGGAGTCAAACTGGAAATCGAAACCTACGGCGGTGAACTGTTCACCGACGTGGTCGATCCCGGCAACTTCGATATCGTGCAATTCAGCTGGCAGCGCAGCGCTTTTCCGCTCGGCGCTTTGCCGCAGATCTACTCCTACGACCCGAACAACGTGCTGAGCAACAAAGGCCGGATCGGTTCACCGGAGCTGAACGCGCTGATCGAGGAAGTGATCTCCGAGCTCGACCCGGAGAAGGCGATCGAGCTCGCCAACAAGGCCGACACGATGATCTTCGAAATGGGGCATTCACTGCCGATCGCGCAGTCGGCCGGAAATGTCGCGGTCCGTGACAACGTGGCCAACTTCGGCGCGTTCGGTCTGGCCGATACCGACTACACCAAAGTCGGCTTCGTGAAGTGAGTTCGAGCCACCCGCTGACCTACCCGGTCGGCGTGACGATCGGCGCCCTCGCGGTGTGTACCGCTTGGGCGCCATTCGCCACTGCGAGCCAGGCTGCCGTGCTCGCCACTGTGGCGCTGGTCATCTTGGGCTACACGGCATTTCAGCTCGGTAGGGCGCGTGGTGCGCTGGCGGCCGGAGTGCCGGTTCCGTCTAACGCCGTCGTCAAACGCGTCCGCCAGGAACATCGGCTGCTCAGCCGCTCGTGGCTGGAACTCGCCGTTTCCGCGGCGTCCTCGATTTCTCCACAGCCATCCCCAGCCCCGTCAGCGGCCGGGAGCGGGAAATCCACCGATACCTATTGGCTTCCGGTCTATTTCGATCCAGCGCTGTTGTCCTGGACCGAGGGCACGGCGATGGTGGGCGATCACCTGATCCGTGTCGGCGACCTGCGTGTCTACCCTTCGGGCCGCGCTCGCACCGCGGAGCCCCCAGGTCGTCTAATCGACAATCCCTCGCGGATCGATCCCGAATCCGCCACCCTCGCAGTCACTTCCACCCGGCTCGCGCGCCGCCTGGTGCTCGATGCCCAATCGGCGGTGGCGGCGCCCTTCGCCGCCTTGCTCTGGGTGTATCTCGACGACGGCGGACTTCCGGCTTTCACCGGCGCGTTCTGCGTCGCGTTCGCCGCCGCGCTCTGGCTGTCCGCGATCCGCGGCTCCGATCCCAGCTAGCTCAGGACAGCAGGCCGAGGGCGTCTGCGTGGTCGAGGGTTTTGCGCACGTGCCAGACCAGTGGCACGTGCGTGGCTTCCGCGTAGGTCATCCATTCGAATTCGTCGTGCTCGTCGTCCGGTAGGTGCACCGCGCGGCTGATCTCGTTCTCGAAGCAGCCGAAGGTGACCGTGTGGAAGTCGATGTCGCGGCCCGCGGTGTCCGGGTTGACGAAATGGGTCAGCTCGTCGGTGACCAGGACGTCCAGTCCGGTTTCCTCGGCGACTTCGCGGCGGGCCGCGTCGGCGGGGCTTTCACCGGGCTCCACCGAGCCGCCTGGAATGTCCCATAATCCGCCCAGCGGCAAGGTCGGGTTGCGGTGCAGCAGTAGCACTTTGCCGGTGCGGATGGGCAGGGCGTGCGCCGTCCACCGCTGCTCCCCGTTGCGTTCTGTCATGTCCCACTCCCTCCTCCCGGTGTCGAGTCTGCCACGCTCGGCGGCGAGGTGGCTGGTCGACCAGAATTGGTCTTACCACTTGACCAACTGACCATCAGGGCGCACAGTAGGGGCATGGCGTTGCAACCTGTGGTCAAGCGGTCGGTGTCGGCGGATGTGTTCGAGCAGATCGCCGCGGACGTGCTCAGTGGTGAACTCGCCCCGGGCGCCACGCTGCCGAGTGAACGGCAGCTGGCCGAGGCGCTCGGGGTGTCGCGGCCGGCGGTGCGGGAGGCGTTGCAGCGGCTGGCCGCGGCCGGGCTGGTCGCGGTGCGGCAGGGCGACGCGACCACGGTGCTGGACTATCGGCGCGGGGCCGGGCTGGAGGTGCTGCCGCGGCTGCTGGTGCGGTCCGGCGTGCTCGAGCCCACGGTGGCGCGCAGCATTCTGGAGGCGCGGCTGCACAATGGGCCCAAGATCGCCGAGCTCGCCGCCGAAGCGGTCGCTCGCAGGCCGCCCGAAACGGCCGGCTCCACCGATCCGGACCAGGTGCGCGCGGAATTCGATCGGCTCATCGAAGCCCTTGCCGCCGAAGCGGATCCGATCGCCAAGCAGCGGCACGCGCTGGCGTATTGGGATCACGTGGTCGACACTGCCGACTCCATCGTGTTCGGCCTGATGTTCAACATGCTGCGCGCGGCCTACGAGCCCGCGCTCGCGGCACTCGCCCCGATCATGTCCGCCGAGGTGGACAACACCGCGGGCTACCGCGACCTGGCCGCCGCCATCGTGGCGGGCCGGCCGAAACAGGCCGCCAAACAGGCTCGGGCCCTGCTCGAACCGGCGACCAATGCCCTGATCAGCGCCCTCGGCGGCGCGTGATCACCTGCCATCGAGGAAGCACCATGAGCGATTCTGTTCCAGCCCAGCCTGATTCGACCCAGAAGCCGAAGCCGGCACTGCGCCGGGGGCTTTCCCTGGGTGCCGCGTTCCGCGAGTTCACCCGGCATCCCTCGCCGTGGATGATCGGTACGGCGCTGGTAGCGGCGCTGACGCTGCGCATCGCGGTGGGCGACTGGCAGCTCACCGACGCACTGCTGCCCGTGCTGATGCTCGCCGCGTTCCCCGCCTTCGAATGGGTGATCCACGTGCTGGTGCTGCACTGGCGGCCGAAGCGTCTGGGCCCGTTCCAGCTGGACAGTGAGCTGGCCCGGAAGCATCGTGAGCATCATGTGGATCCGCGCAATATCCCGCTGATCTTCATCCCCACGCGATCGCTGGTGGTGGTGATCGTGGCGCTGCTCGCGCTGACCGCGTTGGCGTTCCCGCGCCTGGGGCTCGGCCTGACGTTCTTGCTCACCATCACCGTGATCGGGCTCGGCTACGAGTGGACGCACTACCTCATCCACACCGATTACAAGCCGAAAACCGCTCTGTACAAGGCGGTGTGGAAGAACCACCGGCATCACCACTACAAGAACGAGCACTACTGGTTCACGGTGACCAGCTCCGGCACCGCCGATCGCCTCTTCGGCACTTATCCGGATCCGGCGGCCACCGCGACCTCGCCCACCGCTCGCAACCTGCACGCCCAGCCGAGCACCTGACGCGAACTCGACCGAAGGCGTCCCCACGCACGTGGGGGCGCCTTTTTTGCTGCGCGGAAATCGAACCGTTGACAAAATACCCTAGGGGGGTATGGTAATCGTCAGAGCGACGGCGAAGGTTCGTCGACAGACCGGAGGAGAGCATCATGAGCACCGCAGCCAGCACCGCCACCGTCACCGTCACCGGCATGACCTGCGGCGGCTGCGCCAACTCGGTCCGCACCGAGGTCGGCCGGATCGACGGGGTCACCTCTGTCGACATCGACCTGGCCAGCGGACTGGTGACCGTCGACAGCTCCGGCCCGGTCACCCGCGAAGCCCTCACCGCGGCCGTCACCAAGGCCGGATACCAGGTAACCGCTTGACCCGCCGGACCGTGGTGGCCCGGCTCGACCGGGCCACCGCGGTCCCCACCGACTACGACGGAGCAATCCGATGAACACCACCACCAAATTCGCCGGTTTCACCCTCGGCCTGGCCGCGGTCTTCGGGATCGCGATCGGCGCGGGGGCCCTGCTCGGCCCGGAACCGGCCACACCCGAGACCCACGACGCGAACGCCCATGGCGCTCCCGCCCCGGGCGCGGACCTGCCCGGTGGGCTGATGGTCACCGAATCCGGCTACACCCTGCGCCTGGACAGCCCCCAGGCGCCCGCCGCGGCGAATACCCCCGTACGGTTCCGGATCCTCGACAGCGCGGGCCGCCCGGTCACCCGGTACACCCGCGCCCACGACAAGGATCTGCACCTGATCGTGGTCCGTCGCGATATGGCCGCCTTCCAGCACGTCCACCCGGTGCTCGACGGCACCGGAACCTGGAGCGTCCCGCTGGACCTCAGCCGCGCGGGCGACTACCGGGTCTTCGCCGACTTCACCCCCGAGGGCGGCGCGAACCTGACCCTCGGCAGCGATCTGCGGGTCGCGGGCAACTACGACGCCCGGCCGCTACCCGCCCCGGCCGGCACCGCGACCGTCGGTGACTACAGCGTCACGCTGAACGGCACGATCACCCCCGGCGCCGCCTCGAAGGTCACCCTCGCGGTCGCCCGCAACGGACAACCGGTCACCGACCTACAGCCCTACCTCGGCGCCTACGGCCACCTGGTCGCGCTGCGCGCCGCCGACCTCGCCTACCTGCACGTCCATCCGGAAGGTGCGCCGGGCGACGGCGTCACCCCGGCGGGTCCCGGCATCACATTCTTCGTCAACGCCCCGAGCGCCGGCGACTACCGCCTGTTCCTGGACTTCCAGCACGAAGGCGTCGTGCGCACCGCCGAATTCACCGTCAGCGTCGGCCAGAGCACCGATCCGGCGCCCGCACCCAACCCCGAACCGGCAGCGCCCGGCCACGGGCACTGACCTCGAATGAACAGCTTCGGCCGCACCCCCGCTGAACCGCTTTTCCCAGAAAGGAACCTACGATGACCACCGTGACACAACCGTCCGCCGGGCAGGTCGAATTGGTGATCGGCGGGATGACCTGCGCGTCGTGCGCCAACCGCATCGAGAAGAAACTCAACAAACTCGACGGCGTCACCGCGACGGTGAATTACGCGACCGAAAAAGCGCGCGTGCATTTCACCGGCGATGTATCGCCCGAGGATTTGATCGCTACCGTCGAACAGACCGGATACACCGCGGCCCTGCCCGCTCCCCCGGTTTCGGAGCCGGAAGCCGCCGTCGCCGAACCCGACCCGACCGCTTCCTTGCGGACCCGGCTGCTGGTTTCGCTGGTCCTCACCGTCCCGGTGATCGCCATGGCGATGATCCCGGCGCTGCAATTCACCAACTGGCAGTGGCTCTCGCTGACCCTGGCCGCGCCGGTGGTGGTGTGGGGCGCGCTGCCGTTCCACCAGGCCGCCTGGACCAACCTGCGGCACGGCGCCGCCACCATGGACACCCTGGTGTCGATGGGCACGCTGGCCGCGTTCGCGTGGTCGCTGTACGCGCTGTTCTGGGGTACCGCCGGCACGCCCGGCATGAAGCACCCGTTCGAGCTCACCATCTCCCGGATGGACGGCACCGGCAATATCTACCTCGAAGCCGCCGCCGGCGTGACCACGTTCATTCTGGCCGGACGGTACTTCGAGGCCCGGTCCAAGCGCCGTGCCGGCGCCGCGCTGCGCGCGCTGCTCGAACTCGGCGCCAAGGAGGTCTCGGTGCTGCGCGACGGGTCCGAGCAGCGGATTTCGGTGGAGCAGTTGGCCGTCGGTGATCGGTTCGTGGTTCGGCCCGGTGAGAAGATCGCGACGGATGGCGTGGTGGTCGAGGGTTCCTCGGCGGTCGACGCGTCCATGCTGACCGGCGAATCGGTGCCGGTCGAGGTCGCACCCGAGGACACCGTGGTCGGTGCGACCGTCAATGTCGGCGGCCGGATCGTGGTGCGCGCCACCAGGATCGGCTCCGACACCCAGCTGGCGCAGATGGCCCGGCTGGTCGAGGACGCGCAGACCGGCAAGGCGCAGGCCCAGCGCCTGGCCGACAAGATCTCCGGGATCTTCGTGCCGATCGTGATCGCCCTGGCGGTGGCCACGCTCGGATTCTGGCTCGGCACCGGCGGTTCCGTCGCCGCGGCCTTCACCGCCGCGGTCGCGGTGCTGATCATCGCCTGCCCGTGCGCCCTGGGCCTGGCCACGCCGACCGCGCTGATGGTCGGCACCGGGCGCGGCGCGCAGCTCGGCATCCTGATCAAGGGGCCCGAGGTGCTGGAATCCACGCGGCGCGTGGACACCATCGTGCTGGACAAGACCGGCACGGTCACCACGGGCAAGATGACGCTGCTCGATGTCGTCGCCGCCGACGGCGAAGACGCCGCCGAGGTGCTGGAACTGGCGGGCGCACTGGAGGATTCCTCGGAACACCCCATCGCCCAGGCCATCGCCAGGGGTGCTCGCGACAAGGTCGGCACGCTGAAGCCGGTGCAGGACTTCACGAATATCGAAGGTCTCGGCGTGCAAGGCATGGTGGACGGGCACGCGGTGCTCGTCGGCCGGGTCCGGCTGCTGGCCGACTGGTCCCAGCACCTGGACGCCGACCTGGAACGCGCCGTCCACACCGCCGAAGCCGAGGGCAAGACCGCCGTCGCCGTCGGCTGGGACGGCCGGGCCCGCGGTGTGCTGGTGGTCGCCGACGCGGTGAAACCGACGTCCGCCGAAGCGATTTCGCAGCTGAAGGCGCTCGGCTTGACCCCGATCATGCTGACCGGCGACAACGCCGCCGCGGCCCGCGCCATCGCGGACGAGGTCGGTATCGACGAGGTCATCGCGGAGGTCATGCCGCAGGACAAGGTCGACACCGTCAAGCGGCTGCAAGCCGAAGGCAAGGTCGTCGCGATGGTCGGCGACGGCGTCAACGACGCGGCCGCCCTGGCGCAAGCCGATCTCGGCCTGGCCATGGGCACCGGCACCGATGTCGCCATCGAGGCCAGCGACCTCACCCTGGTTCGCGGTGACCTGCGGGCGGCGGCGGACGCGATTCGCCTGTCCCGCAAGACCCTCGGCACCATCAAGGGCAACCTGTTCTGGGCGTTCGCTTACAACATCGCCATGATCCCGCTGGCGATGGCGGGCCTGCTGAACCCGATGCTCGCCGGTGCCGCGATGGCCTTCAGTTCGGTCTTCGTCGTCACCAACAGCCTGCGCCTGCGCGGCTTCCGCTCCACCGCGGCATAACCGCGAACGAGCAAGGGCGGGACGGCATTCAGCCGTCCCGCCCTTGCTCGGTTTCAGCGGCTCGGTGGCCGGTTCTGCAGCAGATGGCCGGCCACTGGACGCCCGAGGGTGTAGAGGTTGTCCAGGGCCAGACGGAAGCCGTCGCTCTTGGCGTCGAGATGTTCGACGACGGTTTGGCCGGGATGCGGCTGATCGAAATTGCTGACGGTGCGCAGGGAGAGGTAGCGGTTGAGGTAGCCATGGCGGGACAGGGCCGTCGCGGTGGCGCTGTCTTCCATTTGGGTGGTGCAGTAGGTGCCTTCGCCTTGGGTACGCACGCCCATGATGTAGCCGGCGGTGTCGGAGAGCCGTTTGCCGGAGAAGTAGTCGTCGCCGGTGATGGTGTCGCACTTCATGACCGACGGGACGCGGCCGGCTTGCCCTGGATACTGGGCGCGTTCGGCGGCCGCGGCTTCGCTGTCGGCCAGCCGGATCCGTTCGGTGAGGCGGAACGCGGTGTCCACCAGGGCGTCGTCGAGGTGGTAGGCGGCGGTGTCGTACTTCTCGACCGGGCGGAAGCCGAAGGGGACCTCCGGGGCCTCGGCGGGGTCGAGGTGGTTGCCCAGATCGAAGTCGACGACCCAGCGGGCCCAGGCCGCCGAGCCGAGGGTGCCCTGATCGGGCGGGGTGCCGGCGATGCCGGTGGTCAGGAAGTAGGCGCGCGAGAAGTCGAACTTCGGGCTGTTCAGCGCGGCCATCATGGTGGCGGCGGCGTTGGATTTCCCCTGTCCGGTCTGGATGACGCACAGCCCGTCGGCATTGCACTGCACCGGCTTGTCCACGGTCGGCAGTTTCACGCTGATCGGCAGCGACTCCCGGGCCAGCCAGGCCCGATGCTCCGGATCGAACATGGTGATGATCAGCACGCCGACATCGACCTTGTTCTCGGACTTGTCGTCTCCCGCGCAACCGGCGACCAGCGTGCCGGCCACGGCCAGAGCCGCGGCAATCTTCCAGCAACGTAGCGTCATCGCGCGATCGTATGTCGCGGACGTCTGGAATGAACGGACCTGACGGTCCAGGAATTCGACCCTGAGAGCGGATGACGAGATTCGAACTCGCGACCCTCACCTTGGCAAGGTGATGCGCTACCACTGCGCTACATCCGCACGCCCGCCAGCGCCGGAAACCGGCACCATCGTGCGAACAAGAACTTTAGCCGGTACCCGGCGAATATTGAAATCCGCTGGTCAACAGCCTGGGCTCAGGGGGCGGGAGCGAGCAGGTCCGGCAGGGCGTCGAGGTTGTCGACGACCGTGCCGTAGCGGGTGGCCTGCGGCAGTTCGGCATGCAGATAGCCCCAGGGGCCGCGGCGGATCAAGACCGGTTTCATGCCCGCGGCGTGCGCGGGCAGGATGTCGTTGTCGATGCGATCGCCGACGTAGCAGATCTGCTCCGGTCGTACGCCCGCTACCTCGGCGACCTTCAAGAAGAACTTGGCGTCCGGCTTGTGCAGATCCCATTCGTCGGAGGTGTAGATGCCGTCCACCGGGAGGTCCATCCGCTCCAGCGCCGACTTCGCCTGCGGCGGCTGATTTCCCGCGATGATCAGCCGCAGTCCGCGGCTGCGCAGCTCGGCCAGCGCCCGGCGCACATCCGGGTACAGGTCATCGGCGTCGAAGTTGACCCGCAGGCTGCCGGGTTCGTCCGCGGCCCAGGCGATCTGCTCCGCCGCCACATCGATACCCGGCGAGACCAGCTCGAACGCGTCGGTGAGCGGGCGGCCTGTCGCCGCCATCCCGCCGATCACCCCGAGCAGCGCGAACCGCGGCACGCCGAGCCGGTCGGCCCACCGTGACCAGATCCGCGTCTCATCGATGAGCGTCTCGCCGACGTCGAACACCACCACCTTGATCATCGGAACAGCGTATCGGTGCCCGGCGGAGCGGGAATCCAGGCAAGTTTCGCCCGATGTCGTTTAGGGGTGTTAACGTCGCGCTCACGAGGCACTGCGCTTCGTCTTCACACAGGGGATCGGTTTCATGAGAATCAAGAAGTTCGCCGCCACAGCCTTGCTGGCAATCTCCGCGGTGGCGATCACCGGAGGCACCGCATACGCCGAACCTGCTACGGCGGCAAGCGAAATCAGTGCGACTCCGGTAGCCCTCGCACTCACCGACGACGGCATCGACTACACGATTTTGCAGGACGGCCGCGGCCCGATCGTGACCACGCTCGCCAATGGGATCTTCACCCTCACCGACGAAAAGCTCACCGTCACCAACAGCTCCGGAGCCGTCGTCGCGAGCGCGCCGCTGACCCTCGACGTCCAGGGCGAAAAGGTTTCCTGGCAGCCGAAGATCAGCAACGACGGCCGCACACTGACCGCGGATCCGGTCGCCGCGAACGTCAACGCACCCCAGATCACCGGGCCGAGCGCCCCTGCCATCGGACTCGTGGTCGGCGCCATCGCCGGCATGCTCGTCGGACTGGTGCTCGGCATGTTCACCCTCGGCCTGCTCATGCCGATCACCTTGATAGTCGGATTCGTCGCGGGAGCAATCATCGGATTCACCGTCGGCATGCAGCAGATCACCCCGCCGCCGCCCGCCGAACAGGGCCCGCCCGCCTGATACTTACCTCCGTCAGCTCACCCGTTGCGCACGGTCATTCCCGGTCCGGAGTGAAAGCGGCGACGTTGGCCGCGACCCAATCGGCGTAGGTATAGGGCCGGCGGCCGAGAACCGTCTCGACATCGTCGGTGAGTACGGCGTTGTCACCGGAGCGGACGTAGGCCTGGCCCGCGAGCGCGCCCTCGACGTACTGCGGGGACATTCCTGCGGCCCGCATGTGTTCGGCGGCAACGGAATGCGGGATGTCGGCGACATCGACCGGGCGGCCGAGGATCTCGGCGAGGATGGCGGCCTGGTCCGGCCCGCTGAGCAGTTCGGGACCGGTGAGGGTGTACAGGTTGTCCGAATGCTTTGCGGAGACAAGGGCTTCCACCGCTACCGCGGCGATGTCGCGTGGATCGATGACGCCCTGGGTTCCGGTGCCGGTGAGGTTGGGCACCGGCTGGCCGGAGCGAACGGCGTCGGCCCAGCTCAGGGTGTTGGTGGCGAATGAGGTGGGGCGCAGGATGGTCCATTCCAAACCGCTGTCGCGGACGGCGTTCTCGCCGGGCAGATGCCAGGTGCTGAAGTCGCCGAGCCCCGGCTCCCCGGTCCCGATCGCGGACAGTTTCACGAGCCGTCGCACCCCCGCCTGCCGCGCGGTGTCGACCAGCGCCCGATCGGTCTCGGCGTCCTCGGGGCCGAGCACGCCCACCAGGAACACCGCCTCCGCTCCCGCCATCGCGGCCGCCATCGACGCGCCGTCGGTGTAATCACCGCGCACCACCTCGACACCCTCGGGCGCCTGTGCCCGCCCCGGATCCCGCGTCACCGCGCGAACTTTCACCTCCCGCTCCGCCAACTGCCGAACGATCTCACTGCCGATAGTGCCCGTGGCACCGGTAACCAGAATCATGAATCCGAGCCTGCCGCCACCCACCCCCTCACCTATAGGAGAATTCGGCACGGTCGGCACAGCGGAAATTCTCTACAGTGGGTCCGGTGAGCACGCAGCAACTTCTCGCGCCGGAGACCGGCCCGACGCCGCCGGCCCGGGACGACGTGCTCGTCACCGCAGGCATCACGCCTCGGCAGGTGCTGACCACCGACCTTGTCGAGTCGACGATGCGGGCACCGGAATCGTTGCGGCCGTGGATCACCGAGCTCGGGTTTATCCCGACCGTCACGGACGTGTCGGCGCCGTTCACCCATGTCCCGCAGACCGCGACGACGATCGTGCTGCCCACCGAACAGTCCGGCTACCGGCATGCGATGGTTCTCGGACCGCAGACCCGGGCCCGGTACTCCGTCACCGACAAACCCGCGGGCTGCGTGCGTCTGCGCCTGGCTCCGGGAGCCACTCGCCAACTCCTCGGCGTTCCCGCCGTCGACCTGGCCAACCGGATGTACCGCCTTGAAGACCTCCCGGGCATCGCCGCGGATCTCGTCGCCGAACTGTCCGCACTCGCCCCGGCGGAAGTCTTCCCGTTTCTGGAATCCGTCCTCCCACAGCGCGTCTCCGACGACGCCACCGGCCGCGCGCACCGCAGCCTGCTGCACGCCGCGGTCGAATCCCTCAGCACCGCATCGACTCCGGTCCACACGCTGGCCACCGACCTGTCCGTCAGCGAGCGCCAGCTCCGCAACCTTTTCACCTCGGGGGTCGGTGTCTCCCCGAAGCACTTCGCGCGCATCGGCCGGGTCCGGACCGTCCTCGCGCACGCTGGGGACACTCCTTGGGCTCAGATCGCCGCGAATTCGGGCTACTACGACCAGTCCCACATGACCGCCGACTTCCGCACCCTCATGGGCGTGCCACCAGCCAAGTTCATCCAGGGCCACCGCCCTGCCCCGACCCCCTGCCAGGCCCCTGGCTGACCGAGGCCACACCCTGGCTCGTCCGCGGTGTGCCCGTGGCAGCCCGCAGGAATGAATCCTGCTCGCGAGTGTTGCTAGTACGCATGCGACTTGATGATTCCGCACGTGAACTGATCGGCGCGGGGGCCGACGCCACGCTGGTGACGGTCAACGCCGATGGGAGCCCGCAGGTCTCTGTCGTGTGGGTGGCCTTGCAGGAGACGCCCGACGGCGATGAGCTGGTGACCGCGCACCTGGGCGAATACCTCAAGGTCCGCAATGTCCGACGGGACAGCCGGGTCGCGGTGACGATCCTGGCCCAGGAACCCGGCGAACTGATGCGCCCCTACCTGGCCATCAAGGGCACCGCCCGAGTCGTCGAAGGCGGCGCCCCCGAACTCCTCACGGAACTGGCCCAAACCCTCGCCAGCCCGAACGTCGACTTCCCGCCCAAGGACGCCCCTCCCGGCCTCCTCACCCGCATCCGCATCGACAAGGTCGGCGGCATCGGCCCCTGGGCCTCCTAGTCAGGTGGGACATGAGCGAGGGCGCTACTCGGAGTTCGCCTCGGTCATGTCCCGCTTATTCGGCTGACTTCCGGCGGGCGGCGATCTCGGCGGCGTCGAGGGCGTCGGCTTCCTCGAGGGTGGGGGCGCTGCCGCCGAGGCGGGCGGGGACCCAGTAGGCGCCGGGTTCATGGACGTAGTCCTGCTGCAGGTCCAGGAGCATGGCCTGCATGGTGGAGCGGAGTTCGGCGGTCAGGTCGGCGGCCGGTTCGTAGGGCTGGATCGGCTTGCCGACGGCGATGGAGATCGGAGTGTTGGTGCGGCCCAGGCGCTTCGGGAAACCCTTGGTCCAGACCCGCTGCGCGCCCCAGATGACGATCGGGATGATCGGCACCCCGGATTCGAGGGCCATGCGGGCCGCGCCGGACTTGAATTCCTTGATCTCGAAGCTGCGGCTGATCGTCGCCTCGGGGTAGACGCCGACGAGTTCACCGCGCTTCAGGTAGTCGACGGCGGCCTGGTAGGAGTCGGCGCCGGCGCCCCGGTCCACCGGAATGTGCTTCAGCGCCCGCATGATCGGGCCGGAGATCGAGTTGTCGAACACTTCCTTCTTGGCCATGAACCGGATGTAGCGCTTGGGGGTGCGCGCGGGCAGGCCGGCATAGGTGAAGTCCATGTAGCCGGTGTGGTTGACCGCGAGCACGGCGCCACCCGAGGCGGGAATGTTCTCCGCGCCCTTGACGGTGAACTTCAGACCTTCGACGAAGAAGACGGTACGGGCCAGCCCGATGATCGTCCGGTAGACGGGTTCCACAAGTCCGCTAGCGTAGTCGCACCACCGCGGATGCGGCAGAGGCGAGGTCTGCGGGTCGGGCAGCGGTAGCGCGGCGGCAACCCATACGGCAAAGTGAGCACCGCAATTCCGAGTGAAGGAAGAGGATCGTCGAAGTGGAACGCGCTCGGCCGAAATCGCCTGTCTGCGTACGGAAAGCACCACGCGAGCGGCGGGTGCTGCTGAGCGGCCTGGCGGCGGCGCTTCTGCTCACCGGCTGCGATTCCGTCGCCGGAATCCCCGGCGACGAACCCAGTCCCGTTGCCGCTCCGGCTCGCACCACTCCCCCGGCGGCGATCCCCACGCCGGCGACCTCCACCCTGGCTCCGCCGCCCGCGGACGCGCCGCCGGTCGGCGTGGTGCCCGGCGTGCCCGAGGCCGCGCCCGCGTTGCAGCGCTGGGCCGCGGACCTGGGCTCGAAAACCCTTGCCGAGCTGCAGGACAAGTGCTGGATCATCCCACCGCGGAGCGCGCAGGCCATGTACGCCGACGAGGCGGCCATCCTGGCGGCGCTGGCCGAGCCGGGCACCGCCACCAAGAACACCGTGACCTGGAAGGGCACCGAAGTGACCGTCACCGCGGAACGGGACGCGGTCACCTCCGGCTACGCCTGCCCGCGTGTCTTCCCGGCGGGTACCCAGGCCGGATATGACGACGCCGACGCCCGGCACACGGTCCGCCGCTACCTCTCGCGATTCGTCGGCACACCCGTCGACCCCGCCGACAAAGAAGGCGACTACCCGCTGGTCTGCCCGGCGAGCCCGGCCACCTGGGACCCCAACGGCACCGGCAAACCCGTCCCCGCACCCTTGTTCAACAACCCCGGCCGCCTCACCGGCAGCATCAAGTTCGCTGATCAGCAGATCAGTTCCGAGCGCGTGCGCGGGGACTACATCGCCGTGACCGTGCCGGTCACCAATTCCTCGGGCGTCACCCAGACGCGTACATTTACCCTGGTCGAACAGGCGGAGGGGTACTGCATCGGGGATGTTTCGGGCTAGCCGTACCCTGGGTGACTGGTAACGGTAGGAGGAGCAGCTCGTGCAGATCACCAGCGTCGGACACGCCGGATTCCACATCCGCACCGCGGCCGGGACGATCCTTTGCGATCCCTGGGTCAACCCCGCGTATTTCGGTTCGTGGTTCCCGTTCCCCGACAACACCCAGCTGGACTGGGACGATCTGGGCAATTGCGACTTCCTCTACGTCTCGCATCTGCACCGCGACCACTTCGACGCGAAACTGCTGGCCGAGAAGGTCAATAAGGACGCGACCGTGCTGCTGCCGGACTATCCGGTGCCGGACCTGCGCCGGGAACTGGTGAAGCTCGGCTTCCACCGGTTCTTCGAGACCAATGATTCGACCAAGCACTCGCTGATCGGCCTGCCGTGGCGCGCGGGCGTCCCCGCGGACGCGACGCTCGACATCATGATCGTGGCGTTGCGCGCACCCGCCGACGGGCCGATCGGCGACTCCGGCCTGATCGTCTCCGACGGCGAGACCACCTGTTTCAACATGAACGACGCCCGTCCCGTCGACATGGACGTGGTGCACGACGCGTTCGGCCACATCGACGTGCACCTGCTGCAATACTCCGGCGCGATCTGGTACCCGATGGTCTACGACATCCCGTCGCGCACCAAGTCCAACTTCGGCAAGCAGAAGCGGCAGCGCGGTATGGACCGGGCGCGCAGCTACATCGAGCAGGTCGGCGCGACCTGGGTGGTGCCCTCGGCCGGTCCCCCGGTGTTCCTCGACGACGAACTGCGCTACCTCAACGACGATCGCGGCGACGAGGGCAATATCTTCCCGGATCAGATGACGTTCCTGGAGCAGATGCAGATCCACGGGAACCCCGGCGGGATCCTGATGATCCCGGGATCGGTCGCCGAGGTGCACGGCAAAGATCTGTCGGGGCTGACGCATCCGACCGATCCGGCGGCGATCTACGACCACAAAGCCGACTACATCGCGGCTATGGCGCAGCGGCTCGCGCCCGTGCTGGTTGCCGAAAAAGCTTCCTGGGCAACGGGTTCCGAACCGTTCCTGGAACCGCTCAAGGCGCTGTTCGAACCGATCATGGCGCAGTCGGACCTGATCTGCGACGGCATCGGCTACCCCGTCGGGCTGGTGCTCGGCGAGGAGACCGTGGTGCTGGACTTCCCGAAGCGGGTCGTGCGCGCGCCGATCGAGGGTGAAGGCAAGTACCGCTACGGTTTCCGCATCGCGCCCGACCTGGTGCGCACCGTGCTGCGCGACAACGAACCGGACTGGGTGAACACCATCTTCCTGTCCACCCGATTCCAGGCGTGGCGGATCGGCGGATACAACGAATTCCTGTACACGTTCTTCAAATGTCTCACCGATGAGCGCATCGCCTATGCCGACGGCTGGTTCTCCGAGGCGCACGACGACACCGCGTCCACCGAACTCGGTGGTTACGAGGTGCAGCGCCGCTGCCCGCACCTGAAGGCGGATCTGTCGAAGTTCGGTGTGGTGGAAGGAACTACCCTCACCTGCAACCTGCACGGCTGGCAGTGGGATCTGGAGTCGGGGCGCTGCAAGACCTCCAAGGGTCACGAGCTGCGCAGCCGCAAACTCTGAGTACCGGGGGCCGGTGCGGCGCCGGACCGGCCCTTGTTTGTTTTGTCAGGCCGTGAGTTCGCGGGTCAGTCGCGAAGACCACGGACACCAGAAGCAGCCCGGCAGGAAGGCGCCGCACGCCTCGTCGAGATGATCCTCGGTATAAGTGATGCTGGAATCGCAGACCTCGATGGCCATCGTGAAGAAGGTGATGGTGTCGGGGTCCAGATGGAAGCTCCAGCCCGGGTTGTACTCGACCTGAGTCTTCCGGATACGGCCCATGACGTGGATCGACATGGTTTCCTCGCCGGAGAGGATGCGGCGCGCCTCGGAGATGCGTTGCTCGTTGGTCAGCCGGATAACGAATTCTTTGCCGGAGTAGTCGGTAAACGCGAAGTCCGCCATTATCTTTCACCTCGTTGCTGGTCGGCGGGTAGATCCTTGCTCTTCGATGGTATCGACGGACAATCGGCTATATTTGCCGAAATCGATTGTGCGGCAGAAGAATTAGAGTACCGCCCCGTATTAATCAGACAAACCGGGCGGACTGGAGTTCATAGTTCAGCGGTCTCGACCAGCGGCCCGTTCTCCGCGGCATTCATTGCCGGACAGCCGTTTTCGCTCGCATGATCAATTCCCGGGCCGCCATCGCACCCCGCGCCACCGGCGCCGCCACCCGGCCCTGCGCGTCGATCAGCACCGCCGAGGGCGTGCCCCGCACTCGATATCGCAGCGCGGCCTCGTTGCCCTGCTGCACCAGCACCGGTATCTCGCCGAGCCCCTGCGCCCGGCCCCACTCCGCGTGCTCGTCCGGATCGCCGTTGCCCACCACCGCGATGCGCAAGGCCTGGGCGGTCCGGTTCTGCCAGCGCGGCAACTCCCGGGCCAGGGCCGCGCACATCTCACAGCCCGGATGGACGAACACCAGCAGCACCTGCCGTCCCTGAGTCAGCAACTCCGCGAGGCTCACTCGATCGCCGGCGGTCCCCAGCAGTTCGAACTCCGGGGCCACCGCGCCCGCCGGCAGGCCCTCCGCTCCCAGCGTGGACAAAGCCTGCTCATCCAGTCGCCGCCGAAGGGCTTGAACCTGGCCGGTCATCCACACCAGCACCGCGATCAGTACCGCGACCACTGCCATTCCGACGGCGTGGTCGGTCGGCAGTCGGCCCGGAGCGTCCGGAGATACCATCGACCCCGCCGCTGCGAGCAACGAGAGAAGCAGCAACACCGCATTACGCACCAGCGTCCGCCGGCCGATCGGCGCGGTGCTCGACGCGCCGAAACACGAGCATGCGGGCCGCTTCCCTTGCGCCAGTAGCCTTGCCATCGCCGCGGTGAACACACCCAGCACCAGCATCGCGAGGACAGCGGCCGCCGCGGCCGTCCACTGGACCAGCAGGCCCACCGCCAATCCCGCCTCCACCACCGGCAACCCCCACGCCACCGCGGGCCCCCACCGGACCGGCACTCCGAAATCAACCACCGCCTGCCGCGCGCCCACCCGATCCGCCAGTTTCCCCCAAGCCGCCAGCCCGAACACCACAGCCAGCCCTAACCGCACGACCCACACCCCGTACTCGGCCATGACCGCACCATCCCATACACCGCGCGTCGGTGAAATATGAATGGCGAGAACAATTTTCGACCATATCGCCGCCTGACCGTACGGTTTGACTGTCGGGCGGCCGGCCCGTTCTCAGCGTGTGATCGCGCCCGCCCGCTGATCCCCGCGGCGGGCCGCGACGACGACGGCCACCAGCGTCAACAAACAGCCGAGCACCGAGAGCGGCGATATCTTCGCACCGGTGGGCGTCAGCAGATCGAGAGCCAGCGCGGCAGTGAGCTGACCCGCCACCGAGGTGAGGCCGAACAGCAGAACGCTGATCCAGCGCACGGTCAGCGCAGCCAGCGCGATGAAAGCGACGCCGATCAGTCCGCCGAGGTAAAGCCATGGCTGCGTGGGGAATTCAGCAGGCCTGCCGATACCGATCAGCACCACCGATTCGATCACGAGCAACGCGACCAGCCCCACACCGAAATTCACCAAGGCAGCCGAAAACGGCCCGCCAACCGCCCCGACCCGCCCATTCACGGCCTGCTGCCAAGCCAACCCGACCCCCGCCAGCGCAGGAAGCACGACAAGCAGCATCGAAGGAACAACCTGCATCGAATCCGGCAGCGCGAGCCCACCCCCCGACCCGCCGGACCGATTCAACCCCGCCAGCAACACCGCACCCACCGCCAGCCCAGCACCACCAATCCGCATGGCAGTAACCGGAGTACGCCCACTGGGCGCCACCCCCAGCCGATCCACCACCAAACTGCTCACCAACTGCCCCGCCACCGCCGCCACCGTAAACGCGGTAACCCCGATCGCCCCCACCGTCAGCCCCTGACAAGCAACAAACAACGCCCCACACAACCCCCCAGCCAACTGCCAAGGCCGGACCACCCCCGCGGCCACCCCCCGCCGCAACCGCCCGACCCCCGCCCGCAACCGCCCACTAACCCCGAACACGACCCCCAGAACCACCAGCCCCACCCCGAAACTCACAGCCGCAGCAGCGATCCCATCATGCAGCCGCACCCCCAACGCCCCATTGACCCGACTCTGCACCGCCACCCCAACCCCGATACAGAACCCGAACACCACCCCCAACCGCGCGCGCCCATCCACCCCCGCACGCTACCGCCGCCCCCACCCCAACCTCACACACCGTCCGCCAGTTCCTGCTGGAACCACGCAGCACCGACCCGACAGAGGTCTGGCTGTGGCGTCTTGACGGTCTCGGGGGTTCAGCCCGCGCGGAGGGCGGGGCGGGCGTAGGTGTCGTGGCGGGCGTAGGTGCGGTCGCCGCCGTTGCGGGCGATGGAGCCGCGAACCAGGCGGGTGCGGATTCGGGCGCCGAGGTTTTCTTGGAGGCGGGTGGCGCCGGGGATCAGCTGGCGGGGGATTTCGAGGGCGCCGTTGAGGACTGCGGTGGCCAGGACGGCGGATTTGAAGAGGGGGCGGTCGGGGAGGCCGAGGAAGTCGGAGTTGCTGGGGCCCAGGACTATTCGACTGTAGGCGGCCATGTAGTGGGTGACCGCACGGCGGAAGGTGCGCTGGGCGGCGGTGTGGGTGCCGACGAAGAGGCCGCCCGCCGCGGGGAGCAGGGCCTGGGCCAGGCGGCGGGAATCGTCGTCGGGGATGAATTCGGTGTCGGCGAGGATCCAGAAGGCGCGCCAGGTGTCGGTTTCGTTGGTGGGCAGGATCTCCTGGTCGATGCCGAGCAGGAAACCGACGTAGCGCCACAGGTGGAAGACGGATTCCTTCTCGGCGGCCGAGAAGCGCAGGCCGAGGGCTTGGGCGCCGACGAGGTTCGCCATGGAGAACAGGGTGAGGGTGCCGACGGTGAGTACCTGGTTGATCGGCTGGTCCCAGGCGTCGTAATCCCAGTCCGGACGGTGGTTCATGCCGGAGCGCACCAGCGCGTGCATCAACCGCACTCGCAGCACGCTCTTGTAGCCGACAGCCTGGCGGTCGAGTTGACCGGGCGTGGTGACGTCGAGCCACCACTGCGTGGTCTCGGCCAGCCGTCGCGGCGCCATCGCATCCAAATCGCCGGTGCCGACCAGGGTTTTGTCGGCGCGCGAGGCGAGATAGCCGCCCATCAGCGCGAACATGCCCATCGCGATGCCGCCCCACACGCTGGTGCGGCCGACCACGCGAGCACCGCGCTCGATCTTGGCCCGATCCAGCCAGTACGGCTCCGATTCCACCTGCTCGAAGAAGGCGCGCAACTCGGCGGGCGCGTCCGGCACGGCGTCGATCCCGCGCTCCACCGCGCACTCGAACATCCGCCGGCCCTCGCCGACGGGTAGCCGCTTGATCATGGCGACCACGTCATCGGCCAGCGGGTCACCGACCTGTGCGAACTTCCGGAACGAATCCCGCTGCTCCGCGGTGCAGCGCAGATCGCCGGGCGAGAACACCGGCACCGCGTACTTGAACGGGAACTCCGTGAACAGCGGCGGAGTCGGCAGGAAGTTCCGGTTGTCATGCGCCATTGCATTGCACCCATCGGCTCGAACGGTCCGCACCCGGCCCCATCGCCGAGTGCATCTGATACCGACGGTCTCACACAATCGGATATCTGGCAACGCTCCATGCCAGAATTGGCGTCAGTCCTTTCGCGGCAACCAGGCCGGGGTGACCAGGGCGATGGCGAGGATGACGACACCGAGCAGGGCGAGGGTCGTCGCCATCGACAACCAGAGCGTGGCCAGGGCGACGAACCCGAAGATCGCAAGGGCAACAAGCTCCGCCAGCAGACCGGCCACCGACGTGACGGTCGCTCGCGCGGGCCCTTCGATCGAGTCCTGGAGCCGAGCCTCGGCGATCACGGTGCTGTTGTAGACGACACCGTAGGCCGCACCGATCGCGGCGAAACCGAAACCGGCCAGCAGATAGACGGACTGCGGATGGTCCGCCCCGAGCCCGGCCACCAGCGAACCGGCAATGAACAACACCGCGGCGATCACCAAGGCCACCGCCATGGTCCGCGCGGACATCCCCTCGGTCCGCCCGGCCAGCAGCGCACCGGCCGTCGATCCCAGCACCGTGACGCCCACCAGCACCGCCACCACCGCCGTCGCCGCACCCGCCGACTGAGCGAGCAGCCCGAAATACTCGTCGAAGGCGGTGATTCCGTACAGCAGCGACCCGAGCAAAACGCCGTAGCGCACCCGCCGCACCCGGATCGCCTCACCGATACCGGTACGCAGCATCATCAGATACCTGCCGAAAGCCGTCGGCTCAACGGCATCAGTCGATCCGGCGACATAGCCATTCGACCGAGCCGAGTCCAACTGCACCGCTGTGGAAGTGGGCGCTATCTCGGCGGCCCCAGCACCCGCAGGCGTCCTCCTCAGCGTCGCACCGACACCATCGAGATCGACCGAGTTCGGCTGTTCGGCAGCGGAACTCGTATCCGGCGGCCGATCGGCAGCCGCTGGGATGACCGCCTTTTCGAGTTGAACCTCGGGACCATCTTCCAGTTCGTCGACAGCGCCGGCTGATACCGCCATCGGCGCACGCGGCATCGAGAGGGCGATCACGGCGTGCAGCGCCGCGACCGCGACGCTGGACCAGGCGACCAGGGCGTAGCCGCCCCAGGCATAGAGCGGGGCGGCGGCCATGATGGCGACGACGACGGCAATCTCCGAGGCGGCGCGGGTGTAGCCCATGATTCGGGGGTAGGCGCCGCGTTCGCCGCGGGCGACCAGGTCGTCGTAGATCAGGGCTTCGAAGGTGCCGGACTCCAGAGCGCCCGCGGTGCCCCACAATACGAAGCCGATCGCGAAGCCGAGGTAGGACGGTGCGACGGTCCAGGCGGTGAAACCGCCGACCAGCAGAATCGAACTGAGGATGAGCAGTGCGCGGCGCGACACGGTGTCGGCCCATGCGCCCGAGGGCACTTCGAGCACGAACGCCGTCAGCGACCAGATCGCCAGCAGCGAGGAGATCTGCGCCGTGCTCAGGCCGTGGTCGGCGAACAGCAGGGCGTAGAGCGCGTAGAGCGGGATCAGATCGCCGGAACCAGTGAACAGCACCGCGCGCAGCGTGAGCCCGCGAACTCCGTAATCGGGATCAGTCCCGGCGAATCGCCGGCCCGCCGGAAAGCCGCGACCCGCGAACACACTCCGAGTCGCAGTCAGACGCCCGAGCAGGGCCGACATAGAGCTGAAAGGTCAACAGCCATAGATGAGCATGCGCATGTCCTCAACTTCACCCCACGCCATGCCCGCCGTCAACCAGTTTGTCGCCGGCGGCGGCCACGACGCGGCGCGAGCTACTGTCGAAGGGCAGTCGATCATTGTCAGGTGGAGGTAAAAATGGCTCGGGTTCCCACGTCTCTGCTCGCCGCCGGCGGGCTCACCGGCGGTTTCGCGCTCGCGCAGGCGAAGAAGAAGCGGCAGCTGGGCGGCGCGGTATTCGCGGCGGGAACCTTGGCCGCCGTCCCGCAGTGGTACCGGACCGCGGGCGCCGGCGGGGCCGCCGCGCTCACCGGTGTCGCGGTGGGCGCCATGGGCGCTTCGCATCCGCTGGCGAAGAAGATCGGGGCCTGGCCCTCGGTCGCGGTGGTGTCCGGCGTTGTGGCGTTGGCCGCATGGGCGGCGGTTGACCGGCGCGCCTGAGACGGTCCGGGTGTTAGGGTGCGTCTTAAGCTTAGGCTTACCTAGCACAAGGAGATGTACCCATGATTCGCTCGTTCGCCGCAGCCTCGTTGGCGGCCGCCGCCCTCATTCTTCCGGTCAGCGCCGCCGTCGTCGTCACCGCTCCGGTCGCGGTCGCCGCGCCCGCCGCACCCTCGCCGGCCCAGCTGCAGGGCAAGCTGCAGGCCGCGCTCAACGGCTCGGCCGCCGAGCTCGAGTCCGGTGACGCCAGCAAGATCGCATCCGTTCGCGAGGTCATCACCAAGCTTCCCGGCTACAGCTGGGATGTCTCGGGTCCGGTCACCGTCGACGGTGACGTGCTGAACGCGACCCTGAACAGCCGCTTCGCCGGCCAGAGCTACCCGATTCCGGTGACCTGGAAGAACGTCGGCGGCACCTGGAAGTTCTCGCGCGAGAGCGAAGAACTGCTGGCCAGCTACGCCGGTATGTCGAGCCAGTACTGAGCAGCGCCACCAGCGCTTCGACACGACCCCGTGCTCAGCCGAGCGGCAACCAGCCGTTGGCGGAGGGCATGGGGTCGTCGTCTGTCATGGGCCCGACGCGGCCCTGCCCCTCGTTGAGGTCGCTGATCAGTTCCGCGACCGGATGCGAATCGCTGTAGTGATAGCCCTGGGCCAGCGCGAAGCCGAGCTCGGTGAGCACCGCCGCCTGGTACTCGGTTTCGACGCCCTCCGCGATGACTTGCAGATCCAGCGCCGAACTCAGCGCGGCGATGACGCCGAGCAGCGGCGGTGCGGGTGAGTCGGAACGGATTGCGGCGACGAAGGACTGGTCGACCTTGAGGATGTCGCTGGGCAGGGTGGCCAGCCGGCTCAACGAGGAGTAGCCGGTACCGAAATCGTCGATGGCGATGCGCACGCCGCGTTCCCGGAGGGTGTGCAGGTTGGCGATCGCCGTCTGGGACTCCGCGGCCAGTTCACTCTCGGTGACCTCGAGCACGAGTTGCTCGGCGGGCCAGCCGCTGCCGGCGAGGATCCCGGAAACCCGGTCGGCGTAGCCGGTTTCGGCCAGTTCCAGCCCGCTGACGTTGACGTTCAAGGTCAGATCCAGCTGGGCGAAGGTTTCCTGCAGCCGGGCGGCGTCGGCGCAGGCCCGGCGCAGCACCAGTTCGTCGAGGTCGGCGATGAGGTCGTACTCCTCGGCGACCCGGATCAGACCCTCGGTGGTGACATCGGGCTGGGCGTTGGAGGACCAGCGCAGCAGCGCCTCCACGCCGACCGCTTTGCCGCCGCCTTCGCTGAGGCTGACGATCGGCTGGTAGTGCACGTCGAGGGCGCCGCGGTCGATGGCCTCGCGCAGTTCCACCGCCAGCGGCAGCTGCCGCGACGATTCCAGCACGGTCCGGTTCCGTCCGGCCTGCTTGGCCCGGTAGAGCCCGACGTCGGCGCGGGAGACCAGCAGCGAGCCCGATTCGCCCGGCTGCCAGGAGGTCACGCCCGCGGAGCACCCGGTCGTGACCGCGGCGCGCAGTTGCTCGGTGAGCAGGATCGCGGCCTGCTCGGTGGTGTTCGGCAACAACAGCGCGAACGCGTCGCCGCCGTAGCGGGCGAGCACCTGTTCGGGCTGCAGCAGCCCGGACCAGGTGTCGGCGACCCGTTGCAGCACCGCGTCACCGGCGCGATGGCCGAGGTGATCGTTGATCTTCTGGAACCGGTCGAGATCGACAAGCACCAGCGAAAGCCCTTGTCCGGTGCGGGTGGCCAGCTCGATGGCCGAGTTCAACCGGCGATCGAAACCGCGGCGATTGTGCAGCCCGGTGAGCACGTCGATATCGGCCTCGGACGCCATCCTGGTCAGAATGCCCACCACGACGCCGACGCCGAAGGTGACGCCCGCCGGGATCAGCCCGGACCACCACGGCAGATCCCGCGTCGGCAGCACCCACAGGCACATCACCACGGCGAACGCGATGTGCGCGGCGGCCTGGGACCACCGGAAGAACAGCGCCGCGTCACACGCGACGAATACATAGAAGGCCGCGAGGCTGATCGCGCCCACGGTATTCGGGAACGAATGCACCGCGATGGTCACCAGCACCGTCGCGATCCCGACGTAGACATGGTGGATCCCGTGGGGTAATCGCGGACCCCACGCCAGCAACGTCAGACCCAGCAGCAGCGCGATCGCTGCCGCTGTGCCCACCAGCGGTCGATTACCTTCCGAACCCGGGGCGATGGCAGTGATCACCAAGCCCAGCACACCACCCATGACGTAGAACGCCCCGGTGGTTCGAGCCATAACCATTGCTGTCGCCAGCGCCGATGCCGCCCGCACCCGGGTTCGGGTATCGCCGCGCGCCCCGATTCCTCGCACGGGGAATAGCGTAAAGGCAATGATTCTCGGCGGTTGCCACAACAGGGGAATCGACCCCCGCGAACCGTTGGCTATTTACCTGCCGGCAACTTTCGGCGGACCCAGCACCTCGGTGCCGACGAACGGGACCAGGGCGGCCGGCACGCGCACCGAACCGTCGGCCTGCTGGTGGTTCTCCAGGATCGCCACGATCCACCGGGTGGTCGCCAGTGTGCCGTTCAAAGTGGCTGCGATCTGCGGTTTTCCGTTTTCGTCGCGGTAGCGCACGGCCAGGCGACGAGCCTGGAAGGTGGTGCAGTTCGATGTCGAGGACAGCTCCCGGTAGGTCTGCTGCGTGGGAACCCAAGCCTCACAGTCGAACTTGCGCGCCGCCGAACTACCCAGATCGCCCGCCGCGGTGTCGATTATGCGGTAAGGCACCTCGACGGCCGCGAGCATCTCCCGCTCCCAGGCGAGCAGCCGCTGATGTTCGGCGTCGGCTTCCTCGGGCGTGGTGTAGACGAACATCTCCACCTTGTCGAACTGGTGCACGCGGATGATGCCGCGGGTGTCCTTGCCGTAGCTGCCTGCTTCGCTGCGGAAGCACGACGACCAGCCCGCGTACCGCTTCGGGCCCTCGCTCAGATCCAGGATCTCGTCCGAGTGGTACCCGGCCAGCGGCACCTCCGACGTGCCGACCAGGTACAGATCCTGATCCGGCAGGTGGTAGACCTCGTCGGCGTGCTGGCCGAGGAAGCCGGTGCCCGCCATGATCTCCGGGCGCACCAGCACCGGCGGAATCATCATGGTGAACCCGTTGGCCACCGCCTTCTGCGCCGCCAGCTGCAACATGCCCAGCTGCAGCAGCGCGCCGTAGCCGGTGAGGAAGTAGAAGCGCGAACCCGACACCTTGGCGCCGCGTTCCATGTCGATCAGGCCCAGCGACTCGCCGAGTTCCAGGTGGTCCTTCGGCTCGAAGTCGAAGACGGTAGGGGCGCCGACGGTTTCGAGCACGATGTAGTCGTCCTCGCCGCCGGCGGGCGCGCCGTCCTGCACCACGTTGGAGATGGCGCGGTGCGCGGCGTCGAGCTCCGCCTCCGCGGCGGTCTGCGCGGCCTCGGCCTCCTTGACCTTGACCGACATCTCCGTCGCCCGCTCGAGCAGCGCCGGCCGCTCCTCCTTGGACGCCTTGCCGATCACCTTGCCCATCGCCTTGTGCTCGGCGCGCAGGTTGTCGGCGGTCGCGATGGCGGAGCGGCGCGCCACGTCGGCTTCCAGCAGGGCGTCGACGAGGGCCGGGTCTTCACCGCGGGCGCGCTGCGAGGCGCGGACCGCTTCGGGGTCTTCCCGCAGGAGTCGGAGGTCGATCATGGACAATCAGCCTAGTCGGCGGCTCGGCCCGGTTTCACCTGGATATGCTGTGCCCGATTCGCGGCGCTCGCTGGTCCCTCCATGGTCACGCTGCGCTACCGCCTCCGGGCCCTGAGCTCACGCCGCGCGCCAACAAATTGGCGCGATAAGGCCGATATGCCCGGTTCCGGCCAGTTGATCATGCGTCGCGCGCATAGTTGGCCTGTGGGTACGACTTTCGACGAATCGACCATCGACAACGCACTCGCGGATCTGGCCGCCGGCGAGAAAGTCTGGGCCCAGACCTCGCTGCGGCGGCGCCGGGAACTGCTCGACGAGATCCATCAGCGCACCGGCCGCTTCGCCGAGGACTGGGTGCGGGCCGCCCGCGAGATCAAGGACCTGGACGCGGCATCGCCGCTGGTCGGCGAGGAATGGATGTCCGGGCCGCTGACCCTGTTGCAGGCCACCGCGGCGCTCTCGGAATCCCTGACCAAGCTGGCGGCCGGACGCAGCCCGCTCGACGGGGTCACCCTCGGCAGCGCGCCGGGCGATCGGGTCGCGGTGCCGATCCTGCCGCACGATCGTTACGATCGCCTGCTGCTCAGCGGTTTTCGCGGCGAGGTGTGGTTGCGCCCGGGCGTGGACGCGGACACCGCGCGCCGCCGGGCCGGCCTGGCACAGCTCGACCCGACCACCACCAACGGCATCGGCGCGGTGCTCGGCGCGGGCAACATCACCTCCATCCCGGTGCTGGACACGCTCTACGAGCTGTACGCGCACAACCGGGTCGTCGCGCTGAAACTGAACCCGCTCACCGATCCGCTGTACACGGTCTTCGAGATGATCTTCGCGCCGCTGCTGGAACTCGGCGTGCTGCGCATCCTGCTCGGCGGCGCGGAGGCGGGTAGCTACCTGGTCCGGCACAGCGACGTCGCCCACGTGCACATGACCGGGAGCACCCAGACCCACGACGCCATTGTCTGGGGGGCGGGCAAGCGCAAGAAGAAGCAGCTGGACAAGCCGATCACCAGCGAACTCGGCGGCGTCTCCCCCACCATTGTGGTTCCGGGCGACTGGTCCGACGCCGACCTGCAATTCCAGGCCGAGCATGTCGCGACCCAGCGGCTGCACAACGGCGGCTACAACTGCGTCGCGGCGCAGACGGTGGTGCTCAGTGCCGAGTGGCCGCTCAAGCACAAGTTCCTCAACGAGCTCCGGGCCGCGCTCGAGCTCGCGCCACAGCGCACGCCGTACTACCCCGGCAGCGACCGCCGCGTCGCCGGGGCGCTGGAGTCCTACCCGGACGCCGAGCGGCTCGGCCAGGGCCGGGTGCTGGTCGAACTGCCCAGCACCGAGACTCCGCTGCTGCGTACCGAATACTTCGCGCCGGTGCTCGGCGTCGTCGAACTGCCGTACTCCGGCGGCGAATTCCTCGCTCGCGCCGTCGATTTCGCCAACGCCGAGCTGGTGGGCACGCTCGGCGCCAACGTGCTCGCGCATCCGACGACGATCCGGCGACTCGGCATCGCCTTCGACCGCGCCCTGGAACGGCTGCGCTACGGCGCGATCGCCGTCAACGCCTGGACCGGGCTCGCGTTCCTGGCCCCCCGCGCCTCCTGGGGCGCCTTCCCCGGCCACACCGTCGAGGACGTGCAGAGCGGAATCGGCGTGGTGCACAACGCTTTCCTGCTCGACGACGTCGAACGCACCATCGTGCACGGGCCGTTCCGGCCCGCGCCGCGCACGCTGCTGCACGGCGAGTTCTCGCTCTCCCCGAAGCCGCCGTGGTTCGTCGGCAACAGCACCGCGGCCACGACCGGACGGAAACTGACCGAGTTCTACGCCGGCGCCAACCCTGCCCGCCTGCCCGGCATCTTCCTGTCGGCCCTGCGCGGGTAGATCCTGTCGACACCCCTGTGGTTGTGCCGGGTCGTGGCACCGCGCTGCCGACACTGCAATGATGGATCGCGATGTCTGAAGATGATGACCACTCCCGGTACCCCGACCCCGAGCACTCTTCGGGCGCGTCGTCGCGTGCCGAAACTCTTCGGGATCAGCTGATCATCGACCGCAAGGTGCTCGACGGCGGCAAGGTGCAGTTGCCGGCGTCGTCGCTGCGCTGGGTGCTGCTCACCGTCGCGGTCGGCGCCGTCGTCGCGGCCCTGGTGGGCGTGTTCATCACCGGCTTCGACAACAAGAACGGCCTGGAGGCGCACAACCCGGCCGCCCCCGCGGAGACCGTGCTGGACAAGGAATTCGGCACCGCCTCCGCCGGCGACTGCCTGAGCTGGACCAAGGCCGACCGCTCCGACCTGGTGAAGATCGCCTGCTCGGGCAAGCATCTGTTCGAGGTCGCCGCCGACATCGACATGAGCAAATACCCGGGCGTCGAATTCGGCTCCGGATCCCGGTTCCCGGACTCGCTGCGCCTGACCGAGCTCAAGGAAGAGCACTGCGTGCCCGCGGTGCAGCAGTACATGAAGGGGAAGTTCGATCCGCGCGGACGCTACGTCGTCGGGTTGATGTACCCGAGCCCCGACGGCTGGAAGCACGGCGATCGCACGCTGCGCTGCGGAGTCCAGTTCTCCGGCAGCACCGGCACGCCGCTGGCCTCGACGGGCAGCGCGGTCGAGCACGATCAGTCGAAGGTCTTCGAGCCGGGCACCTGCCTGGGCATCAACCAGAACCTGCCCACCGATCCGGTCGACTGCGCGCAGTCGCACGCGGTGGAGATCGTCTCGACCGTCGATCTCGCCGCACGTTTCCAGGGTCCGCCCCCGGCCAAGGAGGAGCAGGACAAGTTCGTCGAGGAGGAGTGCTCGCGTACCTCCACCGACTATCTCGGCTCCCACGAAGCCATTCGCAACAAGACGCTGACGCTGTTCTTCGACTACATCGACGCGCGCAGCTGGCTGGCCGGCAGCCGGAAGCTGGACTGCATGATCGGCAAGGGCACCGACCGCGAGGGCTTCGCGCCGATCCAGGGTTCGGCCCGCGGCGAGATCCTGATCAACGGCCAGGCTCCGGTGCCGCCACCGAACACGGGGCGTTCGACGCCGGCTCCGCTGCCCGGCGCCGCGCCGCTGCCGCCGCAGCCGCAACCCCGGTAGGACCGAGTCGATGGCGGTCTCCATGTCCGACGACCGGTTCGAGCAACTGGTCGGCGATGCGCTCGATCAGATCCCGGCGGAACTGGCCCGCGCGATCGACAATGTGGTGATTCTGATCGAACCTCGCAATCCGGAGGATCCACAATTGCTGGGCCTCTATCACGGGATCGCGCTCACCGACCGGATGGATAGTCAGTACGGCGGCGTCCTACCCGACACCGTGACCATCTATCAGGACGCGATTCTCGACATCTGCGCTGATGAGGACCAGGTCGTCGAGGAGGTCGTCATCACCGTGATCCATGAGATCGCACACTATTTCGGCATTGACGAAGACCGGCTGCATGAGCTGGGATGGGGATAATCTTGTTCGAGCTTGCAGGTTCATTAAGAGCTGGGCAAGATCGTCGAAAGAAGTAGGGGATTCGATGGAACCGATCGCAGCGCTATCGCGTCCTATCACTCGAAGGGGGAATTCTCGTGGTTCCGCCCAATTGCCGCCACTAGAAGGAGTCGAGTCATGGTTGGCCTGGTAAACATCACACCCGAAGCTGTCCTCCTTGCCGCCGCCGAGCTGGATCTGCTCGCCGACCGGCTTGCCGCCGCCGGTGCGCTCACCGCGCCCGCGACGCATGTTCTCCCCTCCGGCGCCGAGGAAGTGTCCTTGCTCGCCGCGAACCACTTCAACAAGGCGGCGAGCAGCCACGACCGGGTGGTCGCGCAAGGCGTTGTCGAGCTGCATCACGCCGCCAACGTGCTGCGAGCCCAGCTGGCCGCGCACATCTCCGAAGACTCGGCCAAGGCGAGCATCATGAGCGCCGTCATGAACACCATCGTCTAGGCCACGGATTCACTAGAACTGATTACAGGGGAGAAGTAAGCATGACCGCAGGAATCACCGGGGTGTTCTGGCTGCCTCGTATGGCCGAAGCCAATTCCATCGCGCTCAACGCGGGCGCGCACGCCGTCCCGATCTCGGCCGCCTCCACCGCCTGGGGCGCCCTCACCGGCGTCTGGGTGGAGGCCACCGCGACCGTCGCCCGGGTGGTCGCCGAGCTCGGCGTCGGGATGCAGGGCATCAACGGCATGAACGCGATGGGCAAGCTCGCCGGCTTCACCGGCTGGGCCGAACAGCAGGGCGTGCTGGCCGCGGCCATGAGCGCCAAGACCGCCGCCAACGCCACCGCCTACACCGTGGCGTCGATCGCCATGCCCAGCCTGCCCGAGATCGTGGCGCTCAACACCGCGCGGGCGGCCTCGCACACCACCGGTGGCGCGCTGCGTGGCGACGCCGAGGCGCTCGAGGCCGCCAAGGCCGCGATGGACCTGCGGGCCGCGCTGACCATGGAGACCTACGAGGCCGCGACCACCGCCCAGGTGTCGACGCCGGGTGAGTTCTCCGACCCGCCGCACATCGCCGAAGGCGCGGGCGCGGGCAATCCGGTCGGCATGGTGCTCAGCGCCGTGTCGAGCGCGCTGCAGAACGCGGGCGGCGCGGCCACCCAGATCGCCAATGTCGCGGGCTCGGTGGCGAGCACCGCTGTCGGCACCGGCGCCAACCTGGCCGGTGCGGCCGTCTCGGCGGTCACCGCTCCGGCCGGAGCCGGCGCCGCCATGGTCGCACCCGCCGCCGCTGTCACCGCGCCCGCCGCCGCGATCACCGTCGCGTCGACCGTCGGCGCCAGCACGGTCCAGCTGCCCTCGGGCTGGGGCACCCCGGCGACGGTCAGCGGCTCCGGCTTCGGCTCGATGTCCCCCGGCAGCGGCGTCCGGATGGAAACCACGGCCACGCGCCCGGCGTCCACCCTGAACAGCCCGCTGACCCCCACCCGCAACACCAGCGACGAGGACGAGGAGCAGGAGCGCAAGTCCGCCGTCGAACTGCAGGACGACCAGTTCACCGATGGTCGCTTCATCGCCGACGGTGTGATCGGCGCCAACACCGGGCAGAATAGGTGACCATTCTGGGAGCGGGCCGCGGCCCGTCGGTGCTCGGGAGCGTCGTGTTGTCGCTCGACGAGATGCAGTTTCTCCTGGAGAAGCTGGAGCTCGACGAGATGCCCGTGGTGCTCCAAGCCGTGGGGCGCTACGACGACCAGCTGGCTCACGATGCGGCGATGGACGTGGCCGCCCAGTCGCTCGTCGACCGCGATCTCGTGGTCGACCGGGCGGTCCATCCCGAACTGGAAGACCGGCTGCGCACGCTGTACCGGCCGCACTGGGTGCTTTCGCTGCGCCTGGTCGTGGAAGGCGCGATCAGCCGGCTCTGCCTGGCCAAGGGCGATGATCTGGCGGTCCTCGCCCTGCGCGGGCCGGAGTCCTACGTCATCTCCGCGGTCGAGGACGATCTGCCCGGCCCGATCGTCGCGGCGCTCGGCACCGCCGAACCGCTCGAGCTGAGCGGCATGAACGCCCAAACCGAGCAGCTCGCAGAGATTTTCGGCGATACCGGCGATGCGACGGCCACCGCCAACCGGTTGACCAAGCTGTGCAATCCGAACCGGGACGCGCAGACGCTCGCCTCGGCGGTCGTCGAAATCCATTCGCACGCCCAGATTTCGGCGGTGGTGTACGGCGACGGCACCCGCGATATCTCCGACAACCACATCGCCGTCTTCAACACCCGCAACGGGCGGTTCATCGTGACCGCCAGTCTCGCGGACGACGGCACCAAGTGGTCCTCGATCAGCAGCGGCACCACTGCTCGTCTGCGCCAAGCACTGCTGGACTTGATGAGCTCGCTGCCGGAGCGGGAGGATTTCCCGCCCACGGCGAAACTTCAGTAGCAGCACCAGCTTTCACCCCGTCGCGGCCACCGCGGCGGGGTGAATTGCGTTCTACCCCATGGGATCGTCTTGCGTAGGTGCGGCCTTGTAACTGAACGGCGGCGTGAAGCGGCCCCAGCGGGCGCAATCCCAGCCGCCGTCGGCGGCCGGAACCAACTCGATGGTCTCGGTGTTGTCCAAGTGATTGTTGGTGGTGAAGGGCGGCGCCACGCCCGCCAGCGTGCGGCCGATCAAACGCATTGCGGCGCCGTGGTTTACCAGCAGGATGTCGCCGGAGGCGTCGGCGGTCAGATACTTGGCGCGCAGATCCTCGATGACCGGGACGATGCGTTCGAGCACCTCGTGGCCGGATTCACCGCCTGGGACGCGCAGCGAGAGATCACCGTCGTGCCAGGCGTGATAGACGTCGAGGAAGATATCGTGCGACTGCGAGTCGTTGCGGCCCTCCAGATCACCGACCTGGACTTCGTGCACCCCCTCGAGCACCTGCGCGGGGACACCGGTGGCCGCTTCGATATAGCTCGCGGTCTGCCGCGCCCGCAGGGCCGCCGAGCAGAACAGGGCCCGGGGCGGCGCGGATAGGCTCTCACCGAACGTTTTCGCCTGTGCCGCACCACGTTCGGTGAGCGGTAAGCCCGGCACCCGGGTATCGAGGATCTTGGCGACATTGCCTTCGGTCTCGCCGTGCCGGACCAGGATCAATCTGCTCATCGGTCGGCCACCCCTTTCCGCAACTGCGTCAACCACTCCGCCGCGTCCTCGTCGGACGGGGGCGGGGCTCCGGTGGCCGAGGTCGCCGGCCAGGAACCGAGGAATCGGATTCCCGCGGTGCGGTGCAGCGCCTTGAGCGCCTCCGCGACCGCGGTGTCGTCGATGTGCCCGACGCAATCGAGATAGAACCGGTAGGTTCCGAAACTCGTTCGGGTGGGGCGGGATTCGATTCGGGTCAGGTCGATGCCGCGGGTCGCGAATTCGGCGAACGCGCGCATCAGTGACCCGGGCTCGTTGGCCAGATCCAGCACGATCGAGGTGCGATCGGCGCCGGTCGCGGCGGGCGCCACGCAGGGTGGGGTGACCAGCACGAACCGGGTGATCGCCTGGTCGTGATCGGCCACGCCGCCGGCGAGCACTGCCAGTCCGAGCCGCTCGCCGGCCAGCGCCGTCGACACCGCCGCGTCCGCGTGCCCGGCCGCGACGTCTTCGGCGGCGGCGGCGTTCGAGGCCGAGGTGTAGGGCTGTGCCGCGGGCAGTTCCCGCGCGACCCACTCCCGCACCTGCGCGGCGGCCACCGGATAGGCGGCCAGCGTGCGCACCTCGGCCAGCCGCGTTCCGGGTTTGCCCAGAATCGTGAAAGAGACCTCTAGTTCGGTCTCCGCGATGATTTGCAGCCGCGGCCCGATCGCCAGCGAATCCAGCGTCGCCGAAATCGAACCCTCCACCGAGCTCTCGATCGGCACGACGGCGCCGTCGACCTGCCCGGCCCGGATCAGCTCCAGCGCCGCCCCTTGGCTGGGCGCGGCGACTCGCTCGACCGCCCCCGCGAAGGCGCCAGAGGATTCGAGCTTGGCCAAAGCCATCTCGGTGAATGTTCCGGAGGGACCGAAGTACGCGATACGCGGCACGCCTACGACATTACTTGCGTCCGAAGGGCAGCCTCGGGGATCGCGGGCTAATTCGGGGCAAGAATCCCGAGCGCGCGGGTCACCTCGGCCACGGCGTCGGTTTCGACGGCCAGCAGTACGCCGCGGGCCGCCTCGACCGCGGGCGGCTTCAGACCGGTCAGAAACGCGATATCCGGCTGTGCGAGCGCGGCTCTGATGTCTTCACCGCACAGTGCCGCGACGGTCGCCGCGACCACGGCCACGGCCCGCTCGCCACTGGCCGTGCGCGCTACGAACCCGCCGTCGGCGTGCGCCGCTCCCGCCAGGAAGTCCGCGAGCTCCGCGTCGGGGACATCGACGTCGACGCGCGGCGCCGAGCCCTGGTAACGGCCTTGCACCAGCCCTTCGACCAGGCTCCGCCGGGCGGGCGCCGTCAGCGCCACCAGCACCGGCTCACTCGCGCTGTTCCCATCCACCTGCCAACCGTAACAACCCCTTCCGGACGAATCGCGACATAGAGGTTGCGGAAGTGATCTCCGTGACTTAGCTTAGGTTTACCTAATTCCACCGCCGTCTTCTTCGGAGGTTTGCATGCCGACTTCGACTATCGCGCCGACGACCGCTGAGCGGGTGCGGAGCGCGTGTGCTCATGCCGAGCAGGCCGTCCTCGCACTGCCCGGCGTCGACCCGACGCCGACCACCGTGCATTACCTGCGGGAATGCGGTGACGTGGTGATCGCGGTGCCGTCCGCCTCGGTGGCCGCGGTGCTGGTCGGGAACGCGCGGGCCGGCGGGTCGGCGGCGGTGCTGGAATTGACCGATCACGCGCCGCTGCCGCTGCGCGAGCCGGTGCGCTCGCTGGTGTGGCTGCGCGGGTCGGTGCGCTCGGTGCCGAGGCAGGCGCAACGGGCGCTGGCCACCGAAGTCGCCAAGGAGCACCCGCATCCGGAGCTGCTGGACGTCGGGCACACCGCGACTCTGCTGCGCCTGGTGCTGGAGTCCGCCGTGATGGCGGATTCGACCGGCGCCGAATCGGTCTGCGTCGACCAGCTCCGCCTGGCTCAGCCGGATCCGTTCTGCGGCATGGAATCCGCGTGGCTACAGCACCTCGACGAGGACCACGCCGACATCATCGCCCAGCTCGCCCGCCACCTGCCGCCGCGCCTGCGCACCGGCGCGGTGCACCCGCTGGCGATCGACCGCTACGGCCTCACCCTGCGCATCGAGGGCCACGACGGCGACCACGACTTCCGCCTCCCCTTCACCGCACCCGCCGACGACATCGAATCCCTCAGCCGCGCCGTGCGCACGCTCGCCGGCTGCCCCTTCCTCAACGGAATCCGCCGCATCTGACGCACTCCGATCACCCTGCCCGCAGATCCGAGGGGGAGGCAATAGATTCGGGGTATGCGTGGTGCGGGGTCCGGGGAGACCGAGTTGACGGACCGGGAGCGACTCGGGATCCGCGTCGAAATAGTGGTGGTGCTGGTCGTCACCTTCGGGCTCAGCGGGATGAGCGCGGCGCTGTCGCTGGTGGAGAGCGCGCTGTCGCCCGGCGGGGTGGGCGGGCAGACGATGAAGCTGAATCCGTCGCGGTCGGCGCAATCGGTGCTGGATCTGCTGTTTCAGTTGCTCAGCGTGCTGCGGCTGCTGGGGTGGGCGGCGCTCGGGTTGTATCTGTTGTGGCGCAGCGGGATCGGGCCGAAGATGATCGGGCTGGCGCGGCGGGTGCGGTGGCGGCAGGACGTGCTGCCGGGGCTGGGGCTGGCGGCGCTGATCGGAATCCCCGGGCTGGGGCTGTATTTGACCGCGCACGCGCTCGGGATGAGCGTGACGATCGTGCCGGCGTCGCTGGGCGAGCACTGGTGGCGGTTGCCGGTGCTGGTGCTGGCGGCCTGTGCGAACTCCGCGGCCGAGGAGATTCTCGTGGTCGGGTACCTGCTGACCCGGTTGCGGCAACTGGGCTGGACGGACAATCGATCGCTGCTCGCCTCGGCGCTGCTACGCGGTAGCTATCACCTGTATCAGGGTCTCGGTGGCGGAGTCGGCAATCTGGTCATGGGTGTGATCTTCGCCCGATTCTGGCAGCGCACCAACAGGTTGTGGCCGCTGGTCCTCGCGCACGCCACCATCGACACGGTCGCCTATATCGGGTACACATTCCTGCACGGTCAGGTGAGCTGGCTGCCGTAACGGAATGCGGCTCCGGCGGTATCGATAGAGGACGGCTATATGCCTTTCGCAAGCCGCTTCCCCCAGCGCGCACCCCTTCGATCAGTAAAGTCAGAGTGATGAACGGCGACGACCACCAGCGCGACGCGCGCCCACGCCGGATGCCGCCGCCCAATTACGTTCCCGGGTCAGCGGGTTCGCAGCATCTGAAGCCGACCGAGGTGCTGCGGCGCGACGGCACCGCCTACCAACCGCCGCAGGCCTACTCGCAGATGCGGCGGCAGCAAGCGCCGCCGCCCCCGCCGCGGCGGACCCACGCACCCACCCAGCAACCGCAGCCCTACCACGAGCCCGCGCCGAAACAGCGCCGCCAGGCACCGCCGCCGCCCCCACCGGCCGCGCCGCCGTCGCGCCGGGAACGCGATCCGCGGCCGCCACGCGCGCGCCGCAAGCGCCGCCCGTTCCGCTGGTTCCTGATCTTCCTGCTGGTGCTGATCGTCGGTTCGGTCGCCGGTGTCGTCCATCTCGACGGCAAACTCCAGCGCATCGACGCCCTCGCGAACTATGAAGACCGCGTGGGCGATACGCCGGGCACCAACTGGCTGCTGGTCGGCTCGGATTCCCGCACGGGCCTGACCCCGGAGCAGGAGAGCGAGCTCGCGACCGGCGGCGAGGTCGGCGGCGAACGCACCGACACGATCATGCTGATCCACGTGCCGAAGTCGGGCAGCACCACCATGGTCAGCCTGCCGCGCGACTCCTACGTCTCGATCCCGGGGTACGGGCGCGACAAACTCAACGCCGCCTTCACCCTCGGTGGCGCGCAACTGCTCGTGCAGACCGTGGAGATCGCGACCGGCCTGCACATCGACCATTACGCGCAGATCGGATTCGCCGGATTCGCGGGCGTCGTCGACGCGCTCGGCGGCATCGACGTCTGCGTCCCGACCGCCCTGGACGACCCGCTCGCCGGCATCAATCTGGAAGCCGGCTGCCAGGAACTCAACGGTCCGGAGGCGCTGGGCTTCGTGCGCTCGCGCGCGACCGCGCTCGCCGACATCGACCGGATGAACAATCAGCGCCTGTTCATGTCCGCGCTGCTGAAGAAGGCGACCAGCTGGTCGACCCTGGTCAATCCGTTCCGGCTGTGGCCCCTGGCCAGTGATACCGCGAAATCGCTGAAGGTGGACGAGGGCGATCACCTGTGGCATGTGGCGCGCCTGGGCTGGGCGTTGCGCGGCGACACGGTGACGACCACGGTGCCGATCGGCGGCTTCGACGACACCGGCAGTGGCAATGTCCTGCTCTGGGACAAGACGAAGGCGAGCCAGTTCTTCCAGGCGCTGGCTTCGGATCAACCCGTGCCGGAGGCGCTGCTCACGCGGTAACGTCGAAGACATGGCCGGTACCGAGACTTTCCCCGTCCTACTGCGCGATCAGATCCGGCACGGCTTCACCGCTGCCCAGCAGTGTCTCGCCGCCGCGGTCTACTTCGATGCGAACCGCCTGCCCCAGCTGGCGAAATATTGCTATCAACGCTCCGAGCTGTACCGGGCGCACGCGCTGCGGATGATCCAGTACCTGCTGGATCGGGAGTTGGCGGTGCGGGTCGGCAATCTCGGCGATGTCCAGCCCGATTTCGAATCTCCGCGCGCGGCGCTGCTGTTCCTGCAACGCGCCGAGAACACGCAGACCGACCAGATCACCGAACTGGCGGGGGCGGCGCGCGCGACGAACGACTATCTCGGCGAGCGGTTCGTCCAGTGGTTCCTCAAAGAGCAGGTCGACAACCTCGCCAGGATGAACACGCTGGTGACCGTGCTGGAGCGCGGCGCGGGCGATCTGTTCGACGTCGAGGAGTTCGTCGCACGCGAGCTGAATACTCCGGTGCGGCACGATCGGACCGCCCCGAAAATGGCGGGCGCGGCGAACAATTAATTAGGAATGGCTGACCTCAATAAGGCTGTGCTCAATAAGGATGCACTTGGATGACACGCGCTCTGACCAGCGTTAATGTGTCCATCATGTCCAGCCACCCAGAGACCCCGCGCAGCAAATTCCACAAACTGCTTCACGACCAGATTCGGCATGAATTCAATGCCGAGCATCAGTACATTGCGATCGCGGTGTGGTTCGATAACGCGGACCTGCCGCAGCTGGCGAAGCGCTTCTACGCCCAGGCGGTGGAAGAGCGTAATCACGCCATGATGATCGCGCAGTACTTCCTGGATCGCGACCTCAGTGTGGATCTGACCGGAGTCGACGCCGCCAAGTCCACTTTCAAGAATGCGATCGAGCCGATCCAGCTTGCCCTCAAGCAGGAGAAGACGGTCACCGACCAGATCATCCAGCTCGCGAGCACCGCCCGCGAAGAGGGCGATTACCTGGGCGAGCAGTTCATGCAGTGGTTCCTCAAGGAGCAGGTCGAGGAGGTCGCCGCGATGCACACGCTGCTCAACGTCGCGGAGCGGGCCGGCTCGAACCTGTTCGATCTGGAAGATTTCATCGCCCGCGAAATGAGCGGCGCCTCGGATGCTTCCGGTGCGCCCTCGGCCGCCGGCGGGTCGATTTAATACAGCCTTCGATACAAGTCAGGCCCAGCTCTTCGCGACGAGCTGGGCCTGACTTGTATTCAAAGTTTGTCTCAGGCCTTGGCGCTCAGCGAGCTGAGCAGCTTGGTGAGCAGAGCGATAATGCCGGAAGCGGATCCAGTGTCCATGATGTTGCCTTCTTTCCTCATCTTTCGGTGAGGATGGTCCTCACCACCACCAGCTTTCGGTGATGGGGAGAAACCTAACCGAGCGGAAGTCTGAAAGAAGCGTTTTTCACAAAATTCTTCCGGCAAATTTTGGGTCGGTCACGACCGGCTTCAGCGCAGCGTGACCTGGCGCGAACGCAGCCCGTCGCGCGAACGACGCTCCTCCGAGGTCATCGGCGCGTCATTGGCCAGCGCCGCGGCCAGCCGTACGCCGAACTCCTTGGCAGGCGTCTCCCATTCGGTCGGATGCGACTCCGGGTCCAGGTCGAACACCGGCACCAGCAGGCCGTGCGTGCGGAACGAACCCGCGAAGCGCGAACCCTCGCCCAGGTGCAGCTCGCCCCGGGCGTGCAGCCGGGCCAAGGCCAGCATCAGGCTGTCCTCGTCCTCGGGCCGCACCCAGCGGATGTGCGCCTTCTCCCCGGCGTCGACCCACCAGGCCGCGCCGATGGCATCCGGGCCGAGGTCCAGCCGCGCCGACGGCATGATCGCCTGCTTGGCCTGCTCGATGGTCGCGGCGACCTGTGCGTCCGGCGTGACGCCCTCGGGCACCCACCAGTCGAAGTCCTGGTGCACCGTAAGTTCCAGGTCCGCACCGGGATCGATGACATCGGCCAGGCGCGGACCACCCTCGATCGCCTCGGCGGCGGTCAGCGATTCGCCCGCCTCGGCGGACTGGGTCCACAGGATCGCGGCGGCGATATCGGCGCTCGGATCGGCACCCTGGATCTGCACCTGGGTGCCGACGAAACCGGTCTCCTGCTCCCCGGCCCGCACCAGCGCGGCCACCGCGCCCGGCAACACCGTGGCCAGCACGACCGAGCGCTCCGCGGCCACGCCGGGCGCCAGCTTCAATGTCGCGGTCGCCGACGGCACGAACTCCCGCAGCGCCACCAGATCACATTCGGCGGCCAGCCCCTCGAACGGACGCGTCACGGCCTGCGCCGCCTGCTCCAGCGCCGCCTTCCGCTCGGCGAGGCGCTGGGCCCGGTTCCCTCCGGGCTTAGGTTGATTGCGCTTGCTCTTACCCACGAAGGGTCAAACTACAGGGTCACTCGACACCGCTGAGCAAAGCCTTCGTCCGGCCGGGATGGTTGGTGGCGACCCAGCTGACGCCGAGGTCGGCGCACAGTTGGACATCCTCGGGATCATCGACGGTCCAGCAGTAGGTGGCACGGCCCGCCGCGGCCGCCTTGTCGACGAGTTCGGGGTGCTCGCGCAGGGTTTTCACCGAGGGGCCGACCGCGGTGGCGCCGACCGTGGTGGCCGCGCCGCCGCCGAGGTAGCGCGAGGATTCGCCGAGCAGGACGGTCGGCAGCAGCGGGGCGGCCCGGCGGATGCGCCAGACCGCGGTGGCCGCGAAAGACATGACGACAGCGCGGGAATGGTCGGCCGAGGCCGGGGTCGCGATGCCGAAACGCTGGAGTTCGGCCAGCAGTTTGTTCTCCACCAGGGCGCCGTAGCGCACCGGGTGCTTGGTCTCGATGAACAGCTTGGTCGGGCGGCTGCGCCAGTCGAGCACGAGCTCGATCAGCTCGGCGAGGGTGAGCACGGCGGCCGGTGCGCCCGGGGCGCCGAAGTCGAGTTCCTTCAGCTCGTCCAGGGTCATCTCGCTGACCAGGCCGGTGCCGTCGGAGGTGCGATCGACGGTGCGGTCGTGCACGCAGACCAGCTGACCGTCGCGGGTGAGCCGGATATCGCATTCCACGCCATCCGCGCCTTCCTGCAGCGCGAGTTCGTACGCGGCGAGTGTGTGCTCGGGTCGCGCCGCCGAGGCCCCCCGATGCGCCACGACGAACGGTGCGCGATTGCCCTGGCTCACTTGGCCATAACCTCCTGGTCCTCGTTCTCGGCCTTGCCCGCGCCCGGATGCACCGGCTCGATGACGGGTACGGCCGCCTCGGTGGCGACCACCCAGCGCCGGGCGAGTGTGCTGCGGCCCAGCAGATCCCGGCCCGCCAGCAGGCGCACCACCCACAGCGTGAGCACCGCGACGCCGGCCGCGACCAGGTCGGTGTAGACCATGAACAGCACGCCGTCGGCCTGCGCCTGTAACGAATCCGCGGTCCGCCACAGCAGCGCGGCCACCGCCATGGCGCCACCGAGAATCCAAGCGCACCACCAGATCCGGATCGCGCGCAGGGCACGCGGGTTGGCGCGCTGCGCGGCCAGCTCGGTGAGGAACACGCCGGGCCACAGCAGGTTGACGCCGGGAAGCACGCAGCCCAGCGCGAGCGCGCGCACCGAGCGCGGGTCGCGCCGGCCGGCCCGCGCGAACGCGGCCGCCCGGGTTTCGATCAGCCAGCCGACCAGCGCTACCGCGGCGAGCAGCGCGAAAACCAGGGCCAGCACGGCGGATCCGATGACGAGCGCGTCCGAGGCGCGCAGCAGCAGCGGGTCGATCAAGCGGGTGCGGTTGCGCAGCAGGATCCCGTAGCGGCCCAGCTCCGCGGCCGCGGCGAGCGCGAACAGCGCGGCGGTGACGAGGAGCAGCGGCTCCACCCGTTCGGTCCACCGCTGCCACCGGGACCGCGGCGCGTCGGCGGCAGCGGGCGCGGGGTCGATCAGACCCCAGCGCGGGATCTGGGTGTACCTCGGTGTGGCGGAGCTGGTTCCGGGCCGGTTACCGCCCGGGCGACGGTGGCGCTGATCAGGGCGACGGGCGATCCAGCGGTAGTTGCGGCGCTCGGCGGGCGCGTCGATGGGTGCGGGTGAGAGGAGCACGCCGCGGCACCGCGGGCACCAGTGCATCGGGGTCGTCTGCACGGCCCAGCGCGCGCCGCAGCGCGCACATGGTTGCACCACGCTCATGACTTACTCCCTATCGGCATTCAGTAGATCTTTGCCTGGTGGTCGCCCTCGCCCACCAGCGGGCGGCCCTGTTGCTGCCAGGCCACCATGCCACCGTTCACCTGGATGGCGTCGAACCCGACGTGCGCGAGATATTTGGCTACCTCGATGGAGCGGCCGCCCTGCCGGCAGATGACGTACAGGTCGACGTCGAACTCCAGTTCGTCGATCCGGGCCGGCACGTCGACCATCGGAATGTGGATCGCGCCCGGCGCGTGCCCGAGTTCCCATTCGTCGTCCTCACGCACGTCGAGCAGGATGGGCCCCGGCTCGCCGGGCACGGGGTCGTCGAATGCGGCGGGCACGTCTGCCACCGGCACCGACGGGACTTCGGGGCTTGTCACATTTCCGATCCTGCCATGGCGGCCGGGCTACCGCCGGTATGTTCTTCCCCCGGCGACCCTATCGGGTGAAAGTTATCCACATAATCCACAACCTCATCCACAGGTTCAGACTTGCCGAACCACAGCCGCCTCCGAACGACCGATCCGGAACTCCCCTCCTGAAGTCCCGGAGCGGCCATCCGCCGGTGGGCGCGGGAACCGCGCGGAACCCGACAACTACTTGGACGGCACAACCGTCCGTTCGGTTCCATCGGAACGGGAAACGGTGGCGAAAATGTGAAATACGAGGTTCCACAAGGTCGTATCGGTAGCCTTTATGCATGAACGTGAGCAGGGGGCTACTCGACGGATTGGACACCACCGGACTCAACACCGCTCTGTCCGAGGCGACATGCCTCGGCCTGGACGTCGACACCAAGGCGCGTGAGCTGCGCCTGCAACTCGGGGTGCTGACGCTTCCTGCCACAGGGCAGGCCAGCGAAGACTTTCCCGTGCAGCTGACCTTCACCGGGGTCAGCCGAGTCGCGGCGTCCCTGCGCGTGCAGCGCTGGGACGACGTGGAACCGCAGGTGCTACCGCTGCAACTCGACGGCCTCGACGACGCGATCCACAGCTTCGGCGGCGGCCGGCTGCACGGCTGGGAGTTCATCGATCTCGACGACAGCGGCTGGGCACTGTGGCGCGAGTTGCTCAGCTTCGACACCACCTTCGACGAGCACATCTCCGCGCACGTTCTGGAGTTCTCCCAGGAGGAGGGCATCGATCCGCGCGAACTCGACATTCGCGTCTGGTTCGACAACATGACCATCCACGACTCGACCGGGAGACAGATCCCGCTGGAGGAGTTCATCGCGGGCGGTAAGAACTGGTGGAAGGCCCACGACGCCGGCGATCCGCGGACCATCCGTCCCGGCATCGTGCCGCAGCTCTAGACCCGACCGGGCACCCACTCCCACGACCGCGCACCCAGCAGGGTGCGCGGTCGTTTCCTATCCGCGAAAAAGAGGGGTTTTCTGGCGCGCAGCGGGTACCCGCCACCACGAAACCTTCGGTAGCTTCCCAGGGGAATGAGGGGGGACCGAGCCAGGTTGCTACCTAGCGGGTGTACGAATGGTGGTTGGGTGTTGCTCGACAACGGGCACACACGGCCCGACATTAGGAAGGGACATCGTGGCTGTTTACACGCTGCCAGAACTTGATTACGACTACAGCGCCCTGGAGCCGTTCATCTCCGGGCAGATCAACGAACTCCACCACTCCAAGCACCACGCCGCCTACGTCGCGGGCGCGAACGCCGCGCTGGAGAAGCTGGAAGCCGCGCGGGAATCCGGCGATCACGCCGCCATCTTCCTGAACGAGAAGAACCTGGCCTTCCACCTCGGCGGCCACGTCAACCACTCGATCTGGTGGAAGACGCTGTCCAAGGACGGCGGCGACAAGCCGGTCGGCGAGCTCGAGGCCGCCATCGTCGATCAGTTCGGCTCGTTCGACAAGTTCGTCGCGCAGTTCTCCGCGGCCGCCAACGGCCTGCAGGGCTCGGGCTGGGCGTGGCTGGGCTACGACACCCTCTCGGGCAAGCTGCTCACCTTCCAGCTCACCGACCAGCAGGGCAACGTGCCGCTCGGCATCATCCCGCTGCTCGGCCTGGACATGTGGGAGCACGCCTTCTACCTGCAGTACAAGAACGTCAAGGCGGACTACGTGAAGGCGTTCTGGAACGTCGTCAACTGGGCCGAGGTGCAGGATCGCTTCGCCCGCGCCGTCGCCCAGGGCAAGGGCCTCATCTTCGGCTGAGTCCGACCCGTGCTTTCGAGCCCGCGAACCCCCGTGGTTCGCGGGCTTGCCGCGTTCTGTGGAGAAGTAGTGAAGATCTGGTGGCCTTTGGCCGATGACCCGGCCGGTTCCAAGATCTCTCGCCCATCCTGATTGGCATGGATGTGCTCGAACGGGTGGGGCCGAACATGGTGGATATTGTTCGGCGGGACTTCTTCTGGATGACCTGGAACACGATTCTGGCGTGGATTCCCGTGTTCCTCGCGCTACTGATCTTCCGCTTCAAACCTGCTGCGAACAGGCATTTCCCGCGCTCACCGCTGTGGTGGGCGGGCATCGTGCTGTTCGTGTTGTTCCTGCCGAACGCGCCGTATGTGGTGACGGATCTGGTGCACCTGCGCTACGACATCGAATTCGTGGGCGACGGGCCGGTGGTCACCACGGTGCTGCCGGTCTACTTGGCGTTCATCGGATCCGGGTTCCTCGCCTACTACCTGGCGCTGGATCAACTGGGGAGGTATCTCGACCGCGTCGGATTGCCGTCCTGGCGGGTGCCGGTCAACCTGACGCTGCACTTCCTCTGCGCGGTGGGCGTTTTCCTCGGCCGCTGGACCCGGCTCAACAGCTGGGAGCCGGTGGTGCAGCCCGCCGATACCTTCGAACGCGTGCTGCTGGCGCTGACCTGGTCCTGGGCGCCGATCCTGATCGCGGCGATGTTCGTGGCGACCGCGGTGGGGCACTTCGTGACCAAGGCCGTCGTGGAGGCCGCGGTGCTCAGCGCGGGTCGCGGTGCGCGCTGGTTGCGGGCTGTCGCGGGGCGACCGGACCTGCGCCGAGCGTGACTTCAGACACGTTTGGGCACAGCAATATTCGCATGAGGTGGTGGTTGTCGAGGGGGGTAGCCGCGTAGCCTGAGGCGGTTGGGTAGATCGTGGAGGAAGACATGTCCGGAAACCCCCTGGCCGCCGCCGAGCCGTGGGACCTCGTCGCCGATGGTTACGCCGAAGAGGCGCTGGCGATCATGGAGCCGTTCTCCGCGCGCGCCCTGGAATTGGCTGGGCTGTCCCAGGATTCACAGGTCCTCGACGTGGCCGCCGGCCCGGGCACGCTGAGCCTGCTCGCGGCAGGTCAGGCCGCGCGGGTCACCGCCCTCGATTTCGCCGAGCACATGCTCGAACTGCTGAACCAGGCCGCCGCTGCCGCCGGGCACGCCAATATCGAAACCCACGTGGGCGACGGTCAAGCGCTGCCGTTCCCGGACAACGGTTTCGACGCGGGCTTCTCCATGTTCGGCCTGATGTTCTTCCCCGACCGAACCAAGGGCTTCGCCGAACTGCTCCGCGTGCTCCGCCCCGGCGGCGTCGCGGTGATCTCGAGCTGGGCCCCCGTCATCGAATCACCGCTGATGCGCATGATGTTCGGCGCGATGTCCGCCGCCGACCCCACTATCCAAGAGCCACAACCGAACTACCTGAGCCTGGAAAACCCCGAGGTCTTCGCCACCGAAATGCGCGCAGCCGGCTTCGCGGGCGTCACCATCCAACGCCACACCACCGAACTGGCCTGGGACAGCTCGGAGGAGATGTGGGACAAGATGGCCCGCAGCAGCGCGCCCCTGGTCCTGCTACGCCGCTCCCTCGGCGAGGAGTTATGGGCCGAGCGTTCCGCACTCATGAAGGCCCACCTAGCTGCCCACTACCGCCCCAAAACACCCCTGGCAACCACCGCGTTCCTCGGAATCGGGCACAAACCCACCCCCTAGAACACAAACTGCGCGCAACCCTTATCGAGTCACGCGCAGCCAGGCTCTCCGTAAACCTCAGGGTGAACGCCGAGCGCAGCGAGGCAAGCCCGAAGCAGCGCGGCACCGGGGAAGCGAAGCGCCCCCGGTGCCACTGGAAAACCGCGATAGTCGGGACGAAAGCCGACCGCAGGGAGGCTTTGTCCCGTCTAGCGCGGGGCCATGCGGAGCGCGCCGTCCATGCGGATGGTCTCGCCGTTCAGGTAGTCGTGCTCGGTGATGTACTGCGCGAGCTGCGCGTACTCGTCCGGGCGGCCCAGGCGGGACGGGAACGGCACGCCGGCCTCGAGGCCCTTGCGGTACTCCTCGGTGACGCCGGCCAGCATCGGGGTGTCGATGATGCCGGGGGCGATGGTGTTCACGCGAATGCCGAACTGGGCCAGGTCACGCGCGGCCGGCACGGTCATGCCGTGCACGCCGCCCTTGGAGGCGGAGTAGGCGATCTGGCCGATCTGGCCCTCGAACGCCGCGACGGAGGCGGTGTTGATGATGACGCCGCGCTGGCCGTACTCGTCGACCGTGTCGGTCTTGGCGATGGCGTCGGCGGCCAGGCGCATGACGTTGAAGGTGCCGAGCAGGTTCACGGTGATGACGGTGCGGAACAGCTCCAGGTCGTGCGGGCCGTTCTTGGACAGGATGCGCCCGGCCCAGCCGACACCGGCGCAGTTGACCACCACGCGCAGCGGCGCGCCGGACTCGACGACCTGCGCGACGGCTGCGGAGACCTCGTCGTGGCTGGTGACGTCGGCGGCGATGAGGGTGACACCCTTCGGCACGTTGTCGCCCGCGCGCTCGATCGACTGCGGCACGTCCAGGCCGAAGACGGTGGCGCCCGCATCGGCGAAACGCTTGGCGGTGGCGGCGCCGAGGCCGGATGCGCCTCCGGTGACAATGGCGGCGGAACCCGAAATCTCCACGATGGTCCTCTCGTTCGTGACAGCCAGTTGGCCTTTCGTCAATTGCACCCTAGCGCCTGCGCTTTGAGAGACCTAGCACCCCTCCTTCTCACCCCGGTAGGACAGCTCTTTGTCCGGTAAGTGACGCCGAATTATTCACGAACAGACCTGTTCATCGGTGGTATCGTCGCCCGCATGAAGCTGTTCACCGGCCCGGGGGTTCGCGGCCGGAAAGTCTTGATCACCGGAGCGGCACGCGGGATCGGAGCGGCGCTGGCGCGTCAGCTGCACGCGCGCGGGGCGGCGGTGGCGCTGCTCGGGATCGAGCCGGATCTGCTGGCGGAAGTGGCTCGGGATTGCGGGGAGGCGCCCTGGCGGTACTGCGATATCGGGGATCCGGCGCAGGTGCAGCGGGTGGTGGACACGCTGGTTTCCGAGCTCGGCGGGCTCGATGTGGTGATCGCCAATGCCGGTGTGGCCAAACAACTTCCGTTGCTCGGGGGTGATCCGGCGGTGATGGAGGAGACGCTCACGGTGAATACCCTCGGCGTCTATTACACGCTGCGGGCCGCCGGGCCGCACGTGCTGCACGAGAGTGGATACGTGCTGATCGTTTCCTCGCTCGCGGCGGCGGTGAATCTGCCGCTGGCCGGGGCCTACAGCGCGTCCAAGGCGGGTGTGGAGGCGCTCGGCAACACCTTGCGCCACGAGATCCGGCACACCGGGGCCAAGGTCGGCATCGCCTACTTCGCCGAACTCGACACCGAGATGACCACCCGCGGCTTCGGCACCGCCGCGGCCCGCGCCATCCTCGGCCGCTCCACGGTGTCCGGGGTAGCGCCGCTCGGCCCGGCGATCGACGGCATCGAACGCGCCATCGCCCGCCGCAAGCGCCAGGTGGTCTCGCCGTGGTGGGTGGCGGTGGCGCTGCCGATGCGCGCGATCGCGCAGCGGCTCATCGATATCGCGCTGCGCGGCGGCGTCGCGACCGCGCTGGAGATCGCCCGCACCGAAGACGCGCCCTTCACCACCGATCAGCCCCGGCGGCCGCGCCGGGTGAAATCCGGCGGCGCGGCGTAACCCCACAGCACGCACCGGCGAACCACACCACAGGCAGCTGTTTCAATGGAGCCGCAGCCTGCCCGTACCCCGATCCCGGAGCCGCCGAATGACCCAGCCCGCCGCCCGCCAGCTACCCCGCGGCCGCCACGGCCTGCCGCGGGAGCAGGTGATCGCCTCCCAGCGCGAACGCATCCTGCAGGCGATGGCCGAAGCCATGGCGGAAAACGGGTACGTCGGCACCTCGGTCGCGGTGATCCTCAAACGCGCGGGAGTGTCCCGGGAGACCTTCTACGAGCAGTTCCGTTCCAAGGAGGACTGCTTCGAAGCGGCCTACGAACGCGCCGTCGGCGGCCTGCTGACCCGCATCTCGCACGCGGCCCAGCCCCCCGCTCCGCCGAACGGCGCCGCGCCCGCCGAACCGGACCGGATGAGCCGGATTCTCGGCGCTTACCTGGAGGGCCTGGTCGCCGAACCCGCCTACGCCCGCCTGTTCCTGGTCGAGGTGTATGCCGCCGGCTCGAAGGCGGTGGCCCGGCGCGCCCTGTTGCAGGAATCCTTCGTCGCCTTGATGGCCGAGGTCCTCGGCGCCCATACCGAAGCCCAGCGCTTCGCCTGCCAAACTCTGGCCGCCGGCGTCAGCGCCATGGTCACCACCCGCATCGCGGCGGACGATCTGGAAGGGCTGATCGCGCTGCGCGAACCGCTCTTGGAGCTGGTCCGCCGTAGCGGTGACCTCTACGGATCCGCCATCACCGACCCCCAAAGCGACCTACCCTGACGCCACACCGGGACGGCGACCTCACACTTGCGATCGGCGGGGTGTTGTCGCGGATAGTGCTGTGTCCTCGCGGTCGATGACCGGACGACGGCGCGCCCGGCGGCTCAGGAGCACCGCGCCCGCGATGGCTGGGGCGATGAGCGCGAAAGCGGCGCCGAGGAGCAGGCCGAGGTCCGGGAGGACGGCGGCGAGCAAGGTGGCGGCGCCGAAGTAGAGGAACAGGAGGCCGGCGGCGAGACCGATGGCCCGTTCCGGGAGGTGCTTGCCGATGACGATGCCGACCGCGATGGCGAGCGCGTCGGCGGCGACCATGCCGAGGGTGGAGCCGAGCCAGACGGCGAACCAGTTGTTGTCGGTGGCCAGGGCGGCGGTGGCGAACATGGTGCGGTCGCCGAGTTCGGCCAAGAGGAAGGCCGACAGAACGACGAAGTAGGGGGCCTTGCTGGAGCGCGGCGGGTTCGGCTCGTCGCCGGCGGATTCGTCGAGGTTCTCGCGGAGCGTCCAGAGACCGACGCCGAGGAACATCAGGGCTGCGACCAGGGCGATGGCGGTGGTGGGCAGCGCAGCGCCGAGGAAGTGCCCGACCGCGACCGAGAGGACGTGGACCAGTGCGGTGGCGGTCGCGATGCCGCCGAGGACGACCCACCACCGGTAGCGCAGGGCGAACGTCAGGGCCATGAGCTGGGATTTGTCGCCCAACTCGGCCAAGAAGACGATGCCGATACTCAGCAATATCGTGGCGATCATGATTGTGGTTGCTCCCAGGTCTCCGGCCTGCCGGCCTGGAGACGGGGACGCCTCCGGCCGACAACGAATGGTTGTTCAGGCCGAAGGTCTCGCCCACCGGTGTGTCACCGGTTCACGCAACCGGACCCGGGCTCGATCTGAGCGGTGGATCAGTATGTCGACTGCGTGATTGGGGGCTACTCCCCTTCGCTGCTGCCGACTCTACCCGGATGCCGTCCGGTTGCCAAGTTGCTGTCACCGAAATCGCAATGCGCACAATAAGTTTGGGCCGCGACGCAGGAAATTTCGGGTACCCTTACCGCGCCGCGAGGGCACGCTCACGCGGCCAGCAGCATAGCCAGAACCGCGGTGTCGGGATCGCTGATCGGGTCCAGTCCGACCCGGCTGACCAGGGAAGTGATGGTCCCGTCCGACTCCGCCTCGACCCACGCCGCGCGATGCTCCAGCCCCAGATGCGGCACGCCCGGCAGCAACACGCAGCCCGAGGCAGCGCCCGCGCACTCCGGCAGTGAGGGCCGGGTTTCCGAGGGCGGATGGAGCATCAACAGGGCCGGTGGCACATGTTCGGCAAACCTCCCGGGCAGCACGGCCTGCTCCCCGAGCACCGGCCCCTCGGCCAGCACCAGGCCGACCATGTCGGGCGCGGGATCGTCGGGCAGTTCCTCCCGGACGCCGAAGACGGTCGAGGTGTGCAGCAGGCCGGGTAGCGTCGCGACCCGGACGGCGAGCACCAGCACCTGCGCCCATTCCTTGGTCGTGTCGGGCCAGCGCCCGGATATGACGAACCCCCGCAAAGATCCCCGCGCTTGAAACGGCGTGATGCCGATCGGTCCACTGGTCCGCATGATGCCTCCGTTCCTCTGGCACCGGCTTTCCGCCAACTCCTGGAGTCAGAGAATGAACTAGGCATCACCTGGCACACAAGTACCAATGAGTGCCAGCCGTGTGATTCCCGTGCACTCGGCCAACTCCTGTACCAGGGAATACCCCGGCCGAAACCCCCGCTACGACGAATGGCCACCCCCGCGGGGGTGGCCATTCGTAACCAGAACTTTTCAGAGCGTGCGGGTCAACCGGTCGGTGAGGATGTGCGCGAAACGCGCCGGGTCCTTCAACTCGCCGCCCTCGGCCAGCACCGCGGTGCCGAAGAGCAGCTCGGCGGTCTCGGTCAGCTCCGGCACCTTGCCCTCGTCGGCGTCTTCCTTCCGCGCGAAGTACGCCTCCTTGAGCCCGTTCACCAGCGGATGCGTCGGGTTCAGCTCCAGAATCCGCTTGGACTCCGGCACCAGCTGGCCCGAGGCCCGGTACATCCGCTCCAGCATCGGCGTGAAGTCGAAGTTGTCCCCGACCAGGCAGGCCGGCGAGGTGGTGAGCCGGTTGGTCAGGCGCACCTCCTTGACGCTCTCGTCCAGCGCCTTGCCGAGCCAGGTCAGCACGTCGGCGTAGTCCTTGTCCTGCTGTTCGCGCAGCGCCTCGGAGGCCTTCTTCTCCTCCTCCGATTCCAGATCGACCTCGCCCTTGGCGATGGACTGGAACGGCTTGCCCTCGAACTCGGTGACCGAGCTGACCCACATCTCGTCGACCGGGTCGGTCAGGATCAGCACCTCACGGCCCTTGGCCTTGAACGCCTCGATGTGCGGCGAGGATTCGATCTGCTGACGGCTCTCGCCGGTCATGAAGTAGATCTGGTCCTGGCCCTCGGGCATCCGCTCCAGGTACTGCGCCAGCGTGGTCAGCTCGGTCTCGGAATTCGTCGAGGCGAACGAGCTCACCTGCAGCAGGGTTTCCCGGTTGTCGAAGTCCGACAGCAGGCCCTCCTTGAGGACGCGGCCGAACTCCTTCCAGAAGGTCTGGTACTTTTCCTGGTCCTCCGCGCCCTGGAGCTCCTTGACCGTCGAGAGCACCTTCTTGACCAGGCGCTTGCGGATCATCTGGATCTGGCGGTCCTGCTGCAGGATCTCGCGGGAGACGTTGAGCGAGAGGTCCTGTGCGTCCACCACGCCCTTGATGAAGCGCAGGTACTCCGGCATCAGCTCTTCGCAGTTGTCCATGATGAACACCCGCTTGACGTAGAGCTGCACGCCGCGCTTGTGCTCGCGGGTGAACAGGTCGAACGGCGCGTGCGACGGAATGAACAGCAGCGCCTGATATTCGAAGGTGCCCTCGGCCTTGAGCGGGATGATCTCCAGCGGATCGTCCCAGCCGTGGCTGACGTGGCGGTAGAACTCCTTGTACTCCTCGTCGCTGACCTCGCTCTTGGGGCGGGTCCACAGCGCCTTCATGGAGTTGAGGGTCTGCTCCTCGGTGACCGTCTTCTCGGTCTTCTCCTCGCCTTCACCCTCGGTGACGGTGCGCTCCACCGACATCCGGATCGGCCAGGCGATGAAGTCGGAGTACTTCTTGACGATCTCGCGGAGCTTCCACTCCAGCGTGTAGTCGAAGAGGTGATCGTCCTCGTCGGCCGGCTTGAGGTGCAGGGCGACCGCGGTGCCCTGGGGCGCGTCCGCGACGGTCTCGATGGTGTAGGTGGAGCTGCCCGCGGCGGATTCCCAGCGGGTGCCCTCGGTTTCGCCCGCCTTGCGGGTGGTCAGGACGACCTTGTCGGCGACCATGAAGGTCGAATAGAAGCCGATACCGAACTGGCCGATCAGTTCCTCGGCGGCCGCCTCGGACTTGGCTTCGTTCAGCTGCCTGCGCAGTTCCGCGGTGCCGGACTTGGCCAGGGTGCCGATCAGGTCGACGACCTCGGCGCGGGACATGCCGATGCCGTTGTCCCGGACCGTCAGGATCCGCTGGTCGGAATCCACCTCCAGCTCGATGTGCAGGTCGGAGGTGTCGACATGCAGATCCTTGTCCTTGTAGGACTCCAGCCGCAGCTTGTCCAGGGCGTCGGAAGCGTTCGAGATCAGCTCCCGCAGGAACGAGTCTTTGTTGGAGTAGATCGAGTGGATCATCAGCTCCAGGAGCTGATGGGCCTCGGCCTGGAACTCGAGTTGTTCGACGTGCTCTGTCACGCCGGAGATATTAGCGTCCTCGACTCAAGGCCCGACGCGGACCGTGAAATCCTCCAGGCCCGGAACTTCCACGTCGGCGCTGTGCGCGGAAGGTCGCTTCGGGCACATCCATTCGCGCAGCACCATGGTGGCGCGCACATCGTCCTCGTTGTATTCGAGCAAGCGGGTGCGCTGGGACATGTCCGGCTCGCCGTCGTAGCCGACCGCCAGGCGGTACCAGCTCATCGACGCCTCGCCGCCGGCTTCGGGATCGCGCCAGGCGAAACCCGCCACCGGGGCGATCTTCTTCAAGCCCTTGCCGGCCGGGCAGATGAACTGGTCGGAGACAGCCTGGAACATGTCCACCCACTCCGGGCCGTCCACGAACGCCCGGATCTGATCGACCGTCGGCACACCCGGCCGGCCCGCGAACCGGCGCGCCGACTCGTAGAGCCACTTGTCCTCGGCGGTGCGCGAATAGCAGTAGGCGGCAAAGGTTTTCCCGGCCAGCGCGGCCTCGGCGCGCACCTGCATGAGCCAGGTCCAGAACTCGGCGAAGGAGCGGCCCTCGTCTTCGGTGGGCAGCGGATCCCAGCTGACGAACGGGCGATACACCCCGTCCAGCAGCGTGCCCCACAGATAGGCGCCGTACTCCTGGTAGCTCTCCAGGTCGACGTCCACCTCGACGTCGGCGCGCTTGACCCACACCCGATCGACGCGGCGCACCAGCGGCGCGTTCGCGATCCAGGCGCGGGCGGTGACCACCGCCTCGTCGAACGGGCCGTGCTGCCAGTCGTCGGGATCCTCGCCGGTCCAGCCGGCCAGATCGTCGATGGTTTCCACGCCGTGCCCGCGCAGCACCTCCGCGCGCGACCCCGGCGCGACCAGGCTGACGTCGCGATGCTCGGCCAGCCAGTCGGCGCAGCTGCTCAACCCGGGGGCGGCGCGATTCCACCACGGGCACTGGCGGCACTCGGGGACCTTCGACGGAATCGTCGGCAGCTCCCCGCGCACCACCGCGATGCGGTCGGCGTAGCGGTGGTCGTAGTCGTCGAGCAGCGGGCCGAGATCGTGCACCAGGATCCGGTCCAGGTGATAGCCGATGACGCCGCCGACCAGCGCCGGGCTGGCCAGGCCGTGCCGTTGCAGCATGCGGTACAGATGCGCGAGGCGCTGCTGATCGCGCGGCTGCTGGCGCAGCTTGCGGGTCGGATCCGGTTTCGGATTCCACTCGTACGGGTCGGAGGTGGTGGGGTGGAAGTCGGCGGGCTCGGGGCGGCGCGGATCGGTGACCTTGTGGTTGACCACGATGATCGGGATATAGCCGCCGCGGTCCAGATCGCGCATCAGGATCTCGGACCCGCCGCGTCTGCCGGTATCCGGTTCCTGCGGTAGCAGGGCGCCCCAAATGTGCTGTGTCGCAGCCTCGCACGCCGCCATGGTGGCTTCGGCGCGCGCCTGGGCGGTCAGGGTGGGATCGATGACGAGCCAGCTGTCCGGATCCGCGGTGATCAAAGCGTCGCGCACCCGGTTGCGGTGCGCGGCGGCGGCTTCGCGGCGCTGGCGCACGCCCGGATCCTCCACCACGCCGGTCAGCTCACGCGGAAAGGCGGCATCCAGATGCAGCCGATGACGGCAGCCGATCAGCGATCGCGCATCGATGAAAGGGACCGGAACACCATTGGCGGACGCATCGACGCCGACCGGTCGATCCCCGGCCGAAGCGTCGTTATGGCGACCGTCGCGGTCATCGATGCCCGAATACACGTAGGCAAGTATGGTCCCTACCCCCGACATGTCTCCCACTGGCCGACATGCGCGAGTTCACCCGATGGCAGCGAAGCCCGGGGAACCGATAGGGTACTGGCAAACCGTGTGACATGGGCGGACGGGCGTTTGTGCACGTCGATCCGCCGTGGCGAACCAGCATGACGGAGGGCCTTCGATGGGGTTGTTCACGAAGCGCAAGCGGCGGCCGAGCCGCCGGGCCGAGGCGAAAGCCCTCAAGCACAAGGCCGCCTTGGAGGCCAAATACGGGGCCAAGATCACCCGCAAGGCCAAGCGCGCGGAAGCCCGCACCCAGCGCGATGTCGCCAAGGCGCAGATCGCCGCGTTCCAGGCCGAGGAGAAGGCCGCCAACAAGCTGGCGGCCAAGGCCGAGCGTGATCCGTTCAGCGCCGCCCAGGTCCGCAAATACCTTGGCGTGGCCCGGATTCTGGTGCCGGTGCTCGCCCCGCTCGCCTACCGCGCCGCCACCATGGTGCGCGCGCAGCTCGACGCCCGCCGCGCCCAGCAGCTCGGTATCGGCATCGAGCAGCTCGGCGATTTCAGCGGCCACGGCGGGAAGCTGCACGCCCGCATCGCCAATACCGAAGCGGCCCTGGCGAAGATCACCGATCAGGGCGAGTTCTCCCTGGCCACCCGCGATCGGCTGGACAGCCTCAGCGCCGCCGTCCGCACCGCCGAGCAGATGCCGCCCGCGCGCCGTCGCGCCGTGCACACCTCGATCGCGCACGAGCTCACCACCATCGAGACCGAAGTGCTCGCCCGCCTCGGCGTCAGCTGAGGGTCCGATGGCTACGACGGCTTCCGCGCGCACCGGTTTGGTGCGCTCGGCTGCCGTCGTCCGGTTGCCCGGAACCGCAGGGCGGGTGCCACCGCGCGCCCTGGGCGACGGAGCGGGCCGGGCCATGGTCGGCGCGCTCGTCGGCGCGTTGGTCGCCGCGCTCGCCGTCGCCGCGCATGGCGCGGCGGGTGGCGGCTTCCCGGGCTCGGCCGAGGGCGCACTGGTGCTGCTGGCGGCCGCGCTCACTGGAAGCGCCGCTGCCGCAACACGTTCGGGGCAGAGCCGGTGCGGCATCCTGGCCCTGCTGGCGGCCGGGCAATTCGCAAGCCACAGCCTGCTTTCCACCTTCAACGCACACGATCACGAACCGGTCCGGGCACAGCTGCCCGGTGGCTGGATGCTGGCCGCGCACGCCATCGCGTCACTGCTCTGCGCGGCACTCGTTCTGCTGGCGCGGCGACTCTATCTTGTTGCCTCAGGCGCTGTTCGAGCTGCCCTGACCCGGCCGCACGAACCTCGCCCCCCAGCCGCTGCCACGGGCTGGACCACACCCGGCCCCGCCTCCTATCGCTTTCATCCGAATGGCGCGATCGGCCCGCGCGCGCCGCCGGTACCGGCCTGACCGCCGTACCTGTTCGCTATTTCCTTCGGAGAGAAAGCTTTTCATCATGCGTAGTTCTGTTCTGCGTGCCTGCGGCGCGGTCGTGCCCGCCGTCGGCCTGGTTCTGCTCGCGGGCGGCACCGCCGCCGCACACGTCACCGTGGACGCCCCCGGCGCCCAGCAGGGGAAGTACTCGGTCGCGACCTTCCGGGTGCCGACCGAGTCCGACACCGCCTCGACCACCGCGCTCACCGTCACCCTGCCGAACCTGAAAAGCGCTCGCACCGAGCCGATTCCGGGTTGGACCTCCAAGGTCGAGAAGAACGACAAGAAGGAAGCCGTCTCGGTGACCTGGACCGCGGACCCCGGTAATCCGGGTGTCGCGCCGGGCCAGTTCCAGCGCTTCGTGCTCTCGGTCGGCCCGCTGCCCAAGGAGGCGACAGTGAGCTTCCCGGCCAAGCAGACCTACAGCGACGGCAAGGTCGTGGCCTGGGACCAGCCGGCGAAGTCCGACGGCACCGAGCCCGAACACCCCGCGCCCACACTGACTTTGGCGGCCGGCAAGGACGACGCCGAGAACGGCCACAAGGTCGCGAGCGCCGACGCGAGCGCGCCGAAGTCCACCGACGACACCGCGCGCTGGCTCGGCGGCGCCGGACTCGCGCTCGGCATCCTCGCCGTCGCGCTCGGCCTCGGCAACGTCCTCCGCGGACGCAAGTCGTGAAGCGCGCCATGACGACCCGGGTGCTCGGCGCGCTCGGCGCGGGTCTGCTGCTGCTCGGGTTCAGCGTCGCCGGCGCGGGCCCGGCGGCGGCACACTCCGCGCCGGTCGCCAGCGTGCCCGCCGACGGCGCCAGCATCGACGCCAGCCCCGGCAAGGTGTCCATCACCTTCAACGAAGAACTGCAGCCGAACTTCCCATCGCTGACCGTGGTCGGCCCGCCGGACCGCAACCTGTGGTCCAAGGGCAACCCGGTGGTCGAGGGGAACACCGTCAGCGTGGACGTCGGCGAGCTAGGTCCAGCCGGCGAATACACCGTCGCCTACCGGATCACCTCCGCCGACGGCCATCCGGTCAGCGGCACCAGGACTTTCACGCTGACCAAGGCCGGGGCCGGCGCCCCGGGACCGCGCGCGAACGCCGCGGCGAAAGCCGACGGCGAGCAGGAGGACGGCGGAATTCCGTTGTGGGTCTTCATCGCCGGTGCGGTCGTCCTGTTCGGCGGCGGCCTGGCCTTCGCGCTGTTCGGCGGCAAAGGTAAAGCGCGGCGGTGAATACGCTGGGCCCGGCGGCGGTAGCGCGGCGTAATCACGGAGCGACCTGTCCGTGCCGCCGATGGATGCCGCGGTGAGTAGAGCCGGCGCCGGCCGGGAGGCGAGGGCATTGCTGTTGCTCGTCCCGGCCGGGCTGCTCGGCGTCGCGCTCGCGTGGGCACTGACCGGACAGGGCTCGGCGACCGCGGAGGCGGCCGTGCGGATGCTCGCCGACTGCCTCGGCGCGACCGTGCTCGGCCTGGCCGCGCTGCCGCGCCTGCACGAACGACTGAATCCGCCGTGGCGGCCGCTGGCGGCGCTGGCCGGGATCTGGTGCCTCACCGAGGCGGCCGTGCTGGTGTTCGACGCGGCCGAGGTGGTCGGCGTGCCGGTCCAGCGACTGAGCGCGCAGCAGTTCGGCTCCTTTCTCACCGAGATCAGCGGCGGGCAGATCGGGATCGCGGTGCTGCTCGGCACGGCGGTGATCGCCGGGTACGCGGCGCTGGCGTTCCGGCGGCCGGACTCGGCGTCGACCGATCTGGTGCTGGTATTCGCCGCTGTCGCCTTGGCTTTGCGGCCGATCACCGGGCACATGTCGCAGCAGCCGTTCGGTTCGGTGCTGGCCGCGGTGCACGCGCTCGCGGCGGCGGCCTGGTTCGGTCTGCTCGTCGCGCTCGCGCTCGTGGTGCGCGCCCGCGGCGAGTGGGCCGCGGTCCTGCCCCGCTATTCGACGGTCGCGCTGCCGCTGGCCGGCGCCGTCGGGATCACCGGCCTGATCAACGGATTGGTCCGCGTCGACGGCCTGACCCCGCTGGTGAGCACCGGCTACGGACGCATCCTGCTCGCCAAAGCCGTTGTGCTGCTGGGCTTGCTGGCCCTGGGCTGGTGGTGGCGGCGCACCTGGGTACGCCGGGCCGCCGACCATCGGATGACCGCGGACGCCTCGCTGCGCCGGGCCGTTCTCGAGGTCGTAGTGATGGCATTCGTCTTCGGTTTGGCGGCCACATTGGCCGTCACGGCCTGAAGAGCGACCCGCTATAGAACCCGTTACAGTGGCCCGCATGACCGAAGTCAAGATCATCGAAACCTGTGCGGCATCGGCCGAATCCGCGTTCGCCTACATGAACGACTACCGCAATCTGACCAAGTTTCTCTACGGCATCCAGTCCTTCACGCCGGTCGGCGAGCAGGTCGAGGGGGTCGGCGCCGCGTTCGACGGACACGTGAAACTCGGACCCGCCTCGCTGAAGTCGCGGGTCGAGGTGAACAAGTGGGAAGAGAACGCCGCCATCGGCATCACCACGATCAAGGGTTTCGAGATCCACTCCACCTTCCGGTTCCACGCCAAGAGCGCCGGGGAGTGCATCGTCGACGCCGTCGTCGACTACCGGGTGCCCGGCGGTCTGGCGGGTAAGGCGCTGGGCCGCACCATCGAGCCGTTCGTGAAGATCGCGGTCAAGCACACCACCGAGAACCTGATCAAGCAGATCACCGAGTTCCACGCGACCCGCGCCCAGCAGCCCGACGCGCACTGACAACCATGGACCGGCCGCCCAACGACGTCCGGCCGGGCCGAATCCACCGAGTGGGATGCTGAACGCATGACCGAGCGGACCACACCGACTTTCACCCAGCGGATCGGCTACATCTGCGGGCGCACGCTCCCGCCGTCCATGTCCGACTGGGTGCTCGACGATCTCACCGGACCCGGCGCGACCCGTCGTTATCTGACGCGGTTCCTGCTGCCGATCGTTCCGGTGCTGTGCGTCTTCCTGCTGGTTCCCGGCCCGAAGTGGGTGGGCCTGGGCATGATGGCGCTGCTGTATCTGCCGCTGGTCTATTTCACGATCGCACTGCTCTACGTCTACCGGCGGCATCGCCTGATCAAGCACGGACTCGATCCGGAGCTCGCCGACGCCGACGCCCGCGCCCGCAACGAATCCGACCGGCTCGACTACGAACGCAGGCACGGTCGCTAGGAGTGCGATGCAGGTCACAGGCTTAAGCTGACCCCATGACCGAATCGAATGTTGTTGCCACCGCGGACCTAGCCGACGAGATCGGCCCGGACATTCGCAGCTGCGATACCCAGTTCATTCAGTTCGGCGGGCGCGCCGCGTTTTCCGGCCGGATCACCACCATCCGCTGCTTCCAGGACAACCTGCTCGTCAAGCAGACGCTGAGCGAGCCGGGTAACGGCGGCGTCCTCGTGGTCGACGGCGGCGCCAGCGTGCACACCGCGCTCGTCGGCGACATCATCGCCGGGCGCGGCGTCGACAACGGCTGGGCCGGTGTCATCGTCCATGGCGCCGTGCGGGATTCGGCGATTCTGCGCACCCTCGACATCGGCGTCAAGGCGCTGGGCACCAACCCGCGCAAGAGCACCCAGACCGGCAGCGGGGAAAAGGACGTGCCGGTCGAGTTCGGCGGCGTCACCTTCACGCCGGGCGACATGCTCTACAGCGACCACGACGGCGTCGTGGTCCGCACCGAGGCCTAGGCCGACACCCGGGCCTTGTGACCGGCAAGGGTGACGACGTCGCCGGCGTGCAACTGCCGCCCGCGGCGTAGTTCCACCTCGTCGTTCACCCGGACCAGCCCGTTGGCGATCACGGTCTTGGCCTCGGATCCGGAATCGATCAGGTTGGCCAGTTTCAGGAACTGCCCGAGCCGAATGACCTCGTCATCGATCGGCACATCGACTGGATCTGACATGCCTACATGCTTACCCTGCGAGCGAACCGACCGGAACGCCCACCCCCACGGCGCCGACTGACACGCGATAACGACGCGCCGAGAGCCGACATCCCGGGTGGTGATGGCGGCCGAGAGTCGCCGGACCATACACACTGGTTCGGTGACTTCCACGCAAGCCGAGCACCGCACCACCGAACACCCGCCCGAGAGATCGAACCCTCCTGTCCCGCATCGCGGCCATGGACGCCTGACCGACGTCCCGCACATCGCGGCGACGACCCTCGGCGTGTTCGCGGTCATCTGTTTTCTGTGGAGTCTGTCCCCCGGCTTCCGCTATCTGACGCACGCGCCCCGGCACTACATCGACGACTACTACATCGACGCGCCCGACACGAACCTGATGTGGGCGCTCATCGTCGGGTTGCTGGCCGGCGCGGTGGCCAGCCGCAAACGCATCGCCTGGTGGCTGCTCATCGGGTATTCGGTGCTGTGGTCGGTCGCCAACGCGCTCGACTTCGCCGACAGCGGCAGCATGCACGCGCTGGTGGCGCTGGTCGTGCACGTCATCGTGCTGGGCGTGCTGCTGGCGGCGTGGCGGGAGTTCTACACCCGGGTGCGCTCCGGCGCGGGCTGGAAAGCGCTGGGGGTGCTCGCCGGTGGGCTCGCGGCGGGCTGCCTGCTCGGCTGGGGTCTGGTGGAACTGTTCCCGGGTACTTTGCCGGCGGGCTGGCAGCGGCCCGGCTGGGCGGTCTACCGGGTGACGGCCGCGGTGCTGGTGGACAACGAGCACTTCGACGGCCGCCCGCACCAATTCGTGAACTTCCTGCTCGGCCTGTTCGGCGCGATCGCGTTGCTGGCCGCGGTGATCGTGCTGCTGCGCTCGCAGCGCGCGGACAACGCGATGACCGGCACCGACGAGTCGGCGATCCGCGGGCTGCTGGAACGCTCCGATGTCGAGGACTCGCTCGGCTACTTCGCCACCCGCCGCGACAAGGCGGTGGTGTTCGCGCCCAGCGGCAAGGCCGCGATCACCTATCGCGTCGAGCTCGGCGTCTGCCTGGCCAGCGGCGACCCGATCGGCATCCGGGAGGCCTGGCCGCAGGCGATCGATGCCTGGTTGCAGCAGGCCGACAAATTCGGCTGGGCGCCCGCGGTGATGGGCGCCAGCGAGATGGGCGCCACCGCCTACCGCCGGGCCGGGCTCTCGGCGCTGCGGCTCGGCGACGAGGCCATCCTCGACACCCGCAGTTTCTCGCTGGCCGGACCCGAGCTCAAGCAGGTCCGCCAAGCCGCGAACCGGTTGCGCAAACACGGTGTGACGGTGCGGATCCGGCGGCACCGCGATCTCCCGGCCGAGGAATTCCCGCAGGTGATCGCCCGCGCGGAGGCCTGGCGCGACACCGAAACCGAGCGCGGGTTCTCCATGGCGCTCGGCCGCCTCGGCGACCCACTGGACGGCGACTGCCTGCTGGTGGAAGCGGTGAACAGTCACGATGACGTGGTCGGCATGCTGTCGCTGGTGCCCTGGGGCCGGACCGGCGCGTCGCTGGAGCTGATGCGCCGGGATCCGCACGGGCCCAACGGCGTCATGGAGTTGATGATCTCGCAGCTCGCGCTGAGCTCTGAGCAGCACGGCATCACCAAGGTGTCGCTGAACTTCGCGGTGTTCCGGTCGGTCTTCGAGGAGGGCGCGCGGATCGGCGCCGGACCCGTGCTGCGGATGTGGCGCGGCGTGCTGATGTTCTTCTCGCGCTGGTGGCAGCTGGAGGCGCTGTACCGCTCGAACGTGAAGTATCAGCCGCATTGGGTGCCGCGGTTCTTCCTGTTCGAGGAGCGCCGGCACCTGCCGCGCGTCGCCATCGCCAGCGCGCTGGCCGAAGGCTTCCTGCCGCGTTTCGGGCGCGACCCGGAAACCATCGTGCACACCGGTCTGCACAGCGCGGCCCCCGCGACCATGACCGGTCTGCACGCCGACGGCAGCCCGCCCGAACTGCCGGAACTCGAAGCGGAGGAACAGTTCCCGCGCCGCCCCGAACAGGTCCGGGTGCGCATGGACAAGCTGGACCGGCTCAACGCCGCGGGCATCGACGCCTATCCGACCGCCTACCCGCCGACCCACACGGTGGCCGCGGCCCGGCGGTCGCCACGCGGCACCACCGTCCGAGTCTGCGGCCGGCTGCTGCGGATCCGCGACTACGGCGGCGTCATCTTCGCGGTGGTCCGGGACTGGTCCGACGACATCCAGCTGGTCATCGACCGGGACCGGGTCGGCGCCGAACGCAGCGCCGAATTCACCGAATTCTTCGATCTCGGCGACCTGATCGAGGTCAGCGGCCAGATCGGCACCAGCCGCCGTGGCGAGCTATCCCTGCTCGCCGCGGACTGGCGCATGAACGGCAAGTGCCTGCATCCGTTGCCGGACAAGTGGAAAGGCCTCGCCGATCCGGAAGCGCGGGTGCGCCAGCGCTACGTCGATATGGCGATCAACCCGGAGACCCGGGAGATCCTGGCCAAGCGCAGCGCGGTGGTGCGGTCGCTGCGGGATTCGCTGAACGGTCTCGGCTATCTCGAGGTGGAGACCCCGATCCTGCAGCAGGTGCACGGCGGCGCCAACGCGACGCCGTTCCTCACCCACATCAACGCCTACGACCTGGACCTCTACCTGCGGATCGCACCCGAGCTGTACTTGAAGCGGCTGTGTGTGGGCGGCATGGAGAAGGTCTTCGAACTGGGCCGCACCTTCCGCAACGAAGGCGTGGATTTCAGCCACAATCCCGAGTTCACGATCCTGGAAGCCTATGAGGCGCACAGCGATTACCGGCGGATGATGGACACCTGCCGGCAGCTGATCCAGCATGCGGCGGTCGCGGCCAACGGGAAGATGGTCGCGCTGCGGCCGGGCGCGGAAGAGGGCAGCTTCGAGGAGGTCGACATCTCCGGCGACTGGACGGTGCAGACCGTGCACGGCGCGGTGTCGGAGGCGATCGGCGCCGAGATCTCCCCGGAGACCACGCTGACGGAGCTGCGCGAACTCTGCGACAAGGCCGAGGTGCCCTATCAGCACGGCTGGGACGCCGGCCAGGTCGTCCTGGAAATGTATGAGCACCTGGTGGAATCGCGCACCGAGGAACCCACGTTCTACATCGACTTCCCGACTTCGATGTCGCCGCTGACCCGCGCGCACCGCAGCATCCCCGGTGTCACCGAACGCTGGGATCTGGTGGCGTGGGGCGTCGAATTGGGCACCGCCTACAGCGAGCTCACCGATCCGGTGGAGCAGCGCCGCCGCCTCACCGAACAGTCGATGCTCGCGGCCAACGGCGATCCCGAGGCGATGGAATTGGATGAGGATTTCCTGCAAGCGCTCGAGCACGCGATGCCGCCGACCGGCGGGCTGGGGATGGGTGTGGATCGAATCGTCATGCTCATCACCGGGCGCAGTATTCGCGAAACGCTGCCGTTCCCATTGGTCAAACCCCGGTAAGCGTTAACGAGTGCGCGTAGATTTCAGAGTGAGATTTTGCATCGGAGAACTACACACATCGGACGAAAGCACCGTCTAGTGTGGGAAACTCGGCCCCGGGAGGAGGCCGTTTCACCTTCGAGATGGGGATGGACTTATGTACCTTGACCTGCTGACCAATGCGAGCCTGCTGGACCATGCGGTGTGGGCCAACCCGGACACCCTGCTGGCGTCCGACACCTACACCCAGGCCATGGAGCTGGCTGCCAAGAAGAAGAAGGGCAAGGGCGGCGGCGGTCTGATCTTCGGCATCATCTGCCTGCTCGTGGTTGTCGCGATCGCGGTCGGCGGCTACCTGCTCTACAAGCGCAGCAAGCGGAACTAGTCCCCCGGCTTCTGGAACCGGCCCGGATCGCACAGCGCGACCCGGGCCGGTCCTGTTTGCCCGCTTGCGGCAGAGTGGGGGTGTGCAGTTGATTCTCGTCCGCCACGCCCAGCCGCTCCGCGTCGTCAACGCGACCGGTCCCGCCGATCCGGAGCTGTCGCCGATCGGGCAGGAGCAGGCCGAACGGGTGCCCGCCGCCCTGAGCCAGCACCGGGTCAGCCGCATCCTGAGCAGCCCGCAGCGCCGAGCCCGCGACACCGCGGCCCCGCTCGCGACCAAACTCGGCCTGCCCGTCGATATCGTCGACGACCTCGCCGAATACGACCGCGACCTCCCGGCCTACATCCCGATCGAGGACGCGAAGACCGAATTCCAGGCCACCTACGAGCGGATCAAGGCAGGCCACCTGCCCGAACAGATCGACGGCCCCGCCTTCATCCAGCGAGTCCGCGACACCGTCACCGAGATCGCCGCGACCACCGACCCCGCCGACACGGTCGTCGCCTTCGCCCACGGCGGCGTGATCAACGTGCTGCTGCAGGAGGTCCTGGGCCTGGCCCGCCCCCTGACCTTCCCGATCGACTACTGCTCGATCACCCGAATCCTGTTCTCCCGCACCGGCCGCCGCACGGCCGCCACCGTCAACGAAAACGGGCATGTCTGGGACTTGTTGCCGCGCAATCTGAAGTGATCTTTCCCAGCTGATTGCCAGCTTCGTCGCACCGCCATCCCAGCGACCGGACCTTTGATGGGTTCCAGTGAGCCGCCGCAAGGCGCCTCATCCCCCTGAGAAAGGAACCGACGTGCTCAACAGCAAGACGACTTTCCGCCGCCGCGCCGCCCGGACCGTAGTGGCCGCCGCCCTGGTCACCGTCCCGCTCGGCGCCCTCGCCGTCACTGCCAACGCCCAGTCCCCGACCGACGGCCCGGTGGAATTCGAAACCACCACCGTCACCAACGAGGCCCTCCCCGAAGGCACCGAAATCACCGACGGCTGGGAACCCGCCCGCCCCGGCCCCCGCCCGGACCCCCGCCAAACCATCATCATCCCGGGCCCCGGCCACGGCCAAGCCGTCCCCGCCCTCCCCTACCCCGGCGGCCCTCGCGTCGAATACCGCGAAGGCCCCGAACAGGGCCCAACCCTGCACCTGCACCAGCGCCCCTCCACCGGCTCCGCCGGCAGCAGCTGACGAATAACGACGAAGGGCCCGCCCCCAATTGGGGGCGGGCCCTTCGCAGTTCAACTCAGTGCACTGCGACTGTGCTGATCAGGACATGCCGGCGATCCAGTTGCGCATCCAGGAGATAGCGGTCTGCCCGCCACCGACGCCGTAGCTGCCGTACAGCGTGTGCGACTGCGACTTGTAGAACTCTTCCAGGTTCTTGGCACGTTCCTGGTTCGCCGAATCCGTCAGCTGGCCTTGCAGCGTCGGGATGCCGCCGTGCGCCATCAGATCGTTGATGATCGCGCCGGCCTCGAGCTGGTAGCGCCAGATGTTGGCCGGATTGGCATCCGAGCTCTGCGCCAGCCAGCCCGCGAACCGGGTGACGAAGTCGTCGGTGGCCGTCGCGCAGTACAGGTCGTCGACCGCGCAGATGGTCCGGGTGCGGTCGGAGAGCCAGCCGAAGCCGCCGACCCGGGGGCCGCCCGCACCGGCGCCGGCCGCGAACGGACCGACCTGAATGTCGGTCGGCGAGCGGCGCGGGTCGGAGATCAGGCCGACGCCGGCGACCCGGTCGGCCGGGACGACACCGAGCCCGGTGCCGAGCTCGGAGGCCAGATCACCCGCGGCGTCCGCGCCCTGGCTGTAGCCGACGAGCGCGATCTTCGTGGCGCCGCAGCGAGCGGCCATCGCGCCGATGAGTCCGCGCGCGTTGCTGACGGCTTCCTTCTTGGAGTTGCCGTAGACCTCGCCCTCCCACGGGAAGGCGGTCGCCGCGTAGGTCACGTAGTCGACCTCGGTGTTGGACGGCAGTCCTCTGGTGACACCGGCCAGCATGCCGGGTCCAGGAGTCTTGTCGTGTCCGGTTTCCCACGTGCCGGGGATAGCCACGACGTACAGGCTCGGGCACCCAGGGGCCGCCGCGGCGGCACCGCTGCCAACCATCAAGCCGGAGGCAATCGTCACGGAAGCACCGAGTGCCGCGACAACCTTCTTCAGTTGCATACTGCTCCAGTTCAAACCTGCCCTCTCGCGAAGGGCGCTCCCCGACAAGTTGCCGCTAACAATGTTGAACTCGGCGGATGACTCACTAGTGCACGCCGAGTAACCGCATAGTTAACCCGGTGGTATAGCGCTGCGGAAACTCTCACATCCCAAAGATCCGCAGCACGCCGCTGATCACACTAAAGCCCAATCGCCGCTCGCGCCACGCAAACCGGACCAGCATGTCCGATTTCCGACGAAGATCACTCCAGCAGAGCCGTTTCGGACAAGCAAAAGCGCCCGCGGACCGGAGTCCGCGGGCGCTCTTGGCGATTCGATTCAGGTCAGCGCTGCGCGACCATGGTCGGGGTGACCGGCGACGGAAGCGCGGTCTCACCTTCCAGGAAGTTGTCCACCGCGGCGGCCGCGGCGCGGCCCTCGGCGATGGCCCACACGATCAGCGACTGGCCGCGGCCCATATCGCCGGCGACGAAGACGCCGGGAATGTTGGTGGCCCAGTTCTTGTCCCGCTGCACGTTGCCGCGCTGGTCGTAACCGACGCCGAGATCCTCGAGCAGACCCGGCTTCTCCGGACCGGTGAAGCCCATGGCGAGCAGCACCAGATCGGCATCGAGGGTGAAGTCGGTGCCTTCGACCTTCTCGAAGCGGCCGTTGGCCATCTTCACCTCGTGCGCCTGCAGCCCGGTGACCTTGCCGTCCGCACCGACGAAACGCTCGGTGTTGACGGAGAACACGCGCTCGCCGCCCTCCTCGTGCGCCGAGGACACCCGGTACATCAGCGGGTAGGTCGGCCACGGGGTGGATCCGGCCCGCTCCTCCGGCGGACGCGGCATGATCTCGAACTGGTGGATGCTCTCCGCGCCCTGCCGGTGCGAGGTGCCCAGGCAGTCCGCGCCGGTGTCGCCGCCGCCGATGATGACGACCTTCTTGCCGCGCGCGTGGATCGGCGGCAGGCCATCGGCGTCGGTGACCTCGTCGCCGAGCTGCACGCGGTTGGCCCACGGCAGGAACTCCATCGCCTGATGGATGCCGTCCAGCTCACGGCCCGGGATCGGCAGATCACGGGCGAGGGTGGCGCCACCGGCGAGCACGACCGCGTCGAACTGCTCGCGCAGCTGCTCGGCGGTGATGTCGACGCCCACGTTCACACCGGCCTTGAAGATGGTGCCCTCGGCCTCCATCTGCGCGAGCCGGCGGTCGATGAAGCGCTTCTCCATCTTGAATTCCGGGATGCCGTAGCGCATCAGGCCGCCGATGCGGTCGGCGCGCTCGAACACGGTCACGGTGTGACCGGCGCGGGTCAGCTGCTGCGCGGCGGCCAGGCCGGCCGGGCCGGAGCCGACGATCGCGACCTTCTTGCCGGTGAGGCGGGTCGGGTAGACCGGGGTCACCCAGCCCTCGTCGAAGGCGTTCTCGATGAGCTCGACCTCGACCTGCTTGATGGTCACCGCGTCCTGGTTGATGCCCAGGACACAGGACGCCTCACACGGCGCGGGGCACAGCCGCCCGGTGAATTCCGGGAAGTTGTTGGTCGCGTGCAGCCGGTCGATGCCCTCGCGCCACTGGCCCTTGTAGACCAGGTCGTTCCATTCGGGAATCAGGTTCCCGAGCGGACAACCGTTGTGACAGAACGGGATACCGCAGTCCATGCAGCGGCTGGCCTGGGTCTTGAGGGTCTCCTTGGAGAAATCCTCCTCGTAGACCTCTTTCCAGTCCATCAGGCGCAGCGGCACCGGACGGCGCTTCGGCGTTTCCCGCGAGGTGTGCTTCAGAAATCCTTGTGGGTCAGCCACGAGCCGCCTCCATAATCGCCTCGTTCACGTCCGCGCCGTTCTTCTCGGCCTCGGAGATCGCGAGCAGAACCTTCTTGTATTCGCGCGGCATGACCTTCACGAAGTTGGCCGCCTGCTGCGACCAGTCGTTCAGAATGCGTTCGGCCACCGCCGAACCGGTCTGCGCCCGGTGCTCGGTGATGATGTCGTGCAGCCAGGTGCGATCTTCGTCGTCCAGCATCTCCAGAGCCGCGGCCTGTTCCGGGTTGACCCGGTCCGGGAAGGTGCCGTTGGGGCTGTAGACGTAGGCCTCGCCGCCGGACATACCGGCGCCGAAGTTGCGGCCGGTCTCACCGAGGATGACCACCTTGCCGCCGGTCATGTACTCGAGCGCGTGGTCGCCCACACCCTCGACGACCGCGGTGGCGCCGGAGTTACGGACCGCGAAGCGCTCGCCGACCACACCCGACAGGAAGGCCTTGCCGCTGGTGGCGCCGAACAGGATCACGTTGCCCGCGATGATGTTCTGCTCCGCCTTGAAGTTGGCCGGGGCGTTGAGCGCGGGGCGCACGACCAGGTGGCCGCCGGAAAGGCCCTTGCCCACATAGTCGTTCGCGTCGCCCTGCACCCGCAGCGTGATGCCGGCCGGCACGAAGGCGCCGAAGCTGTTGCCCGCGGAGCCGGTGAAGGTGATGTCGATGGTGTCGTCGGGCAGGCCGACGCCACCGAAGTTCTTCGTCACCTCGTGGCCGAGCATGGTGCCGACGGTGCGGTTCACGTTCGTGATCTTGGTTTCGAACTTGACCCGGGTACCGCGCTCCAGGGCCTCGCGGGCCTGGGTGATCAGCTGCTGATCCAGCGCCTTGTCCAGGCCGTGGTCCTGGGTCTTGGTGCAGCGGCGATCCTGGTACATGAACGCCGTCTCGACATCGTCGAGGATCGGCGACAGGTCCAGCTTGCTGGCCTTCCAGTGCTGCTTGGCCTTGGCGGTGTCGAGCATGTCGACCCGGCCGATGGCCTCGTCCAGCGTGCGGAAGCCCAGCGACGCCAGCAGTTCCCGGACCTCTTCGGCGATGAACATGAAGAAGTTCTCGACGAATTCCGGCTTGCCGGTGAAGCGTTCGCGCAGCAGCGGGTTCTGCGTCGCGACACCCACGGGGCAGGTGTCGAGATGGCAGACGCGCATCATGATGCAGCCCGAGACGACCAGCGGAGCGGTCGCGAAACCGTACTCCTCGGCGCCGAGCAGCGCGGCGATCATGACGTCGCGGCCGGTCTTCATCTGACCGTCGACCTGCACCACGATCCGGTCGCGCAGACCGTTGAGCAGCAGCGTCTGCTGGGTCTCGGCCAGGCCGAGCTCCCAGGGACCGCCCGCGTGCTTGAGCGAGGTGAGCGGCGAAGCGCCGGTGCCACCGTCGTGGCCCGAGATCAGCACCACGTCGGCGTGCGCCTTGGAGACGCCCGCGGCGACGGTGCCGACGCCCGGCTCAGCGACAAGTTTCACGTGAATCCGCGCCTGCGGGTTCGCGTTCTTCAGATCGTGGATCAGCTGCGCCAGATCCTCGATCGAGTAGATGTCGTGGTGCGGCGGCGGGGAGATCAGACCCACGCCCGGCGTCGAGTGCCGCACCTCGGCGACCCACGGGTACACCTTGTGCGCGGGCAGCTGGCCGCCCTCGCCCGGCTTGGCGCCCTGGGCCATCTTGATCTGGATGTCGGTGCAGTTCGACAGGTAGTGCGAGGTCACGCCGAAGCGGCCGGAGGCCACCTGCTTGATCGCGGACCGGCGCCAGTCGCCGTTCTCCTCGACCTCGAAGCGGGCCGGATGCTCGCCGCCCTCACCGGAGTTCGAGCGGCCGCCGAGCCGGTTCATCGCGATCGCGAGGGTCTCGTGCGCCTCCGCCGAGATGGAGCCGTAGCTCATCGCGCCGGTGGAGAACCGCTTCACGATCTCCGAAGCGGGCTCGACCTCGTCGATCGGGATCGGCGAGCGCAGCTTGGTCTTGAACTTGAACAGACCGCGCAGCGAGGCCAGGCGTTCGGACTGGTCGTCGACCAGCTTGGTGTAGTCCTTGAAGATCGAGTACTGACCGGTGCGGGTCGCGTGCTGCAGCTTGAACACGGTGTCCGGGTTGAACAGGTGGTACTCACCCTCGCGCCGCCACTGGTATTCGCCGCCGACCTCGAGCTCGCGGTGTGCGCGCTCGTTGCGGTTCTCCAGGAACGCCACCCGGTGCCGAGCCGCGACGTCGTCGGCGATCTCGTCCAGGCCGATGCCCTGCAGCGGCGAGCTCAGGCCGGTGAAGTACTCGTCCACCAGCTCCTGCGACAGGCCGATGACCTGGAACAGCTTGGCGCCGTTGTAGGAGGCCACGGTGGAGATGCCCATCTTGGACATCACCTTCAGCACGCCCTTGCCGGCCGCCTTGTTGTAGTTCGCGACCGCCTTGCGGAAGTCGGCGTCCTGATCGCCGGTGCTGCCCGGCATCGCCAGCGCGCCGCGCTCGAGCAGGTCCTCGATGGTCTCGAAGGCCATGTACGGGTTGATCGCGGCCGCGCCGAAGCCGACCAGCATGGCCATGTGGTGCACCTCGCGGGCGTCGCCGGCCTCCACGACCAGACCGACCTTGGTGCGGGTGCGCTCACGCACCAGATGGTGATGCACCGACGCGGTGAGCAGCAGCGACGGAATCGGCGCCAGCTTCTCGTTGGACTCGCGGTCGGAGAGCACGATGATCCGCGCGCCGCCGTCGATGGCCGCCGACACCTGGGTGTTGATGGCCTCCAGCGCCTTGCGCAGGCCCTTGCCACCCTTCTTCACCGGGTACAGGCCGCGCACCACGACCGAGCGCAGCTCGGGCTTGGAGCCGTCGTCGTTGATGTGCACGAGCTTGGCCAGCTCGTCGTTGTCGAGAATCGGTCCCTCGAGCGCGATCTGCTGACAGGACTCCGGGCCCGGGTGCAGCAGGTCGGCCTCCGGGCCGATGGCCCGCTTCAGGCTGGTGACGACCTCTTCGCGGATAGCGTCCAGCGGCGGGTTGGTGACCTGCGCGAACAACTGCGAGAAGTAGTCGAACAGCAATCGCGGCCGCGCCGACAGCACCGCGATCGGGGTGTCGGTGCCCATGGAGCCGAGCGCTTCCATGCCGCTCTTCGCCATCGGCGAGATCAGCAGGTTCAGCTCCTCGGTGGTGTATCCGAAGATCTGCTGACGGATCAGCACCCGGTCGTGCGACATGTGCACGTGCGGGCGGTCCGGCAGATCGCTGAGCTTGGTGACGCCCGCGTCCAGCCATTCCTGGTACGGCTGCTCGGCGGCCAGCTGCGACTTGAACTCGTCGTCGCTGATGATGCGGCCCTGGGAGGTGTCGACCAGGAACATCTTGCCGGGCTGTAGTCGGAACTTCTGCACCACCTTGGACGGCTCGATATCGAGCACGCCGACCTCGGAGGCGAGCACGACCAGGCCGTCCTCGGTCACCCAGATGCGGCCGGGGCGCAGGCCGTTGCGGTCCAGCACCGCGCCGACGACGGTGCCGTCGGAGAAGCAGACCGAGGCCGGGCCGTCCCACGGCTCCATCAGGTAGGAGTGGTACTCGTAGAACGCGCGACGCTGCGGGTCCATGTTCTCGCTGCGTTCCCACGCCTCGGGGATCATCATCAGCACGGCGTGCGGCAGGCTGCGGCCGCCGAGGTGCAGCAGTTCCAGCACCTCGTCGAAACGCGCGGTGTCCGACGCGCCGGGGGTGCAGACCGGGAAGATCTTCTCCAGGCGGTTCTTGCCGGCCGAGTCGGTGCCGAACACGTCGGAGTTCAGCAGCGCCTCGCGGGCGCGCATCCAGTTCTCGTTGCCGGTGACGGTGTTGATCTCACCGTTGTGCGCGACCCGGCGGAACGGGTGCGCCAGCGGCCACGAGGGGAAGGTGTTGGTGGAGAACCGGGAGTGCACGATGCCCAGCGCCGACTCGACGCGGTCGTCCTGCAGGTCCAGGTAGAAGGCCCGCAGCTGCGGCGTGGTGAACATGCCCTTGTAGACGAAGGTCTCGCCGGACAGGCTCGGGAAGTACACCGACTCCTTGCCGGTGGAGCCCTCGCCCGCGCCGGACTTGCCGAGCTCGTGCTCGACCCGCTTGCGGATGACGTAGGCGCGCCGCTCCAGGTCGACGCCGGCCAGCTGCTCGGCGGAATCCTTGGGCGAGGCGATGAAGATCTGACGGAAGGTCGGCATGGCGTCGCGGGCCAGCGCGCCGAGCGAGGACTCGTCGATCGGGACCTCACGCCAGCCGAGGACCTCCAGGCCCTCTTCCTTGACGATCTTCTCCACGCCGTAGGCGGCGCGCGCGGCTTCTCGACGGGCTTGCGGCAGGAAGGCGATACCCGTGGCGTAGGCACCTTCCGCCGGCAGATCGAACTCGACGATCGCGCGGAAGAATCGGTCCGGTACCTGCAGCAGGATGCCCGCACCGTCACCGGAGTTCGGTTCGGCGCCGGCAGCACCACGGTGCTCCAGGTTCAACAGAGCCGTAATAGCCTTGTCGACGATGTCGCGGCTGCGGCGGCCGTGCATGTCGACGACGAACGCGACGCCGCAGGCGTCGTGCTCGTTCGCCGGGTCATAAAGCCCGATGGGTCCGGGGGACCTGTGGCCAGGAAGTTGCGTCATGCCTCTGCCTTCAAGAAAAGTCGGCCTTCGAAGAAGAAATGGCCTTTCCGATCGAACGCCTACGTCAAGACTGCGCCCGTACGTTCCGAATCCAGCCGCGCTGATGGTCCGGCGTGCAGTCACGTCTCCAGTTGTCCACCCGCATTGGTGTGGGGGTGCTCGGAAGTAACGGAACTCTTACTAGTTCCTAACTTCCTTGCGGGTGTCGCCCGCTACGCTGGGGCACCGGCTGGGTGAACCGTGCGGGCGATACAGCCGACCAGTTTGTGTTCGGCGTAAGAGCAAACGATAAGTCAGGTCCGGGGCCCAACCAACTTAGGTTTGACTAATAACCAGGTCTAGCTGGGCTTCTTCATGCGGTCCTCCAACTCGTGCGCGTTGTCCAGTGTAAAGCAGCGGATCCGGACCGATCGATCCCCGGCTCCGGGGTGTCAACCAGCGGAAACTTGACGTTCGCCAGCTTGTGGATCCGCGTGGATCCACCTTCCGACCTGCATCGCAGTGGATTTCCCCGCGCTCTCGATCGACAAACCCAGCAGTGGCGGCTACCTCGCTGCGGCGGCCCCTGAGACATTTCCGACAGAAGGTATGACGAGCATCGGAGACAGATCCGACCGTTCGGGCTCTTTCATCTTCTGTGGCTGACAGCACATTCTCAGCTATCGAAATGAGTGGGATTCCCCACAGTGTCCGGCACTCTTCCGGCGGCCCGGCCGCAACACTGGATTTACTACCGCCAGAGTGGCCCGGGAAGCGAAATCGCCTGCCGGAGCGGCGGTTCCCCGGCCCATTGTGAGGCTGCCCACAACCATTGCCGCGCGCTCGGTGTGTCGGCCGCCTGCCTGTCACGCTGTCACAACGAATCTGTGACAGTTTCGCCTGACGCCATAAGAGGATGTGAGATCCCATGACCGTCATTGGCTTGTTCACCTGGCTCGGCGGGGGTCTGCGGTGGGCTGACCCCGATCGGCCGGATGTCTATCGACACGAACGCTCCAATTACGCCGTCACCGGCGCTGTCGTCGCGCTGTTCGCGGTGGTCGCGGGCGCGGTCGCGACGCTCGCGCTCGCCGCTGCCGGATGGTCGCTGGTCGCCGTGGTACCGATCGCGCTCGTGGTGGCCCTGCTGGCCGGGGCGGTCGGCCGGGCGCTGGCCACGGTGCGGCCCGGCGGCGAACCCGATCGGAGTGGGCAGCTCGCCCGGATCGGGGTCGCCGTGCTGGCGGGCGTGCTGATCGCGGAGCTGGCGAGCACCGTGCTCTTCGGCGGCACCGTCGACCGCTTGCTGGACGAGAAGGCGCAGCGCGGCGTCGAGTCAGCGCCCCTGGTGGTCTCCGCCCGCTCCGAACTCGACAGCGCGCGGGCCGACCGCGCCGCCCTGGACCAGGCGATCACCCAGGCGCAGGCCGACATCGATCGGCTGTTGATCATCGCGCGCTGCGAGTTCAATCCGACTCCGCAATGCCCGCAAACCAGGATCACCGGCGTCCCCGGCAACGGACCCGAGACCCGTACCGCCAACGAGATGCTCGGCGACGCGCGGCGGCAGCTGGCCACCGCGCAGGACCGGATCACCGCCGCCGATCAACGGATCGCCGCGGCGGAGAAAGACGCCGCCACGGCCCGCTCCACGGCATTCACCGACGCCGATCGCGGCCTGGGCGCACGCTGGCTCGCCGTGCACGACCACGCCTTCGGCAGCGCGGCCGCGCCATCCTCACCCACCCCGTCGGCTCCGCAAGCTCCGCCTCCTGCCGTCCCCCTAGTGTTGTGGCTGCTCACCCTCCTGGCGTTCACGCTGCTCGCCCTGCTGCCGTTGCTCCTGCGCTGGTGGCGCGGTAGCACCTCCTTCGATCGGCAGAATGCCTTCCGCACGGTTCAGGACGAGGCCGAGCGCGCCGCCGACGCCGCGATCGCCGTCAAACAGGCGGAGGTGCGCGTGCAGGCCGAGAACCTGCGCGCCGAACAGCAACTCACCGCCGCCCGCCTGGCCGCCGAAGCCGACACCGCCATCGACCGGGAACGCCAGCGCACCCGCATCATCGCCGCCATCGGCGGCCTGGAGATCGGCATCAACGAACCCGAGCGCCTCGGGCAAGCACCGCGACCCGCCGAACTTCCGGCCGGAAAGGACAGCACCGTGTCTACCCACCTGCCCGCCACCGTCTCCGCCCAGCCGCTCGCCCGCACCGGCGAACTCGTGCCGCACCAGCCGGCCGCCCCCAAGTTCGGCGGCCTGGAACTGCCGATCATCGGCCAGGTTCCGTTCTCCGACACCGCCGCCCGCTTCATCCGGCCCTTGGTGCCGTCCTTCGTCGCGAACGCCTTCGACACCGCGACCCACCCGATGCGCACCGCCCGCCAGGCCTTCGAAGAGGTCGAGGAGATCACCTTCACCCTGCGCCGCACCCGCAAAGTCACGGTGGACAGCCAGGATTCACACGCCCCGGCCATGAGCGCCACCCCAACCGGCTACCAACTCCCGCCAGGCACTCCCCAGCAGGCCCACCACGTCGCCGCCACCGTCGTCGACGCGGATTACAGCCAGCAGCCGCACTATTCGGCACTGCCGGAAACCCCGGCGCAGCGCCCTCAGGTTTCGGCCGCCGACCGTTCCGACGAGCTGTCCGCTCCGAAAAAGCGTCCGCTCCTCGGCCGCCGTGGCCCGCGCGAACTCCCACCCGCCAACTGAACCCACCCGGATCCCGCGGCTGGAACCCCGAGCGCACCTGCAAAGCCGCGTCGGAACAGTTGCGGCCCAGCAGAAAGCGTGCCTATAACCGCTCGGCATCCGCCGACGGTTCGACCTCCTGCGGCTGCTTGGCTCGGGCCGCCCGGTAGACCATCACGGCAGTAAGCAGCAGGATCACAGTCGTGCCGGTCGCCGCCCAGTGCACACCCGAGACAAAGGCGGAGCGGGCCGACTCGAGCAGCTCGGTCGCTATGGATTCCGGTAGTGCACGGGCGGTTTCGACCGCGCCGCCCAGCGACTCGTGCGCGGCCCCCGAGTGCGCGGCCGGGACCGAGGACACGTCCAGGCCGTGCCGGAACACGCCCATGACGACGCTGCCGAGGACCGCGACACCCAGGGCCACACCGGCTTCCAGTGCCGTCTCCGAAATGGCGGCGGCGTTGCCCGCCCGTTCGGCGGGGGCCGAGCTGATGATCATGTCGGCCGACACCGTCAGCGCCACACCGGCGCCCACGCCGATCAGGGTGAAGCCGAGGACGAACGGTGTCACCGCGGCCGACGGATCCGAACGCAGCAGCCAGAACAGCATCGCGCCCGCGGCGGCCACCAGCAGCGCGCCGCACAGCACGTGCACCGGACGCCAGAAGCGGACCAGCCAGGCCGCGCCGAGCGAACCCGCGATGCTGCCGATGGTGCCCGGCACCAGCAGCAGACCCGCCTCCAGCGGTGAGCGGCCGAGGACCAGCTGCAAATACTGGGAGCCGAAGAACAGCACACCGGCGAGCGCGAAGACCGAGAGCAGGTTGGTCAGCGTCGCGGCGCGGAAGGTCGGGCGCCGGAACAGATCCAGGTCGAGCAGCGGGTCGGCCAGTCGGCCCTGCCGCCGTAGGAAGACCACACCGGCGACCACGCCGACGACGGCGGCCAGGACCGCAAGCCAGCTGAAGCCGTGTGCCGCGGTCTCCTTGACCGCGTAGACGATCGGGATCAGCGCCAGCATCGACAATCCGGCACTGGCCAGGTCGAAGCGGCCCGGGTTCGGATCGCGCGACTCCGGCACCAGGAACGGGGCGAGCACGATCAGCAGGCCCATCACCGGCAGGTTCACCAGGAATACCGAGCCCCACCAGTAGTGCTCGAGCAGCCAGCCGCCGAGCAGCGGGCCGAGCGCGGAACCGGAACCGGCCATCGCGCCCCAGACCGAGATGGCGATGGTGCGCTGCCGGGGGTCGGCGAACATGCTGCGGATCAGGCCCAGGGTCGCGGGCATCAGCGTCGCGCCGGCGACACCTTGCAGAACGCGTGCGGCAATGAGCATTTCGGGGTTGATCGCCCAGGCGGCCAGGGCCGAGGCCAGGCCGAAGCCGGCGGCGCCGACGAGCAGCAGCAGCCGGCGCCCGATGCGGTCGCCGAGGGTGCCCATGGTGATCAGCAGACCGGCCAGCACGAACGAGTAGACGTCGATGATCCACAGCAGCTGCGGGGTGGTGGGTGCGAGGTCGGCGCTGATGGCGGGGACCGCGAGGTCGAGCACGGTGGCGTCTACCGCGATCAGCAGCAGCGCGAGTGCGAGGACGCCGAGGCCGGCCCAGGTGCGGGCGGTGGCCCGGGCCGGAGCGGTTGTGCTCGGGCCGGGTGCGGCGGTGGGTTTGGTGGTCATGTTCCTTCTGCTTCCGGAGGTGAACCGTCCAGCCGGTACAGTATCAGATTTACCGTCCAGACGGTACAGTCAACTGCCGTGACGACTCGTGACCCGTCCAGCACCCGCAACCGCATCCTCGACGCGCTGGAAACACTGCTGCTGGAAAAGGGCCTGGCCCAGGTGACCCTGGAAAGCGTCGCGGCCGCGGCGGGCGTCTCCAAGGGCGGGCTGCTCTACCACTTCAAATCCAAGGACGCCCTGCTGGCGGGCCTGGTCCTCCGCCTCGCCGAGCGCGCCGACCAGCAATTGGAAACCGCCGTGGCCCAGGGCAAATCGGTCGCCGAGTGGTATCTGCAAGCCCCGCACCCGGACAACGCCGACGATGCCCTCGAGATCGCGGTGCAGCGCTCGATGCTGGCCGCCATGCGCACCCTCGACGGTCCACAGGACGGCGATGTGGCGGCGGCCGACCGCGCCTTCGACGCGGTGATGGCCAAGTGGCAGGCCGGTTTGGACAGCGAGATCCAGGACCCGATCCACGCGCAGATCGTCGGGCTGGTGGGCGACGGCCTGTACCTGCGCGCCCTGCTGGGGTTGCCCCCGGTGGCGCCGGATCTGTACCGCCGGGTCGTCTCGCGCCTGCTCAAGCAGCCGTCCGCCTGAACGTCTCAGCTGCCACCGGCCGGTCCGCGGACGTGGGCTGAGCAGGAAGTCCACCGTTTACCGAGGTGACGGGAGCCGCGCGGACGCTCTAGACTCGGCCGCGTGTTACCAGCCGACCCGGCCGGTGCCGTCGGGGCGGAAGACGATCCGGCACCAGGGTCAGTAGGACCGACGGTGCCGGTGCGCCCGTTGACCTTCCGTGAACTGCTCGACGTACCGTTCGCACTGGTCCAGGCCAATATCGGGGCGCTGGTCCGGCTCGGGGCGGCGGGTCTGGTGCTGGCCGAGGTCTTCGTCATGGCCGTCACCGTGGGTGTTTCGACGCTCACCGAGGGCTCTGACGACGGCATTCGGTGGGCCGCGGTCCTGTCCACTGTGCTTGCCGCGTGGGCGCTGCGCTTCCTGCTCCGCGGGGCGACCGTCGCGCTGGGGCTGGCCGATGTCGCCGGGCGGCGGATCACATGGCGGGCCGCGCTGGACCGCATGGGGTCATCCGGGCAGCCGATGGTGCTGTTCGAACTGCCCTACACGCTGATCTGGACCGCCACCTTCCTGGCTTTCGCATTACTGCTCGACGCCGTCCCCGCGCTCGGATGGAGCTTGCTGGTGCTGCTCGCGCTGTTCGGTCTGCCCTTCATCGGCCGGTGGCGCGCCCGGCAGTATGTCGGCGTGCCGGTGATCTTCGCCGAGCGGGCCGATCGGGCCACGGCCGCCGGGCGCACCAAACTGCTTGTCGCCGGTAAGGAATGGTCGCTCACCGGTGTGTGGCTGGCCCATCGCGGGCTGTTGCTCCTGCTGATGCTGCCGCTGCTCGGCCTGGCGCTGTTCATCACCGACTTCTCCGGAACCCGGATGTGGACGGTGGTCACGCTGGTCACCTCGGTGACGCTGCTGTTCCTGGCCTTCGGCGAGATGGTGGAGTCGGCGACCCGGGTGGTCGCCTACCTCGACGTGCGCTGCCGCCGCGAAGGTCTCGACATCCGCATCCCGGAGCAGGTCCGATGAACGAATCCGCGCACCACGATTCCCCCGAGCTCGAGTTCTGGCGGCCGCCGGACGAAACGCCCGCCCCCGAGATCGCGCCGCTGGGCCCGGCCGCCCAGCATCGCGGCGCGGCCGACGCCGCCGCCGCGAACCACGACTACGACCGCGCGCTGCGCGAACGCTTCCGAGCGATGGTGCGCGGCCTGGAGCAGGGCGGCGTGCTCGAGGTCCGGCGTTCGCGCACCGCGGACGAAACGGCCCAGGACGTCTCGGGCGCGCTCCCGGTCGAGGTGATCACCGAGATCCAGCCCGCGGCACACAGTTTCGACGAGGTCGTCTACGGCGGCCGCCGCGCCACCGCGGACGAATACCGGCGGCTGGATTCGGCCGACCGGTACTCCCAAGCCGCCCCGCCGCCCAAGAACGGCCCGAAGGAAACCGATCCGGTCGAGGTCGACGCACGCAAGCGCGGCGACCTACCCGCGGTGCCCGCGCTGCTGCGGAACCCGAAATTCTGGGCGGGCGTATTGGCTTCGATCGCGCTGGGCTTGGTCCTGTGGGGCGCGCTCAACGCGCTCGGCACCCCGCCCGCGCCGAAACCGCCGCAACAGCCCGACCTGCCGCCACCACCGAAGCGGCCCAAGGACGACGACACCTGCTGGCTCTTCTGCTCCGGCGAGGATTCGATCTTCACCCGCCTGCCCTCGTGGCTGGCGTTCGGCGGTCTGCAGTTCCTGATCGCCGGGGCCGCGCTGGCCTGGTGGCGGGCCCGCCGCCGCGGCGCGCTGGTACGCGAACCGCGCCCGGTGGAGGTCGCCGCGAACGAGCTGCTGGCCGGCCAGTCCGCGCTGTACCGCCGCTCCGGCGACCACGAATACGTCGCGGCGAAACTGCGCGCCGCCACCCTGCGCCGGGTCCGGCCCGTCCTGGGCGTCCCCGCGGACGCGCGACCAGAGCAGATCGTCGCCGCCGTCAGCGCACGGACCGGCACCGATCAGCACGTGGTCGGCACCGCGCTCTACGGGCCCGTGCCCGACACCGACACGCTGCGTATCGTCGCCGCGGTGCTCGACCTGATCGAGTCCGATACGCCGAACAGCACACCGGCCGGCGCCGCCGCCGGACCCAGAGGAGGGGACCGATGACCCAGACCGACACCACCCACACCCCCACCGCCGCGGAGGCCGTGCAGGCCTTCGCCGCGCTGCGGACCGAGATCGGCAAGGCGGTCGTCGGCAACGATCAGGCCGTCATGTATCTGGTGCTCGCGCTGCTGTGCCGCGGGCACGTGCTGCTCGAGGGTGTGCCCGGTGTCGCGAAGACCCTGCTGGTGCGGGCGCTGGCGACGGCCTTGGATCTGGAGCACTCCCGGGTGCAGTTCACCCCCGACCTGATGCCGGGCGATGTCACCGGTTCCCAGATCTACGACCCGCATTCGGCCGAGTTCACCTTCCGGCACGGTCCGGTCTTCACCAATCTGCTGCTCGCCGACGAGATCAACCGCACGCCCCCGAAAACGCAGTCGGCGCTGCTGGAATCGATGGAGGAGCGCCAGGTTTCGGTGGACGGCAAGCCGCGGCTGCTGCCCGACCCGTTCGTGGTGATCGCCACCCAGAACCCGATCGAGCAGGAGGGCACCTATCCGCTGCCGGAGGCGCAGCTGGACCGGTTCCTGTTCAAGGTCGACATCCAATTGCCCGGCCGGGACGACGAATTCCGCATTCTGCAGCGCCACGCCGCCGGCTTCGATCCGCGCGACCTGACCGCGGCCGGGCTGCGCCCGGTGGCCGGGCCCGCGCACATCAGCGCCGGGCGGGCGGCGGTCGCGCAGGTGACGATCAGCCCCGAAGTGCTGGCGTACACGGTGGATCTGTGCCGGGCCACCCGCAACTCCCCCGCCGTGCAGCACGGCGCCTCCACCCGCGGCGCGACCGCGCTGATGGCGGCCGCGCGCGCCTTCGCCTGGTTGAACGGCCGCGCGTTCACCACCCCGGACGACGTGAAATACGTGGCTACCGCGGTACTCCGGCACCGGCTGCAGCTGAAGCCGGAAGCCGAACTGGACGGCGTGACGACCGAGGGCGTGCTCTCGTCGCTGCTGCTGTCGGTCCCGGTTCCGGTGTAGCCGTGGTCGTCACCGGACGGCTGGCGGCCGTCGCGGCGCTGGGTGCGGTGCTGGTCGCCGCCCTATTGCACGGCTGGGGCGGGATCATCTTCGTGACCTCGATCCTGGGCTGGCTGCTGTTGATCGATATGGGGTGGGTGGCGCGAGCGCGCGAGGTGACGCTGACGCGCGAACCGCTCACCGTGGTGCGCTTGGATCGCAGCGCCGAGGTGGAACTCGTGGTCACCAACACCGGGAACCGCACCGTGCGTGGCTATCTGTGGGACGACTGGCCCGACAGCGCCCGCACCCGCAACCGCGCGCACCGAATCCACTTGGCGCCCAACACGATGGTGCGGCTGCGCACCACCCTCACGCCCACCTATCGCGGTGACCGCGTCGCGGGCCCGGTGACGCTGCGGCTGCTCGGTCCACTCGGGTTGGCGGGCCGGCAGACTCGCCGCACGGTACCCGCGCGGGTGCGGGCGCTGCCGCCGTTCCGCAGTGAACGGCTGATGCGCTCGAAGGTGAAGCGGTTGCAGCATCTGGAGGGCCGCAATGTCGCCAACACCCGCGGGCAGGGCACCGAATTCGATTCCTTCCGTGAGTATGTCGCCGGTGACGACGTGCGGTCCATCGATTGGCGGGTGACCGCGCGCGCGACCGACGTGCTGGTGCGGACCTGGCGGCCGGAACGCAACCGGCACGTCATGATGTTGCTGGACACCGGCCGGATCAGCGCGGGCCGGGTCGGCGAGGGCACCAGGCTGGACGCGAGCATCGAGGCCGCCCTGCTGCTCGGCGGGATCGCCGGAGCCGCCGGTGATTCGGTCGATCTGCTCGCCTACGACCGGCAGGTCCGCGCCGAGGTGCGCGGCATCGGCGGAAATCGCTTGCAGCTCAAGCTGATGCACGCGCTGGCCGGTGTGACGCCCGCCCTGGTCGACACCGATGCCCCCGGTCTGGTGCGCGCCGTGATCCAGCGGGCGCGCCGGCGCAGCCTGGTCGTCTGGTTCACCACGCTGGACGGCGCGGCGGTCGAGGAGAACCTGCTTCCGGTGCTGCCGGTACTGGCCGTACGGCATCGGGTCCTGATTGTCTCGGTCACCGACCCGGACATCGCCGCGGCCGCCGTCCGGCGCGACCGTCTCGACGACCTCTACACCGCGGCGGCAGCCGAATCCATCCTGGCCGAGCGTGCGCTGGTGCAGGAATCCCTGCGGCGCATGGGTATCGCCGTGGTGTCCGCTCCCCCGGACCGGCTGCCCGAAGCGCTCGCCGACGAGTACCTCGAACTGAAGCAGTCCGGCTCCCTGTGAACCCCACTGTCCCAGTTGGCGATTTCCCGCATATTTAGAACCGGTTCCAGTTAGATTCTCGGGGCAGACCTGACTGGAGGCCCCCTGATGCGCGCGCTGTTCCGACGCTCACCGAAATCACTGCTGATCATCGCGGCGCTGGCCGCGCTGTGGACCGCGGCGAGCGCACCCGCCCAGGCCGAACTGCCGGTGGATTACAACTTCTTCGCCGGCATCCCGCACGAGCTGACCAATCCGAACGGGTCACTGCCCGGGGCCAACGACTGGTCCTGCCGTCCCTCCGCCGCGCACCCCAATCCCGTTGTGCTGGTGCACGGTACGGCCGGGGGCGGCCAGACCAACTGGGGCGCCTACGCGCCGCTGCTCGCCAACGAGGGCTACTGCGTCTACTCCCTCACCTACGGCGCGCTCGCCGTGCCCTGGCCGCTCAACCAGCTCGGCGGCATGAGCCCGATCCCCGAAAGCGCCGCCCAGGTCGGCGCTTTCATCGATCGCGTCCGGGCCGCCACGGGTGCCGAACGGGTCGACATCGTCGCCCACTCCCAGGGCAACTTCGTCGGCAATTACTACATCAAGCGCCTGGGCGGCTCCGGCAAGGTCGACAAGTTCGTCGGCATCGCCCCGCCCTGGCTCGGCATCTGGGAAGACGGCACCGACCTCATCCGCGCCTTCGGCCGCGCCCTGGGCGCACCCGCCGTCGCCGTCGACTCCATGCTCACCCTGGGCGTGTGCCAAGCCTGCCCCGCCATGCTCGGCGGCTCCGCCTTCCTGGCCGCCTTGAACGCCGACGGCGTCTACGACTCGACCGTCACCTACACCAATATCGCCACCCGCTACGACGAAGCCGTCATGCCGTACACCGTCGGCCTCGTTCCGGGCCCGAACGCCACCAACATCACCGTCCAGGACGGCTGCGAATCCGACTTCTCCGAGCACGCGGGCATCGCCGGCAGCCCCCGCGCCGCCGCCTTCGCCCTCAACGCCCTCGACCCAGCCCACCCACGCCCGGTCCCCTGCGAGTTCATCCCGCCGTTCACCGGCTAGCCGGATCGGCTCAGGCCGGGTGGCCGATAGAATGTCGTCGTGACGGGCTGGTCTACCGAGCTCCCGGAAGAACTCTTGCTGGCTCGGGAACTGCTGTGGGACGGGCGAATCTGCACCGCTCCGACTGCGGAACCCGAGAGTGCGCAGTACGGCGGATTTGCGTTCTCCGTCGACGGCGCGCCGATTCGGTTTCGGATCGCGAAAACGACGCCCAAGAAGCCGGGACAGTTCGTCACGATCTGGCAGCGCTCGACTGACGGTCCGATTCGGCCGTTCGACGTCGAGGATCAGGTTCGATACTTCGTCATCAGCGTCGGCGACAGCGCGAATCATGGGTACTTCGTATTCCCGCTGGCCGCGCTGGTGCAGCGAGACATTGTGTCGCGCAATGGCATTGGGGGAAAGCGCGGATTCCGCCTCTACCCGCCGTGGGTCTCGGCGACAAGCGATCAGGCTCGGCGATCGCAGTCCTGGCAGCTCGAGTTCTATGTCGCGAGCTAGCCGGTGCGCACCAGGCTGGGGCCTGCCGGGGTGAGGGCCCGACGCTGACGTTCGGCGATGATCGCGCCGAGAATCTGGACCGGCGGATAGTTCGCGGGCGCGGTGACCTGGAGACGGGTGCAGACGGCAGACACGAGCTGCTGGCCGAGGCCGGATTGCGCCGCGGGGGTGAGGGTGCGCAGGCGGGTCAGATATTGCCGGATCGCGAGGGCGAGGTCCTCGGGGATACCGGTGAGGTCGAGCTGACCGACCCAGCCCGCCAGCCACGGCGGGGGCAGGGCCAGCGCCGGGCGGGGCAGCGGCTGCTGGGCGTGGACGACCACGGTGCCCGCGAGGACATCGCCGACGCGGCGCGCGTTCGGCGAGCAGATCGAGGTGATGACCGCGATCGCGCCGAACCCGCCGAAGATCCAGAAGTCGACGATGGCGCCGGCCAGACCGCGGGTGAGGGCGTGCCGGAAATCGATGGGACCGCCGTCGGTGCGGACCACGCGCAGACCGACCGCAAGCTTGCCGAGCGACCGGCCGCGGCTGAGGGTTTCGCAGGCGACCGGGTAGCCGACCAGTATCGCGACGACCGTGAGCAGCAGGATCGCGGCTTCCCAGGCGTCGCCGGGGTCCAGCGCCTCGAGGGTGAGGGCGACGATGATCAGCGCGACGAAGCCCAGCATCAACTGAACCAGCACGTCGACGAGGAACGCGGTGGCCCTGGTGGGGATCCGGGCGATCGGTAGCTCTAGCGAGACCGCTTCCCCGGTGGTGAATTCAGCCATGTGACTAGCATTCTTCCCATCGGCGGTATGGGAGGCAACCGAAATGGACGTGGACGCCTACAGCGTCATGCACCGGCGGTCCTGGGACCGCCTGGATCAGCTATCCCGGCGGGGGAAGCTCACCGGCGCGGAAGCGGAGGAACTGGTCGCGCTGTACCGGCGCACCTCACAGCAGCTGGCCCGGCTCCAGTCGCACAGTCCGGAGCCGGAGCTGATCGCCGGGCTCAGCGCGGTGCTGACTCGCGCGCGCGGCAAAGTGCTGAGCACCAAGTCCGATCCGTGGTCCGAGTTCGGCCGGTTCTGGACGCACGTGTTCCCGGCCGCGGTCTACCGGACCTGGGTCTGGTGGGCGACCGCGGGCGCGCTGTTCGTCCTGCTGACCGCCGGGATCGCGGAATGGGTGCGCGGGTCGGGCGCGGCGCGCGAGCTGTTCGGCATCCCGGCGGACAACACCGCGATCACCGCGCCCGGCGGCAAGTTCGAGACCTATTACACCGAGCATCCGAATGACGCGTTCGCCGCGCAGGTCTGGACGAACAACGCGTGGGTGAGCGCCATCTGCCTGTTCACCGGCGTGCTGATCCTGCCCGTGGTCTACATGCTCGTGATGAACGCGGTGAATGTCGGTGTCACCGCGGGCCTGATGGCCGAGGCGGGGCGGCTGGACGCGTTCTTCGGCTACATCCTGCCGCACGGGATGCTGGAGCTGACCGCGGTTTTCGTGGCCGGCGGCGCGGGGCTGAAGCTGGGCTGGACGTTGATCGATCCGGGCCGGCTGAGCCGGTTGGAGGCGGTGGCCAGGCAGGGCCGGGCGACGGCGACGATCGCGCTGGGCCTGGTGGCGGTGCTGTTCGTGTCCGGTCTGCTGGAAGGTTTCGTGACGCCGAGCGGGCTGCCGGGCTCGATGCGAATCGGCATCGGGTTCCTCGCGGAGGCCCTGTTTCTGGTGTATGTGTTCGGCCTGGGCCGGCGCGCCGCGCTCGCGGAGGACAGCAACCCGGTGCCGGAGAGCCTCGACAACCCTTGGCAGACAACGCCGAGCACACGCTGAGCGATACGGGGACGAAAGCGCGGCAGCAACGCCGGATCACGGCGTAGTCTCGGAACCCCCCATTTGAGTTCCGCTGACCGCAGCGAGTCCAGCTCAGCTGCGGTCAGCGTTGGCGTTAACTCTACACAATCGTTACCCCTACGCAACCCCCCGCACGGATGTCAAGCGTATTTAGCAGCTCTCCAGCAAACCCCGTTGACGGCAGCGTTTTTCACACCTCCAGCTATCCCGTGGCTGCCCCGCGCACAACGCCCGGAAGGGCCCTGAGCAGGTCGCTTTACTGGTTACGAATATCGATAACGCCAGTACATCCAAACGCGACAGCCGTTGCTAGATCGATTTGCCATCCACCTGCCAGGAGGGCTCGGCCTTCACGCGAAGGCTGTCTACCTGCGACTTCCGGGTTGCCGTTCGGATTGCTGGATTTAGCAAGATGAGAAAGCGACTTAAGGTTTGTTTATTGGGCAATTTGCAACATGCGCGCCTAGGGTTTGACCCCTGGACATACTCCAGACATGCTCATCCCACCGATAACCAGTTACAGAAACCTAGCGGCCGGTGCGGCGCGATCCACGGCGAACAGCAGCACAGCCGCAACTCCGGCAGCCGGTGTGATCTTCGCCTCAGCCGAGTTTCCGGGGCGAGCCAGTGGCCATAACCCAGAGTTCGGTCAGCGGCCGGATTCGGGCCGGTGAGCAGCTCCGTGAACACCATGGCCAGCACCGAGACAACTCACCTGTGGACAACCCATAAGCCATGCCGAATATGACACCGGACGACCCGCGATCCACAGACCGGGCCCGCACTGTGCACAGTTGCGCTGATCTACCGACCGAGCGCCGAAACCGGCCGCGACCAGCGCGCTAACGGGAGCGCGGCGCAGTTGCGCCAACACCGTGTACACAGCCTGTGCGGCACAGCGGTTTTCCTGCCCCGGCCTGAACCGCGCCGCCACAGCCAGCACAAACGCGGGTCACGGCCGACGGTTATCCACAATTTGACCCCAGCTATCCACAGGCTCGCGTACACCCGGCGAACGGCGCAAACCGGACCCGCCACAGCGCTTATGCGGCCGGGAAATCCGGCATCTCACCGGCGGTCCGTACGCCGAACCCGGTACCGGCGCTCTACCAGCGCTTTCCCGCTTCGGAGAGCCGAATTCCACAGGGCAGCCGCAGATATCCACAGGCCGCGCGCGAAAGCTCAGCTGATACGCAGGATTCCGGTGATCGTGCCTTGCAGCACGCGGCCGCCGGTGCTGATCAGCGGTGACATCTGCAGCGGATCGTCGACGATCGTGCCCGGCAGCGGCCGATTCGACCGCACCGCGCCGGTCTCGGGATCCAGCACCGTGAAGGCGTAACCGTCCAGGGGCGTGGTGATATTCAGCCCCACCCGGCTCACTGTGTAGAGATTGCCGTCGGCTGTGGACAGGTGGGGAACCGCGGCGCTGCGCACCGTGTTCTCCCAGACCGTGCGGCAACCGTTTTCGTCCACGTCGACCCGGGTCATCCCGCCGGTGAACGGCGCGCTCGCGGGCACCGCCGGCCCCGCGTCCGCCGGCACCGCGGGATACGGGTAGCCGTAGGTGCTCGCCACGAACAGCGACCGCCCGATCCCGATCGGCGAATTCTCGCTACCCGCACCGCCCTTGGTGAGAACCGGCTGCGAGCACACCAGCTCGCCGCCGCCGGAGCGGTACACCAGTGCGCGCACCTGATCGTCGGCGTTGTCGACGATCGTCAGATACTCCGCACCGGTTTCGGGCCCGAAATAGGTAGGCGTCGAACCGGTCCCCCAGCTGAGCTGGCCCGGCTTGCGCGCCGAGCCGCGCGCATAAGCGGCGCGCCAAAGGATTTCGGGCCGCCCGCTCGGGTCGGTGCGCAACTCGTAGAGCGCGTGCGTGGTCGCCACCGCGATCCGCCCGCTCGGCGCGGCCGAAATACTGTTTGCCACTTGCTCACCCGCGGGCAGCCCGAGGGTTGCTGCCACACCCGTGGGAGTCACCAGACCGACTACACCTTTACCGGTCGCGAACCAGACATTCCCCGACCAATCGGGCACCAGACCGGTCACGTTGTCGCCCACCGGAATCACGCCGGCGAGATCCGTGGAATTGTCCACGGTCAGGCGCCAGCGCCCGGATTCCCGGGAATGTCCTATGCGCAGCAGTTTTCGGTCGCCGTCCACGGCCACCAGACGATCGCTGTTGTCCAGGTACGCGTAAACCCCGCCGAGCAGACTGCCTTTCGCCAATTCGAGCGCGGCCAGCGAAGTGCCGATCGGACTGTTGCTCGCGGGATCGAGCAGATGCACCGTCGGTTTCTGTCCGACGATCGCGGTGCACAGCGCCACCACCAAGCCATCGGCCCCTTGCAGCAGCGTCGGGCAGGCCGAAGCCAGCGGATACGCGCCCACCGAAACCTGGCCCGCTCCCGGCCCGGCCAGCGGAGTCGCGTCCGACGAGCCCGCGTCGCCGTGCATCGTCGACGTACCCACCGGCCCGAGATGCGGGTTCGGCGGCGCCAGCGGCCCCCACTCGGCGGCCTGCGCCGAACCGGCCGGCGCGAGCGCCAGCGCACAGGCGGCGAGGAGAACAATCGGCGAACGCATACGGGTCAGCTTTCGAAGTCGAGTCGAGCACGTCCGTGCCGATCCAAGCGGATCGGCGCCTGCGGCAACAGTATTTGAACCGGCACCGTTCAATTCGTCCAAGCCGTTCACGTCCCCGGCTCCCTACGATGGACCACATGCCTGGTGTGCGCGCGAAAGTCCTGTCCACCCTTGCCGGTCAACTCGGCAACCCGCACGGTGTGCTGGGTAAGGGTGTGGCCTTCATCCTGAACCGCGGCAACAAAGGCCTGATCGAAGCCGCGGCCGACGCGGCCACCGGCACTACCGTCGCCGACATCGGTTTCGGCGGCGGGGTCGGCCTGGAACTCCTGCTCGCCCGCGACGGCGCGACCGTGCACGGCGTCGAGATCTCCCCGGACATGCTGGCCCGGGCGCGTTCGGCATTCGCGCGCGACATCGGCGCGGACCGCCTGCGGCTCAGCGAAGGATCGCTGACCGCGCTGCCGTTCGACGACGACAGCCTGGACGCCGCCATCACCGTCAACACCATCTATTTCGTGCCGGATCTGGACGCCGCCTGCCAGGAACTGGCCCGCGCCGTGCGCTCCGGGGGCAAGCTGGTGATCGGCATCGGCGACCCGGACGCGATGGCGAAAATGCCGTTCACCCCCTACGGATTCACGCTGCGCCCGGTCGCCGAGGTGAGCGCCGCGCTGGAACGCGCGGGCTGCACCGTCGAACACCGGCAGCTCCCGGGCCGCCCTGTTCCCTCGCATCTGCTGATCGCCACACCGAAGTGAGCTACATAGCCGCTCCGCCGTCGACGCGGATCTCGCACCCGGTCATGTAGCGGCCGTCGTCGGAGGCGACCATGGCGACCACGCCCGCGATGTCGTCGGGGCTGCCGAGCGCGCCCTCGTTGAGCCAGCCGGTCAAGCGGGCGAAGAGCTTCCAATCGGCGCCCTCGGGCTGATCCAGGATCGACTTGGTGGTGATGCCGGAGGTGATGCCGGCGGGCAGGATGTTCACCGCGCGCAGACCCTGCTTGGCGTATTCCAGCGCGATGGCGTGGGTGAAGGCGTTGACGCCGCCCTTGGACGCCGCGTACGCCGCGAGATACGGGGCGGCGTTGGTGGCCGCGGTGGAGGACAGGTTGACGACGACGCCGTGCCCGGAATCCAGCAGCGCGGGCAGCGCGGCCTGGGTCATCAGGAAGGTGCCGGTCAGGTTGATGGTGATGATCTGATTCCAGGCGTCCAGCGGCATCTCGTGCGTGCGGGCGGGCTTGAGGATGCCAGCCGCGTTCACCAGAACGTCCAGCCCGCCGAGGAATTCGAGTCCGGCCGCGACGCCCGCGGCGGCCGAGGCCGGGTCCGCGATGTTCACCTGAACGGTCCGCAGCCGCTCGGCGCCGTCGCCGGCTTTGTCCGCGGTGGTCTGCAAGCCGGCCTCGTCGATATCGGCGGCGATCAGCTGCGCCCCCTCGTCGAGCAGGCGCAGGGCGATGCCCTGTCCGATACCCGATCCCGCTCCGGTCACCAGCACTCGACGGCCCTCATATCTGCGCATGCCCCAAACTAGAACAGGTTCTCGCACGGAAGCAATAGAGACCGAAATCACCCTCCCACCTCCGCCGCCACGCCCGACAGGCCCCCCAACCCCCAAATCGACGACCAACTGAGCCACTTTCGAGACCCGCGCCCCGAGGAAGGGGGGTCCGGGGGGCGCAGCCCCTCCGGGGCGGGTTGTGGGGGCTCCGCCCCCACAACAATGACGAAACGAGAAAAGGCCCACGCTCTGTGTGAGCATGGGCCTCTTATCGAGTGAAGTGGGCGAAGGGGGACTTGAACCCCCACGTCCCGAAGGACACTGGCACCTGAAGCCAGCGCGTCTGCCATTCCGCCACTCGCCCGAGCGACTAGAAGAAGTTATCACGGGTGCGTCTCGGAAACGAAATCGCCTGTTCAGCGATACCGTTGGTGACTCCTGGGGGCGATGGGAACCCGCGACGGCTTCCAGGAGTTACAGGTGTGGACGATCGTGGATATCATGCAATGAACGTGGTCGACACACGACACGCCATACGCGCGTGTCGTTGTTATGAAATGGGCTATGACTCGGGGAAGACGTTCGACGAAGGGAGGCCGGGATGGGCATCGTTTCGCGATTCGAAGCTCGCCTGCGCGGCACCGTCGACGATGTCTTCGCTCGCGCCTTCGGTGGCAATGTCGTACCCAAGGAGGTGGAGGCGGCGCTGCAGCGCGAAGCCTCCGAGCACATCGAGGACGTGGGCGGCGGACATCTGCTGGCGCCGAACAGTTATGTGATCACCATCAACTCCTCCGATCACGGCAAACTCGACGCCGACCACACACTCACGACCCGTGCGTTCGCCAAACATCTCCAGGACTACATCCGCGATCAGGGGTGGCAGACCTACGGCGAAGTACACGTAGCGTTCGAGGCATCACCTACGCTGCACACCGGACAGTTCAGGGCACGCGGCCGGGTTGATCCCGACGCCGGCAGCGGAGCTACACCAGCTCACCGCCCGGAACCCTCGCCACAACGACCTGCAAACCCGCAACCAGGAGCTGGCCCCATGACGCAGAACTCTGGCTACGACCCGAGCCGTGAGCCCGCGGAGTCCGATCCACGCAATCGCGGGTACGCACCGCCGCCGGCGGGGCGGCCCAACCCGCCCAACGGCGCCTACCGCGAGGAGTACCGCGCACCCTACGAGGGTGGCGCCGACAACTACCGCGCGCCCGAGGGCCAGCAGGGTTACGGCGATTACCAGAACGGCTACGACTACCAGCAGCAGCAGGGCGGCCAGGCCGGCTATCAGGCGCCCGGTGGGTACCAGGCGCCCGGCGGTTACGAGGAACCCGGCTACGGCCAGGGCGCTGCCGGGTACGGCCAGCAAGGTTATGGCGAACAGGGTTACGGCCAGGCGCCGGCCGGGTACCAGGAGCCGGGCTACGGCCAGGGCGGCGCCGGTTACCAGCAGCCTGGCTACGGCCAGCAGGGCTACGGGCAGGCGCCCGGCTACGGCGAACCGGGGTACGCGGAGCAGGGCTACGGCCAGCCCGGATACGGCCAGCAGCAGGGCTATGGCCAGCAGGGATACGCCGAACCCGGTTACGGCGAACAGGGTTACGCCGAGGAGCAGGGCGGCTACGGCCAGGCCTACTCGCAACAGGCCGGCTACGGCGCCCAGCCCGGCTACTCCGCCCCCGCGCCGTATGCCGGTGCGGCCCCGGCCGGTTCGGGTTACTCGGCCACTCTGCAGCTGGATGACGGCAGCGGCCGCACCTACCAGCTACGGGAGGGCAGCAACATCATCGGCCGCGGCCAGGACGCGCATTTCCGCCTGCCCGACACCGGCGTCTCGCGCCGCCACATCGAGGTGCGCTGGGACGGCCAGACCGCGATGCTCTCGGATCTGGGCTCCACCAACGGAACCCTGGTCAACGGCTCGCCGGTGCAGGATTGGCAGCTGGCCGACGGTGATGTCATCCGCGCCGGGCATTCCGAGATCCTGATCCGAATCGTCTGATCCCGTAAGCTCGCGTCCAGGTCACGACATGACGTGTGCACGACATCGCCAACAGCGGTTCTGCGGTCGTATCGTGATCGAAATCGACTGACGGCCCTATGATGCTGCCAACGCGCGGCACCGTCATGGGGCCGGGCAAGACCAGCAGGCCGGGTGGGGGCGAACCAGCACCTACGCGGCGGCACCGACAGATACACGGTCGAACAGGAGGTGGAACGCCGTGCAGGGATTGATCCTGCAGTTGACCCGAGCGGGGTTCCTCTTGCTGTTGTGGTTGTTCGTCTGGGCGGTTCTGCGGACCTTGCGCAGCGACATCTACGCGGCCTCCGGCATTCGGATCCAGCCCAGGGCCGCACGCGGTTCCGCGGTGCTGCCGTCCTTCAGCCGCGGCCAGAAGGGCGCCAAATATCTTGTGGTGACTCAAGGTTCACTCGCCGGCACGCGCATCACGCTCGGCACCCAACCGGTGCTGATCGGGCGCGCGGATGATTCCACGCTGGTACTCACCGATGATTACGCCTCCACCAGGCATGCGCGACTTTCTCCACGCGGTGACGACTGGTACGTCGAAGACCTCGGCTCCACCAATGGCACCTATCTCGACCGCGGGAAAGTCACCACCGCCGTCCGTGTTCCGCTCGGCACTCCGGTTCGTGTCGGCAAGACAGTGATCGAGCTCCGATCGTGACACTTGTTCTCCGCTACGCAGCGCGCAGCGACCGCGGCCTCGTGCGAGGCAACAACGAGGATTCCGTCTACGCGGGCGCCCGTCTGCTCGCGTTGGCCGACGGCATGGGCGGCCATGCCGCCGGTGAAGTCGCCTCCCAGTTGATGATCGCCGCACTGGCCCATCTCGACGACGACGAGCCCGGCACCGACCTGCTCGGCAAACTCGACCACGCGATCCACGAAGGCAACGCCGCGATCGCCGATCAGGTCGAGGAGGAGCCCGAGCTCGACGGCATGGGCACCACCCTGACCGCGATCCTGTTCGCGGGCAGCAAACTCGGCCTCGCCCATATCGGCGACTCCCGCGCGTATCTGCTGCGCGGTGGCGAGCTGGCCCAGATCACCAGAGATGACACGTTCGTCCAGTCGCTGGTGGACGAGGGCCGGATCACCCCGGAGCAGGCGCACACTCATCCACAGCGCTCCCTGATCATGCGCGCGCTCACCGGCAACGAGATCGAGCCGACGCTGATCATGCGGGAGGCCCGCGCGGGCGACCGCTATCTGCTCTGCTCCGACGGTCTCTCCGACGTGGTGAGCGACGAGACGATCGCGAACACCCTGCGCGAGGGCAGCACCGACGAATGCGCCGACCGGCTCATCGAATTGGCGTTGCGCAGCGGCGGTCCGGACAACGTCACCGTGGTCGTCGCCGATGTCATCGATCTCGATTACGGGCAGAGTCATCCGATCGTGGCGGGCGCCGCCTCCGGTCAGGACGAGGACACTCCCCCGCCGAATACCGCGGCCGGCCGCGCCGCCGCGATGCGCCCCCCGCGGGCCGCCCCGCCCCGCCGGGCGTCCGCCAGTCCGGAACCCGAGCCGCCGGGGAAATCGCACAAGCTGCGCTGGATTCTGCTGTCGCTGGGCCTGGTGCTCGCGATCGGCGTCGGCCTGCTGGTCGGCTACAAGATGGTGCGCAACAACTACTACGTGGCCGCTGAAGGCGGCAATGTGGTGATCCTGCGCGGACTTCCGGGTTCGATACTCGGCTATTCGATTCACGAGGTCGACACCATCGGCTGCGTGAGCAAGACCGGTGAGCTCACCATCCTGAAGACCGGCACCACGCTGCCCGCCGGCTGCCGGGCGCTCGAGGTCGAGGACCTCACCCAGACCGGACGCAACCAGGTCAATCAGGGTCTGCCGCCGGGTTCGCTCAACGACGCCGAGAGCCAGATGCGGCGCCTGGCCTCCCAGCAGCTGCTGCCGGTGTGCGCGCCCAAGGAATCGGTGCAGCAGCCCGGCGTCGTGCCGTCCACCTCGAACGAGCCGGTCCCGCCCGGCGCCCCGACCACCACGCCGAACCCGGTCGCGACCACTACCGCGCCGGCGCCGCCGACGACCGAAGCGCCTCCTGGGGACACCCGGGGTACCGACCTCAAGACACCGACGAAGGTGGAACCCACCGCGCCGACGTCCACGTCGGCGACCCCCCAGACGCCGGGGGAGAACTGCCGGGTGACGGACTGATGTCCGCACCGGCACCGCCGTCCGCTGGGGCCTACCCCAGTCCGCCTGGCGGCTTCGCGCCCGCGCCGCCGCCGTCCACCCGGCGGAATGTGGAACTGCTGCTGCTGGCGTTCGCGGCCCTGCTGACGACGGTGTCGCTGTTCCTGGTGGAAGCCAGCCAGGAGCAGTCGATCACCTGGGACATCGCCAAGTACGGCGCGGCCTACCTCGGCCTGTTCGGGGTGGCCCACCTGGCGGTGCGCCGGTTCGCGCCGTTCGCCGACCCGCTGCTGCTGCCGATTGTCGCGGTGCTCAACGGGATCGGGCTGGTGCTGATCCATCGGCTGGATCTCGGTGCGGCAGAGAACGCCCGCTACAACTCGTGGACGATCCCCTCCCCTGACGCCAGCCCCCAGATCATGTGGACCGCGCTCGGCACCATCGGGTTCATCGCGGTGCTCGCAATCCTGCGCGATTACCGCACGCTGGCCCGCTACAGCTACACCCTCGGCCTGATCGGCCTGGTCGCCCTGATGATTCCGGCGCTGCTGCCCAGCGCGTACTCGGAGACCAACGGCGCCAAGATCTGGATCCGGTTGCCCGGCTTCAGCGTTCAGCCCGGTGAGTTCTCCAAGATCCTGCTGATCATCTTCTTCGCCTCGGTGCTGGTGGCCAAGCGCGATCTGTTCACCACCGCCGGGCGGCACATGCTGGGCATGGAGTTCCCGCGGGCCCGCGACCTGGGCCCGATCCTCGCGGTGTGGATCGTCTGCATCGGCGTACTGGTCCTGGAAAAGGATCTCGGCACCTCGCTGTTGATCTTCTCCACCGTGCTGGTGATGCTCTACATCGCGACCGAGCGGGTGGGCTGGCTGATCATCGGCGGCGGTCTGCTCGCCATCGGATTCGTCTTCGCCTACAACGCCTTCGGTCACGTCCGGGTGCGCGGGCACACCTGGCTGGATCCGTTCTCGGACTACAACAACACCGGCTACCAGATCTCCCAGTCGATGTTCGGCCTGGCCACCGGCGGGCTGGCCGGCACCGGCCTGGGCAACGGCCGGCCCAACCAGGTGCCCTTCGCCAAGACCGACTTCATCGTCACCACCATCGGCGAGGAACTCGGCCTGATCGGGCTCACCGCCGTGCTGCTGCTGTTCCTGGTGTTCATCGTGCGCGGTCTGCGCACCGCCCTGGCCGTGCGGGACAGCTTCGGCAAGCTGCTCGCCGCCGGGCTGGCCTTCACCATGGCGATCCAGCTGTTCGTGGTGGTCGGCGGCGTCACCAAACTGATTCCGCTGACCGGCCTCACCACCCCGTTCATGTCCTACGGCGGTTCCTCGCTGCTGGCGAACTATCTGCTGCTGGCCCTGCTGATCAAGATCTCCGACGCGGCCCGCGCTCCGGCGCCGGCCCGGAAGAAGGAACCCGCGGCCCCTCTCGCCGATGCCCCGACCGAGCTGTTCCGCAAGGATGCGAGGCCGCAGGAATGAACACTCCACTACGGCGGGTCGCCGTCGCGGTAATGCTGATGATCGTCGCGCTGATCATCAACGCCACCTACGTGCAGGTGTCCATCGGCCCGTTCGGGAAGGCCGACAGCCTGCGCCACGATCCGCGCAACTCGCGGGTGCTGCTGGACGAGTACTCGCGTCAGCGCGGCCAGATCTCGGCCAGCGGCACCGTGCTGGCCAGTTCGGTCGCCACCGACGACCGCTACAAGTACCTGCGCACCTACCCGACCGACCCGGACGCCTACGCCCCGGTCACCGGCTTCTACTCGATGCAGTACGGCAGCAACGGCCTGGAGAAGGCCGAGGATTCGGTGCTCAACGGCTCCGACAGCCAGCTGTTCGGGCGCCGGCTCATCGACATGGTCTCCGGTCGCGACCCGCGCGGCGCGAACGTGCTCACCACGCTCAATCCGGTGATGCAGAAAGTGGCCTACGACCAGCTGACCGCCAAGGGCTACACCGGCTCCGTGGTCGCGATCGAGCCCAGCACCGGCAAGATCCTCACCATGGTCTCCACGCCCAGCTACGACCCGAACCTGTTGTCCGGGCACGACGGCGCGCGCGGCACCCAGTCCTGGGAGGAGCTGAGCCGGGACAAGTCCAAGCCGATGCTCAATCGCGCGGTCTCCCAGACCTATCCGCCCGGGTCCACGTTCAAGGTGGTGACCACCGCGGCGGCGCTGCAGGACGGCATCGCGACTCCGGACGACCAGTTCACCGCCGCCAGCCAGATCGAACTGCCCGGCACCAGGACCACGCTGGAGAACTACAACGGCTCGCACTGCGGCAGCGGCAGCACCGCCTCGCTGTACGACGCGTTCCGGTTGTCCTGCAACACCGCCTTCGCCGAGCTCAGCCAGAAGATCGGCGCGTCCAACCTCAAGGACGCGGCCGCCGCGTTCGGCGTCGGCCCGAGCCGCGGCATCCCGATCCCGGTCGCCGAGTCCACCGTGGGTTCCATTCCCGACAACGCGGCGCTGGCGCAGAGCAGCATCGGGCAGCGCGACGTGGCCTTGACGCCGCTGGAGAACGCCGTCATCGCGGCCACCGTCGCCAACGGCGGCGTCCGGATGGAGCCCTACCTGGTCGATTCGCTGCAAGCGCCGGATCTGAGCGAGCTGTCCAAGACCAAGCCGGTCTCGGTCGGCCAGGCCGTGAGCGCTCCGGTCGCCTCCCAGCTGACCAGCATGATGATCGCCTCGGAACAGAACACCGCGGGCGGTCAGCAGAACCGCGGATACACCATCGCGTCCAAGACCGGAACCGCCGAGCACGGCGAGAATCCGCGCAACACGCCGCCCCACGCCTGGTACATCGCCTTCGCCCCCGCGCAGAACCCGACCATCGCCATCGCGGTGATCGTGGAGAGCGGTGGCGACCGGGCGCTGGCCGCCACCGGCGGTTCCGTGGCGGCGCCGATCGCGAGGGCCGTGCTGGACGCCGGTCTGCGAGGGGGCTGAACGATATGACTGTGCGAGTGAATGTACGGAGTCCCCGATGCTGAACAACGGCGCACTGATCGCCGACCGCTACCGCCTGCAGCGGCTCATCGCCACCGGCGGAATGGGTCAGGTCTGGGAGGCTCTCGACACCCGGCTGGATCGCCGGGTGGCGGTCAAGGTGCTCAAGGCGGAGTTCTCCGCCGATCCCACCTTCCGGCACCGCTTCCGCACCGAAGCCAAAACCACCGCGCAGCTCAATCACCCGGGCATCGCCGGGATCTACGACTACGGCGAGACCTACGACCCGTCCGCGGGTGAAACCGCCTACCTGGTCATGGAATTGGTGCAGGGCGAGCCGCTGAACACGGTGCTGAACCGGCTCGGCCGGCTCTCGGTCATGCAGGGCCTGGACATGCTGGAGCAGACCGGGCGCGCGCTCGAGGTGGCGCATGCCGCCGGCGTGGTGCACCGGGACGTGAAGCCGGGCAACATCCTCGTGACGCCGACCGGTCAGGTGAAGATCACCGACTTCGGCATCGCCAAGGCCGTGGACGCCTCGCCGGTCACCAAGACCGGCATGGTGATGGGCACCGCCCAGTACATCGCGCCCGAGCAGGCCGTCGGCGAGGACGCGACCGCCGCCAGCGACGTGTACTCGCTCGGCGTGGTCGGCTACGAGGCGCTGGCGGGCCAGCGTCCGTTCAGCGGCGACGGCGCGATCACCGTCGCGATGAAGCATGTGCGGGAGAACCCGCCGCCGATGCCGGCGGATCTGCCGCCGAACGTGCATGAGCTCATCGAGATCACCATGCGCAAGGACCCGAACCAGCGCTACGCCAGCGGCGGCGAGTTCGCCGACGCGGTGGCCGCGGTGCGGGCGGGTCATCGCGCGCCGGAGCCGAAGGGCGCCGCCGCCACCGGAACCGGAACCGGTCCGTTCACCGAGGGCGCCACCCGGGTGCTGCCGCCCGGCCCGACGGTGATCCTGCCGTCGGCGCAGCAGGACGGCCCGACCGTGCCCTACAAGGGCGCCGCCGCAAGCACTTACGGCGCGCCGGAGACGGCGATGAATCCGGGCAGCACGGCCATCCCGCCGCCCAAGCCCGACGGTCTCACCAACACCCAGAAGTGGCTGATCGGCCTCGGCATCGGCGCGGTGCTGCTCGGCGGCGCCGCCACCTGGCTGGCGTTCGGCGGCGATACCAATCCGCAGCCGGATCGTCCGGTCGTGACCACCACGCTGGTCCCGCCGACCACGACCAAGCCGCCGGTCACCACGACCACGCGGCCGGCGCCGCCCCCGCCGCCGGTCACCACGACCCAGCCGCCGATCACCACCACGGTGCCGCCGACCACGACGACGGAACCGCCGACGACCACCACGGAACCGCCGACCACGACCAGCAAGCCGCCGACGACGACACCGGTCCCGAGCACCACCAAGACCGGCAAGACGACGACTACCCGGCCCCCGTACTTCCCCACCCTCGACTTACCATTTCCGGATAGTCCCGGTGCTCGAGGCCCCTCGTCCACTCGTAGCGTGCCTACTCCTTCACAAGGACAACCATGACGACCCCGAAGAATCTCGGTTCTCGCTACGAGCTCGGCGAGATCATCGGATTCGGCGGTATGTCCGAGGTGCACAAGGCCCGGGACCTGCGGCTGAGCCGCGATGTCGCGATCAAGGTCTTGCGTGCGGACCTCGCGCGTGACCCCACGTTCTATCTGCGTTTCAAGCGCGAGGCGCAGAACGCCGCCGCGCTGAACCATCCGGCCATCGTCGCGGTGTACGACACCGGCGAGGCCGAGGTGGACGGCGGCCCGCTGCCCTACATCGTGATGGAGTACGTCGACGGCGACACCCTGCGCGACATCGTGCGCGGCAAGGGCCCGCTACCGCCGCGCCGCGCGATGGAGGTCGTCGCCGACGTCTGTGCGGCACTGGATTTCAGCCACAAGGCCGGGATCGTGCACCGCGACATGAAGCCCGCCAACATCATGATCAACCGCGCGGGCGCGGTGAAGGTGATGGACTTCGGCATCGCGCGCGCCCTCGCCGACAGTTCGAATCCGATGACGCAGACCGCGGCCGTAATCGGTACCGCGCAGTATCTTTCGCCCGAGCAGGCGCGCGGCGAGACGGTCGACGCGCGCTCGGACGTGTACTCCGTCGGCTGCGTGCTCTTCGAAATCCTCACCGGCGAACCGCCTTTCACCGGTGACTCGCCGGTCGCGGTGGCCTATCAGCATGTCCGCGAAGATCCGCGGCTGCCCTCACACGTGCACGCCGGCGTCCCGCGCGAGCTGGACTCGGTGATCCTCAAGGCGATGAGCAAGAACCCCGCCAACCGGTATCAGACCGCGGCCGAGATGCGCGCCGACCTGATCCGGGTGCTGGGCGGGCAGAAGCCCAGCGCGCCGATGGTGATGACCGACGAAGACCGCACCACCGTCTTCGGCTCCGACGAATCGTCCTCGCGCGGCTACCGCATGGTCGAGCGCCGCGACGACACCGCCGAGCAGGAGGCCACCGATCCCGGCGGCCCCCGGCGCACCTGGATCGCGGTCGGCGCCGCGGCCGCGCTGGCCGTCGCGTTCGCCCTGTTCTGGGTGCTGATCGGGCCGGGCAGTCGGCCGGATCAGGTGGCGATACCGGATCTTTCGAACAAATCGCAGTCCCAGGCCAAGGATTCGCTACAGAAGCTCGGCTTCAATGTCGCCGTGGAGCAGAAGGCGGACGGCAAGATCGCCCAGGGCAATGTGATCGCCACCCAGCCGCTGGGTGGTTCCCGCATCGACAAGGGCAGCACCGTCACCCTGGTGGTCTCCACCGGACCGCAGCAGGTGCAGGTGCCCCGGCTGAACGGGATGACCCAGGAGCAGGCCGAGCAGTTCCTCAATTCCCAGGGCCTGCGCATGGATCCGAACGTGCAGCGCAAGGCGTCCAGCCAGCAGGAGAAGGACAAGGTCATCGGGACCGAGCCCGCCGAGGGCGCCAAGGTCGACTTGGACAAGGCCATCATCGTCATCCTCGGCGACGGCCCGGAGAAGGTGCGCGTGCCCTCGGTCGTCGGCCAGGACATCAGCGTCGCCCAGCCGAACCTCGAGGGTAGCGCCGGTTTCGCGGTCAGCATCGAGGAGGTGCCGTCGTCCAAGCCGAAGGGCGAGGTGCTCTCGACCAGCCCGGCCGGCGGCACCCAGGCCGACAAGGGCTCCAAGGTGACCGTCCAGGTCTCCAGCGGCGAGATCACCATGCCCAGCGTGGTCGGCATGACGCCGTCCCAGGCCGTGGAGGTGCTGCGGTCGAAGGGCTGGACCGGCAGCACCAGCCAGATCGTCCAGCAGCCGCAGGGCACCTTCGACGCCGGCAGCGTCGGACGGATCCTGGGACAATCTCCGGCAACCGGTGCTCCGTTGTCCAAGACCGCCACGATCACCATCTCCGTCGGCGTTCTCGGCCCACCGTGACGCTCCCGATCACGGCTTACAGCTACTTTCTGGAAAACTCAGACTCCACGCAGTGATCAGCTGGAGAATGGGGCTGCTCATCCGAATGCGTCCACCGCAACCAGGAGGTAGCCCCATGACCACTGCCCGCGACATCATGCGTCCCGGCGCGCACTGGATCTCCATGGACGACACCGTCGGCAAAGCCGCGCGGCTGATGTCCGAACTCGGCGTCGGGTGCCTGATCGTCTCCGATGACAACGAACGCATGCGCGGCATCATCACCGACCGCGACATCGTCGTGAAATGCGTCGCCCAGGGCAAGTCCCCCGGCGCCACCAAGGCCGCCGACCTCTGCGAGGCCACCCCGCGCTGGGTCGCCGCCGACGCCGACGTCGAAGCGGTGCTCGACGAAATGGAAGGCCACCGCGTCAAGCGCGTGCCGGTCATCGACGAGGACAAGAAGCTCGTCGGCATGATCAGCGAAGCCGACCTGGCCAAGCACCTGGACGACAATCAGCTCGGCGAGTGGGTCAACTCCATCTACGGGCGCCCGTAGCTAGGACAGGTCGAGGTGCCGGTTCATCGCCATCGCCTCGTCCGCGAGTTCGGGCAACTCGATCACCTCGACGCCATGCTGCCGGAGGTGCTCCACCCCCACACAGTTCGTCACAAACGTCGTCGGCTCCCGCCACGCGATGACCACCCGCGGAATCCCCGCGCGCAGAATCCGTTCCGTGCACGGCGCGCGGCCGGCGCTCGCCCGCTGCGAACACGGTTCCAGCGTGCTGTAGATCGTCGCGCGCGCGAGCCGCGAGTCGGCATCGCCAAGCTTGTTCAACGCCGATTCCTCAGCATGCACTTTGTCGTCGGTCTCCCGCGAGAAACCTGTTGCGATCTCCACCCCGTCCGCCACGACCACCGCCCCGACCGAGAACGCCGTCGCACTCGGCGGACACTTCCGCGCGAGCTCGATCGCTCTGCGCATGAACTGGTGATCGGACTGTGCAGCGCTCATGCTCGGCGGTTCTCCTCGTCGTTGGTACGGTCCTCTGCGGTTCAGCGGGTATAGCGCAGGACTGCGACGTCTCCCACTTGCGTCATACCGGAAAGACGCAAACGGCGGTGCGGCCCACCGGGATAGGCGGCGGGGCCGAGGAAGCGCGGTGCGTTCGGGTCACCGACCAGGATGGGAGCGACGGCGAGGTGCAGTTCGTCGGCCAGGTCGGCGGCGAGGAACTCGGTGTGGACGCGGGTGCCGCCCTCGACCATCAGCTGGGTGACCCCGCGCCCGCCGAGATCGGCCAGCAGGGCGGTGAAGTCGACTACCGCGCCGAGGCTGACGACTTCGGCCAGGCCGGACAGCCGATCGCCGAGTCGCGCGGCGCCGGAATCCGTCGTGTAGACGAGCTTGCCGCCGCCGTGGTGCCAGAAGCGCCAGGCCGGATCCAATTCGCCGCTCGCCGTGACGGTTAGCTTCAGCGGGTACTCCGGCTTGCCGGCGGCGATCCGGGCAGCGCGGCGTTCCGCGCTGTTCACCAGGAGGCGGGGGTTGTCGCGGCGCAGGGTTTCCGCGCCGACCAGGATCGCGTCGGACTCGGCCCGTACCTGATCGACGCGGTCGAGATCCGCGGTGCCCGACAGCGTCAGGCGGTCCGGGCTCGCGTCGTCGATGTAGCCGTCGAGACTGACCGCTACCGAGAGCACCACATGCGGGCGCACCGGGGCGGCAGGCGGTGGGGTGGTTGGGTGCGGCGTCACTGCGTCACCAGCGCGGCGACCTCCGCTTCGAGCATTTCGACCAAGCCCTCGGCGGGACGCTCGCCGCACACCTCGAGCCAGTTCGCGAGCATGCGGTGGCCGCCCTGGGTGAGCACGGATTCGGGGTGGAACTGGACGCCGTGGATGGGGAGGTCGCGGTGGCGCATGGCCATCACGATGCCGGATTCGGTGCGGCCGGTGACCTCGATCTCGGCCGGGAGGGTTTCCTCGGGGACCGTCAGCGAGTGGTAGCGGGTGGCGGTGAAGGGGTCGGGCAGGCCGGACAACACGCCGTTGCCGCTGTGGAACACCAGCGAGGTCTTACCGTGCAGCAGCTCCGGCGCGCGGTTGACGGTGGCGCCGAACGCCTCGCCGATCGCCTGATGGCCGAGACACACGCCGAGCAGCGGTGTGACGGACTTCGCGCAGGCGTGCACCAGCGGGATGCTGGCCCCCGCGCGGTCCGGCGAACCGGGCCCGGGGCTGATCAGAATGCCGTCGAAATCGGCGACTACGGCGGCCAGGTCGGCGAGTTGCGGGTCGTCGTTGCGCCACACCACAGCCTCGGCCCCGAGCTGGCCCAGGTACTGCACCAGGTTGAAGACAAAGCTGTCGTAGTTGTCGACGACGAGTACGCGCATGGAGACGAGGTTACGTGGGATAGCCTAGAAGCACACCGGAGGGCGTCTGAGCCGCGCCCCGATCGGTCCTGGCTGCGCCCGGTTCGAATCCCCCGGTACCGACCTGCACGCCGAACACGAGGACGTCATGCCGAAGTCGAAGGTCCGTAAGAAGACCGACTACACGATCAACCCCGCCAGCCGGACCCCGGTCAAGGTCAAGGGCGGCCCGTCGCCGGTCTGGTACGTGGCGATCATGCTGGGCTTCATGGTGGCCGGCCTGATCTGGCTGCTGGTGTACTACCTGGCGGCCGAAAAGATCACCTGGATGAACGACCTCAACGCCTGGAACTTCCTGATCGGTTTCGGCCTCATGGTGGTCGGCCTGATCATGACCATGCGCTGGCGCTGACCGCTCGAGCGCGCGTCTGCCGGAATTAACCGGATAACAGACATGTCATTCATCCCCACCTGTGGATAAAGGTGGGGACAACTCGAGGAGTCTTCGGTTTCCCAGCCCACCGAATCCACCCTGACCTGGTCCACACCGACCCCGATGCTGGTCGCGGTGACGGTCGGCGGCGTCATCCTGACCGGGGCGGCCGTCCTCAGCAATGACGGCGCCAGTCGCCTGCTGATCGGACTCGCCGCCACCGGCCTGCTGGGGCTTGCCTTGCTCGGCTACCGGCAGCGGCCGCGGCTCACGATCATGCCCGGGCCCGAACCTCGCCTGGTGGTGCGCTCCCTGATCGGCCCCGCCGAGTACACCCGCGACCAGATCACCCGGGTCCGCATCGTGGGCTACCGCCGCCTCGGCCGCAAGAATCCGATGCTCGAGATCGATGTCGACGACAATGGCACCGAACGCCTGCTCATCTTCGGTCGCTGGGATCTCGGCGCCGGCCCGGAGGACGTGTTCGACGCGCTCGTCGAACACGGGCTCGCCAGCCTCGACTGACACCCGCGCCGGTGCGTCGCCAACGTTTCACGTGAAGCAAGACGACGCGATTCGCGACCTCAGGTCAGCGTGATCGCCCGGACCGCGATGATCGTCAGCGCGATCAATCCGATCGCGGCAATGCTCGCCCACCCGATGCTGCGCGCCGCCTCCTGCGTTTTCGCGCCCAGCCGCTCGGGCAAGTACAGCAGGCCGAACGCGGCCAGCGTGCCCGCGACCAGCCCGCCGAGGTGCCCCGCGATCGACAGATGCGGGATCGAGAAGCTGATGAACAGGTTGATGCCGATCAGGATGAACATCTGATTCGCGTTCTGCCGCAGGCGGAGCAGCAGCACCGTGATCGCGCCGAACAGGCCGTACACGGCGCCCGACGCGCCGGCCGTCGCCTCCAGCGGGCCCTGGAAGACCATGCAGGCCGCCGCGCCGGCGATCATCGAGACCAGGTAGATCGCGAGGTAGCGCAGCCGGCCCAGCGGCGGCTCCAGGCTGCGGCCGATGATCCACAGCGCGAACATGTTCAGCGCCAAGTGGATCGGTCCGTAGTGCAGGAAGCCCGAGCCGATCACCCGGATCCAGTCGCCGTTCGACACCAGCGCGGGGACCAGCACCCAGTCGTAGAACAGTCGCGAGGTGAAGAAGTTCGTCCCGCCCTGCGCGTTGTCCACCAGATTCCGGGACTGCCACGCGGTGACGGCGTAGATCGCCACGTTCAGCACGATCAGCGCATAGGTCACATATGGCACCGCGCTCTTGCCCGCGACAGCGCCCGCGACGGTCCGGACCTGACGGGTGCCGCGCTGCCCCTCGCGCACACAGTCGACACAGTGCTGTCCGACTGAGGCGGAGCGCAGACATTCGGGACAAGCCGGCCGCCCGCAGCGCGTGCACGCCAATCCGGTAGGGCGATCAGGGTGGCGGACGCACGTCGGTGCGGGCGGCTGCGGATTCATAGCATCACTCGATCGTGATCTTGGAAATCACGACCGGCTCCTTCGGGCGGTCGTTGCGATCGGTCGGTGTGGTCGCAATGGCGTCGACGACCTTGCGGGAGTCCGGATCGATGACCTCACCGAAGATGGTGTGCTTGCGATTCAGATGCGGCTGCGGGCTCACGGTGACGAAGAACTGCGAGCCGTTGGTGCCGGGCCCCGCGTTCGCCATCGCCAGCAGGTAGCCGCGGTCGAAGCGCAGCTCCGGGTGGAACTCGTCGCCGAATTCGTAACCCGGGCCGCCGCGACCGGTACCGGTCGGGTCGCCACCCTGAATCATGAATCCGTCCATCACCCGGTGGAAGACCGCGCCGTCGTAGAACGGTCCGGTGCTGCCGCCACTCGCGTTCTGCGTGGTGTACTGCGCCGAACCATCCGCGAGGCCGAGAAAGTTCCGCACTGTCTTCGGCGCGTGGTTGCCGAATAGCGCGATCTTGATGTCGCCGTGGTTGGTATGCAGCGTCGCGCTCGCAGTCTGAATCGGTGAGGTCACGTCGCCATGCTAGTCGCGGGCGGACCGTCGGCGACCGAAGTGGGTTACCGACGCGTCGCATCACACAATTGGACGACCTGGGCTTACTGCGGGATTTCGCTGGTTGTGCCAGAGTGGTCGAATGACCTTGGGGCGCCAGCTTGTATCCGCACGTTCTCGTAACCGGCTCGTTGCCGCGGTTGTCGTGGCGCTGGCCGGAGCCGTCGCCTGGTTGTTGCGCAGCCGGCGGCCGCAGCCGCCCGCGGTGGCTCCGGAGCCACCGCGGATCGGCTACTCACGCAACGGTTCTCCGCAGCCGGTCAGTGTCGACGGCCGCGGCGAGGCGTAGCACCGCGCTCAGCGGCTCACAGTCCGCTTGTACTGGCGCAGCGCCAGCGGCACGAAGATCAGCAGAATGACCACCACCCAGATCAGTGAGGTCACGACCGGGTGCTGGATGGCCCAGGCGTCGGACGGCGGCGGCATCATCGGATCGGTGTTGCCGAAGAGATTGCGGGTGGCCTGAGTGAGCGCCGAGACCGGGTTCCATTCGGCGAAGATCCGCAGCACCTTCGGCAGGTTCTCCAGCGGCACAAAGGTGTTGGCCAGGAAGGTGAGCGGGAACATGACCATGAAGCTGGCGTTGTTGAACACCTCGGGCGTGCGCACCAGCAGGCCGACCACGGCCATGATCCAGGAGATCGCGTAAGCGAACAGCAGCAGCAGGATGTAGGCGAGCACCGCGTCCATGATCGATCCGCGAATTCGCCAGCCGACCAGGTAGCCGGTCAGCGACATCACCGTCAGGCTCACCACATTGATGACGACATCGCTGATCGTGCGCCCGAACAGCACCGCGGCCGGAGCCATCGGCAGCGAACGGAACCTGTCGATGATGCCCTTCTGCATATCGTCGGCCAAGCCCGCGCCGGTGAAGGAAGCGCCGAACACCACGGTCTGGGCGAAGATACCGGCGATCAGGAACTCGCGATAACCGCCCTCCATCCCCGGCACCGCGATCGCATTGCCGAAGACATAGGCGAACAGCAGGACGAACATGATGGGCGACGCGGTCGAGAAGATCAGCACGTCGGGGACGCGCTTGATCTTGATGACATTGCGCTTGGCGATGGTCAGGCTGTCGTGGATCAGATACGACAGGCGCTGCCCCGGACTCAGCCGCTCCGGCGCGGCGAAGGCGGAGCGGGCGGCGGGGACGTCTTTGCGGAGGTCGGTCATCGGACAGTTCCTTCCGCCGACTCGAGCTGGGCGCCGAGTTCACTGCCGTTGACGTAGTCCTCCGCCTCGTGCCCGGTCAGCGTGAGGAACACATCGTCGAGCGACGGCCGCCGTAGCCCGACATCGTTGATCTGGACCTCGTTGGTCCCCAGCAGCCCGATCGCGTCGACCAGCGCCTGGGACCCGTTGCTGACCGGCACGGTGACCCGCCGGAGACCGGGCTCGATGTGAATCTCACCGTCCGCCAAGCCTTTCAGCACCTGCTCGGCGATCCCCAGCTTCGCGGGATCGGCCACGGTGAGCTCGATGCGGTCGCCGCCGACCAGGGTCTTGAGTTCGTCGGCGGTGCCACGCGCGATCACCTTGCCGTGGTCGATGACCGCGATGGAGTCGGCCAGCCGATCGGCCTCGTCCATGTACTGCGTGGTGAGCAGGAGCGTGGTGCCGCCCGCCACCAGTTCCTCGATGACGTCCCACAGGTCGAGCCGGGCCCGGGGATCTAGTCCCGTGGTGGGCTCGTCCAGAAACAGCACCGGCGGATTGGCGACCAGGGCGCCGGCCAGGTCGAGCCGGCGGCGCATACCGCCGGAGTACCCCTTGACCGGGCGATCGGCGGCGTCACTGAGCCGGAATCGGTCCAGCAGTTCGCGGGCCCGATCCTTACTGGGCTGCACGCCCATGTGATACAGCCGGCCGACCATCTCGAGATTCTCGAAACCGGTGAGGTACTCATCCACCGCGGCGTACTGGCCCGACGCCCCGATCCGGGAGCGCAGCGCCTGCGGATTGCGCAGGACATCGATGCCGGCGACGGTGGCGCTGCCTTCATCCGGGATGAGCAGGGTGGTGAACACGCGGACCGAAGTGGTCTTGCCCGCGCCGTTGGGGCCGAGCAGTGCGGTGACGGTGCCTTCCGGCACCGAAAGATCGAGTCCATCGAGGGCGACCAACTGGCCGTAACGCTTGACCAGACCCTCGGCGACTATTGCGTCGGGCATGACTCTCCTGGGGTTCGTGAGTTTCGCGAAGTGGGCCGATCGATACCGGAGTCAGTATTGCCCTGCGCACCGACAATTTCATCCGTTTTGTCTGGTGCGCCGGTCGGGCCGGAGATGTCGAAGGTCGCATCCCGGTCCAGGCGGTGCTCGGGGGTACCGGAACGGGATGCGACCGATTCGATCCTCGCGCGCGCCACCCCCCGGGGTCGTGCGTAGGCGGCTACCCGTTTCCGCGGGAGCCGGTACTCGGGTACCGAGCGAATCATGTGGCGATCCTCGCACCGGGGTCCGACAAGTTCGCGCCGTCGACATGCCCGAAGCGCCGATGACACGCGACAAATACGACAGAATCGGGACGAACACGCCAGGTCCAATCCCGGTGCGGGACAGGCAGCGACCGGTCTGCATGTTTCGCTGAAACCGTCAGACTTCCAGCTGACCACTGGTTCCAGCCCTGTAATTTCCTGAAAGACAACGGTTTTGGCAAACAATCAGCCGATACCGTACCGGCGCCGCGCAACCCGGCCGCCCCGCCGCGGCGCGCGCCTCTGGATACCAGGTAACCCGACCCCAAAAAATCTACGAAAGTGGCGTTCCCCACGCACACACAAACACAAATCATCGCGTAGGATCATTCTCGTCGGCCCCTCCCCCCCGGGCCGACCCTACGCGGGCCTCGGCTAACTCCCCCCCTTCGCCGAGGCCCGCTCCCCATTTCTAGGGCAGGTTCATGCCGGCCTCAACCGGCGATCTCCTCCCCGAAGCCGACGCGCCGCCAGGCCGTGGCCAGCCGCTGCGCCCGCACCCGCCCCGCCGTCGCCAGCAGCGGACGATCCCGTTCCCAGCGCTCCCTGGTCACCGCGTCGACCTGCTCCCACAGCGGCTCCGCTTCCGCGAGCAGGCGATCGAACTCCGCGAAGATCCCGCCGAGCGCGATGTGCACGCCCGGCGACGTGGGCGCGTCCATGTCCAAGCCGCGCACCATCGCCACCGTCGCGAGCAAGCGCTGTAGCACCGGCCGCGGCCAGCCGGCCGCCCGGCCGACGCGCACCAGCCACCCCAGCGTCGCCGCGAGCACGTGCACGTCCTCGACGGTCCGGAACGGCTTCAGGAAATCCGCGTACCCGTCCCCCGGCAGCAGCCGCGCCGCAGCGTCCTCGAAAACCACTGTCGCGTGCGGGATTTCCGGGGCCATCGGCAGTGGCGGCCGATTCGTCACGGTGACTCCGGGCTGTCCGGCCGCGACCAGCGCGGCCCGCAGCCGCGGCCTGCCGTCCACCACTTCCCCGGTGCCGGCGATCACCACCAGTTGCCGGGCCTGGTCCCCCATCGTCGTAAAGGTCTTGGTACCGCGGACCACCCAGCCATTCCCGGCGGGCACGACCTCGGTCCGGATCGCCGCGGGATGCGCGCCGCCCTCCTCGGTCGCCGACACCGCGATCAGCTCCGGGCCCACCAGCTCCGGCACCAGCTTGCGCAACGCTTCCTGATATCCGGACAGGAACGCGAAACCCAGCCGATCGGCGGCGAAACCGCCCGCGACGGCGCAGTCCACCGGCGAGCGGAACGCCGCCGCGACCGCCGCGTGCCGAGCCCACGCCTGTTCGAGATCGGCGGGCGCGGCCGCGTCGATCGGGGCGGTCAGCAGGTACTCGAGCACATCGTTCACTCCTGCACGGTATCCCGCCGGCTACACCCGGACCCGCTCCTGCTGCCAGATACGGCTGCGCAGATCCCGGCCCCGGATCACTTGGATCCGGAACGGCTCCAAACGCATGATGTGCAGCTTGGGGTCCGCGGGCGAGCTCCAGAACTGCCCCAGCGGATACCCAGCGCCGGGCGGGCTGGTCCGCGAGTACAGGTCCCAAACCCGTTGCCGCACCGCCATATCGTCATCCCAGGCCGCGGTGGCGTCGATCGCCACCGAGTCGTTGCGCCGATCCCAATAGGAGAAGCTGACATGCGGATTCCGGGCGATATGCGCCGCCTTCACCGGTGTCTTGTAGGTGGCCAGCCACCCCACCGGATTCCCATCCACGTTCTCCCAGATGGGGATCAGCACGCGCGTCCGCGGCCGGTTCTTGCTGTCCACCGTCACCATCGTGGAGTAGACGATGCGTCCCACGTAAGCGTCGAACTCCGATTCCAGCTCCGCGAATTCCGCGACTTTGCCACTCATGGCCTGCCTCCCGAGACGGTTCTTCCATAGCATGTCGGTTACTTCTTGTAACTGAGGCAATCATGCGTCACTATCTATAACCATGGAAGAAGGCACTTTCGAGTCCCTTGGTTACTGCGGGGATACCGACGACTTCACGGCCCGGCAGTGGGACACCCGCGCCGACTGCGAGGTCCGCCAGATCCTGGACCGCATCGCCGACAAGTGGTCGCTGCTCGCAATCGCCCTGCTCGCTGGGCGGACCATGCGCTTCACCGAACTGCGCCGCGAGATCGACGGCATCAGTCAGCGCATGCTCACCCGCACGCTGCGGCACCTGGAACGGGACGGATTGGTGCGCCGCACCGTGTTCCCGGTGGTGCCGCCGCGCGTCGACTACGAACTCACGCCGCTCGGCGCCGGCCTGCACGAAACCATTCAGGCCCTGGTCAGTTGGACCGAAACCCATCAGCGCGAGATCTCGGCGGCCCGCACCGCCTACGATCTCGCCGAGGCGGCGACGGTCTGAGCTCGAGCAAATAGCTGGAAACCCTCGGCGTTCCCTGCCGGGGTTCGCGCCTCCCGTAGGCCAGACTTGGACATCGTCCAATGCCCTGGGAGGAGCCCGACCTGTGAAGCAGCCGGATCCGGCGCGTAAACGGGAACTGTTCGACTCCGAGGCCCGCATCTCCTGGGTGCTGGCCGCGCTGGCCGGTCTGATCGGCGCGGCCGCCTTCATGCACACCGCCGGCTACTTCGTCACGTTCATGACCGGCAACACCGAGCGCGCCGTGCTCGGCTACTTCCACGACGAACGCGACGCGGCCGTCGCGGCGACCGCCCTGCTGCTGGCGTTCCTGTCCGGGGTCGTCGTCGCCTCCTGGTGCCGGCGGCACTTCTGGCACGACCATCCGCACGGCCCGACGCTGCTCACCACCGTCAGTCTCGGCATCGCCTCGGTCGTGGACGCGTTCCTGTTCTCGAACGAGTCCGACACCAGCCGTATCGGTTTCATCCCCATCCTGTTCGTCGCCTTCGGCGTCGGGGCGCTGAACACCTCGTTCGTCAAGAACGGCGAGGTCTCCATCCCGCTCAGCTACGTCACCGGCACCGTGGTGAAACTCGGCCAGGGCATCGAACGCCACCTCTCCGGCGGCACATACGCCGAATGGCTCGACTACTTCCTGCTCTACGCCAGTTTCGCGCTGGGCGCCCTGCTCGGCGGTCTGATCGCCCTGGTGGTTCCCGGCTGGGCGATGCTGATCGCCGCGACGATCGTCTGCCTGGTGGTCACCGGCTACACCTACTTGCACCTGGACCGGCACGGTCCGCTCGAGGAGGCCTGACCCAGGTGTGCCAGTACTGCGGCTGCCGCGACATCCCGTTGATCAAGGAGTTCATCGCCGAGCACGAGGCGGTCTACAACCTCTCGGGCGAGATCGAGCGTGCGCTCGAACGCGGCGATATCGCCTCCGCCGGCAGGGATCTGGTGGAGATCGAGCGAAAACTGCGCGAACACTGGGCCGGTGAGGAACAGGGGCTGTTCGCGGTGATGCGCGACGACCCCGAATGCACCAGCTATATCGAGGCGCTGGAGGCCGAACACCGCGATATGACTGTCGCACTGACCACCGCGGATCTAACGGCTCCGGAGGGCCGGGAACAGGTGCGAGCGTCGCTGGCGACGCTGTGGCCCCATATCGAGAAGGAAGAGGACGGCTTGTTCCCCCTGTCGCTCACCACCCTGTCCGGCGAGCAGTGGGACGCCGCCATCGACGCCTGGGAGCGAGTGCACGGCCGCCGCGTCCCCCGCTGAAACGAGAAAATGGCCCACGCTCATAACGAGCGCGAGCCATTCGATCGAGTGGAGCCTAGGGGAATCGAACCCCTAACCCCTGCCTTGCAAAGGCAGTGCTCTGCCAATTGAGCTAAGGCCCCTTACCGCCCGAAACGGTACCTGTCGAGCGTTTGCCTAGTCAAACAAGCCCATTGCGAGCGAACTGCCAGGTAGCGGGCAGCGGTTAGCGGCTGGTCACTTCGTGCCACAGGTCGGCGTCGTCACGCTTGCGCAGCTTGCTGATTCCGATGAGGACGGCGACCGCAATACCAACGGTGAGAAGAAGTTTCATGACCCCAGCGTACTGGGAAACGAGAAACGGCCCACACTGCGATGAGTATGAGCCGTGAATCGGAGGAAATGGGTGGGCCTAGGAGGACTTGAACCTCCGACCTCTTCGTTATCAGCGAAGCGCTCTAACCGCCTGAGCTATAGGCCCGTACCGACTCTGTGGTGTAGCACCCGAGCCGAGGACAAAGATTACCCGACACCACCCAGTACAACCAAAACGGCTGGTCAAGGCGCTATTCGTCGGCGTGGCGGGAAACGCCGAACGGCCGGTGCGGCGCCCTTGGACAGGGCGGGCACCGGCCGTTCGAGACCGTTTCTAGTCGGGGTCGGCCAGGGTGACCTGGATACCGCCGACGAGGTCGCAGCACTGGTTGTAGATGAAGGTGCCGACCGTGCCGAGCGCGGTGAACAGCACCACGTTGATCAGCCCGATGACGCCGGCATAGCCGAAGACCGTGCCCGCGTCGATCAGGCCCACCGAACCGCTGTCCTGGGACACCATGTCGGTGAAGGTGTTGTTGAGCCGTTCCCAGACGCCCATGCCCTCGAGCACGATGTAGAGCAGGCCGACCGCCAGCATCCACACGAAGAACAGCGCCACGCTGATCACCAGCGAGATCTTCAGCGTCGACCAGGGGTCGATGCGGCGGACCTGGACGGTGGCGCGCAGCGGTTCGCCGGCGGCCGCCGCCGCGACCGCCACGGGCGCCGCCGGCGACACCGGGTGGTACTGCGGCATCGAGGGGGTGTCCTGCGGCGGCAGCGGATGCCGGATCTCGGACAGGTCGGGCATGTCCTTGATGAGTTCCGGGCGCGCGATGCTGCGCGTAGGCCCGTCGATACCAACGGATTTCACCATCGCCGCTTCCTTGCGCGCGGCTTTGGCGGCGAGGTCGGCGGTGGTGCGGGCGTTGGTGACGCCGCCGTTCAGGCCGCCGGCCGGCCGGCCGGTGACCGGCGCCTGGCCGGGGCGGTACAGGTTGGACTGCGGTTCCCGCTGCGGAATATTGGACTGCGGCTCCCGCTGCGGAAGTTGCGACCAGCCTTCCTGATACGGCGATTGGCCGCCACTGGTCTGCTCGACCGGCTCGGAATGCTGTTCCCGCCCTTCGGCGCCGGGGTTGTGGTCCGGCGCCTTGGACGCGAATTCGCCTTGCTGATCCGGATTTTCGTTCGACTGCCCGCCTTCGCCCGAGGTGACCGGCCGGGAAATCGGCCGCGGCGGAATCGGGGACGGTGAGATCCGTTCGGTCACACCGTTCGTGTGCTGCCGCTCGTCATTCGGCTGATTCGGAGTGGTCAATGGGAATCCTTAGATCCGTTCGTTGCCGCCGCTGGTGGATTTACTCGGAACCGGTGCTGTCATCGCCGGCGACCTGATCGGGCTCGTCGGCGTTGCGCGCGATAGCAAGCAACGTATCCCCATCCGCGAGGTTCATCAATCGCACGCCCTTGGTCTGTCGTCCAGCCTTACGAACCTGCTTCGCCGCCGTGCGGATCACGCCGCCGCCCGAGGTGATCGCGTAAAGCTCATCTTCGTCGTCGACGATGAGCGCACCGACCAGAGTGCCACGCTTGGCGTCGAACTGGATAGTCAATACGCCTTTACCGCCCCGGCCCTGTGCGGTGTATTCCTCGATCGCGGTGCGCTTGGAGTAGCCGCCGGAGGTCGCGACCAGCAGGTAGGTATCGGGCCGAACCACATTGAGCGACAACAGTTCATCGTCGGCATTGAAGCGCATGCCCTGCACACCGGAGGTGGCGCGGCCCATCGGGCGCAGCGCTTCGTCGGTGGCGGAGAAGCGAATCGACTGGCCGTGCGCCGAGACGAGCAGCAGATCGTCCTCGGCGGCACACAGCACCGCGCCGACCAATTCGTCCTCGTCGCGCAGGTTCACCGCGACGATGCCGCCGCTGCGGTTGGAGTCGAAATCGGTCAGCTTGGACTTCTTGACCAGGCCGTTCTTCGTGGCCAGCACCAGGTACGGCGCGTCCTCGTAGCCCTGGATGCGGATGATCTGGGCGATCTTCTCATCCGGCTGGAAGGCCAGCAGGTTCGCCACGTGCTGACCGCGCGCGGTCCGGCTCGCCTCGGGCAGCTCGTAGGCCTTGGCCCGGTAGACCCGGCCCTTGTTGGTGAAGAACAGCAGCCAGTCGTGCGTGCTGGTGATGAAGAAGTGCTTGACGATGTCGTCCTGCTTGAGACCCGCGCCCTGCACGCCCTTGCCGCCGCGCTTCTGCGAACGGTAGAGGTCGGTCTTGGTGCGCTTGGCGTAACCGGTCTCGGTGACGGTGACGACCACGTCCTCGCGGGCGATCAGATCCTCGTCGGCGACGTCGCCGTCGGCCGCGACGATCCGGGTGCGCCGCTCGTCGCCGAACTTCTCGACGATCTCGCGCAGCTCGTCGCGCACGATCGCGCGCTGGCGTTCCGGCTTGTCGAGAATGTCCTTCAGATCGGCGATCTCGGCTTCGATCTTCTCCAACTCGTCGACGATCTTCTGCCGCTCCAGGGCGGACAGCCGGCGCAGCTGCATATCGAGAATGGCCGTGGCCTGGATCTCGTCGATGTCCAGCAGCTGCATCAGGCCGACGCGCGCGGTGTCGGTGTTGGCCGAGCGCCGGATCAGCGCGATGACCTCGTCGAGCGCGTCCAGGGCCTTGACCAGGCCGCGCAGGATGTGGGCCCGCTCCTCGGCCTTGCGCAGCAGGTACCGGGTGCGCCGGACGATGACTTCCAACTGATGATCGACGTAGAGCCGGATCATCTGATCCAGGCGCAGCGTGCGCGGCACTCCGTCGACGATGGACAGCATGTTCGCACCGAAGCTGGTTTGCAGCTGGGTGTGCTTGTAGAGGTTGTTCAGCACCACCTTGGCCACGGCGTCCCGCTTGACCGTCACCACGATGCGCATGCCCGCGCGGTCGGAGGACTCGTCGTGGATATCCGAAATGCCGGCGATCTTGCCGTCTTTCACCTGCTCGGCGATCGAGTTGATGAAGTTGTCGGTGTTGACCTGGAACGGCAGCTCGGTGATGACGATGGTGGTGCGGCCGCGGTTGTCCTCTTCGATCTCGACCACGCCGCGCATGCGGATGGAGCCGCGACCGGTGCGGTAGGCGTCCTGGATGCCCTGGCCGCCGACGATCAGGCCGTAGGTCGGGAAGTCCGGGCCCTTGACCCGCTCCATGCAGGCCTCGAGGGTGGTTTCCTCGTCGGCCTCGTAGTTCTCCAGCGCCCAGTAGACGGCTTCGGCGAGCTCGTTCAGATTGTGCGGCGGAATGTTGGTGGCCATGCCGACCGCGATGCCGTTGGAGCCGTTCATCAACAGGTTCGGCACCCGGCTGGGGAGAACCGTCGGTTCCTGGGAGCGGCCGTCGTAGTTCGGCTGGAAATCGACCGTCTCGTGGTCGATTTCGCGCAGCATCTCCATGGCGAGCGGCGTCAGGCGGCACTCGGTGTATCGCATGGCGGCCGCGCCGTCGTTGCCGCGGGAACCGAAGTTGCCCTGGCCGTCGACCAGCGGGTAGCGCAGCGACCAGGGCTGCGCCATCCGCACGAGGGTGTCGTAGATCGACGAGTCGCCGTGCGGGTGGTAGTTACCCATGGTCTCGGCGACCGGACGGGCGGACTTCACGTAGCCGCGATCGGGACGGTAGCCGTTGTCGTACATCGCATACAGCACGCGCCGGTGCACCGGCTTGAGGCCGTCGCGCACCTCCGGCAGCGCGCGGCCCACGATCACGCTCATCGCGTAATCGATGTAGCTGTTCTGCATCTCGTTCTGGATGTCGACCGGTTCGATCCGGTCACCGGCCCCGCCGTTCGGAGGCAAGGTGGTCTCAGTCATGCGATGGTCTCCTTTGCAAGCCAGGCCTGAAAGCGCTGGGTAGCTGCTGTTTCAGGACGGCTTAAACGTCGAGGAAGCGAACGTCCTTGGCATTGCGGGTGATGAAGCTGCGGCGCGCCTCGACGTCCTCACCCATCAGGATGGAGAACAGTTCGTCGGCCGCGGCGGCGTCGTCGAGGGTGACCTGGCGCAGCACCCGGACCGAGGGGTCCATGGTGGTCTCCCACAGCTCCTTGGCGTTCATCTCGCCCAGACCCTTGTAGCGCTGCACGCCGTCGTCCTTGTTGATCTTCTTGCCGGCGGACAGGCCGGCCTCGAGCAGCACGTCGCGCTCGCGGTCGGAGTAGGCGAACTCGGGATCGCTGCGCTGCCACTTGAGCTTGTACAGCGGCGGCTGCGCGAGGTAGACGTGACCGTGCTCGACCAGCGGGCGCATGAAGCGGAACAGCAGCGTGAGCAGCAGCGTCGAGATGTGCTGGCCGTCGATGTCGGCGTCGGCCATCAGCACGATCTTGTGATACCGCAGCTTGGCGATATCGAATTCGTCGTGGATGCCGGTGCCGAACGCGGTGATGATCGACTGGACCTCGTTGTTCTTGAGAACCCGGTCGATGCGCGCCTTCTCGACGTTGATGATCTTGCCGCGCAGCGGGAGAATGGCCTGGTACATGGAGTCTCGGCCGGACTTGGCCGAGCCGCCGGCGGAGTCGCCCTCCACGATGTAGATCTCGGACTTGATCGGATCCTTGGACCGGCAGTCGGCAAGCTTGCCCGGCAGGCCGCCCAGATCGGTGGCCGACTTGCGGCGCACCAGCTCGCGCGCCTTACGCGCGGCGACGCGGGCCTGAGCGGACGAAACCGCCTTGTTCACAATGGTCTTCGCGTCGGCCGGGTTGGCCTCGAACCAGTGCGTGAGGTGCTCGTTGCAGGCCTTCTGCACGAACGACTTGACCTCGGTGTTGCCGAGCTTGGTCTTGGTCTGGCCCTCGAACTGCGGCTCGCCGACCTTGACGCTAACGATGGCGGCCAGGCCCTCGCGGATGTCGTCACCCGTGAGGTTGCCGTCCTTGTCCTTGATGAGCTTCTTGTCCTTGGCGTACTTGTTGACCACCGTGGTCAGCGCCGCGCGGAAGCCCTCTTCGTGGGTGCCGCCCTCGTGCGTGTTGATGGTGTTGGCGAAGGTGTGCACAGACTCGGAGTAGCCCGAGTTCCACTGCATCGCGACCTCGAGTTCGTGGCCGGTGCCCTTGCCGGTGAACGCGACGATCGAGTTGTGGATGGCCTGCTTGGTCCGGTTGATGTGCTTGACGAAATCCTCGAGCCCGCCCGGGTAGTGGTAGGTACGCGTCTTCACCTTCGGCGCGGCGGCGGCCTCGGCGGCCTCGTCGGCGTGCTTCGGAGCGTCGGCCGTCTCGCTGACCACCTCGTCGGTGACATCGTTGTCGGTGACCCGCTCGTCGGTGAGGGTGATGGTGAGTCCCTTGTTCAGGAACGCCATCTCCTGCAGCCGGCGCGAGACCGTCTCGAAGTTGTAGGTGGTGGTCTCGAAGATCTCCGGATCCGCCCAGAAGCGGATGGTGGTACCGGTGCGCTTGGTCGGCTCGCCCTTGATCAGCTGACCGGGCTTGGCGTCCTTGTAGGTCTGGCTCCAGTGGAAACCGGCATTGTCGATCTCGGCCTCGAGCCGGCTCGACAGGGCGTTGACCACGGAGATACCGACGCCGTGCAGACCACCGGACACCGCGTAGGAGTCGGAGTCGAACTTGCCGCCGGCGTGCAGCTGGGTCATGACCACCTCGATGGTGGGGATGCCCTGCGCGTGCATGCCGGTGGGGATACCGCGGCCGTCGTCGACGACCTCGACGCCGCCGTCGGCCAGGATCTTCACATCGACACGCGAGGCGTAACCAGCCATCGCCTCGTCGACGGAGTTGTCGACGACTTCCCAGATCAGATGGTGTAGACCGCGCTCACCCGTGGAGCCGATGTACATGCCGGGGCGCTTGCGAACCGCCTCGAGCCCTTCGAGGACCGTAATGGAGGAAGCGTCGTAATCACCGGATGTTGCTTTGGTCGAGCCCGATTCGTTGGCAGCCACTTGTCGGTAGCTCTCCTTACTTGCTGATCCTCGGGACAGCGGCCGGACCGGCCACATGAGACCCCGTAGTCTGGACTGGTCGAAATCTGGGGTCCGAGAGCGTGCCGATCCGAACGCGCCGAAGGTTCGCCGCTAGTTACGTCACCATCCTACTGGTAGACCCAAGCCACAGTGCACCTAACACACCCCTAACGGCTCCGTGGCTCAAAGAAATCGACTCCACACGTGTCCCGTCGGCCATCCGGCGGTTTGATCCGCCTCTCCGACCGCCTAGGGCGCACTAGTTACTTGCCCAGAAATAGCGTGCTCTACCCATAGGTGTCGCGCGGGCCGCGACCGCGGATGTGGCGTTCGCCCTTGCGCCAGCTCGGCGCCGCCGGGCCGGTGATCTTCAGCTGGGTGACGATGCCGTTCCCGACCGCGGCCGCGATCTTGGCCAGGATCTGGCTCTGCAGCATGCGCAGTTGAGTTGCCCAGGCGGTGGATTCGGCGGCGATGGACAGCACGCCGTCCTTGAGCGCCACCGGATTCGCGTGCGCGGCGATGTCCTCGCCCACCACCGTCGACCACTGGCCGAAGACCATGCCCTCGGCCACCTTCGCCGACCAGCCACGGCTCTTCGCGAGCGAGCCCGCGAGTTTGAACAGGGGCTGTGGATCACGGGCGTCCGGACCCGGGCCGGACCACCCCGAACGACCCCGGCGCGCGCCGGGCCGCAGCGCCCGCTTCGGGGAGGCCCGGCCCTGGCCGACCGATTTGCCGCTGGCCCGCGCCGCGGCCCGGGCTTCCTCCAGGGCGCGCCGGGCCAGGTCGACGCCGCGCAGTTCCGGTTCGCCGGGTGGTTGTGCACCGGCGCCGGGTTGTTCCGACTGATCGGTCATCACCTGCTCCGTTCCCGCTCCGGGTTTGTCCCCAGTTTTGTCGAGTTGTCCCCAGGCGCTGCGGTAGCCCGCCGGGGGCGGAAATCCCGTGGTCAGCGGCTCGAGCGCACAAGATCGAACGTCTGTTCGCCCCGGTCAGGTGGGTGTTCTGCACAACATCCACAGTGCGTGCCGCCAACTCCCCGGAACGAGGCGGTGGCGATTCGTACCGAGTTGTCCACAGAAGCTGTGGATAACTCCTTCGCGCTGGTGAAACCGTTGATCCGCGCCCGGAACTCTACGGGAGATCACCGACATCGCGCTGTCCCGATTCGTCAGGTGTGACGATTCGGGAGGTACGCCGATCCGCCTCCCCCGCGGTTTCCACCCGCAACGGCATCGCCTCGAGTTCGGCCGGGACGTCCTCGGGGACCGCGGCGGTGATCAGGACCTGCTCGGCGCCGGCCGCGACAGCGGCCAGCGCGGTGCGACGGCGGCGGTCGAGTTCGGCGAAGACGTCGTCCAGGAGCAGGACCGGCTCGGTACCGGCGGAACGCAGCAGCTCGAACGCGCCCAGCCGCAAGGCCAGCGCGAAGGACCAGGATTCGCCGTGGCTGGCAAAGCCTTTCGCCGGTGCGCTGCCCAGCAGCAGTTCCAGGTCGTCGCGGTGCGGGCCGACCAGGCAGACGCCGCGGTCCAGCTCTTTCGGCCGGGCAATCCCCAACTCGCGCAGCATGATTGCTTCCAACTCCAGCTCATCGCCCGGCTGCGGCGCCCGCGCCGGGTCCAGCAACTCCGGGGGCAGGTAGCCGCTGCGGTATCCGATTGTCGCGGGCCGGGATTCGGGAGCGATCGATGAATAGGCCTGTGCGAGATGGGGATAAAGATCGTGCACCAGACGCAGGCGCTGGGCCAGCAACACCGCGGCATGGGTCGCCAGGTGGCCGTCCCAGACGTCGAGAGTGCTCAGGTCGGACTTCGAACGCGCTTGCCGTCCAGCGGTTTTCAGCAAGGCCGAGCGCTGGCGCAGCACCCGGTCATAGTCGGCGCGGACGGCCGCCAGCCGTGGCAGCCGGGCTGTGCACAACTCGTCGAGGAAGCGCCGCCGCTCCCCTGGATCGCCGCGCACCAGCGACAGATCCTCCGGTGCGAACAGGACGGTCTGCAGAATGCCGAGGATCTCGCGCGGCCGGCGCACCGGCGAACGGTTGATCTGGGCCTTGTTGGCCGCCCCCGCGTTCAGTTCGACGTCGATGCGCAATTCCCGGCCGGTGTTGACCACTGTGGCCCCGACCCGGGCCCTGGTCGCGCCCATCCGGATCATCGGCGCGTCGGCGGCGACCCGATGTGAGGCGAGGGTGGCCAGGTAGCCGATCGCCTCGACCAGGTTGGTTTTGCCATTGCCATTGGATCCCAAGAAGACCGTGCGGCCTGGGGATAATTCCAGCTCGGCCTGTTCCCAGGACCGGAAATCACGCAGCGACAGTGCCCGGATGAACATCGGTTATCCCACTCTGACCTGCGGAAGAACCCGGCCCACGGCGAGTGGACCGGGTTCGACCCGGTTATGCACAGACGTTTGCACCCCTGGGGATCAGCCCGGCAGCCGGACCGGCATCAACAGGTAGATGTAGGGACTGGCCAGCGCGACGAAGGCACCCGAATCGAGCATCTCGGGCTCCTCCTCGCTGGCGGGCAGCAGCACCGCGGGACGGCTCGGGGTGGTGAACCCGAAGGTGACCCGATCCGAGTGCAGCGCGGAGAGACCGTCGACGAGGTACCCGGGGTTGAACGCGATGGTCAGCGGTTCGCCCCGGAAATCGGCGTCCAGCCACTCCTCGGCGCGGCCGGCGTCGTCGCCGCCCGCCGACAGCAGCAGGCCCTCGGTGGAGAACTCCAGGCGCACCTGGGCGCCGCGCTCGGCCACCAGGGCGACGCGCTTGATCGCTTCGGACAGCGCCGAGACCGACAGCGTGGCAATGGAAGTGTGCTCTTTGGGGAGCAACTGGCGGAACTTGGGGAATTCGGCGTCGAGCAGGCGCGTGGTGGTGCGGCGGCCCGCGTTCACGATGCCCAGCAGGCCATCCGAGCCCGCTCCTGTGCCCAGGGACAGCTGCACGGGGGCGTCGGTGGCGCCGAGGGTCTTGGCGGCTTCGGAGAGCGTCTTGGCCGGAATCAGCACCGAGGTCTCGATATCGGACTTCTCCGGCTTCCACTCGATGTGGCGCACCGCGAGGCGGAACCGGTCGGTGGCCGCGAGAACCACGTTGGCGCCTTCGATCTCGACCCGGATACCGGTGAGCATGGGCAGCGTGTCGTCCCGGCCGGCGGCGACGGCGACCTGGCCGACCGCCTCGGCGAAGACATCCACACCGAGTTCACCGGTCTGCTGCGGAACTTCGGGAAGCTGGGGATAGTCCTCGACCGGCATGGTGGGCAGCGAGAACTTGGCGCTGCCGCAGCTGATCAGCACGCGGGTGCCGTCCACGGAGACATCGACCGGCTTGTTGGACAACGCCTTGGTGATGTCGGCCAGCAGGCGGCCGGAAACGAGAACCTCACCGGGACCGGCGACCTCGGCGGCGACGCGCATCTGCGCGGACACCTCGTAGTCGAAGCCGGAGACCGTGAGGCCGTCCTCGTTGGCTACCAGCAGCACGCCGCCCAGGACGGGCACCGGAGGCCGGGAAGGGAGGCTGCGTGCGACCCAGGCAACGGATTCCGCGAAATCCTCACGGGCGACCCGAAACTTCATGCTTTCCATCGCCCGATCTGTCCTCTCCCAGTCTTGGAATCGATACTGCCGTGTGCGCGGCCGAACGTCGTCAGAGGGTACTGGATCGGCCGCCCTACGAAAGTCTGGCATAGGCGACCGACAACAAACCGTACTCGGGAAGTCCGCGTACACCTAGTCCGACCCTCCGGTGCATCCACCAGTGAGTGCTGTGGATGTGTGTGCGCCGCCGAGTTCCGGGTAACGCGATCAGCGACTCGGCCGAACTTGTCGGTACCTGATGCTTGGCTCCTGCTGTCAATGCGCTCTTCGGCGAGTGGCTCGGCGCGTGACTCTCCCCGACCGACTTTCCACACACCCTGTTTTGAAGAGATCTCTCTAATTGAAAGAACTGAAGTAGTAGTAGGCACTGTGGAATCTGTGGACTGCGCCTGTTTTCGCAGGTAGTGGCCCGCGGTGCCGTGGGGATGGCCGGCGGATGACTCGAGGATGAACCGAGGGTGTCTGTGGACGTCGGAAAGTTGTCCCGCATTCATCCTCGAGTGCTCCTCGAGTTGTTCCACCGTAATTCGGCGTTTGTGCACACGTGTGCAGGAACAGGTGCACAACTCGAGGATTCCTCGAGGACTCCCCAAGGACTCCTCGAGGAATCCACAGGGGTTAACCGAGGGTCTGCCTGGTCAGTGCCTGTGGGTAGCTGTGGGTGTTAGCAATGGGGACAACTGCCTGTGAGCGGCGGCTCCCAGGCGGCCTCCACAGGCTGTGTGCGAACCGGTGCACAACCTCGAGGATTCCTCGAGGACTCAACAGGAATTCCTCGAGGAATCCACAGGCAAAAAAATGCACCGCCCCTGGTCAGGGCGGTGCACAGGTGTGGATAAAGCTATCGGGAGCGTTGTTTGATCCGGGCTGTGAGTTCTTGAACCTGGTCGTACACGCGGCGGCGTTCGGTCATCTCCTTGCGCACCTTCTTCTCCGCGTACATGACCGTGGTGTGGTCCCGGCCGAAGGCTTGGCCGATCTTGGGCAGCGACAGGTCGGTGAGCTCACGGCATAGGTACATCGCGATCTGCCGGGCCTGGGCGAGCGGCCGGGCCTTGCCGGGACCGGTCAGCTCCTCCAGCGTGGTGTTGAAGTACTCCGCGGTCACCGCCATGATCGTGGCCGCGTTGATCTCCAGCGCCGCGGTCTCCGGCATCAGGTCACGCAACACCACCTCGGCCAGCGGCAGATCCAGTGGCTGGCCGTTCAGCGAGGCGAACGCGGTGACCCGGATCAGCGCGCCCTCCAGCTCCCGGATATTGCGCTCCACCCGGCTGGCGATCAGCTCCATCACGTCGTGCGGCACATCGAGCCGGTCCATGCGCGCCTTCTTGCGCAGGATCGCGATCCGGGTCTCCAGCTCCGGCGGCTGCACATCGGTGATCAGGCCCCACTCGAACCTGGTCCGCAGCCGCTCCTCCAGCGTCGCAAGCTGTTTGGGCGGGCGGTCCGAGGACACCACGATCTGCTTGTTCGCGTTGTGCAAGGTGTTGAAGGTGTGGAAGAACTCCTCCTGGATGCCTTCCTTGCCCTCGATGAACTGGATGTCGTCGACCAGCAGGATGTCGGTCTCGCGATAGCGCCGCTTGAACGCCACCTTCCGATCGTCACGCAGCGAGTTGATGAAGTCGTTGGTGAATTCCTCGGTCGAGACGTACTTCACCCGCATGCCCGGAAACAGCCGCTGGGCATAGTGGCCGGCCGCGTGCAGCAGATGCGTCTTGCCCAAACCCGAAGCGCCCCAGACGAACAGCGGGTTGTAGGCGCGCGCGGGCGCCTCCGCGATGGCGACCGCGGCGGCGTGCGCGAACCGGTTGGACGCGCCGATGACGAAGGTCTCGAAGGTGTACTTGGCGTTCAGGCTGGCCGAGGAACTCGGCGCCGGCGTCTCCTGGGTCTTGGTGAAGTAGGTCGGCCAGGAGTTGCGGGCGCTGACGATGGGCTCGTCGTCGTCCTCGTGATCCGGGTGTGCGGGCCGGCTGTCGCGCACCGGCTGTTGTCCCCGGGCTTGATGTTCCCGCCCCGGATGCTCGCGTCCCTGGTGCTCCCGCCCCGGATGTTCCCGGACCGGTTGATGGGCCGCGGCGAGCGCGGGCTCAGGCTCGTCGTGCGGTGCCGGCCGGCCGGGCTGCTCGCGGCCGGGCCCGCGCATCGGCGCGGGCTCGGGCGTGAACAACGACTCCTGTCCGGGCGGGCCGGACTCCCGGCGCCCGGCTTGCGGCTGCTTGTCAGATCGCTCGAAAAGATCGGACTGCCCGTTCGGGCGGGTGGGCGGTTCGGGCGCGGGCACGCTCGCCGGGACCGGACTCTGATAGTCCTGTCCCGAGTAGTAGTCGTCGACCTGGCCGTACTCCGGCGCCGGTTCGTATTCCGGTTGTGGCTGGTAGTCGGGTTCGTAGCCCGGTGCGGGCTGGTACTCCGCGGCCGGCGCGTAGTCGACCCCGCCCTGCTGGTACTCGGGCGCCGGTTCGTAGTCGGTGGCGGCGGCATAGTCGGTGGCCGGACCGTAGCGCTGCGGCTGGCCGTACTCGCCGCGCGCCGGATAGTCCGGCGTCGGAGCCCGGCGCGGTTCCCGGCGTTCGGGCCGGCTGGTCATCCGCGCGTGCCGCGGATTGGCAGCGGACCGGTCACTGGGCGACTGGGGCGGCGCGGCGATCCGGACGCCGAGTCCTTCGACCTGGGGGCCGAGGCGGCGGCCGAGTGAGCGCAGGATCGGTTCGCGCAGATCGCGTTCGATGGCTTCCTGGGCCAGCGACGAGGGCACCGAGAGCAAGGCGAAGCCCTGCGCCACGGTGATCGGCTTGACCAGCTTGAGCCAGGCCTGCTGTGCTCTGGTTACCGGGGGGATGGCGCCGTCGGGCGAGCCGGTGGTGAGCTCGGCGATCACCTCGGGCCACACAGTGGCCAACACGTTCTGCTCGTCGTCCATGCAGTGTCCTCCCCAGTAGTTATCCACCGTGAATCTTCGATACAGCGATCCCGCAAGCTCTCGAGCGCTGTTAGGATCCTCCGGTTCCGAGCAGTGGCGAACGGCAGCCGTCGGCCTACGAATATGCCACCGGAGGGGTGTTTCCACACAATTATCCACAGATGTGGAAAACCCTGGGGACATGTGAAATGTGCTTCAGCTCGGCCGGTGTGTCGCTCTCACCTGCGGTTCTTCAGCTATCGACTAGCTATCGCCAGGTCGCTGCGCACATGCCTGCGCCTAGGGGTGTTGATAACGTCACCGCAGTCCACAGCCTGTGTTCAGCGGCTGAGCTGGTCCGATGACCGGCTTCATGGGGGCTGAGTTTGACCCGCATCTGGCGGATAAGTACCCTCGTACAGTCACCCCTTGGTGCGGTGGCGGTCCTGTGCTGACCGCGTTGAGGTCGTAACCGACCCTGTGCGCCAGGACCGACGCGCATCGATGATGACCAGACTTGCATTGCTTGGTATGGCTCAGCATTGCGCAGATACGTATTACCGACCAGCTATCGGGCGTCACCTGGCGCCCACCAACTCGAGGAGTGTTGACCGTGGCCAAGGGCAAGCGGACGTTCCAGCCGAACAACCGTCGTCGGGCGCGCGTCCACGGCTTCCGTCTCCGGATGCGGACCCGTGCGGGCCGCGCCATCGTTTCCGCGCGTCGCGGCAAGGGCCGCAAGACCCTGACTGCCTGATCCTCGCATTCGGACGCTCGGGTGTTGCCTGAGCCGTATCGGTTGCATCATCGTGCCGACTTCTCCCGGACGGTGCGCCGCGGCCAGCGAATCGGGAGGCGAGATCTGGTCGTACACGTGCACGTTCGCGGGTATGACGGAATCGTGGGCACAAGTTCACCAGACGGCACCGCATCACCGGAACCGAAAGTTCCGGAGGATGCGCTGGTCCGCGTGGGCGGTCCGCGATTCGGATTGATTGTCAGCAAGGCGGTGGGCTCCGCGGTGATTCGACACCGTGTGGCCCGCCGCCTGCGTCATATGTGCGGCAAGGTGATCCACGATCTACCCGCCGAGGCCGATATCGTGATCCGTGCGCTGCCCGGCGCCGCCGACGCGAGTTCGGACGATCTTCTCCGTCAGCTCCGGGGCGCGTTGCGCAAACTCGATGGGGCCCGGTCGTCGTGAGAAGCCTCGTGCGGCTGCCGGCTCGCTTGTTGATCTTCTTGATCGAGCTGTACCGGACCTACGTCTCCCCCACCCGAATGCCGGTGTGCCGCTTCACCCCAACCTGCAGCGAGTACGCCGTGACCGCTTTGCGCACCCGAGGTCTGTTCGTCGGACTCGGACTGACGGTCGTGCGACTGCTCAAATGCGCGCCCTGGCACCCTGGTGGGTGGGACCCCGTTCCGGAGCGCCGCACACGCGCCCGGGGTGGGGCAGCCGCCGCCGACACTGCCACAGCGGCGCCACACGCTTGTACAGGATCACCGTCCGCGGTGATCGGCGAACCGAACGACGGGAGTGCATAGAGCCGTGCTCGACTTCATTTATTACCCGGTGTCCTGGATCCTCTGGTTCTGGCATCGAGTCTTCGCGGCCATCCCCGGCCTTGGTAAGGACAGCGGCATCGCCTGGGCTCTGGCGGTGGTGTTCCTCGTCTTCACGCTCCGCATCGTGCTCTATAAGCCGTTCGTGAAGCAGGTCCGGACGACCAAGCAGATGCAGGAGTTGCAGCCCCAGATCAAGGAGCTGCAGAAGAAGTACAAGAACGACCGCCAGAAGATGGCACTGGAGATGCAGAAGCTCCAGAAGGATCACGGCTTCAACCCGCTGATGGGCTGCCTGCCCATCCTGGCGCAGGTGCCGGTATTCCTCGGTCTGTTCCACGTGCTGCGGTCCTTCAACCGGACCGGCCACGGCTTCGGTCAGCTCGGCATGAGCATCCAGGACAACGCGAACACCCCGAACTACGTCTTCAACGCCGCCGACGTGCAGTCCTTCCTGAGTGCCCGACTCTTCGGCGCGCCCATCTCGGCGTTCATCACCACCCCGGTGAGCGAGCTGCAGGCGTTCGCCATCGACGGCCAGCTGCCGTCCCGGGTGGCCATCGCCGCCGTCGCGATCCCGCTCATGGTCATCGCCGGCCTGGCGACGCATTTCAACGCGCGTGCCTCGGTCGCCCGCCAGAGCGCGGAGGCCGCGGCCAACCCGCAGGCCGCGATGATGAACAAGCTCGCGCTGTGGGTCTTCCCGCTCGGCGTGCTCGTCGGTGGTCCGTTCCTGCCGATCGCCATCCTGCTGTACTGGGTGGCCAACAACATCTGGACCTACGGGCAGCAGCATCTCGTCTTCGGCCGCATGGAGAAGGAAGAAGAAGCGAAGAAGCAGCAGAAGCTCGAGCAGCGTGCGCAGAACGCGCCGAAGCCGGGCGCGAAGCCGGTGAACGTCAAGAAGAAGGTCGACGCCGACGCGGTGGACGCGGTCGAGGATGTGGTGGACACGGTCTCGACGAACGGCACCAGCGCCGCCAAGCCCAAGAGTTCGGCGCAGCGCCGCTCCGGTGGCGGGCAGAAGCGGCCGAACCGCGGCCGGGCCAATCAGAAGCGGCGGCGTTGATCGCCTGCTTGCGCTGAGCACTGAGCAGCAACCCCTTGATCGCGTACCACCCGGCGGCGATGGCCAGGCGGTCGCGGCGAGCAGATGAAGGAAAACCAAATGACTGTTGAGACCGACGGAGGGGACGCCACAGTGGCGACGACGATGGTGAGCGCCGAGACGGAACCAGCTGAAGTCGCGAGTGACTCCGAGGAAGCTCTGATCGAAGAGGGCGAAATCGCGGGTGACTACCTCGAGCAGCTGCTCGACGTGCTGGATTTCGACGGCGATATCGACCTGGACGTCGAAGGCGATCGCGCTGTGGTGAGCATTGACGGCGGCCGGGATCTTTCCAAGCTGGTCGGCCGGAACGGCGAGGTGCTCGATGCGCTGCAGGAGCTGACTCGGCTCGCGGTGCAGCAGGCGACTGGTGTGCGTAGCCGGCTGATGCTGGACGTGGCCGGCTGGCGGGCCAAGCGTCGTGAGGAACTGAGCGCGCTCGGCACCGCCGCGGCGAAGCGGGTGCTGGAATCCGGTGCGCCCGAAGCGCTGGCGGCAATGACTCCGTTCGAGCGGAAGATTGTGCATGACGCGGTCGCCGCCGTCGACGGTGTCGAGAGCGAGAGCGAGGGCGTGGAGCCGAATCGCCATGTGGTGGTCGTTCCCGCCTGAGTGCAGGGCGAGCTTGGGGGACGGGACGTTTCGTCACCCTGACGTATTGGACAGGGCCTCTGGTCATCGGACCAGGGGCCTTCTCCATGTCCCGGATGCAGTAGCCAGTGGCCGGTTCAATACTGTTGACCTATCGAACGCGGAAGGATGTTTCACGTGGAACTGGAGCCGCCCGCCGAAGCCGTCAAGGTTTTCGGCGACAGGTTGGATATCGCGCGGATGTACTGTGCGGCGCTTGCCGGCGCCGGGGTGGAGCGAGGGCTGATCGGTCCACGTGAAGTGCCGCGGCTTTGGGACCGGCACATCCTCAACTGTGCCGTGCTCGGCGAGTTGATCCCCGAGGGCGCCACCGTGGTCGACATCGGCAGCGGCGCTGGGCTGCCCGGCATTCCGCTCGGCATCGCGCGTCCGGATCTCCGGATCACATTGGTGGAGCCGCTGTTGCGGCGCACCATCTTTCTGAGCGAGTTCATCGAATCCGCCGGGCTCGACATCACCGTGGTGCGCGGGCGCGCCGAGCAGTCCGGCGTACTGAAGGAAGCGGGCGGCGCGGACATCGTCACCTCGCGTGCGGTGGCGCCGCTGGCGAAGCTAGCGCAGTGGTCCCTCCCCCTGCTCCGCGACCACGGGCGGATGCTCGCGCTGAAAGGCGTCAGCGCCGCAGCGGAATTGGAGCGCGACGGTGCGGCGCTGGCGGATGCCGGCGCGAGCAACGCCCAGGTGCTCGAGTGCGGCGCCGGACTGGTCTCCACGCCGACTCTGGTGATCAGTGCGGAACTCCTCCCCCGGGCCGAGCGGTCGCCGCGTCGCCGGGCCGCGCGCGCCAACAAATCTCGCGACTGAGCGGATCCGCTCCCCCGCCGCATGTTTCACATGAAACATCGTCACTCCATGTCGACCGCCGGAGTGCGCTGTTTCATGTGAAACATGCGCAATTTCTCGCTCAACGGCACCGGCGGCACCGGTCAATTCGCTTGTCCTCTGCGCCGTACCGCGATTCAGCTTTCTAATCCCGCGCTGTGCTGGCAAGCTATGTCACGTCGGGCGTGAGCGTTGTTGCCACGGAGGAATATTGGTATGCGGGATGACTCCGCTCGATGTTCGATCCGACTCAGCTGTTTTTGAAGTCACATGCGTCGGCGTTCGGCCGATGGTGCGTGATCTGAAGTTCTCGGTTAGGAGCTGTTATGTCGAGCGGTCCGGCGAAAAATGTTTCACGGGAAACAACGTCGCGCGTGCCGGGGATGCTGGACTCCAGCAACCTCGACCAAGAAGCCTTCGGGAGCACACCGTTCGGGCATATCTCCCCTAGCGAGACCCCGATCGCGGCCGAAGCCCAGCGCGCCAGCCAGATATTGCATCCAGGAAAGGTGACTGTGCCGAAACCGCACGAGCAACGCATCATCACCATCGCCAATCAGAAGGGCGGTGTCGGTAAGACGACAACGACGGTGAATCTCGCCGCGGCCCTGGCGCATCAGGGGATGACAGTTCTCGTGATCGATCTCGATCCACAGGGCAATGCCAGTACCGCCCTCGGGATCGAGCACCACTCGGGTGTGCCCTCCAGTTACGAGCTCCTCATCGGCGAGGTCTCGGTGAAAGAAGCGATTCAGCAGAGCCCGCACAACGAGCGCCTGCTGTGCATCCCCGCCACCATCGATCTGGCCGGCGCCGAGATCGAGCTGGTCTCCATGGTGGCCCGCGAAGGTCGGCTCAAGGCGGCCATCGAGCAGGCGAATATCGCCGGCTACGACATCGATTACGTGATGATCGACTGCCCGCCCTCGCTCGGTCTGCTCACCGTCAACGCGCTCGTCGCCGCGAAGGAGGTGCTGATTCCGATCCAGTGCGAGTACTACGCGCTGGAGGGAGTCGGGCAGCTGCTCCGCAATATCGGTTTGGTGCAGGCGCATCTGAACCCGCAACTGCACGTGTCCACCGTGATTCTCACGATGTACGACGGCCGCACCAAGCTGGCCGACCAGGTCGCCGACGAGGTTCGCGCCCACTTCGGTGACGCGGTATTGCGATCGGTGATTCCCCGGAGCGTAAAGGTTTCGGAGGCACCGGGATACGGCATGACGGTGCTCGATTATGATCCAGGCTCCCGGGGTGCGATGAGTTACCTCGACGCGGGTCGGGAGATGGCGCAGCGGGCGATGGCGAAGGCCGCCACCGGCGGCGCAGCGTAGATGCTCCAACGGGGATGGCGGCCAGCGGAGCCGGCGGGGTGGGTAAGCGCAGTGTGGTGGCGGACGAGAAGGGATCGGTAAGCCGATGAGTCAGGCTAAGAAGGGTGGGCTGGGACGCGGCCTGGCCGCATTGATCCCCACGGGACCGGCGGTCGATACGGCGAGTATGGGGGCCACGCACGGCCTCGCGCCGGGGATGGGCAGCGCCGCGGCCAATGTGGTGATCGGCCTCGATCCCATTGGCCCGCAGCCCGCTTCGGCCTACCTGCACCGGGTGCCCGATCCCACCGAGGACGACGCCGATCCGAACCTGGCGGGCGCGACCTATCGCGAGATCCCGCCGGCGCAGATCGAGCCGAACCCGAAGCAGCCGCGCCACGTCTTCGAGGAGGAGGCGCTCGCGGAGCTGGTGCACTCCATTCGCGAGTTCGGCCTCATGCAGCCGATCGTGGTGCGCCGCCTGGAGCCGGGCGTCGATCGCTTCCAGCTCGTCATGGGCGAGCGCCGCTGGCGGGCGTGCCAGGAAGCGGGGCTGGAGACCATCCCGGCGATCGTCCGCGAGACCGCCGACGAGGCGATGCTGCGTGACGCGCTGCTGGAGAACATCCACCGGGTGCAGCTGAATCCGTTGGAAGAGGCGGCCGCCTATCAGCAGCTGCTGGAGGAATTCGACGTCACCCATGAGGAACTGGCGTCGCGCATCGGCCGGTCCCGGCCGGTCGTCACCAACATGATCCGATTGCTGAAGCTGCCGATCCCGGTGCAACGCCGGGTCGCCGCGGGCGTGCTCTCCGCCGGGCACGCGCGCGCTCTGCTCGGGCTCGAGGCCGGCGCCGACGCGCAGGAGGTACTGGCCGCGCGCATCGTCGCCGAGGGTCTATCGGTGCGTGCCACCGAAGAAGCGGTGACACTGGCGAATCGCGATCCGGACAACGGCGCCACTCCCCCGGCGCCGCGTCGTAAGCCGATCCATATGCCGGGTCTGCAGGATGTCGCCGAGCGGTTGTCGGAATCCTTCGACACCCGGGTCACGGTGAGCCTAGGCAAGCGCAAGGGCAAGATCGTCGTCGAGTTCGGTTCCGTCGAAGACCTCGAGCGCATCGTCGGGATGATGCAGACCCAACAGCTCGATTAGTGACGAAAATCGCCCCGGAAACCCGGTAGACCCGTGTCTAGCGCCGAAACGTCACTGTGACGGTGTAATTCAGAGCGCGGTTCATCGGTCCGACCGGGCCACTGACAACAGCACAGCGAGTGTGGAGTGAGGCGGGTTCTCTTTGATCGCTTATTCTTGCTGGCGAGCAATAGCAACAAAGCGGCGTGCGCGAACGCATGGATGAATCGGACGGCTGGAGGCTGAGCAGAGCGGTGTCGACCAGCGTCACAGCACTTTCCCTCGGAGAACTCGACAAGCTCCCGGCACATGCCAGGCGCTGTGTTTTCTGGGAGATGGATCCCGCCGTCGCCGCGGACTCCCGGGCCTTCAGCGACCCCGTCTTCGAAAAGGAAGCGTGGCTGTCCACGGTCCTGCTGGAGTGGGGCTCGTGCGGTCAAGTCGCCGCGGTGGACGGGAAGGTCGCCGGGTGCGCGCTGTACTCGCCGCCGAGCGTGGTGCCGCGCGCCGCACTGTTCCCCACCTCCCCCGTCAGCCCGGACGCGGTCCTGCTGACCACGCTGCGGACCGAATTCCGCTATACCGACTCCGATGTACCCCACCGGATGTTGCAGGCGGTGGTGGCCGATCTGGTGCGCCGCGGTGTGCGGGCGCTGGAGGCGTTCGGAATCCGCAACGGTCCGGCGACCCAGGCCATGTCCGATCGTTCGGTCGGTTCGATGATGCTGATGGAGCGGATCGGCGCCCCCGTGCGGGAGAACCCGGCCGCCGACTGCTCGCCGGAGACCTGCATGATCGACGCCGACTTCCTGGAGGACGCCGGTTTCGAGGTGGTCGCGGCGCACCACAAGTTCCCGCGCCTGCGCCTGGAGTTGAACTCCGATCACGGCTGGAAAGAGGACGTGGAACGCGCGCTGGATCAGCTGCTGGCGGCCGCGGAGCTCACCGTGCCGTTCCGCATCGGCGCCGCCTAGTTCGGGGCGATCAGCCCCGCTCGGCGGCGGCCAGTTCTTCGGCGAGCAATTCGGCGAAGGTGTACGTGCCGGTCGGCTGGTCGTCCTGGCCGAGCAGGTACAGCCGCTTCACCGAGATCAGGATGGCCTCGGCGATGACATCACGCATGCGCGGGTTGGTCAGCACCGACGCGTCGTAATCGTTTGTCAGATAGCCGATATCGATCTGCACCGTCGGCATCTTGGTGAGCCGCAGCAGATCCCAGGTGCGCGAGTGGGTCCGGCAGTCCTGCAACGAGGTTCGGGCCACCACCTCACGCTGGATGAAGCCGGCCAGCACCTGGCCGATCATCGACACCGAGCCGTGCGAATTACCGAAGTGGAAGCCGGCCACGCCGTTGGCTGCGGGGCTCGGGTTGGTCGCGCAGCGCAGCGAGATCATCAGGTCGGCGTCGAAGGCGTTGGAGGTGTCCGCGCGCTCGGCGTCGGTGGGATTGGCGCCCCAGGGCCGGGACAGGAAGGTCTCCATGCCGGTGGCGGCCATCCGGCCTTCCAGCCGGCTGGCGAGATCCCAGAGGATCTCCGATTCGTACACGTCGCCGTACTCGGTGGGTACGGGGTGACCCTTGTCGGGACCGCCCAGGCCCGGATCGATGACGATCCGCTTGCCCGTCAGCTGTGGACCGGCCCGGTGCACGACCTCTTCCTCGGCGATCCGGTGCGGATTGCCGCCGGTGACGCGCGCGCCGAGCAGTTCCAGCGAACGCAGGGTCTCCGGACCGCAGATGCCGTCCGCGGAGAGCCCGATCTCGCGCTGGAACGCGGTGAGCCCCTCGTGCGTGTGCGGGCCGAAATAGCCGTCGACGCGGTGCACATAGAAGCCGAGATCTTGCAGGCGACGCTGCAGGGTCGCGACATCGTCGCCGTACAGCGGCGCGGACAGCTGATAGATGAGCGTGCGGGCGCCGAGGCGGTACGAAGCTTCCTTGAGCGCGCGATAGGTCGCGGGGCCTACGACTCCGTCGACGAGCAGACCGCGATGCTGCTGGAACGCACGGACCGCGGAATCGAGCTGGTGATCGAAGGAGGCCTCGGTGTCTTTCCAGTACTCGCGTGCGTCGGCGGGATCGGTGCCTGCCGTGTGCGCATGGAGGAATCCGAGACTTGCCAGTGTGCTCCGAACCTCTGCGACGGCTGGACCGGTATCGCCGTGACGAAGTCGGTGCATGCGTGAGAGCCCTTTCCTTCCGTCAACCCGGGTACCCACTCATGCGAGGGTCTACACCCTTCGCACGACCGGAGCTGTGCTCGCGTCGATTGTCTCAGACCTGACCCGGAATTCAGCAATTCGCGGGGTCCAGGGCATCCTACGGCGCGTCGTGGGGCCGCGATGTCCTAATGACACCGCGAATTACAGCACCGGGCCCTGGGGGATTAAACGGGGAGATTACCTGATCGAACCCCGCAGTCGGACTGCGGGGTTCGTTAGGGGGTGCCCAGCGTCAGATGACGCCTTCGAGCTCGCGCAGCAGCGCGGCCTTGCCCTTGGCGCCGACGATCCGCTTGACCGGCTTGCCCTTCTCGAAGAGCAGCATGGTGGGGATCGACACCACCTGGTAGTCGCGGGCGGCTTCCGGGTTCGCGTCCACGTCCAGCTTGGCGACGGTCAGCTTGTCACCGTGCGAGCCGGCGATCTCCTCCAGCACCGGGGCGACCATCTTGCAGGGGCCGCACCAGGTGGCCCAGAAGTCCACCAGGACGGGCTTCTCGCTGAGCAGCACCGTATCGGCAAAGTCCTTGTCGGTCACGGTGACCGTGTTAGCGGACATGGGTATCTCCTTGAATCGGGTAAAAGAGGAGGTCAGTTGGCCGCGACGGGCTTGCCGGCGTGATCGAGCGTGTTGCTGGTGATGTCACCCTGCTCGGCCAGCCACCGCTCGGCGTCGATGGCCGCGCGGCAGCCGGTGCCGGCCGCGGTGATGGCCTGGCGGTAGGTGTGGTCGACCAGGTCTCCCGCGGCGAACACACCGGGCACGGCGGTGGCGGTGCCGGGGTGCTGCACCTGCACATAGCCCTCGGCGTCCAGCTCCACCTGGCCCTTGACCAGCTCGCTGCGCGGGTCGTGGCCGATCGCCACGAACAGGCCGGTCGCGTCCAACTCGGAGGTTTCACCGGTCTTGGTGTCGCGCAGGGTCAGCGAGGTGACCTTGTCGGTGCCGTTGACCTGAACCACCTCGGCGTTGAGCCGGAACTCGATCTTCTCGTTGGCCTTGGCGCGCTCCAGCATGATCCGCGAGGCGCGGAACTCCTCGCGGCGGTGCACGATGGTGACCTTGCTGGCGAACTTGGTGAGGAAGGTCGCTTCCTCCATCGCCGAGTCGCCGCCGCCGACCACCACGATGTCCTGGCCGCGGAAGAAGAAGCCGTCGCAGGTGGCGCAGGCGCTGACGCCGCGGCCGAGCAGGTCCTGCTCCCCCGGCACGCCGAGGTAGCGGGCCGCCGAACCCATGGCAAGGATGATCGCGTAGGCCTGGTAGGTCTCGTCGCCGACCGTGACGGTCTTGATCGGGCCGGACAGGTCGATCGCGTCCACGTCCTCGGAGCGCACGTCGGCGCCGAAACGCTTTGCCTGCTCCCGCATTTCGTCCATCAGGTCGGGGCCCATGATGCCCTCGCGGAAGCCGGGGAAGTTTTCCACCTCGGTGGTGGTCATCAGGGCGCCACCGAACTGGGTGCCCTCGAAGAGCAGCGGCTGGAGTTCGGCGCGGGCCGCGTACACGGCGGCCGTGTAACCGGCCGGTCCGGAGCCGACAATGATCAAGTCGCGAACTGGCGTTGTCATGGGGCCCTTCCGAGAAGACAAAGGTGGGACGGTTCGGTCAACAACAGCCTAATGTCCGTTGTTCCCGGGGGAATTTACCCGTCCCGCGGCCCTAGCCGATGTCGGTGACGTTCTTCAGCTGCGGATCGCCCGCCGAGCAGCCGGTGCCGACGACCAGGGCGGTGATCTTGCGGCCATCCGGGCCGCTCAGCAGGATCAGCACGGCCTCGGCGCCCTTGTACTGCATGTCCGTCGAGCCGAGGATCTTGCGCTCGCCCAGGCCGTTGGCGGCGACGCAGGCCGCGAGGGTGTCCCGCCCGGCGAGCGCGCCGGTCACATCGAAGCGACCCAGGGCGGCCAGGGCGACCGAGGCGGGGAACACATCGTCCTCGACGGGTGTCGGAGTCGGCGGCTGGGCGATCGGAGTGCCCGGGGTGGTGCCGGCGTCCCGGAAAAGCTGGATCGCGAAACCCGCTCCGGTGAGCAGCACGACACTCGCGGCCGCCGCGGCGATCCAGCGCAGGCGCCTGCCACGCCGCTCGGCCAGCGAGATCGGCGCATCGGGACGTTCCGCTTCGGCGAGCTCGGCGGGTTCGAGATCGGCGACGAACGACGCCATCCGGGTGGCCACGTCGGCGGGCATGGGCTCGGCGGGCCGATCGCTGCCGGCCAGGGCGCGCAGTGCGGCGTTCACCTCGTCGAGCGAGTTCAGGTAGGTGCGGGCGGCCGGATCGGCGCGGACCACCGGCCACAGCGCGGCGCTCTCTTCGGGCGCCAGATTGTCCGCGTGCAGGTCGGCGAGCAGCTCCGGCGAGAACGGAGGCTGCGGATCGGACCGAGTCGCCATCGCACCTCCAGTGGTCTCGTAATACTGCCGTCAATTACATCGCCGGGTTGGTCGTCACTATTAATGACGCATCCCGGCTACTTCCGGTTCCGTGGATCTCGCAGAAATTCCAGGCGTTCTTGCAAACGTTGCCGACCGCGGGCGCAGCGGCTCTTGATCGTCCCCTCCGGAACGCCCAGCAGCGCGGCCGCGTCGGCCACGCTATACCCCTCCATTTCCACCGCGACCAGGGCCGTGCGCTGGTCCGGCGGCAGTGCGAACAGGGCTCGTTCGACCACCATCGACATCTCCATCTCGGCGAAGGCGTCCCGGTCGTCGAGGGGTTCCGGGATGTTCTCGGGGCTCAGCGAGAGCGCGCGCCGGGCCTTGTTGCGCCGGATGCGGTCCAGGCAGGCGTTGACCACGATGCGGTGCAGCCAGCTGCGTACCTCGGATTCCCCGCGGAACGAGCCCGCGGTGCGATGCGCGGCCAGCAGCGCGTCCTGGAGCGAGTCGGCGGCATCTTCCCGGGTGTAGGAGGTGCGCTGGGCGGTCTGCCAGAGATGGTCGTTGTGCCGGCGGACGAGTTCGGAGAAGGCGAGGCGCTCGCCGCGGGCATGGGCTCGCAGCAGTTCGATATCGGAGAGTTCGTCCGGTGCGAACGGCCGGGCGCGGAACGCGACCGGACCTGAAGATCCCCCGTGGGAACCCCCGCTCATTTCGGACAAAAGCCAAACCCCTCCGACGGCGCTCACCAGCGACGGCCGGGCCGGCCGTCACCATCAATTTCCCGCGGCATCCAGGACTCGTGACGCTCCCGGGAAAAGCTCCCCACAGAGAGCGCGTAGTGATCATAACCGGGTGAACGGCCACGTCGCGTACTTGGGACGGGCTGGCGCACTACGGATTTGGCAGGCGCGGAAATCGGCACGGATCGGACACGTGCGCGCAGAGGTGGCACGGAATGGACACGTGCGGCGCTTCTTACCTGGCGGCGTCGAAGCGGAGATCGGCGATCGCGGTTTGGAACTGACCACCGGAATTGCCGAGGCCGGTGATCCAGACGAGCACATAGCGGGCGGGTTGATCGGCGCGCACCGGAATCTCGGTGACGCCGTCCCCTAGTCGGGCCGAGCCGATCAGCTGGGTCTGATCCAGCGTCGGCGAGTCGGTGGGCGAGGTTCTGATCTCCACCGAGGTGCCCGGGCTCGGCGAATTGATCGACACGCTGGTCAGTTTCGCCGGGCTCGGTAGCGTGGCCAGCAGCCCGATGCCCTTCTTCAGGGCGGGGAACTGCTGGAAGTACTGATCGGTCTTCCAGACGGTGCCGGGATTGTGGTCCAGCACCGCGCTCACGGTCCCCGCGTTGTCCGGGGTGCCCTCCGGGGAGAACACCTCGACCTTGGCGACCGGCACCGGCACGCCGGCGGGCGCGACGGCGCTCGGCGCCACCGGACTGCCCGAGGTCGGTGCGGGCGCTGCCTCGGTGGTCAGGCCGATATTGCGCTGCTCGTTGAGCGGCTGGTCGGAGGCGGTCGGCGCGAACAGGCTGACCATCCACCAGATGACGATGCCGACCACCAGCGCGGCCAGGATGCCCAGGCCGACCATGATCCACATCATGCGCTGCGAGCGTTCCCGTTCCTGGGCAAGCAGTTCCGGATCGGCCAGCGATTCGTCGACGACGGCCGCGGCCTGCGCGTTCTGTCGCTGACCCAATCTCAGCACCGGGATGAAATCGGTCTTCTGATCGACGACCGACGCCTGCTCCAGCACGTGCTGGACGGTGGCGGCGGTGCGCACGCCCTTGTTCGATTCCAGCGATCGCACGGCGACCGCGGAGATCTCGAAGGGCACCTCGGGCCGGATCTGGCGCGGCTCCACCGGGGTGCCGTCCGGCCCGAAATCGGCCAGGCGCAGACCGCCGACGGTGGCCGCGGCGCCGGTCATGCCGCCGGCCCGGATCGGCCAGCGCGCGGTGATCAGCGCGTAGAGCATGGCGCCGAGACCGCGCACGTCGGATTGCGCGTCGGAATCGGACAGGGTGCCGGGGAAGGCGAGCACGGCGTCACCGGAGGCGCTGATGCGCACCCGATCCGGGTGATCGATGGACAGCGAGCCGCCGCCGCGGTGCGCCAGTTCGGCGGCCGAGGCGAGCGCGCGGATGGCGCGAGCCGCGCCGATCGGGGACGGCACGGTTTCGGCCATCTCGCGCAGCGAACGACCCGGCGTCCACTCCGCCACCACGATGCCGCCGGAGCTGCCGCGCACCACGTCGAGCACGCGGGCCAAGCCAGGCGAACTGATGCGGCCCAGGCGCAGCGTGCGGGACAGGATGGCCTGCGGGCCGTCGTGCCCGGAGTTCTCGCCGGCCTTCTGGTCGGCGTCGACGAAGGTCAGCGCGACCTCGCGATCGAGCTTGATGTCCAGGGCCTGCCAGAACTTCAGCCCGCGGGAGCCGCCGTGCGGGGCGAGCAGCCGGTAGCGGCCGCCGGCCACCGAGGCGCCCGCCAGCAGCTTGGGGCCGCGTGGTCCCCGGCGCGCACCCGGATCGACGCCGGGGGGCGGCGCCTGGAACGGCGGGATCGGGATCATCCCGGTGTCATACATCGGATCGCGAGGCGCGGGGCCTTCGCTGTCGCGCCGCCCGGGCGCGGGATCCGGAGTGGGGTGTTCGATGTCGGTCTCCAAACCGCCGGCTGTGGTCGCAGATGGATCGGCGGACGGGACGCCGCCCACCGACGCGTCGTCGCTCACCCTCGGTCCTCCTTCGCCCTGATTTATCGAGGTGCCGGCGAATTCGCCACTTGTGCTTCTCTGCCGAACAGGGTACGGGAACTCACCCCTGCCGGTGCGGTCAACCGCAACGTCCCGAATGACGGGTAGCACCATGGTTTGTGCGTCCATGTACGGGTCGAATCCGGAGTAGCCGTAGGGATCCGGCCTGCGGAACACCTGGGTGGCGTATTCGTCGTCGACCGGGGAGTCCAGATCCAGATCCGGTGCGGGCGGCGTGATTCCGAGCCGTCGGGACACCGCGACCGTAATTGCAACGATTTCAGGAACACCGGCGAGTCGCATCAGGCCGAACGCCACGGCGAGCAGCACGATGCCGTCGATCGCCACCCGGATCAGCGAACCCGGTCCGCCGAAGGAGTTCGACAGGCGGTCCAGTCCGAGCACGGTGTCGACGATGAGCATGACCGCGCCGCCCGCGATCGAGGCCAGCACCACGCGGGTGATGGTGCGCCCGACATTGGCCATGCGCAGATCGCCGAGACTGCGGTGCAGCAGGTAGCCGCCGATGCCGGCGCCGACCGCGAAGCTGATGCCGTTCACCGCGCCGAGCACGATCACGACCTGATCCGGGGTGCGCGCGATCATCGGCGCCACTGCCGAGAGCACGATCTTCACACCGGTGATGCCGAGGATGATCCAGGTCGGGGTCCAGGCTTGATGCCGGGCGTAGAACACCCGCAGATGAATCAGCACCAGCGAGTACGGGATCAGCGTGAACGCCGACCAGGCCAGCGCCGTGCCGAGCCGCTGGGCGTCGCCGGAGAAGCGCGCGTACCCGAACAGCGCCTCGCCGATCTGCGGGCCCGCCAAGGTGAAGAAGGTGACCACCGGCAGCAGCGCGATCATGCTCAGGCGAGTGGCGACGGACAGATCGTCGACCACGGCCGGGGTGTCGTCGGCGGCGGCGTTGCGGCTCAGCCGCGGCATGATCGCGGTCAGCAGCGTGACGACCAGGACGCCGTAGGGCAATTGCAGCAGCAGCCAGGTGTAGGAGTAGATGGCCGGACCGGCCGCGTCCGCCTCGGAGGACACGTGGTTGGCGAAGATCATGCCGACCTGGCTGATCGCCACGTACAGGATGATCGCCGCGCCCATGGTGCCGAACTGGCGGAGCCGATCGTCCAGCCCCCACAGCGGGCGCAGATCGATGCCCTCGCGGCGGATCGCGGGCAGCAGGCTCATCGCCTGCACGACCACGCCGAGGGTGACGCCGACGCCCAGCAGCAACAGTTTCGGATCGCTCATCCGCACCGGGTTCAGCGTGATCTCGCCGGGCGTCAGCGCGTAAGCCGCGAGCACGGCGAGCACCACCACGTTGTTCAGCACCGGCGCCCAGGCTCCGGGCTTGAAGTTCTCCCGGGTATTGAGGATCGCCGTGAGCAGCGCGGACATGCCGTAGAACAGGATCGCCGGCAGCAGCAGGAAGGTCAGCGCGGTGGTGAGCGCGGTGTCGACCTTGCCGTCGGCGTCGACGAAGACATGGGTCGCCAGAATCGGGGCGAGCGCCGTGGTCAGCACGGTGGCCGCCAGCAGCACGGCGAACGCGGCGGTGATCAGTCGCCGGGTGAAGGCGGCGCCGCGGTCGGCGTCCTCTTGTTCGGCGCGCACCAGCGTCGGGACCACGATCGCGCCGAGCACCGCGCCGAGCACCAGCTCGGCGATCATGTTCGGGATCAGGCTCGCGGAGGTGAACGCGGAGGCGATCTCCGGGCCGAGCACGGCCGCCAGCATCAGCACCTTGCCGAAGCCGGTGATGCGGCTGACCAGCGTCGCGACCGCCATCGAACCGGAATTGCGGAGCAGCCGCCCGCCGGCGCTCTCCTTGGCCTCGGGTTCGGGCTCCTTGGTGGCGACCGGCCACTCCTGGGTACGCGGGCGCCGCACCTGGTCCGGTCGTTCCGGTCGGCGCTGCTGCTGCGGCGCCGGGCGTGCGGGCGCGGGGTTCGGCTGTGGCGGTGGGTAGTTCGGGGGTGCGGCGAGCCGCCTGGTGGGCTGCTCGGAAGGCGGCGGACCAGGCGGGGGTTGGGGGCGGCCGGGCGGCATCGGTGGTCTGGGCCGGCCGGGCGGCGGCTGCTGCCGGTCCCGCGGGGCGGGCGGCGGCGGGTAGGACTGCTGCCCAGGATGCGGTCGCGGCGCCGGTTGACGCGGATCGGGCCCGGGGCGATTGGGCGGCGGCGGCACCGGTCTGCCCGGCGGCGGCGGAACGGGACGGTTCAGCTGCGGACGCGGCGCACCGTACGGATCGCGATGGGTCATGCCCGGCTCTTCTCGCGGCTCGGGCGGCTGTAGTCGCCGTTCCCAGGGTGCGGCCGGGGCCCGGCGGGCGGGCGGCCCGTCAGGTCTTTCCTCTGGTCGAGCGGGATGAGCGGACAAATCATCGTCGCTCATCATGCCTCCTGTACCGCGCCGGACCTGTGCATCCGGCTTGCTCGAGCTTCGGCGTTTCGCCAGCACTCACCAAAACACCCCTCGAGCTCTCCCCCATTGTGCACACCTGTGGAAGGGTCGGCTCAACTCTCTTCACGCAGTACCCGTTTCCGTGCCCGCAGGTAGCGGTTGACGCGGCGCCGGGTACTCGGATCGAACCCTTCGTCGGCCGGATCGGGCTGTCCCCGGAACCGGTGCCACAACCGGCGCCCGGCAAGGAGGAACAACAGCAATCCAGCGCATCCGGTAATTATCGCCAACGCTTGGCCGTAGGCGTTCGAGCGAACGGAGACCGAGGTCGGATGACCCAGGGGGATGCCGTCGGGTGTGGTAATGGAAATGGGAACGACCAGGTTACGGCTGTCGTCGATCTCGGTCGGGACCTGGAATGAGCGGGTTCCGTTGGGCGGCAGCTGCTGTTCGCCGATATCGGTGATATTCGTCTCGGCGGGCGCTTCGATCCGGAACCGGATGCGGATGGTGACCGGCAGGTTGTTGCGGGCCACCAGCAGCAGCGGGCTCTGTTCGGAGGCCAGGGTGTAGACGCCGCCGGGCGGCAGCACGGTCACCGAGTTGTACAGACTGTCCAGCTCACGGGTGGTCTGGTCCTGGCGGCGCTGCGCGAACGTGTCCGGCTGGGCCGAGTTTCCGGTGCGGCGATCCGACAGCGTGAGCACCCGGATCAGGTCGTCGCGCAGCGGGGTGAGGAATTCCCGTGGCGTCGGCTCGGATTCGGGTATCTCGACCAGCGCGTCGAGCAGGTCGGTGACGCGGGCGGCCTGGTCCCGGACCGGAGGCACGAAACGGTTCGGCACCGCGTCGCGCGCGGCCTGGCCCAGATAGTCCAGTTCGTATGGCTGCGGGTCGGGCTGTTCGGCCAGCAGTTCGGTGAACGGGCGCGGGGTCGCGAGGTTGTTGCGCATCAGCAGATCCAGCTGCTTGAGCAGCGCCGACGCCTCGTCCTTGTTGGCGCCCCACTGCTGCGGCGGCATCAGCAGCTGCGAACGCGGGCGGCCCGCCAGGGGATTGAGCGCGGTCCAGGAGACCGCGCCGAGCGCGTCCTGTAGCCGGGCGGCACGGGAATCGATGGTGACGTCGTAGCGGACCCGGCTGGGGGTATAGGACGGAGTCGGCGGATTGGAGCCGACTGCGGCCAGCGCCGTCGCCGACCAGATGTCGAAGGGCGCGACGTGCAGCGCGGGGTCAGCGGGCGGGGCCGACGGCGTCGCCGGGGTGGGCGCCGCGGTGGTTCCCGGGGCCGCCGGGGTACTGGTGGCCGGCGTGCTCGACGGTGTTGCGGGCGTGCTGGATTCGGCCGCCACCCGGTCGTCCTGGGGTGCGGTGATGCCGGGCACCCGGACGATTTCGGGTGCGGCGGGCTCCGGCAACGCCGTCCGCGAGGTGGCGGTGGTCTGCGGCAGATCGCTCGCGCCGGCCGTGCCGACCGGGACCGCCGCCGTATCGGCCAGCACCGCGGTCCCGAAACCGTGGCTGCGCAACAGCATTCCGGCACCGGTATCGATGCTGCCGGAATCGGGCAGGCTGACGCCGCGCACGGATTTGGTGGTGAGTACGGAATCGACGATTTCGGCGGGTGCGTTCAACGCGCGCGCGGACAGGTCCGGGTCGTTCACCGCCGCCAGTGCGGACACGTCGACCTGCGCGAACGGCAGCGCCACCGTGCAGGTCGAGGCCGCGACCGTGCGCAACCGGTCCAGCCAGGCCTGCGCGGCCTCGCTGCCGGCGCCCGCGCGGGTCTGGCCGTCCGGGTCCGACGGGCTGGCCAGCACGCGGTAGCCCTTGGTCATGGCCTGCGCCGTGAGCAGCAGATCGGGATCGATCGCGACGCAGATCGCGGCGGCCGGATTGTTCTTGCCGCTGTTGCCGATCGCGGTCTCCAAGGCGGCCAGCAGTTGTTCCAGCCGTCCGCCTTTGGCGAGCGAGGCCGCGAGTTCGTCGTCGGTCAGTTCGGCCTTGGCATCGACCGCGCCGGGGATGCCCGCGACCAGGCGCGGGCGGTCGGCCAGCGGCCAGATCAGGGTGGTCGCCACCGGCACGTCGGCCGGGGCCGGCGCGGCGGGCTCCTCGGGCGTCGCCGGCAGGCCGAGCACCGGCAGCAGGAAGCGGGCGTCGTCCAGCCGCGCCTGGCTGCCGTAAGCCGGCTCCCCGTTGACATTCAGCAGCAGCGGATAGACACCGGCCTGCGTCAGCCCGAGCGACGCCGCGCCGCTGCCGCGCAGGTCGATGCTCAGCGTGAACTGTTTGCGCTGACCAGGACTGAGCCGCTCGGCCACGTCCTCGAACGGGCCGGTCACCTCGTAGTTGATCTGGTCCAGGCGCAGCGCGTACCGCAGGTCGCTGGGTGTGGTCACCGCCGCGGCCCGCTGGATTCGCACGCTGATGTCGTCGACCACCCGGTCACCGATATTGGTGACCGTGCCCGACACCGTCAGCCGCGGATCGCTGGAGGTGGTCACCGTCGACGGTGACACCGAATCCAGCGATAGTTTCAGGAATTTCGGAGTGGACGCGTTGTTCGACCCTGAGGGCTGCGCGCCGGCCAGCACCGGCACCGCGAGCATCGAACCGATCAGGGTCAGGACCGCCACAATGATCCGGCACAGTCCTTGCGTCATCGCTTGCCGGTCTCCATCCGGTCGATCAGCTTGTTCGCCACCTCGGCCAGTCGCCGTTCGTCCGCGTAGGCGAGCCGGGAATGCAGCTCGCTCAACGGAACCCAGGCGACCTGGGTGACTTCCACATCGGCGTCGGACAGCTCACCGCCGACCGACCGCAGCAGATAATGATGCACGGTCTTGTGTACCCGGCGCCCCTCGGTCACGAACCAGTAATCAATACTGCCCAGCTCGGCAACCACGACACCATTGATTCCGGTCTCCTCGGCCACTTCGCGAATCGCGGTTTGCTCGGGCGTTTCGCCCTCCTCGATATGGCCCTTGGGTAGCGACCACAGCAAACGGCCCCGGCGATCGGTGCGCCCGATCAGTGCGGCGCTGCGCTTTTCGCCCGGGCCGTCGAGCCCGTCGACGACCAGGCCACCGGCGGAGGTTTCCCGCACGGTGCGCATGCGCGGCTTCGGCGCAGCGTTGGGGGCCGAACCGCGGCGCCGAGGCTGGCGGCGTCGACTGTTCGCACGATCGGCCGGAGACACTCAGCAAGCTTAGACTGTGGGGTCCGGAAAGCCTGAGTCAGCGGCGGTGATCCTCGCGCTTAGGAGCTGGTGCGGAAGGTCGGTAAGCTGCCGTTTCGTGGTTTCGCCCAAGTCCGAGGATGCAGCAGTAGAGCGACGTACCCGATTACTGGCCGCGGCCGCGGTCACACTCGGGGGCTTGTCGGAGGTGCTGACCCCGCTCGGAGAGCTGTTCGCGGCGCGGGGCCACCAGCTGTACCTGGTCGGCGGCAGCGTGCGGGACGCGGTGCTCGGACGGCTCGGCACCGATCTGGATTTCACCACCGACGCGCGCCCCGATGTGGTGCAGGAGCTGATGCGCGGGTGGGCCGACCATCTGTGGGACACCGGCGGCTTGGCGTTCGGGACGGTGAGCGCGTCCAAATCCGGACAGCAACTCGAGATCACCACGTTCCGCAGTGACAGCTACGACCGGGTTTCGCGCAATCCCGCGGTGACCTTCGGCGACACGCTCGAGGCCGACCTGGTGCGGCGGGATTTCACCGTGAACGCGATGGCGGTGCGGATCGGCGCCGACGGGTCGCTGGACTTCGTCGATCCGCTCGGCGGCCTGGACGCGCTGCTCGCGGGAATGCTGGATACGCCTGCGGCGCCCGAGGATTCGTTCAACGACGACCCGCTGCGGATGCTGCGCGGGGCGCGGTTCGTCGCGCAACTCGGGTTCGAACTGCACCCGCGGGTGCGGACCGCGATCACCGCGATGGCCGAGCAGATCGAGCGGATCACCGCCGAACGGGTGCGGACCGAGCTGGACAAGCTGATCGGGGGCGCGCATCCGATCGACGGCATCAACATCATGTGCGAGACCGGGCTGGCGCAGCGCGTGCTGCCGGAAGTGCCGGCGATGAAGCTGGAGATCGACGAGCACCACCAGCACAAGGACGTGTACTGGCATTCGCTGACGGTGTTGCAGCAGGCGATCGACCTGGAAGAGGGCGACCCGGACCTGGTGCTGCGGTGGGCGGCGCTGTTGCACGACATCGGCAAGCCCGACACCAAGCGCAACGAGCCCGGCGGCGGGGTGAGCTTCCATCACCACGAGGTGGTTGGGGCGAAGATGGTGCGCAAGCGGTTGCGCGCGTTGAAGTATCCGAAGCAGTTCACCGAGGACGTGGCGCGGCTGGTGTTCCTGCATCTGCGCTTCCACGGCTACGGCAAGGGGCAGTGGACGGATTCGGCGGTGCGCCGCTACGTCACCGACGCCGACGAACTGCTGCCCAGGCTGCACAAGCTGGTGCGCGCGGACTGCACCACGCGGAACAAGCGGCGGGCCGCCGCGCTGCGCGCGACCTACGACGATCTGGAGACCCGGATCGAGCGGTTGCAGCAGGAGGAGGACCTGGCCAAGGTCCGGCCCGATCTGGACGGCAACGCGATCATGGAGCTGCTCGGGCTGCGCCCGGGGCCACAGGTCGGCAAGGCGTGGTCGTACCTGAAGGAACTGCGCCTGGATCGCGGGCCGATGAGCCGGGACGAGGCCGAGGCCGCGCTGCTGGAGTGGTGGAAGACGCAGAGCTGAACCGGGTCAGAAGATGATCAGGGTGGTGCCGGTGACGATGGCCGAGCGGATCTGCGCGAGGTCGAACGAGCCGGTCAGCTCCGGTAGGTCAACGCGGAAGCGGACCAGGTCGCCGTCCCGGGCGGCGTGCACGATGCGGGCGTGATTCGGCAGGCCGTCCATCAGGACCGCGGGCGCGGTGATCAGGTTGCGCGGTAGTCGCAGGCCCCACCAGGCGGCCTTCTCGATCCGCACGGTCAGCAGGTTGTTCTCGACGGCGGCGTCGACCAGCGCGGTGAGTTTGTTCTTCCGGTGTCTGGCCTGGATGAGGCCGCTTTCGTGCACGCTCAGTTCCCAGTCGAACTCGCGCTCGTTGAGCCAGCCGACCAGCGCCTCGGTGGTGACGGTGCCGTCCAGGTCGAAGTGCTGGGCCCGGACCTTGGTCGGTACGCCGGGGATCAGCCGGACGCCGTGCGCGATCAGGGTGACCGATTCGATCGAGTGTTTGTCCCAGAGCACCCGGGACAGCACGGTTTTGGTTTGGAAGTGCGCGCCACGGCGGCGCACCTTGAGGACCTGGAGGGTGGCGTGCAACTCGTGGCCGAGCAGGGTGGCGCTGATCTCCTGGCCGCCGAAGCGGCTCAGGATGCCTTCGCTGAGCATGGTCATCAGGACGTCGGGCAGGAGCGCGGTGACGGTGCCCGCGCCCAGGTCGGCCACCGGGTCGACCCAGGAGGTGGTGACCGAAACCCACTGGTCGATCCACGACTGGTCGAACAGGCGTCTGCCCGCTTCGACCGCCCGGAGTGGTGACCATGACTTCGGATCGAAATACGCGGCCATGATTGAACCGAGCGTACCGGCGGGGCCCGGAAACGCCCAGACCGCGCGAATGTTCCGGACGTCTGCCCAGGTCGATGCGTTGCTCTCCGGTAGCGGGGTGCGGCGTGGGAAAATTGGGTCATGCGCCAGCCCCTCGACCTCAACAGCGACCTCGGCGAAGGCTTCGGGCCGTGGGCGATGGGTGACGACGCGGCCATGCTCGACATCGTCACCAGCGCGAATATCGCCTGCGGGTTCCATGCGGGTGACCCGTCGATCATGCGCCGCACCTGTGCGCTGGCCGTCGGCAAAGGGGTGCGGATCGGCGCCCATGTCGGCTATCGGGATCTGGCGGGTTTCGGCAGGCGTGCGATCGCGGTGCCCCCCGCCGAACTGAGCGACGAGGTGCTCTATCAAATCGGTGCGCTGGACGCTTTCGCGCGCGCCGCCGGTGACCGGGTGCGATACGTGAAACCGCATGGTGCGCTCTACCATTCGGCGGCCCAGGACCGCGAGCTGGCCGACGCTGTCGTAGCCGCGATGACGACCTACGATCCGGAGCTGGTGCTGCTCGGTCCGGCGGGCACGCTGCTGGAGCAGGCGGCGGCGGAGGCGAAGGTGCGGTTCGTCGGCGAAGGGTTCGCCGACCGGGCCTATCTTCCCGACGGCACGCTGGCCCCCCGCACGCTCGCCGGGGCGGTGCTGTCCGCGGACGCGGCTGTCGCGCAGGCGGTTTCGATCGCCACCAGCGGCGCGACAAGCACGGTGGACGGCGACCCGGTGGCCGTCGACTCCGCGAGTATCTGTGTGCACGGCGACTCGCCCGCCGCTGTCGAGATGGCGCGCCGGATCCGTACCCGGCTGACGGAACTGGGCCTGCCGCTGGAGTCGTTCGCATGACCGAGGTGATCCGTGCCGCCGGTGATCGCGCCTTGCTGGTGACGCCGGCGGGCGGGGTCGCCGATCTGGCTGCTGCCCTGCGGAACCGGGCGGTGCCGGGCGTGGAGGACGTCCTGCCCGCCGCGGAAACCATTCTGGTGACCCTGAATTCGCCGAGCGTGGCGGAGCCGGTCCGCCACGCCCTGGACGAGCTGCTCCAGCAGGCCGCCCGAGATGTTTCCCGTGGAACACTGTCGCACAACGACTTTCCCGAGCCATTGCTGATTCCGGTTCGCTATGACGGGGCCGACCTGGACGATGTCGCGCGCCTGCTGAACCTGAGCACCGCGGAAGTGGTGGCCGCCCACACCGGGACGACCTGGCGCTGCGGGTTCGTCGGTTTCGCCCCAGGCTTCGGCTACCTCGAATCCGCCGGGCATCGCCTCACCGTCCCCCGCCGGGACCAGGCGCGGACTGCCATCCCGGCCGGCGCGGTAGCGCTCGCGGGCGGCTACACGGCCGTATATCCGCGCAGTACGCCCGGCGGCTGGCAACTCATCGGCCGCACCGACTTACGCATGTGGGACGTCGATCGCGATCCGCCGGCCCTGATCCAGCCCGGGTCCACCGTGCGCTTCGTCGAGGCGGACACATGATTCTCCTCGACGCTGTAGGTCCCCTCGCCACCGTGCAAGACCTGGGCCGGCCGGGTTGGTTCGGCTCCGGCGTCGGCGTGGCGGGTGCGGCCGACCGCGGCTCCATCCGTCTGGCCAACCGCCTCGTCGGCAACCCGGAGCACTTCGCGGCGATCGAAGCGCTGCTCGGCGGGCTGACGCTGCGGGTCGACCGCCAGCACACCCTGGCGGTCACCGGCGCCCCCGCTCCCGCCACCGTCGACGGCACCCCGGTCGGCCCGGCCAGCGTGCTGGAACTGCGCGCGGGACAGACACTTCGGCTCGGCCTCGCCGGCACCGGCCTGCGCAGCTATATCGCGATCCGCGGCGGCATCGACCTCGCCCCGGTGCTCGGATCCCGTAGCCGCGACACCCTGTCCGGCATCGGCCCGGAACCACTGCGCCCCGGCGACCGCCTGCCGATCGGCCCGGCGCCGGACACCCTGCCGATCGTCGACGTGGCGCCGGTGGCCCAGCCCACGGCCGACCCCCTCGACGTCCGCGTCGTGCTCGGGCCGCGCGACGACTGGTTCACCGACCCGGCTGCCCTGTTCCGCGGCGAATGGACGGTCTCCGCCGATACCGACCGCGTGGGAGCCCGGCTCGATCGCCGTACCGGTCCACCTCTGGCCCGCAAGGCCGCCGGCGAGCTACCGACCGAGGGCATGGCGCTCGGCTCGATCCAGGTGCCGCCGAGTGGCCAGCCGGTCGTCTTCCTGGCCGACCACCCGATCACCGGCGGTTACCCCGTGCTCGCGGTCGTCGTGTCCGCCGACGTCGACGCGTTCGCGCAGGCCCGCCCGGGGCGAGTCATTCGCTTCCGCCCGGCCCACTGACCAGGAGGTCAGGAACCTTCGGCGACGGCCTTCAGCGCTTGCAGACGGGTCTCCTGGACTTTCTGGATCTTGGCGGTGCTGTAGATCAGCGGGATGAGAACGCCGCTCATGGATTCGGCGACGGTGACGCGCGTGGTGTTCGCATCGACCGGTTCGAGGACATGGCGGTCGACAGCCTTGAGCCACATGGCCTTTCCGGACCAAGTGAGTTCGCGCCCGGGAGCGACCACGGCGAAGGTGGACTGGATGGTGCCGTTGCCGAGGGTCCACTCGAAGGTACCGCCGGGGGTGACCTCGGTCAGCGTCTTCAACTGGAAGCCGGGGTACCAGCTGGACCAGTTGGCGACGTCCACGAGAAGTTGCCAGACCTTGGCGACGGGCGCCGCGACGACGATGCTGTGCGAGCTGTTGAGCTGAGCGGAGTCGTCCAGGCGTCCGTTGGCGGCGTATTCGCGGTGCAGTGTGCCGAGATCCGGTCCGCTGTAGAACAATCCGCTCGCCATGTGCTTCTCTCCCTAGGGTCGACCGGGTAGAGCGGAGAGTCCGCTGTACCTCCGATACCCCGCCGACCCTACGGCGATTACCAGATATGCACCCGTTGAGCGGGTTCCATATACAGAGCGTCGCCCGGCTTGACGTCGAAAGCCTCGTAGAAGCTGTCCACATTGCGGACTACCGCGTTGCAGCGGAACTCCGGCGGCGAGTGCGGGTCGATGGAGAGCCGGCGGATGGCCTCCTCAGTGCGCGCCTTGGTGCGCCACACCTGCGCCCAGCCGTAGAAGACGCGCTGCAGGCCGGTGAGGCCGTCGAGCACCGGGGGCTCGGCGCCGTCCAGCGAGATCCGGTAGGCCTCCAGGGCGATCGACAGGCCGCCCAGGTCGCCGATGTTCTCGCCGACGGTGAACGCGCCGTTGACCGTGTGGTCGTTGGTGAGTTCCTGCGGCGACAGGGCGTTGTACTGCTCGATCAACGCCTTTGTCCGCTTACCGAATTCGGCCCGGTCGGCATCGGTCCACCAGTCGACCATGTTGCCGTCGCCGTCGTACTTCGCGCCCTGATCGTCGAATCCGTGCCCGATCTCGTGGCCGATGACCGCGCCGATGCCGCCGTAGTTGGCGGCGTCGTCGGCGTTCATATCGAAGAACGGCGGCTGCAGGATGGCGGCCGGGAAGACGATCTCGTTCATGCCCGGGTTGTAGTAGGCGTTCACCGTCTGCGGGGTCATGAACCACTCGCTACGGTCCACCGGCCCGCCGAGCTTGTTCAGATCACGGTCGTGGTCGGCGGCGTAGCCGCGCCGATAGTTGCCGACCAGGTCGGCCGGATCGATCTCGACCGCGGAGTAATCGCGCCAGTTGTCGGGGTAGCCGATCTTCGGGGTGAACTTCTCCAGCTTGGTCAGCGCGGCCTGCCGGGTGTCGGCGCCCATCCAGTCCAGCTGCGAGATATTGCGCCGGTAGGCCTCCTGCAGGTTGGCCACCAGCTCCACCATCCGGGCCTTGGCTTCCGGCGGGAAGTGCTGGGCCACATACAGTTTGCCGACCGCCTCGCCGAGCAGCGCCTCGACCAGGGACACGCCGCGCTTCCAGCGTTCCCGGTTCTCCGGCTGGCCGCTCAGGGTGCGGCCGTTGAAGTCGAAGCTCTCCTCGACCAGCTCGTCGGTCAGGTAGGCGGCGCGGGAGCGGATGATCCGCCACGCGGTCCAGGCTTTCCAGTCGTCCAGGGATTCCGACTCCCAGGTCTGGGCGAAGGTCCGCAGGAACTCGGGCTGGCGCACCACGACCTCGGCGAACAATTCGGGCCCGGACTTGTCCACCCCGTCGGCGAGCGCGGAAGTCCACGCCGCCCAGTCGAACTCGGGGTTCGCCGCGGTGAGCTCGGCGAAGGTGGTGAGGTTGTAGCTCAGTTCGGCGTCGCGGCGCTTCACCACGTCCCAGTGCCCGGCCGCGAGCTTCTGCTCCAGCTCGAAGACCCGCTGGCCGACGCCGTCCAGATCTTGCGGCAGCAGCGCGCCGATCCGCGGGTCGGTGGCCGCGAGCGCGAACATCCGCCCGATGTGCGCGATGTACTTGGCGCGGATCTCGGCGAAGTCGTCCTGGCGGTAGTAGGACTCGTCGGGCAGGCCGATGCCGGCCTGGGTGGTGTGCGCGAGATAGCGGTTGGAGTTCTTGTCGTCGGTGTCGACGTAGCAGGAGACCGCGCCGCCGACGCCGGTGCGCTGCAGGCGACCCAGCAGCGCCGCGAAGCCGGAGCGCTCGCCCGCCGCTTGGACCGCGGCGAGTTCGTCGGCGATCGGGGCCAGCCCGGCCGCGGTGACGGTCTCGGTGTCCATGAAGCTGGAGTACAGATCGCCGATCTTGCGGGCGTCGGTTCCCGCCTCGGCCTGTTCCGCGGCGGCATTCTGGATGATTGCCTGCACGTCCAGCTCGGCCTGGTCGTAGAGCGCGCGGAAGGCGCCGTCGACCGACCGGTCGGCGGGAATCTCGTAGGTGTCCAGCCATTTGCCGTTGACATGCGCGAACAGGTCGTCCTGCACCCGCACGGCGTCATTCAGGTGAGACAGATCGATACCGGAGGGGCTCGTCAGTTCGGAAGTCACGGTCTCCAGTATGCCGCCGCGGCGGTAGCGCGGCGGGCGAGGTCAGACCCCGGCCGCGGGGCGCGGCCGGGTAAGGGATCTAACTGGACTGGAGGATGCGGTCGAATTCCCCGGCGCGGGCGCCCGCGAGGAAGGCGGTCCATTCGTCCGGGGTGTAGCTGAGGCTGATGTCGCGGTAGCGCATCGTCGCGCTGCCGTCGGAGGAGATGTGCACGAGCAACTGATCGTGTGCTCGCCCACTGGTGAGGAGCCGCAGGAACGAATTCCATTGGCGCGCGGTGACAGTGATGATGGGCTCTTCGGCACGGCGGTTGGCCGGGTTGCGGCGGTATTTGCTGTCCCGGATGAGCACCGCATCACCATCGAACCGAACCTCGACGCATTGATTGCCGTTGTTGGATCGAGACGATGTGAACCAGCCGGTGTGGGGCGGCCGAGGGCTAGCGGTGGTGGCCATGCGCAGGATTTTACACTTTGTCATAAGCTCTGATCAGCGCCAATGATTCGTCACGGGAAAGGGATTGGCCGAGCGCGCGGACGTAGGCGAAGCCGATATCGCGCACCAGGTCCGGATCTTCCACGGCCCCGCCGAAGACCGCGCTCTCGGCCCAGCCGAAGGTCGGCAGCTGCTGGCCGGCGAAGTCGATCAGGTGGAAACTGGAGCCGCCGAGGATCGCCCCGGCGGTGGCGGCGAACGGAATCACCCGCACCTCGATGTGCTCGTGTTTCTCCAGCAGGTCGGACAGATGACTCAACTGCCCGCGCAGCACCTGCTGCCCGCCGGTCTGCTGGCGCAGGGCGGCTTCGCCGATCACCGCGGTCAGCTCGACCGGCTCCGGCCCGAATAGTCGTTCCTGGCGCTGCATCCGGATCCCCACCAACTGCTCCACCTGCACCGGCCGGATCATCACATCGGCGCTGATCAGGGCGCGGGCATAGTCCTCGGTCTGGAGCAGGCCGGGCACGATGAGGCTGTCGTAGCTGCGGATGGACTGCGCGCCGAACTCCATGCCGTACAGGCGTTGCAATTCCGGGCCGAGCAGCGCGGCCGCCTTGGCCCACCAGCCGCGCTGCTTGCTGGCGTCCAGCAGCGCGAGCAGTTCGGCCCGTTCCTCGGCGTCGACTTCGAGCAGCTCGAGCACGGGGCCGATGGTGTTGACGGTGAGGACGCGGCGGCCCTTCTCCACGTGCGACCAGTTGGCGGCGGTGAAGCCGACGCGTTTGGCGAAGGTCGCGGAATCGAAGCCGCGCTGCTCCCGCAACTCCCGCAGCCGCAACACCAATTCCCAACGCGCGACGGTAGGCGAAACGGGTGCCATGACTGGCGATGCTACGCCCGCGCGATTCCTCTGCGTGTGACTATTGTCAACCCAGTTTGGCCGGGCTACTGTCGCATCCAAGCTGGTCAGCTCTCCCCGTCATATCGATCCATCGATGCATCGAGGCGAGGTTCGTATGAGTACGTCCCGCAAAGATCCCGGCAGTCCTGAAGCTTTCGCGGCGACCCAGGATGCCCTCGCCCGGTGCCGCCGATATCGCAAGGACCACGGGCTATACGGCGTGGTCGATCCGGCGCTGGGCCGAATCATGTTGGAAGTGGGCGCGGTCGGCGCGGTCGTCATGCCGGCCACGCTCGGCGAACGGGTGCGGACGCTGCTGGCCCCCGGGCAGGCGAGCACCGGACCGGTGATCGCGCATCCGCGTTCAGGCCGGTGGACGTTCCTGACCGGTCCGACCGACAGTTCGTACCTGGATATGGCGCTGTTCTCGGATCTGTTCCGGGTGTGCGCGTCGGTCGCGCTGCCGGGTACCAGATTGGTGCTGCCCTCCCCCGCTGACGAGCAAGGCGGTTACCGGCTGTGGATCGATCCGCCGCAGCGCGACTTCCGCCCGCTGCTCGGTGACGTGGTCGCGGCGACGCGCGCCTGCTCGGCCCGGATCAAGGAACCCGCGACGGAGTGAGCGGCTACTGCCCGCCGAGGCGCGCGTGCATCTCCCAGATCAGCACTTCCGCGGGCCCGTGCGCGGTGAGGCGCTGCCCGCCGGATCTGGTGAGCCGCACGGCGTCGCCTTCGTAGAGCGGGCCCACGCCTTCCATCTCGACCTCGCCGCGCGCGAGGAACACATGCAGATAGGGAGCGTCGGGTAGGTCGATGACCTGGGGTGCGCCGTCCGCGCCCGGCATCCGCGCCACGTGGAACGCCGAATGGCTGCTGTTGATGGCGATGGCGGTGCGATCGCGATACCGCGGCAGCCCGGAGGCCACCGTCACCAGACCGCCGCCGGCTAGTTCGTCGTCGATCTCGAGCTGCTGATACCCGGGAGTCAGGCCGGGTTCGTCCGGCACCACCCACATCTGCACGAAATGCACCGGGTCCTCGTGCGCCGCGGCAGCGTCCGAGAGGCGCCAGGAGTCGTTCTTCTCCGAATGCAGGATCCCCGCGCCCGCGCTCATGCGCTGCGCCAGACCCGGATAGATGACGCCGCTGTGGCCCAGCGAATCCTGGTGCACCAGGCTGCCGTCGAGCACCCAGGTCACGATCTCCATGTCCCGGTGCGGATGGGTCTCGAAGCCCTGACCGGGCAGCACCACATCGTCATTGTTGACCAGCAGCAACCCGTGATGTGTGTTGTCCGGGTCGTAGTGCTCGCCGAAGGAGAAGGAGTGCTTCGAGTCCAGCCACGGGATCCGGGTCTTCATGCGGTCGCCGCCGCGGTGGATGTCGATATGGGGAGTCGTGAGCGTGGACATGTGAACTGGTCCCTCCTTCTCCGACCTGCGTTTCAGGGTGGGAGCACCTCCGACGGGGTACCCCGGATTCCGAGTAAATTGTCCTGCACTCGGCATTTTACCTAGCGACTTTCGGGTGAACGCCAGGTGAGGAGTAACGGCCGAGCTGTGGAACGCGGCAACGAGCCCAGTAGGGTACGCAAAATATCTGCGCGGCAATGGAACCGGAGGTGATCCAGGATGCGACCAGAGGCGCTCGAGCGCATCGAGCGAGATCTCCGCGCCACCGCGCGGGCCGAGGGCATCACCGACTTCGTGGTCGGAGTCGCGGTCTTCCGGGACCGCAAACTGCTGGTCGTGCGCCGGGTGCCGGACTCCTATTACGGCGGGATGTACGAACTACCCGGCGGCGGCGTCGAGTCCGGGGAGAGCTTCACCGAGTGCGTCGAACGGGAGTTACACGAGGAAACCGGCCTGCGGGTGCGCGGCTTCCTGGAGTTCCTCGGCGCCGTCGACTACGCCACCCGCACCAAGGCCAAGGTCCGCAAGTTCTCCTTCATCGTCGAAACGGAGCCCGGCCGGGTCGAGCTCGCCCCCGGCGAACACGACGCACACGCGTGGATCGACGCGGGCGCCCTCGAGGTGCTGCCCTTTACGCCCGATACCCGCGAGACCATCCGTGCCCTGGTCGATTCGCTGGACCAGCCGCATCCGGCCTGACCGGCCGCGCCGCTGGGCCACCCGGCACAATCAGCACGATGTCGACCGCACCCGCCCCGTCCGAGTCGGTGCCGTTGCGTACCGCGCTGCGCGACAGTCCGGGCGTGCTGCGCCTGGCGATAGTGCGGTTCGCCGGGCAGTTCGGGGACGGGATGTTCCAGGCGGCGCTGTCGGGGGCGATTCTGTTCAATCCGGAACGGGAGACCGATCCGCTCGCGATCGCCGCGGGTTTCGCGGTGCTGCTGCTGCCGTATTCCCTGATCGGGCCCTATGCGGGCGCGCTGCTGGACCGGTGGGACCGGCGCGCGGTGCTGCTGGTGGCCAATGTCTTCCGGGCCGTGCTGATCGGCGCGGTCGCGCTCGGGCTGCTCGCCGGGGTCGGCGAGCTGCCCTTGCTGCTCGGCGCGCTGGCCGTGGTCGGGATCAGCCGGTTCGTGCTGGCCGGGGTGTCGGCGGCGCTGCCGCGGGTGCTGGCCCAGCAGTGGCTGGTGCCGATGAACTCGGTGCTGGCGACGGTGGCTTCGGCGTGCGCCGGGATCGGTGCGGCGGCATCGGTGGCGATCATCGGCCTGCTCGGCGCGGGCGATTTCGCGTCCGCGGTGGCGGTCGGGGTGAGCGCCGCCGGGTCGGTGCTGGGCGCGGTGCTCGCCACCGGGTTCCGGGCGCGGGTGCTCGGCCCCGAGGACGGGGCCGCGGGCCACGGGAGGAGCGCGCTGCACGCGATCGCGACGGGGCTGAAGACTGGGGCGGTCGCGGTCTGGCAGTCGGCGCAGGTGACGACCGCGATGATCGGGATCGGCGCGCATCGAATCGTGTTCGGCACCAACACCTTGATCATGGTGCTGGTCTTGCGTGAGGCGCCGGCGGCCGGCGGTTCCGGATTGGACAGTGGGCTGCTCGGGTTCGGCGTCGCGATCGCGGCGGCCGCGGCGGGCATGCTGGTGGCGGCGGTCGTGGCGCCCCTGGTGATTCCGCGGCTCGGCCGGCCGCGCACCGTGGTGGCCGGGTTGCTGACCGCGACGCTGGTGCAGTTGACGCTGGTGACGCCGATCGCGGTGGCGCAGGGCGGGCCCATCGCCGAGCACGCGCATCACCTGCTGCTGGCGGGTGCGTTCCTCTTCGGTCTGGCCGGGCAGACGATCAAGCTGACCGGTGACGCGACGATGCAGATCGATATCGATGACGCCCGGCGCGGGCAGGTTTTCGCGCTACAGGACACCGTCTTCAACATCGCCTTCGTGCTGGCGATTGCCGTTGCGGCGCTGGTTATTCCGGCCGACGGCCGATCGCTGCCGGTCGTACTCGCCGGTGCGGCTGTGTATTTCGCCGGAATTGTGGCAATTGCCGTCAATGCGCGGCGCGCTCGTCAATCATTCCGCCAGGCGGCCTCGGCCTGATCCAGAAGTTCGAAATCGCGCGGCGAGCGCGGCGAATCATGGGGCAGCGCCGGATATTCCGCGAGCACCTGGGCGAGATCGGCGGTCACGATATTGTCCGGCGCCGGGCTCGGGCCGGGCTCCGGTTCGGGCCGGATGGTCCACTCCAGCGGCTCGTTGGCCGAGTCGAAGCCGGTGACCAGGTGATCCCAGGTGCCCAGGGCGGAGGGGTCGGTATAGAAGTGGTCGAGCACGCCGTCGTCGTTCAGGTCGAGCGCGGCGACGTCGGCGACACCGGTGCCGCGGGTGTCCCACAGCGCGTCGTCGAGCAGGCCGTCGCCGTCGAAATCCAACTGCACCGCGTCGACCGTGCCGGTGCGGGCCAATTCCAGATCGGCCGGTGAGGACCAGACATGGACCTCGCCGTCACCCGTCCCGAAGACGTATTCGATATCGCTCATATCCAGTTGGACGCAGCCTCGCGGAATTCGGTTCCATATCGAATGTATTCCGACCGCCCGGCTTCCCGCGCGTCGGCGCACGCTCCGGTAAGTTGATCTTCCCGCGTTCGATCCGAATCGACAGGGAGTCAACAGATATGGGCTTGCTGCCGGAGAAGCTGGATGCTCCAGTAGTCTTCGGAGCCGTTCTCACCGGACTGCTCTGCGTGCCGTTGCCCGCTCAGGCCAATTCCCATCCGTGGGCGCCCCCACCGGTGAACCTGTGCGGTGAGGTCGGCTTCGATCCGCTGCTGCGCCAGCCGGATCCGAATCTGCCGCCACCGCCGGTAATCCAGATTCCGCCGAAGATCGAGATCCCGGTGCCGGTCCCCGAGTTCACCCCGGTGCCGGTGCCCGATCCGCCGCAGGACAACACCCGGGTCGGGCAGGCGCCGCTGCCCGCCGATCCGTGCCGCAATCCCTGCCCGGACCTCCGGGACACGCCCGAGCCGGAGGAATCGACCGAACCGGAGGCTCCGGACACCGGGTCGAACTCGGGTTCCGGTGCGGGCAAGTTCGAGCTGCCCCGGCTGGAGATCAAACCGGAGATCGAGCCGATCCCGATCCCGTACGAGCGCGAGGAGCCGGGCGCGGCCCCGCAACCCGTCCCGCCGCGGGTGGTGCATCCCATCGAACCCGGCCCGGTCGCCGAAGCCGTCGCCGCGCCGCAGGTCGAGCGGGTGGAGCTGGTCAACCAGGTGACCGGCCGCGGTTCGATCAACCGCACCGACATGCGCTGGCAGGTCGACGGCACCGACCTCGGCCTGATGTGGGAGACCAAGCCGGGCGAGGTCGCCGTGGTCTTCGGCGACACCTTCGGCGACGGCTGGGTCACGGGCGGCGCGGGCGGCCCGGACTGGCGCAGCAACGTGCTCGGCTTCAGCACCGACCGCGATCTCGCCGACGGCCTGAAGATCGACACCTTCGTGCAGGACAGCCGCTGCCACGCGGCGGAGTTCCTGGCCAGCCGCAAGGTCAAGAACTGGGAGACCACGGTCATCCCGACCTCGGGCTTCGCCCTGGGCAACCGCCAGTACATGAGCTACATGTCGGTGAACCGCTGGAGCCGCATCCCCGGCCTGTGGTCCACCAACTACGGCGGCATCGCCTACTCCGACGACGGCGGCAACACCTGGGTCAAGGACCAGCACGCCAAGTGGGACAACGTGTTCGGACGCGGCCGGTTCCAGGTCGCGGCCATGGTCCCGGAGGGCGACTACGTCTACATGTTCGGCACGCCCAACGGGCGGGTCGGCATGATCGCGCTGGCGCGGGTGCCCAAGGCCGACGTCCTGAACAAATCGGCCTACCAGTACTGGGTCGACGGCAACTGGGCGCCGGCCGCCGAGAACGACGCCTCTCCCGTGGTGCTCGGCCTGGCGAGCGAGATCTCGGTGCGTTACGACGCGGCCGCGAAGCAGTGGCAGATGGTCTATCTGGATCCGGGGAAGGGCTCGATCGTCGTCCGGAATTCCGCTACGCCTCAGGGTATTTGGACCGACGCGGCACAGCTGGTCTCGACCGCCGACTATCCGAAGACCTACGGCGGCTTCATCCATCCCTGGTCCACCACCGAGGACCTGTACTTCACGGTTTCGGCGTGGGACAGCTACAACGTCTACCTGATGCACGCGAAGCTGAAGCCCGCGGACTGAGTCAGCGCAGGCGCTGCTCGGTGTCGGCGTCGAAGAAGAAGATCTCGTTCAGCTTGGGGCGCAGCCGCAGGCGATCGCCCAGGGCGATCTGGAAGTGCCGGTCGACCCGGGCCACCACCTTGCCGGAGCGGCTGGACCACTCCGCGGTGATCGGATGGCTGTAGACGAAGGATTCGGCGCCGAGCTCCTCGAGCAGCTCGGCGTCGACGGCCAGGCTGTTGTCGGGGTCGGTGGTGACCTCCCAGGATTCCGGGCGGATACCGACGATGACGCGGGACCGGGAACTGTTGTTGGGCACCGGGATCCGCAGGTCGTTGAGGACGGCGCGGCCGTCCTCGACCGGCGCCTCGAGCAAGTTCATGCCCGGGGAGCCGATGAATCCGGCGACGAAGGTGTTCAGCGGATTGTCGTAGAGCTCGCGCGGCGCGGCGATCTGCTGGAGTTTGCCGTCGAGCAGCACGGCGACGCGATGCCCCATCGTCATCGCCTCGACCTGGTCGTGGGTGACATAGACGGTGGTGGTGCCCAGCCGCTTCTGCAGGGCTGCGATCTGTGAGCGGGTGCTGACCCGGAGTTTGGCGTCCAGGTTGGACAGCGGCTCGTCCATGCAGAAGACCTGGGGCCGGCGCACGATGGCGCGCCCCATCGCCACGCGCTGCCGCTGGCCGCCGGAGAGCTTCGCGGGCTTGCGCTCCAGCAGCGGTTCCAGCTCCAGCATCTTCGCGGCCTCCAGCACCCGGACCTTGGTGTCGGACTTGCTCATTCCCATATTGCGCAGCGCGAAGCCCATGTTCTCCGCGACCGTCATGTTCGGGTAGAGCGCGTAGGACTGGAAGACCATGGCGACGTCACGGGCCCGCGGGGGCAAACCCGTGACGTCTTTGCCGCCGATCAGGATACGTCCCTGCTCCACCGATTCCAGCCCCGCGAGCATGCGCAGGCTGGTGGACTTGCCACACCCCGAGGGGCCGACGAGGACGATGAACTCCCCGTCGGCGATATCGAGTTCGAGATTGTCGACAGCAAGGCTCGGCGCACCGGGATATTGGTGCGTCACCCCGTCGAAGTGCACTGTAGCCATGCTGTCTGTCTCCTAACGCGTTGTTACTTGGGCAGTTTCGGGGTGATCTGCCGGTCGATGATCGCTTGCAGCTGGCTCTGCACCCCGGCGAACGCGGTCGCCGGGTCGGCGTTCTGCAGTGCGATCTGCTCCAGGCCGGTGCCGATGATCTGGTCGCCGCCGGGGACGAAGACGCGGGCGTAGTCCTGTGACTTGGTCAGGGCCAGCTGGTCGATGGCGACCTTGGCCTTGGGGTTCTTCGTCAAGAACTCCTGCTCGCTGGGATCGTTGACCGCCGACTTCCGCACCGGCATGTACCCGGTGTTCTGCGAGAAGTACGCCGTGTTCGCGGGGTTGGTGATGAACTCGATGAACTTGAGCGCGTTCACCTTTCGCTCATCGGAGATGCGCGCCGGAATCGCCAGGCCGGCGCCGCCGGTCGTCACGCCGGGCCCGTTGGGATGCGGCAGGAACGCGGTGCCGAACTCCAGCTTGCCTTCGGAGTTCTTCGCGATGCCCCGCAGGTCGCCGGTCGAGGCGATGGTGGAGGCGATGACGCCCGCGCCGAAGTCTGTCGCGATCGCCGGCTTCACGCCCGCGTACTTCTTGGTGTGCACCATGTCTCGCAGGAACTGTCCGGCCTTGATGGTGCTGGGATCGGTGAACTTCAACGTCCACTTGTCGGAGTACGCGCCGCCGAAAGTCCAGTTCGGGCCCTGGAAGGTCCAGGCGAAGTAGTTCTTCGCGTCACCCCAGCCGTGCGCCAGCTTGCCGTCGCCGACGATGGCCTGGATGCGGGGGCCCCACTCGTCGAATTCCTGCCAGCTGTCCGGGCCGCGGTCGGGCAGACCGGCTTTCGACCAGACGTCCTTGTTGTAATAGAACAGCGGAGTCGAGCGCGCGTAGGGCAGCGCGTAGTGCTTGCCGTTGAACAGGTAGTCCGCCGCGAGCGCGTCGACGTAGTCGTCCAGCTGCACCCCGGCGTCGCCGAAGTGCCCGTCCAGCGGCTCGATGGTGCCGTTGAGCGCGTAGTTGAACCACCAGACATCCGACAGCACCACGACATCGGGCAGTTCACCGCCGGACAGGGCCGCGTTGAACTTCTGCGACACCTCCTCGTAGTTCTTGCCCGCGTCGACCAGGTTCACCTTCAGATCCGGGAACTTGGCCTGGAAGCGGTTGATCAGCTCGAGCTCGTAATCCTTCGAGGTGCCCGGGTGATTCGACCACCAGTTGATGGTCTTGCCGTCCCCGCCCTGCTTGCCGCCACCGCCGCCCGCGCACGCGGTCAGGGCCAGGCCGGCGGCGGCCGCGCCGGCCAGGCCGATGAAGCCACGTCTGGACAGATTCGGGAATTGTGAAGGGGGCATTGCGATCTCCTGTATTTCAGCCCTTGACCGCACCAGAGGTGAGGCCCTTGATCATGTGGCGTTGCAGTAGCAGGAACACGATGAGAATCGGCAGCATGGTCAGCAGCGTCCCCGACATGACCGGTCCCCAGTTGGTGACGGAGGTGTTCTCGGTGTTCTGCAGCAGCGTCAGACCCACCGGCAGCGTGGCGACCTCGGTGCTGTCGGCCATGAGGAACGGCCAGAGGTATTCGTTCCATTCGTTGACGAGCGTGACCACCGCGAACGCCACCATGGTCGGACCCGACATGGGCAGCACCACCCGGGTCAGCAGCCGCCACCAGCCCGCGCCGTCCATCCGCGCCGCCTCGATCACTTCCGAGGGCAGCGACAGGAAGTGGTTGCGCATGAGAAAGGTGCCGAAGGCGACGCCGCAGAGCGGAACGATGATGCCCTGGAAGGTGTTTCGCCAGCCGAGCTGGGCGATCAGCGCGTAGTTGGAGATGACGGTGATCTGATTCGGCACCATGAGCGCGGCGATGATGATCAGGAAGACCAGCGTCTTGCCGGGGAAGCGCAGGAAGACCAGGCCGTACGCGCTGAGCACCCCGAGTACGAACTTCACCGCCGCGATGATTCCGGTGACGATCAGCGAGTTCCGGAGGAAGGTCCAGTACGGCAGCGTCGTGGTCGCGTCGCTGTAGTTCTGCGGACGCCAGGTGCTCGGCCAATAGACGGCGGGCTGGGTGTAGATGTCCGGGCGTTCCTTGAACGAGGTGATGAAGATCCAGAACAGCGGCACCCCGACGATGATCAGCACGCACACCATGGCGGCGTAGCCGAGCAGCGTCGCCAGCCGCTGCCTGCGACGGTAGGACATCGTTTCGACGGCAGTCGTCTTCACCGCTCACCCCGATCCATGATGCGCACCTGAAAGAGGGTGACCAGCAGTAGTACCAGGAACATGATGGTGGCGACGGTGGCGCCGTAGCCGGCGCGGAAGTTCACGAACGTCTCCTGATACACCTGGTAGACCATGGTGGAGGTGCTGGTGCCGAGCGGCCCGCCGCGCGTCATCACGTTGATGATGTCGAAGACCTGCAGCGAGTTCAGCAGCACCGTGATGGACAGGAAGAAGGTCGTCGGGCGCAGCTGCGGCAGCAGCACTTTGGTGAAGGTCGTCCACCGGCTCGCCCCGTCGATCTCGGCGGCCTCCATCAGCTCGGCCCGAACCCCTTGCAGCGCGGCCAGATAGATGACGAAGGCGTAACCCAGGTTCTTCCAGATATAGGTGACCGTCACCATGAACAGCGCCCAGCTTGGGTCCTGGTAGAAGTCGGGCACCTGGTCCACGCCCAGCTTGTGCAGCACGTCCTGGATCAACCCGAAGCTGGGATCGAAGACGAACTGGAAGGCGACGCCGATGGCGGCGCCGGAGATGACGAACGGCGCGAACACCGCCGAGCGGACCACATTGCGGCCGAACAGCTTCCGGTCCAGCAGCAGCGCCAGCGCCAGGCCGAGCACCATGGAGCCGACCACGGCGGCCACGGTGAAGATCAGGGTGTTGGAGACGATCTGCCAGGAGTCGTCGCGGCCGAACCACTCGGTGTAGTTCTCGAAGCCGATGTAGGTGACGAACTGATCGGAGATGTTGAAGTCGGTGAAGGAGAGCCGGATGTTGTCGATCAGCGGCCGGTAGACGAACAGCGTGAGCAGCGCCAGGTTCGGAGCTACCAGGACGAAGAACAGCGCGTAGTCCTGCCACGGCCGCCCGCGCCACCCCTTACCTCGGGGCTGCGGGAGAACTCGCTCGGGTCTGGATCGCACCGCGGAAGCTTTGCGGCGCACAGCAAATAAAGAGTTAACGCCATCGGGCGTCGAGCTGAACACTCCGCGCATGCGCGCAAGTGAACCAAGGACCAGACAAACCGGTCAGTGAATTCGAGTAATTGATCGTTTAGTTCCCGGGAACGACGAAGGGCCACCGGATGCCGGTGGCCCTTGCGTTGCGTCAGGACGCGGTCAGTTCCAGTCGCCCAAACCGTCACGCGCGTTGAGGGTTCCGCCGGTGGTGTTCTGCACGATCACCGGGTCGCCCCGCTTCGCGTTCTCGAAGAACCAGCGGCCGTTCTCGGTGCTCACGTTCAGGCAGCCGTGGCTGGCGTTCGACACGCCTTGCTGCGCCACCGACCACGGTGCGGCGTGGACGAAGATGCCGCTGTTGGAGATCCGGGTGGCGTACTCGACCTCGACCTTGTAGCCCTCGGGATCGGTGATCGGCACACCGTAGGTGGAGGAGTCCATCGTCATCTTCCGCAGCTGCTCGCCGACGATGTAGATGCCGTTGGGGGTCTCGTGCTTGGGCTTGCCCATCGAGATCGGCATGGTCTGCACGACCTCGCCGTTGCGGGTGATGGTCATGGTGTGGGTGGCGTCGTCGGCGGTGGCGACGAGCGCGTCGCCGATCCGGAACGCGCTGTGGGTCTCGCCCGCCGCCACGGTCACGTCGGTGTTGTCCGGCCAGAAGTCGTTCGGCCGGAAACGCACCTGCTTGTCGCTCCACCAAGTGAAGTGGCCCGGCGCGGGCTTGGACGAAGTGACCTTGACGGCCTTCTCCACGGCCGCGCGGTCGCCCTCGGCGATCGGGTCCTTGAAGGTGATGATGATCGGCTGCGCCACGCCCACCGTCTCGCCATCGGCGATATTGATGCTCGGCGGCGCGAAGGTGACCTTCGGGGCCGGATCGGTGGCCGAGGAGCCCAGCCCGGGGAATCCGGGAATCAGCGGCTCGGCCTGAGCCGGGGCGACGATCAGGGCGCCGGCCGCCGCGATGGCCGCAGACAATAGGACGCCCTGCCGGAGCCGACGGGAGAGCCGGGATTGTGATCTCGGCAGCGACCTGTTGTGCGAACCGGCATGCATAGGTACCTCATCCATTCCAAGTAAATAGGTAGAACTCGACCCGACCCCGTCCGTCCTTCCTACCTTCCGGGCGCGACCGGAATCCAGCGCCTTCCGGGATTGATGCGGGCCGACCGGCCGGTGTGTCCTGTGACACAGAAGTTGTTGGGCGTCACCGGTATTCGGTAAAGGTGCCGGTCACCCCGGCGAGTCCCGGATGGGGCCGAATCACGTCCGTCCGTACGGTTTTGCCGCACACCAAACCGGTTCGTGACGAAGATCACGTCATGGCGGCAGTGATCTAGACGCGCAGCCCGAACGGCGTAGCCAGGCAGCTCGCCCCGGTGGCCGAGTTCCAGGCGAAGGCGCCCGACCCGAGGCACACCACGGTGTTCTCGGCGGTGCTGACCTGAGCCCGCGATCCGTTCACCGCGATCGAGACGCCGAAGGTGTCGCCGGTCAGATTCTCGCCGGAGAGTGTGGTGAGCGCGATGGCGTCCGGGCCCAGCCCGATGGCGATCGGTATCCCGCCCACGCCTTCGCTTGCCCCCACGCCGCCGGCCGCGCCGATCCCCAGCGCGATCGCGCCGAGGGTCGCGTTGGCGTAGCCGACACCGTCGAATCCGGCGGCGCGCGCCTGGCCGATGGTGTCGGTGACCGCCCGGCAGGCCGTGCGCCCGTCGACGACGGTGATGTCGATGCCGCTCTCGGACGCGCAGTGCACCCCGGCGGCCGTGGCGGCCGGACCGGGCAGCAGGAATGAGCCGCCGACCATAGCGGACGCCACGCCGAGCGCGCTGATCAGCTTCACGGACTGCCCCTTTCCCACCGGTCGCCCCACCCTAGCGGGCAAAGTTGAAAGAATCGTGTTTCTACTGGTCTCGCGGCCCGGCGTGGCGGCGCCGCCGGGCGCTTGTTACGAGTCGACGCGCGGGCGGCGATTATGTAAGCATGGCGTGTTATTTCGGCGGGCAGCTCGGGAGGACTGTACGTGTCTGGTCAACTTGAGCGGCTCGCGCTGGGCATCGGCGCGGTGGTGGCCGTGTTCGCCCTGGTCGCGTGCGGGGAAACCATCGCGGGTCAGGCGCGTCCGGCCGGCGACGGCACCATCGACGCGGTCGAGACCAGCACCGCGAAAACCACTACCGCGAAACCGAGTTCGAGCCCCCGGTCGAGCACCAGCAAGTCCGGCAGCCCGACCACCGCGGACCAGGGCGGCAGCATCGACTTCGACGCGGCCGTCGGCGACTGCGTCAGCCTCGGCGGCGCCAGCAACGATCCGAAGATCGAGAAGGTCGCCTGCGGCAGCAAGAACTCTAATTACAAGATCATCGGCAAGGTGCCCAACACCTCGCAGTGCGTCAGCGATCGGGACAGCTACTACGCCGAGAAGCGCAACGGCGTGCAGACCGGTGCCCTGTGCCTGGACATCGACTGGGTGGTCGGCGACTGCATGGACGTCGGCGGCGAGGACCCCAAGCGCGTCGACTGCACCGACACCACCGCCGCCGAGGGCGTGAAGGTGGTCAGCATCAAGCAGAACACCACCGAGGTGGCCGCCTGCGGCACCGGCTCCGGATTCACCTACAAGGAACGCAAATTCGTGGTCTGTGTCTCGGACATGTAGCAGCCTGGCACGGGTGCGGGTGATTACCGTGGACCGGTGAGCACCCTCGCGCAGTTGCCCCGTCTGCACTCGGCCACCGGCCGGTGGATCCTGCTCGCCACCATCCTCGGTTCGTCGGTGGCCTCGCTGGACGCGACCGTCGTCAATATCGCACTGCCGCGCATCGGTGAGGAGCTGAACTCCGGCCTGGCGGGCCTGCAGTGGACCTTGAACGGGTACACGCTGACGCTGGCCGCGTTCATCCTGCTCGGCGGTTCGCTCGGCGACCGGCTCGGCCGCCGCAAGGTCTTCCTCTGGGGCGCCGTCGGTTTCGCGCTCGCCTCGGTGCTGTGCGGCGCGGCGGTGAACATCGAGATGCTCGTCGCCGCGCGCGTCCTGCAGGGCGTCGCGGGCGCGCTGCTCACCCCGGGCAGCCTGGCCCTGATCTCCTCCTCCATCGACAACCGGGACCAGGGCGCCGCGATCGGATTGTGGTCCGGGTTCGGCGGCGTCGCGGGCGCGCTCGGCCCGTTCCTGGGCGGCTGGCTGATCGACCTGGTGGGCTGGCGGTCCATCTTCTTCCTCAATGTGCCGCTGGTGCTGGTCGTCGTGCTGGTGACGCTGCGCCATGTGCCCGAGAGCCGGGACCCAAGCGCCGTTGCGCGCCTGGATGTTCCGGGGGCGGTGGTGGTCGCGCTCGCGCTCGGCGCGCTCACCTTCGGCCTGATCGAGGTCAACCCGCTGCTCATCGCCGGCGGTCTGCTGTTGCTCGCCGCCTTCGTGGTGATCGAGCTGCGCAGCGATCATCCGCTGGTGCCGCCCGCGCTGTTCCGCTCCCGGGTCTTCACTGTGGCGAACCTGGTCACCCTGGCGGTGTACGCGGCGCTCGGCGGCGTGTTCTTCCTGCTGGTACTGGAACTGCAACTGGTGGCGGGCTATTCGCCGCTGATGTCGGGGGTGGCGACGGTCCCGATCACGCTGATCATGCTGGTGCTGTCGGCGCCGGCGGGGCGCTGGGCGCAGGTGCACGGCGCCCGCGTCCCGATGACGCTCGGTCCGCTGCTGGCGGCCGCGGGCCTGATCCTGTTGCTGCGCATCGGTCCCGACACCGGCTATCTCCTCGATGTGCTGCCCGGCGTGCTCGTCTTCGGGCTCGGGCTCGCGGTCCTGGTCGCGCCGCTCACCGGCGCGGTGCTGGGCGCGGTACCGGCCAGCGAGGCCGGGGTGGCCTCCGGCGTCAACAACGCCGTCGCCCGGACGGCGCAGCTGCTCGCGGTGGCCGCGCTGCCCGGCCTGGCGGGCATCTCCGGATCCCTCGCCGACCCAGCCGAGTTCGACCGCGGCTTCGCCACCGCGATGTGGATCTGCGTGGGGCTACTGGTGACCGGGGCGCTGCTCGCGGCGGTGCTGCTGCGTCCGGAACGCAAACCGCCGGTGCCGCTGCGCAAGGCCCCGGAGCCGGATCGCATCGACTGTGTCCCGCAGTGCGCGATCGCGGGCCCGGCCCTCGCCCCGCGCCGATCGCTGTCCCAAGCCTGAGATCCGTTGCCCGGAAACGACGATGGGCGGGCGCCGGAGCGCCCGCCCATCGTCGAGGTATCAGCCTAGATAGGCCGGAAACCAGCTCCGACGCCGCCGCGGGCGTTGATGTCGTCCATGATCACGTTCATATTGGTGCCGACCTCGGGTCCGAAGCAGGCCACCGCGAGATAGGCGTTCACCATGCCGACCAGCGTGGAACCGACGACCACCGGCGCGCCGGAATCGCCTTCCACTACGCACATCTGGGTCCAGGTCTCGATCTTGCTGTCGAACACGTCGCCCCAGACCAGGCCACAGGTGTTGCCGGTGGTGCGGCCTTCCTTGCAGACGATCTGCGGAAACTGAGCAGGCGCACCGATGTTGGTGATGGTGACGCCGCCGATCCGGTTCACCGGCACGATGCTGCCCGGCGTGAACTGGATGACCGCGTAGTCGAGATCGTGGTTGGAGTAGACAAATCTGCCGATCACGCCCGCGTCCCGATCGGACTCGGCGTAGACCTGCGCACCCGCGTCGCCGCAGTGACCGGCGGTGAGACCGACGAGCCGGCCCGCGTTGTCGTAACCGACTGTGGTGACAGTGCATTCGAATTGATTGTCGATGATGATCCCGGAGCCGCCACCCAGGACCGGTGGGGCGGGCGCGGCTTGCGCGGCTCCAGCGCCCGTCCCGAGCAGCGCCGCACCCAGGGCTACGGCGAAGGCGGCGTTGGCCACCTTGGCGAGTTTGCTGAACATGTCCCTCCAGACGTCGGAAGCCCGCACGATATCAATCTGTCGCACCCATCGTGTCAGTATTCGGGCTCGGGCGCGTCATCTGCGCGGTGGTGTCGCTGATAGCGAGGCCCTATTGAAACCGTTTGAACGGGCCCGAGTTTTGTATTTCGGGTACGACATCGGATTGTGCAATTGGCATTGGAAAACAGTGCTTTTTTAGATGAATGTTTTCCTTGTAATTGCCCGGAGATACTCCCCACCAGGCGGTAACGCCGCAGGTGAACTGTAACGGGTTCTAGAACTTGCTCGGGCTTTTTGGGGTACTTCCCAAATGCTGGACGCGTGTCCCTGGCATTTGTCCGCGCAGTGACATCAATCTATGACTGCAATCACATGACCATGGTGTGTTCTGCACTACTCCGTAGTAAGGTGCGTCAAGCAAACAGTCGTCGGGGTTGTCCAACCTGGCGTCGAGAGGGGATAGCGAGTGCAATCGACCAAGAGCCCACCGAGGTCACGGTTCAGTGATGCGGTCGATTGGACGAGGGGTTACTGGGAAGACCATCCGAAGAAGTCGCTGGAGACCTTCGGTCGCCAGATCACCATGGGAATCGCCGCTGTCGCGGAGCTTTTCATCGCGATCTTCCGGCGCCGCTTCCCCTTCAACGAATTCGTGCGCCAGTGCGCCTTCATGGCGAATGTCGCCGCGGCGCCAACCCTGTTGGTAGCGGTGCCGATCGGCGTGATCGTCTCGATCCAGGTCGGCGCGGTCGCAGGTCAGGTCGGCGCCACCTCGTTCATCGGCGCGGCCAACGGCCTCGGCATCATCCAGCAGGGCGCGCCACTGGTCACTTCGATCATGATCGCCGGCGCGGTCGGATCGGCCATCTGCGCCGACCTCGGCTCGCGCACCATTCGTGAAGAGATCGACGCCATGAAGGTCATGGGCGTCGATCCGATGCGCCGCCTAGTCGCCCCTCGGCTCGGCGCCGCCATGCTGGTCAGCGTTCTGCTGTGTGGCTTCGTGGTTTTCGTCGGCTTCCTGACCGGCTACATCTTCAACATCTTCGCCCAGAACGGCACTCCCGGTTCCTACATCGGCACCTTCTCCTCCTTCGCGGTCACCATCGACCTGTTCGTCGCCCTGTTGAAGTCGCTGATCTTCGGCCTGCTCGCGGCGATCATCGCCTGCGACACCGGGCTCAACACCCGCGGCGGCCCCGGCGGCGTCGCCAACTCGGTGAACTCGGCGGTGGTTTCGTCCGCCATCATGTTGTTCGGAGTGAACCTCATCATCACCCAGATCTATAGCGTTCTCTTCCCCCCACAGGTGGTCTGAGCCGGTGTCCTCAACTTATGTGCCGCCGCTGCTGCGGCCCCTTCAGCAACTCAGGCGCGCCGGGAATGCCCCGGTCGACCTGCTCGCCCGCCTGGGTCACCAGGTCTTCTTCTTCCTGCGCTCGCTCGGCTCGATCCCGTTGGCGCTCAAGCACTACCCCAAGGAAGTGTGGCGGCTGCTCTCCGACGTCACCTGGGGCAACGGCAATCTCGTCGTCGGTGGCGGCACCATCGGCGTCGTGGTGATCCTGAGCGGATTCGGCGGTATGACCGTCGCGATCCAGGGCTATACCTCGCTCAACCTGCTCGGTCTGAGCCCGATCACCGGCGCCATCTCCGCCTTCGCGACCACTCGCGAACTCGGTCCGCTGCTGGCGTCGCTGGCGTTCGCCGCACAGGCCGGCTGCCGGTTCACCGCGCAGCTGGGCGCCATGCGGATCTCCGAGGAGATCGACGCGCTGGAATCCATCGCGATCCGGCCGCTGCCGTACCTGGTGAGTACTCGGATCTTCGCCGCGATCGTGGCGATCATCCCGCTGTACTGCCTGGGGCTGGCCGTCGCCTACATCTCCTGCTCGCTGACCGTGCAGCTGATCGGCGGTACCGCGAGCGGAACGTACTCGCACTACTTCTATCAGTTCCTGATACCCACCGACGTGATCTACTCGTTGGCGAAAGCGATTCTCTTCGTCGCGATCACCACGTTCATCCAGTGCTACTACGGCTTCTTCGCCTCCGGTGGCCCGGAAGGCGTCGGTGTCGCGGCCGGCCGGGCGATCAAGATGTGCATCATCCTGGTCGTCTTCGCGGACCTGTTCATGACGCTGGCGATCTGGGGTACCGACGCTGGAATCCGGATATCGGGGTAGGGCGAGATGATCATTGATCCGAGTGGGCGCGGGCCCACGATGCGGCAGTTGCTCGTAGCGGGCGTGGCGGGACTCATCGTCTTCGCACTGATCCTGGGCTTCCTGATGGCCCGGTATCGCGGCTATTTCGTGCCGAAGGTGAACGTGGTCGCGGAGCTGACCACCACCGGTGACGGACTCCCGGCCAAGGCGGACGTGAAGTTCCGCGGCGTGCTGGTGGGCGCGGTCAAGGCCGTCGACGTGGCGGCCCGGGGCGAAATGCAGAAAGTCCAGATCGAGATGAAACCCGATCTGGCCAAGGGCGTTCCCGCCAATGTCACCGCCCGGGTGGTGCCCTCCAACCTGTTCGCCGTCACCTCGGTCGAGCTGGTCTTCAACGGTCCCTCCGACCAGTTCCTGGCCGAGGGCGCGGTCATCCAGGAGGACCGCAGCCAGGGCACCATCGCACTGCAGGACACGCTGACCTCGGTCGAGAAGGTGCTCGACAAGATCGACCCGGTGCAGTTCGGCCGCGTGCTCGGCACGCTGTCGCAGGCGCTGGACGGCAGCGGCCGGATGCCCGGCTCCACCGTCGAGCGGCTGGATCGCTGGCTGCTCTCGGTGGACGAGTCCATCCCGGATCTCGGTGTGATGCTGGGTGATTTCGCGGCCTCGTTCCGCGCCCTGAACCAGTCCGCGCCGGAACTGCTCGACGTGGTGAACAGCTCGGTGGAAACCGCGCGCACCATCGCTGATCGCCGCGCCCAGCTGGTCGAGCTGATCACCGGCACCAGCACCACCGTGGACAAGGTGAACGATCTGTTCGCACGCAATCCCGATGTGGGCAAGCAGCTCACGGCCGGGACCAGCGACATGTTCGGCGCACTCGCCGCGGATCCGCAGGCCGTCACCCAGGCGATCCTGAACCTGGGCAACTCGACGGCCAAGCTGAACACCGTCTTCCACTGGGGCACCCAGCAGCAGATGGTGTGGAACCTGGGGATCACCCTCACCCCGTACAAGCCGTGGACCGTCGCGGACTGCCCGCGCTACGGCGAACTGGCCGGACCGAGTTGCGCCACCGCGCCGGCGGAGGCGATCCTGCCGCCGGTGCCGGAGAACATGAAGCCGCGCCGGCTGGATTCGTCCATCGGCCTGCCGCCGCTGCTGCCGATGCCGGGCCTGCCGATGATCCCGGGCCTGACCACCGAGGGCGCGCCCGCGCCGACCGCCGTGGATCCGGCCCAGCCGTTCTCGGGCACGCCCCTGGAGGGCCTGTTCCCGTGGCTGCCGGGTCTGCTCGGCGGCGGCCAGCCCGCGGCGCCGGCCGCTCCGGCCGAACAGCCGGAGGTCAAGCCGGCCGCGGCGCCGATCGCCTACCAGGGCGAGGACGCGATGACGCAGCTGCTCGGCCGCAAGCCGACGGCGTCGGAAGTGTTGCTGCTCAGCACGATCATGAGGAACGGAACCCTGCAAGTGACTCCAGGTGGCGGTAGCCGGTGAGTATTAAAAAACCCCTGATCGGCTTCAGTCTCTTCGCGATCGTCTCGATCCTGGTGACCGTGGTCGTCTGGAACACCCTGGCGCGCATCGTGCCCGGCGACACCAGGACCTACTCGGCGATCTTCACCGACGTGCTCGGTCTGCGCGAGGGCGACGACGTCCGGATGGCGGGCGTGCGCGTCGGCAAGATCGAGAAGATCGAGCTGGACACCAAGAACAACGCCAAGGTGACCTTCATCGTGCAGGCCGACCAGACGGTCTACGACGACACCAAAGCGCTGGTCCGGTACCAGAACTTGATCGGCCAGCGCTACGTCGCGCTGGCTCCGGGTCAGTCTTCGTCGCCGCAGCCGCTGAAGAACAAGGCGACCATTCCGATGGAGCGCACCGAACCGTCGTTCGACGTGTCGGCGCTGCTCAACGGTTTCCAGCCGCTGTTCCAGGTGCTGCAGCCCGAGCAGGTCAACCGGCTCTCGGAGACCTTCATCCAGGCATTGCAGGGCGACGGAGTCTCGTTGAGCGCGTTCGTCACCCAGGCCGCGGCCTTGGCCTCGGACTTCCAGCGCCGCGACGCCATCCTCACCGACGTGATCGTGAACCTGTCCGGCGTGATGCAGGGCCTGGCCAAGCGCGGTGACGAACTGGAGACCCTGGTGACCCAGACCCGGTCGCTGATCGGCGGGCTGTACGAACAGGGCCAGTCGCTGCAGGGCTCGACGGTGGCGATCGCGGACGCGACCAGCTCGCTGGTCGACATGATCGGCAAGGTGCAGCCGAAGATCCAAGCGGCGCAGAACTCCACGCACGCGACGCTGACCCTGTTGATCAACACCGGCGCGCAGCTGGATCAGGCGGCGATCGACCTCCCCGCCATCCTCGCCAACGCGGGTGTCTTCACCTCCGAAGGCACCTTCGCCAATGCCTATCTCTGCCATCTGGATATCTCGCTGTACGGGGTGCTGTTCCCGCGCGGCTTCCTGGAGCGAACCGGACTCGGCGGCAAAACTCACTCGGCGGTGTGCAGGCCATGATGACCAAACTCAAGCGCAGGTTCGACAACAACCGCTACTTCTGGCTCGGCCTCATCGGCGCCGGGGTGGTCGTGGTGATGCTGGTGGTGTCCAGCGTGTTCCGGCTGCTCGGCGTCGGTGACCAGACGGTGAAGGCGGAGTTCGCCCAGGCCGCCGGCATCCGCGTCGGCGACAAGGTGGACGTGGCCGGCGTGCCGGTCGGCACCGTGGCTGGGGCGAAGATCGAGGGCGATCACGTCCTGCTGGAGCTCAACGTCAACAGCGATCTGAAGCTGGGCCCGGACGCCCGCGCGTCCATCAAGATGGCCACGCTGCTCGGCGCCCGCTATGTCGACCTGGAACCCGGCGACGGCTCCGGGCTGCCCGGCAAGCGGATCCCGAAGTCCAACACCGACGTTCCGTACAACCTGGCGGACGTGGTGCAGATCGGCACGCCGAAGTTCGAGGCGCTCGACACCCGCAAGCTCAACGAGTCGCTGAACCTGATCAACCAGGAACTCAGCAACCCGGAGCTGATGGCGCAGGCGCTGGACTCGGTGGGTGCGCTGGCCAAGGTCATGGACGCCCGCAAGACCGAGGTCGACGGCCTGCTGAAGGATCTGAACAAGGTCACTCAGCTGCTCGCCGACAACCGGAACAGCGTGCTGCTGATCATCACCCAGGGTGAGGCGATCGCCAACCGGGTGATGGAACGCCAGGGTCTGCTGCGCCAGCTGCTCGACAACGTGGCCATGCTGACCCGGCAGCTGCAAGAGCTCGGCGCCGAGAATGACGGCCAGCTCGGGCCGACGCTGGACCAGCTCAACACCGTGGCCGAGGGCCTGCAGAAGAACAAGGACAACTTGGACCGCCTGCTGTCCATCGCGCCGACCTCGGTGCGCTACCTGGCCAATGCCTGGGGCAGCAACGGCAACTACGCCGAAGTCGGCTTGCCGTGGCTGTTCCCGGACAACTGGCTGTGCCGTGCCGCCGTGATCGAAGGGTGCCAGTGATGAACGTGAGGACCCGGTTGAACAAGCAGAAAATCAGCCGCGCGGCCGTGCTGGGCGCGACCGCCCTGGCCATCGGCAGTTGCTCGCTGGTGCCGAGTTCGGTGAACGACGCGCTCGGCACCACCACGACGATCACCGCCGACTTCGAGAACATCGCCGGCATGTACGAGGGCAACCCGATCACCGTGCTCGGACTGCAGGTGGGCAAGGTCGACAAGATCGTCCCCAAGGGCACCTTCGTCGAGGTGCACATGTCCATCGACAACGACACCAAGATCCCGAAAGAAGCGATCGCCGCGATCATCTCGCCGTCGATCGTCACCGACCGGCATATCGAGCTGACCCCGGTCTACACCGGCGGGGACACGCTGAAGGACGGCGAGCATCTGCCGTTGCAGCGCACCCGGACGCCGGTCGAGCTGGACACGATGATCAAGACCATCGACCAGTTCGCGGCGGCGCTCAAGCCGCAGGAGGGCCAGGAGGGCATCGGCGCGTTGTCCGGCCGCGTGCTCTACCCGATGGTGAACGGCAACGGCGAGAAGATGCGGGACACCCTCAACGCGCTGTCCGGCGCGCTGAAGGTCGGCGTCGACAACAAGGACGCGGTCTCCAACATCATCATCAAGCTCAACGAGCTGACCACCATGCTCGCCGAGAACGACCAGTCGGTGCGGGATTTCAGCAACCGGATGACCCAGATGACCGGGCTGCTCGCCGAGCAGGCGCCCGGTCTGCAGGCGACGCTGGAGCAGATCAACGACTTCCTGGCCAACACCAGCTCGGTGTTCGTGCAGTACCAGGACAAGCTGTCGGGCACGCTCACCGGCTTGACCACGGTCACCCAGCAGCTGCGCGACAACGCCTACGGCCTCACCGAGATCGTCGACACCGCACCGATGCTGCTGCAGAACATGGATCGCGTGGTGAATCGCGAGAAGGGCTTCATCCGGCTGCACGGCGTCATCGGCACCGCGCTCAGCGGCGAGATCGTGAGCGTGTTCTGTGAGCGCATCCAGATGCGGGCCGACGGCTGCCGCACCGGCAACATGCAGGATTTCGGGCCGGACTACGGTCTGACCGCCGCACTGCTCGGACTGACGAAATGACGAACCGAATGACTAAGGCTCGTAAAGCGATTGTGGCGCTGGCGGGGGTGGCCGCGATCGGGGTCAGCTCCGGCTGCGGATTCACCGTCGAGGAATTGCCGCTGCCGAAGCCGGGTCCCGGCGACGACACCTACACCGTGCAAGCGGTGTTCGAGAACGCGCTGAACCTGCCCGACCAGGCCAAGGTGAAGATCGGCGGCTCCGATGTCGGCGTGGTCTCCAACATCAAGACCAAGAACTTCCAGGCCGTCGTCGACCTGACCATCCGCAAGGACATCGAATTGCCCAAGGGCAGTACGGCGGAACTGCGGCAGGCCACGCCGCTCGGCGACGTGTTCGTCGCGGTCTCCAAGCCGAAGACCGAACCCGGCGCGCAGATGCTGCGGGACGGCGACACGCTGCCGCTGGATGCCACCTCGGCCGGCGCCACCGTGGAAGAGCTGCTGATCTCGGTCTCCATGCTGTTCAACGGCGGCGGCATCGCCAGCCTGAGCCGGCTGACCTCGGAGCTGGACTCCATCGTCGGCGGCCGCGGCGATCAGCTCGCGCACCTGATCAAGGAAATGACCGGTGTCGTCGGCAGCCTGAACGCCAATACCCAGCACATCGACAACGTGCTGGCGAACTTCAGCACCCTGGCCACCACCATCGAGACCCGGCACAACGAGCTCGGCCAGGTCGCCGACACCCTGCCGCAGATGATCGGCGCGGTCGCGGAGAACAACCGGGCGCTCGGGGATCTGCTCAGCAAGGTGGCGACCACCAGCGCCGCGCTCGGGGACTTCTCCAACACCACCGGCGACCAGCTCGGCGATCTGCTGGTGAACCTGCGCAGCCTGATGGACGCGCTGGGCGCGACCGGCGACAAGTTCGGCTACGCGCTCGACCAGCTGCACACCATCCGGCCCAAGGCCGACGCCAGCTTCAAGGGCAAGGGCCTGGCCACCTACGCCACCCTGACCAACCTCGACGTCGGCCTGCTGACCGATCCGGCCAACAGCCGGATGTTCGACCTGAACGATCTGTCGGACTTCACCGGCAGCTTCCTTCAGGTGCTGCAGGTGATTCAGAGCCGGGTCGAGGGGGGCCAGCGATGAGCAGAGTCGGAAACGTGCTGCGTAGCAAGCTGTTTCTGTCCAACGCCGGATTGATTCTGGTGCTGATTGTCGGGGCCACCTACCTACTGGTCAGCATCATGCGGGTCAACCCGTTGCAGGAGACCTATTCGGTCACGGTCAATCTGGACCGCTCGGGCGGTCTGCAGCCGGGCAACGACGTCACCCTGCGTGGCTACCGGGTCGGCAAGGTCACCGCCATCGAGTTGACCAACCGTGGTCAGGCCATCGCCGCGACCGCTCAGATCGACGCCGATTTCCGGATCCCGCAGGATACGCAGATCTCGGTGCAGGCGCTGTCCGGCGTGGGTGAGCAGTACATCGATTTCCGGCCGGCCGGAGCCTCGGGTCCGTATCTGCGCGACGGCTCGGTGGTCGACTTCGACGCCGAGAAGATCAAGACCCCGACCCCGGTCTGGTCGGTGCTGGACAACACCACCGCCCTGATCTCGCAGGTCGACCCGGACAAGTTCGCGGTCATCCTGTCGGAGCTGGATATCGCGCTCAGCGGCGGCCCGGATCAGCTGCGCGGCCTGGTCAACGGCATCAGCCTGGCCTCCTACGGCTTGGACAACCTGCTGCCGCAGACCACCAACCTGATCTCGAACCTGCGCACCATCAGCGAGACCACCTCGCACGCGCAGCCCGATCTGGCGACCCTGACCGCGAATTCCGGCGTGCTGTTCAACCAGTTCAACAACGCGAACGCGGAACTGCAGGCGATCCTGGACCAGGCGCCCGGCCAGTTCGCCAGCCTGGGCGCGGTGCTGGACAAGACCGCCGATCCGATCACCAGCCTGGCCGCCAACTTCGTGGCGATCACCAAGGCCGCGCAGCTGCGCACGCCGGCGCTGCGGGCGCTGTTCCCGTCCCTGGCGTTGGGTCTGGACGCGCTCGGCGTACCCGCCCACGACGGTGAATTCCACACCATCCTCGCGGTCTTCCCGCTCCAGCCGACCTGCTACTACGACACCCCGATGATCCGTAACGAGGTCGTGTCGGACAACACCATGCCCAAGTGGAACTACTGCGTGAACCCGCCTCCGGGCCAGCAGGTCCGGGGCGCGGCCAACGCACCGCGTCCAGACGTGCCGAACAACGGTGCGCAGCGACCGCCGAACGCCGATCCGAACGAACGGACGTTGCCGCCGGTGCGGTGAGCGAACCCCGTCCGAGGGCACTCCCACCGGACGGGGCATACTCGCAGCTACGCGTACGGTTCGCCCAGGTGAGCCGCTAGCCGATCGGCGCCCTCGGGCGCCGGGAAAGTGCAGGTTGTATCGATGTCCAAGGACGACGCCGACACCAATAAAGACGCCGAGGTCACCGCGAAGATCGAGGCCACGGACAAGGACGAGGCCGAGCAGACGGTCAAGGCCGAGACCGCCGCGGTGCCGGCGAAGCCGGAGCTGTCGAAGAAGGCCGCCGACGAGAAGAAGGCCGCCGACGAGCCCAAGGCCGCCGTTGCGGCGGCCGCGGAGTCCACCGCCGGCTCCGGGGCTCGCTCGTCGAACCTCGTGCCGATCATCGCGGCCTTCGCCGCGGGCATCCTGCTCGTCGCGGCGGCCACCGCGGTGACCCTGTTCTACATGCAGGCGAACAAGAAGAGCGACGAGCTGGCGGCCATCGATTCCGCCACCAAGACCGCCTGCGCCTTCGGCCGCGACGTGTCGACCTACGACTACTCCAAGGACCTGCCGGCCTACTTCAACAAGGTCAAGGAGGGCGCCACCGGCGAGTTCCTCAAGGAATTCGACGACGCCAGCAAGGCGCTCAACGATGCCATGGTGCAGGCCCAGGTGAAGTCCTGGACCGACAACGTCGAGTGCGGCTACCAGTCCGGTGACACCAGCCAGGCCAAGGTTCTGGTCACGCTGGCCAACTACCGCACCAACTTCACCCAGGCCAACCCCGATCGACAGTACGTCGCGATCGTCGCCGATCTGGTCCACACGGACGGCAAGTGGAAGGTGAACAAGCTGGATTCGCCGATGCTCAAGGGCGCGGGCTCCGCGCTCCCGGGCACCACCAACCCGGCGCCGCAGGCGAACACCCCGGCCCCCGCCCCCAGCGGCGAGCCGAAGCCCGGCAACTAGGCTCTGTCTCGAAGTGTTGATGGCGGGCCGGTGGCCCGCCATCAACTGTGTCGTAGCCATTGATTGATCACCGCGATGTGGATCGTGGCCTGGTAGCGGACAGCGAGTTTGTCGAACCTGGTCGCGACCGCCCGATGCTGTTTGAGCTGGTTGATCCCCCGCTCGACAGCGTTGCGGTCACGGTAGAGGACAGGATCGAACGCCGGTGGACGGCCACCGGCCTTGCCTCGACGGCGCCGGTGCGCGGCCTGATCGGCAGGAACCGGGATCGTTGCCCGAATCCCGTGACACCGCAACCACTCCCGATTGACGCGACTGGAGTATGCCTTGTCCGCCAGCACTCGTTCCGGTCGCGCCCGCGGCCGACCGCCACCGAGTTTCGGCACCGAGATGGCCTCCAATACCGCCCGGAACTGGGGACTGTCACCGGCCTGGCCTGCGGTGACCAGCACCGACAACACCCGACAGCCCTGCTCGCATGACAAGTGCAGCTTGCTGGTCCATCCGCCCCGGGAACGCCCCAACCCGTGATCGGCCGGCTCGTATTGACCCGGCCCGGCCGGGGGTTCGGTTTGGCGTTCGCTCTCGCGGCGGGCCCCGGCGGCATGGGGGTGGGCCCGCGCCGTTGTCGAGTCGACACTGACTTGCCAGTCGATCACCCCGGCGGCGTCGGCTTGGGCCTGCAGCGAGGTCAGGATCGCCGCCCACGATCCGGCTCGCTGCCAGCGTCGGAACAGTCCATAGGCCGCTTGCCAGGACCCGTACTCGGCGGGAACGTCACGCCACGGCACCCCTGCCCGGGTGCGCCATCGGATCCCGTCTATGAGCTGGCGTTTCGTCCATTTCGGCGGGCGTCCCGCCTTTTTCGCGCAGGGCAACAGCGGCTCCAACCGAGCCCATTGGGCATCGGTCAGGTCCGCTCGCCCCGCCACCGCTACGCTGGTCACGAGGTCTCCGGCTGTTCAGATTATGCTTCGTCGCTAATCCGAATACCGGAGACCTCACCTATATGCCAACGCGGGCAACAACTTCGGTCGAACACGCTGTTGGGGTGGGACCGCTACGCGGTCCCACCCCAACACTCACTTCGAGACACAACCTAGTCGCCAACAATGGCTTCACCGCCACCGGTGAAGTCAATGCCATCGGCGCGAAGATCGGAGGGGATGTCTCGCTGATTGGCGCCACGTTCACCAACCCCGACAGCGACGCTTTGAGCCTGGACGGCGCGACGATAACCGGCGACCTCCTCGCCAACAATGGGTTCACCGCTACCGGTGAAGTCACCGCCACTGGCGCGAAGATCGGAGGGGATGTCTCGCTGACCGGCGCCACGTTCACCAACCCCGACGGCGACGCCTTGTGCCTCGACAGTACGACGATAACCGGCAATCTGTTCGCCGAGAGCGCATTCACCGCTACCGGGAAAGTCCGTGCCGTTGCCGCGAAGATCGGTGGCATGGTCTCACTGACCGGTGCCACATTCACCAACCCCGACGGCGACGCCTTGAACCTCAGCGCCGCGACGATCTCCGGCGACCTGTTCGCCGATGATGGGTTAACCGCCACCGGGAAAGTCCACGCCACTGGCGCGAAGATCGGTGGCATGGTCTCACTGACCGGTGCCACATTCACCAATCCTGCCGACGACGCCTTGAACCTCAGCGCCGCGACGATCTCCGGCGACCTGTTCGCCGATGATGGGTTCACCGCCACCGGGAGAGTCAACGCAATTGGCGCGAAGATTGGGGGAGAGCTATCACTGATTGGTTCCAGACTTATCAACCTCAACGGTGCCGCCCTGGATCTTGAGTCCAGCGTCTTGACAACGCTGAGGTTGCAGCCAGCCCACGTTGACGGGTCGATAGATCTGACCCGGGCCACGATCACTGATCTGCGGGCACCATCCGAGGCTTTGCCACCCGGGCGGCTGATCGCCACAGGTTGGCAAGTCACCGACATTCATGGACTGATCCGAAGCGACCGCCGTGCCGCGGCGCAGTGGCTGAAGTCCACTCCAGCCGAGCACGGGTTCACCGCCCAACCCTGGCACGCACTCGCGACGGTCTACGACCGCAATGGACAACCCGCCGACGCTCGACGACTCCGATTCGCCGCCGCAAACCAAACCACCAAACACGCTCCTTACGCGACGAAACTGCTGCGCTGGGTGTACATGGCTGTCGCCGGACACGGCTATTACCCCCTCCTGGCTGCCGTGTGGCTCGCGGGAGCACTGCTGCTCGGGGTCCTCATCACCGCTGGCAACACCGAACACTTCACCCCCACCGACCGGGTCACCGCCAACAGGGCCGCAACCACTTACGCCGACGAAACCCACACGCCCGCACCGAAATCGATCACAGCCGCCGATTCCTGTACCCGATACCCCGACTATCCCTGCTTCAACGCGTTCAACTATGCCCTCGCCGGCGTCGTCCCCGCCGCGACCGGAGTGACGAAGGCCGATTGGACCATCAGCTCCACCGCCCCTACCGCCCTCACCCTCAGCATCCCCGGCTTACGTATCCTCGCCTGGATCTTCACCGCGATTCTCCTCGCCGGCGTCACCGGACTACTCCGCAAGGGCTAGGAAGTTGATTACCGCATCAGGATCCTGCTCAGGTCGACTCGAACCTGAACGGCCGCGCAGTCTCATGCATGATACCGACGAGTCGCCGAGCGGCCTGGCAGCAACAGCCTCATGAGATAGCGCAGGTCTGCAATCCCACCAGAGCTAGTCGGCGTCGCCGACTAGCTCTACCCCTCCTTCAATACTTGGAATTGCAGAACCTCCGCAGCCTCGTACAGCGCTGCCAGGCCTTGCTGGTCGGCCTTTTCCTGTCGGATCGGCTCGCAGGGCAATCGCCCACCACATTCTTCGCGGAACGCCGCGTACCGCCGGAGGTTCTCATCGTCAGGAGTTTCGGCAAGCCGTCGGTCGAGCTCTGCATCGAGCTGCTCCGAGCGCTCGGGCGGGATACTGCACCGTCGATCGATCTGGGCCGGGCTCTCGCTTGTCGCCAAGCCGTGGCCAATCATTTTGCATAGGGCGAGTCACCTACGGCGCACTCGACCCGCCGAAACCCCCGACCCGGTGTGGGTCAGGGGTTTTGGCCAGTCGAGTGAGTGGTTACGCAGCTGGCGAAGCTTGGCGCCCTCATCACCACACTCCCCGTACGCCGCTGGTCCATGAAGTCGATGAAGTCGGTACCAGGCACGAAATCCCAGGCCTGGATCAGGGTGGCGTAATCTGCGGATTCCGACTACACGGCCGCCTAGGCTAATTTCCGATAGTTACTTGACAAGTGCGCCCGCGACAATCTTCTGGAGGTTGTCGAGCCCAAACCTGTTGGCCTACCTGGTCATTTACCGAATCGGACCTGCGCTATGTCCGGCATGCGTTCGACACAGAAGTCCTTATGTGCGGGACCGTGCACTAAACTTCAGACGTCCGGTTCGATCACTTCGCGCACCCTCGAATCCTGGTTCTGGCTCGGCTCTTCTGGATCCCCCGGGGGTCCGGAAAGGGACCTCGCCCGCCGTCGGCTTGGCGGCAAGCAACTAGGAGGACGCGTGAGCAATCACGAGTCGGACAGCGCTTCGATGATCGGAAAGTTCCACCGGTGGTGGACCGATCAGAGGAGCACAGTCGTCGACAGCAGCGTGGTCGGACTGTTCGGACTGGAGCTCGGCAAGTTTCTCTTCGAGGAACACGCCGACGAAGCCAGCCGGGCAATGATGATCGCCCGACTGGCTTCGGCAGTTGCGCGGGCGGCCTGGAGTCTCACAACCTAACCGCTCGCTGAGGCCAGAAGCCCGGTGTGGACTCGCGATCCCCCGGGCTTTCTGGTTTGTGACACGAATGTCGCGTCTCCACGGTATCCGGTAACAATCAACCGCACCACTAGCCACGAGCAGTGATTGTGATGCATGTCACTCAAGTGTGTATCGAACGATACACACTTGAAGGTCGTAATGTTGGGACATAATGGCTGGTCAGAAGCTTTTCATCCCAGAACGCTATCAAGCTATCACATTGACATTCATAGCTAAAAGCTATCAGTGTTGCCGAGAAAACTTTTGAACTTTCTTTGAACTTTTCTCGGCCTTCGGCGGTTGCGTCCTGTGTACCTTGATTGGCCGACCATCGGCTTCAGTCGCCTGTCGGCGACCGGAGCCCTCTGCCGCGCAGGACTTCTGGTGGACGAACGAGTACACGTCCCGGCGGCTGCGGCCCCGGGGACAGCTGATGCGGTGGGCATGCCGAGCCACATGCGCGGTCGACTTCGTATGCACCTGTACACCAACAGCACTTATCCACCGAGCATCGCGCGATTGTGCTCTAAATGTGGCATCGCATGAGACGCCACAGCTAGCGAAGCGCGGTTGGCTCAGGGCGATCAGTCACCGGCAGTCTCCGACTCGGACCCTGCCAAGGTTGTCACGGGTGATGTCCGGCGCGGAGGTCGACAGCCCTTTGCGTTCAAGGAAGTCGGCCAGGTATCGGATGCGACTGACCGAGCGTTGTTCTGGACAAACTCGGCTGTCGATACACCGGTTTCTGCTGGTAGAAGGGTGTTTGTGGGGCGGGTGGGGCTCGAACCCACGACCAATGGATTATGAGTCCACGGCTCTAACCGACTGAGCTACCGCCCCAGTTGTGGGGTCAACCCACAGCGGTGGGCATGTTACCGGGCGAGTCGCGTCGAGCACCAGTTTGCGGTGGGCGCGCCGTTAGGGTGGGGCGGTAGACCGGAGCCGAGGTGGAGGTCGGGATGGCGAATTTGTTCGCGAAGGTGCTGCGGGCGCATCAGTGGGTTTACGAGAACAGTGGTGGGATGGTGGGGCATCGGGTGCTGTTCGGGAATCCGACGTTGTTGCTGCGGACGACGGGGCGGAAGACGGGGCAGGTGCGGACTTCGGCGCTGACGTATGGGCGGGATGGGGCGGAGTATCTGGTGACGGCGTCCAATGGTGGTTCGCCGCGGCCGCCGGGGTGGCTGGCGAATGTGAAAGCCAAGGCGGAGTGCGAGATTCAGGTGGGGCGTAAGCGGGTGGCGGCGGTGGCGCGGGCCACCTATCCCGATGATGCCGACTACGCACGACGGTGGGCGATAGTCGACAAAGTCAATCAGGGTCGGTACAGCGATTATCAGAAGAGGACGAAGCGGCCTATTGCCGTGGTTGTGCTCACTCCGGTGAGCTGAGCTTCAGTCGTCGTCGCCCCAGTCCCTGCTGTTCACGGGTTCTTTACTGTCCCAGTAGCTTCGGACCTTGGGGGGTCTGCTGGCGAATTGGACGACTGCGAATACGAGTACGAGGACGCCGACTACGACCCCCACGACGATCAGAGTTTGCACGCAGGCACCCTAGCGTTCAACCAGGGTGCCTGCAGAGTGTGAAACATGGATCACATCAGATGGTCAGCAGGGTGCGTCCCAGGGCCGTGCGATCGGCGATGGCGGCGTGCGCGTCGGCCGCTCGCTCGAGCGGAAATGTTTGTCCGATAACGACTTCCACGTCACCCGCGGCCACGGCGGCGAGGGCTCGTTCGGCCAGCGCCTGCCAGTCGGTGTCGGGCCCGGTGAGGTCGAACAGGCCGATCACTTCGATATCCCGCTGCGCGAGCGCTTCGCGGTCGAGATCCGGGAAATCGCCTGCGGCGGAACCATATCCGAGGAATCGGCCGCCCGCGGCCAGCGCCGAGGCGGCTGCCACGCCCAATTCGCCTCCGGCGCCGTCCAATACGGCGTCGACTCCCGATCCACCGGTGGCGGCGCGCACCTGCTCGGCCCAGTCCGGTTCGGAGTAGTCCACGACGGCGTCGGCGCCGAGGCGGGTGGCGAGGTCCAGCTTGGCGCGACCACGGGCCGCGGCGACGACGCGTGCTCCGGCGGCGTGGGCGAATTGGGTCAGCAGCGTGCCCAAGCCGCCGGCGGCAGCGGTGATCAGCACCCACTCCCCCGGCCGCAAGGCGACCCGATCCAGGACGGCTAGCCCGGTCCGCCCGTCGTGGGTCAGGGCGACGGCCTGGGTCAGGGTTACCTTCTCGGGTACCTCGACCAGCGCTTCGGCTTCGGCCAACGCCTTTTCGGCGTACCCGCCGATGGGGAGCCCGCCACCGATGCCGCTGGCCACGGTCCGGGTACCGACGCGCTTGCCGAGCCAGGACCGGTCGACGTCGGGCCCGACCGCCGAGACCACGCCGGCGATCGCCCCGCCCGGCACATACGGCGGCTCGACCTTGAAAAACTCTTTGCCCCAACCGCTTCGGAGCCGGGTGTCGAGGAACATCACGTCGGCCGCGGCCACATCGACGAGCACCTCGCCAGGCCCGGGAACCGGATCCGGCGTCTCGAGCACCTCGAGCACCTCGGGACCGCCGAATTTCGTTGCCTGCACTACCCGCATCGCCTTCTCCTGCCATGTCTCGCGTCTTGAACAGCACCCACTCTTCAACCCAAACCATTGTTGAGGTCAAATGCTGGACGCGATGTGCGCTCACAGCGAAATCGGCAGATCGGGCCGAAGCCTCCGCGAATTCATTAAGCAAACTCTAAGCAATTTCAGAATTCGGCCAACAAGTGACGGCCACCACGGATTAAGTCACTCTGCTAACGGATTTCCATCTCATGTCGATAGTTCGGCATACTTCTAGCAAACATCTTGCAGACTTTCCTGGAGTGAACTCTTGCGTAAGCTTTCCCGCTTTGCCATTGCCCTGACCGCTGTCGCCGCACTGACCACCGCCTCCCTCGGCACCGCCGGCCTCGCCTCCGCAGCCCCCGCGGCAGTGACGGACGTCACCCCGCCGAGCAGCGCGGAACAGGCCGAGCTGATTCGGCTTTCCGACCCCGCCACCCTGCGGGACCTGCACGACGGTCAACAGCGCATGGAGCGCATCACGCAAATCTTCGTAGACCACAACGACCGCGCCGGTATCTTCGCGGTTTTCTACCGCAACATTCTGCGCGATGCGAACCCCCTGCTCGACGCCGGCGACTTCGACGACCCGGCCTGGGCCCGCGACGTCAGCGCCGCGTTCTTCCACCGCTATCTGGAGAACCTGCACGCCCACCTCACCGGCGGCCCGGTCACCCCGCAGTGGCAGCGCTACTACGCCATGGCCGCCGACCCCGCCGTCTCGGCGGGCCGCGTCGCCGGCACCGGCCTCGACGCGCACCTGCTCATCGATTTCCCGGCCGCGATCGCCGAGACGCACACCACGGTCGCCAATACCCGCGACTTCTTCGCCATCGGCGACTCCCTGATCGGCACCACCAGCCGTATCACCGACGAACTGCGCACCATCTACGGCGCGAAGCTGGCCGAGTTCTTCCACCTCTACTTCGTGGGCAGCGCCGCCGACCTGGTGATCGGCGAGCACCAAACCACCTACGTCTTGTTCCAGGGCATCCGCGGCACCAGTCTGGCCTCGGGCATCGCGATGACCGACCCGATCACCGCGGGCCCGGCCGAGCTCTCGATGCAAGCGCTCTACGACACCGCGGAGACCGTGTTCAGCGGCCTCGCAGCCGTTGGTCAGATCTGACGCCGGGTCTCAGCTGCTGCCGCCACCACCATCCCCGCCTCCGCCGCCGCAGCCACTGGAGCCCGCACCCCCACCGTCACTGGCACCGGAGTCCGATCCGCTGTCGGAACCGCCTTCGTCGCCGGATCCGAAACGGCCGCTGCGCCAGCCGCCACGTTCTCTGGGCCGGCCCTTGCGCAGTGCTGGGAAGACGGACTCCGCGAAGGACTTCATGCCGAGCAAAAACATGGCGCCGAATCCCACGCTGACGGCAACCATCAAAACGATCTCTACAGCGTTCATCGAACTTCCCCCGTTCTACGGCGCCACCGCCGGTGCGACGCCGTTCGCTAACTCAGGAACTTCCCCCGCCACAGCTACTGCTGCTACCCCCGCCACAGCTGCTACTGCTCCCGCCCGAGCAACTGCTGCTGCTGCCCCCGGAGCAGCTACTGCCGCTCCCGCCGGAACAACCGCTGCTTCCGCCCGAACAGCTCGACCCACCACTGCAGCCACTGCCCGAGCCCCAGTCGTACGAGTCGCCGCCCCCGCCCGCCGCCCACGGCGAGTGACCGTGGCGACGGCCGTACGGCGGCCGCTGACTGGCCCGGTTGGCCGACTTGACGATGGCGACGATCACCGCGGTGACAATGCCGATTATCGCGAGGAAGGCGAACAGCATGAACAGCAGCACGATAATGGTCATGGCGAAATGCTAACGGTCCACGCGAATCCCCACTCGTGATCCATGACGGCCTCCCCAACCTGCCGAACGATCTCTGTTCCCCAGAGTGTTCCCCAAACCGCTTACAGTGAATCGTGGTGATTCTCCGTTACCGAAACCGCTCCCGCCGTGTCGATCTGCGTGAGGTCGACCGGGCCGTCGCCGCGCTGGAACTGCCGGAGGCGATCTTCAAGACCTGCCCGTGGCAGCCGCGGGAACTGGTGGAAACCGGGCTCCGGCAATGGTTGCGGTGCTGCGGTGCGGCGATGCGCGACGATCAGGTGATCGGGATGCCCTCGCACGCGGTGGACGAGGCATGGCACGGGCTGATCCTGTGCACCCAGCGGTACGCGGCGTTCTGCGACGCCGCCTACGGGCGGTTCCTGCACCACTTTCCCGACGGGGATAATTTCGCGGTCAAGACCGCGCGGCAAGGCAATTCGCCCGGTTCGATGGCCGAACAGCTGGGCCGCACGGTGGTCGCCTGGTCCCTGGTGGCGCGACCGGAGGAGACCTGCGTGCTGTGGGATCTCGATTCCCACGTCGGAGTCGAGCATCCGTGGGGCATCGGCGCCGGGCGAGTAGCGGCCATCGAGGCCGAACTCGCCCGGGCGAAGTCCTAGGTCAACTTGACCCGGGCGGCGAAGAACCGCACCGCCGCAGGCGCGAATCGGTTCAACTGCAACTGCAATCGCGCTTCGGGGGTGACCGGCACGATGTCGCGATTGTTCTCGACGGCCCGCACGATCTGCGCGGCGACCTTGTCCGGGGTGTAGCGGCGCGCGCGGTAGAGCTTGTCGTACTGCTCCTGCTTGCGCTTCTCCTCCTCGGCGCTGACACCCGAGAACTTGGTGGTGGCAACGATATTGGTGTGCACGATGCCGGGGCAGACGGTGTGCACGGAGATGCCGCGGCCGCTCAGTTCGGCCCGCAGGCAGTCGGAGAACATATAGACCGCCGACTTGCTGGTGGAGTACGCGCTGAAGCCCTGCTGCGGGCTGTAGGCCGCCATGCTGGACAGGTTCACGATGTGCCCGCCGAGCCCGCGCTCGGCCATCGCGGCGCCGAATGCCCGGCAGCCGTTGACGACTCCGCCGAGGTTGATCCGCATGACCCGGTCGAACTCCGCCGACGGGGTGTCGAAGAATCCGCCCGCCTGGCCGATACCGGCGTTGTTGATCAGGATGTCGGGCACGCCGTGCGCGGCGATGACCTCCTGCGCGTGCGCCTGCACCGCGGCCTCGTCACCGACGTCGAGCTGATAGGCGTGCGCCACACCGTGCTGAGCGGCGATCAGCTCGGCGGTCTCCTTCGCGGCATCCAGATTGATGTCCGACAGCACGATTTCGGCGCCGAGACCGGCGAAGGCCAGCGCGGTCTCCCGGCCGATGCCGCTGCCGCCGCCGGTGATCACCAGCAGCTGATCCTCGAACGGCTTTCTGGTGCGCCCGATTTCGGCCCGGCGCAAGCCGCGCGGGATGGATCCGCCGTTGAGGCTGTCGATCAGTTCCGTGGTCGCGGTGGCCAGCAGTTCGGGGTGCGAGAACGGCATCCAGTGCCCGGCAGGCACGTCACGACGCCATAGTCGCTGGGTCCACTTACGTTCGTCGTCGTAGCCGGCGGGACGCACCGCGACGTCGCGGCCGGCGACGATCAGCTGCACCGGCACCTCGGTGTGGCGTTCCCGCGGCGAGAGCATGCGCTGCACGATGTTCGCGCGGTAGATGAGCAGACCGTCCACGCTGTCGCGCCGGAATGTCGGGCCCAGCTTCACATTCGACGGCGCGGTCTCGTTCATCAGCGACACCACCCGCTGCCACCGCTGCTCGGTGCCCAGCAGGTTGAACGCGGCGCGCGGCAGCCCCGGGGTCATGAAGAAGAAGGTGTACGCCGAGGACATCAGCTGGGTGAACGGCTGCCACACATTGCGCGGGGTGGGCCGGGACAGCCGGTCCCGCATCCACTTTCCGATGTGATCGAGGTTCGGGCCGGACACCGAGGTGAACGAGGCGACCCGGGCCTTGGCCTGCGGTTCGCAGACGGCTTCCCAGACCTGCACCGAACCCCAGTCGTGGGCCAGCACGTGCACCGGGCGGTCCGGGCTGATCGCGTCGGCGACGGCGTAGAAGTCGGCCGCCAGCGCGTCCAGGCGGTAGTCCGCGGTGCGCTGGGTGCGGGTGGAGGCGCCGTGCCCGCGGGTGTCGTAGGCGACCACGTGAAAACGCCCGGCCAGCAACGGAACCACGGAGTCCCACAGGTGGTGCGTATCGGGCCAGCCGTGCACCAGCACGATGGTCTCGTGGGCCGGGTCGCCGTATTCGTAGACAGCGAGGTCGAACTCGCCGCTGCGGACAGTCCGCTCCGTCGCGATCGAGTCGATATCGGTCGTCGTCATCGACAGTTCTCCTAGCTCAGGGGTTCAGAGGTCGAGCACCAAACGGCCGCCGGCACAGCGTGATACGCAGATCAGCATGGCTCCGGCGTCGTGTTCGGCGGGGGTGAGCACGGTCTCGCGATGCTCCGGTTCGCCCGCCAGCACCCGTACCTTGCAGGTGCGGCAGAAGCCTTGGCGGCAGGAATACGGACGATCCGGTCGCTGCGCCAGGACGGCGTCGAGCGCGGATTGGTCCGCGGGAACCTCGACAACCTCTCCGGTGGAGGCGAATTCGATCTCGAAGGGCCGGCCGTTCACGATCGGCGGCGGCGAGAAACGCTCGGAATGCAGTTCCACCCCGGACATTTCGCGGACCGCGTCGGCGATCGTGGTGATCATCGGGACCGGCCCGCAGCAGTACACCGCGGTGTCGGTGCTGATGCCGGGCAGCAGCGCGGACGCGTCCGGCAGGCCGTGCTCGTCATCGGTGCGGACGGTGACCCGGTCGCCGAAGGTCGCGATCTCGTCGAGGAACGGGATGGTGTCGCGGCTGCGGCCGGTGTACACCATCGACCAGTCCAGCCCGAGCCGCACGGCCAGCCGCACCATCGGCAGGATCGGCGTGATCCCGATACCGCCGGCGACGAAATGCAAACGGGTAGCCGGTGATCCGTGGCCGGGGACGGCGAACGGGAAGGCGTTGCGCGGGCCGCGGACCACGAGCTTGCTGCCGACCGGCAACTCGTCGTGCACCTCGTTGGAACCGCCGCCACCGTCGGGGATGCGGCGCACCGCGACGCGGTAGGTCCGGGAGTCCGCGGGATCACCGCACAGCGAGTACTGCCGCAAACGCCCCGAGGGCAACTCCAGGTCCAGATGCGCACCGGGCCGCCAGGGCGGTAGTTCACGCTGGTCCGGGGCCTGCAACAGCAGGCTGACCACGTCCTGGTCGTGCGCTTCGATCCGGCGTTCGGTGACTACCAGCGCCAGCCGGTGGTCGTCGGCGCGCGGGGTCAGATCCTTGCGGTTGACGATCGTGGTCCAGCGCATCCGGGTGGAGGCGACCGCGTCCAGGACCTTGATCGCCCGGTCGTGGCTGGGCTTGCCGAACAGGTCCGCGGGCAGCTGCTCCGGGACAGGCCGTAGCGTCACGACGCGACAGCCTGCGCCGCGGGCGATTTCGCGAGGTAGGCGACGGCCTGCGCGGTCGATCCCACCGAGCCGGGGTTGTAGCCGGGCTTGAAGGTCGACAGCGCGCTGATCAGCAGCGAGGGCACGCCGGGCAGCGCACCGCGCCACATCGCTCCGAATACCCGGGTGAGCAGGCGCGGGTAACCGTAGTCGGGCAGTTCCGGATCCTGATGCACCATGTATTTGGTGCCGCGCACCACCAGGGTGAGGAAGATCGGGAACGTCAGCGTCATCAACGCCGCGCGCCGCACGTAGCCGGCCTCGAAGTAGACCGCCACGTCGTGGGCGACGTGCCGGTGCTCGACCTCTTCGGCGCCGTGCCAGCGGAACAGATCCGCCATGCGCGGTTCGGCGCCGAACTTCTCCAGGTCGGCATTGAGGATCCAGTCGCCCAGGTAGGCGAAGAAGTGCTCCAGGCAGGCGATGAACGCGAGCCGCTCCACCAGCACCTGACGCTGTGCGACGTCGTCGCCCTCGCGCGGCCCGAGCGTCTTGCGGAACAGGTATTCGGCTTGGCGCACATACCGTTCCGGGTCGATGCCGTTGGCGGCGAGCACCTCGTGCAGCACCTTGTCGTGGGTCTCGGCGTGCATCGATTCCTGGCCGATGAAGCCGAGCATCGCCTCGCGCAGCTTCTCGTCCTTGACGAAGGGCAGCGCCTCGGCGTACGCCTGGCAGAACATCCGCTCGCCCTCGGGCAGCAACAGGTTCAGTGCGTTGATCAGATGCGAGGCGATGGGCTCGGCGGGCATCCAGTGCAGCGGCGTATCGGCCCAGTCGAACTGCACATTGCGGGCGTGCAAGGCGACCTCACCCGGGTCGACCTCCGGTCGCCGTTCCCACCAGCGAAGTAGCTTCATCGATACTCCCACGATCCTGCCGATCCACGTCGCGGCCCGGATCCTGCCGCCACGCTGCGCACCTCTCCCATTCAAGGCTGTGTTCCCGATCATACACATATGTAGGACTGCGAGTAACACACATAGCACCGGACACAGTCGCCGATCCCGCGCGAGCGGTCCGAACACACGAACGACTACCGCCACCGGATCGCGAATAGCCGTTCGTACCTTGATATTTCCCGCCAGCATGCAGTCGGCCCGGTCACCAACCGCCGCAAAAATAGAACAGGTTTCAGTAGGCTTCCGCTATGGAACGACTAACCGGATTGGATGCCAGCTTCCTGTACCTCGAGACCGGAACCCAGCACCTGCACGTGTGCGCGTTGCTGATCCTGGACCCCGGCACAGACGGCTACTCCTTCGAAGAATTCAAGGCCGAACTCGGCCGCCGGCTACCCCTGATCCCGCAGATGCGACGGCGGATCCACGAGGTGCCGTTCAACCTCGATCACCCGGTCTGGGCGGAGGACCCCGACTTCGACCTCGACTATCACGTGCGCCGCATCGGAATCCCCGGCTCGGGCGGCCGCCGCGAGCTCGCCGAACTCATCGGCGACATCGCCAGCCGCCCGATGGACCGCGACCGCCCGCTCTGGGAGATGACGGTGGTCGAGGGCCTCGAGGACGGCAAGGTGGCGGTGATCTCGAAGTACCACCACGCGGCGGTCGACGGCATCACCGGCACCAACATGATGATGCACCTCTGCGACATGGCGCCCGGACAGCATCGACCGGATACCGCCGAGGCGCGGAAGACCGAGTCCGCGCCCAACGACCTGATGCTGCTGGCCGAAGCGATCGTCCGGTTCCCGGGCAAGGCGGGCATGGTCGGCATGGTGCCGAAAACCCTGGGCATGCTGGCCGGTTTCGCGCAGCGCCGGCGAAACAACCAGGCGGGCATGGCTTTACCGCTGACCGCGCCGCGCACCCCGTTCAATATGGCGATCACGCCGCATCGTTCGGTCGCGTTCACCGAGGCGGATCTGGCCGCGATCAAGGAGATCAAGGCCGCGTTCGGCGTGAAGGTCAACGACGTGGTGCTGACCGTGGTCGGCGGCGTACTGCGCGCCTACCTGGACAAACGCGGTGAGCTGCCGGACCGTTCGCTGATCGCCTCGGTGCCGGTCTCGGTGCACGGGCAGTCCCGGCACACCGAGGGCATCAACAAGGTGTCGTCGCTGTTCTCCGAGCTCGGCACCGATATCGCCGACCCGGTCGAACGGCTGCGCACGGTGGCCGCGGCGAATCAGAGCGCCAAGGACGAGCACGACCTGGTCGGTGCGGACTTCCTGCAGGATTGGTCGAAATACGCCCCGCCCAACACCTTTCAGCTGGCCGCGCGGGTGTACTCGTCGCTGAAGCTGGCCGAGCACCATCCGGTGGTGCACAACCTGGTGGTCTCCAATGTGCCCGGCCCGCCGATGCCGCTGTATTTCCTCGGCATCAAGGTCGACGGCATGTATCCGTTCGGGCCGGTCTTCCACGGCGCGGGACTCACCGTCACCGTGCTGTCCAACAACGGTGACCTCGACTTCGGGTTCATCGCCTGCAAGGAACTGGTGCCCGACATCGCGGCCCTCGCCGACGCCGTTCCCGGCATCATCGACGAATTGCTCGGCGCCGCACGCGCATCGAGCTGACCGAAGCCGCCGCTCTGTTCGCCAGCGGCGCCGGACAGAGCCCCTATCGACTCGCCGCGCGCGTCTCCGTCGCCGATCTGGCGGCGACCGCCTCGCAGGCTTCCAGCAGCACCGGCACGAACTTGTCGGCCGCGAACGCGCACGCCGTATGGCCCGCCTTCACCAGATGGATAGTGGCGCCGGGGATCATCGTCGCCATCTCCAGCTGCCGGTACACCGGAATCGCCTTGTCCTTGGTGGTGATCACCACCGCGGTGGGTGCGCTGATGCCGGAAAGCCAGGCGCCACTGTCGAATCGGCCGACCGCCGCGATGACCTGCGCGATCGCCCAGCCGCTTGTGCTGCGCAGCTCGGTCATCGCCCAGCGTTGCATCCCGCCCCGGGCCCAGGTGTGCTCCGGCAGTTCCGGCAAGCGCCCCAGCAGTTCCTGGGCGCGGCGCAGTGAGTACGGGCCGACCGCGTCGGCGAAGGCGCCCCAGGCCAGATGGAACGCGCGCTCGCGCCACTTCTCCTGGAACCGATAGGGCGTGGCGCACAGGACGAGTCCGCGGACCCGGTCCGGATGGCGGTGCGCGGCAAGCTGAGCCACGACGCCGCCCAGGGAATAGCCGACGCAGATCGGGTCCGGAACGCCGAGCGCGTCGGCCACCGCGATCACGTCGTCGGCGCAGTCCTCCACCGTGAAGCGCTCGGACTGGATACCGCGCCCGTGCCAGCGCTGATCGAACAGCACCACCCGGAACTTCCGGGCGAGCACCTGCAACGCCGGGAACCAGGTGAGGTACGCGGTGGACGCGGTGCCGTGCAGCAGGAACAGTGTGGGGGCGCCGGCCGGGCCGGGAATGTCGACCACGTAGGTGCGGCCGCGGCCCGGCAACTCCACCAGTTGCCCGCCGGGGACCTCGGCGATATCGGGGACACCGGCCTTGCCGAACTTTCGCATCGGCACGGCCGCGGCATTTCGATCGGGGTCCATCGTCGGCCTCCTAGAACGCGTTCTACTCGATGATGCCACAGCCGATGACGCCACGCGGCGGGCCTCGACGCAGCCTGTCCCGGTGAGCGGTAACCGATCTCCGCGGATTTACACAAAGCTTCTGTAACGTGTCCCACTGAATCCACGGCGACAGACGGAGGTAGCCCGCATGGGCCGATTGACCGGCAAGGTGGCATTGATCAGCGGTGGCGCCCGTGGCATGGGCGCCGCGCACGCCCGCGCCATGGTGGCCGAGGACGCCCGGGTGGTGCTCGGCGACATCCTCGACGACGAAGGCGCCGCGCTGGCAAAGGAACTCGGCGACAATGCCGCCTACGTTCCGCTCGACGTGCGCGAGAAGCAGCCGTGGGTGGACGCGGTCGCCGAGGCGGTGCAGCGGTTCGGCGCGCTGAACGTGCTGGTCAACAATGCGGGCATCGCCAACGGGAACCAGCTCGTCGACTTCGAGTTGTCCGAATGGCAGCGCATCATCGACATCAATCTGACCGGCACGTTCCTCGGCATCCAGGCCGCGGTGCCGGCGATGATCGAGGCGGGCGGCGGCTCGATCATCAACATCTCCTCGGTGGAGGGCCTGCGCGGCAGCCCGGGCCTGCACGGCTACACCGCCACCAAGTTCGCGGTGCGCGGGCTGACCAAGTCGACGGCACTCGAGTTGGCGCAGTACAACATTCGGGTGAATTCGGTGCACCCGGGTTTGATCACGACGCCGATGACCGAGGGCATCCCGGCCGATTTCCTGCAGATCCCGATGAAGCGCGCGGCCGATCCGTCCGAGGTGTCCAATCTGGTCACCTACCTGGCCAGCGACGAGGCCTCCTACTCCACCGGCGCGGAGTTCATCATCGACGGCGGGCTCACGGTCGGCCTCCCGCACAAGACGTTCTAGCTCGGCAGCAACCGCACGATCAGCAGCAACATCGCGGGCAGCGCGGCGCACGCCAGGCAGGCCAGGGCGTGCGCCCACCTGTGCTCGAACAGGACGCCGGCAAATTCCCGCAGCGCCGCGCTCGGCAGGTAGTAGAACGCGGTCGGCGAGCCCACCACCTCCGCGTCGAGGCCGAGCTGCCGGGCCAGGATCGCGGTGCGCAAGATGTGAAAGTTGCTGGTGACCAGCACCATCGGCCCGGCGACGCCGCGAGCGTCCAGCAGTTCCCTGGTGCACTGCAAGTTCTCGCGCGTGGTGGTCGAACGGTCTTCCAGCAGTAGCGCTTCGGCGGGCACGCCCCGCTCGACCAGATAGCGCGCCATCGCCGCGGCCTCCGAGACGGCCTCGTCCGAGCCTTTGCCGCCGCTGGGCACCAGCAGCGGATGCCGCCCCGCGGCCGCCTCGGCGCGATACACCCGCAGCGCCCGATCCAATCGGCTGGCCAGCAACGGCGGGACCCGGTCACCGATCAGGCCCGATCCGTGCACCACGATCGCCGCCATACCCGGCTGGTAGCCGACCCGGCCGTAGACGAACGAGTACAGCAGGAAGGCGACCAGCAGGAAGCCGACATAGCCGGCGGCCGTCAGCACCGACGCGACCGCGAACGCGAACCACAGGTTCTCGGTCGCCAACGCGACGAAGAACAGCGCGTACGGCACGAGCAGCGCGACGCCGAGCCCGAACGACAGCAGATTCGGTATGCGGAACCCTTCCCGGCGCACCAGCTGCACGCCGTTGACGATCAGCAGGCCCGCCAACGCGAGCACGAGCAGCGGCGACAGCACGATCAACAGGGTTATCAGCAAACCCACGGCGCTCTCTTGATCGTCGCCCGCCAGCCCCACCCCGACACAGATCACCCCGAGCAACAGGAAGACTCCATTGCCGAGCCGCCGCCGATCCTGGCGGAACCGCAGCGCGAAAACACCCAGCAGGACGAGACCGATCGCCATCAGCAGCACTCGGTCACGGTATCCGGAAACGCGGGCAGCAAACCCACGGCACGTGCCGTGCGACCAGTGTCACGCCCGGCGCGGAGCCGGGGGGTAGTCAGAGCACCTGGATCCGATCGGCCACCCACCGCAAGATGAGCAGATGACCACACTCGCGCCGAACCTCGCCCGACGCACCGAGCTGACGGCGTTCCTGCGCAGCCGCCGCGCCCGGATCACCCCTGCCGAGGTGGGCATCGCGGCGGGGATCCGCCGCCGCACACCAGGTTTGCGGCGGGAGGAGGTCGCGCTGCTGGCCGGTGTTTCCGTCACCTGGTACACCTGGCTCGAGCAGGGCCGCGAGATCAACGCAAGCGCACAGGTATTGGACGCCGTCGCGCGAGCGCTGCGGCTGGACGCCGCCGAGCGGGCGCATCTCTATGAGCTGGTCGGCCCGGGAAAGGCTACCTCCCCAACGGAATTGCCGCCGACGGCCGACACGCTCGCCGTACTGGACGCGCTGGAGCCCACACCGGCCTGCGTCTACGACGCGAAGTTCGACCTGCTGGCCTGCAACGCCACCTACCGCGCCCTGTTCCCAGAACTCGCCCGGGCCGCCGGTCCGGAACGAAACGTCTTGTGGCAGTTGCTCGCCGGGCGACGGGACGGTGGCCCGTTCGGCAATCACCAGCTGCTGCCACGCATGGTCGCCATGCTGCGCGCCGGCTACGTGCGCCACCTCGGCGACCCGGACTGGCTGGATTTCATCGACCGGCTGAGCGTGGCGAGCACCGACTTCGCCGTGCTGTGGGCCGACCACCAAGTGGCCGAACCGCTTCCGGAGGTCACCTCGTTCCATCGCCCGCCGGTCGGGACGATCGAGATGCGACCGGCGAGCTTCGCGGCCACACCCGAGAGCCAGCTGGTCGTCTACCTCCCCGTCGGCGCCTCGGATGTCCGCAAGCTCGCCGACATCCGGCGGCACGGCCTCGACTGAACTAGGCGGAGGTGACCAGGCCCACCGCCAGCACCACCATGATCAGGGCGATGACGGAGTCCAGCACGCGCCAGGCGGCGGGGCGGGCGAAGAAGGGCCCGAGGCGACGAGCGCCGTAGCCGAGCGCGGTGAACCAGACGACGCTGGCGACCATGGCGCCCGCGCCCAGGAACCACTTGTCCGGCGCGGTGTAGGTGTTGGCGAAGGAGCCCAGCAACACCACGGTATCCAGGTAGACGTGCGGGTTCAGCCAGGTCAGCGCCAAGCAGGTGAGCACGGTGGCGCCGAGCGCCACCGAGGCACCCGCGGACTCCGTGATCAGCGCCGCGGACGAGAACACGCGCTTGGCTGCCAGCACTGCGTAGCCGAGCAGGAAGGCCGCGCCGAGATAACGCACGACGGTCACCAAGCCGGGCAGGGATTCCACCAGCACGCCGAAGCCGCCGACGCCGGCGGCGATCAGTACCGCGTCCGAGATCGCGCAGACCGCGATGACCGGGAAGATGTGCTGTCCGCGCACGCCCTGGCGCAGCACGAAGGCATTCTGCGCGCCGATCGCCACGATCAACGAGAGGCCGAAACCCAGTCCGGAGAGGGCGGCGGTGGCCGCGGATGAAACCGTCACATCGGTTCACGATATGGCGACCGATACCCCCAGACCAGCTAAAGTTTTTCAAGCATCATTACGATTTCTTAATGGACTTGCAGCTGGATCAGCTCCGCGCGCTCGACGCCGCGATCACCGAGGGCACCTTCGAAGCCGCCGCCCGCCGCCTGCTCATCACACCCTCCGCGATCAGCCAGCGAATCAAGGCGCTGGAGGACGCGGCGGGCCGCATCCTGGTGCAGCGCACCAAACCGGTGCGCCCCACCGAGTCGGGGCTGGCGGTGCTGCGCCTGGCCCGGCAGATCGCGCTGCTGACCGGGGACACCGCCCGGGAACTCGGGGATCCCGAGCAGCCCGCGGACCGCCTGGTGCCGGTGCCGATCGCCGTCAACGCCGATTCGCTGGAGACATGGGTGATGCCCGCACTGCGGCAGGTGCCGCCGGGCATCAGCTTCGACATCCACCGCGAGGACGAGGACCACACCACCGAGTTGCTGCGCGACGGCACCGTGATGGCCGCGATCACCACCACCGCGCAGCCGGTGCAGGGCTGCAAGGTGACCAAGCTGGGCGATATGCGCTACCGGGCGATGGCGACTCCGGAGTTCCTGCGGGACTGGTTCGGTGCGGGCGCCCCGGGTTACGCGCACGCCCCGGTGGTGATGTTCGACCGCAAGGACGACCTGCAGGATCGCCAGATCCGCCGCCGCACAAAGAAACCCGTGAATCCACCGCGGCACTACGTTCCGTCCTCGGCCGGATTCGGCGCGGCGGTGCGGCTCGGCCTGGGCTGGGGCATGCTCCCGGACCTGCAAACCGAAGCGGATCGCGCCACCGGCGGGCTGCTGTCCATCGACGGCGACGCGTTCATCGATCAACCGCTGTATTGGCAGCAGTGGCGCCTGGACTCCCCCGCGCTGAGCAGCGTCGCCGCCGCCATCGCCGCGGCGGCCGCGGCGGCGCTGCGCTGAACTGCGATCATGGTCCGATGGCATCCGCGGTTTATCTGATCACCGGCATCCAGGCCGCCGGAAAGTCCACGGTCGCACAGGCATTGGCGGAACGGCTGCCCCGTTCGGCGCATGTGCGCGGCGACGCGTTCCGCCGGTTCGTCGTCGGCGGCCGGGTGGAGATGAGTCCCGATCCGGCGCCGGAAGCGCTCGACCAGTTGCGTTTACGTCACCAGCTGGCCGCGCACACCGCCGACGGCTACGCGGCAGCCGGCTTCACCGCGATCGTGCAGGACAACATCTTCGGTGCGATGCTGCCGTGGACGATCGAGCAGATCCGCACGCGCCCACTGTATGTCGTGGTGCTGACGCCGCAGCCGGCCGCGGTCGCCGCGCGCGAAGCGGCCCGGGTCAAGACCGCCTACGGCGCGTTCACCGTCGAAGACCTCGACACCGGACTGCGCGACAGCACGCCCCGCCTCGGATTATGGCTGGACACCACGGATTTGACCGTCGAGCAGACCGTCGACGAAATCCTCGCCCGCGCACGGCCGCTGCACTGATCTATGCGATTCGGTCCGGCACCCCCTGGCGGGTACCGGACCGAATCGCCGAGGCGCTCACGCCGTCTTGGGCAGCTCCGAGGTCGGTGTGTACCGGGCCCAGGGCCGCAGCTCTTCCTGGGTGGCCCGGTGCTCATCGCACAGGTGCAGATATCCGCGGCGGACGTAGGCGGGATCAAGTCGCTGTTTGAAGGTCAGGTTGTCGCGGCGCCAGCAGTCGCCGCACGGGAACTCTTTCATCTCGGCCTCCTTACACACCCTGAGGTGGTTGCCCAGGAGTTCCCAGTGTGACGGGAGGCGAAGCGCCCCAACACCAAATATCGGCCGAATCGTTACGCCGACTCACAGATTCCTCGCCGGACGAGACGGTCCGAGCGGTCCCGGACCGTCTCGACCGGCGAGGAAATGCGGTGCACCCCGAGTTCTGGTGCGGGATCGCGGAACTCGGGGTGCTGGGCTATCGATCTGGAATGCGGCGCTGAATGTCGGCGCATCGCATCTACCTCCGTTTCTTATCGGTCTGCTGATTCAGGTATGGCTAGCTGTACAGCCTGGCGACGAACGCGTTCAGGTTCTCCAGAACCCGCTCGATCTTCGCCTCCTCGGAGAGGTCCTCGCGGTAGCGACGGCCGGCTCCGGGGCTCTTCTTGTTGCGCGCGTAGAGCGAGCAGGCCAGATCGGTGCACATGTAGGTGCCGATCGTGTTGCCCTTGCGCCCGGACTCGCCCGCCTTGGCCGCGGTCAGCAGCGACACGCCGCTGCCGGTGTGCGTAGTCTTGCAGATCGAGCACATCTGGGCCCGGCCGGATCCACCGGTCTCGTAGCGCAGCGCGACGCCGACCAGGCGGTCGTCCTGCGGGAAGACGAGATAGCAGCGGCCCGGGTAGGACGGGTCGCTCCAGCCGAAGAAGTCCAGGTCGTCCCAGGGCGGGGCGGCCAGGTCCTTCGGGACGGGCAGGCGCTTGGCGTCGCCCTTGGAACAGTTGACGAACGACGACCTGATGTCGCGTTCGGTGACGGGTTGCATGAGTGACTCTCCTCGAATTGTGGTGGACAAAGCCGAAGCGACGGTACGGACTGACCGTTAGCTGAGCAAACTATTTTTCGCCGCCACAGGCTCGATCGCCATCGGTAGGGTTGGAGCCACCACCAGTTAAGGGGGTTCGATGCTCGAGGTCACCGATTTGGTGCGGCGGTTCGGCGACAAAGTCGCCGTCGACGGCGTCAGCTTCACCGTGCCCGCCGGCGCGCTGACCGGGTTCGTCGGCGGCAACGGCGCGGGCAAGACCACCACCATGCGCATGATCATGGGGGTGCTGGCCATTCACGGCGGCGGCGTGCGCTGGGACGGGCGGCCGGTGACCACCGCGGACCGCCGGGCCTTCGGGTACATGCCCGAGGAGCGCGGGCTCTATCCCAAGCAGCCGGTCCTCGATCAACTGGTGTATCTGGCCCGGTTGCGCGGGCTGGCCGCGGCGCCCGCCCGGACGCGGTCCGCGGAGTTGCTGGACCGTTTCCAGCTCGGCGGCCGGGGCAAGGACAAACTGGAGTCGCTGTCGCTGGGCAACCAGCAGCGGGTACAGATCGCGGCCGCGGTGATCGCCGAACCCAAAGCGCTGATCCTCGACGAACCGTTCTCCGGGCTGGACCCGCTCGCGGTCGACTCCATGGCGGAACTGTTGCGCGAGTACACCGCTCGCGGGGTGCCGGTGCTGTTCTCCTCGCATCAGCTGGATCTGGTGGAGCGGCTGTGCGATCAGCTGGTGATCCTGTCCCGGGGCAAGGTGGTCGGTTCCGGGTCTGCCGACGAGCTGCGCGCGGGCGGGCACACCCGGTACCGGCTGGTGCTCGGCGGAGATCCCGGATGGCTCAACGATTTCCGCGGCGTGCGCGTCGTCGAGGCGAACGGCCAGGGCACGCTGCTGGAGCTCGACGGCCTCAGCACCGACGAGCTGCTCGCCGAGGCGCTGCGGCGCGGCTCGGTGCGAGAACTGGCCGCGGTGCGGCCGACGGTGTCCGAGATCTATCGAGAGGTGACGGCATGAACGCTCCGGAACCGGCCACCGGCGGGCTGTGGCGCATCGTCGCGCAGCGCGAGATCGTGGTGAAGCTGCGCGACCGGAACTTCCTGGTGTCCACCGCCATCACCATCGTGGTGATCGTGGCGACCCTGGGGATCAGCGGGTTCATGAGCAACCGCACCGACAAGCTCGAGGTCGCGATCAGCGGCGCGGGGACCGCGCAGGTCGTCGAGATCGCCAACACCCTGGCCAAGGACAAGAAGGTCGAGTTCACCGCGCGCACCGAGCCCGACACCGCCGCGGTCGAGCGGCAGGTGCGCGACGACGAGGTGGATGTCGGGCTGGTGCCCGGCGATGCCGGGTGGCGGCTGATCGGGCGGGCCGCCGAGAACGGCGAGGCGAAGACCTATCTCACCGCCGCCGCGCAGCAGCTGGCCTTGCAGCGCAACGCGGCAGCGGCCGGCACGTCGATGACCGAACTCACCAGCGGCGCCACGGTCGGCTACGACCTGCTCGACCCCACCGGCGTCGACCCGGGCTTGGCGAAGATCGTGTCGTTCGTCTTCGCGTTCCTGTTCTATATGGCCTCGACCATGTTCGGCATGACCATCGCGCAGAGCGTGCTGGAGGAGAAGCAGAACCGGATCGTGGAGATCCTGGCCAGCGCTATCCCCTTGCGGCAGTTGCTGATCGGCAAGGTGGTCGGCAACGCCGTCATGGCCTTCGCGCAGCTCGCGCTGTTCGTCACCGCCGGCCTGATCGGCCTGTCCGCCATCGGCAAGGGCAGTCAGATCACCCAGATCGGCAGCGCCGCAGGCTGGTTCATCGTCTTCTTCCTGGTCGGCTTCCTCGCCCTGGCCAGCCTCTGGGCCGTCGCCGGCGCCCTGTCCACCCGCGCCGAGGACCTGCAATCCACCGCCATGCCGGTCTCGATGTTCATCATGCTCGTGCTCTTCGCCGGCATCTTCCTCTCCGGCACCGCCTTGACGGTCGCCTCCTACCTCCCGATCGTCTCCATCGTCGGCATGCCCGGCCGCCTCGCCGCCGGCGCCGCCGCCTGGTGGGAACCCTTCATCGCCTTGGCCCTGATGGCCGCCGCCACCTACGGCATCGTGCTGATCGCGGAGAAGATCTACCGCCGCGGCCTCATGCAGACCCAGGGCCGCTTGACGATCCGCCAAGCGCTGGAGGTCGAGGACTGACCCGGAGAACCGGTCGAGTTATCGGTACTCCGGGTTCTCGAAGTCGAAGCGGCAGCCCGCGTCCCATTCGGAGCGCTGGTTGCCGTGGGCGGGGATGCCGCCGTTGTCCTTCAGCATGCGGGCCAGGTGCAGGAGGTTCCAGGTCATGAAGGTGGTGTTGCGGTTGGTGAAATCGTTGTCGGGGCCGCCGGATCCCGGGTCGAGGTAGGAGGGGCCGGGGCCGGCCTCGCCGATCCAACCGGCGTCGGCCTGGGGCGGGATGGTGTAGCCGAGGTGCTGGAGGCTGTAGAGGATGTTCATCGCGCAGTGTTTGATGCCGTCCTCGTTGCCGGTGATCAGGCAGCCGCCGACGCGGCCGTAGTAGGCGTATTGGCCCTGGTCGTTCAGGGTCGAGGAATTGCCGTACAGCCGTTCGATCACGCGCTTCATCACGGAACTGTTGTCGCCCAGCCAGATCGGGCCGGCCAGCACCAGGATGTCGGCGTCCATCACCTGGCGCTGCAACTGCGGCCACTCGTCGGTGGCCCAGCCGTGCTCGGTCATGTCCGGCCACACGCCGGTGGCGATATCGTGGTCCACGGCCCGGAGCTGGGCGACCTGGACCCCGTTCTTCGCCAGGATGTGCGCGCTCACGTCGATCAGCCCTTGGGTGTTGCTGGGCTCCGGTGAGCGCTTCAGGGTGCAATTGATGAAAAGTGCCCGCAGGTCGTTGTATTCGGTCATCACTGCCCAGTGTCGGAGCTCAGGGGAGCTCGGTTGGCGAGTCGCGGCAATCCGCGTGTTCCGCCCCTGACCACCGGCTGGTCAGGGGCGCGCGCAACCCGGGTTGTTAGTGGGCACCAGCCATTTCGCCGCGCAGAATCGCCTCGCTGGTGTTGTCCGGCCACTCCAGCCCGGCGTCGAGCTTTGCCAGCGTGTCCGTGGCGGGCTCCTCGCTCAGGCAGCGCTCGATCTGGCTGATGGTGCCGGCCGAGGGGCCGCCGTTGCGGGCGACATCGGCTTGCGTCCAGCCCTTTTCGCGGCGGCGGGCCTTGACCCGCTCGGCCAGCGCCTCGACATCGAGGCGTTCCGGTCCGCTCGCAGCGGGTTCCGTGGCCTTGGGGGCGGCCTGGTCGGTCTTGGACGCGGTGGCCTTGGGGGCGGCGGACTTCGGCGCGGGCGCGGCGGACTTCGGCGCGGCTAGCTGCTTCTCCGCCCGCGCGCCGGCGGACGCCGCCGGAGTCTTCGGCTGCGCCTTGTCCGGAGCCAGGAGACCCGCCGTGATGAGCCTCGAGCGCTTCCGCCTACCCATTTTCGCCATACACACACCCCTCCTGCTGGACTGGCTCCGTCTGGAGCACAGGGAAGATTGCCATGCGTTCGCCGATTTTCGTGACAGGCGGCCCGGCTCGGCGCGCCGCTCGCCGCCGTCACCGCGGAATTCCGGCTGCCCTCGCGCACAGCGGTTCCGCGACTTCGTCAGCGGACCCGCCACTCCGAAGCCCCGCGACCTGGCCGCCCAACCCGGCCTTTCCGTTCCCACGTGCTATCCGGCCGTCGACGCCGAACCCACCACCGGCTCCGCCGAATTCGACACCCGCGCCCTGGCACCGTATCCGCCACACCGCGGTCGGCGTCGCGACCGCCGAGCCGTCCGGCGCGACTCGCTGGAGGTTTGCTTAGCCCCCTATCGCCGACGGCGTGTCATCGATGGCGGCAGTGGCCTGGCTTGAATAATCCGTCCAATGACGACCCGAGCGGTAGGCCGCAGATCCGTGCTTGCTTGCGCGGCGGCCCTTCCGCTGACGGCGGCGCTGCCGGCGCGAGCCGCCGCCACCGCATCGTCTTCGCGCTACACCATGACCGCCTTCACCGCGGCGAGCGAGCACGACCTCTATGTGTACGAGTCGGCCGACGCGCTCACCTTCGAGCTGCTGCGTGGCCCGGCCTACCGCCCGCCGAGCGGGGTCATGCGCGACCCCAGCATCTTTCGCCATGCCGACGGCGCCTACTACCTCGCCTACACACCGTCGGGCAGTGGGCACAGCATCGGTTTCGCGCGCAGCGCCGACCGGATCTCGTGGACCCATCTCTACGACTATCCGGTTCCGGTGCCACGGATCGAAGCCTGCTGGGCGCCGGAGTGGTTCGTCGACGGCGACGTGCATGTGATCGTGTCGCTGGGCGACGGCCGCCGCTTCGTCCCCTATGTGCTGACGGCGGCCGACTCCGCGCTGCGCTCCTGGAACGCTCCCACCCCGATGGCCGGAATCGAGCCCGGCCCCTTGGATCTCACCTCGATCGGCTACATCGACACCACCGTGGTGCGACTCGATGACCGCTACTACGCGTTCGCCAATAACGAGACGACCAAGTACATCGAATTGGCCGTCGCCCCAACCCTTCTCGGGCCGTACACGTTCCTCGGCACCGGCGACTGGGCCGGTTGGGGCACGCCGCGCGAAGGGCAGTCGCTCATCAGGCTCCCCGACGGCGGGCAACGCATCTATTTCGACGCCTACACCACCGGAAAGTACTTCTACAGCGACAGTTACGACCAGTTCCGCACCTGGACGCCGCCCCGCGAATTGCCGGGCCTGTCCGGAACCATCCGCCACGCCACCGTCTTCTCAGAAGGGATCGACCGCCGATGAGGAGTACCCACGCACCCGGCACCGTGCTCCGCCGGACCGAATTGCCCCGCGACCTGTGGCCCGCCAGCGCGGTCGCCGCGTACCGGGTCTCCTACCGGGGCACCGACTACTCGGGCCGGCCACAGATCGTCACCGCGTCGGTGTTCGTGCCGCCGGGCACACCGCCGTCGGACGGGTGGCCGGTGATCGGTTACGCGCACGGCACCACCGGACTCGGTCTCGCGGCAGCGCCGTCGCGGACCGGGTTCCTGCGTTTGGAGCTCGACCATATCGACGGCTGGCTGCACGCGGGCAACGTCGTGGCCGCCACCGACTACGAAGGGCTGTCGGCACCCGGTCCGCATCCGTATTTCAACGGCGAGGCGGTCGCCGACGATGTGGTGGACGCGGTCCGGGCGGCCCGCGGCATCGACCACCCGGTCGGTACGCGCTGGATGGTCGTCGGCTTCTCCCAGGGCGGGCACGCGGCGTTGCATGTCGCGCTGATGGCTACCGGCTACGCGCCCGAGCTGGACTTCCGGGGCGGGGTCGCGCTGTGCCCGCCGGTGTATCTGTCGGACTTGGTCACGCAGCTGACCCGGGACCCGGACGGACAACTGAGCCCCATCGTGCCGATCCTGCTGGCCGGTTTGACGACCAGCCACCCGGCGTTCGATCCCACCACCCTGCTGTCCGGCATCGGCCGCGGCCTGCTCGACCGCGCCAAGGAGGCGACCTTCGTCGACCTGATGCGAGCCTGCGCGGGCGTGACCAATGCCGCCGCCGGCGTCGTCGACCTCACCGCGGAACCGATCGTGCAGACCGTCCTGACGGCGGCCACCGTCCCGGTCGCGCGCCTGGATCGGCCCATGTTCCTGGCCGGCGCCGACCTCGACCGGATCGTGCCGGAAGCCCTCGTCGACCGGTACGCCACGGCGTCCGCCGAATCCGGCACACCGGTCCACTACGTGCGCTGCGCCGACGCCGACCACGCGCAGGTCTTGGACCACACCCGCCACGACGCGGTCGACTGGGCCCGCGCTCAGCTCACCGAGGACGCGATCGCCGAACCCGCCTACCGCGCCTTCCACGCCATGGACGCCACCCAAGACGGCTATCTGCGCCGCGACGATTTCGAAGCCTTCGCCCTGCGCCTGATCCAGGCCCTGCGCCACTCCCCCGGCACCGCCGCCGCCCGCGCCGTCCGCGACGGCTATCTCCGGCTGTGGCGCGGCCTGTCCGCGGCGGACACCAACGGCGACAACCGGGTCAGCGCCGCCGAGTACCGGCAGTGGATCCACGGCCGCACCGACGCCGACTTCGACGACCTGCTCCGCCCGCTCGCCGAATCCGTTCTGACACTGGTCGATACGAACGGCGACGGCGTGCTGAGCCGCGACGAATTCCACCACCTGTGCGCCGCCTGCCGCCTGCCCCGCCAGATCGCCGATCGCGAATTCGAGTCACTGGACACCGATCACAGCGGCGCGATCGATGTCGACGAGATCATCGTGGGCCTGCGCGGGTTCTGCCGCGGCGCGGAGGCGCCCGGGCAGTGGCTGTTCGGGCGTTTCTGAGCGGTTCAGCTCGCCTGTTCCGTACGCCGGGTGGGCTGATGCTGGTAGCTGCGGGCCACGATCGCCGAACGCAGGTACCACAGGCCCGAGGCCTGCGTCGCGTCCAGACCGGTGAGCTGGCTGATGCGTTTGAGGCGGTAGTCGATGGTGTTGGTGTGCACGTGCATCAACCGCGCGGTGCGCTGCCGGTTGAGATTGTTGGCGATGTGGCAGCGCAGCGTTTCGAGTAGATCCGGGTGCTCTTCGAGGGGATCGAGCAGGGTATGCAGATAATCCAGCGCGGGACCGGGGCGGGTGAGCTGATATTCCAGGGCCAGGTCGTCGAAGCGGTAGAGCTTGGGCGGGCCTTGCAGGCGCGCGACCATGTCCAGCACCTGATGCGCGCGGTCGGCGGCCTCGGGCACCTCGGCGGCGGGAGCGAGCACGACGGCGGCGGTCAGCGGGGCCTGCGCCGCGCGCGCCAGCTCCTCGACGAGTTCGTCGAGCTCGGCCCCGGCGAGCAGCGACGCGGGCAGCAGCACGGTGCCGCCGTCGACGCTGAGCAACGACAGCACGGCCTGACCGAAGCGGGTGGCCAGGGCGGCCTGCACGCGGCGCAGTTTGCGGCGGCCGACGACCTCACGGTCGAGGGTCGGGTTCCGCTCGTCGGGGTGGGCGCCCAGCGCGAGGGCGAAAACCTGGTACTCGTCGGCGATTTCGATGCCGCACTCGCGGGCCATCGTGGAGTTCGCGTGCCCGCTCAGCAGCGCCGAGGTCAGCGTGTGCGCCGCGGTGTGATGCTCGCTGACGACCGTGCGCAGTTCCCGCACGTAGGCGCGGGCCACCGTGGAGGTGATGGTGTCGAGCACCTCCATGAGCCGGCGGCTGAGCAGCTTGAGGCTGTCGAAGTCCTCGGCGGTCGCGTTCGTCAGGACCAGGTCGAATCCGAGTTTGAAACCCTCGTGCACCGCGTGATGGATGGTGTCGATCGGGATGCCCTCCCGGGCCCAGGCCGCGGCGGTGTGCGCCAATTGCTGTGTCTTGCCGGGGATGTCGGAGCCGTCGAGCATGCTCACCGCCAGCTCCAGGCAGACCCGGGTAATGGTGGTCACGTCGCCGTTCAGCGCCTCGCCGGGCAGCGTCCGGCACGGGACCACGGTTTCCAGGAAGTGCCCGACCATGCGCTTGGACACGGTCCGGACGTCTTTGAGCGACGAGGTGACAGGTTGACCGGACATCGTCAGATCCGACGGATACGAGCTGGTAGCGGACACGGTGACTCCCTTCCCGCACGCCAATGGCAGCGGAACTGCCTCACGCTAGCGTGCACGATCCAGCTATCCGGCCGCCACGGCCGAACCCCGTGCGATGCCACATGGCGCGCGAAAGATGTTGTGACACCTCACCAAATGCGCTGCCCCATAGCGAACGGATATACGCCACCTCATAGGGTCGTGCAGCAGGAAGGCGGGACGGCGACGGAGGGAAGCGCGTGCATCCACCAGCGGACGACGAATGCGCCCGCCATGACGCGCTGCTGCAAGCGCGGCTCGGCCTGGCACTGGCGTTGGTCGAGGCGGTCGACTACGGCAGTTCCACCTTGCGCTCACTCGAGGCTCTCGCCTCCCGCTGCGCCGCCAGCGGCGTCCCGGTGGAGACCGTGCACCAGATGGTCGACGACGGCGTACTGGCGGCGGTCGCGGACTCCGGACCGGCCGATCAGCGGCCGGTGACGACGGTGGCCGGGCTACTACACCGGACGGTGGCCCGGGCCTACCTGCGCTAGCGGGTGAAAGGGCTTGGCCGGGGCCTGGATTGGTGGAGAATGCGGGGTAGCCATGCGAGGTCGATCAGCGGAAGCGGGTGTGCGGGCAGTGCGGACGGATGAGGATCGGAACAAGGGCGGAGTCGTGGGGGCGGCCGCGGTCGGCCTGGCGGCGCTGGGGCTGGGTGAAGTGGTCGCCGCGGCGCGCGGCGGGTCGCTGATCGACACCATCGGGCGGGTGCTGATCGACACGGCGCCGATTCCGGTGGTGGAGGCGACCGTCGTGATCTCGGGCCGGCACGACAAGGCCGCCACCCGGATCGGTGTCGGGGCCGGGGTGGTGGCGGCGACCGCCGCGCTCGGCGCGCTGCCCGGCCGGGTGCGGTTGCCCGCCGCCGCGGCGGTCGGGATGGCGGCCGGGGCGCTCGCCACCCGGCAGCCGACCCGATCGGCTTCGACCGTGCTCGGCGCGGTCGCCGCGTCCGGGGTGCTCGGGGCCGGGCTGCGCAAGCGGCCACGAGGCCTGCTCGGCGTGCTGGGGTGGTCGCTGGGCGGGGCCGGGCTGATCGCCGCCGCGAATACCTTGCAGCAGGATCATGATCGCAAGCAGGACAAACAGATTCGCCGCCTGGGTGCGATGGGATCGCTCGGCGCCGCGCCCGAGGACGGGCTCGAAGGCGAGGCCGGACTGTCGGCCCTGATGACGCCCGCGCACAAGATGTATGTCGCCGACGTGAGTCTGCGCGCACCACGCATCGATCCCGAGCGGTGGCGGCTGTCCGTGAAAGGCATGGTCGCGCACACGCTTCGGCTGTCGATGAACGAATTGATCGCGGACGCGGTGGAATTCGACGCGGTGATGGTGTGCGTGCACAACCGGGCCGGTGAGGGCCGCGCGGGTAACGCGCGCTGGTTCGGGGTGCCGCTGGCGGATCTGCTGAAGCACGCGATCCCCGACGCCGGCGCCACCCGCCTGGTGACGCGGGCGGTCGACGGGTACACGATCTCCCTGCCGCTGGACGCGCTGCGTTCCGGCGAGCTGCCCGGTTACCTGGTGATCGGCATGAACGGCCAACCCCTCACTCCCGCACACGGTTTCCCGGCGCGGGTGTTCGTACCGGGCCTCTACGGTCAGTACACCGGCGCGAAGTGGCTGACCGAGCTGGAACTCGCCGACGACAGTCACTCCGACTACTGGGTGAAGCGCGGTTGGACCCGCGAGCTGCTGCGGGTGCACCCGCACGCGCGCATCGACAGCACCCTGCCCGGGCGCGAAATCGCGGGCACGACCGCGGTCGCCGGCGTCGCGTGGGCGCCGCCGCACGGCGTCGACGCGGTGGAAATCCGGGTGGGCCAGGAGGACTGGCAGCCGGTCGAGCTCGGCGCCGAACTGTCGCCGTCCTCGTGGCGGCGCTGGCGCACCACCCTGAAACTGCCCGCCGGTGCGCACACCGTGCAGGTGCGTGCGATCAGCCGCTCTGGTCAGACGCAGGACGGTCTCGAACGGCCGCCGTTCCCGGTGGGCCCCACCGGTTTTCACACGATCACGGTCGAGGTCTGACGCAAGGGCGCGCACACGCGGGGCCGGAGCTAGAAGCGTCCGCCTCGGCTGATGCGGCGGGAACCTTCCGAGCCGCCGTAGGAGCCCGCGCTCCAGCCGCCCGAACCGCCGGAGCGGCGGTAACCGCCCGCTCCGCGGAGCATGTCCTCGATCAGGATGCCGCCGAGAACTGCTCCGCTGCCGCCGAATCCGCCGCCGAAGGGACCACGGCCGTAGGAGCCGCTGTACTGCGTTTGGCTCGATTCCCAGGCCTGCACGCTGGCTTGGGCTTCCTGTAAGGCGCGGCCGGCCAGATCGGCGGCGGACTGCGCGTTGCGCAGGGCCTCGGCGGGACTGGTGGCGCTGAGTTGTTGTGCCGCATCGAGATTGCGTTGCGCCTCCGACAACCGGGTGCGGGCGTTCGAGTCGACGCCGCCGCGGCGGGTGCTGATGTAGTCGCTCGCCTGCTGGACGCGCGAGCGGGCGTCGGTGAGCGCCTGGTCGAGGCGGCGGGCCAGGTCTTCGGCAGCCAGCTTGCGATCGGTGGCGGCGGCGATCGCCTGGTCCAGGTCGCCGTCGGCGGCGACCACGTCGTGGAAGGAACCGAGCGGGTCGGCAGCACCGGTGGATTCGGCTTTGGCCAGGGCCTGCTGCGCGCTGTTGACCGCGGCGGTCAGCTCGGCGCCACCGTGCGCGCTGAGGCCGGACGCGTCGGCCAGGTCTTTGCGCAATTCGGCCAGGGCCCCGGGTAATCCGGCCCGGGCCTGCTCGATATCGGTGCCCGCGTTGACGACCGCGTCGAGCAGCGTGCGGGCTTGGCCGAGGGCGCCTTCCGCCGATCGGATCGCCGGAACCGCGGCGCCCTGTTTGCCGACCGGCTGGACGAGCGCGTCCCGGCCGATGTCGATGTTCTGCTCGGCGAAGGTGATTCGTTCGCGCGCCATGCCGACGTTGTCCCGGATCGGGGCCAGCACGCTGGCCGGCTGGGCCGCGGTCAGCCGCGCCAGTTCGGCTTCGGCGGCGGGGATCCGCCCCGTCAAGTCGACGACATTCTGAGTCAGGGTGTCCAGCCGGCTCGGCGCGTTGATGAGCAGGCTGCGCATCTGATCGAATTCGGCGACCCGGGCGTCGAGTTCCTTGTCCGCGCGCCCGACCGTGCTGAGCAGCTCGACCAGCAGGGTGCGCTGTTCGTCGGGCGTCTCGGGGATTTCGTCGTCGAGTTGCTGGCGGATCGAGAACGCCTTGGACGCCGCCGCTTTCGCGTTCGCCAAGGCATTGGTGAACGGGCTGACCGCGGTGGGGCCGAACTCGCCGGTGGCGATCTCCAGCTCCTCGGCGCTGGTGCGGATCGCATTGTCGATGTCCACCAGCGCTTCCCGGGAGCGCTGGTGCAGCGTTTCCAGCGGCAACGCGGACAGGGCGGCGGTGTTGCCGAGATCCAGCTTGCGGGCGGCGTCGAGTTGCGCTCGGCTGAGGTCACGGCGCTGTTTGCGGCGGAACAGCCAGTACAGGCCGAAACCGAGGACACCCAGGATGATCAGCGCCCACAGCACCAGCACCATGCGACCGCCGCCCGTGCCGCCGCCCCCGCTCATCGCCGACCCCAGCCCGTTCGCCATCGCGATGCCCGCGTCGGCCCACTGGTCGCGATGCAGGTCCGGTTCGACCTTGCCGGTCAGCAGGTCGTCGAGTTCACCGTCCGAGACGCCCTTCGGCAGGTCGCCGTAGAACCAGTAATCGCGGGACTCGGTCGCCACGGCGAGCAGCAGATCCCGGCGCCCGAAACCGGATTCGCGCGCGGTGCGTTCGGCCCACGATTCCGCGCCGAGCCCGCCGAAATCGGGCACGTAGTCGACCCACAGCCGCACCTGATGATCGGTGTACAGCTGCTCGACCGCCGCGCGCACCCGCTCCAGCTGCCCCGGATCCAGCGCCTTCGCGTCGTCTACGACGTAGGCATCCATCCGCCCCGGCGGCGCCGCCGAGACCGGCGCGCTCAGCAGCGTCAGGCAGGCCAGCAAGACGCTGACGAGGAGTGAAGCAGACCAGCGGGCGAGGCGGCTCCATGGCAGCTGCATGTGTTGAATCTAACTGGATAGGCTGCGGGAATGACGACGATCGACCGTCCCTACACCGGCCACGTGTCGCCGGACAGCAATCCGCAGCAGCGTGACCTCCCCGGCGCCCGGATCATCAAGATGTCCGTCGGCGGCATGGACAACAACTGTTACCTGGTGCAGTGCGTCTCCGGCCCGGCCCTGCTCATCGACGCCGCCAACGAACCCGAACGAATCCTGGAATTGATCGAGCAGGAAGCACCCGGCCGCGTGGCCCTGATCGTCACCACCCACCAGCACCCCGACCACTGGTGGGGCCTGAAAGACGTAGCCACCGCCCTGGACGTCCCCACCGCCGCCCACGAACTCGACGCCGCGCCCCTGCCCGTCCAGCCCGACCGCCTGCTGGCCGACGGCGACACCGTCGAGATCGGCGAGCTGCGCCTCGAGGTCTCGCACCTGCGCGGCCACACCCCCGGCTCGATCGCCCTCGCCCTCACCGACGAATCCGGCCGCACCCACCTCTTCACCGGCGATTCCCTCTTTCCCGGCGGCCTCGGAAAAACCAAAACCCCCGCCGACTTCGACACCCTCTACGCCGACGTCACCACGAAACTCTTCGACCGCTACTCCGACGAAACCGTCGTCTACCCCGGCCACGGCGACGACACCACGCTCGGCGTCGAACGCCCCCAGCTCCCCGACTGGCGCGCCCGGGGCTGGTGACATCCGGGACATGACCGAGTGCCGCACTCGACGTTTGCCACGGTCATGTCCCACTTCTGCGCCGGTTCGGGCGGCCGAGGTGGTCGGGGTGTCGGTTGATGCTGGCAGACTTGGATGCGTGAGTTCGCCAACCTTGCCTTCTGGAGCCGGTACGGCTCCTGCTGCCGGTGTGCCGCGCGGGTTCGGGGCCGGGGTGGCGCGGTGGCTACGACGGTTGATCCTCGGCACGGTGCTGATCGGGCTGGTGCTGGTGGGCGGCACCGCGTTCCGGGTGTGGCAGGTCGCGCGGATCGAGGATTACAGCAAAGCCGACGCCATCGTGGTGCTGGGCGCCGCGCAGTACTCCGGGAAGCCGTCGTCGGTGTTCGAGGCGCGGCTGGATCAGGCCGCCAAGCTGTTCAAGCTCGGCGTCGCGCCGCGGGTGATCACGGTCGGCGGCAAACAAGAGGGCGACCTGTACACCGAAGCCGCGTCCGGCAAGAACTACCTCGAAACCCGGGGCGTCCCCGGGGATCAGATTCTCGCGGTGGAAACCGGCTCGGACACGTTGCGCAGCGTCGAAGCCGTGGCCGAGGCGATGCAGGCGCGCGAGCTGTCTTCGGCGGTATTGGTCAGTGACCCTTGGCATTCGCTGCGCACCCGCACCATGGCGCGCGACGCCGGCCTGCACGCCTGGACCGCGCCCACCCGCACCGGGCCCGCGGTCTACACCCGCGAATCCCAGGCGCACGGGATCGCCCGGGAGACCGGGGCGCTGCTCTGGTACCAGCTGACGCATTTCTCCGCCGACTTCAAATACACAGCGGGGCAGTGATATTCGATGGCCGACCCTTTCGAGCGACCTGCGGGCAGTGGCTACGGCTATACCGCACACGACCGGGAGCGGATGGTCGCCGCCGCCCCCAAGACCGCCGCGCTGTGGCCGTCCGAGCGTGAAGGCGGGCATCGCACGGAGTTCGCCCGGGACCGGGCCCGCGTGCTGCACTCCGCCGCGTTCCGCAGGCTGGCCGACAAGACTCAGGTCATGGGTCCGCGCGACGGCGACACCCCGCGCACCCGACTAACCCACTCGATCGAGGTCGCGCAGATCGGGCGCAGTATCGCCGAGGGGCTGGGCTGCGATCCGGATCTGGTCGATCTGGCCGGGCTCGCGCATGACATCGGGCACCCGCCCTACGGGCACAACGGCGAGAAAGCACTCGACCAATTCGCCGACCGGCACGGCGGATTCGAGGGCAACGCGCAGAACCTGCGCATCCTCACCCGGCTGGAACCCAAGGTCCTCGCTCCCGATGGCAGCAGCGCCGGTCTGAATCTGACCCGGGCCGCGCTCGACTCGGCGATCAAATACCCGTGGGCCAGAACTGGTCCCGGCACCAAGTTCGGCGCCTACGACATCGACACCGACCGGCTGGCCTGGATCCGTGCGGGAGCTCCGGATCGCAAGAAGAGCCTGGAATGTCAGGTCATGGACTGGTCCGACGACGTCGCCTACTCGGTGCACGATGTCGAGGACGGGGTGATCGCGGGCCGCATCGACCTCCGCGGTCTCAGTGATCCGCCGGTGCAAGCGGAGCTGGCCCGTCTCGGGCACGACCGCCATCCCTCGCTCTCCGTCGACGAGCTCATCGCCGCCGCCCATCGGCTCTCCGATCTACCGGTGGTCGCCGCGGCCGCGGACTATGACGCCAGTTTCGCCAGCTCCGTCGCACTCAAACAACTCACCAGCGAGCTGGTCGGCCGCTTCGCTACCGCCGCCATCACCGCGACCCGCGCGGTCGCCGGTCCCGGCCCGCTGACCCGCTACGCCGCCGACTTGGAGGTCCCGGCGGTAGTGGCCGCCGAAGTCGCGATGCTCAAGACGGTCGCTTTGCACTACGTCATGTCGGACGTCGTCCATCGCCGCCGCCAGGACCTGCAACGCGAACAGATTCTGGCCGTCGCCGCCTACCTGCTGGACTCCGCGCCCGACAGTCTCGACCCGGTGCTGCTGCCATGGTGGAAAGCCGCCGATGACGACACCGCCCGCGTCCGGGTGGTGGTCGACCAGATCGCGTCGTACACCGAGAGCAGACTCGAGCGGGTCGCCGCCCAGCTCGGCAGGTAACCGGCGATTACAGCCATTTTCACAGTACGCAGCCGTCCGCCACCGGGAGTTTCGACAGTGTAAGAGTTGCCTCGCTCCGGAGTTCGTTGCAGCGCAACGCCGATGACACGGATGCCGCCGGCGTGGTCCGCGAACGGCTCGCGCGGTGTGGGCTCGCCCGCAGCCGATGGGCGTGTCGGTGATCGATTGGCCTAGACTCTTGCCGTGACCGGACGAATCCCAGATCGCGATATCGCGGCTATACGCGAACGGGTTCGGATCGAGGACGTCGTCGGCGAGTACGTCGCTCTGAAACGCGCGGGCGCCGATTCGGAGAAGGGGCTGTGTCCCTTCCACGACGAGAAGTCGCCCTCCTTCCATGTGCGTCCCCATATCGGCGTTTTCCACTGCTTCGGCTGTGGCGAGGGCGGCGACGTCTACAAGTTCCTGCAGAAGATCGAGCACATCGGGTTCGTCGAAGCCGTCGAGCAGATGGCCGATCGCGTCGGATACCAGATCAACTACGAGGGTGGCGGCACCTCCGTGCAGCGCGACCGGGGCACCCGTGCCCGCCTGGTCGCCGCCAACGCCGCCGCGCACGAGTTCTATATGGCCAAGCTGCGCGAACCCGAGGCCGAGGCCGCGCGAAAGTATCTGACCGATCGCAACTTCGACGGCAACGCCGCCCAGCAGTTCGGCTGTGGTTACGCCCCCGACGGCTGGGACACCCTCACCAAACATCTGCTGCGCAAGGGTTTCGAGTTCAAGGAGCTGGAAGCGGCCGGCCTGTCCAAGCAGGGCAAACGCGGTCCCATCGACCGGTTCCACCGGCGTCTGCTCTGGCCGATCCGCAATCTCGGCGGCGAGGTCATCGGCTTCGGCGCGCGCAAGCTGTTCGACGACGACACCATGCCCGGCAAGTACATCAACACCCCGGAAACGGTGCTGTACAAGAAGTCCCAGGTGCTCTTCGGCCTGGACCACGCCAAGCGCGATATCGCCAAGGGCCACCAGGCCGTCGTCGTCGAGGGCTACACCGACGTCATGGCCATGCATCTGGCCGGTGTGAAAACCGCTGTCGCCTCCTGTGGCACCGCGTTCGGCGACGAGCACATGGCGATCCTGCGCCGCCTGCTGATGGACGACAACTTCTGGCGCGGCGAGATCATCTACACCTTCGACGGCGACGCCGCCGGTCAAGCCGCCGCCCTGAAAGCCTTCGGCGGCGACCAGCGGCTGGCCGGTCAGACTTACATCGCCATCGCACCCGACGGCCAGGATCCCTGCGAGCTGCGCCAGCATTCCGGTGACAGCGCCGTCCGCGACCTGATCGCCCGGCGCACCCCGTTGTACGAGTTCGTGATCCGCGGCCTGCTCGCCGACCACAACCTGGACCAGGTCGAAGGCCAGGTCGAGGCGCTGCGCCGCGCCGTGCCCGTGGTCGCGCAGATCAAGGACAACGCCACCCGCAAGGCCTACGCCACCCGCTTGGCCGGGTGGGTCGGCTGGGACGACATCCAGTCCGTGGTTCGCCGCGTCGGCGAGGAAGCCAAGCGCGCCCGCACCGGCGCGCCGGCCCGCACCCCTGCCCGCGGCGCGACCGCCCCGCCCTCCCCCACGGTCACCGAACACCCTGCGGCACGCCCGAATCCGAACGATCCGGTGCTGCTCCCGCAACGCCAAGTGCTCTGTGCCGCGCTGCAATACCCGGCGATCGCGGGCCCCGTCTTCGATTCCCTGGAAGCCGAAGCCTTCACCCACCCCGCCTACATCGCGGTCCGAGCCATGATCGCCGAAGCCGGCGGCGCGTCCTGCGGGCTCGGCGGCGCGGAATGGGTCAGCGCCGTCACCGACAACGCCGAGGATCTCACCCTGCACGCGTTCGTCTCCGAACTCGCCAACGAGCCGCTCCCGGTGAAGTCGGCCAACGACATCCCCCGCTTCATCACCGGCGTGCTGGCGCGCGCTCAGGAAGCCTGGGTCGGGCGTCAGGTAGCGGAACTGAAGTCCCGCCTCCAGCGGCTGTCCTCGACCGAGCAGACCGACGCCTACATGGCCCTGTTCGGCGATCTCGTCGCCTTGGAGCAGTACCGCAAGAGCCTGCTCACCCAGGCCATGGGCAACTCCGACGACTTCGCCGCCGGCTGACGGGCCGCATCAGGCGCGGACGGTGACGATGCCGGCGAAAGGACCGGTGGTCGTGGCCATGAAGCCCGGGAGCTGACTGGGATGAAACGGCGATCCGCCCGGCACGAACGCGACATCGTCACGGGCGCAGAAGTACAGGTTGTTCCAGACCTGCCACATCGCTCGCCGCCGCGGTAGATCGGGCTTCAACAACGCGTACCGCACCGCCGCGACGGCTGTCAGTATCCCGCCGGGGATCAGCAGCCACCCCGATACGAACAGCGGCCCGAAGGCGCTGGCCGCCCCCGACGCCCCGAACCCGGACAGCACCAGATAACCGAGACCATGCAGGATCAGCCCGATAATCGTCAACGAGATCATCCGGGCCACGTATGTTCCATCCAGTGCTAGCACGGGTGGCGAGAGCTGCTTCGCCAGCGCCGTTTGAATGGACACAGCGGTCTTACGGCGACGCCGTTTGTCGTAGGAGTATCCCCGCCCTCGCGATGTCCCCGCCGCGAAGATCGCAGAAGCCTTCTGGCACTGGTCATTTCGCCCACAAACCGGGCAATTTCCCGCATACATGCGGCCAGCGTAACGGCACCCGCCCTGGCTCCGGTTGCAGATTCCTTGTACAACCAGGCTGGCATTTCGGCCGAACCCCCGACTGTTAATCGGCAGGTTTCTGGTCCCAGATGGGAGGCTTCCCACGACACCTCTCACTACACAAGGTGCAGGGTCACTCCACACATTCGACCGCAGCTGTGAACTGCCACATTCAGCTGTGCGGTGACGAATTGTTCTGTTGCGGAGCGAGGTTCAGCGACGCAACTGATCGTGCGGCACCAGCACCGTGGTCCGCTCGTCCAACGGCTCCATCGGCTCCAACTGCGGCCGCGTACTGAGCTTGTCCGACAACTTCTGCCGCCCGACCTGCACCAGCTTGCGCGTCACCGGACTCCCGGTGACCGCGCGCGTAGCCGCGCTGATCTGCTCATACCGGACCCGCCCAGCCTTGGTCCCGAGCACGTACCCGGCAGCGACGCCGATGATCAACCGCAGCATCTCGTAGAGCTCCTCCCAATTCGCCTGTGCGCGCCCCTATCCTGCCCGAAGCCACCGACAACTGTCGATCCGCCCAGGGCGCGTCGGCAACTCCTTCCCCTCCCACGCCGAAACCCGCCGCCATACCCCCTACCCACCCGAGCGTAATCTTGCTCACAAGCCCCCACCCACGAACACCCACCCCGCGACTCACCAGCCCCGCACCTCCCCCGCCCAACCGCCCCAAACCAGACATTCCCCCAGGTAGACCCGCGATTTGGGAACGGGCCCAACCGTGCGCTAAAGTTTCATCTCGGCCCGCCCAGCACGGACGAGCCCGCCAAGCAATCCCCTATAGCTCAATTGGCAGAGCAGCCGACTGTTAATCGGCAGGTTTCTGGTTCGAGTCCAGATGGGGGAGCAAGAAACAGCCCCTGACCAGGTCATTCTGGTCAGGGGCTGTTTCGTTCCACCCGTCACATTCGGCCGTCAGCAAAATACGGCAAGAATTCCGCACCAATGATTCATCCGGCAGGTAGCCCGCCCAAAACCTGGTCCAACACAGCCGATGAGTCGGGCGCCTGCTCAGGCGAGGCGATGTAGTGGCGCTCGGTGACTCCGTCACGGGTGTGCCCCAACTGCTTCGCGGCAGTCTTCGAATCCGACGCCTCGGCGATCAACGTCGCGACCTTCTTCCGGAACGTGTACTGGGTGACGTCGCTATACAGCGTGCCGCGTGCCGCCCTCGATCACCGTCGGGATCAGCCCCGCGCGTGCGGGGAAGACATCTGCAGTCACACCGTCAAAGACCTCACCGCGGGATCAGCCCCGCGCGTGCGGGGAAGACCTGTTCGACAACATCTTTTTCGCCTACCAGCAGGGATCAGCCCCGCGCGTGCGGGGAAGACATCGTCGGCTGCCCGACTGGTCAAGGCCACCCGGGATCAGCCCCGCGCGTGCGGGGAAGACAGTCGCTGCCCGCGGAGGTACGCGAACTGGCGGGGATCAGCCCCGCGCGTGCGGGGAAGACGTCACCACCACGGCGCGGCGGCCGAGCACGCCGGGATCAGCCCCGCGCGTGCGGGGAAGACACTTGTTTAGCAGGGGTGTTGTAGCCCATCGCTCTGGATTTTGTTCACTTTTGTTGGGATACAAGGTTGACGGGGCGTAGTGGCCACGGTCGGTGGCGTCGGAAAGTTGAGTAGGCCGCCGAGGTCTTTGCCCGATCGGGATGCGGAATACGAAACTAAAGGGCGACTTTTGCGACCAGCGGAGTCCCCTTGCGGAGTTGTTGAACATCCATGCGGGCGACGTTCCTCGTTCGGGGGATCTTGTCGGTGGGTCACTGTACGCTGCCGAGGCATCGAGCAGGGTCGTGTCGAACCATCAGCATGGGACTGAAATGCTTTCTGATGCAACACAATCTGCGTGGGCGAAGAGTGATCGCGATGGCGGCAGTATGTCGCTGACGCAACATCTTTTCGACTCCAGTGTGGTCGCCGGTCTGCTGTGGGATGACTGGCTGCCGGACAGGACCAAGCAGGTGGTGTCAGAAGTCCTGCCGGGAGGGATCGATGACGGACGTGTGCTTCTGCGCTGGTTGGCGGGAGTGCACGACGTGGGAAAGCTCAGCGTGGCCTTCGCGTGCCAGGTACAGGAGTTGGCGGATCGGATGCATGCCTGCGGATTGAGCTCTCGGGGTGTGCCAGCGAACCGTCGCGCCCTTCCGCACGGGCTTGCGGGCGAGGTCGCGATGAATGTGTTTCTCTTGCAACGTGGTTGGGATCGTCGTATTGCGTCGACGTACTCGGTTGTCGTGGCCAGCCATCATGGGGTGCCGCCCACTCGACAGGATTCCCGCGATGCCCCGCACCAGAGGGAACTCCTGGGTGCGGACGAATGGGCTCGTTGCCGTGAGGAACTGGTTGCTCATGTCACCGAATCCGTCGGTGCGCGAGACCGTTTAGCGGACTGGAGCTCGGTGCCGCTGCCGCTGCCGGTACAGGTGCTGTTGACCGCTGCGGTGATCGCATCGGACTGGATCGCCAGCAACCAGGATCTTTTTCCATTGAATACCGTGAGAACCACAGAATCGGAGGTTGCGGTTGCGTGGGATCTGCTCGGACTGCCGGCGCCGTGGCATCCGGCAACCGAGGTATCTGGGCAGGAGTTGTTCGGGCAGCGCTTCGATTTCGGGCCCGACGCTCGTATTCGGCCGTTGCAGGTCGAGTGTCTGCGGCTGGCGAAGTCCATGGTCGAGCCGGGGTTGATGATCGTCGAAGCCCCGATGGGCGAAGGCAAGACTGAAGCCGCGCTGCTGACCGCGGAAGTGCTGGCGCGGCGTTTCGGGTTGGGTGGTGTGTTCGTAGCTTTGCCGACGATGGCGACCTCGAACGCAATGTTCGATCGGGTGCATCGATGGACCCAGCAGTTGCCGGACTCGGCGGGCAGCATGTTTCTGGCGCACGGCAAGGCCGCATTGAATGAAACCTTCACCCTGCTGCGGCGCAACGGGTTCGCTGCGATCGGTATGGATTGTGAGAACCAGGAGGTCGTTGCCCATTCCTGGTTCGTCGGCAAGAAGGGACCGCTGGCCAACATCGTGGTCGGCACCATCGACCAGATTCTGCGCGCGGCGTTGAAGACCAAGCATGTGATGCTGCGTCATCTGGCGTTGGCCAACAAGGTGGTCGTGATCGACGAAGTTCATGCCGCCGACCGCTACATGTCGACCTATCTCGAGCGCTGCCTGGAATGGTTGGGCGCCTACGGTGTTCCGGTCGTTTTGATGTCGGCGACATTGCCTCCCTCCCAACGCATTTCGCTAATCACGGCCTATCGTTGTGGTAGGACGGGAGTCGAGTCGAACGATGAGGTTGCGACACCTGCGAGCTATCCGTGCGTCACGATGTGGCCGCTGACGGTCCAGCCTGAACCGATCGCGCCCTCGGGGCGTTCCTGCGAGGTGCGCGTAGAGCGTCTCGATGACGATATCGCCGCTGTATTGGCTGCTGTGCAAGATGCGCTGCGCGGCGGCAGGGGGGTGGTGGGGATTGTATGCAACACCGTGGCACGAGCGCAGGCGGTCTTTACCGCACTGTGTGAGATCGCGGGGTTCGCTGACGAGGAAGTCTTGTTGCTGCATTCCCGATTCGTCTCGGTGCACCGTGCTCAGCGTGAGGATCTGTTGCGATCGTTGCTCGGCCCCCCTGGTGAGGCGCAGCGTCCGGAGCGTTTCGTGGTGGTCGGCACCCAGGTGATCGAGCAGTCCTTGGACATCGATGTCGATCTGTTGATAACCGATCTGGCACCGATCGATCTGCTGTTACAGCGGATCGGCCGGCTGCATCGTCACCAACGCCGTGCCCGGCCAGCCCCAGTTGCGGTCGCTCGGTGTCTGATTCGCGGCGCCGATTGGTCCGGCCAGGTCCCGGTCCCGGACAAAGGGGCTGCGGCAGTGTACGGATCAGCGCGCCTGCTGCGGGCCGCCGCGATGCTGGACCGCCACGACGGCCCGATCCGGATTCCGGGCGACATCCCGGCGCTGGTCGCCGCTGGATACGCGGAATCCTTTTCCGTTCCGCCCGGGTGGGCCTCTGCGGTCGAGGCTGCTGAGTTGAAGTGGCAAGCATTCAACGTCAAGCAGCACAGCCGCGCGCAAACGTACCTGTTGGGGCGTCCTTCCACAGGCAAGACGACCTTGCACGGGTGGTTGTCCGCGGCCGCCCCGGACGTGGACGGCACCGGCGGACAGGCGCAGGTGCGTGATGGCGAGGACACGATCGAAGCGATCGTGGTGCGCCGTGATGGTGATTCGGTGTATGCACTCGACGCGGTCCCGGTCTTCGGTGGCCGTCTGGTCCCCACCGAAGGACCACCGTCGCCGGCCTTGGCCAAAGCACTGGCAGGCTGCACGATTCGCTTGCCCGCGTCGTTGACACGTTACGAGCAAATTAGCGCGGCGATCGCCACGCTGGAGCAGAATTGGTACCCAGGTTGGCAGCAATCACCTTGGCTCGCGGGGGAACTGGTCTTGGAGCTCGACGCCGATGGATCGGCGATCGTGGCGGGGCATGTGCTGCGCTACGACAACATTGTCGGGTTGCGGATCGAGCGGATGGAGAACAACCATGGCTGAGCACGGCCTGGAATTCGACCTGATCGACGACCCATGGATCCCGACCCTGGACAGTGGTGGTCGACTAGGAGAAGGGTCTCTGCGAGAAGTTCTACACCGGGCGCACGACCTAGCCAGTATCACCGGCGAAGTTCCGACACAGGGATTCGCGATCCTGCGACTTCTGCTGGCTGTGTTACGTCGCAGCATCAAAGACAGAACCGGTTCACCCGCGGCGACCTGGGGTCAGCTGTGGCAGGACTCGGCACTGCCGACCGGCGAGATCGACAAATATCTCGAACAACACCGTGCCCGGTTTCAGCTGTTCGATCCCCAGACTCCGTTCTTCCAGGTCGCCGGGCTTCGCTCTGACAAGGACGCAGTCAGCTCATTGGACCGTTTGATCGCCGATGTGCCCAACGGGGAGAAGTACTTCACCACGCGAGCGGGCGCCAGTATCGATCGGATCGCTCCGGGCGAGGCCGCGCGCTGGGTGGTGCACGCCCACAGCTTCGACCCGTCCGGGATCAAGACCGGCGCGGTCGGGGATCGGCGAGTAAAGGGCGGGAAGGGCTACCCGATCGGTGTCGCTTGGACCGGAAACCTAGGCGGGGTGTTCCTGGAAGGGGCGAACCTTCGCGAGACCTTGCTGCTGAACCTGGTGTTGTGCGACATCAACGAAGAACCCTTCAGCGACAACGACCTGCCGGCCTGGGAGCGCGAACCCGACGGCCCCGCCGTCGTCGCGGGCCGCACGCCCACCGGCCCCGCGGATCTGTGCACGTGGCAGAGCCGACGAATTCGGCTGGTACACAATGGCAGCGACGTGACCGGCGTGGTGCTGTGCAACGGTGATGCGCTCGAACCGTTCAACTGGCAAAACCTCGAGCCGATGACCGGCTGGCGTTACAGCAAAATCCAATCCGCCAAGGCCGGGCAGCCACGCCACTACCCGATCACCCACGACCCTGAACGTGCGCTCTGGCGCGGCTTCACCTCCTTGATCCGCCAGATCCACACTTCCGGCTCCACTATCGACAGACCCATCGCACCGGCCCTGCTCGAGTGGGCCTGCTACCTCCTCGACCACGCCGCACTCGCCGAAGACCACCCGATACGGCTACACGCAGTCGGGATGCAGTACATCAACAACCAGTCCGTCGTCGGCGAAATCATCGACGACAGTTTGGGATTCCGCGCTGCCCTGCTGGCTGCTGATCCGGAAGTGCGGATCGCCGCATTGGGAGCAGTCGATCTCGCAGACGGCGCAGTCGATGCACTGGGTTCACTAGCGACAAACCTTGTTCTCGCTGCAGGCGGTGTCCCCGATGGTGCGCGCAGCAGGGCCCGCGAAGACGGCTACTTCGCATTGGAGTGGCACTTTCGCGCCTGGTTGTCCGCACTCCAGCCTGGTCGAGACATCGAGGCCGCCGGTCACGAGTGGCAGCGCCGAGTCCGTAGCGTCCTCGAATCCGCCGGTGACGACCTGATCTCGTGGGCCGGGCGACCTGCCCGGCTCGGGAGGCTGGTCGATGGCAAGCAGCTCGATGCCGGATTGGCTGCGAACTGGTTCGGCGGTCGTTTGCGGAAATTGCTTCCGGCCGCCTATCCCCGGCGCGCTGATGACGAAGGGAATGCGGCGTGAGTACAGCAATACCGGACGTGCCGACCAAAGATCGGGCGCTGTCGGAGTTCGTCGTGGCACGAGTGTCAACGGTGCAACGGCGGTATTCAGCCGATGAAGCAGTCGCGGTGGCAGCCTTGGCACAGCTTCGCCGCGGAGTCGGCTCACGAGCGGGAAGCAACCCCGCTCTGTGGGATCTGACCCTGGCAGGGCTTCCAGAGATTCTGGCCGATCCCTCGTACACGACCTCCGCCGAGCGTGACGGCGTCGCAACGAAATGGGAGCAGGCCGCCCACGACGCCATCACGTTGCACGCCTGGCATCAGCAATCCCGAACCGAGCCCATGCACCGGCGCGGAGTCAGCCTCGGCGCCGCACTGCGCATCCTGGGCTTCCGCACCTCCGAGGAAGGGGTGCTTCGACGGTTCAAAGCTTTGGGGACCACCGACCGGCACGACGCTCGATTGACCTTGCTGCGCGGACTGATCAGCCAACTCCGCGCCCACACGATCGCGATCGACTACGGAATTCTGGCGCGGGATCTGCGCCAGCTCGACCACCGCAACACCGCCGACCAGGTTCTGCTGCGTTGGGGACGCGACTACCACCGCACAAAGATCGATGATTCAGACGCTACGGCCCACGACCCCACCACACCGAAAGGCGAAGACCGGTGACAAGATTGTTCATCGACGTCCACATCCTCCAAACAGTGCCGCCGAGCAACATCAACCGCGATGACACCGGAAGCCCGAAAAGCGCTGTCTACGGCGGAGTTCCGCGCGCGAGAGTGTCGAGCCAAGCGTGGAAACGCGCTACTCGGCAAATGTTCAAGGAGCTGCTTGATCCGGCCACGCTGGGTGTGCGCACCAAACGCGTCGTCGAACTGGTCGCCGCACGGATCAGCACCCTGGACCCGAGCCAGCCGGATCCGGAATCGCTGGCAGCCGCGGCGTTGAAGGCCGCGAAGATCGAGCTGGAAAAACCCAAGCGCGCTAAAAAGGGTGAACAAAACCCTGACGATGAGCCAGAACAGTCTAAGTATCTGCTGTTTCTGAGCGCCTCCCAGATCGATCGGCTAGCTCAACTCGCGATCGCATCGGCTGACGGGGACACGCCGATCGACAAAGCCGCCGCCAGCGCCGCCGCCCAGGGCGACAACAGCATCGATGTCGCTTTGTTCGGCCGGATGGTGGCCGATGCCAACGACCTCAAGGTGGAGGCTGCCGCGCAAGTCGCACATGCGATCAGTGTGCACCAGGTCAGCAGCGAGTTCGACTACTTCACCGCAGTGGACGACCGCGCTCCCGACCACAACGCCGGGGCCGGCATGCTCGGCTATGTGGAGTTCAACTCCTCTACCCTCTACCGCTACGCCACCGTCAGCGTGAAAGCATTGCGGGACAACCTCGGCGACGACACCGCCACCGTGCGCGCCATCGAGAACTTCCTCATCGCGTTCGTCAAGAGCATGCCCACTGGAAAGCAGAACACCTTCGCCAACCGGACACTGCCCGAAGTCGTGCTCATCAGCGTGCGCACCGACCAGCCGGTGAACCTGGTCGGCGCGTTCGAAGAACCGGTCAACGCCGTTGGTTCGGCGCGAGCAACCATCGCGACGAAAGCCCTCGTCGCGCGCCTGCAATCGGTCGAGCAGAACTACGGGGACGGTTCGACGGAGAACTTTCTCGTCGCGCTTGGCGACGGCGCGGGTGAACTGTCAGCACTTGGCACCCCGGCACCGTTCACCGACATCGTGACCTCGGTCGGGCAGAAGGTGACCGCAGCACTCGGCAGTCGATCGTGAGCGTCTTGCAGCTCAAACTCGCTGCGCCCCTGCAATCTTGGGGCGTGGCGAGCCGGTTCGCACGCCGCGAGACCCAGCAGTATCCCTCCAAGAGCGGGATCATCGGCCTGATCTCCTCGGCGAAAGGTTATCGCCGCACCGACCCAATCGAAGACGCTCTATCGGGACTGGGATTCGGAGTCCGGATCGACCAGCCCGGCCGGTTGATCCGTGACTTCCAAGTCGCGGTCAGTCTCGATGAACGCACGCGATATCCGCTCTCGCAACGCTATTACCTCGCCGACGCGGTGTTCGTGGCCGGGATCGAAGGCGATACGAGCCTACTGGAAGGCATCCGGGATGCACTGGCGCGCCCGGAATTTCCGCTATTCCTCGGGCGACGATCGTGCCCGGCGACCGACGCGCTCGTGCTGGGAGAGATCCGAGACGAACCGCTGAAAACCGTGTTGAGGGATGCCAGCACTTGGGCCGCCGCCGACTGGTACCGCAAGAAACAGTCCACAACGATGCATCTGGCAATCTTTCGCGATCGCTGCCCCGAGGACCCCGCTGATGCCTTGGCTGACCAGGTACGTGATGTCCCGCTCAGCTTCGACCCGATCCGCCGGGAATACGGATGGCGGACTGTGATCAGCGAGGACGTCGCGGTGCCCAATCCACTCGGTCGCGATACCGCGCACAACCCCTTCGCGGCATTCGGGGGTGCCTGATGTATCTGTCGCGTGTGCCGCTGAACCCGGCGCGAGCTGGGACGAGGAAGTTTCTGTCCTCCCCCCATGTCACACACGGCGCGGTGATGAAATCCTTCCCGCCCGGAACACTGGACAACGCCCTCGGCGACGGACGTCTGCTGTGGCGAATCGACAAGAACAGCAACGATGTACACCTGTATGTGGTCAGCCCTGCCGCGCCGGACTTCACCCACATCATCGAGCAGGCGGGCTGGCCAACCACCGGAGCCTGGGAGACCCGCAAATACGGCCAGTTACTGGACAAACTGACTCCCGGACAGCTCTGGCACTTCAGACTTACCGCAAACCCAGTCCGCAACGTCAAGAACAGATCCGATCCCGAGACCGCGCGAGCCCGAGGGAAAGTCACTGCACTCGAGGCCGACCAGGAGTTGGATTGGTTGCACCGCAAGACAATCAGTGCCGGATTCGGTTTGACCAAAGCGGGCCCCGCCACCCAACGTGAAGACGATGTCCGCATCATCAGCCGGGAAAACCGCACTTTCATGCGGAGCGGCCGGAAAGTCACCTTGTCCACCGCCACATTCGAAGGCGTCCTGGAAGTCACCGACGCCGACCTGCTCCGCACCACACTGATCCAGGGCATCGGCCGGGCCAAGGGATACGGTTGCGGACTGCTGACATTGGCGCCGAACCAGTGAAGGAGATCCCAGGAGTTCGCCCAGTCCGCATCGGTGAATTGGTAAGAGCACAGGACCGGCTCAGCTTCATTTATCTCGAACGGGCCGTCGTACACCGCGACGCCAACGCGATCACTGCCACCGACGAACGCGGTGTGGTGCACATTCCTGCCGCGACGCTGGGTGCGCTGATCCTCGGGCCGGGCACACGCGTGACGCATCAAGCGATGATGCTCCTGGCCGAAAGTGGTTCCACCGCAGTGTGGGTCGGAGAGCAAGGCGTGCGCTACTACGCTCACGGCCGCTCACTGGCCCGCAGCTCGCGGCTGCTGGAAGCCCAAGCAGCCGCAGTCTCCAACCAGGCGATGCGGCTTCGTGTCGCGCGAACAATGTACGCGATGAGATTTCCCGACGAGGACACCTCTGGTCTCACGATTCAACAGCTCCGAGGCAAAGAAGGCGCAAGGGTGCGACGCCTGTATCGCCAACACGCCGCGCGGACCGGAATCGAGTGGAACAAGAGGAACTACGACCCGAACAACTTCGACGCTGGTGACGCGGTCAATCAAGCACTCTCAGCCGCCACGACCTGCCTCTACGGCATCACGCACGCGGTTATCGTCGCGCTGGGCTGCGCGCCCGGCCTCGGCTTCGTCCACACCGGGCACGAACGCTCGTTCGTCTTCGACCTCGCCGACCTCTACAAAGCCGAGTACGCCATCCCGGTCGCCTTCGATGTCGCTGCGGAATCCCCCGACGACATCGGCGCGGTGACCCGCCGCAGCGTCCGTGACGCGGTCCATGCCGGCGGCCTACTCGGGCGCTGCTGCACGGACATTCACACTCTGCTACTGCCCGACGAACCCGAAGCGGCCGACACCTGGGACTCCGACGTCGTCGAACTCTGGGACCGAAAGGGCAACGTCGCCGGCGGGATCTCCTACGACGAGCAGGAACTGCCGTGGTAGTCCTGGTCCTGAGCGCCTGCCCAGCCGGCCTGCGTGGTCACCTGACCCGATGGCTGCTGGAAATCAGCCCAGGCGTGTTCGTAGGCGTGCTGACCGCCCGCGTACGTGATCTGGCCTGGCAACGCGTGGTCGAACTCTCGAAAGATGGTCGGGCGATCATGATCTACTCCACACGATCTGAGCAACGGCTCGCCTTCAAAGTGCATCGCCACGAATGGGAACCTGTCAATATCGACGGAATTCATCTCATGCGCCGTCCGCACACCGGCGACACGACTAGCACAGGTGCTCGGGCAGGTTGGAGTAAGGCCAGCCGGTACCGCAAGGCCGTCCGACGGAGCAAGCCCGATGTGGTGGACGAAAGTGAATGAATTTCTGCCCTTTCGAGCGAGAAACTGCTGGTCAGGAAGTGTCGTCCCCGCACGCGCGGGGCTGAGCCCCGATGATCGGCGCGCCCGGCGAGGTGCGGGTAGTCGTCCCCGCACGCGCGGGGCTGAGCCCTCGTCGAGGACGGTGTCGTCGGACAGGCTCCGGTCGTCCCCGCACGCGCGGGGCTGAGCCCACACAGCAATGAACACCCGCAGATGGCACATTGTCGTCCCCGCACGCGCGGGGCTGAGCCCGCCAGCAACAGATCCTGGGCGACGAAGGCGTCGTCGTCCCCGCACGCGCGGGGCTGAGCCCCGCAGTACTTGCAGACGTTGGACTTGGCGGGCGTCGTCCCCGCACGCGCGGGGCTGAGCCTGTCAAGTTGGAGCTTAAGTAGGTCCAGAAACGGTCGTCCCCGCACGCGCGGGGCTGAGCCAACGCACACACCTGATCACCGAGAGTCGGCCAAGGCGTCGTCCCCGCACGCGCGGGGCTGAGCCCTCGGTTTCCATCAGTTCGACCAGGAAGTCCCGGTCGTCCCCGCACGCGCGGGGCTGAGCCACTGTCGCCCATCTCGCTACCCGAGGACGCGGCGTCGTCCCCGCACGCGCGGGGCTGAGCCCCAGCGTCGAAGGGGCGATGCGGTCGGTCACCGGTCGTCCCCGCACGCGCGGGGCTGAGCCCTCCCCGGCGCTCATGCCGGTGTGCATGTTCTCGTCGTCCCCGCACGCGCGGGGCTGAGCCTCAGCCGGTCTACGACAACGTGCTCATGTTGCAGTCGTCCCCGCACGCGCGGGGCTGAGCCCAGGATCGGGACACACGCCGGATCGCCGAGCTGGTCGTCCCCGCACGCGCGGGGCTGAGCCCACCTGGGCCGATATCGGGGCCGCTTTCATCAAGTCGTCCCCGCACGCGCGGGGCTGAGCCCTGTGCGACGACGTAGATCTGCGCAACCTGAAGGTCGTCCCCGCACGCGCGGGGCTGAGCCCGGCAACGAGTCAATCCACATGAAGTCGGGCCAGTCGTCCCCGCACGCGCGGGGCTGAGCCCTCGGCGGCTAGATACACCTCCAGTTCAAACAGGTCGTCCCCGCACGCGCGGGGCTGAGCCCGTTTCCAGCCGGTGACATTTGCCTGACGCCCGGTCGTCCCCGCACGCGCGGGCTGAGCCCGGCTGGTCCACCGAACCCGACGACGACCATCCGTCGTCCCCGCACGCGCGGGGCTGAGCCCCGCTGCGGGCAGCCGCTGGTGCTCGATCCGATGTCGTCCCCGCACGCGCGGGGCTGAGCCCTCGCTGGGTCGATCGGTCGATATCCAGAACGAGTCGTCCCTGCACGCGCGGGGCTGAGCCCGGTGACGCCGCGACCGTGAAGGTTTGGGGTGCGTCGTCCCCGCACGCGCGGGGCTGAGCCCCGTTCCTGACATGCGGTTCTACTACGGATTGGGTCGTCCCCGCACGCGCGGGGCTGAGCCCGGCCACACGCTGTCGTCGACGCCGGTGTAGGTGTCGTCCCCGCACGCAGGGCTGAGCCCGGGTTGTCGGCGCTCTTCGAAAAGTAGGCCGCCAGCACGGGTTCTCGCAATGGTGCAGGCAATCGTCTCCACATGCAGGGCTGCCCCTGCGCGGAGTACGCCTCCGTCCAAACACTATGTCGTCCCCCGCACACGGACCGAGAGCGCGATGCACCGCCACACGGATACACGACGCCTGGCGAGAGACGATTGTCACCGCGGATCCTGCACTGCTGGACTACGATTCAGGAAATCGTCGAATAAGTGGGAGGGGCTGTTTTGACGCGCGCTGAGGCACCGCCCCCGCTTGTGGACCGTACCGACGAGTTCGCGTTGTTGATGGAGCGCGTGGACCATGCGATCGAGTCCGGGCGCAGTTCGGTGGTCGTGTTGCGCGGGGAGGCCGGGGTCGGCAAGACCAGACTTCTCGCCAACTTCGCCTTCCATGCGGCCGAACGCTATGGCGAGGCTGGTCTGCTGGCCGGTTACGGCCAGGCGATGCTGAATTCGCTGGCGTCGGACAGTTTTCAAGCTGTCCGGGAGTGTCTGCGCTCGCTGACTGTCGCGGTGGAGCGTTCGGGTTCGCGGGAGCGGTTGGACCGGGTGGCGCGTTCGTTTCGCCAGAATGCTCCGGATTGGGTGCAGTCGGTTCCCGTGGTAGGGCAGCTGCTGGCGGCGAGTGTGAAGACAGGGCAGGCCTACGCCGCATCCGGGCCTGAGACGCTGGAGATGGACAGCAGACTCGACCAGCTGCTGGGCTTCATCGAGGATGTGCTGACCGAGAGCCCGTTGCTCATGGTGCTCGATGATCTGCATTGGGCCGACACCGCCACCATCGACTTGCTCACCACGATCGCTCTGCGTGTGCGTGGACCTTTGGTGTTGGTTTTGGCGTACCGGCCCGACCAGCTTCGGTCCGAGGACCAGTCGCATCCATTGCAGCGCGCGGTGTTCCGGCTCTGCCGGTACTTGCCTGACACCGCGATGGTCGATCTGCAACGATTGTCGGCCGGCGATACCGAGGTCTTGGTCCGTCGAGCTGCGGGTAGTTCCGGTGCCTCGATGCATGAGGTCGCGCGGATCGTGCGGCTGAGCGCGGGCAACCCGTTGTTCGCCGAATCCCTTGTCCGGCTCGATGATCGGGGCCGAGCATCGGCGCCGCGCCAGATCACCGCAGTGCTGGAGGAGCGGCTGTCGTATCTGAGCGGCACGGATCAGCGGCTGCTGGAGACAGCAGCGTTGATCGGTTTCAGTTTCGAGGTCGACTACCTGGCCCGGCTGGCTCGCGAGGATCTCGATGACGTGTACGAGCGGCTGCACGTTCTGTTCGACGAGCACGGCTTGGTCCGGCCCGCGGACCCGCGTGGCGGTTATGACCGCTACATCATCCATCACCCGTTGTTCGCGCAGATCCTGCGCGACCGCGGTGCCGCCAACGCGCCACGCTGGCGACGGCAGCACGCGCGATTGCTGGAAATCCTCGAGACCGAACCGAATTGGGACGACGAGTTGCAGGTCCGCGCCGCAGCTGTCGCCGTCGCGGCCGAGAAGCGTTCGAAGGCAGGAGCTTTGGCATTGGAGGCGGCCCGCCGCCAATACACTTTGGGTGCGGTGTCGAAAGCTCGGGACCTCTCAAGGATCGCTGTCGAGCAGACTCCGTCATTCCAGGCGTACGCGCTACTCGCGGAATGTCAGTCCGCCGAAGGCGATCACGTGGCCAGCACCGATGCGTGTGCGGCCGCGCTGGCGTGTGCCTCGACCGAGCCGGTGGCCGCCACGCTGGACGCGCAGGTGCGACTCTTGTGGGCACGGAATCTGCGGATGACCTGCCATTGGGACGATACCGACCGCGTCTTGAACGAACTGCTCGCCGTGCACCCTGAATCGGACCCAGTCCACGCCGAGGCGATGATCCTCAAAGCCGAGATCGCCTTGTGCGGGCCGGTTCAGAACACAGCCCGCTGCATCGAATTGTGCGATGCCGTCTCCGCGATGAGCAGCGACCCCGAGGTGCAGTCCCGCGCCTACGGGCACCGCGGGCTGGCCCACCTCGCGGCCTACGATGCGTCGGGCGCCGAGCAATGGCTGGCAAAGTCCATCGACGTCGCCCGCGCCAACGGTCACCCCTACGCCGAGTACGAGGCTCTGCACTGGCTGAGCAAGAAGACCATGGCCTGCCTGGAACTGGACCGCTCCTGGGAACTGCTCGAACAACTGGCCCGAATGTCGCAGACCTCCGGAGTCGCCAGCGAGAATCCCCCGCACCTGCGTGACTCCAGCCGAGTACTCGGCTTACAGCTTCGATTCGATGAAGCTGCAGACGCATTCGCGCGGTTCGCCGACGTCAGTCGTCCCTCGGCGACCGGCCGTGTCGCAGCCACGCTGGCGTTGCAGGTGCGTGAGCTCGAGGATATCCACGGCCGCATCGCCGGCCAACGGATGTTGAACGAACTCCAGCGCAATTGCGGCGATGAGCTGTTGTCCGCCGAGCGGCGGACGCGGTTGGCCGAATACATCCGCGCCCTCGGGGACCGCCCAGCGGACTGGAATCCGGCGTTGTTCGCCATGGTCGAACTCGGTGTCACCCCAGATGACACCAACGCGGCTGACGCGATCTTCCGGTTCGACGTTCCCCGGCTGTCCCACCTCCGGGCCGGATTGCCAGGCGAGTAGGCCGCCCGCTGTGAAAACGATTGCGCAGAACGAGTTCTCGCTCTCCCCCGACTTGATCCAGCTCAACCACGCCTCCTACGGACTCACCTCCAGGCAGGTGATGTCCGCTGGTGAGCGGGTGCGCAGGCACATCGAATCGGACCCCACCGTCCATCTCGGATCCGGACTGACCGACCAGCTCACCGAGCAGACCACCCTGATGGCAGCGGCGTTCGGTTTGAACGCTGCGCAAACGACGTTGTGCACCAACGCCACCAGCGGTGCCGCCGCGATCATCACATCGTTGCCTTTGACCAGCGGCGATGTAGTTGTCGTGCTCGATGCCGAATACTCCTCGATCCAGCGGGCGTGGGAGATCGCCTGCACCCGAACCGGAGCCAGTCTCGTGCGGGTGCCGTTGGATCTGCCGTTCACCGGCCCCGACCAGCTCCTGGCCGCGCTCGACGCACACGTGCCCGGAACGGTCACCTATCTGCAGGTCAGCTTGATCTCGTCCTCCGCAGCCATCTGGTTCCCGGTCGCCGAAGCCTCGGCGTGGGTCCGCCGCCGCGGAGGCAGGCTCGTCGTGGACGCCGCCCACGGACCAGCTCAGGTAGCCCTGACTCCAGACGAGTGGGGTGCAGCAGCGATGTTCGGAACCTTGCACAAATGGCTCCCCACCCTGCGACCTGTCGGATTCCTGTGGCTCGCAACCGAATTCATAGACTCGATTCGGCCCGTCGAAGTGTCACTGACCTGGGATTCACCGGATCTGATTGAACGTTTCTCCTGGCCCGGCACCTTCGATCCAGTCCCTCGTCTGACCCTGCACACCGCGATCGAGCAGTGGCGCAATTGGCAGCAGGACGGCCTGCTCGCCGAGTGCGAGAAACTGGCCGATACCGCCACCGAGATCTTGGCCGAGCTAGGCGCGAAACCTACAGCAGTCGATGGCTTTGCCCCGCCGCGGATGCGCGCATTCGTTTTGGATCGGGTCGACGTCCCGGAGGTCAAAACGGCTCTCCAGCATGCCGGCGTGCGAGCATGGGTAGGGCCAGGTCCCCGCAACGAATGCCTGCTCCGCGCAGCAACCCACATCTACAACGACGTCGGCGACATCGACATTCTCGCTGCCCGAGTCAAGGAGGTACTTGCCCGATGAGCCTGCCTCCCATCCCCGACCGCCTCGACAAGGCGATCATCTTCCTGCGCGGCGAGCACGACGGCCGCGCCTGGCTCGACGCGCTGCCCGCCCGCATCGCCGACTACGCACACCGGTGGGTTCTGACTCTCGACAGCATCGCCGACAGCGGCGCCATGTCCTGCTGCGTGTACTGCACGACATCGCAAGGCACACAGGCAGTTCTGAAGATCCCGGTCGATCAGGAATCCGGCCACACCGAAATGCAGCTGCTCGACCGCTGGTCAGCATCGGAAGCCGCACCCGCGGTCCTGCAACGCGACACCAGCACCGGCGTTTTCCTGATGACCCGCATCATTCCCGGCACCCTCGCCTGGCCTACCGACGGCGCCACCGACAGCGCGCGATTCGGCGAACTACTCACCCGGCTCAACACCCCGGAACTCCCGGCCGCACCAGAGCTCAAAGACCTCGCCGACATCATCCAGATGCGAATCAGCTGGGCCCGCGAACGTTTCGCCGATCCTCGCTATGCCGACGCAATGGCACGCTTCGACGCGCCTGTGCGACTCCAGCATGCCGAGAACACGCTGGCCGTTCTCTTACAGACCACCACGCGCCAGCATGTCCTGCACGCTGATCTGCAAGCCAAAAACATCCTCCACGGCCTCGCCCATTGGCACACGATCGACCCCCTAGGCGCTGTCGGGGACATCAACGCCGAAGCCGCACTCTGGGTCGCAATTCAGGACGGGCCCGCATCCATCCCCGACCGGCTCACCCAACTCGACGAACACCCACTCCTGAGCCAAATCCGGCTGCGGGCATGGACATACGTCCTCGCCGTCGCCGAGTACCGGTCATACCTTCCCGCCTCCGCCGAGCGCATCGTCGACTTCGTAGCCGGCACCGACCCCACGCTGATCCTCGATGAACTGCATGACTAAGGGCGCAGCTCGGTAGCCATCGATATTCTGATTCACAGCGCGCTGCCACCGATTGACGGGCGGGGTCCTGGTGTTCCGGGTGCGTAACCACCAGCACTCCAGACGATTTGGTGGAGCTGCCGTGGCGACGGCGGCTGTTTCGCCGCGACACGCCGGTGATCTCTCAGACACACGCCATAGCGGGTGGCAGTAGACGCCTATCCACCACACGGCCAACACCGAGTGTGGTCCCAGCACGACGCGAGTACGCGCCTGAAACCACCGCCAGACCACCGACGATTGGGGTACAGAGTTGCAGAGCTCAAACATGAACCGCCGACAGTCGCCAAGGTGGGTTGGGTGTGGTAGATGAAAGTGAATGAATTTCTGGTCTTTCGGGAGAGAAGCTGCTGGTCAGGAAGTGTCGTCCCCGCACGCGCGGGGCTGAGCCCTACAACCGCGCAAATGGGGCGGTCGGCAACGGGTCGTCCCCGCACGCGCGGGGCTGAGCCCAGGATGAAATACGGACTCCTGTTGTGCCACTTGTCGTCCCCGCACGCGCGGGGCTGAGCCCAGCAGGCCGGGATCGTCGTATTTCAGGGCGCGGTCGTCCCCGCACGCGCGGGGCTGAGCCCACCTACCTGCAAGGCGCGGCCGCCGCCTACGCCGTCGTCCCCGCACGCGCGGGGCTGAGCCCAGCCTGCCACCGGGGTGCAGTGCAGCTACCCCGTCGTCCCCGCACGCGCGGGGCTGAGCCCTTCATGCGCCAGCACGCGGTGCAGATAGGTTGGTCGTCCCCGCACGCGCGGGGCTGAGCCCAGTCTGCGCTGCACTTCCTGTGCGGCTCGGTGGTCGTCCCCGCACGCGCGGGGCTGAGCCCTCAGTGGTGTGACCCTCCAGAAGGTGATCGACGTCGTCCCCGCACGCGCGGGGCTGAGCCCTCGGCGAGGTGCTCCTCCCAGAAGGTCACGGCGTCGTCCCCGCACGCGCGGGGCTGAGCCCTACACCTGGACCCGGGAACGGAACGAGGTCTCGTCGTCCCCGCACGCGCGGGGCTGAGCCCCGTTGCTTCTGTTGCCGACAACGCGGGGCCTGTCGTCCCCGCACGCGCGGGGCTGAGCCCGCTACGAAGCTCTTTCCCCCAGTGCCGGTGGCGTCGTCCCAGCATGCGCGGGGCTGAGCCCTCGTGCTTGAGGTGTTCGCCCGCCTGCTCGTCGTCGTCCCCGCACGCGCGGGGCTGAGCCCAGCGAGTCGACGAACGTCCGCTCCCGATACGGGTCGTCCCCGCACGCGCGGGGCTGAGCCCTCGAACGCCAGCGGCAGCAGGATCGGGCGCGGGTCGTCCCCGCACGCGCGGGGCTGAGCCCCGAACTCGGTGTCGGACAAAGAGGCCGCGCTCGTCGTCCCCGCACGCGCGGGGCTGAGCCCCCGCCGCCCATGGCGGCAGTAGCCGATGCGGAGCCGTCCCCGCCCGCGCGGGGCTGAGCCCAGCCAGCGGTCCATGAAGTATTTGCGGATGTAGTCGTCCCCGCACGCGCGGGGCTGAGCCCTGGGCTGAGGCCAATGGAACCAAGCGCGTCAAGTCGTCCCCGCACGCGCGGGGCTGCGCCCATATCGAGAACATCCGTCGGAGAGAATCCACGTCTCCAACCGCGCGTACTGAAGTCGCACATAAACATGCTTCCACGTGTCAACAACTCGTGAAGACTGACCCCGCATGAACTCGGTGGTTCTGACCCCGGGGGCAACCTTCGGAATCGCTGCGGGGTCAGTCTTCAGGAGTTGCCGACACCACGCCTCAAGTAGCCCGGCGGGTCCGTCGAATCGTTCCAATCCATATCGCGTCTCGCCGGCGACGAGAACCCGCGATGGCAGCTCGGCGACGAGCCAGCGGCATGGGCATTTGCTCTGCAGCGGTGGCACGGTACCGATTTGATCGCCGCAAAAATACCGCAAACTTTCGGGGTGACCATGCGTGATCAGGCGTGCACAAGCGTGCAACTCTTGCGGCTATAGTCGCAGGTCAGCCGCTAGCAGGGATCGGGTGTGATCAGCCGTGAAACCCTAATTTTCCCGAACTACCAACGGCAGGTTTCTGGTTCGAGTCCAGATGGGGGAGCTTATCGAAGCCCTGATCAGCGGAAATCATACCCGCAGGTCAGGGCTTCGGTCGTTTTGTTTCGGATTGCGGTAGCCCATGCGGTGCTCGATGGCGGCCAAGCGCGCGGAACTGGGCCGGTTAGGCGGCGAGCCGGGGGCCGGTGTCAGGGCTTCGGGATTCGGGTTGGGCGGGTTGCGGCTCGGGCTGGGCTTCGACGCTGCCGGGCGATGCGGGATCGTGTTTCGTCGAGCAGGGGGACGGGGTCGAGGTCGGTGATGTCGTGGCCTGCGTTGAGGTGGTCGGTGAGGTCTTTGCCGTCGCGGGCTTGGACGGTGCGGATTTCGTCGACCGAGTTGTGAAGGGTGGCGGCGACTTTGGCGGCGAAGCGGTAGCCGGGGGCGTCGCGGTCGGCGATGATCCAGATGCGGTGGGCGCCGCGGAGCCAGGTGGCGTGGGCGGGGCGCCAGGCGAGGGCGCCGCCGGCGTTGCAGGTGGCGGTGAGGCCGGCGTGGCGGGCGGTGTGGACGTCCTTTTCGCCTTCGCAGATGTAGATGTCGGCGCCGGTGACGACGGCGGTGGTCAGGGCCGGTAGACAGAACGGGATGGGGGCGAAACCGCCGTGTTCCCAGCCGGTCTCGGTCATTCGCTCCTGCCAGAAGTCCTTGTCGAGGCCGTATCTTCTGGGTGTGTGGACGCGGGTGACTTTGCCTTCCGGGCTACCGTCGGGCCACTCGTAGATGTAATGGGCGGCGATCCAGGGGTGGCCGATTACCCGCCCCAGATCGGATTTGCGGGTGGTGAGCGGGATTCCGGCGGCCAGGAGAGCTCGGTCGATCAGCGACGGATCAGGGGTCGGCGGATAGGGCGGCGCAGGGGCTGGAGCGCTACGGTTTTCGCGCGGCTGGTCGAACAGGTCCGCGACGTGCAGGCCGAGGCGTTCGAGGACGGCTTCGTCGGTGCAGCCGCGGTTCGCGAAGCAGCGGATCAAGGTCTTGTGCTTGGCTTCGTTGTAGATGACGCCGAGCGAGGGCTTGTGCGGGCGGCCGTCACCCTCGTGCACCGGGCACAAGTAGCGGACCCAGTGACCGCTGGCCTTTCCTGGGCCGGAGACCTGGTCCAGCGCGCGGGTGATGGTGTCCCAGGATCGCTTGGTGGACATGGTGATACCTCTGCATCCATGGTGCACCAGCCGGGCGCGCTTGTCTGATACATCCGGAATGTCCGTTATGCGCAGAGGTAGCCAGCAAATCGACCGGAGGGTCTGAAAGTAATTTGTCGGAACTTGTTGCTTCAAAGCCTCGAGGCTGCCAGGATGTTACTCACACCGGCTGGCAATTAATCCGAGCCGGGATCGAAGATCAATTCATCTAGTTTCTTGGGACTTTTTGTGAACGATTTATGTAAACCTCGACCATTACTTCAGTTATAGAACTCCAGCGGGCCGGCCGCCGAGCCGGGCGGCCCGTTCGAGCGTGAACAATTGCCTGCCCGGGCCCTGGTGATCCGGGCAGCTTACGCTTCCCTCGCCTCCGGAGTCGAGCTATGACCACCGGTCACGTCACCCGTGCCGCACCACCTCCGGTACCTGGAAATCCGATCATCGACAATGTGATCGAAATATTGGGTACCGCGGCAGTCGAACGGCGCTCCGGAATATTGCGAGTCACCGGTGAACCCGGCGGCGAATTTCATCTGCTGCACGGAATTGTGATCGCCGTGAATTCACCAGGCGCTCCCGGCGTACTCGAATTGCTCGCGCAACCGGGTCGCCGCGCACCGGGTGCCATGGAATTGCGGGTACTGCAATTGACGGCGACGTTCGATGCCGCCTTCGCGGTGGCCGCCGGCTGGATCGGCGACTGCTTCTGGGCGCTGACCGACATCGAGCCGGACCATGCGGAGATCGATCCCGCCTTCGCCCTGGAACTCGCACTACTCGAAGCCGAAACGCAACGGCGGCTGCGGGGCATCGCCCCCGGCCGCATCGCACCGCACCGCCACCACCTCACCCGCACCACCCGCGGCGAGCTGCTCCTGCGCGACGCCGAGGACGGCCAGCGCCGCCAGATCCTGCACCGGATCAACGGCCGGCGGACCTGCCGGGAGATCGCATTTCTGCTGGGCCGCGGCCTGTACGCGATCACCGTGGAGGTTTCCCGGCTGGTCGCGGCCGGCGCGGTGACGGTGTCGGTGACGGGCCGAGATGAGACCGGTTGCCCGGCGCGCCCAGGCCTGCCCCAGCGCCGCCGCGACGCCAGCGGAATCAACGAACTCTACCCACCCGAGCTCACAGAGCGGGCGCCAGAAGGGAAACGATGAACAGCCCGAAGAACAACACCATGACCGACCGGATCGGTCTGCTGGTCAAAACGCTGAGAACCGATGTCCCGGAATGCCTCGCGGCCGGAGCCATCGATATGTCGACCGGCATGCTGCTGGCGGTCCAGACCGTCGACAACCACCCGCCCGAGGTCCTGGACCTGCTCGCCGCGGCGACGCTGGAACTGTTCCAGGGCCGCAATGTCGTGATGATCGAGGGCATTTGGAAGGAACGCCGCGGTGTCCGCAGCGAACAGCACTACTTCCAGGAAATCCTGGTCAACAGCGACAATCTGGCCCACCTGTTCATCCGGACGCCGAGCCGCGACGACATCGTCGTGGTCGTGGTCTGCCGCAAGGCGGTGAACGTGGGCATGCTCTTCGCCCAGGCCAGGCGGGTCGTCCAGGAGGCGGGCCGGTTGTGAGGCGATGGTGCGCGCCGTGACGGGTATCGATTCCTACCTGGATCGCATCATGTGCATCCCCGGCGCCCGCAGCGTGACGCTGGTGGACGGCGCCAGCGGCCTGGCGATCGCGTCGGCGGGCAGCCACGACCTGGTCGACGAGCACGAGAGCGCCGCCGTCATCACCGATGTGGTGCGCAGCGTGCTGGGCTGCCCGGCGCTGGCGGCGAGCCACGGCGGGGGCGACATCCTCGAGATAATCGTCTGCGGGACAGACGGATTCCATCTGCTGAACCTGGTGAACGGCGATTTCGACGGCAGGCTCTTCGTGCACGCGCTGTTCGACGACGACAGCGGCAACCTGGCGATCGCCAGGTTCCGGCTGCGGACGATTCTCGGTGAGTTCACGGGAGACGGTCGTGGGAACTGAGCTAGCGGACGAATTACAACGCGCCGAAGCGGAACGCCGCACCGGTGTGCTGTGTGTCGGCGACGGCGCGTTCCAGCTCACCGACGGCGCGATCACCTGCGCCGACTGTCATCGGACGCCGGGTTTCGACCGGCTGGTGGTCGCGGCGGGCGTGGCGACCGCAGAGGTGTGGCGGCGCGCGGTCGCGGGCGAACCGGATCAGATTCTCGGCGTGCCGCAGCTGGAAACCATTGCGCTGCTCGCGGTATTCGATGCCGCGTACTTCCTGCTCGGTTCGCCGGGCACGCCGGAATTCCAGCCGTCGTCGCCGCATTGGCTGGCGCCGGTCTGCCGGATACCGCCGCACACCCTGATGCACGAATGCGCGCGGCGGCACCGCGCGGACGACGGACCGTGGCCGGCCGAACTGGTCGACCGGGCGCCGGTGGTCCCGGTACAGCGCATCCGGCGGCATCGCGTGGTGCTCACCGGCCACCAGGCCGAGGTGCTGGCCACCGCCGACGCCCGGCGCACCGTCACCGCGATCGCGGGTGACCTCGGGCGCACCAGTTACGGCTGCCTGGTCGCGGTGCGGGAACTGACCGCGGCCGGTTTGATCGAGCAGCCGGTCACCAAAAAGGTTGCGGCAGCGCCGATCCCGAAGCGCGCTTCGGCCAAACCCGCGCTCACTGGTTCCGCGCTCACCGGTCCCGCGCGACCGGGACAGCTGACATTGCCGCGCCGCCGGACCCGCCGGGAGCCCTCCGCGCCGGTCCCCGACCGCTGGGAAACCGCCGATCGTGACCTGCTGATCCGGCTGCGCGCTGCCCTGAAGGAGCTCGATTGAACGGGCGAAACAAATTGATCAGTCAGTTCGTAGGAAGGTTCACCAAGGTGGCGATATCCGAACCCGAGCCGCAGCCGGCGGTGCTCGCGGAACTGCACGCGCTGCGCGAGCGCATACCCAAACTCACCGGCACGCTGGTCGCCTCCAACGACGGGCTGCTGGTGGCCCACGACCTGCCGGCCCATATCGAACCCAATGGCGTCGCGGCACTGGCCGCTTCGCAGCTGGGGGTATCGCACCGGCTGGTCGCCACCGCGCACGGCGGTGGCTTTCACGAGGTCGTGGTGCACGGCACCGACGGCTACGTCGTGATCTACGCCTCCGGCTGGATCTCGCTGACCGTGCTCGCGGCGCCGGAAGTGAATGTCGGTCGCCTGCACCTGGAATCGCGTCCGGTGGCCCGCGCTGTCGCGGGACATCTGGCCCCGGCCGAGGACAAATCCTGACCGGAAAACCCCGAACGAAAGGAAACGGCATGAGCAATATGGATATCGCGTTGAAGGACATGATGGGGATCGACGGCGCCGTCGGCGCCGCCGTCGTCGACTACGGCAGCGGCATGGCGCTGGGCATGCTCGGCAGTTCGAAGTCCTTGGATCTGCAAACCGCCGCCGCCGGCAACACCGAGGTGGTCCGCGCCAAACTCCGCACCATCGATCAGCTCGGCCTCAAGGAGGAGATCGAGGACATCCTCATCACCTTGTCCGGGCAATATCACGTGATCCGGCCGATGACGGGCCGAAAATCCAAGGGGCTGTTCCTGTATCTGGCCCTGGATCGAGGCCGGGCGAACCTGGCCTTGGCGCGCCATCGGCTCAAGACCATCGAGGAAGAACTGGAGGTGTGACCTCGCACCCGGCGAGCGCTTCGGGCCGGAGAGTGGTGGTGAACTCTCCGGCCGCGAGGTCTCAGGCGACGCCGAGGGCGGCCAGCATGCCCGGGCGAGACTTGAAAAGCTCTGCCTCCCAGTACTTCCAGGTGTGCGTGCCGGTCGGCGGGAAGCTGTAGGTGGCCGGAATCCCGAGGGAGTTGAGCCGGTATTGGAAGGCGCGGGTGTTCAGCAGGGTGACCGCCTCGATGCCCATGCCGACGCCGGTGTCGAAGACCTGGCCGACATTCGACGGGCGGTTGAACTCGCCCGGCAATGCGCTGCCCGCGGAGATGTACATGGGCAGGCCCTTGAGTTGCGGCGCGAAGACGAACGGGTCCATGCGCAGCCACTGCGGGCTCCACGGCGGGGCCATCGCGTCGATGTTGTAAGCGCCCCAGCGAAGTACGGCCACCCGGATGGCTTCACGCATGCCGGGCGCGGAGATGTTCAGTGCGCCGGAATAGGAGGCGGCGTATTTGAACTGGTCGCGGTGGTATCCGGCGAGCTGTAGCGCGGCGCTGCCACTCATGGACAGTCCGGCGACCGCGTTGTTCGTCTTGGAAACACCGTAGCCCGCAAGGAAATTAGGCAGTTCCTTGGTCAGGAACGTCTCCCACTTGTAGGTCAGCTTCTGACCGTTGGTGTTACTGGGCGAAATCCAGTCCTGATACCAGCTCGACAGCCCGCCCACCGGCATCACCAGCGTGACATCGTCCTCGGCGAACTGCTGCAGCGCGTTGGTCTCGAAACTCCACGCGTTCTTGTCTTCTCGCGCGGCCATCCCGTCGAGCAGATACAGCGCCGCGCCGCCACCCCGTTTGGCCCACTGCACCTGCACCTTGATCGGCCCCATGCTGGACGGGACCATCAGCTCCTCGAAGCCGCCCGCCGGGGTCCGAATCGGCGCGGCGGTGGCGACCACCCCGCTGCCCGTCACCGAAACCGCCAATGCCGCGGCGCCGACCGCCAGCATCCGTCTCACTCCGTTTTTTGCCCTGCCGAAACGCATGAAACGTTCCCCTCCATCAACTCCCGTACCGCCACCGCAACGGTGGCACCGGACCCCAACTTCCGGTACATGGCAGCACTACAACAATTCGATCACGAGTGTGCTCGCCTGGAGACTATGCGACGACCGAAAACTCGGCAATACCAACCACATTCGAGGCGAGCAGCATCACCCTCGCTTGCGCAGGGTCAGTTTCGGCTCCGGGTAGCTGAACGGCTTGAAAAGGTGCTTGAGCACGCCGTTTTCGAAGGGGGCGGGCTGGTCGAGGACCGAGTAGCGGAATTCGTGGTCGTGGAACAGGGATTCGGTGAGGTCGTCGAAGTTGTAGTCGAAGTCGGATTTGGGGAGGTCGTTGAGGGACGGGGAGGTGAAGGCCTCGAAGCCGGCGCGCTCTTCCTCGACTTGCTCGGTGGCGCGCTCCAGCATGATCCAGAGGGCGATCTCCTCGCCCATGGAGCGCGGTTCGGGCCAGGAGCCGGAGTCGAGGCATTCCAGGAGGTGGTCGAAGCAGGCGGCGAACTGTTTGAGGAAGGGGATCTTCTGGCGTTGCAGCGCCGTCGGGAGTTCGTGGCGGAAGACTTCGGCGTCGCCGGCGATCAGGGCGTTGAGTTCCTCGACGTAGACTTCGCCGTGGTAGCGGAGGGTTTCGGCGGTGCGCGGGGTGATGATGGGGTCGTCGGAGTCGTCGGCGCCGGGAGCGAGCGGGAAGCGCATGACGCCGCAGACGGAGGGCCGGGACAGCGCGTCGAGGTAGTCGGTGTGTGCCGCCTCGGCGGCGACCTCGGCCTCGATCTTGCGGGCGATCCGTTCCACCTGGGCGCGCACCGGGCGAGGCGCGGTCTCCAGGGCTTCGGCGACGAAGTCCGGCGCCAGGTCGGCCCCGGCCAGGAGTTCGTTGAGGGCGTCGGCGAGGCGGACGGCGGAGGCGCGGTCGTCGAAGGTGGCGACGGCCTTCAGTTCGTCCCAGCCCTGGTCCTGGTAGATCGCGAAGACGCGATGCATGGACGGCGTCGACTGCGGCAGGAACAGCTTGTAGGGCAGATTGGTACTCATAACACGCGGGTCATTCTGTGTGGGTCGATCTTTGGGGCATGACCCTACGTGCTCTCGGCCGGATCCGTGCGACTAGACCGACTCGGCGTACAACCCGGCCAGCTCGCGCCGCACCGCCTCGGGCAGTCGCTCCGCCGCGGCTCCGCCGCCCAGCACGCCGATCGTCAACCGGTCCTGGAAGGTGTACACCAGGAAGGTGACCGCCGCCGACGCGCCCGTGGACGGTCTGGGATGGGCGGAGAGATAGACGATTTCGTAGTCGGCGAGCGCGAGCCCGGGCGGAGTACGGAAGTCCGGAACGCGACCGGTGTTGGTGACGGCGACATGTCCGGCCAGGGAGTGAATCCGGGTGGGGCCGTAGAAGTCCGGGAAGTGCAGGACCGACTGCTGAACGATGCCCTCGGACAGATCATGGTGCAGCCGGGACGAGATCTGATGTGCCAGTACGGAAATGTCGGCGCCCAGGTCGACTTCGGCGGCGAAGGACGCGAGCCCGGCCATATTGGTGCCCGCGGCCCGGGCCACCGGCGGATCGAACCGGGCGCGCAGGTCCACCGGATACAGACAGCCGACGGATGCCGTTGCGGCGGTGGTCGTTTCGGCGACGTATGCCCGCAGCAGCGCGGCGGAGACGAGACCGTTGACGGTGAGCCCCGGCCGATGGCCGAGCTCCACGATGCGTGCGGTCGCCGCGGAATCCAGTACCGTGCGCCGCGGTTGCGCGAGCGCGGGCGGCGCGGGAATCGCCGGATCGGCGGGGACGACGCGCGCTTCGGGCGGCAGTGGACGGGTAACGTCCTCCAGCCCGGACACCGCGCTTCCCGTGATCCCCCGGTCCGCCGCGTACTCTTCCAACGGCTTCGGAAGGTCCTGCGGCACAACCTGTTCCGGCGTGATCCGGTCGGTGTAGAAGCTCCACAGCCGCGCCACCAACTCCACACAGTGCCCGGCATCCGCCACGCTGTGATGGGCGAACAACGTCACCCGGGTCGCCGACGCCCCGGCCACCACATCCAGATACGCCAGCTGCACACCCGGATCCACCGCCTGGACCGGCAGCCGCACCTGATCGATCGCGTCCTCGCGCACCCACGCGCCGACCGTGGCCGCACCGGGCCGCAGCAAATAGCCGATCCCGTCGGCGTCCTCCCCGATCCGGCAGGTCAACACCGGGTAGGCGCGCTGCAGGCTCAGAAAGGCGGTGCGCAGCGCGTCGATATCGAGCTCGCCCTCGACTCGCACCGACCGTCCGGTGTACGTCCCATGCCGGACAAACCGCTGTTCCGATGGCGCCAGCACCCGCACCACTTCGCCCTCATCGCGCCACACATCCGACAGCGTGAGGCAACACCGCCCCCAACGCAATCGGGAGAGTAAGAGAGACTTCTCGCATGAGTCTTGCAGCACATCTGGAGCAGCTCGGCCGCCCACTGGTCGAGGAACAACTGGCGCATCCCACCGTGGCCGGGATCGCCAAGGGCGATCTGGACGAGCCGGTATTCCGCTCCTGGCTGGAGCAGGACTACCTGTTCCTGCTCGACTACGTCCGCGTCTTCTCCCGCCTGGCCTGGCAGGCCCCGGCCGCGCACCTGGGCGACCTGGTCGACCTCGCGCACGCCACCTTCCACGAGGAGCTCTCGCTGCACCGCTCGCTGGCCGCCGAGTTCGGCGCCGACCTCGAAGGCGCGGTCAAGGGCGAACCGTGCACGCACTACACCGCCTTCCTGCTGGATTCGGCCGCCACCTACACCGACGGCCTGGCCGCGCTGTACCCCTGCATGTGGGGCTACTCGACGCTCGGCACGATCCTGGCCGAGAACCTGCCCGCCGAACCCCGCTACCGCCGCTGGATCGACACCTACGCCGACCCCGGCTTCGCGGCGCTCACCGCCCGCTGCGCCCAGATGCTCGACGAGTCCGGCGCCGACCCGGCCCGCGCGGAGCGGCTCTTCCTCGAGGGCATGCGGCACGAGATCGCGTTCTGGGACGTCCCCCGGTAAGCGCTTGTGCGACCGCCATGGCGTCAACTAAAATTGACGACATGGCCGAAAGTCGTTCTCGGGCCTTACTACTGTGTGGCGTGATCGCGGGCCCGCTGTTTCTGGTAGCCGTCGCACTGGAAGGCGTAAGCCGCGCTGACTACGACCCGGTGCGGCACCCCATCAGCTCGCTGGCTCTCGGCCCGTTCGGCTGGACCCAGACGGCGAATTTCATCGTCGCCGGTGTCTTGTCGCTGGCCTTCGCGACGGGCGCGCGCACCGCACTGAAACCTGGTCGCGGCCGCCTGTGGGCCCCGATCCTGGTGTACGCCTGGGGGATCGGGCTGATCGGCTCGGGCGTGTTCGTCACCGATCCGGTCAGTGGCTACCCGCCCGGAACCCCGGCCAAGCTCGCCGAACCCACCACCATCGGCACCCTGCACGATCTGTTCGCGCTGCCCGTATTCCTCGGTTTCCCGGTGCTGTGCCTGGTCCTGCTGGCCCGCTTCCTGAGCGAGCGGCAGTTCGGCTGGGCGGCCTACACGCTGCTCACCGCCATCGCCTTCACCACGTTCTTCCTGCTGGCGAGCGCAGGCTTCGAGCAGGACGCCAGCCTGGTCGACTTCGCCGGGTTACTCCAGCGGATCACCATCGCTATCGCCTGGCTGTGGCTCACCCTGCTCGCGCTGCGCCTGCGCTCGGAGCTGATCGACGCCCGATGAGATTTCCGGCCCGATCCCGTCTATCTACATGGATCGGTAGCACTGAAACTCTAGGAGAGATCATGACTCGTCCCGTGGTGGCGTCGCGCGGAGACTGGCTGGCGGCACGCAAGCAGCTGCTGGCGGAGGAGAAAGACCTCACCCGCCGGCGCGACGCGCTCGCGGCCAAACGCCGCACACTGCCCATGGTCGAGCTCGAGAAGAACTACGAATTCGAGGGCCCCGCCGGAAAGACCGGCCTGGCCGACCTGTTCGACGGCCGCCCCCAGCTGATCATCTATCACATGATGTGGCGCTGGGATCTGGACGCGGGCTGCCCGAGCTGCGCCATGCAGCTCGACAGCGTCGGCCACCTCGCGCACCTGCACGCCCAGGAGACCTCGTTCGCGGCGGTCTCGCGCGGACCGTGGGAAAACTTGAACAAGTACCGGGACCGTATGGGCTGGACGTTCCCGCTGTATTCCTCCTTCGGCAGCGACTTCAACTACGACTTCCACGCGACCCAGGACGAAGCCGTCGCACCGGTCGAATACAACTACCGGAGCAAGGCGGAGCTGGAAGCCAAGGGCGAGGTCTGGTTCCTGACAGGCGAGCAGTCCGGCACCAGCGTCTTCTGGCGCGACGACGACGGCACGGTGTTCCACACCTATTCGCAGTACGCCCGCGGCGACGACATCCTCATCAACACGCACAACTATCTCGACCTGACCCCGCTCGGCCGGCAGAAACATGTCGGGGAGGCCGTCCATCACGACAGCTACGGGGCCGCCCAAAGCCACTGCCACTGAGTCGAATCCGGCAGTTGACTGGCTCCGGCCCGGCCGCCGACCTAAGCTGGCGGACGTGGGCAAGGATGAGCTGCGCGCCTCCGACGCGGACCGCCAGCAGATCGCGGATCGATTACGCATAGCGATGGACAACGGCCGGTTGTCCTTGCACGAATACGACGACCGGCTGCAACAGACCTATTCCGCGAAGACCTACGGCGAGCTGGCGCCGATCGTGTCCGACCTGCCCAGCGAGCGGAGCAAGCCGGGCAAGCCGGATACGCCGCGGCGGATACCGCAGTGGGTCGTGATCATGTGGATCCCGTGGTTCGCGGTCAACCTGCTGATGGTGCTGATCTGGGCGGCCACCGGCGCCGACTATTTCTGGCCGTTCTGGGTGGCCGTGCCGTGGGGCATCGCGCTGCTGATTCCCACCGGAATCGGGATCATCACCGATACGCCGCCCAAGCAGTCCCCGTAGACGCGAAGCGACCCACGAGCCCGAAGGCCGTGGGTCGCTTCGATATCCAGCTCAGGAACCGATCAGGTGCTGGGCCAGGTAGCCCTCCACCATGTCCAGCGCGATGCGCTCCTGCTGCATCGAGTCGCGCTCCCGAATGGTGACCGCGTGATCCTCGAGGGTGTCGAAGTCGACGGTGATGCAGAACGGCGTGCCGATCTCGTCCTGGCGACGGTAGCGGCGGCCGATCGCGCCGGCGTCGTCGAACTCCACGTTCCAGTGCTTACGCAGCTGCGCGGCCAGGTCTTTCGCCTTCGGCGTCAGATCCGCGTTGCGCGAGAGCGGCAGCACCGCGGCCTTGACCGGCGCGAGGCGGCGGTCCAGGCGCAGGCTGATCCGCTCCTCCATGCCACCCTTGGCGTTCGGCGCCTGATCGACGGTGTAGGCGTCGACCAGGAACGCCATCAGCGAGCGGGTCAGACCGGCCGCCGGTTCGATGACGTACGGAATGTACTTCTCACCGGTGTTGGCGTCGGAGTAGCTCAGGTCGGTGCCGGAGTGCTCGGAGTGCGTCTTCAGGTCGTAGTCGGTGCGGTTGGCGATGCCTTCCAGCTCGCCCCACTCGCTGCCCTGGAAGCGGAAGCGGTACTCGATGTCGGTGGTGCCGGCCGAGTAGTGCGACAGCTTTTCCTTCGGATGCTCGAACAGGCGCAGGTTCTCCGGGTCGATGCCGAGGTCGGTGTACCAGGCCATGCGGGTGTCGATCCAGTACTTGTGCCACTCCGCGTCTTCACCCGGCTTGACGAAGAACTCCATCTCCATCTGCTCGAACTCACGGGTCCGGAAGATGAAGTTGCCCGGGGTGATCTCGTTGCGGAAGCTCTTGCCGATCTGCGCGATGCCGAACGGCGGCTTCTTGCGCGCGGTTTCCTTCACGTTCTTGAAGTTGACGAAGATGCCCTGCGCGGTTTCCGGGCGCAGGTAATGCAGGCCCTCTTCGTCGTCGACCGGGCCGAGGTAGGTCTTGAGCAGGCCGGAGAAGTTCCTCGGCTCGGTCCACGAGCCCGGCTGGCCGGTCTCGGGGTCCTTGATGTCGGCCAGGCCGTTGGCCGGCGGGTGGCCGTGCTTCTCCTCGTAGGCCTCGATCAGGTGATCGGCCCGGTAGCGCTTGTGCGTGTGCAGCGATTCCACCAGCGGATCGGAGAAGGTCGCGACGTGGCCGGAGGCCTCCCAGACCTGGCGCGGCAGGATCACCGACGAGTCGAGGCCCACCACATCGTCGCGGCTGGTGACCATGGTGCGCCACCACTGCTTCTTGATGTTCTCTTTGAGCTCGACACCGAGCGGACCGTAGTCCCATGCCGACTTGGTGCCTCCGTAGATCTCACCACACGGGTACACCAGACCCCGGCGCTTGGCGAGGTTGGCAACGGTGTCCACCTTCGACTTGGGTGCCACGCGAGAATTCTCCATTCACTGCGAGTTCGGATATCTCCTTCAGACTATCGGCACCGGCCAACCGGTTTTCCACCGCACGCCGTCCCGGGAAAGATTCCCGGCGCGCCACATTTGACATGCGCACCTGTGCATATGCAAAATGGGAATGCTTTCCAATAAGGAGAAGATCCCTATGGCCGCCGAGACCGCCACCCACACGCACAACCCGTACCGCTCCCCCGGGCCCGCACCGGTTCCCTCGCGAACCGTGCTGGAGGACGCGGGCGAACTGCTGCGCGCCCTGGCCGCACCGGTCCGCATCGCCATCGTGCTGCAACTGCGGGAATCGCCGCGCTGCGTGCACGAGCTCGTCGACGCGCTCGGGGTGACCCAGCCGCTGGTGAGCCAGCATCTGCGCATCCTGAAGTCCGCCGGCGTCGTGCACGGCGAACGGTCCGGCCGCGAGGTGCTCTACGAATTGGTCGACGATCACCTCGCGCATATCGTGGTCGATGCCGTCGCGCACGCCGAGGAAGGGTGATCCGTGCCTGAGAAGACGCAGCAGGATTCGCCGAAGTCGGTCGGAATCCGCAGTACCCGCCAGCGCAGTGCGATCTCCGCGCTGCTCGGGGACATCGAAGAGTTCCGCTCGGCGCAGGAATTGCACGACGAACTGCGCAAACGCGGTGAGGGCATCGGGCTCACCACGGTCTACCGCACGTTGCAGTCGCTGGCCGACGCCGGAATGGTGGACGTGCTGCGGACCGACACGGGGGAATCGGTCTATCGGCAGTGCTCCACCGGCCACCACCATCACCTGGTCTGCCGCCATTGCGGCACCACCGTCGAGGTGGAGGGTCCGACGGTAGAAGCCTGGGCCGACGCCATCGCGGCCGAACACGGTTTCACCGAGGTCAGCCACACCCTGGAGATCTTCGGCACTTGCCGCAGCTGCTCCAAAACTCGCCGCACCGCCGGCTGACTCGCCGCTCTGACACCGCGGTGTCGGGCGGGCGTGGGAGGATGACGGCGTGCGTTTGTACCGGGATGAGGCGGTGGTGGTCCGCCAGCACAAGCTGGGCGAGGCCGACCGGATCGTCACCTTGCTGACCCGCCAGCACGGGCTGGTGCGGGCGGTGGCCAAAGGCGTGCGGCGCACCAAATCCCGGTTCGGCGCACGGCTGGAGCCGTTCGCCTACGTCGACGTCCAGTTGCATCCAGGGCGGACCCTGGACGTTGTCACGCAGGTGCACACCATGGAGGCTTTCGCCGCCGACATCGTCGACGACTACGGGCGCTACACCACCGCGTGCGCCGTGCTGGAAACCGCGGAACGACTGGCCGGTGAGGAGCGCGCGCCCGCACCCCGGCTGCATGCTTTGACCGCGAGCGCGTTGCGCGCCATCGCCGCCAAGCAGCGCCCGCACGAGTTGATCCTCGACGCATATCTGTTGCGCGCCATGGGTTTCGCCGGCTGGGCGCCCGCCCTGGACGAATGCGCCAAGTGCGCGACCCCGGGCCCGCACCGGGCCTTCCATGTCGCCGCCGGCGGCGCGGTGTGCGTGCACTGCCGCCCGCCCGGCTCGGCGACACCGCAACAGGGCGTGCTCGACATGCTGGTCGCGTTGCTCAAAGGCGAATGGGCCTACGTGGAGTCCACGCCCGACGGTGTGCGCCGCCAAGCCAGCGGACTTGTCGCCGCACACCTCCAATGGCACCTCGAACGCCAACTCCGCACCCTCCCCCTGATCGAGCGCTCCACTTCCTCCGCCTGACCCCGACGCGGGACCGGCACCGGACCCCCGCAACCGCTCCACAAGCATCAGGCAGGATGGACGCCGTGATCCTCCGCCGTGACTCCGCCACGACCACCGCGCGCACGAATGGTCAGCGCACTGTCCGCCCGCCCTCGCCGCACCCGTCCGGGGCGACGCCGCCGGAGATTCCCGCGGAACTGGTGCCCAACCATGTCGCGCTGGTGATGGATGGCAACGGCCGCTGGGCGCAGGAGCGCGGGCTGCCCCGCACCGCCGGGCACGAGCGCGGCGAAGCGGTGCTCATGGACACCATCGAGGGCGGCATCGAGATCGGCGTGAAGTGGATTTCGGCGTACGCGTTCTCCACCGAGAACTGGAAGCGCAGCCCCGAGGAGGTGCGCTTCCTGATGGGGTTCAACCGTGATGTGATCCGCCGCCGCCGCGATGAAATGCACGAGATGGGTGTGCGCGTGCGCTGGGCGGGACGGCGACCGCGCCTGTGGCGCAGCGTGATCAAGGAGCTCGAGGTCGCCGAGGAGCTGACCAAGGACAACACCGTGCTGACCCTGACCATGTGCGTCAACTACGGCGGTCGCGCCGAAATCGCCGACGCGGCAAGGGAAATCGCGCGGCGAGTGGCGGCGGGCGAGCTCGACCCGGAGAAGGTCACCGAGGCCACCGTCGCCAAGTACCTGGACGAGCCGGATATGCCGGACGTGGACCTGTTCCTGCGCCCGTCCGGAGAATTCCGCAGCTCGAACTTCCTGATCTGGCAGTCGGCGTACGCGGAGTTCGTCTACCAGGCCACGCTGTTCCCCGACTTCGACCGGCGCAACCTGTGGGACGCCTGCCTCGAGTACGCTAAGCGCGACCGGCGCTTCGGCGGCGCCAAGTGAGGCCGGACTCGCGACAGGAAAGTACCGAGATGGACGCACCAGCTACTTCCGACGAGGAACTGCAAGCCCGGGCGGGGGCCTGCCTGTCGCTCTACGACGTGGCCGTGCGCGTCGACCCGGAGGGGTCGCTCGGATTCGAATACGAGGGCGCGCTGTGCTCGCTGCGCGCGGTCAACCTCGCGCCCGGCCTCGACGTGCTCACCCTGACCTGCGTCCTGGCCTGGGATCGCCCGCTCAAGCCGCAGCTGCACAAGCGAGTCGCCGAGCGCAACAACGCTTTACAGTTCGGGTCCATCACCCTGATCAGCCACGACAAGCTGGCCGATGTGATGCTGCGGTACACCTTCCCGGCGGCGGGCCTGGACGATCAGGCGCTGGCGACGATGCTGCTGCTGGTGCTCTCGGGCGCGGGTCGCGCCCGCCAGGGCCTGCTCCTCCCCTGAATCACCCCTCAGGGCGCCTCGTTCGGACGGACCGGTTCGCCGTAGGGCATCAGGGCGCGGACACCGCGCGCCAGCATTTCCGGCGTGAGATCGCCGACGATCAAGTGCTGCAGGATGAAACCGGGCAGCAGGCTGATCAGCGCCGCCGCTACCGCGGGGGTGTCGGCGTCCGCCGGTAGCCACCCCTGCGCGCGCATGCGCTCGGCGTACTCCTCCCAGCGGCCACGCATCGTGTGCACCGCCTCCCGGACGAAGACCGCGGTCTCCTCGTCCACCACCGCCAGCGCCCACACCTGCGGCGCCAGGCGGATTCGGCCGACCGGATCGCTCTGGTCGACGATCCTTTCGGCGAGCGTGGCGACCACCTCGGCGGGAGTGGGCAGGGGGTCGCTGTGGACCAACTCGCCCATCAGACTGCGCAGTCCCGCCATGGCCTCGAAGGCCAGCGCCGCGATGATCTCGTTCTTGCTCTTGAAATACCGGTAGACCGCCCCTGCGGACAGCCCCGACTCGGCGAAGATGTCCTGCATCGAGGTGACCGCGAAGCCTTTCCGCGCGAAGCAGACCTGAGCAGCGTCGAGGATCTGCTGCTTGCGGCGTTCCAGATGTTCTTCGCTCACTCGAGGCATGCGTCCAAAGTAAAACGAATATTCGTTCTTGACAAGCGGCCGAGGCCGCGCGACGATAAGCCCATCGAAAAAGAACGACCATTCGATTTACGGGAGAACCCCATGAACGCCCTGCAGCGGGCCCTCGCCCTCGGCTTCGGTGCCGCACTCATCCAAGCTCTGATGTTGATCGCCTTCGCCTGGCCGGCGGCGAATACCGCGCCCCGCGATCTGCCGCTGGCCGTCACCGGGCCACAGGCCGGGATGGTCACCGAGAAGTTGAACCAGTTCAGCCCAGGCGGTTTCGAGGTCAGCAGCCCCGCCGACGAGGCCGCGGCCCGCCAGGCGATCAAGGACCGCGAGGTCTACGGCGCCATCGTCACCGGCAACGGGGCGCCCCGCGTCCTCGTCGCGTCGGGCGCGAGTCCCGCTGTCGCCCAGCAACTCTCGGCGCTGGCCCAGCAGCTGTCCGGAGCCCCCGTCAGCGCGGCCGAGGACGTCGTCGCCGCCGATCCCGACGATCCCCGTGGCGGCGCGTTCGGTGCCATGGTGCTCCCGCTCGTGATGTCGGGGCTCGCCGGCGGCGTCCTGCTCAGCCTCCTGGTCCCGACCGTCACCGGCCGCCTGATCGGCCTGGTCACCTTCGGCATCGCCGGCGGCTTGCTGAGCATGGCCATCATCCAGGGCTGGATGTCCATCGTCCCCGGCCCCTACCTGGCCCTGTCCGCGGTGGCCGGCCTCGTCTCCTTCGCGGTCGCCGGCACCATAGTCGGCCTGGCCACCACCCTCGGCCAAGCCGGCATCGGCCTCGGCGCCGTCACCATGCTGCTGATCGGCAACCCTTTCTCCGCCGCCACCTCCGCCCCGGAGATGCTCCCCCAGCCCTGGGGCACGATCGGCCAGCTCCTGCCGCCCGGCGCCGCCGCCAACCTGCTCCGCTCGGTCGCCTTCTTCGACAACGCCGCCGCCATGAAACCCCTTGTGGTCCTGCTCGCTTGGGCCGCCCTCGCCCTGATCCTGCTCGGCGTCGGCTTCCTGAAGTCGCGCGGCGCGGCCCCCGCCGAAGCGGCCGCCACCCCCAAGACAGATCCGGTCCCCGCCTGACCCACCCCGCACGAAGGGCCACCATCACCCCGATGGTGGCCCTTCGCCGTTCCTGCCAACCTCACCACAACCCGGATCGGCGCTTCCGCGGCCGCACACATTGCGGGCCGGTATGCGATAGCGGCGACCAGGAAAGCGGTCTCCCGCACAGGATTTCAAGCCGCCGTGGCGGGAGTGGCGCGGAAGACACGGGCGGCGAGTGGTTGCAGCACCATCAGGCGGGTGAGTTGGTTGCGGATCCAGATGTGGGAGGTGGTTGCCGGGGCGAGCATGGCGCTGCTGGCTCGGACGGCGCGCTGGCGCTTGGAAACTATTGGGCGTAGGGCGGATTCATAGCGAGCGAAGGCGGTCGTGTAGTCGCCGTCGGCGGCGGCCAGTTCGGTGGCCAGTTGGTGGGCGCCCTCCAGGGCCAGGGCGGCGCCCGCGCCGGAGAGCAGGGTGGCGCAGTACCCGGCGTCGCCGACCAGGGCGACGCGGCTGGCGGACCAGCGCGGGAGGCGGATTTGACTGACCGAGTCGAAGTAGAAGTCGGGGCTCGCGGCGGCTTGGGACAGAACTTGCGGGAGGGTCCAGGCCCGGGCGTCGAAGGTGGTGCGCAGCAGGGCTTTCTGGGCATCCTGGTCGCGGTGGTCGAGGTCGAGGATGCGTGGTTCGCGGAACATGAAGAAGCCGGTGGCGATGTCGTGGGATGCGGAGCGGTAGACGCCCGCGACGCGGCCGGGGCTGTTGTGCAGGACTACTTCGCCGGGGCGGCCGAGTTCGGGGGCGACCTGGCCGGTGGCGAAATAGAGGCCGAGGTGGTGCAGGGCGTCCGCTTCCGGAGCGATCACGAGATTCCTTACCCGCGAATGCAATCCGTCCGCACCGAGCACCAGGTCGAACTCCGCCTCGCGGCCGCTGTCGAAGGTGACCTCGACCGCGTCCGGACGCTGCGTCAGGGTGCGGATCGAGTCGCCGAAGACGTAATCGACCTTGTCCGAGCTGGTTTCGTGCAGTATCCGAGCCAGGTCGCCGCGCATGATCTCGATGTCGCCGTCGTCGTTGAAGGTGCTGGTGGGCATGCCCGCGACGCGGCGTCCGGCGGCGTCGACAAAGGTCAGTTCGCGGATGTCGGTGGCGCGCTCGCGCAGCCGGGGCAGGATGCCCATCAGGCCGGCGATGCGCAGGGATTCGCCACGGAGGTCGACGCCGTTGCCGCCGGGGCGGAGCCGTGGTGCGCGCTCGACGATCGTCGGCCGGAAGCCGAACCGGTCGAGCCAGTAGGCCAGGGCGGGGCCGGCGATACTCGCGCCGGAGATGAGGATGCGGGGATTGTGCGGCACGGCGGCTCCTTGTTCGACTGACCGATGGTCAGTCATCAAGGTAGAGCCCTGACCAACGGTCAGTCAACCGCTAGAATTCCGAGCGTGATCGAGGAGACGAGCGCGAGCACCAAGGAGCGCATCCTGACCGTGGCAATGGAGCTGTTCGCCGCGCACGGCTATCACCGCACCTCGGTGCGGGCGATCGCCGAGCAGCTGGGCATCACCAAAACGGGCGTGCTCTACCACTATCCGGCCAAGTACGACATCCTCGCGGGGCTCGCGGAGCCCTTGCTCGCCGCGATGGAGCAGACCGTCGCGGCGGCCGCGAACCCGGATCCGTGCGAGTCCCGCCGGCGCGTCATCGAGGGCCTGCTCGACCTCTTCCTCACGCACCGCTACCTGCTGCGCCTCAACGTCAACGATCTCGCGTTGAACGCTCCCGGAACAATTTTCGACCGCTTCCGGGACGCCATGCTGCGCGCCAATCAACTCGTCGCCGGCCCCGACCCGAGCCTGTCCGACCGGGTTCGCGCGGTGCAGGCCATCGCCGGTCTCAGCGACCCGGTGGTCCTCTACGCCGACGAACCGGCCGAGGAGCTCCGTGCCGAGGTGCTGGCGGGGGTTCGCCTGCTCTACGCGGGCGCGCCCGCCCCCGCCGTAGCCGAACGTCGCGGCCGGCCTCCGGCGCTGACCCCCGATCTGGTCGCCGCCGCCCGCCGCATGTCCGAGCAGGAGCACCGCAGCGTCCCCGATATCGCCCGCGCGCTCGGCGTCTCCCGCGCCACCGTCTATCGCTATCTCAAATAGCGTCTCATTATTGAGACTCAATATGAGACGACAGGCACGCGCTAGCCGTCGAGCTTCTGCAGGAAGGCCAGCAGCTCACTTCGTGACATCGAGGTGCTTGCCTTCGCGGAGACCAGGGTCCGCCACTCGGCTTCGGCTTGGGCGAACGCCTCGGCCAACGGCACTCCGTTGGCCCGCCGTAAAGCGGTCAACCCGGTCAGGAACGCGACGGCCTCGCCGCCGAAGTAAGGCTCAGACATTCCGCAACACTAGCCGCGCGGAGAGGGTCCAACGCGGACTTCGCTACTGCGGCAACAGCAATCCGCCGACGAGCAGCATCAGGGACTGCTGGGCTTCGGCGCGGGCGGCGTCTTTGTCCGCAGCGTGCGCGACGATGTGGCCCGCTTCGGTGATGGCCGCCAGCAACAGGTGGGCGACGGTGTGGACGGGGACATCGGGAATCAGCCCCGCCGCCCGGGCGCCTTCGAGCTGGCGAATGATCATGCCGAGACCGTGGCGCACCTCGAGCTCGCGCCAGGCCTGCCAGCCGAGGACCGCCGGGGCGTCGTAGAGGGCGATCCGGATCATCGCCGGGCGCTGGCAGATCTCCAGAAAGGTGTTGAGGCCCACGGCCATCGCGGCGAGCAGGTCGTCGGTGCCGGAGGCGGCGATGGCGTCCTCGATCTCCACCATGTTGTCCAGCTCGAGCTGTTCGAGCACCGCGACGAACAGTCCGCGCTTGTCGCCGTAGTGGTGATGCAGCGCGCCCCGGGTGACGCCGGCCTCGGCGACCAGCTGCTCCGCCGAGGTCGCCGCGAAGCCGCGCTCGGCGAACAGGCGGCGGCCTGCCTCCTCGAGCGCGGCTTTGGTGGTGCGGGAGCGGTCCTCCTGGCTACGGCGTGGCATGCAGCCGAGTGAACTCCAGGATCCGTTCGGTGAGCAACTCGGGCTGGTCTTCGGCGAGGAAGGCGTAGGAATCGTCGATGAAGGTCAGCTCCGCGTCGGGCAGCTCGGCTGCCATCCGCTCGGCGTGCGCGGGCAGGAAGAGCTTGTCCTCGCGCGCCCAGGCCAGCAGCACCGGCTGCCGGATCTCGGCGAAATGGGTGGCGGCCTCCTCGGTGTAGCGCCGATCGATGGATTTCAGGAAGCGCCGCAGGTCTTTCCGGATCGCGCCGGAGTTGCGACTGGGGAGCAGGTAGGAGTCGGCGATCTCCGGCGGGAGGGGGCGTTTGGTCACGTTGCCGAAGAACAACGGCAGCCGGTGCAGCGCCCGGATCCGCGCGAGTTCGGTGGCGGGCCGGATCACTCCGGGGATCCGGGCGAGCTTCGGGAGCAGGGTGAACGGCGGCGGCAGGAAGTTGTCGTAGGCGTCGCAGGAGGTGAGCACCACGCGGCCGATCCGCTCCGGGCGCCGGGTCAGCAAGATCTGGGTGAGCGCGCCGCCGGTGTCGTTGGCGACCAGGGTGACGTCGGTGAGGCCGAGTTGTTCCAGGAAGGTCGCGATCAGATCGGCGAGGCCGATCGGCGTCAGGTCCAGGCCCGGCGCCGGAATCGAGTGCGCGCCGAGCGGCCAGTCCGGTGTGAGGCAGCGATAGCCCGCCGCTGCGATCCCGGGCACCACCTTGCGCCACAGATCGGCGTTGACCAGCACGCCGTGCACGAACACGACTGTGGGCCCCGCCCCGGTTTCGTGGTATCGGATGCGCCCGCCGGGCAGGGCGATTTCCGTGCTGCGGCCGAGTTCGGTGCTGATTCCCATGACTGTTCCCCTCTGACGAATTCCGCTGTTGCGTACCGCGATTGTATACATACATACGGTATGTATGTCTATAGCTCTGCGCCTCGCGACAAGGTGGACGGTTGACCAGAACGGGGGTTACCGTTCAGTATCATCGGGACAAAAGAGAGGGAGCTCACATGACTGCGCCGAGCCGCCGCCGACTCACGGCGGTCCCCGACCGGGCCCCCGAGCCTGCCGACCTGGGCCTGGCCGACACCGCGGCCGCCCTCGCACACGGCACGCTGAGCTCCACCGCCGCCGTCACCGCCGCGCTGGACCGGATCGAAGCCAGCCAGCCCGGACTCAACGCCTTCCGGCTCGTGCGCCGCGAACGCGCGCTCACCGAAGCCGCCGCGGCCGACAAGCGCCTGGCCGCCGGCGACCGGCTGCCGCTGCTCGGCGTGCCGATCGCGGTCAAGGATGACACCGATATCGCCGGTGAGCCAACGGCTTTCGGCTGCGGCGGCGACTTCGAACCGAAGATCGAGGACGCCGAATCGGTGCGCCGGCTGCGCGCGGCGGGCGCGGTGATCGTCGGCAAGACCAACACCTGCGAGCTCGGCCAGCTGCCGTTCACCAGCGGCGCGGCCTTCGGCCACACCCGCAACCCCTGGGCGGCCGAGCGCACGCCGGGCGGATCCTCCGGCGGCTCGGCCGCCGCCGTCGCCGCCGGATTGGTCCCGGCCGCACTGGGTTCCGACGGCGCGGGCTCGGTCCGCATCCCCGCCGCCTGGACCAACCTGGTCGGCATCAAACCGCAGCGCGGCCGCATCTCCACCTGGCCGCAGGCCGAGTCGTTCCACGGCCTCACCGTGAACGGCCCGCTGGCGCGCACCGTCGCCGACGCCGCACTGCTGCTCGACGTGGCGGCGGGCCCGCACGCCGGGGACCGGCACACCCCCGAACCTCTCAGCGCCACCGACGCCGTCGGCCGCGACCCGGGCCGGCTGCGCATCGCGCTGTCGCTGCGGATCCCGTTCACCGCCACCAAGACCGCGCTCGATCCGGAGGTCGAAGCGGCCACCCGCCGGCTGGCCGCGACGTTGCGCAAGCTCGGGCACTCGGTCACCATCGCCGATCTGCACTACGGCCTGATGATCGGCGCGTCCTTCCTGCCCCGGTCGCTGAGCGGCATCCGCGCGATGTACGGCCAAATGCCCGGCGCCGCGGTCGATCCCCGCACCCGCACCAACGTACTGCTCGGCCGGATCCTGGACGGTCCGGCGCTGTTCGCGGCGCGCCAGGCGGAACCGTTGCTGCACAAGCGAATCGGCAGCTTCTTCGACGACTACGACCTGGTGCTCGCCCCGACCACCGCCACGCCCCCGCCGCGCGCGCAGGACATCGACGACATCGGCTTCAACGCCACCAACAACCTGATCACCGCCGCCTGCCCCTACACCTGGCCGTGGAATGTCCTGGGCTGGCCGAGTGTGAACGTCCCGGCCGGTTTCACCGAGGCCGGCCTGCCGGTCGGAGCCCAGCTCATGGGCACCGCGAGCACCGAAGCAATGCTGATTTCGGTTGCCGCGCAACTGGAATCGGAACTGCACTGGGAACGGCACCGGCCCGAACCCTGGTGGGACTGACCACCGTTCACCGCGCAGGCGGGGGCACCCAGGTCTCGATGGTGCTCTTGGTGCCTTTCGGGCAGCCGTCGGGTCCGCGGCCAGCGGTGGCGCCGGTCGGGTACATCAGCAGACACTGTTGCGGCTGACCGGCTTTCCGGACGCCGGTGGCGACCAGGACGCCGATGGTGGAGCCGTCGGCGACCCGGCTGGTGGAGAAATGCAGCACCCCGGTGACGCCCTTGTAGTCCGCGCCGCGCAATTGCAGGGCGATCGCGGCGCGGTTGAGCCCATCGCCGGATCGCTCCGGGCGGGAACGATTCGCCCGGACCGCCTGTAGCACCACTCCGGCGACGTCGTAGGCCAGCCCGGTGCGGTCGCCCGGCCACGCCGGTTGGTAGGCGGCCAGTTCGGGGTAGTCGGCGAGATCCTCGACCAGCCTTGCCAATTCGCCGCACAACTCCTGGAAGTCCAGGCTGCCGGACTCCTCGCCGTAGTTGCCGTTGCCGCGGACGCATTCCGCGCCACCGAGAATGACCGGGACGGCCTTGGCGACGTAGCGCACGGTGAGGCTCGCCGGCAGCGCCGCCATCGCCTTCGGGTCGGCGATCAGGCGGGTCACCGTGTCGGCGCCGAGGATCGCGGGCGGTTCCGTGCAGCCCCGGGTGACGGCATTGCCGAAGGTGGCGAAGTCGTCGTTGCGGCCGGCGAAGAACAACAGCGTGTCCGGATCGAATCCCGGTGTCTCACAGGGCGCCGGAAAGCTGTAGAGCTCGCGCTGCGCGGTCCAGGCCCGGCTGTCGTGCGGCACCCCGCGCCGATCGAGTTCGGCGTTGAGGTCGTCCACCAGCGTGGTGACGTAGATGTCGTCGGTGGCCTTGGGATGGTAGATCTGCACCCGGTTGTAACGCCGCTGACCGGCTTTCGGCGTGCCGTCCGGATAGCGGGAGCCCTCGACGTAATCCGCGACCAGCCTGGCCTGGGTCCGGTTGCTCGGCACCACCTGGAAGTACATCGGCGAGTTGGTTTCCAGGCCGTCCGCGGACAGCGTGGTAGCGACGACGGGCACGCCGAGATCACCGAGTTTGCCGATGGCGCGGGCGGTTTCGGCGGTGCTGCGATCCATGCCGACCACCCCGAGGACGCCGGGATCGCTGCGCAGCAGATCGGCCAGCATGGTGTCGACCACCCAGGAGGCGTGCCGCATCTCCGACCCGCCGTTGGCGATGATGACGCGCAGCAACGGTTCCGACTCGTCGGGCGCCAGGATGGCGCGCCGCTGCCGCACCGCCAAACCGGCCAGCTCCTGCATCTGCGCGTGCGGATAGCGAATATTGCTGTCCGCGTAGCTGATTCCCGCGAAATAGACCAGCGAGACGAGCGGCCGGCGCGGATTGTCGCGGCGGATACCCGCGGCGATCTTGTTCTGCCGGAACACTTCGTGCTGCATCGCCGACAGTTCTTTGTCGTCGGCGAAGAGCTGCCGGTCGTTGTCGCTGTAGCCGACGCACTCACCGTCGCGTTCGGCCACCGCGATGCCCGCGGTCCACGGCCAATGCGAGCAGGGCGCGCCGCGCAATGGGGGCACGTACACCAGTGCGGCGGCGACCAGCAGCAGCACCGGGATCAGCACGCAGCCCGCGACGAACCATTTGCGGGCCGCCAGTGGCGGCGCGGGCGGCACCGCGAGATGGGTGCGGTGCGAGTCGTCGATGCGACCTTCCAGCGGCTCGGGCAACCGCAACGGCAGGAACCAGGCATCGGCGGAGCGATTGGTCCGGCTGTTGTCGATGCCACGCACCCACTGCCGCAGCGGATCGGTCTCCGATCCGGAGGCCGATCGGTCTGCCAGGCTTTCCAGATCGTCGCCCCGGCGCAGATCACCGATGCTGGCCAGCGGGTCGACCGGCTCGGACGGCGTCAGTTCGCCCGGGTCGTAGTCCAGCACCGCGACGACCACCAGCGGATCGAAAATGCCTGTCTCGTTGCGGATGTCGTTGATGCGGCGCAGCAGATCGGCGCCCTTGCCGGTCCGGCCGACGGAGTCCAGCAAGGCGACGGGGAACGCGGTGCGCCGCCAACTCGACGGACGCCAGATCCGTTTGGTGTAGGCGTCGCGCAGATCCTCCAGGAACGCGTGCACCAGCAGCTTCGCGACCTGGTCCGCGTTCTCGCCGGCGCGTAGCGGCACTGTCAACCGGGTCGCGAAACCCAGGAATCTGTCGGATAGTTCCGGAGCCATATACCGCTGGTGCATGAACCAGCGTGTCTCCTTCGAAAGGCCGGGAACGCGGCCACTGACCCACATCCACAGGCGCAGGATCGGCCACAGCGCGAATACACCGAAGACCAAGCGGGTGATCCAGTCACCGCCCTCGGCGTTGCCCCCGTCGAAGTCACGGGAGCCCAGGCGCAGCAGCCGCGGCAGCCGAGTACGCAGCTCGACCGCCGCTTGGGTCTCCTCGGTCGGAATACGTTGCCGGGTCAGCCAGTCCGCGGTGCGATAGCGCGGAAACGGGATCGGCCCCATCGCGGTGTTGTCCTGGGAGAAGCTCTCGACCAGCCGATGCAGGATCGGCAAGCAGTGCTCGGACACATCGGCACCGGTCGATTCCGATGCGGGCTCGCCGGAGTTCCGCCGGGGAATGATCGAATCTTCGTTCAGCTGTGCCAATTCGACGTGTGCCCGCGGCACGGCACGGCGGCCGCCCGATTCACCGAACCACTTGTAGATCTCCCGGACCAGATCGCTGTTCGCCGCGGGGCCGGACAGCAGCACCATCGGACGCGGCAGCCGCCGCTGTCCCCGTAGCAAAGTCGGCAGCACGCGGGGCTTCTCCGCGGGCACATACAGCGCCCGCAAGAGCCGCTGGAGTCTGCCGACATCGTTCGAAGCAGGCACCTGGCCTCCTCACTATTCGGGGTCATAAAGGAGCGTCGAGCCACCAGCGGTCGTAGAGATCCCGGCCGGAGTTGCCGCCCATCACGGTGATATTGCAGAACTTGCGGACTTCGTCGTCGAACTGGAGCTTCAACTGCCCACCGAGCCGGTCGGCGCTGGCCTCCGGGTTGTCATGCACGATGATCCGCCCGTTTCCGGAGGGACGCTGCCAGCGCTCATCGGCGACCACGAGCTGGCTCGGGTTCGGGCCGAAATCATCGGCCACGCTGGCGGTGCTACAGGCCACCACGACTCGCCATACCGGATCGCGGTCGCCGTTGCAGGACAGCCAATTCACCGAGTCCCGCGACTGATTCACCTCGACCGGCCGCAGGTCGCCGTCGACCGCGGTGCACCGCAGACCCTGGTAACCGCTGTCGGTCTGGGTTCTGGGCAGCAGTCCCGGAAAGGCGTCGACCATGTACTCGTGCGCGCCCCAGGAGTTCGGCGCGGCAGCCGTTGTAGTCGTCGCCGGGCCGTTCGGGCCGCCGGCTTCTCGATCTCGGAGTGGCAGGGCGTAGGCAGCCGCGCCGAGCAGGGCCGCGACCAGGGCTGCCGCCCCCAGCGCGACGGCCCGCCTGCCGGCCGGTCGCGGAACGCGAACCTCCGGCGCCGGCGCGATCCCGAGCGCGGCCGCGGCGGCGCTCGCCAGCTCGCCACAGGATTGGTATCGCCGCGCCGGATCCTTAGCGAGCGCCCGGGCGATCACACTGTCGATCGCGCTGGGCAGGTGGGCCACACTGGCCGGCCGGGGCGGGCGATCCCGCAGATGGGCCTGGATCGTCGCCTCGACGGTCGCGCGCGCGAACGGTTTCGCTCCGGTCAGCAGTTCGTAGAGCGTGCACCCCAGCGCGTAGACGTCGGCCCGGTGATCGACCGTCCCCGCGGTGAGCTGTTCGGGCGCGGCGTAACCGACGGTCGCGAGTACCGTCCCCACCTGCGTCAGCGCGGTCGTCGCGGCGGCGGCGCGCGCGATGCCGAAGTCGGCGATCGACACCCGATCAGGTTGTCCCGGAATGGATTCGAGCAGGATATTCGCCGGTTTGACGTCCCGATGCACCATCCCGGCACGATGCGCGTGGTCCAGCCCGCGGGCCGCCGCGCCGACGATGTGCACCGCCCGTCCGGGCGGCACCTCGCCGATCCCCCGCCGGATCAACGCGGCGGCATCGATACCGTCGACGAACTGCATCGCGATCCACAATCGTCCGTGCTCGATGCCGCGATCGTGGACGCCGACGATATTCGGATGATCCAGCCGCGCCGCCAGTTCCGCCTCCCGGATGAAGCGCGCCCGGAATTCGGCGTCCGAACTGTGCTGGGCCGACAGAACTTTGAGGGCGTCGTAGCGCGGCAGGCGCGGGTGGGCGGCCACGTAGACCGTGCCCATGCCGCCGCGGCCGATCACGCGCTCGATGCGATATCCCGCGAACAGCGTTCCCGGCGTGAGGCTTTCGGCGAACTCAGGCACTGTTCACCAGCAGCAGATATTGCGCGGCGGCACGCTGGCGAGCCTCGGTCTGGTTGCGGCCGACAATCGTGGCGGAGTACCGCCCGAACAGCACGTGGCAGCCGAACTGGACCGGCCACTGGGGCGCCGAGACCTCGTACTTGTGGCAATAGACATCCGGCAATCCCTCGGGCGCGGCCGCAGCCGACGCGGCATTCGCTTCCGTCTTGCGCCTTTCCCCGGTCACGACTCGCCGCGCGGTGACCGCGTCCGGGAATCGTTCGAGAACGTTGTAGCCGTTCATGGCAAGCATTTCCACCGCTGGGTCGAGCCCCATCGTGCGCAGCAACCGCGTGCCACGCGGTCCGTAGACCACGCCGCTGGTACTGATCGTGGCCCCGAGGCCGGCTTGGTCGTCGAGATCGATGACCACCGCGCGCGGGGCGGGCCATTGCCCGTTTCCGTAGGGCAGCAGGCGCGACACCATTCCGTCCGGATCCAGCGGAAGGCCGGCGAACCGCTCCCGCGGCGTGGCCTGAAATTCACGCAGTCGCGGCAGTTGCACATCGAATGCCTTGCTGACGAGCCCGCTCAGCACCGCATGGTCCGGCGCGGTGTGACCGGCCAGCACACTGATGACGAACGATCCGTGCGCCAACGTCGCCGCCATCGTCGGGGCGGTCGGACGCCAATGCCCATGAGCCGCCGGATAACCGGCGATCCGGACCGCCACGTTGTCCGAATTCACCGCGGCATCGGTGGCATCCAGCTGCCGGGCCGCCAATTGGGCGGCCGCCGAATCGGGGAAACGCAAGAGCAGCACGGTCAGCAGCCGCACGGTACCGACTTCGCGCTGCTGGACCTCGACTTCGCTTCCGGTAACCACGTATCCGGCCAGCATGGCGTGGGATTCGAGCACCTTCCGCGCCGGCGCGGCCAAGACGCCCACGGCCTCCCGCGGAGTCGGCAGTGGCCCGGTCCGTTTGGCCACCCCCTTGTTCAGCGCCGCGTCCACCTCGGCCGGGTCCAGAAGGGCCTCGGCCATCCGCACCGATTCCAGCACCCGCCCGTATTGCTCATTACCCGGCGGCGCGGACAGCGGCCGCACCTCGTTGGCGCCGATATCCAAGGCCGACTGAGCAGGCACGGCCGGGATCGGCGTACCCGGCCGGACACAGCCACTCGCCGCTGCCAGCGCGGTGAGGAGCACCGCGGCGGCACGCCACAGTGCCGTGCGCGAAATCATTGATACCCCTTGTCATATCGGTGCATCGAGCCACCACCGTTCCCTGAGCTCGGAACCGGACTCGCCGCCGCTGACGCGGAGGCGGCAGAAGTTCCGACCGGGCCCGTCGAAGCCCACCTCGAGTTTGCCGATGATCCCGCCATCGGGAGTGGTGTTGTGACCCCAGCGCACCACCCCCGTACCCGAAGGCCGGGTCCACCGCTCCTCGCCTTCCAGCTGTGTTATCAGCAGCGATTCCGTCATCGGTGTGCGGTCGGTATTGCACATGACCGTCAGCACCGCGGCAGGATCGTCGTCGCCGACGCAACTCACCGACGCCTTCGGCACCACCTCGTCGAAGGTGATGTACTTCTGGCTTTCCCTGGCATCCAGGTGCAGACAGCTGTGCAGGTCTTTGTACCCGGTCGCGATCGGGGAGACCGGCAGCACGTTCGGGAAGGTCTGCGCCATCAGGGCGGCCGTACCCCAGGCGTCGGCGTTGACAGTCACCGGAGCAGCGCTCGGCGCCGGAGCTCCGCCGGAGCCGCCACCGACGGCCAGTGCGATCGCCACCGCGACAGCGATACTGGCAACCACCGCGACACCGGTGAGCACACGTGCGCGCCGGCCGGCGCGCGGGACGTCGCGGGCTCCCCGCGACGCCGACCAGGCCGCCCGCGCGGCCTCCGCCAGCGCACCGCAGCTCGGATAGCGATCCGCCGGATCCTTGGCCAGGGCCGTCGCGATGACAGCGTCCAATTCCGTTGGCACCCCGGGCTTTTCCAACGACGGTTGCGGCGGCGTCTCCAGCAGATGGGCGTACATCACGGCGGCCGCGCTGCCGCGCAGGTACGGCACCGAACCGGTGAGCAAGTGGTAGAAGGTGCAGCCCAGCGCGTACACATCGGCCCGGTGATCGACGGTCTCGCCGCTGATCTGCTCGGGCGCGGCGTAGGCGAGCGTGGCGGTGAAACCCCCGGCCTCGGTGCGCTTCTCGTCCTGATCGGCGGTGCGGGAGATACCGAAATCGGTGACCAGCACCCGTTCGGGCTCCGCGTCGTCCGCGGCAAGCAGGATGTTGGCCGGTTTGACATCGAGATGAAGCAGTCCGATCCGGTGAATCTCGTCGAGCCCGTGGGCGGCCTCGGTGAGAATGCGCAGGGCACGCTCGACGGCGAGCCCGTCCGGTTCCCGGCCGATCAACTCGGCCGCGTCCATCCCGTCGACGTACTGCATCGCGATCCACAACCGGCCGTCGTACTCGCCCCGGTCGCGCACCGCCACCACATTGGGATGGCGCAGCCGCACCGCGATCTCCGCCTCGCGCAGAAATCGGGCCCGGAACTCGGTGTTGCCGGCGTGCTTGTCGGACAGGATCTTCAGCGCGTCATGCCGCGGCAGTCGCGGATGCCGGGCCAGGTACACCTCCCCCATGCCGCCCGCTCCGAGCCGGCGCTCGATGTGGTACTCGGCGAAATTGTCAGAAAGGCGCATCGGGCCACCACCGATCGTAGAGATCCTTTCCATTCGCTCCCCCCATCACCGCGACCTGGCAGAAATTGCGTGCGGCATCCTCGAACTCGAGCCCGAGCAGGCCGAGGGGGCGATCGGAGAAGGCGATGTCCGCCCACGTCACCCGGCCCCGGCCGGAGCGGCGCTCCCAGCGCAGATCACCGAGTGGATGTTCATCCGCCAAGTAGAACGGGGTCCGGTTCATGGTGCACCGGATGTCCACATCCGAGACCGGGTCGTAGTTACCGCTACAGGCGATCCGGGCGACGACGCGCGGCACCTTGTTCAGGTCGACCGGTCGCCGCGTCTCGTCATCGATGGCGGCGCAACGGATTCCCTGGTATCCGGTCGTCACGGGCCGAGCCGGCAGCAGTTGTGGGAGCGCGTCGACCATGAACTGGTATTTCCCCCAGGTCACCCCGCGCGGCGCGCTGACCGGCGCGGCTTTCGCCGGTTCCGGCGAATCCCGTTGCACCACTAGGACACCCGTCACCACGACCAGCACGGCGAGAATAACTGCGGCAAGGGCCGCATATCGCCGCCGCCGCGGCTTTCGCGGCTTGGCCGGCGGCACCCGCGGCGGCGTCGGCCGGTCCGCCACCGTCGGCTGTTCCGGCAGGCTGGGTGGCCGCGCGACGAGCATCGTCGGGTCGATCTGGTGTCCGAAGGCGCCGGCTACCGCCGCCGCGAGCGCACCACAGGAGGGATAGCGGTCGTCCGGATTCTTCGCCATGGCTCGCGCGATCACCGCGTCGATGCCGGGCGGCAAACCCGGCCGCAGCTCGCGGGCGCGCGGTGGCGGCTCCCCCAGGTGCGCGCGCATCACCGCGACCATCGAATCACGCGGGAACGGTCTGCTCCCGGTCAGCAGCTCGAAGACCGTGCAGCCCAAGGCGTATACGTCGGCACGGTGATCGACCTGCCGTTCGGAAAGCACTTCCGGGGCGGCGTAGGCCACGGTGGCCACGACGGTGCCGACCTCGGTCAGCGCGGTACCGTCACCGGCGGCCCGGGCGATTCCGAAATCCGCGACCAGCACCCGCTCGGCGTCGCCGTCGACCGGCTCGATCAGGATGTTCGCCGGCTTCACGTCGCGGTGCAGCACGCCGGACCGGTGGGCTTCGTCCAAGCCCTCGGCGACCGCGCCGACCAGCTGGACCACTCGCTCCGGCGGCAGCGCGCCCGCACGGCGCAGCAACTCGGCGGCGTCGAAGCCGTCGACGTACTCCGTCGCGATCCAGAGCCGGCCCTCGAATTCCCCGCGATCATGTACGGCGACGATATTGCGCTGATCCAGCCGCGCGGCCATTTCGGCTTCGCGCAGAAAGCGGGCGCGGAACTCCGCCGACGCGCTGAAATTCTGGGGCAGGATCTTCAGTGCGTCCCGCCTGGGCAGTCGCGGATGCCACGCGGAGTACACCGCGCCCATACCGCCGGCCCCGAGCAGCCGTTCGATCGTGTAACCCGCGAATACTGTTCCGGGAGTCAGGACTTCGGCCATTTTCCTACTCGCTGTTCACCAGTAGCGCGTACTGCGCCGCGGCACGGTGCCGGACGTCGTCGTAATCCCGGCTGAAAACCGCGGCCATATAGCGGCCGTAGCGGAGCAAGCATTGGAACCTCGTATTCGAGGCGAGAGCCGCCGGGCGCTCGCGGCAATCGATGTCTACCAGCCCGGTCGGGACCGGAATCTTCGGCAGCTCGGAATCGTCGGCCGGCCGCAGCACCTTGGCGAAATGCTTACGCGCCGCGTCGGCGTCGGCGAACCGGACCAGGCGGTCGAAGCGGTTGAGCGCGAGCAGTTCGAAGCGTTGTTCGGCTGGGCCGGTGGACAGCACGGCGCCCTGCGGTCCGTACACCACCCCGCTCGCCTGCAACAGGCTGCCCCATCCGGCGTTGCTCCCGAGATCGCCGAGAATCACCTGCGGAAACGGCCACCGTCCCGGCGCCTCGGGCACCATCCGGCCCAGCATGGCATCACGGTCGAGGGCGAGTTCGGCGAACCGGCCCGCGGGCGTGGGCGTAAAAGACTTCAGCAGCGGTATCTGGGTATCGAAAGCCTTGGCGGCCAAGGTGGACAGTGCGGCCAGGTCCGGCGTCCGATCACCCGCGAGCACGCTGATCACGAATGATTCGTGCGCCACGGTGGCCGCCAGCGTCGGCACGGCGGGGCGCCAATGACCGCGGGCCGCCGGATGTCCGGCGATCGGCACCGCGATATTGTCCGGGCTGACCGCGAAGTCGACCGCATCGATCTCTTGCGCGGCCTGCTGCGCCGCCCCGCCATCGGGGAAACGCAGCACGATGATCTGCAACAGTCGAGCCGCCCCGATCGTCCCCCGGGCGCCGTCGGGGGAATCGGTGGCGCCCACCGTGTATCCGGCCAGCATCCCGTGCCGTTCCAGCACGGCGCGGGTCGGGTTGGCCAGCAAGCCGGACGCTTTGGCCGCTGTCGGCAGCGGAACCGCGCGCGGGCCGCCAAGCGGAACCCGCAGCGCCGGATCCACCGTCTCCGGAACCGCCATCGCCTCCGCCATCCGGACCGATTCGAGCACCCGGCCGTGATAGTCGCTCACCGCGACCGGCGCGATCATCGGATTCCGGCTGTACGGACCGACATCGAGAGCGGCCGGGTCCGGTCCGGGGACCGGGCGGCCCACCACGGTGCAGCCGCAGACCGCCAGCACCAGCGCAACGATCCACAGCACCTTCACAGCGGGGCCTCCGTCCACCAGCGCGACCGCAGTTCGGCGCCGGACGCGCCGCCGGTCACGACGATGTAGCAGAAGTTGCGATTCGGATCGTCGAAATACACCCGCAGATAGCCGGTGACGACCCGCTCATAACCCAGATAGACGCCCCAGTGCAGATTTCCGGCGCCCGAGGGACGCGTCCAGCTCTCATCGCCCTCCGCCCGATCGAAGATCGGCGGCGGCGCGATGGGCGAGCGGTCGGCGTTGCAGACCAGATCGACGGTGACCGCGGGCTCCCGGTTACCCAGGCAGTGCACTCGGCCGACCTCGACGAAGACATCGATCGGGAGTTCTCTGCGCTCCTCGTTCATCGGGCGGCAGCCATAGATTTCCTGATAGCCGATACCGAACTGGGACGCCGGCAGCAATTCCGGAAATGCCTGCGCGACATAGGTGTACGCACCCCAGGACACCGCATCCACGGCGGTCTGCGGGCCGACGGCGGTGGCGGTCGGGCCCCGCGGCACGGTCTGCTCCCGGCCCAGCGCCACCGCGGTGGTCACTCCGGTCAGCACGATCGCGAGCAGCGCGGCCCCGATCAGCAGGCGACGCCGGCCGGCGCGCGGACGTGGCGCCGGAGCAGCCGCTCCGAGCCGGACGGTCGACTCGGCCGCCGCCCGGGCCGCGGCGGCCAACGCGGCACAGCTGGCGAATCGGTCGTCCGGGCGTTTGGCCAGCGCGGTGGCGATCACGCCGTCGAAACCCGCTGCCGGCCCGGCATCGGACGGCTTGGGCGGTGTGTCGTGCAGGTGCGCGTAGACCATCGCGGCCGGGTTCTCCCGCGCGAACGGGACCGTCCCGGTGAGCAATTCGTAGAGCACACAGCCCAGGGCGTAGATGTCGGCGCGCTGATCGACCGGCCCGCCGCTGATCTGCTCCGGCGCGGCGTAGGCCAGGGTCGCCGTCAAGCCGGCGGCCAGCGTCGCCGTATCGTCGGCCGGCCGGGCAATGCCGAAATCGGTGACCAGCACCCGATCCTGGCGTCCGGACTGCTCCTCGACCAGGATGTTGGCCGGCTTCACATCCCGATGCAGCAAGCCCGCGCGATGGATCGCGTCCAGCCCCTTGGCGACCTCGGCGACGATCCGGAGTACCCGCTCGATCGGCATCCGGCCCGGGCCACGCCGGATCAGCCCGGCCAGATCGACGCCGTCGACGTACTGCATCGCGATCCACAACCGGCCGTCGTGCTGACCACGGTCGCGCACCGCCACCAGGTTCGGGTGATGCAGCCGCGCGGCCACTTCGGCCTCACGGAGGAACCGGGCGCGGAAAGCGGAATCCCCGGAACGCTCCTCGGCCAGGATCTTCAGCGCGTCCTTGCGCGGCAGCCGCGGATGCTGCGCGCGGAACACCGTCCCCATCCCACCCGTACCGAGGTGCGCTTCCAATCGATATCCGGCGAAGTCCATGCCTTCGGCGACAGCCACCCGCACTGTCCTCTCGTGCCCACAGCGCGCCGGGACCCTTCCGGCGCAGCAGGACTGACGGTACTGGATGTGCTGTACCGCGCGCGAGGGATCAGAAGCCGAGCTTGCGCAGCTGCTTCGGGTCGCGCTGCCAATCCTTGGCGACCTTCACGTGCAGGTGCAGATAGATGCGAGTGCCGAAGATGCTCTCGATCTGCTTGCGGGCGTTGGTGCCGACCTCCTTGAGCCGCGCGCCGCCCTTGCCGATGACAATGGCCTTCTGGCTGGGACGCTCGACGAAGAGATTGGCGTGCACGTCGAGGAGTTCCTTGAGCGGCTTGTCGCGCTCCGGGCCCTGCTCGTCCTCGTCGCGCTCGCGCGGCAGAATCTCCTCGATGACCACGGCCAGCGAGTGCGGGAGTTCGTCGCGCACGCCCTCCAGGGCGGCCTCGCGGATGAGCTCGGCCATGAGGGTTTCCTCCGGCTCGTCGGTCAGCTCGCCGTCCGGGTAGAAGGCCGGGCCCTCCGGCATTTTCGAGGCGATGACCTCGGCCAGCACATCGACCTGCTCGCCCTGGACCGCCGACACCGGCACCACGTCGGCGTTCTCGCCGAGCAGCTTGGACACCGCCATCAACTGTCCCGCGACCTCGTCGCGGGACACCTTGTCGATCTTGGTGACCACGCCCAGCAACGTGGTCCTGGGCGCCACCTGACGGATCTGATCGACGATCCAGCGGTCGCCCGGGCCGATCTTCTCGTCCGCCGGGATGCACACCGCGACGACGTCGACTTCCGAATAGGTGTCGCGCACAAGGTCGTTCAACCGCTGACCGAGCAGCGTGCGCGGCCGGTGCAGACCCGGGGTGTCGACCAGGATCAGCTGGAAGCCGGAGCGATGCACGATGCCGCGGATGGTGTGGCGGGTGGTCTGCGGGCGCGAGGAAGTGATCGCGATCTTCGCGCCGACCATGGCGTTGGTCAGCGTCGACTTGCCGGTGTTCGGCCGGCCCACGAAACAGACGAAACCGGAACGGAATTCCGCTTCAGCCATGGGTGACCTCGGCGGCGTCGTCGACGATCTCGAAGACCGCGCCGTCCTTGTCGGTGAACACGATCCGGGCCGTCGAGGACACCTCGCGCACCGCGGTGACCCCGCTGTCGGACAGTCGTCCGCCGACCACCACGGCCGCCTCGAAACCTTCCGCGCCACTGGAGATCGCGGCCGCGACGGCGGCCTGCAACGCGGTCAGCCGCAGGGCGGTCAGCCCGACCTCGCCGGCGGCGTAGGTGCGGCCGTCGGTGTCGCGCACCGCGGCGCCGCTCGCGCCGCCGGTGCGGGCGAGCGCACCACGAGCCAAGACCACCAGTTTGGTGTCCTCGTCGTCCAATTCAGTCATCGGCGTCTCCGTCCTCGTCATGTTGCGGCGCCTCGCCATCCGGCTCTGCGCCCCTGGAATTGCTTGGAGCCGAGCGCACCTCGACCGTGTGCACCCGCATCCGTCCTCGCCCGTCCGCGTGGCCCTCGCCACGCAACACCAGACCGTGCACCTCGACCTGGGAGCCCGGCAGCGGCACCCGGCCGAGTGCGTGCGCGAGCAGGCCACCGACGGTGTCGACGTCCTCTTCCTCGATCTCCAGCCCGTACAGCTCGGCCAGATCGTCCACCGAGAGCCGGGCCGAGACGCGAAAACGGCCGTCGCCCAAGTCTTCTACCGGAGGGGTCTCGTCGGTGTCGTATTCGTCGGCGATTTCCCCGACGATTTCCTCGAGCACGTCCTCGATGGTGACCAGGCCGGCGATGCCGCCGTATTCGTCGACCAGCAGCGCCATATGGTTGCGGCGGCGCTGCATTTCGTCGAGCAGGTCGTCCAGCGGCTTGGAGTCGGGCATGAACACCGCCGGGCGCATCACCTCGCCGACGTGCACCTGCCGGCTCCGATCCGCGTACGGAACAAGATCTTTCAGGTAGACGACGCCCTGGATGTCGTCGACGTTCTCGCCGATCACCGGGATCCGGGAGTGGCCGCTGCGCACGGCCAGCGACATCGCCTGGGCCGCGGTCTTGTCCCGTTCGATCCAGACCATCTCGGTGCGCGGCACCATCACCTCGCGCGCGGAGGTGTCGCCCAGTTCGAAGACCGACTGGATCATGCGGCGCTCGTCGTCGGCGACGACGCCGCGCTCGCTGGCCATTTCGACCACCTCGCGCAGCTCGATCTCGGAGGCGAAGGGGCCGTTGCGGAAACCCTTACCGGGTGTGAGGGCGTTGCCGAGCAGGATCAGCAGGCGGCTGACCGGGCCCAGGACCAGGCCGATGAACTGCAACGGCAGCGCCGCGGCCAGCGCCAGGCTGTAGGCGTGCTGGCGGCCCAGGGTGCGCGGGCCGACACCGATCACCACGTAGTCCACCAGCACCATCACGGCGGCGGTGATCAACAGCGCCCAGACCTGACTGATCATGCCGATCAGCGCCGAGGCGAGCAGCACGGTCGCGCCGATCTCGCACAGGATGCGCAGCAGCACCATCAGGTTCACGTAGCGCGCCCGGTCGTCCACGATGCGGCGCAACCGCATCGCGCCGGCGCGGTCGGCGCGCACCATGTCGTCCAGGCGAGCCGGGGAGATGGTGTTCAGCGCCGCGTCGATACCCGCGAACAACCCGCCCAGCGGGACGAGCAGCACCGCCAGGATGATCTGGGTCAGCGAACTCACGGAGCGCCTAGATCTTCACCCGGTGTGGTGAATCCGGCTTTGCCGAGCAGCTGCGCGTCGCGTTCAGCGAGCTCGGCCCGCACCCGCGCCTCGCGCAGGCTCTCGTACCACTCCTCGAGCAGCCGCGCCTGCAGCGCGAACATCTCTTTCTCTTCCTCGGGTTCGGCGTGGTCGTAGCCGAGCAGATGCAGCACGCCGTGCACGGTCAGCAGCGCCAGCTCGTGATCGAGCGAATGCCCCGCCTTGCGGGCCTGCGCGGCCGCGAACTCCGGGCACAGCACGATGTCGCCGAGCATCGAGGGCCCCGGCTCCGGACTGTCCGGCCGCCCGCCCGGCTCCAGCTCATCCATCGGGAACGACATCACATCCGTCGGCCCCGGCAGATCCATCCACCGCATATGCAGATCCGCCATGGTGTCGAGATCGACCAGCACCATCGACAGCTCCGCCGCCGGATGGACGTCCATCCGCCCGATCACAAACCGCGCGACACTGACCAGCTCTTCTTCGGGAACGTCGACACCCGACTCGTTGGCGATCTCAATGCTCACCTGAACAGGGTATTCGCTCGCCACCCGGCCGGCTCCCCCGGCTCGCGGCACACCCTGCCGGAGACCGCCGATCGGCCGGGTATCCCTAGCGCCGGTCGGTGCGGCCGGCGGCGCGGCGCTGCGCGCGGTTGCCCGGGTAGTGCTGGCCGACGGCGGGGCGGGTTTCGGCTTCGTGGCGGTCGTAGGCGTCGACGATGTCGGAGACCAGGCGGTGCCGGACGACGTCGCTGGAGGTGAGTTCGGCGAAGGCGATGTCGTCGATGTCGGTGAGGATCTCGCTGGCGGCGCGGAGGCCGGAGCGGGCGCCGCCAGGGAGGTCGACCTGGCTGATGTCGCCGGTGACAACCATTCGGGAACCGAAGCCGAGGCGGGTGAGGAACATCTTCATCTGCTCGGCGGTGGTGTTCTGCGCCTCGTCGAGAATGATGAAGGCGTCGTTGAGGCTACGGCCGCGCATGTAGGCCAGCGGTGCGACCTCGATGACCCCGGCGGCCATCAGCTTCGGAATGGCTTCCGGGTCCATCATGTCGTGCAGCGCGTCGTAGAGCGGGCGCAGGTACGGGTCGATCTTCTCGTTGAGGGTGCCGGGCAGGAAGCCCAGCCGCTCGCCGGCCTCGACCGCGGGGCGGGTGAGGATGATCCGGGTGACCTGCTTGGCCTGCAACGCCTGCACGGCCTTGGCCATCGCCAGATAGGTCTTGCCGGTGCCGGCGGGGCCGATGCCGAACACGATGGTGTTGGCGTCGATCATGTCGACGTAGCGCTTCTGGTTCAGTGTCTTGGGCCGGATGGTCTTGCCGCGCCGGGACAGAATGTCCAGGCTCAGCACCTCGGCCGGGGAATCCGAAGACCCCTCGGTGAGCATGGATACCGTGTGCCGCACCGCTTCCGGCGTCACCACCCGGTTGCGCCCGGTGAGCGCGATCAGCTGCTCGATGACCCGCTCGGCGAGGGCGACGTCGGCCGCCCGGCCGGTCAGCGTGACCGAGTTGCCGCGGACATGGATATCGGCATCGAGCAACCGCTCGAGCTCACGCAAATTCTGGTCGGCAGAACCAAGGAATGGGAACACGGATTCCGGCGCGAGGTCGATGCTGGCACGCACGGTACGAGCTGCGGGGCCCGAACCGTTGTCGTCGGCACCGATACCTGCGGTGGGGTTGGTTGGGTCGCCGATCTCGCCTTGTGTTCGCAAAAGTCGCTACAGCCTGCTTTCCGGTCTCGACAGCTGTTTCGTGTGAGCAAATTCTATCGCGGACCACCGACACGGCCCAGTGAATAAACCGCAACAGCGGCTGTCGAAAACCGTATGGCAGGCCGGGACCGGAGCCAGTAGGGTCTAGCCATCGAGCTCGATTTCACGGGGGTTTTCCTTGCTTATCTGGGGTTGGACGCGCAAAATTCACCAGCTGGCGATGCTGACGCTGGTCTGCGCCAATTGCCACAATCCGTCCGCGCACGCGCTGCGCAAGGCGGTCACCATGTTCACGCTGTTCTTCATTCCGATCATCCCGCTCAAGACCAGGCATTTCCTGGAGTGCACGTTCTGCGGCGCAGCCTTCGAAGTGCCCAAGGAGAACGTGCACGCGCTGATCGGCCAGGCCTACGGCGTGGACCAGCACGGCGCCGGGCAGGGACAACCGACACAACACACGGAACGGCGCTGACTGCGGCAGGTTCGCTACCGGCGAATCTCTGTGAGAACTACCAACGGTCGTCGCGCCGCGCCGGATCCCGGCGCTACCAGCGCGGGGTCAGTGCGCCCAGCGCGCCGAGCGCGACCGCCGCGGCGGTCGAGGTGCGCAGCACCGTGGGGCCGAGCAGCACCGGCTGGGCGCCGGCTTCGGTCAACGCGTCCAGCTCCGAATCGTCCAGTCCCCCTTCGGGTCCGACGATCAGAATCACCTCGGGCACGCCGTCGAAGGACAGCTCGGTGAAGCGGCCCGCGCCGGATTCGTGCAACGCGGCGACAACCGCGCCGTCCGCCTTCGCCTTGCGCACCAGCTCCACCAGCTCCCGGGTGCGGTGCAGCTCGGCGACTTCCGGGATATAGGGACGACGCGACTGCCGCGCGGCCGCCCGGGCCGCCGCCCGCCACTTCTCGACGGCCTTGGCCGCCTTGCCTTCCCACTTGCTGACGCAGCGCACCGCCTGCCACGGAATGATCGCGTCGGCGCCCGCCTCGGTCATCAATTCGACCGCCAGCTCGGAACGCTCCGACTTCGGCAGGGCCTGCACCACGGTCACCCGCGGCGTCACCGGCTCGGCCAGCCGCCGGGCCAGCACCCGCAGTTCCAGCCGATCCTTCTGCGCCGCGACCACTTCCGACTCGGCGACCACACCCTGCCCGTCGGACAGGGTGATCGGCTCGCCGGCCCGGATCCGGCGCACGGTCGCCGCGTGCCGGCCTTCCGGGCCGTCGAGCACCGCGATCGCACCCGGTTCCGGGATGTCGTCGAGATAGAAGACGGTGGCGGCCAACGCCTCAGCGCCCGCTGAACGACGCGCGCAGCCGGGCGAACAGGCCGCTGTTGTGCTCGGACTGCGCCGACATCACCTCGGCGCGATCGCGTTCCCGCATGCCCTTGTACTTGCGCAGCAGGTCGGTCTGCTTGCTGTCGAGCTTGGTCGGCACCACGATGTCCAGATGCGCCAGCAGATCACCGCGCGCACCCGAACGCAGCCGCGGCATGCCGTGGCCGCGCAGCACCGAAACCTCGCCGGGCTGCGTGCCCGCGGAGATGGTCAGTTCGACCGGGCCGTCGAGGATGGTGTCGATGACGACGGTGGTGCCCAGCGCCGCGTCGACCATCGGCACCCGGACGGTGCAGTGCAGGTCGTCGCCGTCGCGGACGAACACGTCGTGCGGCTGCTCCACGACCTCGACGTAGAGGTCGCCCGCGTGACCGCCGCCGGGGCCGACCTCACCCTGCGCGGCCAGCCGCACCCGCATGCCGTTGGCGACGCCGGCCGGAATCGGCGCGGCGACCTCGCGACGCGCGCGCACGCGGCCGTCGCCACCGCACTTGTGGCAGGGATCGGGGATGGTCTCGCCCGCGCCGCGGCAGGTCGGGCAGGGCCGCGAGGTCAGGACCTGGCCCAGGAACGAACGCTGCACGGACTGGACTTCGCCTGCGCCGCCACAGGTTTCGCAGCGCACCGGCTTGGAGTTGCCGTTGGTGCCGGAACCGGTGCAGATGTCGCACAGGATCGCGGTGTCGACAGTCAGATGCTTGGTCACGCCGACGGCGCATTCGGCCAGGCTGAGCCGGGTCCGGATGAGCGAATCCGCGCCCGGCTGCACCCGGCCGCGCGGCTTGCGCGCACCGCCGGAGGCACTCATGCCGCCGAAGAACGCCTCGAAGACATCGCCGAGCCCGCCGAAGCCGGCGCCCGCGAAGCCGCCGCCACCGCCGCCGGATTCCAGCGGATCCCCGCCCAGGTCGACGACGCGGCGCTTCTCCGGATCCGACAGCACCTCGTAGGCCGCCGAGACCTCTTTGAACTTGGCCTGCGCCGCCTCGTCGGGGTTGACGTCGGGATGCAGTTCACGCGCCAGCTTGCGATAGGCGCGCTTGATTTCCTGGTCGGTCGCGTTCTTCGCGACGCCGAGCAGTCCGTAGTAATCCCGTGCCACTTGTGTCTCTAGTCCTTGGTTCGCGTTCCCCGGTGCCTGTGTCCGCTCCAACCGAACGCCGGCGCCACCGGACATTAGTCGGATGCACTCAACTTTATCCGGCCGCGGGTTCGAAGGTGGAAGCGGCTGTGTTTACCCACCCCGTCGGCATCCGCCTCCTTGCCGACCCCGGGTGGGAAGCCGCAGCGTCCACCGAGGGTAGCAGCGGCCCCGCGTCGCTATTGATCAGCGTTCGGCGAGGACTTCGCCGATGTAGCGGGCGACGGCCGACACCGAGGCGATCGTTCCGGGGTAGTCCATCCGGGTCGGGCCGAGCACGCCCATGCCGCCGAGCACGGCGCCGGAGGTGCCGTAGGCGGTGGACACCACCGAGGTGGTGCGCATCTGCTCGACCTGGGTTTCCTCGCCGATGCGCACAGTCACGGTGCCGGGCTGCTGCGTCGCGGCCAGCAGCTTGAGGACGACGACCTGTTCCTCCAGCGCTTCCAGCACCTGGCGTAGCGAACCTGGCAGGCCGAAGTCGGCGGCATTGCGGGTGAGGTTGGCGGTACCGCCGAGCACGAGACGTTCCTCGGGATGTTCGACCAAGGTCTCGACCAGCACGGTCGACACCCGGATCAGGATGTCCCGCAGCTTCGGCGGGGCGAGCTCCGGGAGTTCGGCGACGGCCGCGGACGCCATCGCCAGGCGCTTGCCGTCCATCGCGTTGCCGAGCAGGCCGCGCAGGGCGGTCAGATCGTCGTCGTCGACGAGTGCGCCGAGTTCGACCAGGCGCTGATCGACGCGGCCGGTGTCGGTGATCACCACGAGCAGCAGGCGCGCCGGATTGAGCGCGACGACCTCGATGTGACGCACCGTCGACGCGGACACCGTCGGGTACTGGACGACGGCGACCTGCCTGGTCAGCTGGGCCAGCAGCCGCACGCCGCGGCGCAGGACGTCATCGAGATCGACGCCGGATTCCAGGAATTCCATGATGGCCCGGCGTTCGGCGCCCGACAGCGGCTTCACTTCGGAGATGCGGTCGACGAATTGGCGGTAACCCTTGTCGGTCGGGATGCGACCGGAACTGGTGTGCGGCTGAGTGATATAGCCTTCGGCCTCCAGCACCGCCATGTCATTGCGGACGGTCGCGCTGGAAACACCCAGATTGTGCCGTTCCACCAGGGTTTTCGACCCGATGGGCTCCTTCGTCGAGACATAGTCCGCGACGATCGCCCGCAGGACTTCGAAGCGCCGATCCTCGGTGCTCGACATAGCCCCACCTCCTCGCTGGCTCGTTGTCCAGTCTAATAACTCGTGTGCCGCCCCAGCATGGGCGGCACACGAGCATTCTGCGGAACTCGTCCTGCGATCTCCGGCGCGGGTGCGCGCTAGCTGGGTTCGAGGCTCTTGGCGTGCTTGCCGGCGAGGGCGTCCAGGCCGAGCATGGCCAGCAGGGACTGGCAGTCGTCGGCGTTCTGGGAATGGCTGGCGACGGTGCGCGCCGCGATGGCGCTCTGCCGGGCGGATTCCGCTTTCTCGGCGGCCCGCGCCTCGGCGAATTCGTTCTGCTCGTGGACCAGCGTGATGTGTCGTGCCTGTGGCATAGGACTCCTTGGGGTTGATCCGGAGCCTACGCGTATGCGTCCGGTGGCGATAGTAGAACGGGGGCCTATCAGGCAAGACCACGCAAACATGGGCACTCGGCGGTTGTGAGAACGCACAACGGGGCTGGACAAGATCCACGACGGAAATCTCGGCCGCGCCGGGCAATTGGCCAGCAGCCGACGCGGTCGTGGGCCGAGCTCCTGCGAAGGGTCGGTGCGTTCAGGTCAGCAAGTCACGTACGACGCCGTCGGCGAGCAGGCGGCCGCGTGCGGTCAGGATGAGGCGATTGCCGACGAGCTCGGCGAGACCGTCGGCGATGACGCGATCGGCGGCGGCGGACCCGGCGGGATCCAGGTCGCGCATCGGGAGGCCGGTCCGGAGCCGGACGGTCAGCATGACGCGCTCGGTGTAGCGCTCCTCGTCGGAGAGGGCTTCCCACCCTGCGGCGGGCAAGCCGCCGAGGGCGACACGATCGGCGTAGCGGGCCGGGTGCTTGACGTTCCACCAGCGGACGCCGCCGACATGGCTGTGCGCGCCGGGTCCCGCGCCGAGCCAGTCGCCGCCGTCCCAATAGCCGAGGTTGTGCCGGCAGCGGGCGGAATCGTTTGCCGCCCAATTGGATACCTCGTACCAGCTGAGACCGGCGGCGGCGAGACGGGAATCGATGCGTTCGTAGCGGGCGGCCAGGACGTCGTCGTCGGGGGCGGGGAGTTCGCCGCGGCGCACCTTGCGGGCCATGGCAGTGCCGTCTTCGACGATCAGCGAGTAGGCGGAGACATGGTCGACGCCCGCGTCGAGCACCGCGTCCAGGCTGGCGTCGAGGTCGGCGACGCGTTCGCCCGGGGTGCCGTAGATCAGGTCCAGGTTGACGTGGTCGAACCCGGCCGCGCGGGCTTCCTTCGCGGCGGCGACCGCACGGCCCGGGGTGTGGGTGCGATCGAGGATCTTCAGCACGTGCTGAGCCGCGGATTGCATACCCAGCGACACTCTGGTGAACCCGCCGATGCGCAACTGTTCGAAGAACTCGGGCGAGGTCGATTCGGGGTTCGACTCTGTGGTCACCTCCGCCCCGGCCGCCAGGGTGAACTCCGCGCGCACCGCGTCCAGCACACTCGTGAGACCCGCTCCGCCGAGCAGCGACGGCGTGCCGCCACCCACGAAAATCGTCTCGACGGCAGGGATATCGCTGGGCAGCGCATCGAATGCCGCCGCCGCCGTGCCCAACTCGCCGCGCAGCGCTTCCAGCCAGGACTGCGGCGACGCCGACGTACCCAGCTCACCAGCGGTATAGGTGTTGAAGTCGCAGTAGCCGCATCGGGTCGCGCAGAACGGCACATGAATGTAGATGCCGAAGGGCCCGCCCCCGAAGTCGCGCAGCACGGGCGCGGTCGCTTCGGCCCCCGCCGGGAAATCGGCAGTCGACGCGGTGGGTGGAGCGGCGGAGGAACTCACCACACCAGTGTGACCGTCGCTCCCGTCCGCACCCGCACCCACCTGAGTGTTCCACTTCACCCCGCCACCACCTGGTGCTCGGCCCTCGGCTCAGCCGGTGACGATCGGGGTGTTCTGGTTGGCGGTGAGGAGCCAGCGGCCGTTCTCCTTGGCCATGACGTAGAGGGGGGCGCCTTCGCCGATCAGGGTGCCGTCGGCGGCGAAGTAGCGCTGGTGCAGTTTGACGGCGGCTACGTCGGGGCGGATGAACATCGCGTATTCGAAGTCGTAGGTGGCGTGGCTGCCGTCCTTGGTGGCGCCGGGCAGGACCTGGGCGGTGAACTCGGCGATGGCGGCGCGGCCGAAGAGGCGTTTGCCGTGGCCGGTGGTCCAGATGGCGTCCTCGCGGAACAGCGCGATGAACTCGTCGACGAGTTCGTTGCGCTGGGCGTGGTCGACCGCGGCGATGACCTCGCGGATCGCGGCAAGTTCGGCTTCGGTGTCGGTGGGGGCGTAGGTCGACTCGGTACTCATGGGACGAGTTTTGAACCTCGAGCTAGCTCCAGGTCAAGGAGCGCGGCCCGATCTATGACGACTGTCACATCTGCGCTCGGTCATCCTGGGGATTTCCCGCAAATTCGGGGGAAATATCGGACGCGGGTCGGAACGCCCCGTTTGACGTGGCACAATAGTGCCCATGCGCGGATCTGGAGTACGACTGGTGGCACGTCGCCACGTCGACTTCAAGCGTGTCTGCAGCGCCTGTTGTCTGCCCGGTTCTCTCCGGTAGTAGAACGGCGCGCATTCCCGGGTCTTCCCCGGCTCTTCGAAATTCGCATCGGTTCGCTACCGCGGGCGCGAGTCAGCCCCTCGCGTCCTCCAGCCGATGTTCCCCACCCCAGCAGGAGCGACCCCCATGACGTCGACTACCGACGCCGCCCCCAGCGATCAGCCCAAGCCCGTTGCCCGGCGCGAGCGCACCGGAAAGCCGGTGCGCCGTAAGTCCGAGGGCCAGTGGGCGCTCGGGTACCGCGAGCCGCTGAACGCCAACGAGCAGTCCAAGAAGGACGACAACCCGCTCAACGTGCGCGCGCGGATCGAGAACATCTACTCGAAGCAGGGTTTCGAGTCGATCGACAAGGCCGATCTGCGGGGCCGCATGCGCTGGTGGGGTCTCTACACCCAGCGTGAGCAGGGCTACGACGGCACCTTCACCGGTGACGAGAACATCGACCTGCTCGAGGCCCCGTACTTCATGATGCGGGTGCGCTGCGACGCCGGCGCGCTGAACGTGAACCAGCTGCGTACCCTCGGCCAGATCTCCACCGAGTTCGGCCGCGACACCGCCGACCTGTCCGACCGCGAGAACGTCCAGTACCACTGGATCGAGATCGAGAACGTGCCGGAGATCTGGCGGCGGCTGGAAGAGGTCGGCCTGCACACCACCGAGGCGTGCGGCGACTGCCCGCGCGTGGTGCTCGGCTCGCCGCTGGCCGGTGAGTCGTTCGACGAGGTGCTGGATCCGACGCCCGCGATCGACGAGATCGTGCGCCGCTTCATCGGCGACAAGCAGTACTCGAACCTGCCGCGCAAGTTCAAGACCGCGATCTCCGGTCAGCAGGACGTGGTGCACGAGATCAACGACGTCGCCTTCATCGGCGTCGAGCATCCCGAGCACGGTCCCGGCCTCGATGTCTGGGTCGGCGGCGGCCTGTCCACCAACCCGATGCTGGCCCAGCGCCTGGGCGCGTGGGTGCCCCTGGACGAGGTGCCCGACGTCTGGGAGGCCGTAGTCGCGCTCTACCGCGACTACGGTTACCGGCGGCTGCGCACCAAGGCGCGGATCAAGTTCCTGGTCAAGGACTGGGGCATCGAGAAGTTCCGCGAGGTGCTGGAAACCGAGTACCTGAAGCGGAAGCTGATCGACGGCCCCGCGCCCGAGAAGCCGTCGCGGCCGATCGACCATATCGGCGTGCAGAAGCTGCGCAACGGGCTCAACGCCGTCGGCTTCTCCCCCATCGCCGGTCGCGTCTCGGGCACCATCCTGCAGCAGGTGGCCGACGCGGTGGAACGCATCGGCTCGGACCGGATCCGGTTCACCCCGTACCAGAAGCTGATCGTGCTCGACGTCGCCGACGACAAGGTCGAGGAGCTGATCGACGCGCTGCAACCGCTGGGCCTGCAGGCCCGCCCGTCGCACTGGCGGCGAAACCTGCTGGCGTGCAGCGGCATCGAGTTCTGCAAGCTGTCGTTCGTGGAGACGCGCAAGCGCTCCCAGGTGCTCGCGCCCGAGCTGGAGCAGCGGCTGGCCGACATCAACGCCGACCTGGACGTGCCGATCACCGTCAACATCAACGGCTGCCCGAACTCCTGCGGCCGGTCCCAGATCGCCGATATCGGCTTCAAGGGCCAGCTGGTGGACGACGGCGACGGGAATCAGGTGGAGGGCTTCCAGGTTCACCTCGGTGGCAGCCTCGGACTCGACAGCGCCTTCGGCCGCAAACTGCGCCAGCACAAGGTGACCAGCGAGGAGCTCGGCGACTACATCGAGCGGGTGGTGCGCAACTTCCTCAAGCACCGCGAAAACGGGGAACGGTTCGCGCAGTGGGCCGTTCGCGCCGACGAGGCTGACCTTCGGTGATCGGGTCGACGGGAGATCAACTATGACAACGAAACTCGCGGAGAAGCTGTCCGAGGACGAGCTGCGGGCCCTCGCCGAACAGGGCGCGGCCGAGCTGGGCCCGGACGCGTCGGCGGTGCAGCTGCTGGAGTGGACCGAGAAGACCTTCGGCGACAACTACATCGTCGCCTCGAACATGCAGGACGGCGTGCTGGTGCACCTGGCCGCGGAGATCCACTCCGGCGTGGACGTGCTGTTCCTGGACACCGGCTACCACTTCGCCGAGACCATCGGCACCCGGGACGCGGTGGAAGCCGTGTACGGGGTGAACGTGGTCAACGTGCGCCCGGAACACAGTGTGGCCGAACAGGATCAGCTGCTCGGCAAGGACCTGTTCGCCCGGGACGCCGCGGAATGCTGCCGCCTCCGGAAAGTGGTGCCGCTGAAGCGGTCGCTGTCCGGCTACAACGCCTGGGTGACCGGCATCCGCCGGGTGGAGGCCCCGACCCGGGCCAACGCGCCGCTGATCTCCTACGACGAAGCTTTCGGGCTGGTGAAGATCAACCCGATCGCACCGTGGTCCGACGACGAGATGCAGGACTACATCAACACCCACGGCATCCTCGTCAATCCCCTGGTGGAAGAGGGATATCCGTCCATCGGCTGCGCTCCGTGCACACGGAAGCCGGAGCCGGGATCCGATCCGCGAAGCGGCCGCTGGGCCGGCCTCGCCAAGACCGAATGCGGGTTGCATCAATCATGACCGAAACCATCAGCGAACGAGCCTTGGGCATCAGCGATTTCGACACGCTCGCCGCGTTGGAGTCCGAATCCATCCACATCTTCCGCGAGGTGGCCGGTGAGTTCGAGCGGCCGGTGATCCTGTTCTCCGGCGGCAAGGACTCCACGGTGCTGCTGCATCTGGCGTTGAAGGCCTTCTGGCCCGCGCCGCTGCCGTTCGCGCTGCTGCACGTGGACACCGGGCACAACCTGCCCGAGGTGCTGGAGTTCCGCGACAAGATCGTCGAGAAGTACGGCCTGCGCCTGCATGTCGCGAAGGTCGAGGACTACCTCGCCGATGGGCGGCTGACCGAACGCGCCGACGGTATCCGCAACCCGCTGCAGACCGTGCCGCTGCTGGACGCCATCACCGAGCACCGCTTCGACGCGGTGTTCGGCGGCGGCCGCCGCGACGAGGAGCGTTCCCGCGCGAAGGAGCGGATCTTCTCGCTGCGCAACGCCTTCGGGCAGTGGGATCCGAAGCGGCAGCGCCCCGAGCTGTGGAACCTGTACAACGGCAAGCACGCTCCCGGTGAGCATGTGCGGGTGTTCCCGCTGTCGAACTGGACCGAGCTCGATATCTGGCGCTACATCGCCCGCGAGGACATCGACCTGGCCAGCATCTACTACGCGCATCAGCGCCCGGTGTACCAGCGCGACGGCATGTGGATGACGCCCGGCGTGTGGGGCGGCCCGGCCGACGGTGAAGAGCTGCAAACCCTTTCGGTGCGCTACCGCACCGTCGGCGACGGTTCCACGACCGGCGCCATCCTGTCCGACGCCGGCGACAACGAGGCGATCCTCGCCGAGGTCGCCGCGTCCCGCTTGACCGAGCGCGGCGCGACCCGTGGTGACGACCGGGTATCCGAGGCCGCCATGGAAGATCGTAAGAGAGAGGGCTACTTCTGATGGCCGACCTATTGAGACTGGCCACCGCCGGTTCTGTCGACGACGGCAAGTCCACCTTGGTCGGGCGGCTGCTCTACGACACGAAATCGGTGCTGGCGGACCAGATCGACGCGGTCACCCGCGCCTCGGTCGACAAAGGTCTTGCCACGCCGGACCTTTCGCTGCTCGTCGACGGCCTGCGCGCGGAGCGCGAGCAGGGCATCACCATCGATGTCGCCTACCGCTACTTCGCCACGCCGCAGCGGTCTTTCGTGCTCGCCGATACGCCGGGGCACGTGCAGTACACCCGCAACACCGTGTCCGGCGCGTCCACCGCGCAGCTGGTGATCCTGCTGGTGGACGCTCGCAAGGGCGTCATCGAGCAGACCCGCCGGCATGCCGCGGTGCTGGCGCTGCTGGGCGTGCCGAAGCTGGTGCTGGCGGTCAACAAGATCGACCTGGTCGACGACCCGGAGACGGTGTTCACCGAGATCTCCGCCGAGTTCAACACCCTCACCAAGACGCTGGGCTGGGCGCCGGAGGACGTGGTGGAGATCCCGGTGTCGGCGCTGCACGGCGACAACATCGCCTCGCGTTCGGAGAACACCCCGTACTACACCGGTCCGTCGCTGATCGAGCACCTGGAGTCGGTGCCGGTCGACGCCGACAACACCGCGCTCGGACTGCGCTTCCCGGTGCAGTACGTGATCCGCCCGCGTACCGCCGACTACCCCGACTACCGCGGTTACGCGGGCCAGATAGCGGCCGGTTCGGTCTCCCCGGGCGACGAGATCGTGGTGCTGCCCAGCGGGATTCGCACCACCGTCGAGCGCATCGACACACCGGACGGCGAGCTCGCGGTCGCGCAGACCGGACGCAGCGTCACCCTGATCCTGGCCGACGAGGTCGACATCTCCCGCGGCGACATCATCGCCTCGGTCGCCGACGCGCCGGAACCGATCGACACCTTCGACGCCACCGTCTGCTGGCTCGGCGACAAGCCGCTGCGCCCCGGCGCCCGGCTGCTGCTCAAGCACGGCACCCGCACCACCCAGGCCATCGTCGGCGCGCTCGTGGAGCGCTTCGACGAACAGAACCTGGCCGCGGTGCCGAACCCGGAAGTGCTGGAACTCAACGACATCGGCCGCATCTCGGTGCGCGTCGCCGAGCCGATCGCGGCCGACGACTACCGTGCCAACCGGCACACCGGCAGCTTCCTGCTGATCGACCCCGCCGGCGGCAACACCCTGGGCGCGGGTCTCGTCGGCGACGTGCTGACCGCCGTCGAAGTCGGCGCGCCCGCCTGATGTTCGCTACCCCGCCGGCGTTGATCGCGGTTGCCCACGGCAGCCGCGATCCACGCTCGGCGGCCACCATGGCAGCGGTGGTCGCCGAGATCGCCGCCGCCCGTCCGGATCTCGACGTCCGCCTGGCCTTCCTCGACCTGAGCGCCCCTTCGGTCGAACAGGTCGTGGATGCCGTTGCGGCACAGGGTCATACGCACGCCGTGGTGGCGCCGCTGCTGCTGGGCAGCGCCTTCCACGCCCGCGTCGACCTGCCCGGACTGCTGGACGCTGCGCGGGCGCGTCATCCGCAGTTGCGACTCACCCAAGCCGACGTCCTCGGCCCCGACCCGCGGCTGATCGGCGCACTCCGCGACCGCGTCCTGGACGCCGCGCCGAACGCCCTGTCCCGCAACCTGGGCCGCCGCCTGGGTGTCGCGGTAGCCGCCGTCGGCTCCTCCTCGGCCGCCGCCAACGCCCGCACCGCCGACGTAGCCCGCCGCCTCGCCCTGCTGACCGGCTGGCACACCGAGATCTGCTTCGCCACCACCGAACCCACAGTGACCGCAGCGATTTCCCGCCTCCGCGCCCGCGGCGCCGACCAGGTGCTAGTAGCCCCTTGGTTCCTCGCACCGGGCCTGCTCACCGACCGTCTGGCCGCTGCCGCCCCAGAAGTGCTGCACGCCAACGTGATCGGCCCCCACAGCGCCCTCACCGACATCGCCTGGGACCGGTTCGACGCCGCCCGCAGCACCCCTCTCGCGCTGTCTGCCTGACACTCCCAGGCACTCCCTGCGTTTGGACGGTCAGTAAGTGATGGCTACGGAAGTCAGCTCTCGTCCCAGATGTTCACGAGCAGCCATTCGTCCTCGTCGCACGCGTCCGCGACCTCGGCTCTGTAGATGGTCTTTCCCGCCCACCCTTTGTCCACGATGTCGTCCAGCCCCACGACCCATCGCCGATTCTCATATGGCGGTCCATTGCGGACCACGGGGATTACCGCACCTGCCCGAGCGGTCAGCAAAGACGGGTAGCCGTCTCCGCCGAGATCGATCGCTGAGCCCGACGCCACAAGATCGTGGAGCCAACCGGTAGCGCCTGGACCGCCTTGCCAACAGGCAGCCAGCGCCCCGCTCGCCGAGGTTCGAGATGCCGGGCGCATGCGGTTGTCCGCCTGCCGGTGCAGGTAGATCATCCAGCCGATCACGAGACTCCTTGCGCCGCAGCGGTACTAGGGCTAACCAGCCAGCAGGCGATCGACGATGCGTTGCGCCATGGCCACTTTGGTTTCCTCGCCGAGCTGGCGGGCCGTGTTGGCGGCGCTGATGACGGCGTCGAGTTCGAAGGCGAGGACTTCGGCGTCGGCGCCGGGAAGGTCGCCTTGGTCCTGAGCTTTGCCGATTTCCTTGGTCAGGAAGGCGAGCCAGGCGTCGTGGTCGGCGGCGAGGGCGTCGCGGACCGGGCCGGGCTTGCTGTCGAATTCGGTGAGGGCGGCGGTGCGGAAGCAGCCGCCGGGGAAGACCGGCTCGGTGACGTGGGCGAACCAGCGGTCGACCAGGGCGCGGACCCGGGGCAGGCCGCGAGGTTCGCCCAGGCTCGGGGTGATGATCTGGGCGACGAACACCTCGCGGCCCGCTTTCACGGCGGCCAGTTGCAGGGATTCCTTGCTGCCGAAGAGGGTGGCGATGCCGCTCTTGCTGATGCCGAGGTCGGTGGCGAGGCGGCCGATGCTGACGCCGTTCAAACCTTCGACAGAGGCGACGTCGGCGGCGTGGCGGGCGATCGAGGCCCGTGAGCGCGCTCCCTTGGCCAGGCGCTGATCGGAGCTCGGGGACGCTTCGGCGCTGGTGGGATCGCTCATGTTCACCATTCTTACACCGAAGTCTTGCCAAGACGAACGGTCGGTCGTACTTTTATTGGACGAACGATCGTACTTTTTGTTTGCGACTTCTCGAAGGATCTCCCATGACCGAAGTGTCCGCGCGGCCGGGCAGTCCGCCGGCCGCGAAAGCCGCCGGCCCTACGCTGCTGATCGCCTGCGGCGCCGCCTTCATCGCCTTTCTCGACCTGTCGGTGGTCAATATCGCCTTCCCCTCCCTCGCCCGCGACTACCCGGGCACCGCGACCACCACGCTGACCTGGGTGGTCAGCGGATACGCGGTCGCCTTCGCCGCATTCCTCACGCCCGCGGGACGTTTCGCCGACGCCCTGGGCCGGCGGCGGATGTTCCTGCTCGCGCTCGGCGGCTTCGCGCTGACCTCCCTGCTGTGCGGGCTCGCGCCCACCGCGGGCTGGCTGATCGCCGGACGCCTGCTGCAAGGCGTGACCGCCGCGCTCATGGTGCCGTCCGCGCTCGGCCTGGTGCTCAGCGTCACGCCGCGCGAGAAGATCGGCGCCGCGATCGGCGCCTGGTCCGCCGCAGGCGGTTTCGCCGCGGTGGTCGGCCCGGCCCTCGGCGGCGGCTTGGTCGAGGCGTTCAGCTGGCGCGCGGTCTTCGTGATCAATGTGCCGGTGGCCCTGGTCCTGATCCTCGCAGTACTACGAATCTCGGTGCCGGATACCAGAACTCCCGGTAGCGCGCTACCGGACCCCCTGGGCACCGCCGCGGTCGCGATCGGGCTCGGCGGGCTGGTCGCCGGAGTGACCGAGGGACAACGCTGGGGGTGGGCCGATCCGGCCACCCTGGCCTGCCTCGGCGTGGGCCTGCTGCTGTTGCTCGCGGCGCTGATTCGCTCACGCGCACACCACAATCCGGCGATCGCGGTCGACCTGTGGCGCAGCCGGCCCTACGCGCTGGCGAACGCGGGCTCATTCGTGTTCGGCGCGGCCATGTTCGCCTGGCTGCTGGCGGGACCGCTGTTCCTGGACGCGATCTGGGGCTATTCGGTGCTCGCTTCGGCCGGCGCGCTGACCGTCGGCGCGGTCGCGGCGATGGTCACCGCGACCGTCGCGGGCCGGATCACCACACCCGGCGGGCGACGCTGGGCCGGGGTGCTCGGCGCGGTGCTGTTCATCGCCACCGTGGCCTGGATGAGCACCGACGCGTTCGGGCCGGAGCCCGCGCTGTGGTCGGCCTGGATCCCGGCGGGCATTCTCGGCGGCGGCGGGCTCGGGATCGTAGTCACCGTGCTCGGCACGGCGGCCGCGAGTTCCCTTCCACCGCAGCAGTTCGCGGCCGGCATCGGCATGAACCTGACCGCCCGGCAGGTGGGCGGCGCGCTCGGGGTCGCGCTGCTGGCGGCGATCTTCGCGGCCAACCCCGATCAGCCGCTCACCGCGTTCCACACCCTGTTCGCCCTGTGTGCGGGCATCACCGTGCTGGCCGCGGGCGTACTCGCCCTACCGGCGCACCCGGCGGCAGCGGCCGGCACCGCACCCGCGGCGACGCAGTGACCAACCTCAACAGCAAGGAAATCTCCTGATGCAGAACGTAATTCGCTCCGAAGCCGACGATCCCCTGGTATTGCCCGCCGCCGCGGCCCGGCAACGGCTGGCCGGAGCGCCCTGGCAGCGCTTCGCCGTCCTCGGCGATTCCATCGCCCAAGGCGTCGGCGATCCGAGCCCCGGGTACGAACCGAAGGGCTGGGCCGATCGTCTCGCCGCCGTGCTCACCGAGGTCAATCCCGCGCTGGCGTACCTGAATACCGGCAAGATCGGCGCGACCAGTGCGCAGGTGCTGACCGGACAACTCCAGCGGGTCCTGGATTTCCGGCCGGATCTGGTACATCTGACCTGCGGCGGCAATGATCTGTTCCTGCCCGGCGGGAACATCGCGGACCTGCGAGCGAATCTCGACACGATGTTCGCGGCGCTGACCGAAACCGGCGCGCAGGTGACCACCTTCACCGTCTCGGATGTATGGGAGGTCGAGCGGATGGCGCCGATGCGGCCCATGCGGGAGCGGATGGCGCAGCTCAACACCATCCTGCGCGAGGTCGCGGCACGCTATGACGTGCTGCTCGTGGAGTTCTGGGAGCACCCGCTGCGGCTGCGCGAGGACTTGATGAGCGCCGATCTGATCCACTTCAGCACCAGCGGGCACGCCGTGGTCGCCACGGAAATGGTGCGCGCGCTGGGCGAGCGGATCCCGGCGGCCAGCTCGCCGCATTGAGGCCACGCCGGGTCGCGGCCGGGATTCCCGAACCGGTCGCGGCCCGGTGTGCTCCGGTGACTGTGCAGAGTCCCGGAACGACGCTGGGCCGCGTCCAGGCGATCAGCCCGGACGCGGCCCAGTGTGTGTTACGAGCCCTGGATCAGGGCAGCACCTGCGGGATGACCTGCGGCGCGACCGCGCCGACGATCAGGCCGATGACCGCACCGGTGATCGCGCCGTTGACCGCGGCCGGCAGGCAGCCGATGATCAGGGCGGGCAGGCCCAGGACGCAGCCGGCGATGGCGCCGACCAGCGCGCCCGCGGCCACACCGTTGGCCAGCGGGTCCGGGTTCTGCGCCTCCGGGTTGGTGGCGATGTCCTGCAGTTCCACCTCGGCGGCCGGTGCTACCGCGGCCTGGATGACGGGCGCGCTCGGCGCAACCGCGACCGGCTCGGCGACCAGCTGCACGACCGGCGCCGGCGCGGGGGCGACCTGACCCGGGTCAGCCTGCGCGACGCCGGCGAAGGTGGCGGCCACGGCCAGCGGCAGCAAGCCCGCGATCACCTTGCGGCCGGCGTTGTTGAAAGTCCGACGGACCATATGGATTCCTATCTCCCCTATCCCTGACGGGATCGTCCGGATCCGATGATCCGGAGAGATCCATTGATATCGGAGGGGCGACAACAAGATCAAAATGGGTGTTGTACATCACGTTTGAACCGGATCGGCATCGCACACGTTTTCGGTCACGGAGCTGGCCGTGGAGGCCGGCCGGAGCGTGCGGGCGCCGCGCGTACGGTTTTCGGATTGAGATCCTCGATTTACCTGCTTCGATCTGAGCCGTACTGCCGCACGAGCGCGCTGCCCAGTAGCGCCAATTCGGCGCGAACCGACGCCGGATCGAGTACCTCGACGTCCGACCCCCAGCCCGCGAGCTGCCGGGCGACCATATTCGGCGTCGGCGCGGATATTCGCACTTGAACGCGGCCGTCCGCAACCGGGCCGTCCACTTCGCAATGCCTGCCCTGCTGATTACGCAAGACCGGGAGCAGTTCCGCGGACACGAGCACGGTGGCGGAGACGGCCGCGCGACGCTGCTCCATCTCCCCCACTACTTCGTCCCAGGCGGTGGAAAGGTCGAAATCCGCAGGGCGATCCGCGGTTTCGCCGGTCAGCACCGCGTCCAGGATACGGTCGACCCGAAAAGTTCGCTTGCCCTTGTCAGTTCCGGCGATGAGGTACCAGGTGGCGTCCTTGTCGACCAAGCCCCACGGGTCGACGAGCCGCCGCGTCCGTTTCCCCGCCCGCTCATAATCCATTCGCACCCTGCGCCTTTCGACGACTGCGCGTTGCAGCAGTGTCACCATGCCGGGGCGGGTCTTGTCGTGCTGACCCCAGCGCGCGGGGTCGATCACCACCGCGTCGGCCGCCGCCTGCGCGTCCGCCCGGAAGGTGTGCGGCAGGGCGCGCACCAGCTTCCGCAAGGCCGACTTCACCTCCGGCTCCCCACCCGTCGAAGAACCGGCCAGCAGGAACAACGCCTGGGCCTCCGGTGCGGTCAGCCCCGTCAGATCGGTACGGGCTCCGCCGACCAGCTGCCAGCCGCCGCCCCGGCCCGGCTGCGGATAGACCGGGACACCCGCGGCCGACAGCGCTTCCAGGTCGCGGCGCGCGGTCGCCACCGAGATCTCCAGTTCGCCGGCGAGCTCCGCGGCCGTCACCCGGCCCCGGGTTTGCATCAACAACAGGGTCGCCACCAACCGGTCCGCTCGCATAGGAAAATTCTTCCATTAAAAGTGCTCATTCGGTGCGCACTTTAGGCGCGATGCTTAAAGCACAACCTGATCGAAGCACGCACCGAGGAGACAGACATGCTGCGCGGAATGGCCACCACCACCTACTTCGCCGACGACCTGGAAGCTGCCAAGGACTGGTACGCCGAGTTCCTCGGCGTCCAGCCGTACTTCCATGTGCCCAACGGCTACTACGAGTTCCGCATCGGCGACTACCAGCACGAACTCGGTATCATCAACCGCGCCTACGCACCCGCCGGAGCACGCAACGAGGCCGGCGCGGGCGGGGTCGTGCACTGGCACGTCGACGATCTCGAAGCCACCCTCGCGCGCCTGCTCGAACTGGGCGCCAAGGAATATGAGCCGATCACGCCGCGCGGCAACGCGGATTCGGGGTTCGTCACCGCCTCGGTCATCGACCCGTTCGGCAACCTGCTCACCATCATGACCAATCCGCACTACCTGGCGGTGCTGGCCGAGACCGGCAAGCGCTAGGCCCGGTACCAGCGTTCGAGTACCTTCGCGACCCCGTCGTCGGCGACGTCATCGGTGACTTCGTCGGCGAGGTCGCGGATCTCGTTCACGGCATTGCCCATCGCCACCGAATGCCCGGCCCAGGCCAGCATTTCGCGATCGTTGTGGCCGTCGCCGATGGCCAGGGTGCGGTTGTGCGGGATGCCCAGCGCGGCCCGGAGTCGTTCCAGCGCCCAGCCTTTCGTGACACCGCGGCGCGATACCGTCAGCCAGGGGCCGAATTCGCCGTGCACCCAGCTGGCTTCGGGCACATGCAGCTTCCGCAGCAGCCGCAGCATCTCCTCCTGCGACCCGGACGGCCACCAGCCGTTCAGGCGCGGGGTGGGTTCGCTGCTCAGTTCGCCGTGGTCGACGAGCAGGTATTCGCCGATGGAGAATTCGCCCGGACTGGAGCCGGTGGCCCAGGTGCCGATGCCGACCTTCTCCACGGCGAAGATCATCTCCGGGAACAGCGCGCGCAAGGCGCGGACCGCGGGCGCCGGATCGAAGGTCTGCACCGCGACCGGCTCGTCCTTGGCCACGTCGATGTGCACCGCGCCGTTCGAGCACAGCGCATGCCCGTCGACCAGGCCGAGTTCGGCCAGCACCGGACGCGTCGTGAGCAAGGTGCGTCCGGTCGTCACGACCACGTGCACGCCCGCGGCCACCGCCGCGCGCACCGCCTCGACCACCCGCTCACTGATCGCCGACCCGGTTTCCAGCAATGTGCCGTCCACATCCAGCGCCACCAGCTGCGGACCGCCCCCGAGTGCTACCACCAGCCCATTGTGCATCGGCGCTCACGGCCGCGTCACCCATCTGATTTCGGCTGCGCCCGTTGTCGCTACGCGACACCCCCACCACAACTGGAGCCGCCCGATCCAGCCGCGCGCTACGCATCGCTACCGCCGCCGTCACAGTCGAAGCCGCTCGAGGCGACCGAGCGTGCCCTACCGCTAGCGCCGCGGCCACAGCTGGATCCACCGATGCAGCCGCACCCCGCCACTTGCCGCTAGCGCAGCCCCACGACTGAATCCACCGACGCGCCGCGCCCCCACTTGTTGCCAGTGCTCACACCGCGGGAGCCACCGGTGCGGGCCGCGCGCCGCTACTTGTCGCAACTGCACACCACGAAAACCACCGATGCGGGCCGCACGCTGCTACCTGCCGCAACTGCACACCACGAAACCCACCGATGCGGGCCGCACGCTGCAACTTGCCGCTACCGCACACAACGCGGAAACCACCGATGCGGGCCGCACGCTGCTACCTGCCGCAACTGCGCACAACGTGAGAACCACCGGTGGGCCGCACGATGTGCTACTTGTCGCTGCTGCCGCCGTCGCCGCTGCTGCCGCCCGAGTCACCGGACGACGAGGTTCCGCTGGACGACGTGCCGGACGAGGAGGTGCCGCTGGAGGAGGTGCCGCTCGACGAGGTGCCCGAAGAAGATGTACCGCTCGACGAGGTGCCCGAAGAAGACGTGCCGCTCGACGAGGTGCCCGAGGAGGACGTGCCGGTGGACGAGGTGCCGGTTGAGGTTCCCATGCCGGAGGAGGAATCGGTGTTCGTACCGCCCGGCGTGGTTCCGCCGGTGGAGGTGTCGCCGGAAGTCGTTCCGCTGGAGGAGGTTCCACTTGAGGTGCCGGTGCCGCCCGTGGTCGCGGTGTTGCCCCCGGTTCCGGTGCCCGGGGCGGACGCGCTGGTGTCCGGCGGAGTCGAGGTGCCGGTTCCCGAGGTGGGGACGCTGGGAGCGGATGGTTGCGAAACATTCGGGGAGGCTGGGGAACTCGGTGGCTGGTCCGCGGGAAGGCTGACACTGGGGACCGGGTTGGCGGGTGGTTGTTCGGCTGGAACCGCCGGGGCCGGCGCGGGAGCCGGGGCCGGCGCGGGAGCCGGAGCAGGCGCGGGGGCCGGGGCGGTGGCGGCGGGCGCGGGAGCCGGGGCGGAGGCGGCGGGCGCGGGAGCCGGGGCGGAGGCGGCGGGCGCGGGAGCCGGGGCGGAGGCGGCGGGCGCGGGAGCCGGGGCGGGCCTGGAGCGAACGAAGGGCAGCGGATTGGTGAATCTGGCTGGGTTCGCGTACAGCGCTTCTCTGGGATTGGTTGGCCCGCAGCAGATCTGCTGCTCGAGTCGCGATCCGTTCGACTCGGCCAGGGTCGGCCCGTGCGGTCTGTCTACCGGCGCGACCATCGCTTCGGCGGGCACACCGGTGGCATAACTGACCAGCGTCGCCTCGACCGAGCGCCGGGGTACGCCCGCGGCCAGACTCAGATCGAGCACCACGTCCCCGCTCGGCTCGTAGAGCAGGACGTCGCTGGAGGGACCGATTCCGGGGAAGTGATCGAGTAACGGCGATAAGTCCGGATCCACCCCACCGCCGAACACCGTGGCCGCCGACAGGGCCAGCGCGGAAGCGACTGCGGCACTGGAGAACACGGCGACCCGCGGTGGATGGTGCGGGCCCTCGGCGGGTGCGAAGATGCGCACGGCGAACTGCGCGGCGCCCGCGGCGACGACCTGGCCGGGATCGGCCGAGACCACCACGGGGCGGCCTAACTCGGCCAGGGTGCGCGCGACCTCGCGGGGCCGGGCCGCGCCGCCGACCACCAGGATCCGGTCGATGTCGGAGAGCGTGTGCCCGCTGCCGCGCACACACTGCCGGACCAGGTCGAAGGACTTGCGGATGTGCGTGGTGCGCAGTGCGTCCACGTCGCGGATCGACATCGACGACACCAGTCCGTCCGGCGTGCTGCCGCGCGCACAGCGGGCGATCCGCGCGCCGAGCGGGCGGCCGCCGAACTCGTAGGAGCGCAGCGGTTTTCCGATGATCGGGTGATTGTCCCAATCCGGCCCGACCCGCACGACCGCCACGTCCAAGCTGTTGCCGCCGAGGTCGTAGACCAGCACGAAGCCGGGCGAGGAGGGGCCGTGCTCGGTTTCCAGCCACTCCGCGGCCGCGACCGGCTCCGGCACCAGCATGACCTCGCGGGCGCCGGCGAGATCGAGGGCTTGGCGCAGCAGCGCCACCTGTTTATCGGAATAGACTGCGGGATAGGTGGATACGGCTCCGGCGATCGGCTCCTCCGCGCCCGCCACCAGGCCGTTCACCACGGCCGCGACCATGTTCGCGGGCGAGAACAGCCGACCGCCGACGACCACCGATTCCGGATCGCGGGCGAGGTCCGCGAAATCGCTGATGGCCGTGCTGAATTGCGGTATCCCCCCGACCCGGGCGACGTCGCCGATCCCGTCGAAGGTGACCGCGGTGCGGCGGGTACGGACCGAGGGGCGCGGGCGCGCACCGGTCACCGCGGCGGATACGGAGTTCACTGAACCGATGCTGAAACCCAGCACTGTAGTCATTTGCTATCCCGTCAACGCACCGTGACCACGTCCAGCACACAGTCGAGCCATGTGGCCGCGGTCGTCTTCCAAACAGCTCCCACAGGTTAACTGGTGATCTGTCGTTTCGGAATCCGAATTGGTATGAAACGTTCGGGTTCCGAGCGTTCTGAACCATATGTCCAGGTAAATCGGCCGAGAGGAAACAATCCAGCCCCCTGTACGGACCGGAATTCACCTGCCACACACCCGATTCCGCAATCACCCAGCGATCAAAACATTATGGACGGTCGGGTTGAATTCCACCCGCGCGCAACAATCTGGACAACCCAGTCATCGCACACCGACCAGTCGGTAACCAAGCCATAGCTGCCTTCTCGAGCGCTATACATGACGCGTCAAATGTGAAGTCCGATTCTCGCCAGCTTCACCACGGCCGACGCGGTTGACTGAGTTCAGCGACGAGCTCAACCGAGCCGGAATCGCAAGCAAGAGAAGGGTTATCGATATGTCCACACGGTTCGCGAACAAGGTCGTGCTCATCACCGGCGCCAGCTCGGGGGTCGGCAAGGCCGTGGCCCTGCGGGTGGCGGCCGAGGGCGCGGCGGTCGTGCTCGGCGCCCGCGGCAAAGATGCCGGTGAGCAGGTGGCCGGCGAGATCCGCGCGGCCGGCGGCCGGGCGCTGTTCGTCCCGACCGATGTCACCGTCGAGGCCGACGTGGCCCGGCTGACGCAGGCGGCGCTCACCGAATACGGGCGACTGGACGCGGCTTTCAACAACGCGGGCGCGGTCCTGGCCTACGGACCGGTCTCGGCGACCGCCGAGGGCGGGGTCGAGGAGCAGGACTGGCGCGCCGAGTTGGAACTCAACCTGACGAGCGTGTACTTCGGTCTGCGGCACCAGGTTCCGGCGATTCTCGGCTCCGGCGGCGGCGCGATCCTGAACAACGCCTCGAACCTCGGCAAGGTCGGAATGGGTTCAGTGGCACCGTATGTCGCCGCCAAGCACGGCATGGTGGGCCTGACCCGGGCGGTCGCGCTGGAGAACGCCGAGCTGGGCGTCCGGGTGAACGCCATCGCCTCCGGCGCGATCGACACCCCGGCCTTCCGCGCCTCGATGGGCGCGACACCGGAGGGCGAAGCCGCCATCGCGGCGCTGCATCCGATGGGCCGGATCAGTCAGCCGGCGGAGATCGCGTCGCTGTGCGCGTACCTGCTCAGCGACGAATCCAGTTTCGTCACCGGCGCGGTCATGTCCATCGACGGCGGCTTCACCGCCCGCTGACCACGGCGGCTCGCACCCGGAAACTCGTCGCCCCGGCATGGGCTCAGCATGCCGGGACGACGAGAGGTGTGGGTGTCAGGCGCGAGCGAGCAAGCGCCGCAACGGGCCCGGACGCGACACCGCGCCCGCCGCCTTGACCGCGGGCTGACGCTCACGGACCAGACGGTCGAATTCCATTGCGCCGCGCGCCGGTTGACGCAGGCGACCGGCGTTGAAATCGTCGGCCAGCTGCTGCACCGTCTGCTGGGCGCAGGACTTGTTGGTCCCGATGAAGCCGGTGGGACCGCGCTTGATCCAGCCGGTGACATAGGCGCCGGGGAACACCGCGCCGCCCGCCTGCTCCAGCACCCGGCCGTCCAGGTTCGGAATCACGTTGGCGCGCTCGTCGAAGGGGAGACCGGCCAGCGGCACACCGCGGTAGCCCACCGAGGCGAGCACCAAGCCCGCTTCGAGCTCCTCGGTCTCGCCGGTAGCCACGGCCCGCAGCACGCCGTCGGCGTCCGCGACGAGTTCGTTGCGCGCGACCCGCACCCCGGTCACCCGTTCGGCGCCGAGAATCTCCGTGGGAGAAGACAAGTACCGGAACACGATTCGCTTGCGCTTCCCGGCCGGACGGGCCGCGACACCGTGCAGCAACTTCAGCTTCTGCTCCACGTGGAAGGGCAGCTCGCCGCCGAGCTCCGGCAGCTCGCCCTCGATCGCGATGTCGACATCGGAGCCGAGCAATCCGACGAATTCCGGCACGGTGAAGGCGGATTCGGCCGGACCACGGCGACCGAGGATGACAACTTCCTCGATCTTGCTGGCCCGCAGCGCTTGCAGCGCGTACGGCGCGATATCGGTGCCCGCCAGCGTTTCCGGATCACTGGTCAGGATCCGGGCCACGTCCAGCGCCACGTTGCCGTTGCCGACGATGACCGCACGACGTTGCGAGAGATCGATGCTGTCGCCCGCGTGATCGGGATGCCCGTTGTACCAGGCCACGAAGTCGGTCGCGGAGGTGCTGCCGGGCAGGCCCTCGCCGGGAATCCCCAGCTTGCGATCCGAGGAGGCGCCGACCGCGTAGATCACCGCGTGGAAGTGACCCAGCAGCTCGTCGTGCGAAACATGCTTGCCCACTTCGAGATTCAGGTACGAGGTGAAGCCGGGCTGAGCGGAGATCACGTCGAACAGGCGGCTCACCTGCCGGGTCCGGCCGTGATCGGGCGCGACGCCGTGCCGGGCCAGGCCGTAGGGCACCGGCAGCCGGTCGAACACCGTCACCGCCACCTCGGGCTGGGTCAGCAGCTCGTCGGCGGCGTACATCGCCGAGGGGCCGGAGCCGACGATCGCGACCCGAAGCGGCTCCCGCTCGGTCCGGATCTCCGGCGCGGGCACCGGCCGCGCGAGCAGCGGGCGCGGGCGCGATTCCCGGTAAAAGTCCGCGTTGATCTCGATGAACGGCAACTGCTCGTCGGTCAGCTTCTTCGACGAGGAGATCGCGTCGACCGGGCAGGCCGAGGCGCACGCGCCGCAGTCGACGCAGGCCTTCGGGTCCACGTACAGCATCTCCGCCGTCCGGAAATCCGGCTCATCGGGCGTGGGATGGATGCAGTTGACCGGGCAGGCGTAGACGCAGGACGCGTCGCTGCAACAGGACTGAGTGACGACGTAGGGCATTACTCAGCCGGCCTTGACCGAACGCAGCGGCTCGGAGCGGTACCGGGTGGTGTGGCCGTCGATATTGAGCAGCTTCCACACGCGCTTCGCGATCGGGTTCATCAGGCCGATGTCCTTGGCCAAGGTGCGCACGTCGCCGAAGAAGTCGCTGAACTCCTGCTTGGCTTCCTTGGTCCCGTAGAACAGCTCCTTGCGGACGTAGTCCGGGATGTCGAACTCGCGCCAGAACGACCGCGGCGGGGTGTAGATCGAGCGGCCCAGGATGAACATGACGATCGGCATCGCGATGGAGAGCACGAACTTGGTGGGCGCGTTCTTCTCCGGCACGTGGATCTTGAGGAACTCGTGCGCGAAGGAGATGTGGCGGGCTTCCTCGGCGACATGGATGGCCATGACGCCGCGCATGATCGGGTGCACGTCTTCGCCGGAGCGCAGGATCGACTTCTGGATGTGGTCGATCGGCTCCTCACCGGCGAGCACGGCCATGAAGAACAGGTTCGGGAAGAGCGCGGCCACGGGGGCGCCGATGTACTTGAACTTGCGCACCAGCGGACCCATGCCGGGCACGTCGATACCGATCCGGTTCACCATCTCCTGGAACATCAGGGTGTGGTTGTGCTCCTCGATCATCTCGTGGGAGCAGTAGCGGAACTCGGGATCACCGTTGGGCAGGCCGAAGGTGTGCGTGACCATGCCGCTGATCAGGATGGTCTCGAACTGCAGGCCGACCTTGGCGACGTTGGCCTGGCGGTACTTGCCGATGGCGATCTTCACGTCGTCGGGCTGGGCCAGGTACCAGGGGTGCCGGCCGAGCGTGTCACCGGACTTGGGCAGGATCCAGCGCTCCTCGCCGGCGTCGGCGGCGAAATCGGGGTTGTCCCAGTCGATATCCTCGAACGGATCGAAGTGCTTGTTGACCGAACCTTCGGATAGCAACAGCAGCTTGGCGGCGTATTCCTGCGCCTTCTCCAGATCAGGGTCGATGGCGGGGGTAACGGCTCCGGACATCGTCGTCACTGCCTTCCTCATGGGACCGATTTACGTGTATCCCATAGTTACACCTACGGACGGTGACGTCAACCCCGCTCAGCGGATGCCCATACCTCCGATCACCGCGTCGGCGGGCAGCGCGAACGCGAGAGCGACGCCGCCCGCGGACATACCCACCGCCGTCACGGCCCTGGTCAGCCTGCGCCGGGTGCGCCGGGAGAACAGGAGTGCCCGGGTGGCGCGAGACCGCTGCACCGGCCGCATCCAGGCGGGAACCAGCTCGGATTCCACGGCTCTGCGGTGCGCGCCCACCCGTTTGCGGGTGACCGGCGGCTCTTCCCCGGCCGCGGCGGTGCGGCGGGCGATGATGGCGGCGCCGTCGGCGATGGTGCGCTCGGGATCGGGGGCGATGACGACCGGGCGAGCCAGTTCGTCGGAAAGCACCCGTGGCACCTCGTTGGGTCTGGCCGCTCCCCCGACCACGAGAACGCAGTCCACGTCGGCCATCGTCACGTCCGCCATCCGGAGGCAGCGGTAGACCAGTTCCAGGGACGCGCGGATGTGATCGGTGCGCAGTTCGTCGGCCGTCGCGCCGCGCACGTCACCGGATAGGTGGGCGGCGCGACTGCTGTTACCCGCCCGCGCGGCGACCAGCGAACCGAAGGCCCGGCCGCCGAAGTCGGCGGAGCGGACCGGCACGCCGACGATCGGATTGCGCGGGCAACCCGCACCGACCCGCAGCAGCGTGACATCGAGGCCGGACCCGCCGAGGTCGTAGATCAGCGCCAGCCCGGGCATGAGCGGGCCACGTTCGGCCTCCAGCCAGGCCGCGGCGGCGATCGGTTCGGCCACCAGCCCAACGCGATTCAGCCCGATGGCGTCCAAAGCCGCACGCAGGTCCCCTACTTGGAGATCGGTGTAGCCGACCGGGTGTGTCAGGGTGATGCCCGCCGCGACGGCGCGGGGATCGCGGCGCGCCTCGATGATCAGGCAATCCGCCACCGTGGCAACGAGATCCGCCGGCGTGAGCGCGCGGTGCCCGACCCGCGCCGACGCGGCGGTGCGCTGGCTCAGATCAGCGAAGTCGGTGATCGCGCGCCCGTGCTTGGGGATCATGCCGACCCGGGCCAGGCCGGTGCTGTCGAAGGTGAGCGTGGTGCGCCGGGTGATGGCGGGTGCCCGCTCGGCCGCGCGGCGGCGGCCCGGGGGAGATTTGGCGTGTCGATCGTCGGCCAGTGCGGAAACCGTATTGACCGTACCGATACTCAAACCGAGACCAACCGCCATCGCAATCCACCTGATCGCCGAGCCGATTTGCTTCGAACCCCACTCACGCAACCACTCCGCGACCCGCCTGCCAACCACCGGACATCCGATTGTCCGCAATGCCACCGCACTGGCACCTGTTGCATGTCACCCGCGCGCACCGGGTCTGACCTGCCCGGGAGGCCAGGCCGACCGCCCGGTCGGTGGATCTTGGTCTGGCGCGCCGGATTTCGGCGACCCGCGCGGCCGGATTGCCGCCCGCTCGCGCGGACTCGCAGCAACCGGGCGATACACGTTCTCGCGCCCCGGATCCGCCCCCAAGGCTCCCCCGCCGCTCCCGGTACGCCGTCCGCACAACGGACCGGAAGCGGCGGAGCGAGCGGCTATTCGGCCAGCAGCTCCAGCGTCAGATGCGCGGCCTGCTCCTGCCATTTCGCGTACTCGTCCGGAAAGGCCGACGCCTGCGTGGCCTGCGCGGCCTGCCAGAGCGGTACGGCCGAATAATTCGGGGCCTTCTCCTCGAGCGCGTCCAGGAATGCCTCGGTCGCATATCCGGGATCGGTCAATTGTTCCGGCGTACCCCAGCCCGTCGAAGGCCGCTGCTGGAAAAGACCTAGGGAATCGTGATCCTCGGGCACCGTCAGATTGCGCAGCGTCGATTCCTGGAGCGCGGTGGCCAGCGCCACCACCGCCGCATAGGGCGGCATGCCCCGGCGCGCCACGATGTCGACGATCCGGCGGGCATTGCGCAGCTGCTCGGTATTCAGGGCGAATCGCTCCTGCTTGCCCGCCATTCCGGTGGGCAGCAGCTGCGCCAGGGTGAGATCGGCGTACGGGTCCGGACAGGCGATCTCGACGGCGCGGACGACCGCCCGAACAGGCTGATCGAACGTCCGGAGCCCGGCGCCGGGAATATTGGTGTCGGTGGCGGAATTGGCCGCGAAAACAGCTATGGCACAGCAGAGCGCAGTAGAAACAAACACGGGTAGTCGTGTTGTCATGGTCTCCATGCATTCTACGGCGAACGAATTGGAAGGTATTCAATTGATGCGCCATATTCGATCACAGGCATTTCGCGAAAGGAGTTATTTAACCCGGCGTGTCGCTTTTGCCGATAACCGTGCCGCGGCCCGGGAACACCGAAAACCGTTGCGCCTGAACTACCCGGCGGGCAACTCGGGGATGCGGGTGGCGCGGGCGTAGACGGTCTCGCCGTCGGAAAGCCGCAGTGCTTCCGCATCACCGCGAGTGACCTGCGCGGCGAACAGATCTCCGGTCGCGGCGTTGCGCAATTCCACGCGCACTTCGAAACCCAGATGCACCACGCGCTCCACGGTCGCGCGGGTGACGCCCGCCGATTCCGCGGTGCCCTCGTGCTCGGCCAGCGCCATGCTCGGATCCCGGCCGACGCGAATGTCGTGCGGGCGCACCAGATGTCCGTTGAGCCGGGCCACATCGCCGAGGAAGGACATGACGAATTCGTTGGCGGGCCGGTCGTACACGTCCTCCGGGCTGCCGACCTGCTCGATGCGGCCGGCGTTCATCACCGCGATCCGGTCGGCCACGTCCAGGGCCTCTTCCTGATCATGGGTGACCAGCACGGTGGTCACATGGACCTCCTCGTGCAGCCGGCGCAGCCACTTGCGCAGATCCGCGCGCACTTTCGCGTCCAGTGCGCCGAACGGCTCGTCCAGCAGCAGTACCTGCGGGTCCACCGCGAGCGCGCGGGCCAGCGCCATGCGCTGGCGCTGACCGCCGGACAACTGCGCCGGATAGCGGTGCTGGAAACCGTCGAGCCCGACGATCTCGAGCAGCTCGTCGACCTTCTTCTTGATCTCGGGCTTGGGGCGCTTGCGAATCTTCAGGCCGAAGGCGACATTGTCGCGCACCGTCATGTGCTTGAAGGCGGCGTAATGCTGGAAGACGAAACCGATGTCGCGCTTCTGCGGCGGCACATGGGTGACGTCGTTGCCGGCGATGCTGACGATGCCGCCGTCGAGGGACTCCAGGCCCGCGATCGAACGCAGCAGGGTCGACTTGCCGGAACCGGAGGGCCCGAGCAGGGCGGTGAGCTCGCCGGCCGGAATGTCGATGCTGACGTCGTTCAGGGCGGCGAAGGAACCGTAGTTCTTCCGCGCGTTGGTCACGGTGATCACTTGGCGCCACGCTTACGTTCGAGGAGGGTCATCAACAGCAGGGTCACGAGGGCGATTCCCATCAGCAAGGTCGCGGCGGCGTACGCGCCGAAGGTGTTGTGGTCGTTGATGTATCGGCCGTGCACCAGCAGGGTCAGGGTCTGGGACTTGCCGGGCAGCGCGGTGGACACCATGATCACCGCGCCGAATTCGCCGAGCGAGCGGGCCACGGTGAGCACCACGCCGTAGGTCAGGCCCCAGCGGATCGCGGGCAGGGTGATCCGCCAGAACGTCTGCCAGCGGGAGGCGCCCAGGGTGGCCGCGGCCTGTTCCTGGTCGTCGCCGATCTCGTGCAGGACGGGTTCGACCTCGCGCACCACGAACGGCAACGTCACGAAGATCGTCGCGATGACCATGCCGGGCAGGCCGAAAATCACCTTGAAACCGGCGGATTCGAGACCGCCGAACCAGCCGTTGGCGCCCCAGAGCAGGATCAGCGCCACGCCGACCACCACCGGGGACGTCGCGATCGGCAGATCGATGACACTCTGCATCAACGTCCGGCCGGGAAAACGACCCCGCACCAACGCGATCGCGGTGACGATGCCGAAGATGACGTTCACCGGTACCACGATCGCCACGATGATCATGGACAGGTTGAACGCCGAGATCGCGGCGGGCGTACTGATCGAATCGATGAACGCGCCGATGCCGTCGCCGAACGTGCGCCACAGAATGAGCGCCAGCGGCAGGACCAGCAACACTCCGAGATATGCCAAGGCGACGGTGCGCAGCGAGATCCGAGTCAGCCAGGAGAGGTTCACGATGCGGCCTGTTCTTTCCGCGCGCTGCGCTCGGCCAGCAACCGCAGCAGCAGCAGCGTCGCGAACGAGATCACCAGCAATGCCACCGACACCGCGGCGGCGTTCACCGGCCGGTCGATCTCGATCTGCTTCTGGATGTACTGCGAGGCCATCTCGGTCTCGCGCGGAATCGCGCCGCCGATCAACACCACCGAGCCGTACTCGCCGATCGCCCGCGCGAAGGCCAGGCCGCCGCCGCTGATGATGGCCGGCGCCAGCGTGGGCAGCACGATCCGGCGGAAGGTGGTCCAGTTGTCCGCACCGAGGGACAGCGCGGCCTGCTCGACCTCACGGTCGGCCTCGATCAGGACCGGCTGCACCGAGCGCACCACGAACGGCAACGTCACGAAGGCCAGCGCCACCACCAGTCCGGGCTGCGTGGCATTGAGGTGGATGTCGACCGGGCTCTGCGGCCCGTACAGCGACAGCAGCACGATGCTGGCCACGATGGTGGGCAGCGCGAAGGGCAGGTCGATCAGCGCGTTCACGATGCCCTTGCCCGGGAAGTCGTCACGCACCAGCACCCAGGCGATCAGGGTGCCCATGAAGACGTTGATGATCGCGACGATCACCGAGACGAACACGGTGATGCGCAGGGAATCCAGCGCCGCCGGCGCGGTCACCGCGTCCCAGAAGCCGGACCAGCCGTCCTCGAACGAGGTGACGGTGAGCGCCGCGATGGGCAGCAGCACGATGATGCTGAGCCACAGCACCGCGGTCGCGATACCGAGCGGGCCGACCGAACCGGTCACCCGCAACCAGGACAGGCGCGGACGCCGGCCCGGGGCGGGGGCCGGTTTGTCGAACTCGGCCGAGCCGCCGCCCGCGGCGGCGCCTAGCTCGGCGGTGTTGCTGTCTGTCACAGTCGATCAGTATCCCGTGTGCTGGAAGCGGCGAAGCGGTGGCCCGGCGCGGATGTGCGCCGGGCCACCTCGGCACGCTGTGCGGTCAACGCAGCGCTACTTGGTGGCCTTGTCGTAGATGACCGCGACCGAGCCGGTGTTCGCGGCGAAGAGCTCCTTGTCGACCGTCTTCCAGCCGCCGAGGTCATCGATGGTCCAGAGCTTGCCCGGGGCCGGGAAGTCCTTGGCGAACTCGGCGGCGACCTGCGGATCGACCGGGCGGAAGCCGGCCTGAGCCCACGCCTTCTGACCGGCCGGGGTGTAGAGGAAGTCGCGGAAGGCGACGGCCTTCTCCAGGTTCTTGCTGTTCTTCAGCACCGCGACCGGGTTCTCGATCTTGAACGTGGTCGGCGGGATGACGTGCTCGATCGGGTCGCCGTTGCGCTCGGAGAAGATCGCCTCGTTCTCGTAGCTCAGCAGCACGTCACCGGTGCCCTGCAAGAATGTCTCGGTGGCTTCGCGGCCGGACTTCGGCTGCACCTTGACGTGCTCCTTGGAGATCAGCTGGCTCAGGTAGTCCAGACCGGCCTGCGGGTTCTTGCCGCCGTCGGACTTGGCCGCGTACGGGGCGAGCAGGTTCCACTTGGCCGAACCGGAGCTGAACGGGTTCGGGGTGACCACCTCGATGCCGGGCTTGAGCAGGTCGTCCCAGTCCTTGATGCCCTTCGGGTTGCCCTTGCGGACCACGATGGCGACCACCGAGCCGAACGGGATGCCCTTGGTCGCGCCCTTGTTCCATTCGGCGTCGACCAGGCCGGCGTCGACCAGGCGGGTGATGTCGGGCTCGACCGAGAAGTTCACCACGTCGGCCTCGGCGCCGTCCTTGACCTTGCGGGACTGGTCGCCCGAAGCGCCGTAGGAGGCGTTGATCGAGACGCCCTTGCCCTGGTCAGTCTTGTTGAACTCGGGCACGACCTTGTCGAAGCCCGGCTTCGGGACCGCGTAGGCGTAGAGGTTCAGCGTGCCGCCGCTACCGTCGGCGGCGGTGCCGCCCACCGTGTCGCTGGCTCCGCCGCCGCACGCGGACAGGGTGACGGCCGCGAGGGTGGTGAGGGCGACCGCGGCGAACCGGCGGCGCGACGAGAGCCGAGAATTGCGAGACATCTGCGGGTGGACCTTTCTGAGACCGCCATTTCCGTTCGGGGAATCATGGCGGAGCGAAGACTGTGAAATCGGTAGACCTGCCGTGCGGATACGCGGACAGTGGCGCGACTTCGGCCGAGCGGCCGTCGGGGTTCGGATCGGGCCGCGAGGGGGCGCGCCGGTCTAACAGGCAGGGACGCGCGGCGGAATCCGGTCGCCGATCAGCGACAGAGGATATCCGCGACAGCGAGATTGCCGACCGCGATCAACGCCAGTTCATGGCGGACCTGGGGGACGACACTCGAAGACACGGGCTGACTCTAACAGAGCGGTGCCGGTTGCCTCGAATCCTGCCGAATCTCACACATACCCCTTCCAGCCGGTGCGGAAACCCGGGAGACGCCGCCGAAAGTTGCGGGCAGACTGGGAGCCGATATCTCGATTCACGGCTCAGCACGAGGGGGGAACCCGATCCCATGAACGACAGCTCCACCGACAACACCCCGGACCGCGTCCGAAATCGCCTGCCCGGCATCAGCACCCGGGCGTGGGAGCATCCCGCCGATCGCACCGCCCTGGTGACGCTGCGCTCGCTGGCTGGTTTCGACACGGTGCTGCGCACGTTGTCCGGGCTGCTGCAAGAACGCCAGCACCGGCTGCTCTACCTGGCCACCGCGGTCCGGGTGGACGAGCGCCAGTTCCGCGCCCTGCATCAGCTGCGCGAGGACTGCGTGGAAATCCTGGACGCCCGCACCACACCCGAGATGTTCGTGCTGCAGAGCCCGCACGTGAACGCGCTGACCATCGGCATGGACCGGCCGTTCATCGTGCTCACCACCGGACTCATCGACCTGATGGATACCGAGGAGCTGCGGTTCGTGATCGGCCACGAGCTCGGGCACGCGCTGTCCGGGCACCCCGCCCTATAGGGCATAGAACGGGGCACCCGCACCGATACTCGCAGCTCAGAACCTAACTGGCGTCCCCGAACTCACGAACCACATCCATGCGCCCCTTGATGCATCCAGGGCCGCGCAGCTTCGCTGACTCCTCCACATACTCAGAGGACACAGCAAGCCACAACTTCATGTGGTCCGGAAGCCACTCCTTGACCTTCCCGAGGAGCGGATAGTTCGACTGGTTGAACCACACACCCCCCGGATCTTCATTCGGCATCGGAGACCGCGAACCGTCATCCCACAACCGATACGCCGTCTCAGTGGACCCAGCGATACGGACGAACGTCACCCGAGGAACCCCACCAACGAGAATCCACGTCGCCTGATGCCCCTCAGCCGTCTCAGTGCGGTACAGAACCCCCTCGCGGGTGCGACGAATCAACACAGCCTGTCCTGCCCCGCGTGATGACTGATCGCGCCAAGCCTTCTCGGATGCCCTCTTGAATCTGAATACGTCACGGCCGGTCTCCTGCCCTTGAAACGACTAGGTGAACAACCTCCGGCAGAGGATGCTTACAGGTAGCGTCACCCCAGACCAGCAGGGACAACAGTCATCAAGGGTCTTCACATTCAGGGGATGAATGGTAACCGGGGAACAGCTGAGACAAGTCCGACAACAAGCAGGCATCGGACTCGGAAAGCTGTCCGCGAGAACCAAATACAGCAAAACCCACCTAGGGAACGTTGAGACCGGTGCACGGGCAGTCACCCCCGAAGTGGTTGCCGCATATGAGCGTGCCCTTGGAATCGGGTTGAGCAATGATCAGGATGTGAACCGGAGAAGTTTCCTCACCGCCACAGTGGTAGCCGCATCCAACGCAGTACTACTCAGCGACTTCACGGCCAGTCTCGCCGGAGGAGACCCCAACCCACTCGGCACAGTCCAAACCTCACACGCTGTAGATCATGCGTTAGCGGCCCAACTGGACGGGCCTACACGGCGCAAGCTCGCACGATGGGCAGTAGACGAACCATCCGAAGTGATCAGAGTGAACGCCGCCGGGATACTCGCCAAACTCCCTGGACAACAAGCAGCCGGAACAGTGTGCCAACTGCTCACCAGCGACGAACCAGTCAGAGACCGATACCTGACAGCAGTAGTAGCCCGCATCTGCGGAATCGACCACGAAACCGCGCGCACCTACATACACACACCCACACTCACACCATCACCTCTGCTTGTGGCACAACGCCTCTCAGCTGAAGTGCTCAACCCCCACGATGCCGGGGCTAGATGGTGCTCAGGAGTGATGCTGTCCAAGCTGTCCCCACTGATCGGCCAACACTGAAGACCCTTGAAGACCCGCCAGCCGACACAGGAGGATCTACCGTGCCGACCATGCACGTCTTTGAAGTGAAGAACGGCGAACTCCTCTCAGAGATCACCAAGCAAGCCAACTGGGCCGGTGTCACCAACGGGGCGATAGTCAGCCTCATCGGAGCCGCAGACTCGTTCACCATCTCGACCATGCCCGCACACGATGCGACCGCAGACAACATCAGCACCTACCAGCTTCCCGCCGAGATGCACGCAATCGGAGAGATCACCGATGGGATAGTGCACGTTCACGCCACCATGGCGGTACAAGGAGACCGGGCGATAGCCGGACACCTTCACAAAGCCCAGATCGGCACATGGTTCGCACGGGCCTACGTGATACAAGCCTGAACGAAACACGCTCCTGACCTGGGGATCTACCGAGGCCGGCGGATGTAGATCAGTTGCGGCACAACATCATTCGAGGAAACACCCCGAACCATCAAGGCACACATAGCAAAAGAGCCCCTAGCCCATCCTTCACAGGACAAGCCAGGGGCTCACTCATATCAACTCAATCAGTAACCATTCGGATGACTCACACGCCACCGCCGGTAACGCTCATCCTCAGCAGCCTTCACAGCCTCAGCCGACTCAAGGGCCTCACGCTCCGCAGCAGGCATCATCGCGCGCCGGTGAGCCTCAACCTTCCCCTCAAGCCAATCCTTGTTGCTGGCAACCACACGAGCACGAGCGGCAGCAGCACGCTCCTCAGCCTCAGCAGCAGCCTGAATAGCGTCCGGATGGTACTTACCCCACCCCATAAGCCGGTCATGCTCATCAGCCTTCACAGCATCATGGTTAGCGATAGCGGCACTCAACCAATCCTCAGACATGCGACCAACCCCCACACTTACGACCAACCATCCCCGCCGACACACGGGGAGCAGGGGCAGGCACAACCCCACCACCGATACCCGACACAACACCATTGAAGCCACCAAGCATCAGAGCCTCAACAACAACAGCCTTATCAGCCACACACATATTAGAGCGTAGAACACCCTCAACAATACTCACCAACAATATCCTTTCAACCAATCCCCATAAACAAATGAGGAGACCATAAACAATAGGATCAAACAGCACACATTAAGCGCATACAACACGAGCGCATAAACACCATGAATAGGCAATCAGATCATGCATGAATATGCGCATGAAGTAGGGGGATGCAATTCTTTGAACCACCCGACACCTTGGTACAAAGCCATATTTAAAAGGAGGGGTAGGGTCACCGCGGCTTGTGGTATTCATCACAGCAAAATAGGTGCATTCTCTGTGCCGTTCTAAAGCCTCAGAATATCCCCATCCATACAGAACCATCACCCAGCAATTAAAGTCCGGGAGCGTTGAGAATAGGGGTGGGGAGGGACCCCTACAAGCCCTCCACAATGCGCCCATAAGGGCCTGGGCTTCTCGCGCGTGTCAATGTGATAAACCCCACCATGACTGCAACGATTAAAAATGACCTGCGGAAATTCCGCGCCATGACTGCTTGGTACAAAGCGCCATGACTGGAATTCCCGACCGACCATCGTGCATATTATTCACTCGAATATTCGGCATCATCTTCATCAACGATGCCATTACCTTCTTTTGGCTGAAGCAGCCCATTCGCGTAAAGGAATGATCGAACCGCATTGGTTTCGGTCTCATCCTGGGGGACTTCTACCCGCTCAATCGTGAGAAGCTCCTTGAGAGCCAATTTAAGGAGCTGACGGCCACCTAGGCTGTTCGGGTATGCCTCCACTACTGAAATGGCGTTAGGAGTGAATCTAGCGGCTTTCAGCATGTCAACGCGCCAAGAAACAGCTTTGTCCTGAACTGAGGGCTGTGCTGCCTTGATTTCCTCAATCTTGGCTACGGTGTCGCGTAGCTGTTTGGCGATTTGTGAGATTGTGCCGGGGCTGGCTTGTATGAGCCTGTCCTCAAGCTGCTCCTTGACGACATAGAGCACGTTCAGTTCGGCATTGTCTGTCTCAGGGATGTTTTCTCGCGGCTGTGTGCCTTGCTGTGGGGTTTCTTCCCTTCCGGGCAGGCTCCACATGGTTCGCCTTGGGGTTGTGCTGACATTCTCGTATACAACGTCGAGCCGTTTTGCTGCGCGCTGCATCTGATCGTTGCTATACCCTGCCTGGTCGGCGTCGTCCATGAGCTTCGCTCTGTCTACTGTGCCGTTGGTTGTCAGGTAGGTATGTAGCCATTCTGGCGGCGTCATTCCGGTTCTCCTGAATTAGAATGGGGGATGATCGCGTGAACCATCCCCCATCAAATGTGTGCTAGTTACTGCTGGTTTTCGCGTTTCTTGCTGGCTTCCTGGAAGTATTTGGCCTGAGCCTTTGCGGAAGCATTCGCAGCCGCACTCATCTCAACGATGCTCTGTTTGTGCTCCTCCAGCCGGTCGGCCTGGTGTGCCTCAATGAAATAGTCCCGGAGCGATCCATACTCGTGGCCGGTCATTTCCGGGTAGCCACCAACCGCAATCTTGGCTTCTCGCCTGACGCGCGCGACTTCTTCGCGGAACTCGCCCGGTGTGCCAACGAATAGGCGGGGCTTAGCGCCAACGCTAGAGGCCAGTTCGGCCATTCCTCGCATGTGCCCGTCTGGTGCGCCGATATTCCGGATGTTGGATTCTCCGCCGGTGAGTGCGATCTGTTCGCCGGTGAATTCGTATCGGGAGATCATCATCCCATCCCAGAGGGTGTGAGCTTCCAGTTTTCCAAGGTTGCCGAGTTCCCGCAATTCCTGGTAGAGGCCGTCTAGAGTTTCGCGGCGCTGCGCACGCTTAATGCCCTCAATAGGGGGTTCGTAGGGGCTGTTCTCTTCAGCCAGGTAAAGGCCGTCGTGCTCCTTGGCGTAAATCGAGTTCAAGCCTTCCATCCATCCGCGAATGGAGGCGTAGGCGGCCACACGGACCTGATTCGAGGCTTCCTCGATTGCTTCCTCACGGAGGCTTACAGCGTGTTCGTGTGCCTTCTCCTTGGCCGCGTTCTCGCTGATGATCTTCAGGTGGTCTTTGTGCTCATAGTCTTCAATGGTGAGTGCTCGCGTTTCGAGCTTCTCGACTACGGCGTCATAGCGCTTAACTACGGCGTCAAGGTTGGCGGCTGCTTCGGTGACTGCTTTTCCTACGGGAATGCCGAACGCGTCAATGGTCGTAATCATGTCCCGGACCTTGGACTGTTCAGAGCGAGTGTTTAGCCATCCGGTGTAGGATTCCGATGTCATATGGGTGAGAAGGTCGCTGATGTTGGTCTTGACTGCCATTAGTTTTCTTCTTTCGGTGTCTCGGTGGTGTAGACAAGCACGCTTCCGCTTTCGGTTGCGTCTTCTGGGGTTTGTTCTGTCATCGCGGATCGGTCCATCCGACAGGGTTCGGCACATACCATTGATCATCTGGAATGTGCGCGATAGCGGCTCTATTGATGACTCCCCCGCCGAGGATCGAACGGTAGTCCGGGTTATCCCGCCAGCGTTTAGGGTGTTCCCATCTTGGACTGTGCGCCATTTAACGTTGCTCCTCTTTCAAGTTCAGTGCTTCGTCAAGAATCTGCTCAAGATATTCAGCTTGCGCCTTGCCTAGAACGACGGGCGTGTCTGTGTCGATTGCGGTTCCATCTGGGCGGAGCTTGCTGATTTGCAATCCCCCGCATGTGGTTCTCTTGCCGTGCCAACGTCCGGATTGAGCTTCTTCAGCATCTTCTAGGAGGTCTGCGATAATGTCGCAGAGCTTTCTTGCGCTGGCCTGGTTGAGTCTGGTAATCCAGTTCGGAAATGCGACGACTATTTGCCATCGGGAGGATTTCCCGTATCGCCGTATGACATCCACGGATAATCCATGCATGGTTACCCTCTTCCCTGTTTTGGGCATGAAAATAGAGGACGTATCCGATTCCTCGGACAGTCCTCTACCGTTTACTAGTACTAGTGTCTCTATTGATTTGAGAAGGAGCTTGTTGCCGTTTCCGGCGTTGACAAAACTATATCAGTATGCGCCGACAGATAAATCTCCACGAGCGCCTAGTTGAATTGTTCAGCGGCCCCGCTTGGAGACCTCATAGCCTTCAGCCTCTAGCTCACGGCGGATAGCTACCGCATACTTACTCACAGTCACCTTTGACAGTCCCACCATTTTGGCAACCTCATAGTTGCTCAACTTTGGGTTCCCCTTGAATATCGTGCGGATTAGAGATTCCGTCGCGGCTCGCCTGTCCACACACCGATGAGGGTCTATCTCACGCCTGATCGGTTCAGCGTGCGCCCTGACCGTACCCGCGCAAATGCCCAATCGTTCCGCTACTTCTCTATTGGTAAGCCCTGGGTGCTCCGTGAGAAGTTCCCGAATTCGATCCTTCGCTAGAACTCTGACAGTTGGTCGAATAGTTCTGAGATGCTTCATGGCTGTATCTCGCCTGATACCGACCACGTTGGCAATCTGTTGTGCGTCCATTTCCGGATAATCCGCTACAGCCTCAGCAACTAGATAATAGGCAGTGTTTCCCCTACCCCATCCAGGCATGTATGCCTGCATGTCCTTGCATTCGCGCGCCTTGCGCATAGCATTGATCAGGGACTTGCGTTTGAAGACTCTTTCGCCGTGTTGACCGGTGATACCGGTCCTGAGCCAACCGTGTGACCGCCAATATTGGATGGTTCGCCAACTGCGCCGAGTAAGCCTCATGGCGTCCCACTTGTTCAGCCACGGGTCCGGATAGTCCGACCCTAGGTACCTTTGCAAGCTCCGCTCATGAGCGTCCATGTCGTCATGTATTAGCTGTTCCTCGATTGCCTGAAGCTCGTTGGCTTGTTGTGCTGCTTCTGCTTGCTCGGGTGTTGGTGTTGCTTCTCTGACAGCGAGGAGTTGCCGGAATGCTTCGGCATCCAATGACTTACCCTTTCGGTGATATTGATTCCTACCCCCTAGATCGAACGGAGAGCGATCAGGATTGGATTTCTGGGGACATGCCCCGGATTAATGTCTTGATGGCTCAGCGTTTGAATTAGGCACCCTCAGCCCGGCCTGTGCCGCGGATCACATATATTCCCGTTTCCGGAAGAAGGTCCAACAATGCAAACCGAGCTAGATGTCATTCATTCTCAACCCTTGATCCCAGCCCCCCAGATCGAACGCTGAGAGACTTTAATCAGCTTCCTGAGCACATATCCCAGATGAACACCCAATGCGCTCAGAATGGCCGTAAGGCCATAACTAAGGATGAACTGTGGCCCGGAGGGAAAAGACGCGATCAGAAGGGCACATCTACGAACGGACGGCCGAAGGCCAAACACTGAGCAGGTCTATTCAGGAGAACCCCCAGACCGATCAACACTCCACAAGCACTGATCGCTGCTCCGCGCCACAGACCAACCAACATCCGATCAGTCAGAGGCGAGACTCATAGAGAGTCTCAACATCACCGAGCAAACCCACCAACAACTCAACATCAGCAGATTCCTGATAGCGACCAAGGTTGTCCCGATCAGTCCACAGCTGATTGACCTCATACGGTCGAACGTATGGACCCTTGGTGAGATTCCAGATGAGATCTCGAATGCTCTCGGGTGTCTGCTCTGGGTTGACGCGCTCGCGCACGTTAGTTGTAGTTGAAGACCCTTTAGGGTCTTCTCTTGATAGTGGTTCTTGATAGTTATTCTTATTCGTAGGGCAAATCTGCTCTAGGTGGTAGGGCAAATCTGCTCTAGGTACGTAGGGCAAATCTGCTACCGGTAGCAAATCTGACGTAGGGCAAATCTGCTCTAGGTCATCCTGGTCGGGCTCACCCAAGGCGTAAAGACTGCTCTTGCCCGGACGCCCCACCTCTTCAATCCAACCCCGCGCGATAAGCCGATCCAGCGCTAGGCTCAAGGTTCTAAGGTTCCCGATACCCGCACGCTTGGCGATAGCCTTACGGCCCGCTCTAGAGCCCTCTCCTGTCCGTCCATCGGCGAAGGATGCGACGGCGTAGTAGGTGCTGATCATGTGAGCGTCAGCCTCCCCCGCGTGGAGGGAATGCGGAACCTTTACCCAGCCCCGCGTCTTGTGCTGCTTCTCGGTTGTGTCGCTCATTGGTTACTGCTCCCCCGTTCACTGGGATTGATGGATCGGTTCCCGTAGCTGTTCCCGCACCTGAGGGGGGAAGGGAATTTCTCTGACGTGACACACGGAGTTGACCCGTTTACCGTCAGGACCGATTACCGGCTGAAACACCAGGTACCCGGCGGCCTCCCCGTCACGAATCGCGCCGGTGACTACATTCCTCCCCATCCCCAGAACGGCGGCCATGTGCGCCCGTGCGGGACTAGAACCGTCATCGTGGGTTAGGAGGTACCCGACTACAGATTTCCCTCTAGGGGAAAGTTTGGAGCGGAATAGTGCGTCATGGGCTGAGGCGTATTTGCCTACCGGTTGGCCGTGTCGATTGACCTCGAATCGTGTGTTTGACATGCGCTAGAACCTATTGGCCACACTCGACAGTCCTCCTCGATTCGGTGCGACATCTCCGCTGGCACTGCGCCGATACGGTGCGGTCTAATCGAGTCCCCATGAGCGACTAGTTGCGCCCCGGCCATTGCCGTTGCTCACGTGATGCCAGACACAGACACCCGACCACTCGCGAGAGCAACCCCAAGGTCACGCCGCGAAGCACTCACAGCCCAGCCCTCACCAAGTGGACGCTTGGGTTGCGTTGCCAAACGTCAACAGTCCATGCTCTGTTGCATGACAGCAACACATCAGCAATCAGCCGCCGCATCCTGGTACCAGCAGATCACCCAAGGTGAGAGCTACCGGACCGTTGCCGAACGCGCTGGCATCGAACACAGCGCCCTCTACAAGCAGGTCAGCCGCAACCGCCTACCCGCAGAAACCGTAATCGCCATCAGCCGCGCCTACGGACACCCGCCAGTGCTCGGCCTCATCGAGAACGGATACCTAACCACCCCAGAAGCCACCTCAAACGAGTAAAAGGCGCACAAGAAGGCTCAACAACCCACAGCAAACCGCCAGGCCAGAGGCTTCCTAACAGCGTCACCAAGGGCGTAGCCAGTCGGCAGCATCCGCACCATTAGATGCATGACACCGACGCTTCCCCCCGAAGTGGTCGCATACCTACGAAAACAGGTCGAGCAAGCACCAACACCCTCCTTGGATGCACTCACCAAGGTTGCCCGACTGCTATCCACATAAAACGAATCCCCCTCAACCGCTTGGGTTTTGGGGGATTCTCTCTATGTCAGCCAGTCGGTGTACCGGACATACTCAGGTAGGAACCTGCGCCGCAACCTCAACTCATCCGGAAGCGGATCACACAACACCGTGACCACCCCGGCAACAATCTGCCGCTTCCGCTTCATATCCAACGCACCCCAAGCCTTCCGCGCGTCCGGACCCGCCACCTCCGACAGCCCCGGAACAGGTGCGTGCGCGTGCCGCAAACGCTTCTCAACCTCAACGATCTGAGCCGACAGTTTGGCCTCAATCCGCCCGAACGCATCCGCCGACACCGTGCCCTCAACAGCCTTGCCCTCAAAATCAGCCAGCCGCGCCCGCAACTCCTCAAGCTCGGTAACGTCCGCCTTGGCCGCCGGGTCAGACTTGGCCGCGTACTGGGCTACGTCGAACCGCTCAAGCCACAAAATGACCGCTTCCTCAACCATCGGGTCTATGTAGTGAACGGGCCGCGTGAACAGTCCACAGTCAGGACAGCCGTAGTACTGCTTGCCGCCGGAAGTGTTCCGAACAAGCAACGCTGAACAGCCGCCACACCGACCGATACCAGCAAGAAGGTTCTTCGGGTCGGTCCCACGGTGCAAGAGCCGCCCAGAGTCCCCCAGAATCGCAACCAGGCGGTAATGCTGCCCCTCCGTGATGATGCCTTCCCACGTGCCTTGCCCAACGGCCTGCTTCTCATGGACACGAAGACCAGCGATCTGAGGATTCATCAACAACCGCCGAAGCGTGGTGTTCGACCAACCCTGAGCAACCTTGCCGTTCTGCTTCCGTGTGCCAGCAGCAGCCGCACCGCCGGGTGTCGGTATCCCCCGCTCATTGAAGTCACGAGCAATCCCCATGACACCCTCAGAGTTCTCCGTAATCCGGTCTGCCGCTTCACGAATCAGAGCAGCCTGCTTCGGATTGATCTCCCAACCCTCAAGCCTGCCCATACGATCCCTGATCGCGTCATACCCGAACGGTGGTTTGCCATGAGGCTTACCATCCGCAACGTTCTGCTTCATCGTGCGAAGCACACGCTTACGAGTTAGGTCCGTCTCCCGCTTCGCTAGCAGCGCCTCAAACCCGCCCATGAATTGGTCATCAGGGTCACGCGGATCAAGCAGCCGACCACTGAAGCACCACATCACCCCAAGATCGGCACACAGGTCTTCCAGGGCGTAATACACAGGCATGTCTCGGGTGTTGCGGGATGCCTCCCAAAACACAATGACTTCGCCGGGCCGGATGTCTTCCTTGAGCCGCTCATACTCCGGGCGAACCTTCTTCTTAGTCCACTTGGACGCGCCAATGTCGTTGTCTGAGTACTCCCCGAGGATCTGCCAGCCGTGCCGCTCACACACTGCCCGGTTGTCGGCCTGCTGCTCATCTACCGACCGGGCGAAACCTGAACGATCATCCGAAACACGGGCGTAGATACGTGCTCCAACTATGCTGGCCTGGGGTTTCATACCGCCCAGTCTACTTTTGCCCTATAGAACATCCTGGGGGCACGCGGTCTACCGCACGATGCTCATGCACCTGCTGCGCATCTCCGCCAATATCGGCTGGATGCCGGTGGGCGGCTGGGCTTTACGCGCGATCGTCGCGGCGCTGATGGAGTGGAGCCGCAAGTCCGAACTGTCCGGCGACCGGGCCGGGCTGCTGTGCGGGCAGGACGTGGACGCCTCGGTGCGGGTGCACATGAAGACCGCGGGCGGCACCTGGGTCAAGGAGATGAACCACGGTGCGTTCCTGGCCCAGGCCGACGACTACGAACGCTCCGGCGATCTGCGCGACGGGGTGCTCAAGCTGCTCAATCTGGAGTTGCAGTCGCATCCGTTCTCGGTGCTGCGGGCCGCCGAGCTGCGGCGCTGGATCCAGTCCGGGGAGTACGACCGGATCATCCACGGGCACTATCCGCATCGCGACACCGACAAGAACGCGCGGATCAGCGAGGAGATCAAGGAAGCGGCGCGCAACTACAAGCAGAGCTTCGACGAGTCCGAGGATCCGCTGATCCGCACGGTGCGCAACCTCGGCAAGGACGTCGGGGCCGCGGTGAGCACGGTGGGCCAGGAAGTGGGCGACACCGTTACCAAGCTCGGTAAGCGCCTCAACGATTGGCGCACCGGCGGTTCTACCTCGTAAAGAACCACGCCAGGACGACGAGGACGAGCAGGGCGATGAGGGCGAGCTGAACCCGGGAACGTGGCATCAGCGGACCCCGCTCTGCGCGTGCTCGAGCGTGGCCAGGTTCGCCGGGACCTGCAAGTCCGGCTCGACGAGATCGGCGCCGAGGCGGAGCCCGGCGGTATCGGCGGCCTGGGTGACGGCGGCGGCGCGGTTGCGGCCCAGCAGCGCCATCGCCAGGCGCACGGCGCGGTCCAGCAGGTAGGCGATGGCGAAACTGATCGGGACCATGCCGACCAGCACGACGAGGAACTGGGGAATGAACGGCAATCCCGCGACCCACAGCTCGAAGCTGTCCCACCATCCTGCGATGCTCTGCACGCCGTCAGCCTAGTAGGCGATCCTGAGAGCAGGCGAACAGCGCGGACTCGGGGGTGATACTCGAATTCGCCGGCAGGTAGTGGACGCCGCGGCGGCAGCGCCCCAAGATTGGGGTATGGCGTCCTCTGATGAGCACGAACCCGCCGACCTGCCGATCCCGACGGCGATGACCCAGCAGGGGTATCACTCCAGCTATCCGCCCATCGACGACTACGCCTTCCTCTCCGATTGCGAGACCACCTGCCTGATCGCCGCCAACGGGGCGGTCGAGTGGATGTGCCTGCCGCGCCCGGACTCGCCCAGCGTCTTCGGCGCGATCCTCGATCGCAGCGCCGGGCATTTCCGGATCGGTCCCTACGGGGTGAACGTGCCCGCCGCGCGCCGCTATCTGCCCGGCGGCATGATCCTGGAAACCACCTGGCAGACCCAGACCGGTTGGCTGATCGTGCGGGACGCGCTGATTCTGGGGCCGTGGCACAACAATGACCAGCGCAGCCGGACCCACCGCCGGACCCCGATGGACTGGGATGCCGAGCACATGCTGCTGCGCACGGTGAAATGCGTGAACGGCACGGTGGAACTGGCGCTGAGCTGCGAACCGGCCTTCGACTATCACCGCGCCACCGCCCGCTGGGAGTACACGGGCAAGGTCTACGAGGAAGCCACCGCCGTGCGCTGCGATGATCCGAGCGCGGGGCCCAGCCTGGTGCTGACCACCGATCTGCGCTTGGGTCTGGAAGGCCGCGAGGCTCGCGCGCGCACCCGGATGAAAGAGGGCGACGAGGTTTTCGTGGCCCTGACCTGGTCGGAGCTGCCCGCTCCGCGCACCTACGCCGAAGCCGCCAAGAAGATGTGGCAGACCTCGGAGTCCTGGCGGCAATGGATCACGCTCGGCAAATTCCCGGATCACCCGTGGCGCAACTACTTACAGCGCAGCGCGCTCACCCTGAAGGGCCTGACCTACGCCCCGACCGGCGCGCTGATGGCCGCGGCCACCACCTCGCTGCCGGAAACACCCGGCGGGCAACGCAACTGGGACTACCGCTACAGCTGGGTGCGCGACTCCAGCTTCGCACTGTGGGGCCTGTACACGCTCGGGCTGGATCGGGAGGCCGACGATTTCTTCGCCTTCCTCAACGACGCCACCACCGACGAGAACGGCAAACCCGTTCCGCTGCAGGTGCTTTACGGCATCGGCGGGGAACGCGTGATCACCGAGAGCACCCTGGACAATCTGCGCGGCTACGACCGGGCCATCCCGGTCCGGATCGGCAACGGCGCCTACAACCAGGACCAGCACGACATCTGGGGCACCATGCTGGACGCGGTGTACCTGCATGTGAAGTCCCGCCAGCAGGTGCCCGAAACGCTGTGGCCACTGCTCGAACGGCAGGTGCACGCCGCCATCGCGAATTGGCACAAGCCCGACCGCGGCATCTGGGAAGTCCGCGGCGAACCCCAGCATTTCACCTCCTCGAAGGTGATGTGCTGGGTGGCGCTGGACCGCGGCGCGAAACTGGCCGAACTGCACGGGCAGCTCCGGCACGCCGCGCAATGGTATGAGATCGCCGAGGAGATCCGAGCCGACATCCTCGCCCACGGCGTGACCAGCGAGGGCGTGTTCACGCAGACCTACGGCGGCGAGACCTTGGACGCCTCACTGCTACTGGTGGTGCTGCTGCGTTTCCTACCGCCCGACGACCACCGGGTGCGCGCGACGGTGCTCGCCATCGCCGACCGGCTCACCGAGAACGGCCTGGTGCTGCGCTACCGGACCGAGACCACCGACGACGGATTGTCCGGCGCCGAAGGCACTTTCACCATCTGTTCGTTCTGGCTGGTCTCGGCGCTGGTGGAGATCGGCGAGCTGCAACGGGCCAAGCATCTGTGCGAGCGGCTGCTCGGCTACGCCAGCCCGCTGCGGCTGTACGCCGAGGAGATCGATTCGCGCAGTGGACGGCACCTGGGGAACTTCCCCCAGGCGTTCACCCATCTGGCGTTGATCAACGCGGTCACCCACGTCATCCGGGCCGAGGAAAGCCATGGCGCCGGCAATTTCCGTCCGGCCAACACCCCGGCGAATCAGCCGGGGTGACGGGGGGTCAGGCCGCTACCAGAGCTTCGGCGCGTTCCCGGACGGCACGCAACGTGCTCATCCGCCCGTCGAGTTCGGCGATGCGCTCCTCGCGGCGGTCGCCGTACTTGCCGTAGGCCTCCTCGGCCGCGCGCAGCGACTCGTCGGCGGTGCGTGCGGTGTCGGCGGCGATGTCGGTGAAGTGGTCACGCAACGCACGCTGCATGGCGCGCAGGCGGTTTCGCGATTCCTTGCTCACCTGGAAGATCACGTCGTCCATCAGGCGGGCGACGGCGACCTTGGCTTCGGCGCGGCGGCGCAGTTTGCGGTTCTTGCGGTCGTCCCACAGCGCGTTCACGCCGAGCAGGACACCGGCCCCGGCCGAGTACCAGTTCACCAGTGACATGCCGAGCAGGCTGGTAGCCAGACCGACCATCAGTATGCCGCCGTAGGAACCGCGCAGACCGGACAGGAACTGCTGGGTCACACTGGCTTTCGCGCTGTCCAGCGCGTCCAGCGGCGCGACCGGTTCCAGCACCTCCCCCGGATTCTCCAATCTCAGATCCGGCAGCGGCGGCGTGCGGTGATCGGCCGGGAACTTCGCGGCCACCTGCTCGCACAACTCCACCGAGCGATAGTGCGCCATCACGAAGTTCTCTTCGACGGCCTCGCAGATGCGCGCGTCGAGTTCGGTGCCGAAATCCTTCCAGCCCCGGGCCGGATCGGTCTGCGCGATCTCGGCTTCGGCGTCGCGCACCAGGCTGCGCAGCCGGTGCCGCAGATCGTGCTCGATATCGGCCATCAGCTCGGTGCTGCCGTCGACCAGCGTGACCTGCCAGTTGGCGGTGCGCTGGCGCAACTCGTCGGCCAGATTGCGCGCGGCCAGCAGCTGTTCGGTGATATCGGCGCGGCGGCGCGGATCCCGCAGCGCCTCGGCCTCGGAGCGCACCGTGACCGCCAGATGATCGGTGACCAGCCGGATATCGCGCACCGCGGCCTCGATCGCCACGGCATCGGCCCGCGAGACCACATAGTCGCGCAGATGATCGATCAGCTGCGGCATCCCGGATTCGATATCGCGCTGGTAGTTGCCCGTGGTTTCGGCCTGTAAGTGCAGCAGCGCCGACACCGGCGCCACCGCGAACCCGAGACCGGCCGCGTCCAGCAGATCGCGGTTGCGCTGCTGCACATGCGACCACTGCGGGAAACGGTCGATCTTGTTGAGCACGCAGATCACCGTCGGGCACAGCTGATGGATCCGCTGCAAATGCTCCAGCTGCGCGGGCGTCAGTTCCCGGCTCGCGTCCACCACGTACAGCACGGTGTCGGCCGCGGCGATCATCGACCATTTCGTGTGCTCGTCACCCGCCGCGCCCGGGGCGTCCATGACCACGATGCCGTCGGCCAGCAGTGGACTCGGCTCGGTGAACTCGGCCCGGACCACACCCTGGGCGGTCAGCGCGGGGCCCGGATTCAGCGGGTCCACCGCCTGGCGTTCCACCCGGCCGTTGCCGTGCGACTTCACCAGATTGGCGGTGGCCTGGGGGCCGTACTCCACGATCACCGGCACGCTCAACGCCGTGTCGGTGGCGCTCACCGGCGCCCCGACCAGGCTGTTGACCAGGGTGCTCATTCCATGTTTCGGCTCACCCACGACCACCATGCGCACGCGCGGGTCGGTGACCCGCGCGCGCACCATGCCCAAACGGCCCCCGAGATCGTCGCGGCCCGCGGCTCGGGCCATCTCCCGCAGTTCGTCCAGAATCCGGATGAGCGGGGCCATCGCGTCCGGATGTTTCACCGTCGCGGCCTTCAGCCCTGCTGCGGCAGACAACCCTGCTCCTCACTCTTGCTTCGTCGGTCGCGTGCGCGACATAAAAACCCTTGGTACCCGCTCGGGCGGCTACACCAACGTGATGTCCGTCCCATCGTGGTGCGACAGCAGCGGATCCTGGTGCGGCATCAGGCCACCCGAGAGTCCCGAGGCGAACAACAGATGATCGCTGTGCGGGGTGTACTGGGCCGCTTGGTAGTCGACGTTGTCGCTGATCGGCTTCGGGTTCGGGTTCAGCGTCAGCGGCGGCTTCGGCGTCACCGGAGCCTGGGTCGGGACGTGCACCGAGGGCGGATCGACGTCGGCGGTCGGCACGGTGACGCTGTGCGTCATCGTCGGCTGCTGGGTCGGCACCGAGACGGTCGGGACGTCCGCCGTGGTCGGCACGTCGGCGGTCGGCCGGGTGTGGGTCGGGTCGACCGGCTTGGGCTGGGTCGGCGTCGGCTGCTGCGAGGTCGGCACGCTCGGCTTGGTCACATCCGGATCGGTGGTCGGCGCCGGCTTGGTCGCGGGCGCCGTCGGGGTGACGGTCGCGCCCGGGATCTTGGTGGTTGTGCCGTCGATATCGGGGGTCGGCACCGTCACGGTGGCGCCCGGGGTCTTGGTGATGCCGCCCAGGTCGGGCTTACCGGTGGTCGGATCGATCGTGGCGCCGGTCGACGGCACCGGGATCGTGCTGGTCACCGTGGTCGGCGGGTTCGTCACCGGACTGGTGCCGGTGTGCCCGATATCGGTCTTGCCCGGGTCGATCTTCCCCGGAGCCGGCTTCGGAGGTTCGAACAAGGCGGGCGCCACCGCGGCGGGCGCGGTCAGCGGGGACGCACCGTTCGGTCCGGTGAGCACATTCGCGATCGGGGTGCTCGCGGCGTCGGGCTGGATCGTGGTCTGCAGCGGTGTCGCCGCCACCGGCTGGACCACCACGGGCGCCACGACGGCGGGCGCGACCGGAACCGGGGCGATGGGAGCCGGAGCTACCGCGGCGGGAGCCACGGAAGCCGGGGCAACCGGAGCGGGGGCCGCCGGGGCGACCGGAGCGGGCGCGGCGGGCGCGACCGGAGCCGGTGCGGGCGCGGCCAGGGCCGGAGCCGCGGGCTGGGCGGCCGGAGCCGCGGTCGAGCCGTGCGTGCTGCCGGTGCCGAGACCCGAATTCGCCGACCCGGCTTGTTCATTGGTGGTCTTCGCCGCACCGGTACCCGCCGACGGCTTGCTGTCGAGCCAGTCCGAGAGCTGATCGAGTTGGTCGCCGACGTTGTTGCCCGCGGCGGTCTTCACCGACAGCTCCGCGGACGCCTCCACCTTCGCCTGGGTGAACAGGTAGAGCCCGTCCTGCTCGTTGATCCCGAAGTCGACGGTGAACTCGGTGTGCAGGGCCGCGCTCGCGTCGACGCCGAGGAAGACGCCGAACTCCGAGCCGCCGCCGACGCCGTCGAACAGGCTGCCGTTGTCGAACGGGCTGTCCCAGGGGCTGCTGCCGGCCAGGTCGGCCGGATCGAAGCGGCCGAACTCGAGGTCGTAGCCGGGGCCGGCCGAACCGCCGGGCGTCTCGGCCGCCGCGTCCTCGGCCGGACCCGAGGCCGGGAACTTGGGCAGGAACGGGTTCGCGCCGCCGAACGCGCCGGGCAGCGAGAAGGGGCTGTGGCCGGGCAGGCCGTCGACGGCCGGGCTGTCCAGCCAATCCATCGAGCCGGACTCATGGGAACGAGACGGTGTGCTGGTGTCCATCCAGTCCGGAGTCGAGGAGTCCTCCGCCGCTTCGGTGCTGTACCAGCCGGGCGTCTGGTCGTCGGAGGGGTTCCAGGCGGCGCGGGTGTCCGGCTCCATCCAGTCCGGGACCGACGGCGCGTGCTCCAGCGGCGCGGGCGGCGGCGGCAGCGTCTGCTGAGACTGCAGCGGCGCGGGCGGCACCCAGTCCGGGCCGGGATCCGGGAAGGTCACGGTCGGGCTCGGCACATCCGAGTCGGGGTCCGGATCGTCGTCGTGCGCCCAGCCCGTATTCCAGCTGTCGAGGCGGGCGTCCCCCGGTTTCGCGGGGACCCCGCCGCCGTTGGACGCGATCAGGGCGCCACCGGTGACATACGCGCCACCCCGCGCCACTCGCGCTACTCCGGTCGCCACGCGATAGGCCATATCGCTTCCGGCCGCATCCGCCTCGGTGTCATCAGTGCCATCGAAGGGCAGGTCACGCGTCATGCAAGGCTCCACATCTAGGTTCCAGCATCCTCACCACACCGGGCCCCGACCGAGTGAAGATCACCTCGAGGATATTTGCGCAGAACCCAACTGTCACATCCTCCAAGAAGATCGAAGTCGTGACCGTGACGAGCACCATAACCCTGCCATCCGGAAAACCGACCGACAAGCCCCTTATTCCGGGTGCTGGGGCTACTTCTTGGGCTTGTCCGAGGCGGCGTCGGAGGACAGCGCGGCCACGAAGGCTTCCTGCGGAACCTCGACCCGGCCGATGGTCTTCATCCGCTTCTTGCCTTCCTTCTGCTTCTCCAGCAGCTTGCGCTTACGGCTGATGTCACCGCCGTAGCACTTGGCGAGCACGTCCTTGCGGATGGCGCGGATGTTCTCGCGGGCGATGATCTTCGAGCCGATGGCCGCCTGGATCGGCACCTCGAACTGCTGACGCGGGATGAGCTCACGCAGCTTGGTGGTCATCTTGTTGCCGTAGGGCTGGGCCGCGTCCTTGTGCACGATGGCACTGAACGCGTCCACGGCCTCACCCTGCAACAGGATGTCCACCTTCACCAGGGCCGATTCCTGCTCGCCTGCCTCTTCGTAATCGAGGCTGGCGTAGCCGCGGGTCCGCGACTTCAGCGAATCGAAGAAGTCGAAGATGATCTCCGCCATCGGCAGCATGTAGCGCATCTCGACGCGGGTCTCGGACAGGTAGTCCATGCCCAGCAGCTCGCCGCGGCGGGACTGGCACAGCTCCATGATGGTGCCGACGAACTCGCTCGGCGCGATCACAGTGCACTTGGTGATCGGCTCGAAAGCCTGACGCACCTTGCCTTCCGGCCAGTACGAGGGGTTGGTGACGATGTGTTCCCGGCCGTCCTCCATCACCACGCGGTAGATCACGTTGGGCGCGGTGGAGATCAAATCCAGGCCGAACTCGCGCTCCAGGCGCTCGCGGGTGATCTCCATGTGCAGCAGACCCAGGAAGCCACAACGGAATCCGAAGCCCAGCGCCACCGAAGTCTCCGGGACGTAGGTCAGCGCGGCGTCGTTGAGCTGGAGCTTGTCCAGGGCGTCCCGCAGATTCGGGTAATCCGAGCCGTCCACCGGGTAGAGGCCGGAGTAGACCATCGGACGCGGTTCCTGGTAGCCCGCCAGCGCTTGGGCAGCGCCGTCGCGGGCTGTGGTGACCGTGTCACCGACCTTGGACTGGCGCACGTCCTTCACGCCGGTGATCAGATAACCCACCTCACCGACGCCGAGACCCTGCGTGGGTTTCGGCTCCGGGGAGACGATGCCGATCTCCAGCAACTCGTGCTGTGCGCCGGTGGACATCATCTTGATCTTCTGCCGCGGGGTCAGCTTGCCGTCGACCACACGCACGTAGGTGACCACGCCGCGGTAAGTGTCGTAGACCGAGTCGAAGATCAGGGCACGCGCGGGTGCGTCGGCGTCGCCGACCGGCGCCGGCACCTCCGCGATCACCTTGTCCAGCAACTCGGCGACGCCGACGCCGGTCTTGCCCGAGACGCGCAGCACGTCCTCCGGCTCGCAGCCCACGATGTGCGCGATCTCGGCGGCGTAGCGGTCCGGATCCGCGGCGGGCAGGTCGATCTTGTTCAGGACCGGGATGATGGTCAGGTCCCGTTCCATCGCCAGGTACAGGTTCGCCAGCGTCTGCGCCTCGATGCCCTGCGCCGCGTCGACCAGCAGAATCGCGCCCTCACAGGCCTCCAGCGCACGCGACACCTCATAGGTGAAGTCGACGTGGCCGGGGGTATCGATCATGTGCAGGACGTACTCGGTGCCGTCGACCTGCCACGGCAATCGCACGTTCTGCGCCTTGATGGTGATGCCGCGCTCGCGCTCGATATCCATCCGGTCCAGGTACTGGGCGCGCATCGCCCGTTCCTCGACCACACCGGTGAGCTGCAGCATCCGATCGGCCAGCGTCGACTTGCCATGGTCGATGTGCGCGATGATGCAGAAGTTCCGGATCCGGGCGGGATCGGTGAACGTCGTGTCGGCGAAGCTGGCGGGCACTCCACTCCTCATGGGTATCGGCAAACTAGCCCCTATCGTCCCATGGGCCGGAGGCACCGAATGCCACTGGTGTGCCGTAGCGCAGGTCACATTCAGCAGGCGCTGGTCAGCGTGGTCGGCAATCCCGCGCCCGCGCAAGGCATTCCGCGCGGATGAGAAGATCGCGGCCCGCCGTTACCATCCAAGAATGGCCCGGACTTGGAACACGATCGGCAAGCAGCTCGGCATCATCGCCAAAGCGCAGGGCCCGAAGATCGGCAAGAAAAGAGGACGCAACGGCCCGGCCATCACGGTCCGGCCGGCCGCGTCCACGCCCGTACCGACCGCGCACCGCGCCCGGCAGATCGTCTACTGCCCGCACCTGGACGGCCGCGCCGATCCGGGCGAGATCGTGTGGACCTGGGTGCCTTACGAGGAGGACCCGGACAACGGCAAGGACCGGCCGGTGCTCGTCGTCGGACGGGACCGGGACACCCTGCTCGGGCTGATGCTGTCGTCGAATCCCGAACGCGACGACGACCACAACTGGGTCGGCATCGGCAGCGGCAGCTGGGATCACGAGGGGCGGCCCAGCTGGGTCCGGTTGGACCGGGTACTGGACGTGCCGGAGGCCGGCATCCGCCGCGAAGGGGCGATCGTGCCGCGCAAGAGCTTCGACCTGGTCGCGCATCGGCTCGTCATCGAATACCACTGGAGCTGAAACAGATCGACCCCGATCCGGCGGCGCCGGATCGGGGTCGAGGGCTGGTAGGTCAGGCGGACAGCGTCTCGCGGGTGCCGCGACCGAAGATCATCGCGTACACCAGCGCGCCGAGCACGCCGCCGATCAGCGGGAACACGATGAACGCCCACAGCTGACCGGGTGCGCCGTCCTGGTACCAGGCGACCGCGAAGCTGCGGGCCGGGTTCACCGAGGTGTTGTCCACCGGGATCGAGATCAGGTGGATGACCGCCAGGGTGACGCCGATGGACAGGCCGGCCAGCGGGGCGTCGGAGATCTGGTCGGTGGAGGCCAGGACCACGAAGACCAGCAGCGCGGTCAGCATCACCTCGACGATGATCATCGAGGCCATGCCGTAGCCGTTCTGCACTACGACCTCACCGAGCGGGCCGGTCTGGGCCGACGGGCTGTGCGCGCCCCAGCCGTTGGCGCCGAGGCCGTCGACGCCGCGGCTGTAGGAAGGCAGGTTCTTCGCCAGCGCGAAGAGCACCAGACCGGAGAGCAAACCGCCGATCACCTGGGAAATCCAGTACCCGACCGCATTGCCGGTGGAGATCCGGCCCATCAGCAGCTGGCCCAGCGTGACCGCCGGATTGACGTGGCAGCCCGAGATCGGCCCGATCGCGTAGACCAGGAACATCAGCGTGAGACCGAAGGCGAGTGCCACCCCCAACGCGCCGACCCGCTCCCCCGCCAGTACCGCGGTGCCGACACCGCCCATCACCAGGATGAACGTGCCGAGCGCCTCGGCCGCGAACTTCTTGCCCACCGGGACCGGGAAGCCCTCGGGGACCTGGGGGTAAGCGCCCGGGGGAATGCTCCCCGCCGGTACCGTTCCGGATTGGACGACCTCTTCGACTACAACTTCGCGCTCCACGTCAGACATCTGCCACCTTCCGCCGTTCATAGCCACTGGGGACGAGATACCGCTGGAAAATCACGCCTACGGCCGCGCCGAGACGCGGGACGTCTGCGCTGAAGATACCGCTCATAAGGGACAATTCCCGGGAGGTCGAGCGCCGATTTCGTGCCCTGCGGGGTGGCTGGTACCCTTGATCTTCGGCGTTGCGTTACCGGAAAACTCCGGGTGAGTCGCACGCGTACGACTTGTTTTGAAGACTCTGTCAGTACATACCCCCAGCGAAGGAACACGAGGAAACAGGCGTGGCCAACATCAAGTCCCAGATGAAGCGGATCCGTACCAACGAAGCCGCTCGCAAGCGCAACCAGTCGGTGAAGTCCGCGCTGCGCACCGCGATCCGCAGCTTCCGCGAGGCCGCCGCCTCCGGTGACAAGGACGCCGCCACCGCGCGTCTGCAGGCCGCCAGCAAGAAGCTGGACAAGGCTGCCTCGAAGGGCGTCATCCACGCCAACCAGGCCGCCAACAAGAAGTCGGCCCTCGCGCTGGCGCTGAACAAGATCTGATAATCCGGTAGCGGCTACCGCTACTCCATGCAGTTGACGCAGCCGCCGTGGCTTTGACGACCACGGCGGCTTTTGTCGTGTCCGCTCCCGGATCCGGTCAGTTCACCCGGTAGTTGCCGGGTTGTCGGTGGTGGCGGTTACCATTCCGCGCATGGTTACCGTGTACGCGAATCAGACTGTGGTCAGGGCCGATGATCTGCCGGAGGTGATTCGGGCGGCCGAGGTGCTAGGGATCGGGATCAAGATCGAAAACGTGCTGGTCCCGGACGAGGAAGGTACCCAGTCGCTGGAGTGGATCGTCACCCGCGAAGAGGATGTCCCGGCCTACGAGGAATGGGACGGCCGCTACGAGGAGTCCGACGAGGACGAGGAAGAACCGGCCTTCGCGGCCGCCGCCGGCGAGTAACTCCCCCGGGCCGGACTTGCCGGGCGGGCTGGAACCCGCCCGGCCGAATCCGCCAGACGATCCAGCGCCGCCTGTGAGTCCGCATCCGCGGCGCGGTAGATGATGATCCGCTGAGCCGGATCCTGAATGGGCATCAGCACCTCCATAGCGCACGTCCAGCGGACCAACCGTTCGATGACACAGCGGCTTGACGCCACGCCCCTGCACCCGCCCGCGCACAGTCACCTTCGGTGACCTGCGGGTGGCGGGGCGGGTCTAGTTCACGCAGGGGATGGAGTCGCCGGCGATGGTGGTGTCCACCGGTTTGCCGACATCCGGGATGCCGGTCTCCGGGGTCTGGGTGGCCGGGGTGGCGGTCAGGTCCGCGGGCAGGGTGAAATCGCTGCCCAGGACCACCTTCAGATGACCTTCGGCGAGTGCGCTGGATTCCGCGATCGGCAGGCCGAGGGTCGCGGCCAGGCGCTTGGCTTCGGCTTCGCCGCCCGGGGCGTAGTGGATGGTGGATGTCGTGGTCATGGTCGTGCCGTTGCCGACGGTGCCCTTCGTGTAGCCGCGGGTGCTCAGGGCCGTGGCCAGGGTGGCGGCCATGCCGTCCGCGGCGCCGGAGTTGGCGACGTCGACAGTGCCGGTCGGGGCGGCCTGCGGGGTCTCGGGGGTGTCGGAGAACGCGGCGGCGACCTCACGGCGGATGGCGATCGGGTCGACGATGTTCACATCCTGGCCGTCGACCTGGTCGTAGCGCAGGATCGGCAGGGTGCGGAACTCGACATTCGGGCTGCCGGCTGTGCCGAGGGTGCGCAGGAAATCGGTGACGTTCCAGCCCTGCGAGAGCACCACGTCGCGGTGGGCGGCATCCATCAAGGCCGAGAGCTTGCCGACATCGGTGAAGGTGCCGGACTTGCGCAGATCGTGCGCGACCGAGGTCAGGAAGGCCTGCTGGCGGTGGGTGCGGTCCAGGTCGCCGTTCTCCAGGCCGTGCCGCTGGCGGACGAAGGCCAGCGACTGCTCGGGGTCGAGGCGCTGCCGGCCCGCCGGGAAGTTGGCGCCGGAGTATTCGAGATCCTGCACCGGGTTCTTCAAGCAGACCTCGACGCCGCCGAGTGCGTGCGACAGATCGTAGAAGCCGGCCAGGCTCACCTCGGCGAAGCGATCGATCGGAACGCCGGTCAGATCGCGGACCGCGCTGACGACGGAGGCGCGACCGGCTTCGCGGCCCGCGAACTCCAGGGCCTTCTGGTCGGTCACGCCCTGCGCGATCAGCTGGTCCTGCACCGCGGCCTTCTTCAGACCGTAGGCTTCCTTGATCTTGACGTTCGGGTAGCCGGGAATGCCGGACACCTTGACGTAGTCGTCGCGGGGAATCGACACCGCGGTGACCTTCTTCATGTCGGCGGGGATGTGCACCAGGATCAGCGTGTTGGCGTTGTAGCCGCCCTCCTGGCCGTCGCCGGCGTGCAGTTTGTCCAGCACCTGCTTCGGGAGGTCGTTGCCGTTGAGGTCCTTGCGGGTGTCCAGGCCGATCAGCAGGATGTTCATGTCGCCGCCGAGCGAGCGGGGGCCGTCGCCGATGGCGTCGGAGCGGCCGAAGCCGTTGTCGAAGCTGCTCTCGGTGGCCCAGCCGACCGCGGTACCCGCGAGGACGACCGCCGACAGCACGCCGGCCAGTGCCCGGACCGCGACACGGCCGCGGCGGCGGCGCTCCGGCGGCCGGTGCGCGCCGTGCGGGCGGGGTGCGCGGGTAGAACGGCGCCGAGCGTGCCGTTTGCCGGCACGCTCGGAGTAATCGAATTCGGATCTAGGTCTGTATTCGTCCATAGCCGCTATCCACACTGCCCGATAGCTGGACGTTCGCCCACGTGATGGTGGTCTCGAATGGACGTTTGCGCAGGTCAGCCTGCCGCGTAGAGATCCAGGATCTTGGTCAGCGCGTGCTCCAACGCGTAGCTCGAGTCCGCGGCGCCGCCCTTGACGTCCGCGTTGAGCGTGGCGACGACCTGCAAGGCGGAGCCGATGGTGGCCGGGGTCCAATTGCGGGCTTGCGCCTGGGCCTTCTTCACCTTCCACGGCGGCATGCCCAGCGACTGCGCCAGCTTGAACGGATCGCCGCGGCCCGCCGAACCGACCCGCGCGATCGTGTGCACCGAGTCGGCGAGCGCGTCGGCCAGCAGCACATGCGGGACGCCGCGATCGTTGGCCCAGCGCAACGCCTCCATCGCGGCCGGGCGGTCGCCCGCCACCGCGAGTTCGGCGACGTCGAAACCGGAGATCTCGGCCTTGCCGGAGTAGTAGCGGCGCACGGCGGCGACGTCGATCTTGCCGCCGGTGTCGGCGGCCAGCTGCGAACAGGCGGCCGCCAGTTCCCGCAGCTCCGAGCCGACCGCCTCGATCATCACCTGCACGACCTCGCCGGACACCCGGATTCCGGCCGCGCGGAACTCGGCGCGCACGAACTCGACCCGTTCGGACCCCTTGTTCAACTTGGCGCAGTTGTGCACCACGGCGCCCGCCTTCTGCAGCGCGGGCGCCAGCGCCTTGGCGCGGCCGCCACCCGAGTGCAGCACCACCAGCACCACACCCTCCGGCGGGTCGGTGGCCGCTTCGGTGATCACCGCGACCGCGTCCTTGCCCGCCTCGGCGGCGGACTCCAGCACGATCACCCGATCCTCGGCGAACAGCGACGGACTGAGCAACTCGGCCAGTTCCGCGGTGCTCGCGTCGCCGGCGCGCAACCGATCCACCGGAACCGCTTCGGGATCCGGTGCGCCGGCACGGACCTGACGGGTGATCTCGGCGATGGCGCGCTCGATGAGCAACTCCTCGTCACCGAGCACCAACTGGACGGACGCGGGGCGCTCACTCACCGGCGGACCGCTCTCCGGGCCGGGATGCTTTGCTCGATCGCTCGCTACGCTGGCTCACGACGAAGATCCTACGGTCCCGCACCGACACCTCACCCGCAGCAGGGATTCTCGTTGCCTGTGCTCCAGCAGGGCGTCCCGGGTCAGATCCAGCAGCATCTCCTCCTCGTCCGGATAGCCGAGTTCTCGCCTGGCGGCCTCGAGAAAGCCCTCCGGCGCTGACACCGTGGTTTCTTTCCAATCCCCCGGCAGGTAGTACCAGTCCGGATATTGGATCGGCAGCGAGGCGTCCCAGCGCCGCGAGTCCGGGTCCGGCGGGTCCTTCCGGACGAGTTTCAAATCCCGCTGGACCAGATCGAGCAGCATTGCTTGCTGGGTGGTGTAGCCCAGTTCATGCTTGGCCTCCTTCAAGAATCCAACGGGAGCATGGAATTTGGTTCGCTGCGTCGTCGCCATGGGCACGCTCCTCATTGATAGCGAACTCCTCTCACGATCATGGGTGGTCGGGGGTGGTCTATCCGGGGAATTTCGATCGGCGGGCGGTGATCATGCGGAGCCGGTCGGCGGTGCCGGCGACGAGGACGTCGCCATGCTGGTCGGTGCGGGCGATGGTGGCGCCCAGGGCCGATAGTTCCGACAGGATCGCGGGGTGGGGGTGGCCGAAGGTGTTGCGGGCGCCGGCGCTGACGAGGGCGAGTCCGGGGTGCACGGCGGTGAGGAATTCCTTTGTGGTGGTGCGGGATCCGTGGTGCGGAACCTTCAGGATGTCGGCGGTCAAGGGTGCGCCGGAGGTGATCAGCCGGTGCTGTGCCGGGCCTTCGATGTCGCCCGTGAGCAGGATGCGACCTGCGGGTGTGGCGGCGGCGAGCACGACTGAACGGTCGTTGGCTTCGTCAGTGGACAGGTCGGATGTGCGGGCTGTGGCGTTGGGCGCGAGCACCTGCATTTCGATTGCGCCGAAACGCATCACTTGGCCGGCTGCCAGGTCGATCGTTCGGATCCCGGCTCGCCGGGCTGTCGCGGCCACTCCTGCCGAGGTGGTGACCGGTCCACGCGCATGCGAGTTCGCCTCGGCCGCTGCTGGATTCGTTCCGGGTTGGTCCGCGTCGGACCGGGATTCGTCTCGGTGTGCCGAATCCCGCAACTCGTGCGGGCCGACCGCGATGGCGGCTACGGTGCGGCCGTGCAGCGCTCCGGCCAGTCCGCCGATGTGGTCGGCGTGCGGATGGGTCAAGACCAGTAGTTCGATTCTGTTGATCCGCAGCCGATCCAGGCAGGTTCGTATCGGACGGGGGTCGGGTCCGACATCGATGACGACCGCGCTGCGATGGCCCACCGACAGGGCAAGTCCGTCACCCTGTCCGACGTCGCAGGCAGCCAGCACCCAGTCGCTCGGCGGCCACCCGGGGTGCCAGATCCGGACCGGCAGGAGGACGCCGGCGATCCCGATAAGCACCGCCGCCGCGATCCGGCGCACCACCGCGGACCGCAACGCCCACACCGCACTTGCCACCAGAACCGCGGCGACGACGCCACCCGCGATGCCGCCCGGCACCGCGACCATCGCACCGGGCAGGCTCGCCGCGCGTTCTGCCACCGAGAGCAGCCACCACACCGGAGGCGCGGTGCCACGCAGCACCAGTTCAGCCGGCAGCGCCCACAGACACGACAGCACCGCCCCCGCCGCCCCGAGCACGGTGATCGGCGCGATTACCGGAGCGACAAGCACATTCGCGAGCACCGCCAGCACGCTGACCCGCCCGGTCAACGCGACCATGATCGGCACCGTGACCACGAACGCACCCGCCGACACCGCGACGATCTCGGCCGGCAACCGCCACCACCCGCGCGCTCGCAACCAATCCGCCCAGCTGGGCGCCAGCAGGATCAAACCGGCCGTCGCCAGCACCGACAACGCGAACCCGGCCCGCACCGCCAGCTCCGGCCACACCGTCAACAGCCCGATCACAGCAGCACAGAGCGCGGGCAAGGCTTGCTTCCGGCGTCCAGTCACCAACGCCAGCAACGTGATCGATCCCATCGCCGCGGCCCGCAGCACGCTCGGATCCGGCCGCGCGACGACGACGAACATGACCAGCGCACCCGCCGCGACCGCCGCCCCGGTCCGAGGCCCCAATGTCAGCACCCGCGCCAGAAACAGCACCACCGCCAGCAAAATCGAAAAGTTCGCCCCACTGACCACGCAAAGGTGTTGCAGTCCCGCGATTTCGAAGTCCTCCCGCACCGGATCCGGCAACCGCGACGTGTCCCCGAGCACCAGCGCAGGCACCAACCCCGCCGCGTCATCGCCCAACGCCGCCTGCGCCGCCGCCGAGAAATCACCCCGCACCGAAGCCGCCACCCGCTGCCACCACGGCAGCGCCCCAACCACTTCCGGCGGCCCCAGCCCACGCAACGACGCCACCGTAAGATCCCGCCGCTGCGGCGACTCCACCCGCGCGCGCACCCGCACCGCCTGCCCGGGCAACACCCGCCCCCACTCCACCCCCGACGCCACGATCACCACCTCGCCCCCAGCCCGCACCACCACCCCCGCCCGCTGAAACCCCGCCAACCGCCCCCGCACCAACCACCGCCGCTCCCCACCGAACCCACCCGCCCGCAACGCCTTCGGATCATCACTCGGCGTCACAACAACCAGCACCGACGACCCCACCACCGCGCGCAAAGGATGCTCCGCCACCCGCTGCTCCCGCCAAGCCCCCGCTCCCGCGAACCCCGCCCCCAACACCACCGCCGCCAACCCCACCGCCGCAACCCTCCGCCACTGCTCCCGCCCACTCGCTCCAGCCCACACCAGCAACCGCCAAAACCCCGCCGCCCCCACCAACAACCCCCCGGCCACCACCAGCCCCACCACCCACCCCGCCGTCAGCGCCACAATCGTCGCGCCCCAACAACTCACCGCCGCCGGCAACAACCGCCCATCCAGAACCGCAGCCGCCGCCCCTTCCCGCTCAACCCCCGTGTCGCGATGCCTGGATTGATGGCGAAGATGCGCCCGGATGCCACGACGTACCGCCACCCCACCCTGAACCGTCATCCGAGCCGCACCCGCCGAGTCAGGTGCGGACCCGGAATCCACCAGCCAGTCCACAACACGGCCAGCTGAACACAGCCCGGCTCAATCACATCCCGTGGATAGCGTCTCGTCCGGCTCAACGCCGACGCTCGACGCGTAATTCGCTTGTCTCCGAACCATTCAGGTCGGATAGACGTCGCGCGTGTGGGGGTCATATTCGGACCAGGTCGCGGAGGCGGGCGAGGCGGGCCGGGCCGATGCCTTCTACTTCGGCGAGTTGGGTCAGGTCGGTGAAGGGGCCGTTGGTGGTGCGCCAGGTGAGGATGGCGCGGGCGGTTATGGGGCCGACGCCGGGGAGGGCGTCGAGGTCGGATTCGGTGGCGGTGTTGAGGTTTACGCGGCCGGTTGGGGCGGTGGAGGTGCGAGGTGGGGTGCTGGGGGCACTGATGGTGCCGCTGCCCAGTTGCGGTGTGCCGGGGGTGAGGCCGGGGGTGGCGCCTACGAGGACTTGGTCGCCGTCGTTGAGGCGCTGGGCGAGGTTGAGGCCGGTCAGGTCGGCGGTGGGTGTCGGTGCGCCGGCGGCGGTCAACGCGTCGGCGACGCGGGCGCCGGCGGGGAGGCGGACCAAGCCGGGCGTGTGGACTTGGCCGACAACGCTTACTACGAGTTCGGTGGGAGCGATGGGGTCGGGGGGCGGCGGGTTCGATCGGGGGTTGCCCGGCGACACTGCGGTGTTCGAAGGGTGGGCGGGGGCGGTTGTGCGCAGGGCCTGCACCGGCGGGACCGAGTGGGTCACCGGGCGATCGCGGAGGACCACGATCGCGGCGATGACGATGGTAAGCACGCCGAGCGCCGCGAGAGTCACGGTGCCGCGGCGACCCGGGTCGAGTCGAGCGCCGTGGAAGCGGGCGGGTATCAGGTGATCCCAGCGGCCAGGCCGGGGTTCCGGTTCGCGGAGCCAGCCCGGCGCGACGACCTCGCCGATGCTTTCGACAGATCCCTGGGACACCGGATCGGCCGGTAACTCGTCGAGGTCCCAGAGCCCGCGGTCCTCGCGAACGTCACTACGGACCAGAGCCCGATGTTCGGCGCGGCTGCCGAGACCTGAGTCGGCATCGACGCCGTCCTCGAAAAGACCCGAGTCCTCGAGATCGGAGCGCCGCGCACCGTTTCCGCGCGCGCAAAGTCGCTGAGTTGCCGCGGCCGGTGAAGCCTCGTTGCGACGCACCTCCCGGTGCTCACTGCCCTCAGCGAGTAAAGCCTCGTTGCGACGCACCTCCCGGCGCGAACTGCCCGCCGCGGGTAACGCCTCGTTGCGGCGTACTTCCCGGCGCGGGCTGTCCGCGGCGGCACCGCGGCGCAATTCCACACCGTGTTCGCCGCAATCCGGGTGGACGTCGCCACCACTCGCCGGAGGAAACGGGTCGTCGAGATCCCTCTGGTGCGACTCCCTTTCGCCAGTGGGCGGTCGTCGAGTGGCAGGCGCGTGTGCGTCATCGCTGCGGTGTCGTGATTCCGCATTGTGCCCACTGTTTGTGGACGGGTCACTGGCGATGCCGGGTGTCCAGGGCGAGTTGTGGGTGGGTGCTGCGGGTTTCGTGGGGAGGGTCGGGGGTGTGGCAGGGCGGACGTAGCGTTTGCCGCAGGAAGCGCGGCCGGAGACCCGGGGTGTCCATGGTGGTTTGTGATCGACGGGTTGGGTGGCGGGGCGGCTGGTTGGGAGGCCTGCGGTTCGGCTGGCCTCGACTCGGGCGGTGAGGGCGCCCAGGCGGCGTCGGATTCGTTCGCGTTCGTCGTGTCGGGGCATGGGCGCGACGGTACGCAGCGGGTGGGTCGGGGTGCTGGCGCTGACCTGGGGATTCAGAAAAGCTGGGGATAACTGGTGAGCTGTGCACAACTAGGCCGATGTGTGGGCTGCACAACGGGATTCGGCGGAGCGGATCGGCAGGTGGGGCCGCGTGTCGTTCAGACGCGCCGCATCACCGAAACGACCTTTCCGAGTACCACGGCTTTGTCGCCGTCGATGACGTCGTAGGCGGGGTTGCGGGGTTCCAGGTAGACGTGGCCGTTGCGGCGGCGGTAGACCTTGACCGTGGCCTCGCCGTCGATCATGGCCGCGACGATTTCGCCCGAATGCGCTTCGTGTTGCTGGCGGATCACCACAATGTCGCCGTCGCAGATGGCGGCGTCGATCATGGAATCGCCGCGGACGCGCAGGCCGAAGACGGCGCCGCGGCCGACCAGGTCACGGGGCAGGGTCAAAGTGTCGTCGGCGTGTTCCTCGGCGAGGATCGGGGTGCCGGCGGCGATGTCGCCGAGGACCGGAACCGTCACCGAGTCCGCGGATTCCGAGTGTGCCGGGGCTGCCTGCAGGAACATGCGGACATCGATCGGACGTGACATCGTCGCGCTACGACGCAGGAAACCACGGTCCTCCAGGCTCTTCAGATGCTTGGAGACCGAGGACACCGACCGCAGCCCGACCGCGTCGCCGATCTCGCGGGTGTTCGGCGCGTATCCGTGCCGCTGGACCCAGTCCCGGATGGTGGCGAGGATCTGGTGCTGGCGCGGCGGCAGCGTCGAAGTGTCGAGGTGGTCGAAGTGGTCGTATCCGGTCACCCGCGAATCCTAAAGCCCGCCGCACACTTCCAGCGCCAGCCCGCCCTCGCGTCGGCCGCGTTCCGCACCCGGGGGTGGCATCGCGGCTCGGCGCGCTGCTCCGCCGGGATGTCAGCCGCAGCCGCCGGGCACCACGAGCACCCCGACCGCACCGGCGCCGAGATGCACGCCGAGCGCCGGCCCGAACTCGTTGATGATGAGCTCGCGGATCCCCGGCACGGTCTCCCGCAGTTGCGTGGCAAGGGTTTCCGCCGCCTCGGGGGCGGCGAGATGCTGCACCGCGACCGCCGCACCGTCGTCACCCGCCGCATCCACCGCTGCCGCAACGAGTTTCGCGTACGCCTTGGAGCGCGTGCGAACCTTTTCCCGCAGTTCCAGCTTGCCGCCGACGATCTGCAACAGCGGTTTGGTGACCAGCTCGCTGCCGAAAAACGCTGCCGCGCTGCTCAACCGGCCGCCCCGGCGCAGCTGTTCGGTGCGGTTGACGAGGATGAAGGTCCGAGCGCGGCTGGACGCGGAGACCGCAGTGTCGTAGACGACATCCAGCGGCGCGCCCTCGCGGGCCCGGCGCGCGGCGGCGAGCACGGGCAACCCGGTCGCCAGGCCCGCGCCGAGCGAATCCACCAGCCGAATCCGATCGCCGGCATCCATATCGCGCACGGCCTGCCGACCGGCCTCCCAGGTGCCGGACAGCTGCCGCGAAATATGCACGGCCACAACGCCATCGCCGCCGCTGCGGGTCAGCGCCGCCTCGTACGCCTCGCGCGTCTCCCCTGGTGAGGGGGCGGAGGTGCTGACGGTGTCGGCGCTGTAATCGATGTCGATGGGGTCGACGCCCTCCCGCACCGCCCGGTCACCGACCAGGACGTGCAGGGGCACGACGACGATATCCAGCTCGTCGACGAGTTCGGCAGGCAGGCTTGCGGACGAATCGGTGACGACCACGACGGCCACGGACTACCGAACCTCCTGCCGAAGGCGGTTGCCGCCATCGCATTCCGACCTCACGTGGCCACCGGGGTTCTGGCTTCGTGCAGGGTCTTCACCATCGCGTTGGCGACCGCGGTGTGCCCCGCCCAGCCCCAGTGGATGCCGTCCGGGTTCGCCTCGTCGGAGAAGATGTTCTCGCGCACCGCTTCCCCGAGGTCGACCAGCGGCACCGAGGTGCGCGCCGACCACGCCTGCAACGCTTTCACCAGACGTGGCCGACCGCGGTGCACGCGCCCGTAGGCGGCGCAGTTGTGCACCGACGGCAGCACACCGATGAAAGGCAGCTCGGGACGCAACTGTGCCAGCGCTTCCCGGGACTGCTCCAGGTAGTCGACGCTGACGCGCGGCGGCAATGCCAGACGCCGGCCGACTTTGGACAGCTTGGGCTGCAGCCAGTTGTAAGTCGAGCGCACCATGCGGCGCAGCCCCGGCGGCCGGATGTAGCGGATCTGCTCACGCAGCGCGGTCGGCAGCGGCGAGGGCAAGCTGTCCATGCCGCCCACGGCGAAGACCACCGCGCCGGCGTTGGGGACGGCCGCCCAGATCCGCGGGTCGCCGATCAGCGCCCAGTACGCGTCGCGGCAGGTCCAGCCGATCCGGCCGACCAGCTCGACATCCCAATCGAGTTCGGCGGCAACCAGGTTCGGCCAGATCCGGGGGTCGTCGGCGGGCAGGCCCCCTTTGGGCCCGAAGTAGGAGAGGGAGTCCGCGACCACCAGCAGCACCGGCCGCTTGGCGGGCTGCGCTACGACAGTGGATTCGGCCGCGGGCTCCGGAACAGCGGATTCCGCTGCGGCAATCCGGGTTTCGGCGGCGGGCGCCACCAGCTCGGCCGCTGCCACCGCAGCAGACTCGGACTCCACCGGAGCCACCAGGCCCGTCGCGGCGGCGCTGGGCTCCTCAGCCAACGCCGCAGCCGCAAGATCAGTTGTCGTCGGCACAGCTTCTACCGAAGTCGCCGAACCGTTCGCGGCAGCAGGCGCAGTCTGCACGGTAGCCACCGCCACGGGATCGCCCGGAGTCGCAGGCTCAGCCTCGGCCGGGATCATCGGATCGACATCGGCAGGGCTCACCGATCCGGTATCGGCTGGGCTCACCGATCCCGCGTCAGCCGGGCTCACCGATCCCGCGTCAGCCGAGCTCACCGATCCGGTATCAACCGGGCTCACCGATCCCGTACCAGCCGGGCTCACAGATCCGGTATCAGCCGGGGTAGCCGATCCGGTATCAACCGGGGTCGCCGACCCCGTGCCTGCCGGGCTCAGCGATCCGGTATCGCCCGCAGAACCCGGATCGGATTCCGCAGGATCCGCGAGTTCCGCCGCGGCGACAACAGCTTCCGCATTCGCCACCGCTTCGGCGCCCGAATCAGCCTCGCTCGCAGCTTCTTCCGCGCTCACCGCACCTGCCGCGGACGACGCTTCGACCACCTCGGGCACCGGCTCAGCCGCAGCCGCTTCGACCGAATCGCTTTGCTCCCCGGCCACTTCGGTCGAGCCCTCCGGCTCGGCAACCGGACTGGGAGCCTGGGACCCGGCGGCTGCAACCGGCTCCGCAACCTCCGGCTCAGGCGCTTTCGGCGCGGGCGCCGGACCGAACAGCGCGTCCGGCAACTGCCGTTCGGCCTTCGCCGTCACACGCTTGAACAACTCGTCGGGCACCGATTTGATCGGCTCCTCGGCGTCTGCCTTTTTCGCCGGTTTCGGCGCGGGCGCCGGACCGAACAGGGCATCGGGGAGTTGTCGCTCGGCCTTGGCCGTGACTTTCTTGAACAACTCGTCCGGTACCGACTTGATCGGCTCTTCAGAGGACATCGGGAGCTACCTTCGCCGCTGCGTTCCACACATCGAGGCGCCACCCGGGCTGATCGATACCTGGACCGTGGCTGCTCAGTTGCACCCAGCTGGTATTGGCCAGTCCACCGAGGGCGGGCCAGTTCTGTGGCGGCAGGTCGAGCAGCGCGGCCGTCAGGGCGGCGATCAGCCCGCCGTGCGCAACCAGGATGATAGTCCGGCCGGGCCAATCCTGTCGCTCGGAGAACAATTCCCGCACCACGGGCAACGCTCGCGCGCCCACTTCGAGTTTGCTTTCGCCGTTGGGCGGCCGGTAGGCGGCGTCCAGCCGCCATTCCACGCGCGCGCCCGGGTAGTCGGCGTCGACTTCCAGGTGCGTCAGGCCCTCCCAGTCCCCGAGGTGGGTTTCGCGCAGCCGCCGGTCCAGTTCCACCGGCACATCGGTGTGTTCCGACAGCGCCAGCGCGGTGTCGTGGGCCCGCCGCAGATCGGAGGAGACGATGGCGATCGCGTTGCGCGACACCAGTTCCCGTGCTGCTTCTTTGGCCTGTCTACGGCCGAGTTCGGTGAGATCGGTGTCGATCTGCCCCTGCATCCGGTCGGCGGCGTTCCATTCGGTCTGCCCGTGCCGTAACAGGATCAGCGTGCGCACCCCGGCCTGTCTCCATGCTCGACTCACTCCGCCGCGTCCGCCTCTTCCGATGCCGTCGCAGCGCCGTTGGCCCTGGGATCGCCGAGGCCGTCCACCGGGACCACGGGGCAGTCCTTCCACAGACGTTCCAGCGCATAGTAATTGCGCTCGTCGTTGTGCTGGACGTGCACCACCACGTCGACGTAGTCGAGCAGCGCCCAGCGGCCCTCGCGGGTGCCCTCGCGACGGACCGGCTTGTGCCCGGCCTCGCGCAGCTTCTCCTCGATGTTGTCGACGATGGCGTTGACCTGCCGCTCGTTCGGCGCGGAGGCGATGACGAAGCAGTCGGTGATCACCAGCTGCTCGGAGACGTCGAGCACCACCACGTCGGAGGCCAGCTTCTCGTCCGCCGCGCGCGCGGCGACCTGCGCCATCTCAACCGCTTCGGCCGTTGCCGTCACTTGGCTACCTTCCGTTCCGCGGGCTCATACAGGCTCCGCTTCGATATGTATTGCACTACGCCGTCCGGGACGAGGTACCACACCGGCCGGCCATCGGCGGCCCGGCGGCGGCATTCGCTCGACGAGATCGACAGTGCGGGAATTTCGATCATGGTGACCGCATCCGCCGGGAGGTCCCGCAGATGCTCGGTCAGATGATCGGTGTTCAGCTCGTACCCCGGCCTGCTCACCCCGACGAACTTGGCCAGTTCGAACAGTTCGGCCCAATCCTGCCATGTGAGGATGTTGGACAGTGCGTCCGCACCGGTGATGAAGTACAGCTCGGCGTCGGGATGCTGGACCCGCATCTCGCGCAGGGTGTCCACGGTGTAGGTCACCTTGCCGCGATCGATGTCGGCGCGACTGACCGAGAACCGCGGATTGGAGGCGGTCGCGACCACCGTCATCAGGTAGCGGTCCTCGGCCGGGCTGACCAGCCGGTCCGCTTTCTGCCACGGCTGCCCGGTCGGCACGAAGATGACTTCGTCGAGGGCGAAACGGTCCTGGACCTCGCTGGCGGCGACGAGGTGGCCGTGATGGATGGGATCGAACGTCCCGCCCATCACCCCCAGCTTGCGCCGCCTTGTTTTCTGCATGAGTGCCGAGCTTACAACCTGCCCGCGGACCGCTGAGCGGTCGCGGGCACCGTCCTTCTCGGCGCTATTGCCCTTCCATTTCCACCAGTTGCCGGCGGGTATAGGTCAGCTCTGTCCGCACCGCCGGCGAAGGTGCGGCTCGTTCCAGCTGTTCGAGTTCGTCCAGCAACGCACGCATGGCTGTCGGCCCCCCGGAGGTGGCGGGGCTGGCCCAGTGCTGCAACCAAGCCGCCGACCGGATACAGCGCGCCCGCTTGCTGACTTGCCCCAGTGCGCCCCACAACCGCGCCGCCCGCAGGTAGACGACCTGGGCCTGGTCATCCTCTCCGCAAGAATCCAGCGCGGTGGCGGCCGACCAGGCCAGCTCGGCCTGCATTTCCGCCTGGCCCGGCTCGGCCTGCACCAGCCGTTCGCCCTCGAGAAACTGCCCCGCCGCCTCCCGATGTCGCCCCAGCAGCTTCAGCGACCTGCCGTACTGCCCGAACACCAGCGCCATCTCCATCGGCGGATAGGGCGCTTCGCCCGACCCGATCGGTCCCGCGAACGCCGTGACGGCCGCGGCGTGCTCCCCCGCCCGGTGCAGGGCACGCGCGGCTACGAAGGTCAGGTGGACCGTGTCCGCGGCGGAGATTCCCGTCCAGCGGGCGGCCGCCTCTTGCGCGGCCGCGGCGAGTTCGCGCTCGCGCCCCTGCTGCCCCGACATCACCATCACCAACTGCGAACTCAAGCGAGCCAGATGTTCGGCGGGCAGGACGCCGTCACCGCACGAAAGTGCTTGCCGCAGGTACTTCTCCGCGTCCCCCGGTTGGTCGAGCAGCCGCATGGCCGCCAGGTCCGCCAGCCGGACCGCCTCCGTCGCCTCCCCGTCACCGCCCAGCACGGCACACCTGCTGCCGCACGAGCAGCGCTCGCCCCGTTATTACTGCACTGTTCCCCGCCACGCCGCCGACTTCCGGCGTTCTCGTCACCATGGATGCGGATCATGATCCGTCGCGCCAATGGTTCCCTTAACGACGACTGATAGTCCAGGACATCAGGTGGCCGGGCGCTTGGATTTGGGGAGTTTGCCGACGATCGCGTCGTAGGACTGGTCGACGAGTTCACGCAGTTCGTCGGCGGGGACGTTGCCGCCGAGCCGGATCGAATTCCAGCCGTAGCGGCCGATATAGGCCGAGGCGGTGACGTCGTCCGGGTAGACGTGGACCAGTTCGTCGGCCTCTTCGCGGTTGCGGCCGCATTTGAGGCCGACCGACCCGCCGCTGCCGAGGAAGGCGAAGATCTTGTCGCCGACCTTGGCGACCAGGTCGCCCTCCCACGGTTCGTCCTGCCACGCACCGGGTTTGGCGAGACAGTAGCTCAGCAGTTGCTTGTCGTCCATGGGGTTCCTCAGACCGGCAGTAGACGGGAGACCACTTCGGTGAGCTGGCGGGCCGAGCGGCATTCGTGCATTTCGATGACCTGGCCGTACTTGTCGGCGGCGGAATCGCCGGAGCCCCACTGGCTTCGGGGTTCCGGGTTGAGCCAGTGCGCGTGTTTGGCGGTACCGGCCAGCGTGCGCAGAGTGCTCAGTTCGGGATCCCGGTAGTTGGTGCGGGCGTCACCGAGAACGAGCAGGGAACTGCGGCTGGTGACCGCGTCGGGGTACCGGCGGGCGAAACTGGCCAGGGCATTGCCGTAGTCGGAGTGGCCGTCCAGGCCGACCACGCCGGACTCGGTGAAGATGCGGGTCATCGCCTGATCCAACGGTGTTCGCGGGTCGAAGAATTGGGTGACCTCGTCCACCTGGTCGACGAACGCGAAGATACGCACCCGGGAGAACTGCTCGCGCAGCGCGCTCACCAACAGCAGGGTGAAGCTGCTGAAACCCGCGACCGAACCCGAAACATCGCACAGCAGAACAAGTTCCGGACGACCCGGCCGCGGCTTACGGGTGACCAGGTCGATCGGCACGCCGCCGGTGGACATCGACTTGCGCAGTGTCTTGCGCAGATCGATCTCGCCGCGGCGAGAGTGCCTGCGGCGCACCGCGAGCCGCGAGGCCAGGATGCGGGCCAGGCGCTGGGTGCTGCGCTTGAGTTCGGTCAGCTCACGCTCGGAGGCGCGCAGGAAATCGACGTCCTCGGCTTGCCGGGCGACACCGTAACCGGCCACCCGCTCCCGCCCGATGCGTTCGGCGACGCGCCTGCGGGTTTCGGCCTCCACCGAGGCCCGGAAGCCGTCGATGCGCTGCCGGGCGGCACGGCGGGCGATCTCGGTGCCGAAATCGCTGTCCGTGGGCCCGAGGGCAAGTCCGGCAAGGATTTTCGCGAGCAAGGTCTGCGGCTGCACCTCACGCAAGGCTTGATACGCGGAGAACGACGGCCCCTGCGCGGACTGGTACTGACCGAGCTGCTCGACCAGCTGCGCGGCGACCTGCTCCAGGCGCTCCGAAGCGTCTTCCTGCGCAAGCAATTCCGCGAGCATTTCGCGCAGCGCGGGAATATCGATGTCCCCGGTGCGGGTGCGCGGCAGCTCGATGTCCTCGGTCCCGCCGCGCTGCCCGATCGCCACCGGGAACCACAGATCGAACAGGCCGTCGAAGGTCGCCCGATGGGTGGTGCGGCGCAACAGCGCACACGCCAGACCCTCGCGCAGCACTTCGCGATCCATCAGATCGAGCACGGTCACCACTTGGCCCGCGTCCACCGTCTCCGACGGCCCGACCGGGATCCCGCGCGCCCGCAGCGCTTCCACGAACCCGACGAGGTGACCGGGCAGCCCGTGCGGAGCCTCCAACCCGGGATGCACGACCTATGCCAGTTTCAGTTCGGCCAGCGCGCGCTGGTGATCGGCCTGGTGTTTGAGCACCACCCCGAGGGTGGCGCGCACGGTGGCGTCGTCCATGTCCTTCAGGCCCAGCGCGAGCAGCGTCCGGCCCCAGTCGATCGATTCGGCGACCGAGGGCAGCTTCTTCAGCTGCATCCCGCGCAGCACGTGCACGATCCGCACCAGCTGCGCGCCGACCGCGGCGGACAGCTCCGGCACCCGGCTGGCCAGGATGCGCCGTTCCAGCTCCTCGTCCGGGAAGTCCAGGTGCAGGTAGAGGCAGCGGCGCTTCAAAGCTTCCGACAGCTCGCGGGTGGCGTTGGAGGTGAGTACCACGAACGGTTTGCGGCTCGCGGTGATGGTGCCCAGCTCCGGCACGGTCACCGCGAAATCGCTGAGCACCTCCAGCAGCAGGCCCTCGATCTCGACGTCGGCCTTGTCGGTCTCGTCGATCAGCAGCACTGTCGGCTCGGCGCGCCGGATGGCGGTCAGCAGCGGCCGCGACAGCAGGAATTCCTCGGTGAAAACGTCGGCTTTGGTTTCTTCCCAATCGTTTTCACTGGAAGCCTGGATGCGCAGGATCTGCTTGGCGTGGTTCCACTCGTAGAGCGCCCGCGCCTCGTCGACGCCTTCGTAGCACTGCAACCGCACCAGCTCCGCACCCGCGGTCTGCGCGACCGCGCGGGCGAGTTCGGTCTTGCCGACGCCGGCGGGGCCCTCGATCAGCAGCGGCTTGCCGAGCCGGTCGGCGAGGAACACCGACGTCGCCGTCGCCTTGTCCGCCAGGTAGCCGGTGCTCGCCAGCCGGTCGATCACATCGTCGACCGAGCTGAAGATCGGCTCCTGAACTGCGCTTTCGGAACCCACGTGCTGTCCTTCCTTCTAATACCAACCCCCACGGTACGGCTCAGACCGGACGAACCTGCCCGTCACCCCAGACGATCCACTTGGTCGAGGTCAGTTCCGGCAGGGCCATGGGCCCGCGCGCGTGCAGTTTCTGGGTGGAGATGCCGATCTCCGCGCCGAACCCGAACTGCTCGCCGTCGGTGAACGCGGTCGACGCGTTGACCATCACCGCGGCCGCGTCCACCCGGGTGGTGAACTCGCGCGCCGCCGCCAGATCGCCGGTGACGATGGCCTCGGTGTGGCCGGTGCCCCAGGTGTTGATGTGCTCGACGGCGGCGTCCAGGCCGGGGACGACCTTGAGCGCGATGTCGAGGGTGAGGTACTCCTCGCCCCAGTCCTTGTCGTCGGCCGGGACCAGGCCGGGCAGGTCGCCGTGCACGGTGACGCCGTGCTTCTCCAGCGCCTCGATCAGCTTGGGCACCGCGACGGCGGCGACGGCGTCGTCGATCAGCACCGTCTCGGCGGCGTTGCAGACGCTGGGGCGACGGGTCTTGGCGTTGATCAGGATCTGCTCGGCCATGTCCAGGTCGGCGGCGGCGTGCACGTAGACGTGGCAGTTGCCGGTGCCGGTCTCGATGGTCGGCACCTGGGCGTCGCGGACGACGGCGTTGATCAGGCCGGCGCCGCCGCGCGGGATGACCACATCGACCAGGCCGCGGGCCTGGATCAGGTGGGTCACGCTGGAGCGGTCGTGGCTGGGCAGCAGCTGCACCGAGTCGGCCGGGATGCCCTGAGCGGCAAGCGCTTCCCGCAGCACCCGGACCAGTGCGGCGTTGGAGTGCGCGGCGGAGGAGGAGCCGCGGAGCAGCGCCGCGTTACCCGACTTCAAGGCCAGGCCGAAGGCGTCGACGGTGACATTGGGCCGGGCCTCGTAGACCATGCCGACGACGCCGAGCGGCACCCGCGTCTGCCGGATCTCCAGGCCGTTGGGCAGCGTCGATCCGCGCACGACCACGCCGACCGGATCCGGCAGGCCCGCGACCTGGCGCAGACCGGCGGCGATGCCGTCGATGCGCGGCTTGGTCAGCCGCAAGCGGTCCAGCAGCGATTCCTCGGTACCGGCCGCCTGCGCGACCGCGATGTCCTCGGCGTTGGCCGCGAGCACGTCGTCGGCCGCGGCCAGCAGCGCGTCGGCGGCGGCGTGCAGGGCGTCGTTCTTCTGGGCGGTAGTCAGCTGGGCCAGTGCCCGGGACGCGACGCGAGCCCTTCGCGCGGCCTCGTGCACCACCTCGCGGGTATCGATCTCGGTCGTCGTTCCTGCACTCATGGGGTACAGCCTACTGACCGCGCCCACCCGAAATAACGGCGGATACGCGGCATCGGGACTACCGTCGCGGCCATGAAACAGCCGCCGAAGGTCGTGGTGCTCGGCAGTATCAATATGGACCTGGTCTGCACCACCGAGCAGCGGCCGGAACCCGGGGAAACGGTCCTGGGCACCGGGTTCACGATGGTGCCCGGCGGCAAGGGCGCGAATCAGGCGATCGCGGCGCGGCGGTCCGGCGCGGTGGTGGAGTTCCTCGGGGCGGTCGGCCGGGACCTGTTCACTCCGCGGCTGCGGCAGGTGCTCACCGATTCCGAGGTCGGCGCCGCGCGGCTGCGGTCGGTGCCGGGCTCGAGCGGAGTGGCCACGATCGTGGTCGACAACGGCGGGGAGAACAGCATCATCGTGACTCCTGGCGCCAATGCCCGGATGACCGAGCTCGACGAGGCCGACCTGGCGACCATCGCCGGGGCCGATATCCTGCTGTGCCAGTTGGAGATTCCGATCGAAACGGTGACCGCGGGGGCGCGACATGCCCGCGCGCACGGGACCACGGTGATCCTGAACCCGTCGCCGGTGCGTGAGCTGCCGGCGGAGCTCTGGCGCGAAATCGATGTGGCCGTGGTGAATTCGGGCGAAGCGGACCGGTTCGACGCCGCGCTCGATCAGGTACCGCATGTGATCATCACCCGCGGCGCGGACGGAGCGGACTATCGCGGGCCGGATGGGGACCTGCACTGCCCCAGTCCGAAGGTGCGCGTCGTCGACACCACCGGCGCGGGCGACGCGTTCACCGGGGCGCTGGCCGCCGCCTGGCATCGCGGTCCGGAACAGGCGCTGGCCTGGGCCTGCGCCGCCGGTGCGCTCGCGGCGACCGAGCTCGGCGCGAGCAAGTCGATCCCGGACGCCGGCAGTATCGCCGAGCTGCTGGATGATCCGGCACTCAATCCTGGAAGCGACCGCTAGGTCTAACAAGATCGAATTCCCTTCCGCCCCACCTGTTTCGCGGTCACTCGTCCAAGTTGCTGAGAACGCCTTCCGGAATCGATTCGCCCGGCGCGAATTCGGCCGAACCTCCTCCTGACGCGCGCGCCGATGGTTCAATCACACGCGATGCTCCAAGTTTGCCGTGGCTCGAAGCGTCTCCGACAGGGGTGGTGGTCGGGCGACGGGCGGGCCTAGACAGTGAAGGAGTTCGTCAGTGCTTCCCACCATCGCCGATCGGGTGCAGAGCCGAGTCGATCGCTTCTCCTACGGCAGAGTGGTCGGCGAGTGGGGTGGTCGGCATCTGCTGCACGGCCTGACACCCGGACCGGATGCGGTGCTCCTGAATAGCAACGACTACCTCGGCCTCGCCGGTGACCCACGGATCGTCGAGGCGATGTGCGGCGCGCTCGCGGCGGGCGGCGCGCGGTTCACCTCAGGTTCCTTCGTACACGGCGAGCACCCGCAGATCGCCGTGGAGCGCGAGTTAGCTGACCATATGCGGGCACCGGCCGGAATCCTCTGCCAATCCGGCTGGGACGCGAACATCGGTCTGCTGCAATCGATCGCCGATCCGCGCACCCCCGTCTACGTCGACAGCCTCGCGCACATGTCGATGTGGCACGGTGCGAAAGTCGCCGGGGCGCCGATACATCCGTTCCGGCACAACTTTCCCGGGCACCTGCGCGAGGAGATCCGCACCTACGGTCCGGGCATCATCGCGGTCGATTCCATCTACAGCAGCAACGGATCCCGCGCGCCGCTGGCACAACTGTGCGATGTCGCCGAGCAGACCGGCAGCCTGCTCGTCGTCGACGAATCGCGCTCGCTCGGCACCGACGGTCCGCTCGGGGCGGGCTCGGTGGTGGCGCTCGGGCTCACCGAACGGGTGCCGTTCCGGGTCGCCAGCCTGTCCGGGGCGCTGGCCGGGCGCGCCGGATTCGTGGCGGCCAACGGCCTGGATTTCGTCGACTACTTCCGGCTGGAGTCGTTCCCCGCGGTGTTCTCCGGCACGCTGCTGCCACACGACCTGGCCGGGATCTCGGCCGCGCTGGCCGCGGCCCGCGCCGATGATTGGCGCCGGGAACGGCTGGCCGTGCTCTCGGAGCGGGTGCGAACCGCGTTGACCACCTTGGGTTTCGACCTGGAGTCCGCCGCCGGTCACATCGTCGCGGTGCAGGCCGGGCCGGACCTGCGGGCCCTGGCCATCCGCGACTTCCTGGAAGCCCGCGGCATTTTCGGCGCGGTGTTCTGTCCGCCCGCCACCGCACGGCACCGCACCCTCGTCCGCTTCTGCCTGCACGCCGGGCTCACCGACCTCGAAGTCGACCGGATCATTCAGGCCTGCAAGGAAGTTCGTGACGCGTTCGGCCCGATCCCGCCGACCGTCCCGATCCGCACCGGCGTACCCGTTCCCAATCAATCCACCGTCTAGACAGGAGATTCGACTCGATGAAGCGCTCGATCCTTGCTGTCACCCTCGCGGCCGGCCTGGTGCCGATCTCGTGCTCCCAATCCGAGGTCGCAACACCGGAATACGTGGTCGGCATCCAGTTCGACCAGCCCGGGCTGTCGGTCATGGACAACGGGACACCGCGCGGATTCGAGGTGGAGATCGCGCACTACATCGCCGGACATCTGGGCACCGAACCCGGGGAGATCACCTGGGTGGAGGCGCCGCCGGGGCAGCGCGAGGAGCTGTTGCGGGGCGGGGACGTGGATTTCGTCGTCGGGTCGTACGCCATCACCGCCGAGCGGCTCCGGCAGATCGCCTTCGCCGGGCCGTATTTCGTCGCGGGCCAGGATCTGCTGGTCCGCAACGAGGAGACGGCGATCAACCGTCCCGAGGATCTCAACGGCCGTACCGTGTGCACCGCCGCGGGTTCCACGGCCGCGGACAAGATTCGGAAAGATTTCGCCGCCACCGCGAATCCGACTACCCGGGAGGACTATTCGGCCTGCCTCGACGACCTGCTCGCGGGCAAGGTCGACGCGGTCACCGCCGACGACGTCATCCTGGCCGGCTACGCCGCCCAGTCCCCCGGCCGGCTGCGCGTCGTGGGCCACCCCTTCACCCGGGAGCGCTACGGCGTCGGCGTCCGCCGCGGCGACACCGAACTGCAATCCGAGATCACCGCCGCGATCCAGGCCATGATCGCCGACGGCACCTGGAAACGCGCGGTACAGACCCACCTCGCGCCCGCGGGCTACCAGCCGCTCCCCGCCCCGCCGGTCTTCCGGGCCACCGACGAACAGATCCAGCCAGGCGACCCCGCCACCCTGGACCCCACCCTCGTGCAAACGGTCAACCAGCTCACCGAAGCCGCCAACACCCAGCAGTGGGAAACCTTCGATTCCATGATCTGCCCCGAAGCCTCCCCCGCCGTCAGCTCCTTCGTCATGCAATACACCCCGCAATACGACGACCACCTCGGCCCCGAAGTCACCGACTCCGATTTCCAGCACACCACCACCGCCATCACCCAGCACAGTCCCGACTCCGCCACCTTCCTGGCGCGCGAAACCTTCACCAACATCCCCGCCAAGTACCGCCAGTACTTCAAAGACATCGACTACGCCGCCACCATGACCCGCCGCGACGGCCAGTGGCAAATGTGCGGCCTGGCAGCCGATTTCGTCGAGTCGTGAGGCGGCGATCGTTGCGACGAGCATCACAATCCGGTGCCTCGCGGAACCGATTGTGCGGGTGACGCGTCTGTTCAGTGCTGGTTGCAAGACTTCGATGCGAACCTCCCGAACCGAGGCCTCGCGGCGGCCGATAGAGTCTGGCTACCGGGCAGTATCCGATCAGCTCGAAGCGGTCGGGGGAATGACAGCGAGACCGAACGGGGTGGAAGAACTTGGCGCAGGTAAATCCGATACCGGGCAACCCGGTGATACCTGCCGCCAAATGGCCTGCGACGCGGTCCGCGGCACGAAGGCAGACGTTGCGCTGCTGGATACCTTTGCTGACCGGCCTGGTCCTGCTTCCACTGTTCGTGGTTCTGCTCAACCTCGCCGATCGTCAGCCGCCGGGCTCCAGCGCTGAGCGGCTGCTGGACACCGGCGGCGTGCTGGCGGGCGCATCCGGTGTTCTCCTCACGACCTTCAGCCTCGCCTGGGTGTGGATCAACCGGCGCAGACGGAAGGCGCTGCGCCGTCATCCCTGGCAGGTCTGGCACATCCGCTACCTGAGGACCGGCAGATACGAGTGGGTGACATTGCTCGACGGGAACGGCCGGGAAGTGTCCAGCCTGCTGCTCAGCACCTGGGCGCACCAGCTCGGGCAGCTGGTCGATCACCAGACCCCCACGATCTGGTTCGCGGGAGATCCGCACAAGTACGGCATCATTTCCGCTCCAGGTGGGGCCGATCTCCGATACGCCTATGTCTCCCGGTCCCATCCAGCGCCGCGGTTCACCTTCGCCGAGCACGCTGCGCAGGATGATCTCGCCGGACGGAACCCGCAACTGCAGCTGACACGGAACAGCCACGGCCAGGTATCTATGCAGCGGCCCGCCGAGTCCGGCGCCGACGAGGTCAAAACTCCTCGGCCATACGGACTTCGGCGCGCCTGCGCTTTCGCGATCGATTGGTGCCTCCACCTCGCGTGTGGCATCGGCATCGGCGCCGTGGCTAGCCCCGGCTTCTCCCCTGACGCACTCGGACGCAAGGATTGGGCCCATCTCGGGGTGAATCCATTTTTGGTGGTCGCCTGCTGGCTCCTCGCCTCGGCGATCCATCGTGTCGCCATTCAGGCCCTGGTCCACACTACGCTCGGAAAGGCTCTCTTCGGCCTGCGGGTCACCCTGCCCGATTTCAGTGGATCGCCGTCGTTCGGCAGGCTGCTCCGAGTTTGGACCGTGGATCTCTACCTGATTTTCGCGCTCCCACTCGACTTCTTTTCGGGGGGCGGTATGCCCGGCCCGGACAAGCTCGACGACTACTTCCTTCCGGCACGACGATGGGCCGAGACTGCCGCCAGGCCATGAGCCGGACCCAGCCCGACAAATAGATTCAAGTGATGAGGGGTGTGAATGTGGCCGATCTTCTTCAGGTAGAAATCGCCGTGCTCAGCAAGTCCGTACAAGCTCTGCGAACCTCTGAACAATTACTCACCGACGCCATGAAAGCGATGAGCCAGGACAGCCGAGGGGAGATCGGCACCACGGAGCTGGACGATGCTGCCGACGATTTCCAGAAGAAGTGGAAATTCGGCATCGAGCGAATCGGTGAATCAGCTAAGGATCTGGCCGATCGGCTGGACACCGCCGTGAAGACATACGAAGACGCCGACAAGACTTTCGCTAAAGCGCTGGACGAGGCCAAGAACCTGCTCGGGGAGGTCAAGGCGTGAGTGCGAATCCGTATCCCAATCTCGGGTTCAATCCCACCCCCGGCCTGACCCAGGATGTCGATGGACTGCGCGTCCAGATCAAGAAGGCTGCCGACGGAGTCCGCGAGACCAATGAACTCCTCAATCAGCTTCGAAATGCTGAAGACGACGTCTGGATCGGCGACGCGGGCGATGCCTTCCGCGCGCATTTCGATGCCACCCTGGGGCAAGATCTGAAGTTGGCGCAGACCTCACTCGAGCGTGCGGTAACGCTGGTCCAGGAGTGGTTTACAACGCTCGTGGGTTACCAGCAGACGGCGGCCGGCCTCGAGCGTGAGGCAGCCGAGGCCCGCGGCAAACACTCCCAAGCCTCGACGGCTCTCGACAGCGCCAAGCAGAACCCGGATCTGAAGCTCGCAGGCGTGTACTTCAGCGACCCGACCGAACTGCAGGCGGCGCAAGCACGTCTCGACGCGGCCACAGCGAAAGTCACCGCCGCCGTAGCAGCGGTTGACGAGGCGCAAGGTCAGATCGACTCGATCATCCGCCGCGCTCGGGATCTGGAAACCGAGCACGCCACGACAGCTCGCAAAATAGCCACCGAACTCAGGGCAGCGGCCCTGTTGGCTCCCACCGAGAACAAGAGCCTGTGGGACTGGCTTGTCGACAAGGTGAAAGACCTCGGAAACTGGATTGACGAGCACCGGAAAGGCATCCATGACGCACTTTCCATCGTCTCCGCGGTCGCCGGGCTCCTGGCTCTGGTCACGCCGCCGCCGATCAACGCGATCGCACTGGGTGTTTCCCTCGTCGCCGGTGCCGGCGCCCTGGCCCTGACGCTCACCGACGACGAGGTGTGGAAAGACCTCACCGAGGGGAGTTGGAAGGACAAAGGCTTGGCCGCGCTCACCATCGCAGGCGATGGGCTGGCCCTGATACCGGGCGTCGGCGCCCTCGGCAAGACAGCGAAGGTCGGGCTCCTCGGGGACGGCATCGGCGACGTCGGGAAATTGGAGAGCATGGCTCGGACCTGGACCGAGGCGGCCGGCAATCCCGGAGCGCTGAACAAATATCTGACAGACAACAACATCAGAGGCGTTACCGATGGCTTGAACAAGGAAATATTCAATGGAATCAGCGCGAACTCGGGAGTAAATAAGGTGCTACAGCTGACCGGGGCGGTGGGAGCTCACACCACGCCTGATCCAGCGGTCGCACTGGCTGTACTGAAACGGACCGAGGGAGCGGTTGGCAGTATTGCCGGAGTCGCCCTGAGCAATCTGTTCGGAGGGTAACCGATGACTACGCATGACGCCCACACCGCGAAACACGCGATCTCGCTGACCATTCCGCCCGGATACCACGAAATGCCGTTGACGAACATCGCGGAAGTCTTGGCTTCGGCCGAGCCGGCCGTGAAATCCATTACGCCGCCCGCTCTTTCCGATAGCATCCCCTCGGTCCTGGGAACGCTCGAGTTCTTGTTGGGTACCCTGGCGGCCAAGAACGCCGTGTATTGCGGAATAGGACAGCACCAGTCGCCGGAAGGGGATTCGATTACGTCCTGGCTGATCGTCACCATCCAAAATTACGGCGAGAAGGTCAATCCGCGCCTCGTCGTCCGCAATCTCGCCGAGATGAAGCTCGCGAACGGAAATTCATCGTCGATCGAACCGTTCGAGATCAATGGCAGACCCATGCTGATCTCTCAGGCTGTGGCGGAATATCCCGCTCCGGCGATGCCGAACCTGCCCAGCACCGGAGACACCGCATCGGCCTTCCAAACCGAGATCCTCATACCGTCCAGCGATGGGCAAACCCTGGCGTCGATCGAGTTCTCCACTGCCGCACTGACGCAGGGCGCGATGTATCTCGACATGCTTCTCGCGATGGCGCACTCGGTCGACTTCCAGGAAATCCGGTCCACCGCCTCGAGTCTGGATCTGTAGACCAGCTCGGCCGGGTCGCGGCCCGATATTCAGGTGCGGTGTCCTGCGTGGCCTCCTACGGTGAGGGTGTTGATCGAAGGAAGGATCGAGACATGTTTCCCGTCGAGCTGCGCGGTACCCGGGCGCAGACGCTTATGTGGGCCCACGAGCACGAGGTCGAGCAGGCCGCGTTGCAACAGTTGCGCAATATCGCACAACTGAAATGGGTGCACGGCGTTCGCGTCATGCCGGACGTGCACCTCGGTAAGGGTGCGACCGTCGGATCCGTCATCGCGATGCGGGACGCGGTCGCGCCCGCCGCGGTGGGCGTCGACATCGGTTGCGGCATGGAGAGCGTCAAGACCGATCTGACCGCGGCCGACCTTCCCGATGACCTGCGTTCGCTGCGGTCCCGGATCGAGGCGGCGGTGCCGGTCGGCTTCGCGGCCCACAAGGAACCTGTCGATGTGCGCAAGCTGGGCGCGCAGCTGGCCGCCTCGCACGGTGCGGCGGCCAAGCGCGCACAGGGCTGGCAGCAGTTCTGGGGCGCTTTCGGCGCTCTGCATTCCGATGTCCAGGCACTGGAATCCAAGGCGCACAAGCAGATGGGCTCCATGGGCGGCGGGAATCACTTCGCCGAAATCTGCTTGGACACAAAGGATTCCGTGTGGATTCTGCTGCACTCGGGAAGTCGCAACATCGGTAAGGAACTGGCCGAGCGGCATATGGCGATCGCGCGGAAGCTGGACCACAACGTGGATCTGCCGGATCGTGATCTGGCGGTATTCCTGGGCGGGACACCGGAAATGGCGGCGTACCGGCGCGACCTGACCTGGGCGCAGGAATTCGCCGCGCGTAATCGCGCGGTGATGCTGGCGCTGATCTGCCAGGCTGTGCGGGACGAATTCGCCGGGCGCGAAGTGCGTTTCGAGGAGCCGATCTCGTGCCATCACAATTATGTGGCCGAGGAGCTGATCGATGGTGTGCCGATGCTGGTTACCCGGAAGGGTGCGGTGCGGGCGGGCGCTGGGGATCTGGCGTTGATTCCGGGGTCCATGGGGACGCGGTCGTATGTGGTGCGGGGTAAGGGGAATCCCGCTTCGTTCCAGTCGGCGTCGCATGGGGCGGGGCGGCGGATGAGCCGGAACGCGGCCAAGCGGCAGTTCACCGTGGCGGATTTGATCGCGCAGACCGAGGGCGTGGAGTCGCGGAAGGACGCGGGTGTGGTCGATGAGATTCCGGCCGCGTACAAGGACATCGATCAGGTGATCGAGGCACAGCGGGATCTGGTGGACGTGGTGGCCACGTTGCGTCAGGTGCTGTGCGTGAAGGGCTGAGCGACGAGCGAACCCCGGCAGACCGGCTGCCGGGGTTCGTTCGCGTCGGTCATAAGGTTGGCGTGTGCGACCCTCTCGTCGGCCGTTGGCCGTGTTCGACCTCGACAACACCCTCGCCGACACCGCGCATCGGCAGCGGTATCTGGAACGCTCGCCGCGGGATTGGGAAGCGTTCTTCGCGGCCGCGCCGCACGATCCGCCGCTCGCGAAGGGCGTGGAGTTGCTGTTGGCGAGCGCGCGGGAGTGCGAGATCAATTATCTGACCGGGCGGCCGGAGCGCTGCCGGGCGGACACCGAGGTCTGGCTCGCGGAGCATGGTCTGCCCGCGGGACGAATCTTCATGCGGCGCAATGCCGACCGCCGCCCCGCCCGCCACACCAAGCTGGAGGTCCTGCGGCGGCTGTCCCGGGGCCGGGAGATCCGGATGCTGGTCGACGATGACGAACTGGTGTGCGTCGACGCCGAGCGGGCGGGATTCACCGTGGTCCGGGCGCGGTGGGCGGAGGAGTCCGCGGCGTTGCGGCAGGCGCAGGAGTCCGAGGGCCGGACCTGACGGTTACCGTCGCCGGAAGGTCGCGGCCGTGCCCGCGCCGACCAGCAGCACTCCAGCCAGGAAGATGCTGCCGTTGATCACCCAGGCGTGAATGGCCAGCCGCGTCTCGTCGGAGAGCAGCGGGATTTCGGTGATCAGGCGGAAAGTGTCCTCGGGGAACATGAAGTAGATGACGCCCGGGAAGACACCCCAGGTCAGACCCGCGATGATCGGGCCCGCCGGGGCATAGGCGGCAAGACCCGCGACCAGCAGCAAAAGCGCTGCGCCGACCAGGATCTGCGCGGTGGAGCCGACCCGGTTGGCCGCGTCACCGAGCAGCACCCACTGCCGCGCGCTGGCCGCGCCGTGCGCGGCGAAGCCGATACCGATCGGCGTGATCAACAGGCAGATCAGGGTGCCGATCAGGAACCGGGAGAAGCCGCCGGTGGTGCGGAATTCCGAGCCGGGCGGGGCCCAGCCCGCCGGCGGCTGGTACTGGTACGACATTCTTCGCCTCCCGCACGCTGCACGACCGCTGGCATTTCCATTGTCACCCCACACCAGCGAGCACGCCGGGTTGCGGAGGTAGACAAATGATCTCGCGACGAACGCGATCGCGGACCGGAACGCCGACGGGACGGTCTCGCGGGCGCGTGTCCGCTCCGGCACGCGCGAGTTGGCCGAGGCGAGTCGGACCGGCTCGTCACAGACCCGTTCAACGAATCGTGCCAGCCCCCTGAACAGGTCGTAGATGCCCCGCTCAGCGGCCGGATCAGGGGTCGGCGACCGCATGCGGCGATCTTGGGTGTCGGTGCGGTGGGGCACGATGGTCCGCATGACTTCGGCCCGCGATCTGACAGCAATCGATCTCTCGGCGCCCGATCTGCGTGATCGGGCCGAGCAGCTGCTCCGTGAGCTGGCCGGGCCCGCCGCGCGGCTGCGGGAGGATCAGTGGACCGCGATCGAGGCGCTGGTGGTGCAACGCCGCCGTGCGCTGGTGGTGCAGCGCACCGGCTGGGGTAAGTCGGCGGTGTACTTCATCGCGGCGAAGCTGCTGCGCGGGGCCGGGCGCGGGCCGACGGTGATCGTCTCGCCGCTGCTCGCGCTGATGCGGAACCAGGTGGCCGCCGCCGAGCGCGCGGGAGTCGTTGCGGCGACCATCAATTCGGGCAACATGACCGAGTGGGACGATATCCATCAGCGGGTGGCCGCGGGGGAGATCGATGTCCTGCTGGTCAGCCCGGAACGCTTGAACAACCCCGACTTCCGGGATCAGGTGCTGCCCAAGCTGGCCGCCGACGCCGGGCTCGTGGTGATCGACGAGGCGCACTGCGTCTCGGACTGGGGTCACGATTTCCGCCCGGACTACCGCCGAATCCGTACGCTGATCGCCGATCTCGGCTCCGACGTCCCCGTGCTGGCCACCACCGCGACCGCCAACGACCGCGTGGTCACCGACGTCGCCACCCAGATCGGTACCGAGACACTGGTGCTGCGCGGCACCCTGGATCGGGAATCGCTGCACCTGTCGGTGGTGCGGTTCGACGACGCGGTGGAGCGCACGGCCTGGCTGAGCCGGCACCTGAGCGACTTCAAGGGCTCCGGCATCGTCTACACGCTCACCGTCGCCGCCGCCCACGACCTCGCCGACGTCCTGAATTCGCACGGCCATACCGTCGCCGCCTACACCGGCCAGACCGACCCCGCCGAACGCGAGGTGCTGGAACAGGCGCTGCTGAACAACGAGGTGAAGGCGCTCATCGCGACCTCCGCCCTGGGCATGGGCTTCGACAAACCCGACCTGGGTTTCGTGGTGCACGTCGGCGCGCCCTCCTCCCCCATCGCCTACTACCAGCAGGTCGGCCGCGCGGGCCGCGGCACCGACCGCGCCGAGGTCATCCTGCTGCCGGGCCCGGAGGACGCCCGCATCTGGAGTTATTTCGCCTCGGTCGCCTTCCCGCGCGAGCACATCGTCCGCGCCGTGCTGGACGCGCTCGATTTCGACCGCCCGATGTCGACTATCGCGCTGGAACCGCTGGTCGAGTTGAACCGCTCCCGGCTGGAGATGGTGCTGAAGGTGCTCGACGTCGACGGCGCGGTGCGCCGGGTCCGCGGCGGCTGGCTCGCCACCGGCCAGGAATGGACCTACGACGCCGAACGCTACGAGCGCTTGGCCGCGGCCCGCGAGGTCGAACAGCAGGCGATGATCGACTATCAGTCCACCACCGGCTGCCGGATGAACTTCTTGCGGCGCCAGCTCGACGACCCGGGCCTGGCCGCGTTGGCAGGCAATTCCCCCGACTGCGGCCGCTGCGACAACTGCACCGGCACCCGCCCCGACACCACCGTGGACGCCGCGGATCTGGCCGCCACCCGCGCCCGCCTGGATCGCCCCGGCCTCGATCTGGCCCCGCGCAAGCAGTGGCCGACCGGTTTGGCGAAGCTCGGAATCCCGTTGTCCGGCAAGATCACCCAGGGTGCGGAGACCGGCCGGGCGCTGGGCCGTCTGACCGACCTGGGCTGGGGCCAGCGGCTGCGCGCCCTGCTCGACGCCCCCGACGACCCGATCCCGGACAACGTCTTCGACGCCTGCATCGCGGTGCTGCGCGGCTGGGATTGGTCCACCCGCCCGACCACCGTCATGGCGCTGGAGAATCCGGACTATCCGGTCCTCACCGCCACCCTCGCCGCGCGCCTGGCCGAAGTCGGCCGGCTGCGGGATTTCGGCACCCTGCCGGCCAAGCCGGGCCATCCGCCGGTGTCGGCCGCCAACTCGGCGCACCGGGTCGCGGGCCTCTACGACTCCTGGGACATCCCGGACCTGTCCACCCTCGACGGCCCGATCCTGTTGGTGGACGCGCTCACCGACACCGGCTGGACGCTCACCCTCGCCGCGCACGCCCTGCGGCAGGCCGGCGCACCCGCCGTCCTGCCCTTCGCCCTCGCCTCCGTCACCTAGCCCGAACGGCCCGCCGGATAACAATCCCGCCCTGTCGGATCACCAATCGGGCACAACCGGAGAATCTCGGGCCGGGAACGGGAATTGACATGGCATGGACCCGAAGAAACTCGATGAATGGATGGCTGCTCGCCTGGATCGGGAGCAGTCGGCGAACTCGGCCGCCAACAGCCGGTGCCCCAACGCCGGGTGCCCGCGGGCCTGGCACGGTCTGCCCTTCGGCGCCTGCGAGGGTTCGTGGGCGCATGAATTCGGTGCTCGCGACGCAGCCTGACGTGGTGTGTTGTCGGCGGACGACCAGCGCCGTATCCGCGCGCCCGCTATCGTCGGACGGGTGGCCGGTAAGTCTGGAAGTCCCGCGATCGAGCTCGATGTCGGGGATCGGACGGTGCGGATCTCGAATCCGGACCGGGTGTACTTCCCCGAGACCGGGGCGACGAAGCTCGACCTGGTCCAGTACTACCTGAGCGTCGGCGACGGCATCGTCAACGCGCTGCGGGATCGCCCCTGCATGCTGCACAGATTCCCGAAGGGCTTGGCCGGGGACAAGGTCCATCAGAAACGACTACCCTCGGGCGCCCCGCCGTGGGTGCCGACAGTGCGGGTGTTCTTCCCCCGCTACAGCCGTACCGCCGACGAACTGTGCGTGAGCGAGCTGGCCGACGTGATCTGGGCGGTGCAGATGTCGACGGTGGAGTTCCATCCCTGGAACTCCCGGCGCGCCGACACCGAGCGCCCCGACGAATGGCGCATCGACCTGGATCCGATGCCGGACTGCCCGTGGTCGCGGGTGCAGCGCGTGGCCGGGGTGGTGCACGAGGTGCTCGACGACCTCGGCGCGGTGGGCTGGCCGAAAACTTCGGGCGGACACGGCCTGCACGTCTACGTGCGGATCGCACCGGAGTGGGGTTTCGCCGAGGTGCGCCGCGCCGCGCTGGCCTTCGCGCACGAGGTGGAGCGCCGCGCGCCCGACGACGTGACGACCACCTGGTGGCGCAAGGACCGCGATCCGAAGCTGCTGTTCGTCGACTACAACCAGAACGCCCGGGACCACACCATCGCCGCCGCCTACTCGGTGCGCGGGGTCCCGGAGGCGACGGTGTCCACCCCGGTCCGCTGGGACGAGATCCCCGATATCGACCCGCGCGACTTCACCATGAAAACCGTGCCGCCGCGCTATGCCGAGCTGGGCGACCTGCATGCCGGGATCGACGACGCGGTCTTCGGGATCGAGCAGCTGCTGGAATGGGCCGACCGCGACCGGATTGCCGAAGAACCGCCCGAAGATCAGCCCTGACCCCCCGTATTAGGGTGATGTGGACGGCTGATGAGGGCTCGACCAGCCGAGACTGCCTCACGCAAAAGGAGATCCGCAGCCATGAGCGCGCCAGTTGTACCAGTCGCTATCGGGCCGACGCAGCCCGCGCCGACCCTGTTGTCGAAGGCGGTCGGTGAGGGCGGGGCCGCGCTGGTGGATCTCGCCGAGGCCCGGGCGCTGATCTGGGCCGGCGGCCCGGGCGAATTCCCGCAGGAATTGCCCTCGAGTGTCGAATGGGTGCAGCTGCCCGCCGCCGGTGTCGAGGACTGGTTCACCGCGGGTATCCTCGCCCGCCACCCGAATGTCCGATTCACTTCCGCCGCAGGCGCTTTCGCCAACAGTGTGGCCGAGCACGCGCTCACGCTGCTGCTCGCGGGCGTGCGCTATCTCCCCGAGCACCTGCGGGCGGCGAGCTGGCGGCAGCAGGATTTCTTCCCGCACGTGGGCACCTTGCGCGGCAAAACCGTCACCATCATCGGCGCGGGCGGCATCGGCCGGGCGCTGATCCCGATGCTGGCTCCGCTCGGCGCGCACGTCATCGCGGTCAACCGGTCCGGCCGCCCGGTCACCGGCCCGGGCATCCCGGATTCGGTGGAGACGGTCCCCGCCGACCAGCTCGGCAAGGTGTGGAGCCGCACCGACCACGTCGTGATCGCGGCCCCGGCCACCGCCGCCACCCAGCATCTGGTCGGCGCGGAGGAACTCGCGCGGCTCAAGCCGTCGTCGTGGGTGATCAATGTCGCCCGGGGCAGCCTGATCGATACCGACGCCTTGGTCGCGGCGCTGGCTTCGGGCGCCATCGCGGGCGCTGGCCTCGACGTCACCGAACCGGAGCCGCTGCCGGACGGGCACCCGCTCTGGGTGCTGCCGAATGCCATTGTCACGCCCCATGATTCGAATCCGCCGCAGTTGCGGCTGGCCGCCTTCGCCGACCATGTCGCCGCGAACGTCAGCCGGTTCGTCGCGGGCCGGGAGCTGCTGGCGCCCATCGATCCCGACCGCGGCTACTAGCGGCAGATAGCGGGCCCGTCACAGGGCCCGCTTTTTCGGTCTCGAATCCGCCATTGACAAATGGCACATTCATCGCTGATTCTGAACGCATGACAAGGTCAACGAGGACCTCGGTCCCCGCCATTCCGGCGGCGCCCTCCCTGCGCGCCTCCGTCGCGGCCACCGCCGCCGCATACGCCCTGCGGCCGGTGCACAACGCGATTCCCATGAACCCGCCGGGCATCTGGTTCGCACGTCAGCTCATCGCCACGTTCATGGCCGTCGGCGGCCCGCCGATGTCCGGAATTACCGTCACCAAGGTCCGCGAGGGCGCGGTCCGCGGCGAATGGGTGTGCGCACCGGGCGTCACGTTCGGGTCGCGAGCGGTCTATTACATACACGGCAGTGGGTATGTGCTGTGCTCGGCGCGCACCCATCGCGGGCTGGCCGCCCGGTTGTCCAAGCGGACCGGACTGCCGGTCTTCGTCGTGGACTACCGGCTGGCTCCCGAGCACCCGTTCCCGGCCGCCGCCGACGACGTCGAAGCGGGCTACGCCTGGCTGCTGCGCCGCTACCCGGCCGCGGACCTGGTGATCGGCTGCGATTCGGCGGGCGGGCACCTCGCGCTCGATCTGCTCCTGGAGAACCAGCGCCGGAACCGGCCGCAACCGGCCGCGGTCGCGATGTTCTCGCCGCTGCTCGACCTCAGCTTCGGCTTGGCCGCCGAACAGGAACGCCGCCGCCCGGACCCACTGATCACCGCGCACGCGGCGCGCAAGCTGCCGGCGCAGTACACCCGCGGCCTGCCCGCCGACGCACCGCGATTGCGGCTCAGTATCCCGAAAGGCACTGTGCTGCCGCCGATTCTGGTACAGGCGGGCGGCACCGAGATGCTCTCCGCCGACGCCCGCGCACTGCACGAGATGGTGCGCGGCGCGGGCGGGGAGTGCGTGCTCGAGATCTGGCCGGGCCAGGTCCATGTCTTCCAGGCGCTGCCCGTCCTGGTCCCCGAAGCCGACCGCGCGCTGGCCCGCGCCGCCGACTTCCTGTGCGCGGCAATGGTTACCGGCACTGCCGAGAAAGTGAGCTGAGATGTTCGGTTTGGAAAAGCTGATCCCCCTGGCGGTGCGACCACGCCGCTCCTACGGTGCGCGCGCGGTGGTCACCGGGGCGGGCAGCGGCATCGGCCGGGCCTTCGCCCTGGAGATCGCCGCCCGCGGCGGCCAGGTCATCTGCGCCGACATCGACGAGGCGCGCGCGGATGAGACCGTCGCGCTCATCGAACGCGAGCACCCTGGCGCCGCGCACGCGTTCCGCTGCGATGTCGCCCAGCGCGAGGACGTGGAGAACTTGGCCCGCTACGCCGCCTCCCTGTTCGAGGGCCCGGCATCGCTGGTGATCAACAACGCCGGCGTCGGCATCGGCGGAAAACACGTGGGCGACATCGGTTTCGAGGACTGGAACTGGGCGCTGGGCATCAATCTGTGGGGTGTGGTGCACGGCTGCGAGGTATTCACCCCGCAGTTGCGGGCCTCGCGGGAGCGGCCGCGCGGCATCATCAACGTCGCCTCCGCCGCCGGGTTCGCCGCCGCGCCGTCGATGGCCGCCTACAACACCGCCAAGGCCGCGGTGATGTCGCTGTCGGAGACCATGGCCGCCGAGCTCAGCGGCACCGGCGTCGGCGTGACGGTGCTCTGCCCGACCTTCGTCAAGACGAATGTCGCCCGGGACGGCCGCATCACCGGCGAGGCCACCCGCCTGGCCGAAACCCTCATGCGCCTCACCGGTTTCACCCCCGACCAGGTCGCCAAAACCACCCTCGACGCGCACGACCGCGGCCAGCTGTACGTGCTGCCGCAGCTGGACGCGCATGTCGTCTGGCGGCTCAAGCGCTACTTCCCCGCGCAGTACACCCTCGTCCTCGGCCTGCTGGATCGGCTACTGCCGCAGGACACTTCGCCCTCCCCCGACCGGATCACGGTCACCGACAAGACAGGAGTCTGACATGGCTATCGCTATGGACTTCGACGACATGCTCCGCAAGATCAAGGACCGGCAGTGGGCGCTGGCCGATATCGACTGGGATGCCCCTGGCGCGGAGACGATTTCGCCGGAGCTGCACGCCAAGCTCAAGCCCTTCATGGCCGACCTGATGTGGATCGAGAACGTCGGCGCCCGCGGTTTCGCCGCCATGGCCAAGAAGGCGCCGACCGAGACCTTGCGCGAGATCTACCGCTACTTCCACGCCGAGGAGCAGAAGCACGCCAACGCCGAACTGGCGCTGATGCGGCGCTGGGGCATGCTCGACGGTGACGAGATCCCGCAGCCGAACATCAACGTCAAGCTGGTGATCGACTTCCTGGACCAGTACTCCGACGACATGTCGCTGTCGTTCCTGGGCACCGTGATTCCGATGCTCGAGGTGGCGCTGGACGGCGCGCTGGTCAAGTTCATCATGGACGAGATCGAGGACCCGGTCTGCCAGCAGGTCTTCAAGCACATCAATTCCGACGAATCCCGCCATCTCGCCGTCGATTTCGCGGTGATGGACGTGCTCGGCCACGCCGAGATGCGCAAGCTGCTGATCGAACTGGTCGGCGGCTGGGTCAAGCCGACCTTCCTGATCGGCGTGCTCAGCTACGTGCCGCTGCTGAACAAGATGCGCGACAACATCGTGGCGATGGGCGTCGACGAGGAGAAGCTGTACGCGGCGCTCAAGCGCTACGGAAACGTCGGGGAGCGCAGCGAATTCGCGCGCCGGCTGCCCATGTACCAGATCGTGAAGATGCACGGCGGCTGGGTGATCAACCGGCACCACCCCTATCACCTGCTGGCCGACGCGCTGGTCAAGATCACCGCCCGGGTGCCGAAGGCACTGCTGCGAAAGGACCCGACGTGGTCGAAGGAAATCACCTACGAGCCCGCGGCATGAAAACCATCGACGTCGCCATTATCGGCGCCGGCTTCGCGGGTATCGGGGCCGCGATCCGGTTGCGGCAAAAGGGTATCCACGATTTCACGCTGTTCGAACGCGGCACCGAGATCGGCGGGACCTGGCGCGACAACACCTATCCCGGTGCGGCGTGCGACATTCCGTCGCGGCTGTACTCCTACAGTTTCGCGCCGAACCCGGACTGGTCGCACACCTACTCCGGCAGCAAGGAGATCCTCGGCTACATCGAGTCGATGGCCGCGGAGTTCGGCCTGAACGACCGGATCCGATTCGGCCACACCGTGACCGGGATCGAGTTCGACGAGCCCGCCGGGCAGTGGACCATCGGTTTCGAAGGCCGGGAACCGGTCCGGGCCCGCTCGGTAGTGTTGGCGTCGGGTCCGCTGGCCAATGCCAGCTTCCCCAACATCCGCGGCCTCGAGGATTACGCCGGGCACAAGATCCACAGTGCCCGCTGGGATCACGACTACGACTTCACCGGCAAGCGGGTCGCGGTGGTCGGCACCGGAGCCAGCGCGGTGCAGATCATTCCGGAGCTCGTCAAGCAGGCCGCCTCGGTGAAGGTGTTCCAGCGGACGCCCGGCTGGGTGCTGCCGCGGGTCAACCGGCGCACCAACCCGCTGCTCAAGCAGCTCTACCGGCAGGTGCCCGCCAGCGAATCGCTGGCCCGTCAGGTCTGGTTCTACGGGCACGAGTCGGTGGCCCTCGGTGTCGTGTGGAACACGCCGCTGACCCGCGTAGTGGAGCTGGTCGGCAAGGCCCAATTGCGCAGGCAGGTCAAGGATCCGTGGCTGCGCCGGCAGCTCACCCCGGAATTCCGGGCGGGTTGCAAGCGCCTGCTGATGACCGACGACTACTACCCGGCCTTGCAGCAGGACAACTGCAAGCTCATCACGTGGCCCATCGCGCGGCTGTCCGAGAAGGGCATCCGCACCGCGGAAGGCATTGAGCACCAAGCGGATTGCATTGTCTTCGCGACCGGGTTCGACGTGTCCAAGGCGGGCACGCCGATCCCGATCACCGGCCGCGACGGACGGGTGCTGGGACAGGAATGGTCCAAGGGCGCCTACGCGTACAAGAGCGTCGCGGTGTCCGGGTATCCGAATCTGTTCTTCACCTTCGGCCCCAACTCCGGCCCTGGGCACAATTCGGCGCTGGTGTACATGGAAGCGCAGCTGGACTATCTGTCCAGCGCCATCAAGACCATTCTCGACCGGGACCTGCGCATGCTCGACGTGCGCCGGGACAAGCAGGACCGCTACAACGCGGCCATCCAGCGGCGGCTGACCGCCACCACCTGGAACTCGGGCTGCCACAGCTGGTACCTGACCGAGGACGGTTTCAACGCGACCATGTACCCGGGTTTCGCGACCCAGTACGTCAACCAGTTGCGCACCCTGAAACTGGACGACTACGAGGTGGTGCCCGCAGGCGCCCGCCGACCCCGGATCGCCGCCGTCTCGTGACAACCACCCGGCCTCGGCTGCCGCGCACCGCGGGGTGCGCGGCAGGCGGGGCCGTGCTCGGTGGCGCGGGCCGGGTCCGGCACACGGTTAGACTCGATCGGTCAGCGATCGGGTTGTCGGAGCGTCGGTAGCGACGCGTGGTGGGCGAGGGAGGTGTGATCGATGCCGGAGTACCGGATCGATGACCTCGCTCGCGCCGCGGGCACCACCACCCGCAATGTCCGCGCCTACCAGGAACGCGGCCTGCTCCCGCCGCCGATCGGCAAGGACGGCCGGGCCAGCCTCTACGGCGACGCGCACCTCGAGCGCCTGCGCATGATCGACGCGCTGCTCCAGCGCGGCTTCACCACCGCGCACATCGCGGACTTCATCACCAGCTGGGAGACCGGCAAGGACCTCACCGAGGTTCTCGGCTTGCAGCACGCGGTCACCGCGCCGTGGAGCGCCGACGAAACCTTCGAGGTCTCGCGCGAGCTGATCGGCACCATCCTGGGCGCCGAGACGGACGAACTCGTCGAACGGCTGCGGGAGATGAAGCTGGTGCGCATCGAGGGCGACACGGTGGTCTTCACCGACACCCAGCTGCTCGCGTCCTTCGCCGAACTGCACGAGTACGGCATCGAGCTGCGCATGCTGATCGAGATCTACGCCAAGGTCGCCGACCGGATCGACGACATCACCCACATCATGATCACCGCCGCCAAACAGCACATCGTGGACGAGCACGGCGCGGGCTGGCTGCCGGACACCAGCACCGAAATCGCCCAGACCACGACGATGCTCAACAAGATGCGGGAACTCGCGGTGGCCTCGGTGCACAGCACCCTGGCGCGCTCCATGGACGTGACCCTGCGCCGGGAACTCGGCGACTACCTCGCCACCGCCGCCGAACGCACGCCCAGCCGACCCGAAAAGGCCTGACCCGCACCCGTCGTCCCGGCCCGGCGGAAGCTCAACGCCGTTCGTACAGCACGGCCGCCGCGGCATAACCGAGCACCGCCAACCCGGCGCACCACAGGACCGCGCTGACCGCACTTCCGTCGGCGCCGCCGCCCCACTGTGCGCGCAGACTGTCCACCACGGCCGTCGCGGGCTGATGGTCGGCGAATCCGCGCAACCACCCCGGCATGGTCGAGGTCGGCACGAACGCGCTGCTGAGGTACGGGATGAACATGATCGCGTAGGTGAACCCGCCCGCCGCTTCGGGACTGCGCGCCAGCAACCCGAGCGCGATGGCGATCCAGGTGACCGCGAGCACGAACAGCACGATTACCGCCACCGCGGTCAGCCATCCCGCGGCATCCGTGTCTGGCCGGAATCCGAGAATCGCCGCGAGGATCAGCACGATCGCGATGGCCGCCAGATTCCGCAGCACACCTTCCCCCGCGTGCCCGGCCGGCAGCGCCTGCCGGAACATCGGCAGCGTGCGGAACCGTTGCACCGCACCCGAAGTCATGTCTGCGGCCACCGCCGTCGCGGTGATCGATGCCCCGAATCCGGTGCACAGCAGCACGATTCCCGGCACCACGTAGTCCAGGTACGGCCCCTCGACGTCGATCGCGCCGCCGAAGACGTACACGAACAGCAACATGATCAAGATCGGCAACAGCACCGAGATCGCCAGGGTCTCGCGACTGCGCAGCGTATGCCGCCCGCTGCGCACGAGCATGACGTACGAGTCCGCGCCCACCCGGGCCAGCCGGGACGCCCCCGGTACTGTCACCGCACTCGGTGTGACGCTCGGCGGCGGGGCGGCCTCACGCGGTCGACTCCACGATGTCGGCGGTGCGAGACGTGGCGTCGGAGTGCGAATAGAGCTGGGCGGCAAGGGTCTTCGTGCGCTGCCGGGTCTCCTCGGACAGGGCGGTCCGCAGGGCGGAGGTCAGATGCTCACGATCGAGTTTCTGGAACGACAGGTGCGCGCCGACACCGAGCCGTTGCACCTGCCCGCCCCACATCGGCTGGTCGAAGGAGACCGAGCACACCACCGTCGGCAGACCCGCCCGCAGGCTTTCGAAGGTGGTGCCGATGCCGCCGTGGTGCACCGCCGCCGCGCACAGCGGGAAGACGATGTCGTGCGCCAGCGGCCCGGCAACCTTGATTCGTGCACCGCTTGCGGCGTCGGCGACCGCCAGATCGCTCCAGCCCGCGCTGACCAAAGCGCGCTGCCCCAGCCGGGCACAGACGTCCTCGACGATCGCCAGCACCGCATGGGTGTCGCGGATCGGCATGCTGCCGAAGCCGAAGTACACCGGCGGCTCACCCTGTCCGATCCACGCGACGACTTCCCCGTGGTCGGCGGCGAGCTCACCGATCGCCTCCCGGGTGAACCGCTCCAGCGGCAGGAACCCGACCAGCGGCCGGCCGGTACCCCATTCCTCGGCCAAGCCGGGCACCAGCGCCGGGTCGTAGATCTGCACCTCCGGCACGTTCCGGCGGGCCAGCATCTGCGCCGGGCTCGCGAAGGACCGGCGCAGGCCGAGCTCCGCGCGCAACTGGTTGAGGTACTTCAGGAAGATCACCCGCCGCAGGTTCTCGGCCACCAGCCAGGTGGCGCGGTTCACCAGCGCCGGCGGCCGCGCGGCCGGCGGCAGCGCTCCCGGGAACGGATAGGCGCCGTTCATCCGGGACGGGAACCCGTGCAGCGACACCATCGGGATGCCCATCGCCTCGGAGACCGACGCCGCTCGATCCTCGGTGAGCATGGTCGAGACGATGATGTCGGCGTCCTTGCACACGCTGATGACTTCGCGGTTCATCCGCGCCGCGTACCCGGCCATCTGTTTGCCGACCAGCTGCATCAACCGGAAGCTGCTGCCTGCGGCCAGGGCGCGCTGCCCCTCCTCGGAGGAGTAGAGCTGCTGGACGTCGGGGCCGCAGGGCGTGGCGGTCAATCCGGCCCGGGTGACGAAGTCGACCAGGTTCGGCGGCGCGCCGACGAAGACATCGTGCCCGCGCCGGCGTAACTCCAGCCCGAGCGCGACGGCGGGCTGGACGTCTCCGCGGGTACCCGTCAACGGGATCGCGACTCTCATGATCGGCCCCGTCTCCACTCGATCCGGCGCGAGCTGTGCAAATCGTGACTCATGAACCCTCCGGGGTCCGTACGGTGAACCCGTGCACATCGCACTGTTCAGCGATTTCCATCCGGCGACGATCGGAGGGATCCAGTCCTCGATCCGCGCCCAGCGCCACGGGTTGGAACGGCTCGGGCATCAGGTCACCGTGTTCACCGCGCCCACGCCGGAATCTACCGAACCGGACCCCGGTCTGGTGGTTCTTTCGGCGGTCGCGGGTCTGCGGGTGAACGGATTCGCCGTCGTCGGGCCGACCCCGGCCAACAATCGGCTGATCGACGCCGAATTCGCGGCGCGCGGGCCGATCGATGTGGTGCACCTGCACACCACCTACGGCGTCGCCATCGCCGGGCTGCACGCGGGCCACAAGCACCGGATCCCGGTGGTGCAGACCATCCACAGTCGCGACGACGCCTTCATCGAACACACCTCGCCGGTGCCGTATGCGTCGGCGCTGCTGCTGCGCGCGGTGCACGGGCGGTTCGTGCCGCATCGCGGGGACATGCCGCGCCGTCCCGAGTCACGGGCCGCCCGGCACGCCTGGCACACCATGGTCGGGCAGGCGCGCGCCGCGGACCGGGTGCTGGTGCCTTCCGCGCACTTCGCCGCGTTGCTGCGGGACCATGGGTTCGATCGTCCGATCACGGTGTTGTCCAACGGAATCGAGGACGAGCTGATCGAGCGCGCGCGGGGATTCCGCCCGGCCGCGGATGAGGACCCCCGCCACGGCAGCGAGCCTGCGGCTGAACCCGCCAGTGCGAGCACACCTCCCGGGGCAGTCGAACGGACTCGAGCGATCGCCGACGAGCCACTCGAGCCACCTACCAGGCCCCTGCGAGTTCTGTGGTGTGCGCGTCTGTCTCCAGAGAAGCGGCTCATGGAGGCGATCGAGGCGGTCCGGCTCACGGCATCGTGCACGCTCGATGTGTATGGCACGGGCGAGCTTTCGGAGCGCGCCCGTGCCGCGATCGAGGCGGGCGGGCTGAACGGCCGGGTTCGGTTGCACGGCGGCGTATCTCAGGCCGAGTGCCTGGCGGCCATGGCCGATCACGATGTGCTGCTGTTCCCGTCATCCGGGTTCGACACGCAGGGCATGGCGGTGCTGGAGGCGGTCGCGATGGGGCTGCCGGTGGTCTACTGCGATCCGGATCTGGCCGAGTCCGTACCGGAGGGCGGCGGCGTGTGCACGCCCGATCCTTCGGTGGCCGCTCTCGCCGCGACCTTGCACGCCCTCGCCGAGGACCCGGCCGAGCTGACCCCGATGCGCAAAATTCTCGCGGCGCACGCGGATTCCAGCCGACAGTCCCAGCTCACCGGTGACCTCGTCGAGGTCTACCAGGACGTCCTGAACCTTCCGCACGCGAATCCGCCGAACGAATCGAACTCCGCTGTGCTCCAGACAATTCCGACCGCTCCCGGGCGGCTGCCCCTGCTTGGCCACAGCGTGGTCGTGCTGCGCGACGCCCTCGGCTTCGTGAAATCCCTGACCGCGCTGGGCCCGATCGTCCGGGTGTACCTCGGGCCGCGTCCCGCCTACGTCCTGACCACTCCGGAGCTCGTCCGGGCGGTGGGCTTCGGCGAGGCCGGGAAGTTCCACCGGGAGGAGCTGCGCGAAACCATGCAGGAGGTGATCCGCGGGGCCTCGAATGTGCTCAGCGGAGAGCCGCATACGCTTCGGCGCCGTATGATCGCGCCGGCGCTGCGCCAGCGCCGGATCAATGAATACGCGGTGACAGCAGCGGATCTGGCGAATCAGTGGGCGGATCGCCTGCCGGTGGGTGGCACAGTGGATCTGGTCGAGCAGGCGCACGAGCTCGTCCTCGACATCATCTCGTCGACCATCTTCACCGCGGACTTCACCACCGCCGCCAAACAGGAAGTACGCCAGAATGTTCCGTGGCTGCTCGAACAGGTCATCGTGCGGGCGGCGCTGCCCGCGCCGGTGCGCCGGCTGCGGTTTCTCGCCAATCGCAGGTTCTCCGCCAAAGCCGCCCGCTTGCGCGCCGAACTCGGCGCGGTGGTAGCCGAGTACCGGCGCACCGACCGCGAATTCCCGGACGTCGCGTCAGCTTTGGTGCACCATGTCGACCCGGACACCGGCGCGCGCCTCACCGACGCGGAGATCGTCGACGAACTGCTGCTCATGCTCGCGGCGGGCGTCGGCTCCACCGCCTCCATCCTGGCCTGGGTCTGGCACGAAGTACTCACCCATCCCGATATCGAAGCCGAATTACGCAGGGAGCTGGCCGATTTCGTCGGCACCGGGCCGGTGTCCCCGGACCACGTCGCCACCCTCCCCTATCTGCGGCTGGTGCTCCTGGAAACACTGCGCTACTGGGCGCCGTGGGTCAGCACGCACACCGCGGACGGCCCGGTCACGCTCGGCGGCGCCACCCTCCCCGACGGCGCCATGATCGTCTACAGCCCGTATCTGATCCACCACAACGAGCACTACTATCCGGCTCCGGAAACCTTCGACCCGGACCGCTGGTTCCCCGGCCGGGTGGCGGAAATCGACAAGAAGACCGTGCTCCCCTTCGGCCTCGGCGCCCGCCACTGCCCGGGCAACACCTTCGCTCTGATGACCATCACGCTCGCCACGGCCGCACTCTTCGCCAACTGGCGCGCCACCCCCGACCCGGACCATCGCGTCCGAGCCAAGACCCGCGACTTCGTGCCAGCGCCCAACCGGGTCCCGGTCGTCCTGCGTCCGGCGAAGTAGCGGGTCCTACAGCAACGACAGCACGATCAGGTTCAGATAGATCGCCAGCGTGAAACCGACGGCGGGTAGCACCGGATGCTCCGGGCGGTCGGCACGCACGAACTGCCAGGTGGCTGCTGCCGGAATCAGCAAGAGCGCCAAAGGCATCCACTCCACCACGGTCGGTGCGGTGGTAACCGGGCGGATGAGGGTGAGATGGGCGGCGACGGCAGCGGCCGCGAGTAGCAACGCGGCGACGGCGCTGCCGATCGGACCGACGACCTGTGAATAGAGGTGTTGGCCGGGCCGGTCCAGGCGGCTGGTCTTGCGGGCGACTTCGAAGCTCAGGAAGACGCCGGTGGAGACGAGAGCGATAGCGGTGATTCGCCAGTCCACCTGGATATCTCCGGTGTCGATAGCGGAAAGCAGGACATAGGCGATCACCAGCAGCTGGATGGGATACGTGACGGCGAGATTGAGCACGATGCCGGAGCGCAGCGATTCCGAGAGACGCTCCATGGCCCACAGTGCCAAGCCGTAGGCCAGGACGGCGGCGATCAGCAGCGCGGAGCGGAAGGACAGACCCAGGCTGAGCCCGATCACGACAACCGCGAGAACAGCCATGGCGGAGCGTAATTCGGTAGCCAAGACCGCTCCGGTGACCAGCGGCCGGTCCGGATTGTGGACCCGGTCGTACGCCACGTCCTTCTGTTCGTCGAGCATGCGGAGATAGAGCAGCGTGACGGCGACGACGACGATCCGGACGACAGTGGCGCCGCTCGGACGCCACGCCGAATCCGGCTGTGCGGCAACCGCGGCCGTACCTTCCAGTGCCAGCACCCAGATGATCGCGTAGAGCAGGTAGTGCGGCTTGTACATCACCTTGGTGAAGTGCGCCAACCGCGCGAGTGAGCCGAACAGCGAGGGCGCGGTGGCGGTTCCGGTCATGCGTCGTCCCAGCGGTCCCAGCGGGTCAGCTCGGCCGCCGGAGTGCGCGGCCCCGACGGCGAGCCCGTCCCTGGCTTCAGATGCGCGACCGGCAGCAGGGCCACCTGGGAGATGTCGTCGAACGGGATGCCCAGCAGTTCGGCGACTTCCCGTTCATGGGCGAGGTGGGCGGTGGTCAGGGTGGAGCCCAGGCCACGAGAGTGTAAGGCGAGCAACAGATTCCAGACCATCGGATAGACGGAGCCGTAGAAGCTCGCCAGCTGCACCGCGGACGCGGCCGGCCGGCCCGGCGAGCACACCAGCACCAGCGCCGGAACCTCGTGCAGATGGTCGGCCAAGTACCGGCCGGAAGCCAGATCGCGGAGTTGGTCGGGGCGCGGCGTGCGCGCGGAAAGGTAAGCGGCGAACCCTTTCCGGTAGAACTCGGCGACCTCGTGTTTGATCGCCGGATCCTCGAGGACGAGGAACCGCCACGGTTGCCGGTTGGTTCCGCTCGGGGCGTGCACCGCGATGTCCAGGCAGTCCAGCAGGTCCTGCCGGTCGACCGGGCGCGTGAGGTCCAGCCGCCGCCGGAACGCCCGGGTGGTGGTCAGCAGGCCGGCCGCCATCAGGCGGGCCCGTCGGGCTCGGAAACGACAGCGTCCGCACCGAATTCCAGATCGATCCGGGCCGCGACCGCTCCGGCCTGCTCGATCACGCACCGCACCACGGTCGGATCGACCTCGGATTCGACGATCTCCGCGACGCACTCGGCCGGGCAGTCCAGTTCGACGAACCGCTCGAAACTGCTTCCCACACTGAGCAATCGAGGCAGGTCGGGTAGCAGGGTGAGCGCGGTCTGCCGCCCTGCCTCGATGAGCAGACTGCCGGGCATGTGGTCGAGTTGATGATCGAACAGGAACGGGTGCCCGAGATCGGCGACCAGCGCGGCCCGGGCGCTGTTCCCTTCCAGCCGGGGTGGCCCGATCACCACGTTGCGCCGATTCGCCCGGCCGACCAGCGCCTCCGGAGCTCGCTCGGGCAGTGCGGACCCGCCGCGGAAAGGCCCCAGCCCCAGGCTTTCCCGGAACCCGCCGCGCATGGCGTCCCACCGCGCGGGCGTGGTCCAGGAGAACGATCCGTCCACGGTCATCATCGGCGCCCCGCCGCAGGCGATCTCGAGCACCAGATCCAATCCGTGCGGCACGCCACCGCGCTGATGCCGCGCGGACACCCGGACGTTCATTACGAGATCCGCGGGCGCGGAGCCGGTTTCCCACACGTCGGTGTCGCTGCCCGTGCCGTTGAAAGTCCGCACGATGAACGCCATCTCCGTTGGCACACCGAAGAATTCGTGGGTCGTGGCGATCGCGGCCTGCCGGGCCGCCTCCATCACCACCAGCGGATCATGGCGCAGGCCCAGCGCTCCCGCGTGATCGCCGTAGTAGGCGTGCATGCGCGGCAGCTGGGCCCCGGCCAGGAACTCGTTCGGGCCCAGCCGATCCAGGGAGGTCACGAACACCTCCGACACGGCGCACCGATGCGCCAGCACCCGGGAAACGGTGCGTAGATGCGTTGCCGTTACGGCTGAAGTCTGGGTCACGCTCGGCCCTCCAACCAGGTTTCCGCCGTCACCGGCGGGAGTGTCTGCGGGCCGGTGCCGGTCCGCATCGGAAGCACGTAGGAACCGAGCACGAGCACCGACCACGGGTCGAGGCAGCGTCCGGCGTCCCACGCCTCGTTCAACAGCCGCGCGCAGTCGGCATCCGAAAGTTCCGTTGCGACAGGAACACCCGCGTCGAGGAGCTCGCGCCGCACCCGCAGCACGGCATCGGCGCGGTCGAAACTACGCTCCGGCGCGGTCGCGTAGATGTCTTGCGCGAGCCCGGCCGCCACCGCGGCGCCGTCCGCGACCGGCGTGAGCATTCGCGCCCGCGTCGCCTCGTCGAAGAAGATCGAGAATTCGCGCAGCACATCCGCGGGGTCGTCAGGCGAATGCACCAGGTTCAGCAGGAAGTTGTGCCGGCCGAGCACATAACGCAGCTGACCGGGCTGCCGCCGGCGTGGGTCGGTGGGTCCTTTGGCTTCGGTGAGCCGCACCGGGACCGGCAGCTCACCGTCGCTCCCCCGCACCACCAGCACCAGGGCATCGGAGATGCCCACCAGCAGGTCGGCCACCCGCCGCCGCTCCGCCGAGGCGATATTCCAGGCGTAGTACCAGATCGCCCGCACCAGATGCCGATTCACCGCCAGCCGGTGCGCACCGACCACCTGGAAACCGTTCTCGCCCAACCACTCCAGGGTCGGCCGGACCGCCCGCGCGACGATGGCGTCCGGCTTGAGCAGCAGCAGCGAATGCTGCCGCGCGAACGCACCCGGCTCGATCCCGAGCCGGGCCAGGTGGTCGACGGTCTCCTGGACGTAGGTGTCCGCGGCATAGATCTCGGCCTTCGCCGCCGACGGCGTCAGCGGAGCCAGCACGGTCCGCAGCGGCAGCTCTACCGCGGTCACCGGGCCGGCCCGTCGAACTCGCCGGGCACGACCGGATCGCCGGGCAGCGCACCCAGATAGCCGGTTTCCAGGCAGTAATCCAGTAGCACGCGCAGGTACTCCTTACCGGTGGCGGGGGACGGCCGGCCGAGCAGGATGTCGGCGTGGGTGGTGTCGAAAGCCAGTCGGCGCTGGAAGTAGCTGGTGTAGTGGGACCCGACACGGCGATAGCTCTTGCGTTCGGCCTCCGCGAGTGCCGCTTCGGCGAACGAAGTCTCGGGAACGAAGGTGGCCACTTCGAAGGACGGATACTCGGCGAACACGTCGGAGATCTCGCGCAGCGACAGCGCGTCCCGTCCCACCGCGTGCAGGGTCCGGCCGGCGGCCGAGTCGAAATCCAGCACCGCCGCGGCGATCACGTCGGCGACGTGATCGATCGGGGCCAACCCCAGGGTCGCGTCGTAGCGTCCGGGCAGCGTCCGGAGTTTGCCCTCGACAATGTGTTTCACCACCGAATAGAGGTTCTTGTAGTCGCGGATCACGCCGGTACCGGTGGCGCCGGTGACGATGCCCGGCCGGACCACCGCCCACTTCAGGTCCGGCCCGGCCGAGCGCACCAGCTGTTCGGCCCGGAACTTGCTCTCCTCGTAGCCGTTCGCGAAAGCCTGGCCGGCGTCCAGCTCGTCCTCGCCGACAGTGCCGCCGCGGCTACCGCAGACATACGCGGTGCTGATGTGGATCAGCGGCACATCCCATTCCCGGGCCAGCTCGATCGCGTGCGCGGTGCCGAGGACGTTGAGTTCCTCGTAGTCGGCCGCCGCGGCGTTGAACGCCGTGGTCGCCGCGCTGTGCACGAGGAATCCGACCCGCTCGGCGAGATCCTCGACATCACGATCGGGCATGCCGAATCCGGGCAACCGGATGTCGCCGGACACCGAGGTGCCCGGCTCCAGCACCGTGCCGTCGTTGCGGACGATGCTCGAATCCTTGTGCAGCAGTGCGGCTATCGGCAGTCCCGCAGCGGCCAGCCGCGCCACCACCTCGGCGCCGACCAGTCCGCTGGCGCCGGTCACCAGGACCGTGTCTCGTAAACTCATGCCGCACCGCCCGAGCGCAGATGCGGCTGCTGTCCACCGCTGGTCAGCAGGTCGCGGGCTTCGTCGAGCGGTAGCTCGGTGTCGAGATAGGCGGCCAGGCGCAGCCATTCGTAACTGATTGCCAAGGTGCGGCTCCACTGTTCGCGCGAATCGAAAGAGGACGGAAAGCCGTTCGCGCCGCCACCGGCGACCCACCGGACCACGCCGGCGAACTCGTCGAGCACCGCGAGGCCGGCTTCCGGGTCGGCCCCCTCCCCCAGGATGCGCGAGAACCGCACCCGCTGTGCCGCCGCCAGCGCGGCGAGCAGGTCGGCCCGGCGCAGCGTGTCGGGGGGCAGTAGCCGCCGCACGGTCTCCAGCGGCGCCACGTCGGCGGGCAGGGGGTGAATACCGAAGGTGGATACCAGGATTCGCACGGTCATCGCGATGAAGCGATGCGCGGCGATATCGGCCACCGCGCCCTGCCCGTCAGCGACCGCGCCGGCCAGGTCCTCGCGCGCGTTCTCCAGCACGATGTTCGACCACACCACGTTCATTCCGCACGCGGTGAACCGCGACGCGGGCAGCGGGCACAGGGTGACGATCTCGTCGTCCCGGGCGGCGCCGGTCAAGCCGAGCGCCGGCGTCTGACCGCCGGGCACCGGCGTCAGCGGCCGCAGCGGTTTGCACATCGCCAGCGCGGGTTCGATGAGACCCGCACCGCGCCACTGCAATCCGACCAGACCCAGGCGCACGAACTCGGCGAGCTCGCTGCGAATGTCCTGCGGGGCGCTGTCGAGCACCTCGCGCAGGGAGCGGCGGAAGACCACCGATCGCCAGGCGCGGGCCGCCCGCGCGGACAGCACGAAAACGTCGCGATCCGCGCGCAGCACGTGAATACGCTCGCCGATGGTCCAGTTGGTGACCTTCGGCAGCCGGGTGAGCAGCACCTGCCGCGGATCGTCGGCGACGCCGGTGAGGCCGAGCGCCGCGGTCAATTCCCACACCTGTTCCCAGGTCACCTGCTCCGCGAGCACCCGGGCTTGGCCGTCGCCCAGCGCGCCGCGCAGGTCGCCGAAATCACGCTCGGGGTCGTCGAACGACCAGGCGCCGGGATCGGCGAGGTCGCGATAGCGGTCGATGAGATCGTGCGGCGGCAGCCGATCCAGCTGGTGTGGCAGCCATTTCGTCTCCAGATAGGTTTCGCCGCGCTCGGCTGCCCAGCCTTTGATCGCCTGCAACAACCCGTCCCGGGCCCACCCGCCCGCTTCCGCGCGAGCGCCCAGCGCCCGCAAGGCGACCGCGTAACGCAGCGCCTGGACCGCCCGTCCCGTCCACCATCCGGCCAGCATGCGTGCGAAGCGCGGATACGGTGCGAGTGCGCGCAGTTCGTCGAGATCTACTGCTCCAGAACGGATTTCATTGGCCCGCAGGAACCGCTGGCACCGATTGAGCAGGTCCTCGTCGCGTTCGGTCGCCAGGCGGTCGAGCTGCTCGCGCAACTGCCGCACCGACCGGGTCCGCACTTCGACCCGCCGGCCGTCGACGAACAGCACGGCCGGCAGCGTGGGTAGCTCCTCCGCGCCGGGGGCGACCACCAGGAAATCCACATCCGATCCGGCATTGCCGAACCCCTCGGCCAGCGAACCTTCCAGCAGCACCGCCGAATCCTCGGGAATCACTACGATGTCCAGCGTCTGTTCGAGCAGTTTCGGCACCCAGTCCGGAGCCTGCCGCGGCGAGGTGTCAGGTTCCATTGCCCGTTCCTTCCCCGGGCAGCACGGTCACGGTCCCGGCGGAGCCGTCGACCCGTAATCGCATCCCCGTACGCACCTTCTTCGTCACGTCCTTCACCTGCACCACGGTGGGTACACCCATTTCCCGCGCGACGATCGCCACGTGGGTCAGCGGACTGCCGCGTTCGATCACCAGTGCCGCGGCCGACGGCAGCGCCGCCACCCAGCCGGGATCGGTGCGGTATGCCACCAGGATGCCGCCTTGGATGTCGCATGGCTCGTCCACTACGACGGCGCCGCCGCTGGCCGACCCGGCAGCCGACGGCGTGCCCGCGAGCACCGTGCCCGCGGTCGCCGCCGGGATCTCGGTGACCGGTACCCAGCCCTGCCCGGCCAGTTCCGCCCGGCCGAACCCCGCGCCGATCGTGACGAACCGTGGCGGCGCGACCAGTTCGGTGTCCTTGGCGCGCTGCGCTTTCCGCGCGGTGACCAGTTTGCGCAGGTCGCCCGGATCGGCGCCGTCGTAGCATCCGCGCAGTTCCCGCACGGTCAGAGAGAAGACGTCACCGAACTCGTCGAGCAGCTCCCGCGCGACCAGATCCCGGCCCATCGCCCGGATCATCCGTTTGACCATCCCGAAGGCTCGGGTACGGCAGAACCGCACACGTTCGCGGTGCGCGGCGCAGCGAGATACCTTGCCGCGCAGCCGTTCGAAGATCCGGCGGCGCACACCGCGCAGGTTGGCGTCGAGATAGGCCTCGGCCTCGGCCCGGCGGTCCGTGCCCGCCCGGCCGTGCTGGCGCAGCGTCGCGAGGGTGCTGCGCAACATGATGAACAGACTCGCCGGATCCTCGCGCAGATCCGGTGTTTCCAGTTTGAGTTCGTCCAGGCTGCGATAGCCGTAGCGGTCGAGATAGTCCTCGACGGCCGCCCGGAACTCGGGATACTCCGTGAGCCTGCCGTATACCTCGTGCGGCGGAGTGGAATTCACCAGTTCGGTCAGATCCGGGTCGGTGCCGACCCGCTCCGCCAGCGCCGTCATCGCCCGCGCGGGTTCGGCCGATTCGATATCCGCGCCGGGCCCGACCAGCGTCAAGCCCAGCCACTCCGGCGCTTTCGGCAGCAGCAGCTTGGTCAGCACGAACAGCGCTCCGGTACAGGTCAGCAGGATGGCGTCGAGCACCATCAGCGGGCCCCAGCGCGCCACCAGGTCCCGGTCCACCTCTCGGTAGGCCTGATAGGCCTGCGCGCCGGACATTTCGGTGTAGTCGCGGGCGTCGTACTCGTCGTAGACGCGGTAGAAATCGGCCAGGAACCGTTCGACCATGTCGTCGATCCCGAACAACCGCCGCAGGTAGCGCACGGTCGTGGCGGTCCGCGCCCAGACCCGGCCGACCGGCGTGCGGAAAGTGAAGGGCCGCAGGGTGTTCGCGATATCGTCGGCGAGTGGCTCCTCGACGCCGAGCGCCACCTCCAGCACCTTCCGGTTCAGCCGGTAGCCCGGTGCGATGCCCACCATCCGGTACCAGTGCAGCAGGTTGTAGTACACCCGGCCGTGAAAACAGCCGAGCAGCACCGGAGTCCACTGCTCGGTCTGCCGCAGTTGCCGGCCGCGCACCCGCAGCGATCGCGCGTAGCCGTCGTAGACCCGCCCGTAGATCTCGGCCGCGGTGCTGTAGGTCAGCGGCGAGGTGAGCCCGCTGAAACTCTCGATGATGTTGGCGTTGTCCCAGATTCGCAGCTCGCCCGCGGGCACCGTCTCCCCCGCGCCCTGGATGACCGCGGCCGCCCAGCGCGCGTCCACGCCGCCGCGCACCGCGGTCGTGATCGGCCGGGATTGCAGTACCCAGATGCCGGTGTCGTCGATCGCCCACTCGATGTCCTGCGGTGTGCCGTGATCGCTTTCCAGGCGGCGCGCCAGTTTCGTCAGCTCGGCGAGCTCGGCGGCGCTGAGCACCGGCCGCTCCCGATCCTCCGGCTCGACCTCGCGCACCAGGCAGCCCTGGTCGGCGGCGGGCGCGTAGCTGCGGTCCTTGTCCCCGAGGATGGTCTCCAGCACCGCGCCGGTGGACTTCTCCACGATCACCGAATCGGCGTCCACCGCGCCCGAGACCAGGCCCTCCCCCAGCCCGTACACCGCGCTGACCACCACCTCGTCCGGCGCGCCGGTGATCGGGTTCGCCGAGCACACCACCCCGCTGGCCCGGGCGGCCACCAGTTTCTGCAGCACCACGGCCGCGGCGCCCGCCCGAGGTTGCCGCTGGGCGAAGCTGTAGCGGATGGACCGTTCCGAGAATGCCGAGACCCAGCAGTCACGGACTCGGTCCAGCACCGCCTCGGGGCCGTTGACGTTGAGGAACGAATCGAACTGACCAGCGTAGGAGTGCTGAGCGCCGTCCTCGGCGAGCACCGACGACCGCACCGCGATCGACCCTGCTCCGAGCCGCGCGTAGGCCTCGGCGATCACCTCCCGGATCGGATCCGGTACGTCGGCCGCGACGAGATCGGCGCGCAGCGCCGCGCCCGCGGCCAAGGATTTCTCCAGATCGTCCAACGCGGCGAACTCCGTCACCGCGGTCGCGAGCCCGGCCCCGGCGGCGAACCGGTCGAAGACATCGGTGCCGAGCACCACCCACTCCGGGACCCGGAAACCGCCGTTGTGCACGGTGTGCAGACCGCGTGCTTTACCGCCGGCCAGCGCGGTGATCGTGGCCTGATCGGTCCATGGACCCAGTACCTGCACAGCGTCTCCCGTCATCCCGGCGAACCGGGGCGGAGTAGGGCACTCGACCAGTGCAATGCGGAAGCTCGCACGCGACCGAGCGAAACCGAGGGGTTGTGTTTTGGTATATCCGATAATTCCCCGCGACGTTAGCGCGCGATCTCGACGCGGGCACCCGTTATGCTGCCACCAGTCATGCGGGGTTTGTGAGGAGTGATTCGGGCGTGGGTTGGATATTCACTCCGGACGAGTTCGCCCACCTGTGGCGCGAAACCGAACTGGATCGTCATCCCTACCCTTTGCGCATCCTGGAAACGCCGCGCACCGAGGACGCGGCACACAAGCTGCGCCGGCAACTGGCCGAGCGATTACCGCTGGGCAGTGATCCCGACCTGACCGCGTGCCTGCGAATCCTCGCCGCGCCGCACACCCGGATCGTGGCCATCGGCGGCGCGCACACCCCCGGCAGCGAACTGCGGCTGCTCGCGTGCGTGGTCTACGACCGCGCGGTGCTCGCCGTCCAGGAACCCGGCATGAGACCGGATTTCGGTGGGCGGGTGAGTATTTCGATCGGGCGCAGTGACAAGCTCGGCAGCCGGATCGCGGCGTTGCTGCCGAAGGCGCCGGCCGGGCGCGAGCCCTCCCGCGCCGCCGCGGCGGCGGCCGTTCGCGACGCCGAGGCCGTCACCCCGCAGCCCGGCGCGACGCCGATCCGCAGGCTGCTGCTCAAACCCCATACCGCCGAGGGGCATATCCGCATTGAGGCCCGGCTGGATCGATCCGAACCCACGCCGCCGGTGCATTACACCTGGATCGATGTGCAAGGCGATGGGCGCTACCTGATCAAAGCCGGTGCCACCGTGCACATCGTCCCGGCCTCCGCCGAGCAGCTCGCGAGCCAACTCCAGAAACGTATTCCCGCCCAGCAACGCTGACTCGTCGTTGCTTGGCTAACACCCCAGGCTTCCGGTTAGTCTGGGGCGGACCGAGAGTTAGCAGGGGTGCGTATGACGATCGAGACCAGCCGAGCCGATATCGCCACGTTCCAGCAGCAGGCGCAGGCCGGCACCGTGAAGTTCGATCCGGCGGCGGCCCGGCGCTGCGCGGAAATGTATCAGCACGAGGCCGATCGGCTGATACACCTCAAGCGGCGTCTCGAATCCATCGCCGAGCTGCGCGGTTTCGGCGGTTTCGACTCCGCCCGTGAACTACAGACCGGTTTCGGCACCAAGGCGCGCGACGCCGCCGAACTGCTCGACAACTACATCGAAGCCGCCTACGCCATGCAGGCCGCGTTCCTGACCAGCGCCGGACTCTACGAAGAGGCCGATCTGGCCAACGCCGCCGCCATGCGCGCCCTGGAAGCGAGCGTGCAGGCATGACGACAGGCAACGACCCGAACTACATCACCTCGATGGAACATTTCGAGTCGATGACCCACGAGCAGATCTACGCCGGCACCCAGCAGATCGACGCCGCCGAGATCCTGCGCGCCTCGGTCACCTGGCTGGAAGCCGCAGGCACCCTGGCGACTTCGTTCCCGCTCACCCGCGCCAGCACCGACCGCGTGATGAACTCCATGGCCTGGGAAGGCGCCGCCGCCGACGCCGCCTACGCCAGCACCCGCAGCTTCGCCGCCTCCGTCGACGAACTCAGCGCCATCATGGGCCGGGTCGGCGCCCGCCTGGGCGGGCTCGCCGCCGCCGCGGAAGCCGTCAAACTCGCCGTCGTCCCGCCCGGAAGTTCCGGCCCCGTCGGCGCCATCGCCAAACTCCTCGAAGCGGCGAACGTCATCAGCGCGCAGATGGCACAGGAAGCGCTCCGGCAAGAAGCCGTCCTCGCCATGAACATGATCTACAAACCGGCCTACGGCCTGGCCGGATCGGGCGTGCCCGCGCTGCCGGATCCCCCGGTGATCCCGGGCCTGCGAGACCAGCCGATCCTCACCCCGTCGGAGCCGGAATACAATCCGCCACAGCACCTTCCGCCCTCGGACACGCTTCCGGAAACACCGGAACCGGACTATCCGCAGCCGACGCCGGAAACTCCCGCGCCGACGCCGGAGATCCCGTCGACGCCCGAGCCCACACCCCCTTCGACTCCGGAACCGACACCACCGTCTACTCCAGAGCCGACACCACCGGCGACTCCCCAGCCAGCGCCGGACCCGGCCCCAACCACCCCGGAGCCCACACCCGCGCCGTCCCCCAGCACCCCGGAACCGACACCAGCCCCGCCGCCGAGCACCCCGGAACCGACACCCGAGCCGCCGCCAAGCACCCCCCAGCCGACACCCGAGCCGCCGCCAAGCACCCCCCAGCCGACGCCGGAACCGACGACCCCCGCACCTCCCGCACCAACCGCGGAACAAACACCCCCGCCGACCGAGCAGGCCCCGCCGCCGGCCACTCCCGAACCCCAACCGGGCCCCCCGAACCAGATCCCCGACGCCGGCCAGCCATCCACACTTCCCGACCCAGGCGGCCAGCCCGGCGTAACCGGCCCGATCCCGGAGGACCCCAACCAGCCCACCCCCACCGCCAACCAACCAGGTCTTTTCCCGACGCCATGAGCATGAGAACGGAGATCTGCAATGATTTTCGACTCCGAGGAGATCGACCGGCTCGCCAGAGAGCTCGCGGAAGAGACAGGCGAGGAGATCTACGACGCCCTGATCACTGCGCTACGGGAACGACTGGGACGTATCAGGGCAGTGGGACCTGCGCAGTTATGACGGGAGCATCGGCCGCTCCAACAACCGCGTATGCGGCGCGAACAGCGGCACTGTCCCGACCGCGTAACGAAATGCGCGATTCCAGCCATGCCTGAACCTCAGGTTCGAGCTCCGTACAGCTCAGGTGCCGACCAGGTCGTCGGCGTGAATTACCGGGCGGCGCATGGTTTCCGGGAGGTCGGTGGTGGAACGGCCCAGCATCGTCGATAGTTCGGTGCTGTCGTATTCGACGACGCCGCGGGCGATCACTCGATCGTCGGCGTCGATCAGGTCGACGACGTCGCCGCCGGAGAACTGCCCGCGGATAGCCGTAATGCCTGCCGCCAGTAGTGAGCGGCGGCGTTCGGCTACGGCCTGCACCGCACCTTCGTCCAGGACGAGCGCGCCGCGGCTGTCGGCGGCGTGCCGGACCCAGAACTTGCGGGCGGACAGGCGAACCGGGCGGGCGGCGAAGGCCGTGCCCACGGTGCCCGCGGTCAGGGCGATGTCGGCTTCGGACGCCGCGGCCAACAGGACCGGGACGCCGGCGTCGGCGGCGAGGCGGGCGGCGGAAAGTTTGGAGGCCATGCCGCCGGTGCCCAAAGCGCCACCGCTACCGGCGATTACGCCGTCGAGGTCGGCGCTGCCGCGGACCTCGGGGATGAAGTTGGCGCCGCCCTTGCGCGGGTCGCCGTCGTAGAGACCTTCGACATCGGAGAGCAGCACCAGGGCGTCCGCGCCGACCAGGTGGGCGACGAGGGCGGCCAGCCGGTCGTTGTCGCCGAAACGGATCTCCTCGGTTGCGACAGTGTCGTTTTCGTTCACCACCGCGACCGCGCCGAGCGAGCGCAACCGGTCCAGGGTGCGCTGGGCATTGCGGTGATGTTCCCGGCGGGAGAAGTCGTCGGCGACGAGCAAGACCTGACCGACCGTGCGGCCGTAGCGGGCGAAGGAGGTACCCCAGGCGTGCGCCAGCGCCAGCTGGCCGACGCTGGCCGCGGCCTGTTTGGTCGCGAGATCCCTTGGGCGGCTTGCCAATCCGAGCGGAGCGAGACCCGCTCCGATAGCGCCGGAAGACACCACGACCACGTCGGAACCCGCACGCATGCGCGCCTCCACCGCGTCGGCGAGCCGATCCAGCCGCTCGGTGTCCAGACCGCCCTGCAGACTGGTCAGCGCGGACGAGCCGATCTTCACCACGACACTGCGCGCGGACGCGATCGCCTGCCGCGCTTCGCTCGGACCGCCGGGCGAAACAGCCTCCGAGAAACCCGAATTCACTTGAGTCACAATCGAACTCCCTCACCGCATGCCAGCCGACGGTCGCTGAGCAGTACCACGTCGTGCTGCCCGGCTCCGGACGCGCCGCCATACCCGGCGGCGCCACGGACTACTTCTTGACGTCCCGTTTGATTTCGTTGCCGTCCTCGTCGATCAGACCGCGCCGCACCCGCGACGCGTGCTTACGCTCGGCGGCGCTGATCCGGTCGTCCTGCTCCAGGCGCAGGTCCGTACCGCGACCGGTCGGCACCATGTCGACGCCGGCCGAGATCGCCGGCTCCCACTCGAAGGTGACATCGCCGATGGTGACCGGGCAGCCGGGCTGTGCGCCCTTTTTGACCAGGGCTTCCTCGACGCCGAGGCGCGCCAGCCGATCGGCCAGGTAACCCACGGCCTCATCGTTGTCGAACTGCGTCTGCTTGACCCACCGCTCGGGCTGCACGCCGCGCACGATGAAGCCGCCTTCCTCGTCCGGGTCGGCGACGACGGTGAAACCGGTCGCGTCGGTGGCGATCGGCCGGATGACCTGGCGCTTCGGCGCCGCCTTGGGATGCGCCTCCCGGTACTGCCGCACCATCTCGGCGAGCGCGAAGGTCAACGGCCGCAAGCCCTGCCGGGTCACCGCGGAGATCTCGAACACGGGCCAGCCGCGCGCGGTGAACTCGGGGGTGACCATCTCGGCGAGCTCTTTCGCGTCGGGCACGTCGGTTTTGTTGAGCACGACGACCCGCGGCCGATCGGCCAGATCGCCGAGGCCGGTGTCGCCGGACAGTTCGGGCTTGTATGCGGCGAGTTCGGCTTCGAGCGCATCGACATCGGAGACCGGATCGCGACCCGGCTCCAGCGTCGCGCAATCGACGACATGCGCCAGCACCGCGCAGCGCTCCAGATGCCGCAGAAAGTCCAGACCGAGTCCGCGACCATCGCTGGCGCCGGGGATCAAACCGGGCACGTCGGCGATCACGAACGTGGTGTCGCCACTCTGCACCACGCCCAGGTTCGGCACCAGGGTGGTGAACGGGTAGTCCGCGATCTTCGGCTTGGCGGCCGAAAGCACCGACACGAGCGAGGACTTGCCCGCCGAGGGGAATCCGACCAGCCCGACATCGGCCAGAGACTTCAGCTCGAGGATCACATCGCCCTCGTCGCCCTCTTCGCCGAGCAGCGCGAAACCGGGAGCCTTACGTGCCTTGGAGGCGAGCGCGGCATTGCCGAGACCACCACGACCACCGCGGGCGGCGATGTACTGATTGCCGGCACCGACCAGATCGGCGAGAACTTCGCCGTCCCGGCCGACCACGACGGTGCCGTCGGGCACCTTCAGCACCAGCGGTTCCCCGCGCTTGCCGTCGCGATTGCTGCCCTCACCAGGCTTGCCGTTGCCTGCCTTCGCGTGCGGATGGAAATGGAAGTCCAGCAGTGTATGCACGTTGGGATCGACCTCGAGGATCACATCCCCGCCGTTGCCGCCGTTGCCGCCGTCCGGTCCGCCGAGCGGCATGAACTTCTCCCGGCGCACCGAGGAGCAACCATGGCCGCCCTTGCCCGCACTCACATGAAGCACGACACGGTCGATGAATTTGGACATAGGCCGAATCATCCTCCTTCTAGCTCAACGTCCCCTGAGGGACAGGCGGTGCGGACAGAACGAACTGAAGAACAACAAAGCGGGCCAGGGTTTGCACCCTGACCCGCTTCGGTGGTTTCGAGAGTCGGGGCCGAGCCCCGCACCCACGAAAGGAGACTCAGGCTTCCGCCAGCTCCTGGGTAACGATGTTGACGGTCTTGCGGCCACGCTTGGTGCCGAACTCGACCGCGCCCGCCGCGAGGGCGAACAGGGTGTCGTCACCGCCACGGCCGACGTTCACGCCGGGGTGGAAGTGGGTGCCACGCTGACGGACCAGGATCTCGCCGGCGTTGACCTGCTGGCCGCCGAACCGCTTGACGCCGAGGCGCTGGGCGTTCGAATCGCGACCGTTCCGGGAGCTGGATGCGCCCTTCTTGTGTGCCATAGCTGATTCTCCTCGGGATGTCTTACTTGATGCCGGTGACCTTGATGACCGTCAGCGGCTGACGGTGACCCTGGCGCTTGTGGTAGCCGGTCTTGTTCTTGAACTTGTGGATACGGATCTTCGGGCCCTTGGTGTGCTCGACGACCTCGGCGGCCACAGAGACCTTGGCCAGCTTCGCGGCGTCGGTGGTCAGGTCGGAGCCGTCGACGACGAGAACCGGCGACAGCGCCACGGCGGTGCCGGGCTTGCCCTCGATCTTCTCCACCTTCACCAGGTCACCGACCGCGACCTTGTACTGCTTTCCGCCGGTCTTGACGATCGCGTACGTTGCCATCGGTCGGCTTCCTCCACTCGAATGATGTCTACTCGTGCTTGTTCTCGTCGCAGGGTGCGACGCACACAGGTTGTTGCTTGGCTGGTTGCTGCACTGGGCGCGGTTCCTGAACAAACAGGACGCGCATCGCCAGGCAGCGACCGACCTAGGTTACCAGACCCAAGGTGCGGGACCCAATTCGCGGGTCCCGCAGCCAACTGGCAACCGCCCGCTCAGTCCTCGACGGGCGGACCCGCCGGGCGGCCTACCGCCCGCCGCCGCGGCTTGCGCTGCAACAGCTCGGCCGGGACCGGCTCGGCCGCGAAGTCGACCACCGGCGCGGCAGGCTCCTCCGAGGAGGACAGCACGAACACCGCGCCCGCGCTGTCGGCCGCCGGGGCGGCGGCCGAACGGGCCACGCGCCGCCTGCGGGCCGGACGGGCCGCCGGTTCCTCCGGCACACCGTTGGCAACCACACGGTCGCCGGTCGGCGCGGGCTCCGATTCGGGCTCGACTTCCGCGACCGGCTCGGCGGGGGTGACCTTCGCCACCGGCTCGGGCTGTTCGGCCACCGGGCCGGGTTCGTCTGCCTCGATCTCCTCGGCGAGCGTCGGCTCGGCCGCGGGCTCCTCGGCGACCGTCGCGACGGCCTCCTCGGTGACCGCGGCGGGCTGAGCGGTTCGCTCGGAGCGCGACCGGCGCCGGCTACGACCAGCAGGCCGCACCACCTCGTCGGCGGCGCCTTCCTCAGGCGCCGCCACAACCGGCTCCTCGACCGCCGCCTCCGCGACCGGCGCGTCCGCGACGGACTCCGCCGGCTGCGCCTCGTCGTGCTCACCGTGGTGCGCGGCCATGGCCAGCGCCACCGGGTGCGCCCGCCGGACCGCGATCTGCTCGGTCGATTCGACTTCTTCCTCGACCGGCGCGGTACCGGCGGCAGGCGTCGCGGCCGCCGCGGCGGTCTTGTCCCGGCCGCGGCGACGCCGCGAGCCGGTCTCCTTGCGGCCCGCGCTGTCGTCCGAGGACGACGACGACGGTTCCACCGGGTAGTTGTGCACCAGGATGCCGCGGCCGTGGCAGTGCTCACAGGTCGTGGAGAACGCTTCCACCAGGCCGGTGCCCAGCTTCTTGCGCGTCATCTGAACCAGGCCCAGCGAGGTCACCTCGGATACCTGGTGGCGGGTGCGATCCCGGCCCAGCGCCTCGGTGAGCCGGCGCAGCACCAGATCCCGGTTGGACTCGAGCACCATGTCGATGAAGTCGACGACGATCATGCCGCCGATATCGCGCAGCCGCATCTGGCGCACGATCTCCTCGGCCGCCTCCAGATTGTTGCGGGTGACCGTCTCCTCCAGGTTGGAGCCGCCGGCGCCGGTGAACTTGCCGGTGTTGACGTCGACGACGGTCATCGCCTCGGTGCGGTCGATCACCAGGGTGCCGCCCGAGGGCAGCCACACCTTGCGATCCAGGGCCTTGGCCAGCTGCTCGTCGATGCGGTACGTCTCGAAGACGTCCACACCGTTGTTCTCGTGCCGCTGCACGCGGTCGAGCATGTCCGGGGCGACCGTGCGGACGTAGTTCTCCACCGTGCTCCAGGAGCGTTCGCCCTCGATGACGAGCTTGGAGAAATCCTCGTTGAACAGGTCGCGCACGACCTTGACCAGGAGATCGGGCTCCTCGTACAGGGTCTTCGGGCTGTTGCCCTTGTCGGCGGCGGCCTTCTCGATGGTCCGCCACGCGGCCTGTAGCCGCTCCACGTCGCGCGCCAGCTCGTCCTCGGCCACGCCCTCGGACGCGGTGCGGATGATGACGCCCGCGTCGGCGGGCACGATGTCCCGCAGGATTTCCTTGAGCCGCTTGCGCTCGGTGTCGGGCAGCTTGCGGCTGATGCCGGTGGAGGTACCGCCGGGCACGTACACCAGGAAGCGACCGGCCAGGCTGATCTGGGTGGTCAGGCGCGCGCCCTTGTGACCCACCGGGTCCTTGGACACCTGCACCAGCACCTGATCGCCGGGCTTGAGCGCCTGCTCGATCTTGCGCTCCTTGCCGCCGAGCCCGGCGGCTTCCCAGTTCACCTCGCCGGCGTAGAGCACGCCGTTGCGGCCGCGGCCGATGTCGACGAACGCCGCCTCCATCGAGGGCAGCACGTTCTGCACCTTGCCGAGGTAGACATTGCCCACCATCGACGCCGAACCGGTGTTGGTGACGAAGTGCTCGACCAGGATGTCGTCCTCGAGGACAGCCACCTGGGTGGTGATCGGGTGCTCGCCGCCGCCGACACCGGCGAAGTGCTTCTCGCGCACCACCATCACCCGGTCCACCGCTTCCCGGCGGGCCAGGAACTCCGACTCGGTCAGGATCGGCGGGCGGCGGCGACCGGCCTCCCGGCCGTCGCGGCGGCGCTGACGCTTGGCCTCGAGCCGGGTGGACCCGGTGATGCCCTGCACCTCGTCGACATTGGCGCGGCTGCGGCTCTTGTTACGCGGCTCGCGCTCGTGCACGACGGTGTTCGGCGGATCGTCGTCGGCGGCGGCGTTCTCGTCGCCCTCGCCACCGACCTTGCGGCGGCGGCGACGCCGGCGGCGCCGGGTCGAGCCCTCGCTGTTCGACTCGTCGTCGTCGCCCTCGTTGTCGGCGTCGTCGTCACTGGTGTCGGCGGCGTCGTTCTTGTTGTCGGCGGACTCGGCGGCGGTGTTCTCGTCGTCGGAGTCGGTGTCGTCGCCCTCGGCGTGCTGCTCACCGCGGCCACGGCCCCGGCCGCGACGGCCACGACGGCGGCGGCGGGGCTGGTCACCATCGTCACCGGACTGATCGGTGCTGTCCGACTCGTCCTCGGCGCTGGTGTCCTCGATCTCGTCCGCCTCGGCGGCCGGCTCCTCGACGTGGCGTTCCTTCTCCTCGGAACGACGCGAGCGGCGCTGCTTACGCACCTGCTCGACCGCGGAAGCGTCCGGCGGCAGGAACAGCGGCGCGGCCACCGCGGCGGCGGCTTCGAACACCACCGGCTCGGCGACATGGGGTTCTTCCCGGACCGGATGAGTGAACAACTGCACCGAGGGCTGGTGGGCCGGTTCGGTGGAGCCACTGCCCGGATGCGGCACGCCGTGCTGCGGATCGGGGGCGGAGAAGAGCGACGCCGACGGCGCGGCGGGCGCGGCTTCGACCGCGGCTTCAGGTGTGGTGTCGGGAGCCTGGGTGTCGGCTTCGGGCTCGGCCAGCGCGTCACGCACGGACTCCGCGACCGCCCGGTCGACGTTCGACTGCGCGCTCCGCGCGTCGGAACCCAACTCGGTGAGTTTGGCCAGGATGCGTTTGCTCGTCACTCCCAGCCGCTTGGCAAGCGCATGAACTCGGATTCGCTCCGGCAATTGATCGGCATCCTGTGATGTTGTTTCCAGCGGCTCTTGATCGGCCACGAAGTCTCCTCGGGCCCCCGGGCGCGTCCCTCCCGGTATGGAGTAACGCGGCCGACGCGGGGGCACTGTCCGTCCACCTCACACCAGCGTTGGTGCAAGGTCCTGTGGTCTCGCCCCGCATGTCCGGTTACCGCCGGCGGTTCTCGTCGGTCGGGCTCACGGTGCACGCGGCGCCTGGCTGTTGGCTGAACTCCGCGGGGTGAGCGTTCATCCAGCATGCCGACGCGAACACCCCCGCCCCAACCGGGCGCGGACATCCGTGGCAGCGATGATCGGCATCGAACCGCGGTGTCATCCGGTTGCCCGGCTCCGATAATTCGCGTACCTGCGCGAATAGTCGGCGCCTGTGGCAACCACTGCCAGTATCCCACACCGGGCACCGCTCGTTCGCCATCGGCGCAGTTGTATTACGCCGATGGCGACCGTTCAGCGCACTCGCCGTGCGGGCGTTATCAGGCCGGGAACTCGGGGAACCAGAGCGCGATCTCGCGCTTGGCGGACTCGGGGGAATCGGAGCCGTGCACCAGGTTGTACTGGGTTTCCAGGCCGAAGTCACCGCGGATGCTGCCGGGCACGGCCTTCTCGACGGGATCGGTGCCGCCGGCGATCTGACGGAAGGCGGCGATGGCGCGCGGACCCTCGAGAATGGCCGCGACCACCGGGCCGGACGTGATGAACTCGATCAACGAGCCGAAGAACGGCTTCTCGGCGTGTTCGGCGTAATGCGCCTTGGCTACCTCGTCGGACACGTTCTTCTGCTCGAGCGCCACGATCTTGAGGCCCTTGCGCTCGATACGGGCGAGGATCTCACCGGTCAAGCCGCGCGAAACGCCGTCCGGCTTGATGAGTACCAACGTCTGTTCAGTCACGGCGACAGCATAGAGGGGCCGGTTAGCGCTGGATGCGCTGGCTCGGCAGCAGTCCCGCTTCCATGCGGCGGCGCACATCGTTGCGCAGGATCAGGATGAAGCCCCACACCACCGCGAACACCACGCCGATGACACCGATGGACGGGTGGAAGAACACCCCGAGCAGGACCAGCGCCTGCAAGACCAGGTTGAACGGCATGGCCCAGGACCGGCGCTGCAGGCCCGCGCCGAGGATCATCAGCAGCGCCAGCGCCACGCAGTACGTGCCGGAGACCCAGGTCACCCCGCCGCCGACCGAGCCCAGCACGGGCAGGGCCAGCAGCACCACGATGGCTTCGAGGATGAGCGTGCCCGCCATGACCCCGCGGAACCCCTTCCACGGATCCGTAGTGGGCGCCGCAACCGCGTTCTCTTCGCCTTCACTCACTGCCAAACACCTTTACGCTGGGTTCTTTCCGAACAGGGAGCGGGCCGCGCCCGCGGTGACGACGGAACCGGTCACCACGACACCGGCGCCGGAGACCATCTCCCCGCTGTCGCCCGCCTCTTCGGCGAGCGCGATCGCGGTTTCCAGGGCATCGGGCAGGGTGTCGGCGGTGACGACGCGCTCGTCACCGAACCGCTGGACCGCGAGATTGGCGAGGCTGTCGACGTCGAGGGCGCGCGGCGAGCCGTTGGTGGTGACGACGATCTCGTCGAACACCGGCTCCAGCGCTTCCAGGATGCCCGCGGCGTCCTTGTCCGCGAGGACCGCGACCACGGCGACCAGCTTGCGGAAGTCGAACTCCGAGGTGAGCGTGGCGGCGAGGGCCTTGGCGCCGTGCGGATTATGCGCGGCGTCGATGAAGATGGTCGGCGCGCTGCGCATGCGTTCCATCCGGCCGGGGCTGGTGACGCTCGCGAATCCGGCTCGGACCGCGTCGATGTCGAGTTGGCGGTCCTTGCCCGCGCCGAAGAACGCCTCGACCGCGGCCAGCGCGAGCACGGCATTGCGGGCCTGGTGTTCACCGTGCAGCGGCAGGAAGATCTCGTCGTACACGCCGCCGAGGCCTTGCAGTTCGAGTTGCTGTCCGCCGACCGCGATCTGGCGGGCCTGCACCCGGAACTCCGAGCCCTCGCGGGCCACGGCCGCGTCGACCTCGACGGCGCGGCGCAGCAGCACCTCCATCGCCTCGGGCTCCTGCTCGGCGATCACCGCGACGGTGTCGCGCGGGACCAGCAGGTCGTCCGGGGCGCGCTTGATGATGCCCGCCTTCTCACCGGCGATGCTGGTGAGGTCGGGGCCGAGATAGTCGGTGTGGTCCAGCCCGATCGGGGTGATCACCGCGACCTGGCCGTCGATCACATTGGTGGCGTCCCAGGTGCCGCCCAGGCCGGTTTCCACCACCGCGACATCGACCGGGGCTTCGGCGAAGGCCGCGAAGGCCATGCCGGTGAGTACCTCGAACTTGCTCAGCCGCGGGCCGCCCGCGTCCGCGGACTGCTTGTCGATCATCTCGATATAGGGCTGGATCTCCCGGAAGGTCTCGACGTAGCGGGCCGGGGTGATCGGCGCGTTGTCGATGCTGATCCGCTCGGTCGCCAGTTGCAGATGCGGGCTGACGATGCGTCCGGTGCGCCGGTGCAGCGCGGTCAGCAGCGCGTCGATCATCCGGGTGACCGAGGTCTTGCCGTTGGTGCCGGCGATGTGGATGGCCGGGTAGCTCTGCTGCGGCGAGCCGAGCAGATCCATCAGGGTCGCGATGCGGGTGAGCGACGGCTCGATCTTGGTTTCCGGCCAGCGTTGGTCGAGCTCGGCCTCCACCAGCGCCATTTCGGCCAGGTCCACCGGCGACGGGCCGGCGCTCAGCTGGGCGTCGGCGAACTGCGGCTCCGGTTCCGGGTTGTCGATGTCGTCGAACTCGTCCGTCACTTGCCCTCCAGTTCGGCGAGGCGAGCCTTGATCCGGTCCACTTCGGCGGCGGCGACATCGCGTCGGCCCTTGATCTTGTCGACGACGTTCTCCGGCGCCTTGGCCAGGAAGGCCTCGTTGCCGAGTTTGGCGGTGGTCTGGGCCAGTTCCTTCTCGGCGGCGGCCAGGTCCTTGGCCAAGCGCCGGCGTTCGGCGTCGAGGTCGATGGAGCCGGAGGTGTCGAGTTCGACGGTGACGGTGCCGGTGCTGAGGCGGATCTCCAGCGACGCGGTGGCCGCGAAGTCCGCGCCCGGTTCGGTCAGGCGGGCCAGGTTCGCCACCGAGGCGTGCTGGGCGGCCAGGTCCGCGGCGTCCAGGCCGATCAGCTTGGCCGCCACCTTCTGCTTGTCGGCCAGGCCCTGATCGCTGCGGAAGCGGCGGATCTCGGTGATCAAGCGCTGGGTGTCGGCGATGCGGCGATCGGAGACCGCGTCGGCGGGGACGCCGGACACCGTGGGCCAGGCGGAGATCACGATGGACTCACCGCCGGTGAGCGCCTGCCAGAGCGATTCGGTGACGAACGGGATCGCCGGATGCAGCAGGCGCAGCAGCGAATCCAGCACGTTGCCGAGCACGACCCGGGTACTGGCGGCACGTTCCTCCGACTCGGTGAACTGCACCTTGGCCAATTCCAGGTACCAGTCGCACAATTCGTCCCAGGCGAAGTGGTACAGGCCCTCGAACGCCTTGTTGAACTCGTAGCGGTCCAGCGTCGAATCCGTTTCCGCGACAACCTCGTCCAGGCGGTCGAGGATCCAGCGGTCGGCGTCGGTGAGCGTCTCGCGGGCGGGCAGCACGCCCGGCTCGGCGCCGTTCATCAGCGCGAACTTGGTGGCGTTGAACAACTTCGTGACGAAGCTGCGCGAGGCCGTCACGTGCGGGGTGCCGACGGAGAGGTCACCGCCCGGCTGCGCGCCCCGGGCGAGCGTGAATCGGGTTGCGTCCGCGCCGTATTCGGTGATCCAGTCCAGCGGGTCGATGCCGTTGCCGCGCGACTTGGACATCTTCTTGCCGAACTGATCGCGAATCAGGCCGTGCAGGAACACATCCTGGAACGGCACCTGCTTCTCCGGCTTGCCCGCGGTCAGCACCGAGTCGCCGGAGACGTACATGCCGAACATCATCATCCGGGCCACCCAGAAGAACAGGATGTCGTAACCGGTCACGAGAACGCTTGTGGGATAGAACTTCCGCAGCTCCGGGGTGGCGTCGGGCCAGCCCATGGTGGAGAACGGCCACAGGCCCGAGGAGAACCAGGTGTCGAGCACATCGTGGTCCTGCACGAAGCCTTCCGGCGCGGTCTCGTCCGGGCCGACGCAGACGATCTCGCCTTCCGGGCCGTACCAGATCGGGATGCGGTGGCCCCACCACAGCTGGCGCGAGATGCACCAGTCGTGCATGTTGTCGACCCACTCGAACCAGCGCGGCTCCTGGCTGGTGGGGTGAATCTTCACCTCACCGTTGCGGACCGCGTCACCGGCGGCCTTGGCGAGGGTCTCCACCTTCACCCACCACTGCATGGACAGCCGCGGCTCGATCGGCTCGCCGGAGCGCTCGGAGTGGCCGACGCTGTGCACGTACGGATGCTTGCGCGCGACGACCCGGCCCTCGGCTTCCAGGCGCAGGCGGATCTTCTCGCGCGCCTCGAAGCGGTCCATGCCGTCGAATTCGGTTCCGCTACCGGCGATCTTGCCGGTCTCGTCCATGATCGTCGGCATCGGCAGGTTGTGCCGCAGGCCCAGCTCGAAGTCGTTGGGGTCGTGCGCGGGGGTGATCTTGACCGCGCCGGAACCGAATTCGGGGTCGACGTAGTCGTCGGCGACGATCGGGATCTGGCGGCCGGTGATCGGGTGGTAAAGGGTGCTGCCGATGAGCGCCTGGTAGCGCTCGTCCTCGGGATGCACCGCGACCGCGGTGTCGCCGAGCATGGTCTCGACCCGGGTGGTGGCGACGATCACATGCGGTTCAGCGTCGTCGAGCGAGCCGTAGCGCAGCGAGACGAGCTCGCCCTCGACGTCCTTGTAGTCGACCTCGAGATCGGAGATGCCGGTCTTCAGCACCGGCGACCAGTTCACCAGGCGCTCGGCCCGATAGATCAGGCCCGCGTCGAAGAGCCGTTTGAACATGGTCTGCACGGCGCGCGAGAGACCCTCGTCCATGGTGAAGCGATCCCGGTCCCAGTCCACGCCGTCGCCGAGGTGGCGCATCTGCCACTGGATCTGGCCGCCGGATTCGCGCTTCCAGTCCCAGACCTTGTCGATGAACAGCTCGCGGCCGAAATCTTCTTTGGTCTTGCCGTCGACGGCGAGTTGCTTCTCCACCACGGTCTGGGTCGCGATGCCCGCGTGATCCATGCCCGGCAGCCACAGCACCTCATAGCCCTGCATGCGCTTGCGGCGCGAGAGGGTGTCCATGATCGTGTGATCCAGGGCATGGCCCATGTGCAGGCTGCCGGTGACGTTCGGCGGCGGCAGCACGATCGAGTACGGCGGCTTGTCGCTGGCCGGGTCGGCGGCGAAATATCCAGCGGCTACCCAGCGCTCGTACATCCCGCTCTCTACCTGGCTGGGGTCCCAGCTCTTGGGGAGGAGGTCGGCACGATTCGGCTTATCAGAGGCTGCGCTGGTCACCCAGGCATTCTAGTAGCCGACGCGGGAGCGCATTGCCCGCGCCCGCCCGGGGCGCGTTCGGCGGACATACAGAAGGCGAAGTCTTCGGTGGATGAGGGACACCGAAGACTTCGCCTACAACAGTGAGCTTACCGGCGATCCGAGGTCCGGCCCCGAATCCATAAGTAATTCTCAGATTCTCGCGTCCACCAGAAGCTGAGTGTCCGCCGTCACCAGATCGCCGTTGAGCGTCATGGCGGCAGCCGAACCCGCGCCCGCGGCGACGATGACCTGGGCACTCGGATCGACGACATTGCCGGCCGCCGAGACGCCCGGCACACTCGTGCGCCCGAAGCGGTCGACCACCACCCAGCCGTTCTCGTCGAAGTCGCAACCGAGTTCCCGCAGCACCGCGGCCTGGGGCACGAAGTCCGGCGCGACGAAGATCGCGGCCCGCGGGATCGCGCTGCCGTCGGCCAGCTCCACCCCGCGCAGCGTGCCGTCCACGACGAGGCGGGCCACCTCGCCCTCGACGACGCGCACGCCCCGGGCGTCGAGCCGGACGCGGTCCTCCTCCGACAGGGTCATGCCGTTGGCGAACAAGATCACATCGGCGGACCACTGCCGCACCAGCAGCGCGACGTGCACGGCCCGGGCCGTGGCGCCGCGATCGGTGCCGCCGAGGACGGCGATCGGCTGGTCCCGGACCTCGTAGCCGTGGCAGTACGGGCAGTGCAGCACGTCCCGGCCCCACCGCTCGCGGACGCCGGACAGGTCGGGCAGGTCGTCGCGCAGCCCGGTGGCGACCAGCACCCGGCGCGCCCGGAGCACCCGCCCGCCGGCCAGCCGGAGGGTGAATCCGGCCGCGCCCGCGCCGCTTTCGGCCCCGATCACCTCGTCGTCGAGGAGTTCGCCGCCGTACCCCGCCACTTCCGCGGCGCCGGCGGCCAGCAACTCGGCGGGCGGCATCCCGTCCCGGGACAGGAACCCGTGCATGTGCTCGGCGGGCGCGTTGCGGGGCGGTCCGCCGCGCACCACCGCCACTCGCCGCCGCGCCCTGGTCAGCACCAGCGCCGCCGACAGTCCGGCCGCGCCGCCACCGACAATCACCACGTCATACGTATCGTTCATTCGACGATCACCTCCGCGAACCAGGTTGCCGCCGTAGTGCGATCCCGGCAACAATCGTTGCTATTTCCGGGAAGCGATCGCGGCTCCGCGGGCGGTCGTCCCGGTAACGGCAACGAAGGTTGCCAGTCTCGGAATCTGGGTGTGCACTGGAGTCATGCGGAATCAGCCCGGAATCGCAGGCACCCTGGCCGGCATCGGACCTCGGCTCAAGGCGCTGCGCACCCACCGTGACCTCACCCTGACGGCGCTGGCCGAGGCCACGGGGATCTCCAAGAGCACTCTCTCGCGCCTGGAATCGGGGCAGCGCAAGGCCAGCCTGGAGCTGCTGCTTCCGGTCGCGATGGCGTTGCAGGTGCCGCTGGACGAGCTGGTGGCCGCGCCGAAAATCGCCGACCCGCGCGTGCACCCCACCGTGCGCAAGGTGAACGGCACCACGGTGCTGCCGCTGACCAAGCAGCCCGGTCCGTTGCAGGCCTACAAGATGATCATCCCGGCGGAGCGCAGCGAGCCGGATCCGCGGGTACACGAGGGCCACGAGTGGCTCTACGTGCTCTCGGGGCAGCTGCGGTTGATCCTGGCCGAGCACGATCTCATTCTCGGGCCGGGCGAGACCGCGGAATTCGATACCCGCCAACCACATTGGTTCGGCAGCGCCGGGCGGGGCCCGGTCGAGATCCTGAGTCTGTTCGGCAGTCAGGGCGAACGGATGCACGTGCGGGCCCGGCCGAAGAGCAAAACGCAGTCGTGACGCCGTCCACATCGGTCGACCAAACCGGCTGGTCGGGCCGCTATTCGGGTGGCCATCGGGGCAAATCCGGTGGAAATTCAGGGTTTTCCCGGTTGCCGAACCGTGGCGGACTGGTGAACGCTAGGAGGGGTGAACCCCCCGCTCGACGCTCTACCGATGCACTCCGCGGCGCCGCACTACCCCGGCCCCGGGTACCGAACCGTGTCCGTGCGCGCCCTGACGCCGGACGCGATCCACGACCTGCGCGGCGCCGCGATCGACGAGTTGCGTTACCCCGCAACGTCCGCGCTGATCTTCGCGGGCGTGCCCGGAGCGGGCAAGAGCACGGCGCTACGGATGTTCTTCGGCGCGACCCCGGAGCTCGAGGAGCCGCCGCGCGGTCCGGCGGGCTCCCTGGTGCTGGACTCCCAGCACACGCGAAATCGATTGCGGCACAAGCTCGGCTGGCTCCCCTACCCGTTGTGGCGGCCGGTGGTGCACGTCGCGCACTACGCCGGTATCCGGGCGGCGTTGCGGGACGCGCGCGGGCCGGTCGTGATCCACGACTGCGCCACCTTCGGCTGGGCGCGGCGGATGATCGCGCGCTGGACCGTGCGCTACGGGCGGGAACTGCACCTCGTCATGCTCGACGTGCCCCCGACGGTGGCCCGGGCGGGCCAGTACGCGCGCGGACGGCGGGTCAACGGCTTCTTCTTCACGCTGCACTGCCGCCGCTGGGCCCGGCTGACCGACAGGATGACCGCCGCCGAGCCGCGCCCGCCGGTCCGGTCGTCCAGCTCCGTCGTGCTCGTCGATCGCAGCACCATCAACCATCTGGACCGGGTCGCGTTCGACCACTGATCGGGGGCCGAGTGGACCACTCGATTCGGGGGGAATTGGCTCTGGGGTGCTTGCCTGCACGTTGCTAGCGTCGGGGTATGACCGAAATTCGTGAGCTGCCGGCAGGACGGACCGGGCTCGCCGCGGCGGCGATGCTGGAGCTGCGCCCCCGGTGGGAGACGCCGGAAGCGCTGGTGGCGCTGATCGATGACCGGTTGCGCCCGGCCGGCTACCGGATCGCCGGAATCTTCGACGGCGAGACCGAATCCGCGGTGTCGGTGATCGGTTTCCGGGAAGCGTGGAACACCGCGTGGGGGCATTTTCTCTACGTCGACGACCTGTCGACCCTGCCGACCGCGCGCGGCCGTGGCCATGCCGATCTGCTGCTGAGCTGGGTGCGGGAGGAGGCCCGGCGACTCGGATGCGAGGCGGTGCACCTCGACTCCGGGGTCGCCCTCGACCGGGCTCCCGCACACCGCCTGTACATGCGGCATCACCTGGCGATCACCTCGCACCATTTCTCGGTTGCGGTGTAATCGCTCAGGGCACCAGCACCGTCAAGGCGTCCGGAACCGCCCGCAGCGTGATCGGGAGGGTGCCCGCCGGTTCACCGTCGGCGGTCGCCGGAGCGCCCGCGGCGGTCAGGGTGACTGCCGCGACCCGATATTGGGTGGTCGCCGGGTGATCGATCCGCTTGCCGGCCGACAGGGCCGGGAGCAGTTTGAGCATTTCCAGGCGCGGGACCGCGCCGACAACGGTGATGTCCAGCAGGCCGTCGTCGGGTTCGGCGTCGGGGCAGATCAGCATGCCGCCGCCGTAGGTGCGGGTGTTGCCGATGGCGACCATGACCGCGTCGGTTTCGATGACGGCGTCGCCCGCCGGATTGTCCAGGGCGCCGGGCGCGACGCCCGACAACTCGATCCGGTACGGCACCGAGAGCCCGCCGGTGAGCTCCGCCAGCGCCGCGAAGGTGTACCGCAGCGGGCCCTTGGGCCAGCGCATATCGTTGGCGCGCAAGGTCACTCGCGCGTCGAAACCGGTTCCGGTGATAGTCGCGAACCACATCGGGGCCGCGCCGGGCGCTTCGATGCGGCCGAGATCCAGGACGCGCGTCTTGCCCGCCACCGCCACGTCGGCCGCCGCCGCCGGGTCGTCGGTGGGGACGCCGAGCGCGCGGGCCAGATCGTTGCCGGTGCCGCTGGGCACCAGGCCGAGCGGAACACCGGTCTGCGCAACGGCTTCCAGCATCACGTTCATCAGACCGTCGCCGCCGACGCAGATGACGGCGTCCGGCCGGGTCTGCGTCGCGCTGAGCGAATCCCGCACCAGGCGTACCGATTCCGCCGCCGAGGGGGCGCGGATCTCGGTGACCTCGACGCCGCGCTCGGCGAGCCGGGCGATGGCGGCGGTCGCGACGTCGTGACCTTTGCCCAGCCCGGAGAGCCGGTTGGTGACGACGAGAGCCGAGGTAAGGGGTGACGCCGATGTCATCAGATCAGTTTTCCAGGGTTGAGGATGCCCGCGGGATCCAATTCCTTTTTCACGGCCTGTAATACGCGCACGCCGAGATCGCCGACCTCGCTCGGGATCCACTGGCGGTGGTCGGTGCCGACCGCGTGATGGTGGGTGATGGTGCCGCCGGCGGCCATGATCGCATCGCCCGCCGCCTGTTTCGCGATACCCCATTGGGCGATCGGGTCGTCGAGCTGCTTGGCGACGACGGTGAAGTACAGCGAGGCGCCGGTCGGGTAGGTGTGCGAGATGTGGCACATGACCAGGGCCGGGGTGCCCTGTGCGGTGAGCGAATCCGTCAGCGCCGCAGTCACCTTCGCCTTGAGCTCGGCCAGGTTGGACCAGGTGGTCGCGGTTTCCAGGGTTTCGCACAGCACGCCGACGTCGAGCAGGGCGTCGCGCATGTACGGAGCCTTGAAGCGGCCGTGCTCCCACTCCTGGGCGGGCTGGTCGCCGAGTGCGACCCCACCCGCCGCGGTGAGCAGGGCATACGCCTCGGCGGAGCGCGCCTCGACGTGGGCCCGGGTGCCTTCGAAGGTCGTGATGGCCAGGCAGCCGGTGACGGCGTTGCCCCCGATATCGCCCGAGCGCGCCAGGTTCAGCCCGGTCTCCGCCTCGTCGGACAGGCGCAGCACGGTCGGGGCGGCGCCGGCCTGGACGACGCCGCGCAGCGCGGCGGCGCCGGTGCCGAAGTCCGGGAACGACCAGGCTTGGTAGGCAATGGTTTCCGGCTTCGGATGCACCCGCAGGGTCACCTCGGTGATCACGCCGAGGGTGCCCTCGGAGCCGACGAACAGTTCGCGCAGGTCCGGTCCGGCGGCCGAGGCCGGGGCCCGGCCCAGCGCCAGAGTCCCCATGGGTGTGGCGATTTTCAGCCGCTGGACCATATCGTCGAAGCGGCCGTAGCCGGCCGAGGCCTGCCCGGAGGACCGGGTGGCCGCGAACCCGCCGATGCTGGCGAATTCGAAACTCTGCGGGAAGTGCCCGATCGAAAGGCCGTGCGCGCCGAGCAGTTCCTCCGCCTGCGGGCCGGTGAGACCCGCGCCGAGGGTGGCGGTGCCGCTGATCGGATCGACCTCCGAGACCGCGGTCAGTCGCCGCAAGTCCAGCGCGATGACGGTGGCGAAACGGCCGCGCACCGGGTCGACGCCGCCGACGACGCTGGTGCCGCCGCCGAACGGGACGACCGCGATCTCATGGCTCGCGCAGTACGCCAGGACCGCGAGGACCTGATCGTGGTCGGCGGGGAAGACCACCGCATCGGGGGCGTCCTGCGGGCCGTCGACGCGGCGGCGCAGCAGATCGGGGGTGCTTTTGCCGCCCGCACGCAGCAGGCGATCGTGATGGTCGGACGACACATTGGCCGCGCCGACCACCGCGACCAACCCGCTCCGCTGCGCCGGCGTCAGGGCCGACTCGCGGAGGGGCACGTCGCCCTCATCGCGGCGCGCTACCGGGTCACCGGAGACTCCGAACACCTGCGCCAGCAGGCCCCGGATCTGCGCCGAAAGTGGCTGTTGTCCGGCCGGAATACCCCAGGCGTCCCACACCATACTCGCTGCTATCGCCGCCTCGCCCGGGTTTGGGACGGGTTCGGACTCCGCTTCGGACCGCTGCGTATCGACCATGCGTTACAGTTTGACATAGAGTGTCAAGCAGTAACGAGGAGACACATGCCTGAGCACGACACCGAGCCCGAACTTTCCGCCATCGACCTCGCGATCTTCGAGGCCGCCCGCGCCTGCGTCGAGGAATTCGGCGTCCGCCGCACCACCCTCACCGAGGTGGCGCGGCGCGCCGGGGTCAGCCGGCCCACCGTCTACCGCCGCTGGCCCGACACCGGCGCACTGGTCGCCGAGCTGCTGGTGCGCGAACTCCGCACCGTTCTCGCCTCCGCCATGCCCAGCGCGGGCACCGGACGCGCCCGGCTGGTGCGGGGCATCGTCACCGGCGCCGCCCAGATTCGTTCGAACCCGCTGTTCGGCAAGATCTTCCGCACCGACACCGACCTCATGCTCACCTACGTCTTCGGCCGCCTGGGCCGCAACCAGCGCAGCCTCATCACCCTGTTCGCCGCGGGCATCCGCGACGGACAGCACGACGGGTCCATCCGCACCGGGGACCCCGATCAGCTCGCCACCATGCTCCTGCTGATCTCCCAGTCCGCGGTGCAATCCGCCGGCACCGTCGAGCCCCTGCTCGCCGGCCCCGACCTCGACACCGAACTGGCCAACGCCATCGACGGCTACCTGCGACCCGTGTCCGAAGCATGACGCTGTCAGCCGGTGTCATGCCTCCTCCTACCGCGGCGCGCTGGAACTACGCCCGGACGAACGCCTCGGCAGGCCGCCCGGCTCGGCACGATCAACGAATCTCGTCGCCCGGCGACCGGAGTGCACCGCCCACGACACCGACAATCCCCCGTCGTACCTGCGCGCACTCGAACTGCTCGGCACAGCGACGTGAACTACTCACTGGAAAGGCACTGTGATGGCTGCGAATTCAGGCAGGACCGGGGACTCGGCGCTGAATGCCGTCCGGCGGGCGCGCGAGCTTCAGGAGCTCGGAGACGCGGGTGAGATCGATCTGCTGGTGATCGGCGGGGGTGTCACCGGGACCGGGGCCGCGCTGGACGCGGCGGCGCGCGGGCTGCGGACGGTGCTGGTGGAGCGGCATGACCTGGCGTTCGGGACCAGCCGGTGGAGTTCGAAGCTGGTGCACGGTGGCCTGCGGTACCTCGCGAGCGGGCAGGTCGGGATCGCGCACGAGAGTGCCGTGGAGCGCGGAATCCTGCTCCGGACAACAGCTCCGCATCTGGTGCGCCCGCTGCCGCAGGTGGTGCCGCTGCTGCCGGGTATCGGCGCGGCCCAGCGCGCCTTGATTCGCGCTGGGTTCGTGGCGGGAGATGTGTTGCGGCGCAGCGCCGGAACACCACCCGCGCTGCTCCCCCGCTCGCGCCGGATCGCCGCCGCCGAGGCGCTGCGCTTGGCCCCGACGGTGCGCCGGGAAGGCTTGAGCGGCGGCTTGCAGGCGTGGGACGGTCAGCTCGTCGACGACGCCCGCCTGGTGGTCGCCTTGGCTCGCACGGCGGCGGAGCAGGGTGCGACCGTGCTCACCCGCGTGGAAGCCCTTGATGTGAGCGGCAATTCGGCCACCCTGCGCGACACCCTCAGCGGCGAGACCTTGCAGGTTCGGCCGCGCGCTGTACTGAACGCCACCGGTGTGTGGGCCGACCAGGTCGACCCCAGCATCGAACTGCGCCCCAGCCGCGGCACCCACCTGGTCTTCGACGCCGAATCCTTCGGCGGTCTGACCGCCTCGCTGACGGTACCGGTCCCGGGTTCCACCAGCCGCTTCGTCTTTGCCTTCCCGGCCGCCCACGGCCGCGTCTACCTCGGCCTCACCGACGAGGACGCCCCCGGCCCGGTCCCCGACGAACCGCGGCCCACCGACTCCGAAATCGACTTCCTCCTCGACACCATCAACACCGCCCTGCGTGAACCGCTGACCCGCGCCGACATCCGCGGCTCCTACGCCGGCCTGCGCCCCCTCCTGAAGACCGGCGACGGCAGCACCGCCGACATCTCCCGCCGGCACGCCGTCCTGCACTCCCCCAATGGCGTCATCACCATCGTCGGCGGCAAACTGACCACCTACCGCCAAATGGCAGAGGACGCCGTCGACGCCGCGATCACCGCGGCCACCTTGACCGCCGCCCCCTGCCGCACCAAAAATCTGCCCCTGGTCGGCGCGGTCTCCGGCGCCGCCCGCGACCGCATCGCCGCCCCCCAACTCCTGGTCGAACGTTACGGCAACGAAGCACCCACCGTCCTCGCCGCGGGCAACCCCGCGGCGCAGACCCTGGTCGCTCCCGGAATCGACGTCACCACAGCCGAATTCACCTTCGCCGTAACCCACGAAGGCGCCCTCACCCCCGACGACCTCCTCGACCGCCGCACCCGCATCGGCCTGATCCCGGAAGCCCGCGACGCCGCCCTCCCCGCCGCCACCGCCGCCTGCACTACCACCATCCCCTAACCCGTCACGCCCAACGCCCAACGCCCACACCCTCAGTCGCAGTCGCAGTCGCAGTCGCAGTCGCAGCGTCACTCACCGCACCGCGCGCGGGACCCGCAGAGCACCCGCGCCACAGCGGTGTTCGACAGGACCTCGTCGCTGAGCAAGTGATACCAGCCAAATGTCCGGACCATAGGCACTGTCCGACGCGGCGCACACCCGCGACGCCGTGCATGGACCAGCCGTCGCGGCAGGTGACGCATCTCGTATCAGGCGATGACCCGGTCGGTGGGTCGCTACGGCGCACACGCTGCACCGCCCTGTCAGTCGTAGCGCCAGTCGGCCAGTTCGGCCGCGACGCACACCCGCGGCATCGTGCGTGGACCAGCGGTCGCGGCAGGTGGCGTATCTCGTGTCAGCCCGGTAGGTGGGTTTCCGCCGACGACACGGCCCTTCGAGCCGTCGCGCATCCAGTCGTTACGGCACACGCGCCGCACCGTCGGCGCGACACCCACGGGGCCTGCGGCCAAGTGCGGCTGGGCCCTTCGACGGGGCTGCTGCAACGGATGTGGTTGCCGGGCATCGTAGTTCGATGCTGTCAGTCGTAGCGCCAGTCGGCCAGTTCGGCGCGCATGCAGGCTCGGGGCCAGCGGTCCAGGCCGTGGGCGGATTCGGCGGCGCGGAGGTCGCGGAGGCCAGGGGTTTCCTGGCTGAGGTTGAGGTAGCAGGTGACGGATCTCGTGACAGGTAATGACCCGGTCGGTGGGTCCCTACGGCGCACACGCTGCACCGTCCTGTCAGTCGTAGCGCCAGTCGGCTAGTTCGGCGCGCATGCAGGCTCGGGGCCAGCGGTCCAGGCCGTGGGCGGATTCGGCGGCGCGGAGGTCGCGGAGGCCAGGAGTTTCCTGACCGAGGGTGAGGTAGCGGAAGCCGAGGCGTTCGTAGTAGGGGCCGTTCCAGGGGACCTCGGTGAAAGTGGTGAGGGTGATCGCTTGCAGGCCTTCGGCTTTCGACCAGGTGACGGCGTGATCGATGAGGCTCTTGCCGATGCGGTGACCGATGTACTCGGGGTCTACCGAGACCTGGTCGATGTGAGCGTTGTCGTCGACGAGGCCCAGTACCAGGTAGGCGATGGGGGTATCGGTGTCGTCGGGCCGGACCCAGGCTCGACCGGCGCGCTGGAATTCGCGCAGCGTCGGCAGAGGTGGCGGGTCGTCGTCGGCGACGGACTGCATTCCTATGTCCGCGAACGGTTTTCCCGCGGCACGTTCGATGTCCTGCAGTACCGGCAGGTCGGCCTCGGTCGCCCGCCTGATCTTTCGCATCACCGATCCTGGCATGGTTTCACCCGGCGGGCGTCGCGAGTATTCCGTTGATCAGCACCCGCAACGCCCACCCTTCGCGGGCGTCTCCGCCGTAGAGAAGGTGTTCACGCAGGCCGACGATCATCGGATAGCGGTCGGCGGGTAGTTCGTCCAATTTCCGCTGGGCGGCAGCGATATTGCCTTCGGTGGTGCCGCCCTTCACGTTGTAGGCGCTCTGTTCGGCGGCTTGCGCGGTGATGTGGAGGTAGATCAGGTCGACGGCCCAGGAGTTGGTGCGCGGGTCCAGGCCGCCTTCGCCGAGCAGCGTCAGCATGCGCTCGATCAGCGCGAGCGCGTTCGGGCTGGTGGGTATCGAGCCGAGCGCCACCAACGCCAGGCCCTCGTGCCTGCTCATGACTGTCACCGCGGACTCGATCAGCGTCTCCAGCCGCTGCCGCCACGTCCCGCCCTCGGGTTCCGGAACAGTGCCGAGCACGTGGTCCAGCATCGCCGCCATCAGGTCGTCGCGATTGGCGACGTAGACGTAGAGCGAAGCCGCGCCGGTGTCGAGATCCTGGGCGACCCGGCGCATGGTGAGCGCCGGCAAACCTTCGCCATCGAGGATCCGGAGGCCGGTTTCGACGATGACCTCGCGGCTGAGCGGCGCTTTCGCCGGACGGGCACGGCGACTGACGGGGGCACCCATGACACCTGAGCATACGCATCCGGCGAACGACGTTTGACACGAACACCGTTCGCACCGAGCATCGCCCCGGCCGGCCACCACGGCATGCCCAGCCCCCTTTCCAAACACCGGCGAAGCCGGCACCGGCACCCGTGGCCACCGGTTCGAGCAATGGGTGCTGGAGCACCTCGATACCTTCGCTGTGGCCTGATGATCCTCATCACCGCAGGCAGCGGCGCAGCGGCCGGGCCAGCGGAACCCGAGCCCGCCGAATCCGCACCGCACGGCGCGAACCCGAACCAGTCCGGGCCCGTCCTGCGGCGATCCGCGCTCCGGATACCGCCTCGCTGGACAACCTATGCTGGACGCCGGTATGAGCGAGTGTGGCCACGAATCCGCCGCTCATGCAGCGGCTCGCGCATCAGCGAGCCGCAGGCAGGTGCTCGGAAGGAGGCGCGGGTGGTCAAGAACCCGTCGACCGTAGGGATCGCGCCGGGCGAAGGTCTCATCGCGCGCTTCGGCGAGGTCGTCATCTATCTCGGCGGCGAAACCGCCGCTACCGAACGGATTCTCGGCGCGATCGAAGCCGTCGCCGACGGTGACCACCCCGGCGCGGCGATCGTGCAGCGGCTGGCGTCGGTCATCTTCGTCGGCGGTTCGGAGCCGCCGCCGTTCGGACTGGTCGCACCGACGTCCGACGGGACCGTGATTCTTTTGCGCGGCCCGCTGATCGCCGAAATCCAAGGCGCGGAGGGGACCCGGCGACTATCGGGCGCCCGTGCGTTCACCTGGGTCGACGAGATCGTGCGCGAGCCGGTGCGCCGGATCAGCGTGAGCGGCAACATCGAGATGCCGGCGCATCCGCGCTCGAACCTGCGCGACGGGATCGTGCCGGGCGGCGGGTTCGAGTTCCGGATCGGGCTGCGGCGCGCCGGGAAGCGACCCGCCCAGCGGGCCACCACGAAGCCCGAGGCCGCGCAAACCGCCCAGCCCGCCCAGACCATGCCCGCGGGATTCGACGCCCTCGATGAACCCACCGTGCCGGACCGCTCAGAGACCTCCAGCCGCGAGCGCACGCAAACCTCCAGCCGCGAGCGCACGGAAACTTCCAGCCGGGAGCGCACGGAAACCTCGGGCCGGGAGCGCGCGGAAACCACCCAGTCCCCGGCCACCGGCAAACCCGCGCAGCCGCGCCGCGTCACCGACTCCGAGGGCCCCACCGCCAAATCTCAGGGCGGGCGCGCCGAACCGGCCGGCACGGAAGCCATGCCGCAGGCCTGGTCCCAGGTCCCGGATCCAGAACCGGTTGTACTGCAAAAGAATCCGACCCCCGAGGCGCCGCATCCGCCCGCTACCGCCCCGGATTCCCGGGGCGCGAACACCGGCGCGCTCGTCTTCGGGGACACCGCGTTCCCGTTGGATCGCGCCTACGTCCTCGGCCGCAGCCCGTCGGCCGACGACTCGGTCCGCACCGCCGCCGCGGCCCCGCTGCAGGTCCCGCGCGACCGGCACGTTTCCCGGGTGCACGCCTACGTCACCCCGGAACGCGGCAAGGTCTTCGTCCGGGACGCCGCCACCCCGGCGGGTACGTTCATCGCCGCGCCGGGCGCCGAGAAGTGGACGCGGATCGGCACCTCGGCCACCGAGCTCCCGCCGGGCTGGAGCATCCGGATCGGCGAGCGCGTGGTGACCTATCGACCCGCCGAACGCCGATCGGCGGTGCCGAAGATCTTGCAGAAGCGACGCTGACCGGGGGTTGCTGGCGAATCGCCAGGTGAGAGAGGACAATACCGACCATGCACCGCAGCAGTCCCAGACAGGACATCGACGAGTCGGCTCTGAGCGTCACCCCGCCCAAGCAGCAGGCGGCGGGCCTGACCGCCGTCGCCGTCTCGCTCAAGCGGTCGATCGAGGAGATGGGCGTGGTCCGCACCGCCCGCACGCTGGCGCGGGTCAACCAGGTGCACGGCTTCGACTGCCCCGGGTGCGCTTGGCCGGAGCCCTCCGGGCATCGCCGCCCCGCCGAGTTCTGCGAGAACGGCGCGAAGGCGGTGGCGGAGGAGGCGACGCTGCGCACCGTCACCCCGGAGTTCTTCGCGACCCATTCGATCGACGAACTGGAGAGCAAGTCCGGCTACTGGCTGGGACAGCAGGGGCGGCTCACCCACCCGATGGTGCTGCGCCCCGGCGCCACCCATTACCAGCCCATCGACTGGGCCGACGCCTACCGGCTGATCGCGGATGAGTTGCGCGCCTTGGCTTCTCCTGACGAGGCGGTGTTCTACACCTCCGGGCGCACCGCCAACGAGACCGCGTTCCTCTACCAGTTGCTGGTCCGCAGTTTCGGCACCAACAACCTGCCGGACTGCTCGAACATGTGCCACGAATCCTCGGGCACGGCGCTGAGCGGTTCCATCGGCATCGGCAAGGGCTCGGTATCGATCGACGACTTCGGCAAGGCCGATCTGATCATCGTGGCGGGCCAGAACCCGGGCACCAACCATCCGCGCATGCTCAGCGCGCTGGCCGGCGCGAAAGCCGGCGGCGCCAAGGTGATCGCGGTCAACCCGCTGCCGGAGACCGGCCTGCTGGGCTTCCGCGATCCGCAGACCGTCCGGGGCTTCACCGGCGGCGTCGAGATCGCCGACGACTTCCTGCAGATCCGGCTCGGCGGCGACATGGCACTGTTCCAGGGCCTGGGCCGCCTGCTGTTCGAGGCCGAGGACCGCGCCCCGGGCACGGTGGTGGACCGCCCGTTCGTCGACGCGCACTGCGCGGGCTTCGACGCCTACGAAACCCATACCCGCGCAGTCGATCTCGGCACCGTGCTGGCGGCGACCGGACTCACCCGCGACGATCTCGACCGCACCGCGGCGCTGCTCGCGCACTCCGAGCGGATCATCATCTGCTGGGCGATGGGCCTGACCCAGCAGACGCACGGCGTCGCCACCATCGAGGAAGCCACGAATCTGCTGCTGTTGCGCGGCATGATCGGCAAGCCCGGCGCCGGCGTCTGCCCGGTGCGCGGCCACTCGAACGTGCAGGGCGACCGCACCATGGGCATCTGGGAGAAAGTGCCCGACGCCTTCCTCGACGCCCTGGATCGCGAATTCGGCATCACCAGCCCGCGCGCCCACGGCTTCGACACCGTCAACGCGATCCGCGCCATGCGCGCGGGCCGGGCGAAGGTCTTCTTCGGCATGGGCGGCAATTTCGTCTCCGCCACCCCCGACACCGCGGTCACCGAGGCCGCCCTGCGCGGCTGCGGGCTGACCGTGCAGGTGTCTACCAAACTGAACCGCAGCCACGTCGTGCACGGCCGCACCGCCCTCATCCTGCCCACCCTGGGCCGCACCGACGCCGATGTCCGCGACGGCGTGAAACAGCAGGTGTCGGTAGAGGATTCGATGTCGATGGTGCACTTATCCACGGGGCGATTAGCCCCGGTCAGCGCGCACCTGCGCAGTGAGGTCGGCATCGTGTGCGAACTCGCGCTCGAACTGTTCGGGCCGGACCATCCGGTCCCCTGGGACCATTACCGCCGCGACTACGACAAGATCCGCGACGCCATCGCCCGCGTAGTCCCCGGCTGCGCCGACTACAACACCCGCGTTCGCGAGCGCAATGGCTTCGTCCTGCCGCATCCCCCGCGCGATGCCCGCGAATTCCGCACCGCCACCGGCAAAGCCAACTTCGCGGTGAACGAACTGCGCTGGCTCGAGGTCCCGCCGGGCCGGCTGATCCTGCAGACCTTGCGCAGCCACGACCAGTACAACACCACCATCTACGGCCTCGACGACCGCTACCGCGGCGTGCACGGCGGCCGCCGGGTGGTGCTCATGCACCTGGACGACATCACCGAATTCGGCTATGTCGATGGCGATCTGGTGGATGTGGTCTCGGAGTGGACCGACGGCTCCGAACGCCGCGTCACCGGCTTCCGCCTGGTCGCCTATCCGACCCCGCGCGGCAACGCCGCCGCCTACTACCCCGAGACCAATCCGCTGATACCGCTGGACCACGTTGCGGCACGGTCGAATACGCCGGTCTCCAAGGCCGTCACCATCCGGCTGGAGCCGCACGTGCACGTCGGTGCCGGCTCGTGAGTCGTGTCACGGCTCGTCGACCGACCCTGCGGGTCACCGCCACCGGGCAGATCACCCGACCGGACACCCTCGCCGTCGAGGAGCCACTGGAAATCCGGCTCGGCGGAGCGTCTTTGACGGTCACCATGCGCACCCCCGGCAGCGATATCGACCTGGTGCACGGATTCCTGTTGAGCGAGAACATCATCGCGACCGCCGAGGACATCGTCAGCGCGCGCTACTGCTCGGGCACCGACGAGAACGGGCAGAACACCTATAACGTCCTCGACGTCCAACTGCGCGCACCCACAACGATCCAGCCGCGCGCGTTCCTGACCACGAGCGCCTGCGGGCTCTGCGGTAAGACCGCCCTCGACGACGTCCGGGCGCGCACCAGGTACCCGATCCCGGCCGACGGGCTGACCGTCGGCGCCGGTACCCTGGCGGCGATGCCGGGCACGCTGCGGGCGCGGCAGGCGGTGTTCGACGCCACCGGCGGCCTGCACGCCGCGGGCCTGTTCGACGCCGGCGGTGCACTGCTCGCGATCCGCGAGGACATCGGCCGGCACAACGCGGTGGACAAGGTCCTGGGCTGGGCGCTGCGCGAAAACCGCATTCCCGCACACGATCTCATCCTGATCGTCAGCGGACGCGCCTCCTTCGAACTGGTGCAGAAAGCCGTGCAGGCGGGCATTCCGATGCTCGGCGCCGTCTCTGCCCCGAGTTCCCTGGCCGTGGATCTGGCCGCCGAATCCGGCCTCACCCTGGCCGGCTTCCTGCGCGGCGAGACCATGAACATCTACACCGGCGCGCACCGCCTCACCGGGATCCAGCACTAGGCCTATTGCCGGTACCTGTGTCGCCGGTTTACGGTGACAGCACCGATCTCCTCGGCAGGGAATGGAGTGACCGATGCGGATCAGGGTAGAGGGCAAATCCGGCGGGGTGCGGGTCCGGATGCAGTTCCAACAGCATCGCCGCCGCTGGCTGGCGGTACGCATCATGCTGGGCATCCTGGCCGCCACGGGCCTGCTGACCGGGCTGTGGGCAGTCTTCGCGCCGCGATCCTGGTACACCAGCTTCCCCGGCTTCGGCATGCAGTGGGTCTCGGTCGACGGCCCGTTCAACCACCACCTGGCCGGTGATGTCGGCGGCTTCTTCCTGGGCATGGGCGCTATCTCGGCCTTCGCGCTGTGGCGCGGCGGGCCCGCGCTGGCGCAGGCGGCGGGTCTGGGATGGCTGGTGTTCTCGGTGCCGCACCTGATCTATCACGCGGCCCACAAACCCGCCGAGATCGGCGCTTTCAGCTACACCCTCAGCTTGATCAGCGTCTTCGCCCTGCTGGGCCTCGGCCTGGCCTGCATCCTGGTGCCGCCGCGCGGCCCGCATGTCCCTGATCCGGACCCGATCGAATTCCGCTTCCCCCGACGCCGCCAGCGGCGCTGAAACTGTGAACGCCCCACCGCCTTCGGAAGGCCGCGGGGCGTGCACAGTGGGAGTGGATTCAGGCCCAGTCCCAGCCTCGGACCGTGGTGAGATGGCCTAGCGCCCGCACCACGGCCGGAGCGCACAGGTGGCCGTCTTCCGGTCCGAGCCAAGCCATTTCGGCGATCTCCGCGGCCGGTGCGGGAACTCCCTGCCCCGGTGCGCGGAAACAATGCATTTCGACGAGGGTGCCGGGGCGACCATGGGCCGGAGCCGTAATGGTCACCTCGGGTGTGATGGCGTGTTCGGACAGCTGCACGCCGACTTCCTCGCGGACTTCACGGACGAGCGCTCGCGCCAGGGTTTCCCCCGGCTCCGGTTTGCCGCCGGGGAGATAGAAGGCGTCGCGGCCCTGCGTGCGGACCGCGAGCAGCCTGCCATCCTCGACACACAACCAAGCAACGGACGTGAGCGTTCGTTCCATGTCCAGCAGCCTACGACGTGCCGAAACCTGTTGGAACTCAGGCCTCGAGCGCGTCCAGCAGTGCGGCCCGCTGGCGGGCGCCCAGTCCACCGATGCGCCGGTCCTCCGGGATCTCGGCCTGGTCCATCAGCTTGGCGGCCTTGACCGGTCCGACACCAGGAAGCGCCTTGATCACGGCCGCGACCTTCGTCTTCTTCACCAGATCATCGGTCTCTGCCTTCTTCAGCAGTTCCGCGACCGAGACCTTGCCAGCCTTCACCTTGCCGATCAGTTCGGAGCGCGCCTTGCGCACCGCGGCCGCTTTGGCCAACGCCTCGGTGCGCTGCTCGGCGGTCATCGTGGGCAGTGCCATAACTCCTCCGCTTTCACTCGTCACTCGAACATCTGGATCGAACATCTGGTTGACCGGACCGAGTAAACAGCACGTACCTGGGTGTTCCATCGCGACACACCGCGTAAAGGTAGCGATGAGTTTTCTCGTGTCGCGGCGTCAGAACTGGTGTACCGCCCGTGAATAACGGGCGAAACGGACGAAAGGAATACGGAACATGCGTCTTTCATTCACCCAGTTCGTCACCATCGACGGTGTGTACCAGGCGCCCGGCGGTCCGGAGGAAGATACCAGTGCCGGATTCACGCACGGCGGGTGGTCGGCTCCCTTCGACGACGAAGCCTTCGGCGCGTTCATGACCGAGGTGTTCGACCAGGCCGACGCCTTCCTGCTGGGCCGGCGCACCTACGACATCTTCGCGAGTTACTGGCCGCTGCACAATGATCCGGCCGATCCGATCGCCGCGCGTCTCAACGATCTGCCGAAATACGTTGCTACGTCGACACTTGAACATGCCGACTGGTCGGGAACCGAACTGCTGCAAGGCGATATCGTCAAGGAAGTCACCGCGCTCAAGGAACGACCGGGTCGCGAACTCCAGGTGCACGGCAGCGGCAATCTGGCGCAAACGCTGTTCGCACACGACCTGATCGACACCCTCCATCTCCTCACTTTCCCGGTGCTGCTCGGGACCGGAAAGCGCCTGTTCACTCCAGACGCCCAGCCCACCAATTTCCGGCTCGCGGGCACCCGCGCCACCTCGACCGGCGTGGTCATCAGCAGCTACGAACGCGCGGGCCGGCCCGAGTACGGAACCATCGGCGAATGACTCGCAGGCGGACCGCCCCCGGGCCGTAACGGCGGGCCACAGCGGGCCGACAGAATGTACGTAAAGACCTGCACAGGACAAAGGTTCAACGGCGAACCAGGGGGAGCAAAGACGCTCCCCATCCCGGGCGCGACCCACAGCGGTCGTCACCGGTCCACAGCAGCTCGCAGTAATTGCCACAGCCAGGAAGTCCGGGTCGTCGGCGCCGCACCCCGCCCGGGCGACCCGCCTGGTGAGATCCGCCCGCTCGACCGTATCCCCGGCTGTTACCCTCCGAATTGAAACACGTTCCAATCCGCTAGGGGTTTCCATGACAGAGCAGATCCGCAATGTGGTCGAGCAGTACGTGAAGCTGGTCGGTTCCGGGCCGACCGAAGACATCGTGCAGCTCTACGCCCCCGATGCGACAGTGGAGGACCCGATCGGCACCGAGCCCCGGCAGGGCCACGACGCGATCCGCGAGTTCTACGACGTGATCGCCAACCTGGACCGGGCCACCGAGCTGCACGCGGAGACGGTCCGGATCGCCGGCAATCACGCGGCCTTCATGTTCTCGCTCGTCACCAAGTTCGGTGACCAGAAGTTCACCCTCGCCCCCATCGACGTGATGGAGTTCGACGACGCGGGCAAGATCATCCGGATGCGCGCCTACTGGAGCCAGGAAGACATGAGTAGCGCCCCCAACTGATGTGGTTGAGGGCGCTGTAGGCGGAGCGCGGCGGGTGAACCGGGACCCGGGTCTGGAGGCCCGGTCCGCCCGCCGCCGTGGCAGCTAGGCGATATCGAAAGCGGTTGTCCCGGAGGCCAGCTCGAGCAGCCGGTCGACGCAGCGCGGACCGGTGATCAGGCGTAGCGTGCGCCCGGTATGCCCGACCCACTCGCGGGCCTCGGTGAGCACACGCAGTCCGGCGACGCCGAAGAACGTGATCTGGGAGAGATCGACGACCACGGCGGGCGCGGCGGTGTTCAGACAGCCGATGACCGCACGCCGGAAATGCTCGGCGGTGAACTGGTCGACCTCCCCCGCGACGGCGCACAAGGTGACGGATTTACTGGGCTGAGTGATCGAGACCCTGAGCCGATCCGCGGGATCAGAGCGCTGCGGCGTGGCAGTACACCGCTTGGTCGGCGTGGCAGTGATCTGGGTGGCAATGACGGTGGACATGGGAACCCCGGTCCTGTCGCGCTCGGCAACCTGCGGTCTCATCGAATGAACCCGTTGCCGGCGAGAATGTTTCGCCGCGAGCAATGTGGCTCGAGACTGGGCTGGCTGCTCAACCCTGATTCCGGTGTACCCCAACAGACAGGTCTGTACACCTAGTTGTCACGATGACATTGCGACAATCACCGGCGGCGCAGCATCGCGTAGTGGCAATACCAGATCCCACCGCTGGTCGCCACAGACGACTCCCTGCTGAAAACATTGACCAGTTCGAACCCGAAGTGCTCGTCGAGCCACTCGACACAGCTGGTCAGCATGGCGAGATTCCCGCCGTGATCGGGCTGAAAGAACTCGCTGACGTTGAATTTCATGCCCTTCTCGGCCATCAACGCGAACACCAAGAGATGTTTGTGCTCATAGGTACGCATATCGACGCTGCCGCTGAGGATGGCCCGCACGTCCAAAGGACGCAGCGGGCCAGCCACGGACTGCAGCTGCGGCTGCGGTTGCATGTAACTCTCCCCCGACGATCTCCGAGTAAGTGCTACGCCGACTTCTCGCGCCGCTCGGTGCGCTGCGCCTTGCGCGGGACGATGGTGGGGAGCACGTTCTCGGTGACCGTGTCGGCGTTGACGACCACCTTGGCGACGTCGTCGCGGCTGGGGATGTCGTACATCACCGGCAGCAGGACTTCCTCCATGATGGCGCGCAGGCCGCGGGCGCCGGTGCCGCGCAGGATGGCCTGATCGGCGATCGCCTCCAGCGCGTCCTGGGTGAACTCCAGGTCGACGCCGTCCATTTCGAACAGGCGAATGTACTGCTTCACGAGCGCGTTCTTCGGCTCGGAGAGGATCTTGACCAGGGATTCCTTGTCCAGGTTGGTCACCGAGGCGACGACCGGGAGGCGGCCGATGAACTCGGGGATCAAGCCGAACTTGATCAGATCCTCCGGCATCACCTCGGCGAAGTGGTCCATGGTGTCGACCTCGGCCTTGGACCGCACGTCGGAGCCGAAGCCGATACCGCGATGGCCGGTGCGCTCGGAGACGATCTTCTCCAGGCCCGCGAACGCGCCCGCCACGATGAACAGCACGTTGGTGGTGTCGATCTGGATGAATTCCTGGTGCGGGTGCTTGCGGCCACCCTGCGGCGGCACCGAGGCCTGGGTGCCCTCCAGGATCTTCAGCAGCGCCTGCTGCACGCCCTCACCGGAGACGTCACGGGTGATCGAGGGGTTCTCGCTCTTGCGGGCGATCTTGTCGACCTCGTCGATGTAGATGATGCCCGTCTCGGCGCGCTTGACGTCGTAATCGGCGGCCTGGATCAGCTTGAGCAGGATGTTCTCGACATCCTCGCCGACGTAGCCAGCCTCGGTGAGCGCGGTGGCGTCGGCGATGGCGAACGGCACGTTCAGCATCTTGGCGAGGGTCTGCGCGAGGTAGGTCTTACCGCAGCCGGTGGGGCCCAGCATCAGGATGTTGGACTTGGCCAGCTCGACCATCTCACCCCGGCTGTCGCGGCTCTTGTCGCCCGCCTGGATGCGCTTGTAATGGTTGTAGACGGCCACGGCGAGGGTGCGCTTGGCGGTGTCCTGACCGATGACGTAGTTCTCCAGGAAATCCCGGATCTCGGCCGGCTTGGGCAGCTCATCGAGTTTGACCTCGCTGGACTCCGCCAGCTCTTCTTCGATGATCTCGTTGCAGAGGTCGATGCACTCGTCGCAGATGTACACCCCTGGTCCCGCAATGAGCTTCTTGACCTGCTTCTGGCTCTTTCCGCAGAACGAGCACTTGAGCAGATCGCCGCCATCTCCGATGCGCGCCATCTCGTGGGTCCCTACTTCCTTGTCCGCGTGCAACCGTCTGTCCAGGTTGCCAGCTATCCGCCACACTCGCGTGTAATCACGAACACTTCGAGCATTTCGCGCGGGTCGAGCCGAGCCGTCAACCGGGAGCAAAGGTCCCTAGCTCGACCGTACCCGGTGAGTGCGATGGAGGTCGACAACTCGAGCATGTTTCTCGCCCCCGGTTGTGCGAGTCCGCACCGCTTTGTAACACGTTCCACACTACGAGGGCGGATTCGTCCCACCCTGGGCCCGGATCAGCCGATCCGCCCGCCGGAGCAGCCGGATCCACTGACGAAAACCGGCCGGGCAGTCTGCCGCATGGCACACCGCCCGGCCGAATCCAGTTGCTCAACAGCAACTTTCGAGCGATTACGCCTGTGCGCTCAGCTTGCGGTACGCGAAGACCGAGTCCACGATGCCATAATCCTTGGCCTCTTCGGCCGAGAGGAACTTGTCGCGGTCGGTGTCCTTGCGGATCACCTCCGTGTCCTTACCGGTGTGGCGGGCCAGGATGTTGTCCACCCGCACCCGCGTGCGCTCGAACTCGTCCGCCGCGATCGCCAGGTCCGAGACCTGGCCCTGCATCCCGCCGCCGGTACGCGGCTGGTGGATCAAAACCCGGGAATTGGGCAGGCAGGCCCGCTTACCCTTGGTGCCCGCCGCGAGCAGCACGGCCGCGGCGGAGGACGCCTCGCCGAGGCACACCGTGACCACATCGGGCCGGACGTACTGCATGGTGTCGTAGATGGCCAGCATCGCCGAGATATCGCCGCCCGGCGAGTTGATGTAGAGGGTGATGTCGCGGTCGGGATCCATCGACTCCAGCACCAGCAGCTGCGCGATGACGTTGTTGGCGGTCTCGTCAACGATCACTGCGTCGAGGAAGATGATGCGCTCCTCGAACAGCTTGACGATGGGAGTGATGACCTTGGACCCGTAGCTGGTCCGCTCCTCGAACTGCGGGATATAGCGGGCCTGCAACCCGGGCATGGCCATGCCGCCGAGGCCGGCACGTGGGTCGAATTGGTTTGCCATCTGCGTCTCCAAAGTCTTTGTCTGGGATGGTTTTCGCTGCTACTGACCGACGCCGCCGGCCTGGCTGGCCCGGTTGATGACCCGGTCGATGAAGCCGTACTCCAGCGCCTCCTGGGCGGTGAACCAGCGATCCCGATCGGAGTCGGTCTCGATCTGCTCCACGGGCTTGCCGGTGTGCAGCGACTGCAGCTGGTTCAGCTCTTCCTTGTTCTGCCGGTACAGCGCGGCCTGGATCGCGATGTCGGCAGCCGTACCACCGATACCCGCGGACGGCTGATGCATCATGATCCGCGCGTGCGGAAGAGCGGAGCGCTTGCCCTTGGCGCCCGCGGTCAGCAGGAACTGGCCCATGGACGCGGCCAAGCCCATCCCGATCGTGGCCACGTCACATTCGATGAACTGCATGGTGTCGTAGATGGCCATCCCAGCGGTGACCGAACCGCCCGGCGAGTTGATGTAGAGGTGGATATCGCGCGACGAGTCCTCGGCGGCCAGCAGCAGCATCTGCGCGGTGAGCTTGTTCGCGATGTCGTCGTTCACATCGGTGCCCAGGAAGATGATGCGCTCGCGCAGCAACCGCTCGTACACCGAATCACTGAGGTTGAGACCAGCAGTCGCGGACGTCATGACGACCCCTGCCTGGTTGTTTGTCACGGATACCTGCCTTCTCTGCTCACCGGCTTGCTTGTACGGAAAACCTACACAGCGTTCGTTCTCACAAACACTAACGAAGCGGGGCGGCACCGAACTCCCGGTACCGCCCCTTCTTCGCTCAGAGCGCAATCAAGATCGTGCCGCCCTGGCTTTTTCTGAACTTATTCGGCGGCGACGGCTTCGGCTTCGTCGGCGGCGGCCTCGTCGACCGGGCCACCGAACATCTCGGCGGTGTCGACGGCGTTGCCGTTGGAGTCGGTCACCTTGACCTGACCGACGATGCCGGCCAGGGCCTTGCCGCGGCGAACGTCGGCGAAGATCGCGCCGAGCTGGCCTGCCTGCTGCACCTGCTGGATGAACTGCTCCGGCGACAGGCCGTAGCGCTGGGACTGGAACAGGATGCGCTCGGTGAGCTCCTCCTGGCCGACCTGGGTGCCCTCGGCCTCGGCGACGGCGTCCAGCAGCAGCTGGGTCTTCACCGACTTCTCGGCCGATTCCTTGGTGTCCTTCTTGAACTCCTCGAGCGAGGAGCCCTGCTCTTCGAGGGCCTCGGCCAGCTTGGCCTCGTCGTGATCGAAGCCGTGCACGGCGTCGTGCTCGACGGCGTCGATCTCGGCCTTGACCACGGCCTCGGGCAGCGGAACGTCGACCTTGTCCAGCAGGGTCTCGAGCACCTTGTCGCGGATCTCGCCGGCCTGGGTGACCTTCTTGACGCGCTCGACGCGGCTCTTCAGGTCTTCCTTCAGCTCGTCCAGGGTGTCGAATTCCGAAGCCAGCTGGGCGAATTCGTCGTCGGCCTCGGGCAGCTCGCGCTCCTTGACCGACTGCACGGTCACCTTGATGACCGCGTCCTTGCCGGTGTGCTCGCCGGCCACCAGCTTCGAGGTGAACTCACCGGTCTCGCCGGCGGACAGGCCGACCAGGGCCTCGTCCAGGCCCTCGATGAGCTGACCGGAGCCGACCTCGTGGGACAGGCCGGTGGTCGAGGCGTCGGCCACCTCCTCGCCGTCGACGGTGGCGGACAGGTCGATGGAGACGAAGTCGCCGTCCTGGACCGCGCGCTCGACGGCGCTCAGGGTGCCGAAGCGCTGGCGCAGCGACTGCAGCTGCTCCTCGATGTCGGCATCTTCGATGGTGAACGCGTCGACGGTGACCTCGATGTCGTCGTAGGCCGGGAGGGTGATCTCCGGGCGGACGTCGACCTCGGCGGTGAAGGCCAGCTCCTGACCGTCCTCGATCTTGGTGATCTCGATCTCCGGCTGGCCGATGACCTTGATCTCGGCGGCGGTGACGGCCTCGCTGTAGCGGGCGGGCAGCACGTCGTTGACGACCTGCTCCAGCACGGCGCCGCGGCCGACGCGGGTCTCGATCAGCTTGGCCGGGGCCTTGCCGGGACGGAAGCCGGGAATACGAACCTGCTGGGCCAGCGCCTTGTACGCCTTGTCGAAGTCGGGCTTCAGCTCCTCGAAGGGCACCTCGACATTGATCCGGACCCGGGTCGGGCTCAGCTGCTCGACGGTGCTCTTCACGGACATGCTCCTTGTTCGTTGTTCGGTTCGGTGTGCACGACGAAGCCAGGGACGCCTGGTCTACGCATCCGGACCAGGGTAGTTGAACGACGCCCCGCGGGTTTTTCCGCCCCCGGGGTCAGGTTTTACTTGCCGATTTTCACAGCGTCGGTGACGAAGACCAGGGTCTCGTTCGGCTTGATGCCGTTGCCGCCCTGGCCGTAGCCGAGACTCGGCGGCACGATCAGCAGCCGGCGCGCGCCCTGCTGCACGCCCACCAGGCCCTGGTCCCAGCCCTTGATGACCTGGCCGCTGCCGAGGGTGAGGGTGAACGGCTTGCCCCGGTCGAAGGAGCTGTCCAGCTTCTGCTTGTCCGACCACGTGATCAGCGAGTAATTCATGCTGAGCGGGTCGCCCGCGGCGGCGCCGGGACCGCTGCCCGCGACCAGGTCCTTGACGACCAGTTTGGTCGGCGGGGCGCAGGTGTCCGGGATGGTGATCTTCGGCGCGGTGCCGAAGCCGCCGACCACCTCGATGTCGTCGGCGGTGCATTCGGCGCCGGTCGCCTTGGCGGGCACCTTGCCGAAGGTCGCCTGCGCCGCGGACGAATCCGAGCTCTTGTCGTCGTCCGAGCCACAGGCGGTCAGGGTGAGCGCGGCCACGGCGACGGCGCCGATTCCGATGATCCTGCCGAGAGTTCGCATGCGGCGGAGAGTATTGCACCCGAGCGCCGGTTGCCCATCCGGCCTCGGTCCGGCGTCACCTAACGCAGAATGGGTACGGCACGCAAGACGGCTGAACAACCGAGCGTGAGGAGTCGGGGAAATGACCCAGACCACCGGCGCCGAGGACGACACCTCGGCCGACAATGTGGGCGGTAGCAGCGGAGACACCATCGCACCCACCCCCTACCGGCTCGGCGACACGCCGGGTCCGCTCGGTCGGGACGAACTGACCTCGATCGACGCCTGGTGGCGCGCCGCGAACTATCTGGCCGTCGGCCAGATCTATCTGATGAGCAATCCGTTGCTGCGGGAGCCGCTGGCGGCGGCGCACATCAAGCCGCGGCTGCTCGGGCATTTCGGCACCGTGCCCGGCTTGAATCTGGTCTGGGTGCACGCCAATCGGGCGATCCGGCAGCGCGGGTTGAACGCGGCCTTCGTCGCGGGGCCGGGGCACGGCGGGCCGGGCCCGAACGCCTGCGCCTGGCTGGAGGGCACCTACTCCGAGCTGTACAGCCACATCCCGCGCGACGGCGCCGGGATGGGTGCGCTGTTCGCCCAGTTCTCGTTCCCGGGCGGGGTTCCGAGCCATTGCGCGCCGGAGACGCCGGGTTCCTTCCACGAGGGCGGTGAGCTCGGCTATTCGCTGCTGCACGCCTTCGGAGCGGCGCTGGACAATCCGGATCTGACCGTGTTCTGCGTGGTCGGCGACGGTGAGGCCGAGACCGGGCCGCTGGCCACCAGCTGGCACGCCAACAAGTTCCTCAATCCCGCGCGCGACGGCGCCGTGCTGCCGGTGCTCGCGCTCAACGAGTACAAGATCGCCAATCCGACCATCCTGGCCCGGATTCCGGAACCGGAGCTGATGTCGCTGCTGCGCGGCTACGGCTACGACCCGCTGGTCGTGGCCGGCAACGATCCGGCGGCCGTGCATCAGGCGATGGCGACCGCGGTGGACACCTGCCTGGAACGAATCGCGCAGATCCAGCGCGCGGCACGCGGCGGCGCCGACGGGGTCCGGCCGAGCTGGCCGATGATCGTGCTGCGCACCCCCAAGGGGTGGACCTGCCCGCCCAAGGTGGACGGGGATCAGGTCGAGGGGACTTACCGCGCCCATCAGGTGCCGCTGCCCGCCGCGCGCACCGACGACTCCCATCGCGCGGTGCTCGGCCAGTGGTTGCGGTCCTATCGCCCGGAGGAGCTGTTCGACGAGGCCGGGCGGCCGGTCTCGGAGTTGATCGACCTGGTGCCCGGCGGCGATCGGCGGATGAGCGCCAACCCGGTGGCCAACGGCGGCATGCTGGTTCGCGATCTGCGGCTGCCGGACTGGCGGGCGTACGGCGTGCCGGTCGACGCGCCCGGCGCCGGTCAGCACGAGGCGACCAGGGTGCTCGGGGCCTGGCTGCGCGATGTCACCGCGGCCAACCCGGACAACTTCCTGACCTTCGCACCCGACGAGCTGGCCAGCAATCGGCTGCAGGACATCCTGGAGGTCACCGGGCGGGACTGGCAGGCCGAAATCGGTGAGTACGACTCGCAATTGGACCGCACCGGCCGGGTGATCGAGGTGCTCTCCGAGCACATGTGCCAGGGTTTGCTGGAGGGCTATCTGCTCACCGGCCGGCACGGGGTGTTCACCTGCTACGAGGCGTTCATCCACATCATCGACGCCATGTTCAACCAGCACGCCAAGTGGCTGGACGCCAGTGCGCAGGTGCCGTGGCGGCGGCCCATCGCGAGCTTGAATTACCTGCTGTCGTCGCATGTTTGGCGGCAGGATCACAACGGGTTCACGCACCAGGATCCAGGGTTCCTGGACGTCGTGCTGAACAAGAAACCCGAGATCGTGCGGGTGTATCTGCCGCCGGACGCGAACACTCTGCTGTCGGTGTACGACCACTGCCTGCGGTCCAAACACTACGTGAATGTGGTGGTGGCCGGGAAACAGCCACAGCCGGACTGGCTTTCGGTCTCCGACGCCGCCGTGCACTGCGCCCGCGGGGCCGGGATCTGGGATTGGGCGGGGCACAACGACACCCTGGGCAGTACACCGGATGTGGTGCTCGCCTGCGCGGGCGACGTGCCGACGCTGGAAACCCTCGCCGCGGCCGCGATTCTCCGGGACCGCATGCGGGAGTTGCGGATTCGGGTGGTCAACGTGGTCGACCTGATGCGCCTGCTGCCTGAGCAGGACCATCCGCACGGGCTGCCGGACCGGGAGTTCGACACGCTGTTCACCCGGGACCGGCCGGTGATCTTCGCCTTCCACGGCTACCCGTGGCTGATCCACCGGCTCACCTACAAGCGCACCAACCACTCCGAGATCCACGTCCGCGGATACAAGGAAAAGGGCACCACCACAACGCCTTTCGATATGGTGATGCTCAACGACATGGACCGCTACCACCTGGTGATGGATGTGATCGACCGGGTGCCCGGCCTGCGGGAGAAAGCGGCCGGGCTGCGCCAGGAGATGGTGGACGCGCGCTGGAACGCCCGCGCCTGGACCCGCGAGCACGGCGAGGACATTCCGGTCGTCGCGCACTGGCAGTGGCCCGGCCCGAGCCGCTGAGTTACCTGCGGAAACTCCCTTGCGACGTTCGCACAGGTGAGCGACGATCGCTGCATGCTGTTGACGATCACCTGCACACCGCCGGAGGGCGCGGCCTGGCCCGCGTCCGATCTGGGGTTCTTGCTGCACAAGAACCCCGGGCGGGTGCAGGCGTTCGAGCAGTCCTACGGGATCGCGCATGTGCTGTATCCGGAGGCGAGCGAGCAGCGCTGCACCGTGGCGCTGCTGCTCGAGGTGGACCCGATCCGGTTGGTGCGCGGTCGTTCCCGCAATACGCCGGATTTCAGTCTCGGGCAGTACGTGAACGATCGGCCGTATGCGGCGTCTTCGCTGCTGTCGGTGGCGCTCGGATCGGTGTTCCGGACCGCGCTGCGGGGGCGCTGCGAATTGCGGCCGGAACTGGCGCGGACGGAGCTGCCGTTGCGCGTCGAATTGCCCGCGGTGCCGTGCAAGGGCGGGCCGGAGGCGGCTCGGAAGGTGTTCGCACCGCTGGGCTGGGAGGTCGTCGCCACTCCCCTGCCGTTGGATCCGGCGTTCCCGGAATGGGGCGAATCCCATTACCTGCGACTGGAACTCAGCGGGACGATGCGGCTCGCGGACGCGCTGTCGCACCTGTACGTGCTGTTGCCGGTGCTGGACGGGGCGAAGCACTACTGGCTGGCCGCCGATGAGGTCGACAAGCTGATCCGGACGGCATCGGGATGGCTCGGCGAGCATCCAGAGCGGGCGTGGATCACGCGGCGGTATCTGGCGCGGCGGCAGTCGCTGGTGCGGACGGCGTTGGCCCGGCTGGCCGAGGTCGATGATGTGGACCCGGAGCAGTTGGACGCGGTGGAAGACACCGGCGAGTCCAACGGCTCCGCCGATCCGACCGAGGCGTCCGCAGTCCACGAAGCTGCCACGCGCACACCGTCGTTGGCGGTGGCCCGGCGGGCCGCGGTGCGGGCGGCGCTGCACGAAGCCGGTGCGCATCGGGTGCTCGACCTCGGCTGCGGTGAGGGCGTTCTGCTGCGAGAGTTGCTGTCCGACCGCATGTTCACCGAGATCGTCGGTGTCGACGTGTCCATGCGCGCGCTCAATATCGCCAAGCGGCGGCTGCGCTTGGAGCGTATGCCGGAGCGGATGGCGCAACGGCTGACGCTGCTTCAGGGTGCGCTCACCTACACCGACGCGCGGCTGCGTGGTTATGACGCCGCGGTGCTGATGGAAGTGATCGAGCATGTCGACCCGCCCCGGCTCGGGGCCCTCGAACGCTCGGTATTCGGTTCCGCCGCTCCGGATTCCGTGCTGGTGACGACTCCGAACTCGGAGATCAACGTCCGGTTCGAAGGGCTGGCGGCGGGCGAGTTCCGCCATGACGATCACCGGTTCGAGTGGACCCGCGCGGAGTTCACCGCCTGGGCCGACGGCGTCGCGGCCCGGTACGGCTATGCCGTGCGCTACGTCCCGATCGGCACTCCCGATCCGGAATTCGGGCCGCCCACCCAGATGGCGGTCTTCACCAAACGCACAACCAACGACGAGAAAGGAGCCGCGTGATGACCGAATTGTCGATCCCGGAGCTTTCGCTCGTCGTGCTGGTCGGCAGTACCGGTTCGGGCAAATCCACCTTCGCGCGCAGGCACTTCCGTTCGACCGCGATCGTGTCCTCGGACGCCTGCCGCGGCATCGTCAGCGACGACGAGAACGATCAGTCCTCGACGCCGGACGCGTTCGCGCTGCTGCACCACATCGCCGGAGTGCGGTTGCGTCGTGGGCTGCGTACCGTCGTCGACGCCACCAATGTGCAGCCGAAGGCCCGGCAGGAATTGGTCGCGGTCGCCCGGGCACACGATGTGCTGCCGGTGGCGATCGTGCTCGACGTGCCGGATTCGGTATGCCTGGAACGTAATTCGGCCCGCGCCGACCGCGCCCACCTCGGCGCGCACGTCGTCACCCGGCAGCAGCGTGAACTGCGCCGCGGCTTGCGCAGCCTGGAACGCGAAGGCTTCCGGAAGGTCTACGTGCTGCGCGGCGTCGAGGAAATCGATGCCGCGACCATCGCCGACGAGAAGGCGTGGAACGACAAGCGTGAGCTCACCGGGCCGTTCGATGTCATCGGTGACGTGCACGGCTGCCGCTCCGAACTGGAAACTCTGCTCGGCGTGCTCGGCTACGAACTCGAACGCGACGAGACCGGCCGGACCGTCAATGCCCGGCATCCGGGCGGGCGCACCGCCGTGTTCGTCGGCGACCTGGTCGACCGCGGCCCGGACACTCCTGGCGTCCTGCGCCTGGTGATGGGCATGGTCGCCGCGGGCACCGCGCTGTGCGTGACCGGCAACCACGAGTACAAGCTGGTGCGCGCGCTCAGCGGCAAGAAGGTCAACCCGGCCCACGGCCTGGCCGAATCCCTGGCGCAGTTGGAGGCCGAGGACGAGGACTTCCGTAAGGCGGCACTGGACTTCTGCCGCGGCCTGATCAGCCACTATGTTCTCGACGGCGGCAATCTCGTCGTCGCGCACGCGGGTCTGAAGGAGGAGTATCAGGGCCGCGCTTCCGGGCGGGTCCGCTCGTTCTGCATGTACGGCGAATCCACTGGCGAGACCGACGAATTCGGCCTGCCGGTGCGCTACCCGTGGGCCGAGGACTATCGCGGCCGCGCCGTCGTCCTCTACGGCCACACTCCGATGGCCGAACTGCACTGGGTCAACAACACTCTGTGCCTGGACACCGGTGTGGTCTTCGGGGGTCGGCTCTCCGCCCTGCGCTACCCGGAACGCGAACCGGTTTCCGTTCCGGCGGAACAGGTTTGGTACGAGCCGGTGCGCCCGCTGGAAGCCACCACCATCGTCACCCCGGCCGGGGTGGTGCACCGCGACCCGGGCGTGCTGGATCTCGACGACGTCGTCGGCCGTCGCGTCGTGGAAACCCGCCAGCACGGCCGCGTCGGCGTCCAGGAGGAAAACGCGAGCGCCGCACTGGAAGTCATGAGCCGCTTCGCTCTCGATCCGCGCTGGCTGGTCTACCTGCCGCCGACCATGTCGCCGTGCGCGACCTCGGCGCTGGACGGCTACCTCGAGCATCCGGCCGAGGCCTTCGCCTACTTCCGCGCCGAAGGTGTCGACCGCGTGCTGTGCGAGGAGAAGCACATGGGCTCGCGCGCCATCGTCGTGCTCACCCGCTCGGCCGCGGCCGCTCGCGACCGCTTCGGCGTCGAGGACGGCCGCTCCGGTGTGCTCTACACCCGCACCGGCCGCCCGTTCTTCGATGACGCGGCACAGTCCGAAGCTCTGCTCGCACGGGTCCGCGCGGCCGCCGAATCCGCCGGACTGTTCGACGAACTGAACTCCGACTGGCTGGTCCTGGATGCCGAACTGATGCCCTGGTCCGCCAAGGCGGTCGGCCTGCTGCGCAGCCAGTACGCGGCAGTCGGGGCGGCCGCACGAGCGTCGCTCGGCACGGCGTCCGCGGTCCTCGCGGCCGCCGCCGCCCGCGGCCTCGACGTCGCCGACCTGGCCTCGCGCACCGAAGCCCGCCGCACCGACGCGACGGCCTTCACGACCGCCTACGGCCGCTACTGCTGGCCGGTCGACGGCCTCGACGGCCTGCGCCTGGCACCGTTCCAGATCCTGGCCGCCGAGGGCGTCAATTACGCCACCCGCGACCATGATTGGCACCTCGGCCGCATCGATCGGCTGGTCGCGGCGGATCCCGGCCTGTTCACCGCCACCGGCCGCCGAGTGGTCGACCTGACCCAGCCCGACGCCGAAGCCGCGGCCACCGCCTGGTGGACCGAGCTGACCGCGGCAGGCGGCGAAGGCATGGTCGTCAAACCTTTCGAGGCCCTCGTCCGCGGCGGCGCGAACGGCGACGGCCGCCTGGTCCAGCCGGGCGTGAAATGCCGTGGCCCGGAATACCTCCGAATCATCTACGGCCCGGAATACCTCCGCGACCCCAACCTCACCCGCCTGCGCACCCGCGGCCTCGGCCGCAAACGCTCCATGGCGCTGCGCGAATACGCCCTCGGCCTGGAATCCCTGGACCGATTCGTCGCCGGGGAACCACTGTGGCGCGTCCACGAGGCAGTATTCGCGGTGCTGGCCCTGGAGTCCGAACCGGTCGACCCGCGTCTCTAGATCCAAATTTGCCGCACTCCAGGTATTTTCGTGGATCATCGAGCGGTGAGATCAGGGACGGGGGCGGCCGGTACTCGGCGCCGGTTGAATCGCATTCACTCGCTGGAACGGCCGAACACTCGCCGTGTCCGGATACAACGTTCGAGTCGCGCGTTCTTCGGTTGGGGCGGCTGGGCGAAATTGGCTTCCATGGTGACCACAATCGCCGCGCTCGCGGCGTTGTGGTTCACCAGCCAATCGCTGAGAGCCACCAGCGAACAGGCCGGGCTTGCTCGGCAAACGGCCATCACCGACCGTTTCGCCAAGGCCGTCGAACAGCTCGGGAACACCGGCAGCATGGACATCCGGCTGGGTGGAATTCAGTTGCTGCGCAAGCTCGCCGAGGATTCCGAGGCAGACCGAGCTCCGATCTATCAAATGCTCGGGGCATTCGTCCGCAGTCATGCGCCGAATCGGCCCGACTGCGGCACTGACAACAAGCAACTCGATATCGACGTGCAGGCGGCGTTGACGGTGATCGGCAGCCGAGGAGCCGGACGGACAGAGTCGATCGATCTCTCGAACACCTGCCTGGCCAGGGCGGACCTGACCGGGGCCAGCTTGCAGAATGTGAAGTTTCGCGACGTCAATCTGAGTAAGGCCTACCTCCAGCAGGCGGATATGCGTTCCGCTCAGGTGATTTCGTCGAACCTGACGAAAGTGAACCTGAGCGAAGCCAACCTGAGCCTGGCGACGATCATGGGCGGAACCTTGGAGAACGCGGTATTCCTCCAAACGAACTTGACCAAGGTCACGTTCAGTGGGGTCGATTTGCGCAAGGCGGACCTGGGCACGGTCGATCTGGCCGGCGCGATCTTGTTCTTGGTCGATCTTCGCGGTGCGAACTTGGGCACCGGCTTCAAGATGGTTTGGCCATCGATCCCCCTATCAGACCTCGAGACCAGCGAGTACGTAAGCATGCGGGGCGCGTCGCTGCGCTCCGCGAGGTTCGACGAGGAGACGAACTGGCCGCCGGGCTTCCAGCCGCAGTCCAAGCCTTATATGCCGCGCCGATACGCGGACTACTGTCCGCAGGGCTGGCCCGAAGACTGCTGACTAAGCCGCGGCGCGGAAGGCCGTGGGGCTCATGCCTCGGTAGCGTTTGAAGGCGGCGCTGAAGCCGAACGGGTCGGCGTAGCCGACGGATTTGGCTACCTGGGCGACGGTGAGGTCGGTGTCGGCGAGGAGGTCCTCGGCTTCGTCCATGCGGTAGTCGGTGAGGTAGGACAGGGGTGGGCGGCCCATCAGGTCGGTGAAGCGTTTGGCGAACAGGGCGCGGGAGACGCCCGCTTCGGCGGCGAGGGTGGCTACCGACCACGGGCGGGCTGGGTTGCCGTGCATCGCTTTCAGGGCGGGGGCGAGGATCGGATCGGCGAGGCCGCGGTACCAGGTGGGCGCGTCGGCGCCGGCCTGGTCGAACCAGGTGCGCAAGGTGCAGACCAGGGCCCAGTCCAGGAGGCGGTCCATCAGGGCTTGCGAGCCGGCGACGTGGGTGGCGGAATCGATGGCGGCTTTCTCCAGCCATTCGCAGGTGTCGACGTCCTCCTGGATCACCAGCGCGGACGGCAGGGCGCGCAGCAGGCGTTCGTGGCGGCGGCCGGCGGCCCGGTAGGCGCCGACGATCAGCGCGGTGGTTTCCGAAGTGTCCGCGCCCCAGCGGATTCCGCTGAGCTCCTCCGCGGTGCAGGTGGGATCGTTTGCGAAGCAGGCGATCTCGTACTCGAGGTGCGGGCCGTTCAGGGAATCCGGACTGTCAGCGAGATGGAACAGGTCGGCCCCGCGCACGACGGCGGTGTCGCCTTTGCCGACGTGCCTCTGGGTGCCGTCGGGCAACACCAGGGTCCCGCCACCGCGCAGTACCGAGATCATGGTGAGCGGCGCACGGTCGGCGAAGCGAATGGTCCACGGCGCCTCCAGGCGCGCGTTGCTGACCACCGACCCTTCGGCGCGTATGCCGTTCAGGAGTGCGCTCACCGGATCCATGCCACAATCATAGACGAACTCCTATCCATCGAAGCGTTTCTCCTATGGATCGTCCACGCCATCGGCGGTCTACTGGAGACCTCGCAATCGAGATCACCTCAGGAGATCAGGAGAAATCCCGTGCCGAACAGCACCGAACGCACCGCTCTGGTCGTCGTCGCCCATCACCGCACCGATTCGCTCACCGCGCACACCGCGCGCCGCACCACCGAGCGGCTGACCGCGGCCGGCTACCGCGTCGACTACCTGGACTTGTACGCGGAGGGCTTCGACCCGCTCATGACCGTCGAAGATCAGCCCGATTGGGGCGATCGCGAAAAGCCGTATTCCGCTGAGGCACAGGCGCACATGCGCCGCATCCTGGCCGCCGACGTCGTGGTCGCGGTCTTCCCGGTGTACTGGCAGACCGTGCCCGCGATCCTGAAGGGCTGGATCGACCGGGTCTGGAACTACGGATTCGCCTACGGCCGAAGCAAACCGCGCCTCGCGGGCAAGCGCATGCTGTGGCTGGGGCTGGCGGGCATCGCGGGCGACGACGCCTTCCTGCCGGACATGCAGGCCACCCTCGAAGCCAATCTCAGCACCGGCATCGCCTACTACTGCGGCTTCGCGCACTCCCGGGTCGGCCTGCTCCCCGACGCCGAGGAACGGCCGCAGCGCCTCGACGCCGAAGGCAACCTGTCCATCGGCGCGGCCGTCGCGGGCGCCGAGCGGATCGCGCACTACGGCGACTTCGACCGCAAGGCAGCGGAATTCCTGGACGAGTTCCTCGCCGCCGAGGTCGTCAGCGCCTGAGGGTCAGCCGATCGCCGCGAGGCGTTTGAGCTGGGCGGCCAGCGTTTGATCGGTGACCGGGGCCAAGGTCAGGTCGGCGCTGGTGGTGAGCAGATAGCGGCCGTCACCGGTGAAGTCGAGCCAGGTGCGGTGGCGGGTGGGCGGGGACATGGGGTCTTCGGGCGCGACGGTGACGGTGATGAAGCCGCGCGCGTCGATGGGGCGGTGCAGGGTGCGGCGCAAAGTCGCGGCGCGGCGGGCGATTTCGGTGTGCCGCCAGTGGTTCGGATCGTCGTAGAGCACGGCTTCGCGCGGTTCGCGCATGGCGGCCAACCGGCCCGAGGGTGCGGTGCCGATGGCGGTCACCAAGTGCTGCGGCACATTCCGGGCATGGCAGGCGATGACGGTGACATCGCACGGGCCGGCGATCAGCACCGTGCCCCACACCAGGTGGGTGGCGCCGAAGGCGAGGATGGTCTCCTCGGACTGCCCGTCCGGGGTGAAACGGTCACCGGAGATCGTGATGGTGGTGGCGTCGGAGCGGGCGCACAGGGCAAGCGCGCCGGTCAGGTCCGGGTCGGTGTTGCGCCGGAAGCGATCCGCGAGTTTCAGTTTGTCCCAGTCGTTTTCGCTACGCACCGTGCCGCGGTGCGCCATGTTGATCGGGTACGGCCGCCGATCCAGGCCGGTCTCCACCGACCACACATAGGTGAACTCGTCCGGGCTGAATTCCCATCTCACGGCGCGCACTCTTTTCCACTGTCGCCGAAGGCGGGCACGGCGTCACCGGAGGCCACCAGTGTCGAGTTGTAGAGGAAGGTCAGCGCGTCCTGCGCGTCGGCGAGCGCGTCGGCCGCGGCGATGTCGTGCGCCATCTTCCGCGGCCCGCCCTCCACCACCTCCACCACCGGATCCTGGTGGGGCACATAGGGTTCCGGAATTTTCGGAATGGCGTCGCGCACCTTCTGCGCGGCCGCGGAGTTGGCTTCCATCAGGCGCTGCACCTCGGCGCAGACCTGCTGCGCGTCGGCGCCGGCCCGCACGAACTCCTCGGTCGACTCGCGGGCGGCCGCGGCGGCTCTGCCGTCCCAGTCCGCGAACTCCCGGCGCACCACGGCGGCGAAGGTCTCGAACGACTCGGCCAGGGTCTGGGCCGCCGCGCGCCAGCCGTCCGCCGTGCGGCCCAGCGCGGCCGGGTCCAGCGCCTCGTGCACCAGGTCCCAGATCTCCCGGTGGGTATAGGCGTCGAAGGATTCACGATCGGGAACATAAGCCGGATCGGCCCCCACCGCACCCGGACCGTGGTCGGTCATCGTGTGCCCTCCAGTTGCTCGGCGGCGGCCCGCAGCGCCGCCCGGTTCGCGGCATCGGCCGCCTCGAACAGGTGCCCGGCGGCCAGATACCCGGCTTTCAGCCGCAGCGCGGCGGCTTCGAAACCGGCGAGCGTCGCGAGGTACTCGTCCCCCTTCATCCCGAACCCCCGGGCCAGCGCATGACCCGAGGGCAGCTCCGGAAACCCCTGCACGGCAGTAATTTCCGCGCCACCACCGCGTACGCGCCGCAGCTCCGCCACGAGCGCGTCACAGGCCACACCGAGTCGCTGCGCGGTCTCCGCCGGCATCCGAAACCCATTACCCACGGCCGCGTCGAACAACCCCTGCCCCACGTCCGATCGCACCAGGTTTGCCCCCTCGATCTAGGCCTGCACCACTGTCATCGAGCCCCGGCAGCCTATCAGCGAGTGCTATAACGCGACGTGCGAACCCACTCGTCCGTATCATTTTCCAATCCCACACGGCGACGGTTGTATTCGCTCACCGCCCGGCAGCCGCACACGGGTGCCGGACTGTGCGCGCCGAGGTGCGAGTGCGTGCGTTTGCGCGGAGGGGTGTCAGCTTGCTTGCTGGTGCGGGTGGAGCGGTTCGGCGGCGTGGGCGCCGGTTGCGGCGCGTTCGGATAGGGCCGCCAGGAAGGGCAGGCGGGCGTCGCCGAGGGACATCGCGTGGTTGCCGAGGTGGTTGGTGACGAAGCCGATGGAGAGGCCGCGGTGGGGGAAGGCGATGCCGCCGGAGCCGCCGATTCCGAAGTGGCCCAGTGCGTCCCGGCGTAGGCGGGTGCCCACGATGGCGCGGTGGTAGCCGCGGGCGAAGTGGGGTGCGGCGCCGAGAACGTAGTCGTAGCGGCCGTTGGCGGGCATTCGCGCGATCTGCTGGGCGGTTTCCGGGCGGAGCAGGCGGCGGTGTCCCACCAGGCCGTCGTTGGCGATCGCGCCGTACATCGCGGCCAGTGCGCGGGCGGTGAAGACGCCGTTCCAGCCGGGCATCATGGCGTCGTAGGGGCGCATGCCCAGCGACAGGTCGGCCCAGCCGTCGTAGACCGCGCTGCGGGCCGACCGTACCAGTCGCAGCCCGGAGAACGGTGCGATGAGAGCGTCGAACGGGACCCTGGCCACGCCGAGGCGGGGTCCGAGTCTGGCGAGGCGGTGGCGCTGGTGTTGCGGCACTCCGTACCAGAAGTCGTTGTCGCCCAGGGTTTCTCCTAGTTCGGCGCGGACGATCTCGGTGAACGTCCGGCCGGTGGCGCGCTGCGCGATCTCGGCGACCAGGGTGCCGAAGGTCAGGCCGTGGTAGCCGGAGGCGCGCAGCCGCATCGGATCCGGTTCGGCGGCGGCGAGGGCGGCGGCCACCTTGTCGTGGTCCAGCAGGTCGTCCGGGACGGGTAGCAGATCCCGGATTCGCTGCAACCCGGCGCGGTGGTTCAGCACGTCGGCGACGGTGATGTCGCCCTTGCCTTTCGCCGCGAATTCCGGCCAGTAGGTGGCGACCGGTGCGTCGAGGTCGAGCACTCCGCGGTCGATCAGACGGTTGGCGACGGTCGCCGCGACACCTTTGCCGGTGGAGTAGGACAGCGCCATGGTGTCGGCGGTCCAGCGTCGATCGGCCTCCGCCCAGCCTGCCCAGATATCGAGCACGGGCGCGCCGTGCAGGTACACCGCGAGCGCTCCGCCGCCCTGACCCTTGCGCCGGAACATCGAGAAGAACTTCGCGGCGACCGCGGTGAAGCGATCATCGATCAGCATGTGCGCGGGACGGTTTGAGCCGTCCGGGGCACGGCCGGTGCGCGCAGCGGGCATGGTCAGACTCCTTTGTCTGCGGAAACGCCAGTAAGCCGGGGGATAACAGTTGCAAGCGGCTTGCTAACGGGTGACTGTAACCCGCGTCACTGGACACTCGCAACGGTCGCCGGCTAGCGCCAGATCGCCGCGATCGGGGTAGCCGTCTCCGGCGCGGGCGCGGGTTCCGGCGCCGGAGTGCGCGAGAACCGGGGTGCGGGCGCGGGCTGACGGACACCGTCGACCTCGACCACGCCGTGGCGAGCGTTCAGGTGCGGGTCGTCGGCGGCCTCGGCGAAGGTGAGCACCGGGGTGACGCAGGCGTCGACGCCGTCGAACAGCTCGGTCCACTCGCGCTGGGTCTTGGCCGCGAACTTCTCCGTGAAGATCTTGCGCAGCACCTCCTGACTGCCCTGATCCCGTTGCGGCGGCAGCGATTCCGGGTCGAGCTCCAGCACGCGCAGCAGCTCGGCGTAGAACTGCGGCTCGTAGGCGCCGACCGCCATGTGCTTGCCGTCGGCGGTGGAATAGGTGTCATACCAAGCCATTCCGGTGTCGAGCAGGTTGGTGCCGCGCTCGGCGGACCACATGCCGACCTGGCTCATCGACCAGAAGACATGCGCGAGCGTCATGACGCCGTCGACCATGGCGGCGTCCACCACCTGCCCCTGCCCGGAGCGCTCCCGTTCCAGCAGTGCGGCGAGGATGCCGAGCACCAGGAACACCGAGCCGCCGCCGTAATCCCCGACCAGATTGATCGGCGGCAGCGGCCGATCGCCCTTGCGGCCGATGGCATTCAGCACGCCGGTCAAGCCGAGGTAGTTGATGTCGTGACCGGCCTGCTGGGCGCGCGGCCCGTCCTGACCCCAGCCGGTCATCCGGCCATAGACGAGCTGTGGATTGCGGCGCAGCACCTCGTCCGGCCCGAGTCCGAGTCGTTCGGCGACACCCGGACGGAAACCCTCGATCAGCACGTCGGCGCGTTCGACGAGGTCGAGTACCGCGGCAACATCGCCAGGTTCCTTCAGATCGGCCTCGGTGATCGTGCGCCCGCGCAGCTGCACCGCTGCCGCTGTCCGGTCCCCGGACCGCTGTACCCGCACTACATCCGCACCCAGGTCGGCCAGCATCATGCCCGCGTGCGGGCCGGGCCCGATGCTCGCCAGCTCGACTATCCGAATACCCGCCAGCGGGCCTCGCGCCGCACTCATGCCTCGAAACCCCCTGGGTACCTGTACATACCCAGCAAGTAGAACACGTTCTAGTGCGATGACACGCGCGATCAGCTGGAAGTGCCTGTTGTGGAGCGTAATTGGGCGGCGCGCAGGGTGAGATAGTTGCGTTCGGGGGTGCTGGTGGTGCGGGCCGCGGCTGCCAGGTATTCCGTAATGGCGGCGGCGTGGTCACCGGCCATTTCGTGGAGGTGGCCGCGGACGGCGGTGAGGCGGTGGTTCCCGGCGAGCTGCTCCTCGAGGGTGTCCGCCAAAGCCAGTCCGGCGGCGGGGCCTTCGACCATGGCGAGGGCGACCACGCGGTTCAGCGTGACCATCGGGTTCGGGGCCAGGCGCTCGAAAATGTTGTACAGCTGCAGGATTTGCTTCCAGTCCGTGTCGTCGGCGCTCGCGGCCTCGGCGTGGACGGCCGCGATCGCGGCTTGGATTTGGTACGGGCCCGAAAGTCCCTGGGCGAGGGTGCTTGTCGTGAGGCGCACGCCCTCGGTGATCACTGGGCGGTCCCACCGGGCCCTGTCCTGCTCGGCGAGCGGGATGAGCTCGCCGTGCGCGCCGGTGCGGGCGGCGCGCCGGGCGTCGGTGAGCAGCATGAGCGCGAGCAGGCCGGCGACCTCGGTGTCCTCGGGCAGCAGCGCGTGGATCGAGCGGGTCAGGCGGATGGCTTCGCCGGAGAGGTCGGCGCGCTGGAGTTCGGCGCCGGCGGTCGTGGTGTGCCCCTCGGTGAAGATCAGGTACAGCACATGCAGGACCGGGCCGAGCCGGTTACGCCATTCGGCGTCGCCGGGCCGGGCGAACGGACGGTCCAGGGTGGACAGCTTCTTCTTGGCGCGGGTGATCCGTTGCGCCATGGTCGCTTCCGGCAGCAGGAAGGCGCCGGCGATCTCGGCGGTGCTGAGGCCACCGACCGCACGCAGCGTCAGCGCGATCGACGCGGCGTCCGACAGTGCCGGATGACAGCACAGGAAGTACATGGCGAGCGTGTCGTCCCGCTGCACGACGTCGGCGTCGCCGACCTCGCGGTCGAAAACCGTTGTCTCCCTGCGCCGCCGGGCCACTTCGGCGCGCACCACATCGGCCATCCGGCGTTGCCCCACCTGGATCAGCCAGCCGCGCGGATTGTCCGGAAGACCCTCGTCGGGCCACTGCGTCGCCGCCGCCAGCAGTGCCTCCTGCAAGGCGTCCTCGGCAGTGTCGAAATCGCCGAAGCGGCGCACCAGCGCGCCGAGGACCTGCGGCGCCAGCTCGCGCAGCAGGTCCTCGGCAGCTCTGGTCAGGGCTTTCGTCACTGTTCTGGAGCGCTCATCACCGCGCGCACCTCGATGTACTCACCGATCGGCTTGCCGCCGGGGCCGGGGCCGGCCGAAGCCCGCGCCGCGATCTCCAGGGCTCGCTCGAGACTGTCTACGTCCACCAGCCAGTACCCGGCCAGGAATTCCTTGGTCTCGGGAAAGGGACCGTCGGTCACCACCGGCGCGGACCGTCCGTCCGAGCAGACGACACGCGCCTCCTCGGGACCGGCCAGGCCCTGCGCGTCGACGAGCTCACCGGACTTGGCCAGTTCCTCGCCGAGCACCCGCTGAAATTCGATGTGCGCCATGATGTCCTCCGGCGCCCACTCGGTGATCGGGGTGTCGCAGTAGGCGGTGTCGCGGTAGGTCTTCAGCAGCATGTACTTCATGGTCGGCTCCTCGCCGTTCGGTGCGCCCGTCCGGCGCTCTCGAGGGTAGGTCGGAACCACGTGGACGTTCTCGACATACTTCCAACAATGTGATCCAAGTCACAATTCGGCGGAGGTGTCGGCGAGCCGGGCCGGGTCGACCGGGGCTCCGGAGCTGATCAACTCCTTGATCCGGTCGGTGACATCCCAGACGTTGACGTTCATGCCCGCCAGCACCCGCTGCTGGGAATCGAGCCAGAACGCGACGAACTCGCGCTTGGCCTGATCGCCACGGACCACCACGCGCTCGTACTCCCCCGGCGACGCGTAGCCGGTGTACTCCATGCCGACGTCGTACTGATCGGTGAAGAAGTATGGGAGCCGGTCGTATTCGGCGGTCTTACCGAGCATGCTGGCAGCCGCGACCGCCGGCTGGTTGAGGGCGTTCGCCCAGTGCTCGACCCGGATCCGGCGGTGCAGGCGCGGATGATCATGGGCGGCGATGTCACCGACGGCGACGATGTCGGGATCACTGGTGCGCAGGCCCGCGTCCACGAGGACGCCGTTGTCGACCTCGAGGCCCGCGTCGGCGGCCAACTGAACGTTCGGCGCCGCGCCGATCGCGACGAGCACCGCGTCCGCGGCGACGGCGCCGCCGTCGGCCAGCCGCAGGCCGGACCCGTCGATCGCCGCGACCTCGGCCCCGAACCGCAGGTCCACCCCGTTGTCGCGGTGCAGCTGGGCGAAGAACTCCCCCATCTCGGGCCCGAGCGCCCCGAGCAGCGGCAGCTCGGCGGACTCGACGACGGTGACCTCGACCCCCGCCGACCGGGCCGCGGCGGCGACCTCCAGGCCGATCCATCCGGCCCCGATGATGGCCAGACTGCCGATCTTCGGCTCACCGCTGAGCAGCCGCAGAATCGTGTCGGAATCCTCGATGGTGCGCAGCTGGTGCACGTTCGGCCCGTCCGCGCCGGGTAGATCGAGCCGGCGCGGCGCGGAGCCGGTGGCGAGTGCCAGCTTGTCGTAGGAGAGCGTCGAATCATCGGGCAGCGTCACGGTTTTCGCGGCGCGATCGATCGCCGTCACCTCGGTGCCGAGCCGGACGTCGATGCGATGATCGCGGTACCACTGCCCGGGCGCCGCGACGAAGTCGGCGAGGTTCTTCTTGCCGAACAGATGATCCTTGGATAGCGGTGGTCGCTCGTAGGGCAGATGCTCTTCGGCACCGATCAGCGTGACCTGGCCCTCGAAGTCGTTGGCCCGCAGCGCTTCCGCGAGTTTGGCGGCGGCCAGACCGCCGCCGACGACAATGAAATGACGTTCCGTGGTCATGGCGGACTCCTTGCCGAGTGGGAACCGGGACTCCAGGCCCCAACCCTATGGCGATGGACTCTGGAAATCTCGCGTTCCGGTGAACGGGAACGAATCGAGCCGTCAGATGGTTGGTTCCCGATAACGGCCGTGCCGCGTCCGGTCGCGGCTGCCGAAACTCCGATCGAGAGGACGTTCCCGTGACCGACCCGGCCGAGAAGAATGTTGCCGACTTCTGGTTCGACCCGCTGTGCCCCTGGTGCTGGATCACCTCGCGCTGGATCCTCGAGGTCGAGAAGGTCCGCGACATCGAGGCCCGCTTCCACGTGATGAGCCTGTCGGTTCTCAACGAGGACCGCGACGACCTGCCCGAGCAGTACAAGGAGCTGCTGAGCACCGGCTGGGGCCCGGTCCGGGTCGCCATCGCCGCCGCTCAGGAGCACGGCGACAAGGTGCTCTCCCCGCTGTACACCGCGCTGGGCAGCCGCATCCACGACCGCCGGGCCGAATACGAGCGGCCCGACCGCAAGGAGAGCCTGAACGCGGTGATCGCCGACGCGCTGGCCGAGGTGGGGCTGCCCGCCGAACTGGCCAAGGCCGCCGAGAGCACCGACTTCGACGAGGCCCTGCGCAAGAGCCACCATGCCGGCATGGACAAGGTCGGCAAGGACGTCGGCACGCCGACCATCCATGTCAACGGTGTCGCGTTCTTCGGGCCGGTGCTGTCGCGGATTCCGCGCGGCGAGGACGCCGGGAAGGTGTGGGACGGTGTCGTCGCGCTCGCGTCCTACCCACACTTCTTCGAGCTCAAGCGCACCCGCACCGAAGACCCGGCCTTCGACTGAGTTCGCTCAGGGGACAGGTTTCGGCGGTTGCGCCGGAACCTGTCCGTACGGGGTCGCCGGGCCCAGCGGCGGCGGGACCTCCGGACGCATGAACAGCTTGCCGTGCCGGGTGCGGTCGCGCAGCGCCCACATCCGCCAGGTCAGCACCGGATGGCTGGACATGGCGTTGTACACCCAGACGAAGAAGCCCTTCTCGGCGCTCGCCCGGTTGGCCATCTCGTCATAGGCGACCAGGGTATTGAGGTATTTGCCGGCCGCCAGGGTGCCCATCGCCGCGGGCGTGCCGGAGTAGCGGAAGCAGACGCCGTGGTTGTCGGCGGTGTACTCCTGGGAGCGCAGCAGCGCCGGGCCCAGCAGTGGCAGGAACGGCGCCAGGTACATGCCGAGCATGCGCCAGTACGAGGTGTGCCCGGCCGCGATATGCCCGACCTCGTGCCCGATGATGAACGCGAGCGCGTCGGGTTCCCTTGCCGCGCCGCCGATTTCGAACAGGTCGCTGTTGACGGCGACGAAACGCCGGAAGCCGTGGCCGGAGGCGAAGGCGTTGATCTGGCCGTTGCCGAGCACCACGTAGGCGTCGGGCACCGACGCCATCCCGAATCTGGCGGCGGCCTCGACCACCATCTGATAGCCCTCGGGGAACTGGGTCGGCGACATCTTCACGCCGTTCGTGCGCAGGCGCGCGTAGAGCGTGCCGCGGGCGAACCACACCAGCAGCGGGGCGAGCAGCAGGTAGAACGTGTAGATGCCGAGCGCGGCGGCGCCGCCCAGGAACAACACGGCGAAAGCGTCCAGCGCGGCCAGGAGAAAGACCAGCGCGGTAATCCCCACCACCACGCACAACAGCCCGATCTCCCAGCTGTGCCGGGCGGGCATGCCGTACGGCGACAGGCCGCGCGGCAGGGGTTGCGGCGGCACCGGAGGCCCGCCGTAGCCGTACGGCGCGGGGTAGGCGCCCGTCGGGTACGGGCCATACGCCGTGGGGCCGCCGGCCGGGGCGCCTGGCTCGGCGTGCGGTTCCGGCTGCGACGGTGGGTCTTGCGACTGCATATTTCGACCGTACCGTTCCCCACGCTGTGTCCCGGGCCACACTTTTGCGAGGCGGTCCCCTGTCGCAGGCGCCGCTGACCGGCCTGACAGAATCCCTGCCATGCGCGTATACCTGGGTGCCGACCATGCCGGTTTCGAACTGAAGAATCACGTCAAGGCCCATCTGGAGCAGGCGGGTCACGAGGTCGTCGACTGCGGCGCCCTCGAGTACGACGCCCTCGACGACTACCCCGCCTTCTGCATCGAGGCGGCGCGACGCACCGTCGCCGACCCTGGCAGCCTGGGTCTGGTCTTCGGCGGCAGCGGCAACGGTGAGCAGATCGCTGCCAACAAGGTGCCCGGCGCTCGCTGCGCGCTTGCTTGGAGCGTGGAAACCGCCCAACTGGCCCGCCAGCACAACAACGCGCAGCTGATCGGCGTCGGCGGCCGCATGCACTCCACCGAGGAAGCCCTCGCCATCGTCGACGCTTTCCTGGCCGCCGAATGGTCCGACGAGGAGCGCCACCAGCGCCGCATCGACATCCTCGCCGAATACGAGAAGACCGGCGAAGCCCCCGCCGTCCCCGCCTACTGACCGGCCAGGGGCGCGAAGCATCTGACAAGTGGGACATGACCGAGGGCGCTACTCGCGTTTCGCCTCGGTCATGTCCCACTTCTCTGTTATCGGCATGGAGAGGAACGGTTGTGCCTGAGGGGCATACGTTGCATCGGCTGGCTCGGGGGCATCAGAAGGTGTTCGGCGGGGGTGTGGTGCGGGTGTCGAGTCCGCAGGGGAAGTTCGCTGCGGGGGCGGCGCGGGTGGATGGGCAGGTGCTGGTTCGGGCGGAGGCCTGGGGGAAGCATTTGCTGCATCGGTATGAGTCCGGGCTGATCGTGCATGTGCATCTCGGGCTGTACGGGGCGTTCACCGAGGCGGCGGTGCCGATGGGTGAGCCGGTCGGGCAGGTGCGGATGCGGATGGTGGGGGTCGCGAACGGGACCGATCTGCGCGGGCCGACAGCCTGTGAGCTGTACACCGAGGCGGAGGTGACGGCGCTGACCGAGCGGCTCGGGCCGGATCCGCTGCGGCGCGGCGCCGATCCGGATCGGGCTTGGCAGCGGATTCACCGGTCGCGCAGGCCGATCGGGGCTTTGCTGATGGATCAGCGGGTGCTGGCCGGGGTGGGCAATGTGTATCGCGCGGAACTGCTGTTCCGGCATGGAATTTCACCGCATCGGGCGGGTACCGCGCTGAGTGCCGAAGAGTGGCAGGCGATGTGGACGGACCTGGTCGCCCTGATGAAGGTGGGGGTGCGGGTCGGCAAGATGGTGGTCGTCCGGCCCGAACACGACTACGGGGAACCGTCCTATGCCGCGGATCGCCCGCGGACCTATGTCTATCGGCGGCAGGGCTCGGCGTGCCGGGTGTGCGGCACGCCGGTGCTGCACGCTGTCATGGATGCGCGAAACCTGTTCTGGTGCCCCACCTGTCAACCGGACTGAGGCTCGTCGTGCCGCCGCCGGGCCGCCAGCACATCGGTCGCGTGCCGGCGCACCCATGCGATGAACGGGGCCAGTGAGTCGGCGAGGCTGTGGCCGAGAGTGGTGAGTTCATAGGTCACGCGCGGCGGGGTGGTGGGCTCCACTGTGCGCGTGACCAATCCGTCGCGGACGAGTGTGCGCAGAGTTTGCGACAGCATCTTGTCGCTGATGCCTTCGAGCGCCGTCTGGAGTTCGAAGAACCGTAATGGACGCTCGCGCAACACATGCAGGATCGGCCCGGTCCATCGGCTGGAGAGATCGATCACGTCGCGCCATACGCATTCGGGGTGAAATGCGTCACCCATCCCCTCCGCGCCGGGGTGCTGGAGCTGTGGGCCTACCGCCATTTCAGCAGCTTACCTCCAGGTAGGTACTTACCTTTGGCGAGTTCAGCTGCCTACGGTGCGTCCATGTCGATAGTCGTATTCGGAGCCAGTGGAAACGTCGGCCGCCACGTTGTGACCGGCCTGAATTCCGTTGGCGCACACGTTCGTATGACCAGCCGCAATCCCGGCGCACTACCGGGCGGAGCGGAGGCGGTTGCCGCCGACCTCGATCGGCCCGAGACGCTGCCCGCCGCTCTCGACGGCGCGCAGAGCGTGTTCCTCTACGCCAAACCCGAAGGGATCGACGGATTCGTCGCCGCGGCCGAATCCGCCGGGGTGCAACACGTCGTGCTGCTGTCGTCCGTGGCGGCCACCGATCCCGATCCCGCGAGCAACCCGATCGCGTGGATGCACCACCGGGTCGAATCCGCGCTGGCGGACTCGGATTTGGCGTGGACGTTCCTGAGGCCCGGCATGTTCGCCACGAATCTGCTGTGGTGGTGGCAGGAGTCCATCCGCAGCCAGAACGAGGTGTACCTGCCCTATCCCGAGTCCCGGATGGCCGTCGTGCACGAAAAGGATTTGGCCGCTGTGGCGGTGACCACGCTGACCGACCCGGCGCATCGCGGCGTCGCCTACCCGGTGCTCGGAACCGAGTCGATCACCATGCGCGAGCGGGTGCGGCACATCGCCGACGCTGTCGGCCGCGACATCGCCGTCGTGGAATCCACTGTCGAGCACGCGCGCGGGGAGCTGGAGAAGACCGTGCCGCCGGTCGTCGCCACGGCGATTCTGGCGGGCTGGAAGGCCGCGACCGAGCAGCCGCCGCAGCTGTCGACCACGGTCCGCGACGTCACGGGCCGCCCCGCGCAGACCTTCGCGGAATGGGCCCGCGACCACGCGGACGACTTCGGCCGGGCCTGAGCTCACCCCGCGACGGCGGCGTCGATCTCCGGCTCGCCCGACTCCGAGAACGCGAACCGGCGGCCACCCGCGGTTTTCGCCGAGTACATCGCCTGGTCGGCGCGGCGGAGCAAGTCGGTGAAGTCGTAGGACCGGCCGGGCGGGTTGTGTGCCGTGCCGACGCTGGCCGAGACCGGAACCGGACCGGCCGAGGTCCAGACCGGGTCGCGCAGGGCGGCCACGATCTGGTTGGCGATATCGGCGAGTACGAGCTGGTCGCGGTCGACGGCGAGCACGAACTCGTCGCCGCCGTAGCGGCAGATGACGGTGTCCGGCGGACAGACCTCGCGCAGGCGGTTTGCCAGCTCCACCAGGACCTCGTCGCCGACCGCGTGGCCGTAGCCGTCGTTGATCTGCTTGAAGCGGTCCAGGTCGATCACGAGCAGGCCGACGCTGCCGGCCGGGTCGGCGGCCATGCGGCGGACCCGGTCCTGCAGCAGGGTGCGGTTGGCCAGGTCGGTGAGCGCGTCGTGGGTGGCTTCGTGCCGCAGGCGGTGCTGCAGCGCCGCGATCTCCTGCACGCGCAGAGAGACTTTCGCCGAGATGTTCCGCTCCTGCTGGGCCAGGGCGCGCTCCTGCAACGCCTGGGCGTAGCTGTCGATGGCCTGGCTGGCCACGAACGGCCAGCGGGTGGCGACCAGAGACCCCGGCCGCCCCGCGGGGAAACCGAGCAGCCAGCGGCTCGCCTGGGCCAGCATCCGGGTGCGTTCGAACGGCGGTTCGGCCAGGCGAGCGCCCAGCGCGCGGGCGTCCAGCATCGGGAAGGGCTCGGATTCGGCCAGATCGAGCAGCCGATTGACGATGTCGACGAGAACCGGTTCTAGGTCCTTCATCGTGGTGTGCGAGCCCGGTTCGGCACAGACGGCCTGCGCCCACGCGCGGGCCATCTGCTTGACGGGAGGCGACGATTCGGACATCGCCCTCACCCGCCACGGATGGCATCGGTAGCCGGGCGCAGTGCGCCCAGGCAGGAGCCGGCCTCACCTCTACGGCTACGCGGTTCGGTCCACCAAGCACGGCGCACGCTCACCGCCCCCTTTCCAGATACCCCCGTCCGGCAAAAAGGATCCTAGCAAGCCACCCGGCGCCGAAAAACGTCGTTTTACAACGAGTTTCCGTTGCCTCGCGAATGGCGATCGGAAGTGTGATCGCTCCAGGCCGCCGAGCGTTACACCTAATTTTCGTTCGCTGGAGAGTCGCGGGCAGACACGCCGGAGGTATGCCGGAACCGACACGGTGACACCCCGGCCGGGGCGATTGGCATTTCCGCGGCGACATTCGGTACAGTCGTTGCGCACACGACATCTGGCGATCCCATCGATGTCGTATGCCTTGCGGGTGTAGTTCAATGGTAGAACCTCAGCCTTCCAAGCTGATGGTGCGGGTTCGATTCCCGTCACCCGCTCTTCACAGGGGGATCATTCGTCCACGGCGCCGCCTCAGGGCCGTGGCTCACGGGGTGTAGCGCAGCTTGGTAGCGCATCCGCTTTGGGAGCGGAGGGTCGCAGGTTCAAATCCTGTCACCCCGACAGAAGTTCGAAACCATCGGCCCAGCTCAGGGGCTGTTTGGTCACGGCCTAAATCCGCACGGCCGTACCGGTTATGCCCGATTTTGACCGCCACGACACCGAGCAAGCTATTGCCTACTGTCGTAGGCGCTGCTCTAGCAGGGTTACCCCAGTAGAGCCTGGGTTTGGCGCATGACTTCATCCAGCGCCGCCTGGTTGGTTCCCGACAGTGCGATGACAGGGACGAGAGGTGAGCGGTACTGGCCGCCGGACCCCTTTACCGCCGGGCCTACCGGGGCGTCGTAGAACAGGAAGCCTTGTACCGCTTTGCGGTAGATCGGCCGGTCGCCGATTGTGTACGAATCGTCGCTGGTGACCAGGTCTTCGGATTCGTACTCGTAGTCGAGTCTGATGTCGTCGCCCTGGAATCGGAAACTGCACTGCTCGAGGTGTACATCACCGACGCTCTCGCTGACGCCCAGCCGGGGCACCACCGCGCACGGGTCGGCGCCCGTGAGGACCGTCTTGCTGGTGTCCGGCGAAACACCCTGCTGCGGTTCGTTTTTCCATTCGCTGAGGGCGGTTCGGATCAGTGACTCGCCGGCCACGCAGGGGTCGGTGCCTGCGGGCATATCAACGCTCAGAGCCAGGCCGATGGTGGACGGGAAGCGTGCGGAGACCGTGCATGTCGTCGCCACTCGGGGATTCGGCTGCCATTCCGGGTCGGCGTCTAGGTTGTTCGACAACAGGACGGTGACACCGTCGATCTGCTTGGTGACGCCTTTGTCGGTGACCGGCGTCGATTTCGGCCCGGACAGCCACCAGCGCACCAGCCTGCCGAGGCTGGTATCGCTGACACCGACTTTCGCTTCGCACGTCTGCGGACCGGCCGAGAAGACGGTGTCCACGGGTCCGGTCTCGCCGAGCGCGGCACGCGGGATCAGCGCGCACGGGTCGATATTTCGCGCCCGACGCAGCAGTTCCACACGCTGCTGATCGGTCTGCGGCGCGGTCAGCCAGAACCCGTCGAATTCCGGCCCCGCCGGCTCCCGCTGACAGCCGACCGTGGCCAGGAGCACAGCGGCTACCAAAGCCACGCGGCGCAACACCAGATTTCCCCCTCGTCAGGACTACGATGCGACGAGTTTGCCCTCGGACAGGTTATTTCCGCAAGATTGAGCGTTTCGGCGTGGTCGGCGGATACCACCAGAGTTGGCGTCTTGTACTCAATTCCTTTGCGGGGCAAGATGACTCCATGGCACCCGTAGTCGTGTACGACCTCGACGCAGATCTCGCCAAGCTCGGCACCTACCAGACTGCATGGAAGTCGCAGCAGGAGAAGTTGTCGTGGGCGGCGGAGACGATCAACCAGGCGGCCGGCAAGGTGGTCGGGTCGGGGTGGCAGGGGCCCGCGTCGGTGCGGTACGACAGCCATCGCGGCAAGCTGGTCGCCGACCTGGACGAGTGCGCCGATCTGGCCGGCAAGGTGGCTACCGCGGTTGGGGCGTGCATCCATACTCTGCGGTTCAACCAGGGGCAGCTGGACAATGAGAAGGCGAAGCTCAACGGGAAGGTGCCGTTCACCGAGACCGGGCTGCGCGGCGCGGTCGAGTTCAATCCTGCCGACGACGAGCAGCAAGAACTGGTGGGGAAGCTGGTCACGGCGTATACCGAGATTCGCGGCCGGGTCGACAAACAGCTGGCGAATGACACCGAGACCTTCCAGTCGGCCACGGCCAAGTTCAAGGACTACGAGAGCAAGTGGACGCGCCGGACCCTGCGGACGCTCAACTGGAATGTTCAGCAGGGCGGCAAGGGCAACAAGCCCTGGGGTCAGGGTCACCAGATGCACGACATGGGCGAGCTGGCTCAGCGTCTCATCGACGGCAAGGTAGACGTGGCGACGCTGCAGGAACTCTTCGGCGACGGCGCGGCGATGTTGCAGACAGCACTCGATCGGCTGGATCCCGAAGGTAACTGGGAGGTGCACTTCGGGAAGGCCTCGATGAAGAATCAAACCGTAGATCTCTGGTGGCCCAACCCGTTCGGCAACGCGGTCGCAGTACGAACAGGCAGCGGCCTCAGTACGGGGGATGTCACCGTCACCGACCTCGGGGACGGCGACGAGGGCCGCTCCGTCACGCGAGTCCCGATCACCGTCGATCGTTGAGCGTTACCAAGCGGGGATGGTGATATCGAGACGCTGCCCGTCGTGGTCGGATTCGCCGCGGTCCCACCGTTCGGCCTCGGTGGTACCGACCCCACGCGGCAGCACATGGTCGATCTCGTTGTAGCTCTCCGAGGTTCCCCGCGGCGCTCCGCCGGGGCCGTCGTAGATCCGGTCCGCGTCGGTGTCGAAACCATGCGGACCGAAGTTCTGGATCTCGGGCGCCGACGGCTTGTCGCCGTCGGCCTTGGCGTTGAAGTCTCCGCTGACGACGACGTTGCCGTTCTCCAGACCGGAGACAAGGCCACGTAGTTTGGCGATCTGGGCGGCCTGATCTCCTGAGTGCTTGTTGTTCTCCCCCAAGTTGCTCAAATGGGCACTGAGGAAGTCGAGCATGTTGCCGTTGCTGAGCAAGAACTTCTCGGCGTTCGCATCATCCATGGTCAGGTAGAGCCCGACCGCCAACTTCAACCGCTCGACATCGCCGTCGACCGTGCCACCGAACGCTTTCAGTGTGTTCTTCGCGGCTCCGTGCGCCTCGGTGTGGGCCGCGCGGCACGCGAGACCTCCCGGCGTATTGCCGAAGGGGGTCGAGTTCGCTTTGAAGAGCAACTGGTCTGCCAGCGACGTCGTCGTCGGCGCGCCGTCGAGGATGCTCAGTCCATGCACGAGCGCGCTGTGGGCACGTTCGATCTCGGTCCAAAGCCACTGAAGCCGTGCCTCATTCACTGTAAAGCTCATCTCAAGATACTGTGCTACAGCATCATTGAATGCAAGACTCTTCCACTCCCTGCCGGATGCGGCGATGCGACAGCACAGTTCGATCAGCGGGACGACGCAGACCAAGCGACAATGTCGGAGTGCAGCCGGTCGATAGCGGCGGCGCTGGTCCACGTAGCGTCGAACCGAACCTCGTCGACGAAGTCGAGCGGATCCCAACCCCGATACCAGGACCGCATCTCGGCGGTACCGAATTCGGCGGACTGCGGCCGGGTCGTGTGGCGGCGGGTGGTTTCCTCGAACGACAGGTCGTACGCGTAGCAGAGAGTGTGGTCGGCTACAGCCGAGAGTCGCTGCAGCATAGGGCCGTAGCGGGAGGCACGCAGAATCCCTTCGACCAGGACGATCAGACCTCGTTCGAGGCCGAACGTGGCGATGTGCGCTATCAAGTCGACGTTCGAACCATCGGGTTTATCCTCCTCGCGCAGCATTCGACGGCGGACTATGTCCTGCGGGACGACGAGGAGTGCGCCGCGCTCGAAGCGCCGCTGCACCTCGTGGGCGACGGTGGATTTGCCGGAACCCGAATTGCCGCGCAGAACAACCAGAGTCGTCACCCAAACTCCTCCCATAGCCGTCCAACCCAGAAACGTTAGTCCCGAGGGGTCGGCAACGAGCACCCGTTGGGATCATGGCGATCTGAGGGTGTGGTCATTCCCTCCTGCACCGCGACCATCGGGCAGACTGCACTGCGTGGCAGCGGCATTCAGCGCGGGGGTTGTGTTGTTCCGGCGGGGCGAGGGCGGCGTGGAGGTACTGCTCGGGCACATGGGCGGGCCGTTCTGGGCGCGCAAAGACCTTGGGGCGTGGTCGATTCCGAAGGGTGAATACCTGCCCGGCGAGGAGGACGCGCAGGCCGCGGCGCGGCGGGAGTTCACCGAGGAGCTCGGTGTGCCGGTGCCCGAGGGTGCGTGGGTGGAGCTCGGTGAGGTCGCCTACGGCAGTGGCAGTAAGCGGAAAACCGTTGTCGCGTGGGCGGTCGAGGCCGACCTGGACCCCGGCGTGATCGTGCCGGGGACCTTCGAGATGGAGTGGCCGCCGCGGTCGGGCAAGCTGGCCGAGTTCCCGGAGATCGATCGTGCGGAGTGGTTCGGGCTGGAAACCGCCCGGGAGAAGCTGACCAAAGGCCAGCAGCCCTATGTGGAGCGGCTGGCCGAGCGGCTCGGCTAGGCCCAGGTGCGGCCGGTGATGAGTTCGTAGGCCTCGACGTACTTGCGGCGGGTGGCCGCGACGATGTCGGCGGGGATCTCGGGGCCGGGCGGCTCCTTGTCCCAGCCGGTGGAAGTGGACCAGTCGCGGACGAACTGCTTGTCGAAGGACGGCTGCGCGCGACCGGGCTGCCACTGATCGGCGGGCCAGAAGCGCGACGAATCGGAGGTGAGGACCTCGTCACCGAGAGTGAGAACGTCGCCGTCCCAGCCGAATTCGACCTTGGTGTCGGCGACGATGACGCCGCGCGAAGCCGCGTGCCCGGCGCCGCGGGTGTAGATGTCGAGGGTCAGATCGCGCAGCTTCTCGGCGACCTCGCGGCCCTCCTGGTTCACCACGTCGTCGAAGCTGATCGCCTCGTCGTGCCCCTCGGAAGCCTTCGTGCTGGGCGTGAAGATCGGCTCGGGCAGCTTGTCGCCGTCGCGCAGCCCGGGCGGCAGCGCGATACCGGAGACCGTGCCGGTGGCCTGGTACTCCTTGAGCCCGCCGCCGGTCAGGTAGCCGCGGGCGACGCACTCCACCATGACCATCTTCAGCGGCTTCACCCGGATCGCGCGACCGGCGAACTCGGCGGGCACGTCGGTGGTCGACAGCACATGGTTGGGGACGTCGGCGAAGAACTCGAACCACCAGTTCGACAGCTGGGTCAGCAGCGCGCCCTTGTCCGGGATCGGCGTGGGCAGTGCGACGTCGTAGACCGAAACCCGATCCGAGGCGACCAGCAACAGGGTGTCGCCGTCCTCGTACAGATCGCGCACCTTACCGGCGTGCACATGCTTCAACGTGGAGCCTCCGAATCCTGGGGGTGAACCTGCCGCTGCAGGCAGGATACCGTCGCGCCGCGCCCGCAATATTTCCGGCGGGCGTAACTCACGGGCGCGGCGCGAGCCGCGTCGATAGGGTTGACGCAGAAAAGTTCCACCCGTTCTTCGACACCGAAGGAGCCTCATGTCCGCACCCAACCTCACACGTGAACAGGCGATCGAACGCGCCTCGACCGTGCACGTCGAGAACTACCGCATCGAACTCGACCTGACCGACGGGGCGGGTAAACCGGGCGAGCAGACCTTCTTCTCGCGCACCACAGCGACTTTCACGGCGCAGGCCGGCGCGAGCACCTACATCGACATCGTGGCGCGGGGGGTGCGGTCGGCCGTCCTGAACGGGACCGCGATCGACGTGTCGTCCTATGACGAGGAGAAGGGCATCGCCCTGACCGGTCTGGCCGAGCGCAACGAACTCGTGGTGGAGGCCGACTGCGAGTACTCCAACACCGGTGAGGGCCTGCATCGCTTCGTCGATCCCACCGACGACGCGGTGTACCTGTACACCCAGTTCGAGACCGCCGACGCCAAGCGCATGTTCGCCTGCTTCGACCAGCCCGATCTGAAGGCCACCTTCGACGTCAGCGTGACCGCTCCGTCGGACTGGAAGGTCATCTCCAACGGCGCGCCCGTGGACACCCTGCTCGCCGACCCCGGCAAGCATGTGTTCAAGACCACGCCGCGGATGAGCACCTACATCGTCGCGCTGATCGCCGGTCCCTACGCCGAGTGGACCGACGAGTACACCGACGAGCACGGCACCATCCCGCTCGGCATCTACTGCCGCGCGTCGCTGGCCGCGCACATGGACGAAGAGCGCCTGTTCACCGAGACCAAGCAGGGCTTCGGCTTCTACCACGAAAACTTCGGCGTCCCCTACGCCTTCGGCAAGTACGACCAGCTGTTCGTGCCGGAGTTCAACGCCGGCGCGATGGAGAACGCGGGCGCGGTCACCTTCCTGGAGGACTACGTCTTCCGGTCCAAGGTGACCCGCGCGTCCTACGAGCGCCGCGCCGAGACCGTGCTGCACGAGATGGCGCACATGTGGTTCGGCGACCTGGTCACCATGAAGTGGTGGGACGATCTGTGGCTGAACGAGTCGTTCGCGACCTTCGCGTCGGTGCTGTGCCAGTCCGAAGCCACCGAGTACAAGAGCGCCTGGACGACGTTCGCGAACGTCGAGAAGTCCTGGGCCTACCGGCAGGATCAGCTGCCCTCGACGCACCCGATCGCCGCGGACATCCCCGACCTGCACGCGGTCGAGGTGAACTTCGACGGCATCACCTACGCCAAGGGCGCTTCGGTCCTCAAGCAGCTGGTCGCCTACGTCGGGCTGGAGCCGTTCCTGGCCGGCCTGCGCGCCTACTTCGCCGAACATGCCTACGGCAACGCCACTTTCGACGACCTGCTGTCGGCGCTGGAGCAGTCCTCGGGGCGTGACCTGTCGGACTGGGGCGCGCAGTGGCTCAAGACCACCGGCCTGAACATCCTGCGTCCCGACTTCCAGGTAGACGCGGACGGCAACTTCACCTCGTTCGCGGTCCTCCAGGAGGGCGCCGCCCCGGGCGCGGGCGAACGGCGCGTGCACCGCCTCGCCGTCGGCGTCTACGACGACCAGGACGGTAAGCTGGTCCGCACCAAGCGGGTCGAGCTGGATCTGCTCGCCGCCGAACGCACCGAGGTCCCGGAGCTGGCCGGCGTACCGAGCGGCAAGTTCGTACTGGTCAACGACGACGACCTGACCTACTGCTCGGTGCGCCTGGACCCGGATTCGCTGGACGTGCTGGTCAACCGGATCGGCGATATCGCCGAACCGCTCCCCCGCACCCTGGCCTGGTCGGCCGCGTGGGAGATGACCCGCCAGGCCGAGATGCGGGCCCGCGATTTCGTCGCCCTGGTGCAGCGCGGCGTCGGCGCGGAGACCGAAATCGGTGTGGTGCAGCGTCTTCTGATGCAGGCGCACACCTCCCTGGGCAGTTACGCCGACCCGTCCTGGGCGGCCGGCACCGGCTGGCCCGAATTCGCCGATCGCCTGCTGGAATTGGCGCGCGCGGCCGAAGCGGGCTCGGATCATCAGCTCGCCTTCGTCAACGCGCTCACCGGCGCCAAGCTCGAGGAGCGGCACACCGAGGTGCTGCGCGCGCTGATCGACGGCGATCCGGCCGCGTCCGGCCTGGCCGGGCTGACCGTCGACACCGATCTGCGCTGGCGCCTGGTGACGGCGCTCGCCGCCGCCGGCAAGATCGACGCCGAGGGCCTCGAAACCCCGTTCATCGACGCGGAATTGGCGCGGGACAACACCGCGGCGGGCAAGCGCCAGGCCGCGGCCGCCGCCACCGCACGCCCGCAGGCCGCGGTCAAGGAGCAGGCCTGGACCAAGGTGATGACCGACGATTCGCTGCCCAACATCACCGCCCGCGCCATCGTCGGCGGCTTCGCCCCGGCCGGCCAGGGCGACCTGCTGCTCCCGTACACCGAGCGCTACTTCTCCGACGTCCCCGGCGTCTGGGAACGGCGTTCCAGCGAGGTCGCCCAGACCGTCGTGGTCGGCCTCTACCCGTCCTGGGACATCAGCCAGGACGCCGTCGCCACGGCCGACAAGTTCCTCGCCGACAACCACCCGCCGGCCCTGCGCCGCCTGGTGAGCGAGGGCAAGGCGGGCATCGAACGTGCGCTGCGCGCACGGGCTTTCGACGCCCAGTAGGAACCACGAACGAAGGGGCCCGGATTCGATCGCATCCGGGCCCCTTCTCGTTCAGCGGAACTGGTCGGTGTTGGCCGTCACCCACTGGGCGAAGGTGGTCGCCGAACCGGTGAGGTCCGCGACCGTGGTGGTGGCCTGCTGCGGATGGTCGACCATGCTGCCGATGCCGTCGACGTACCATTCGGCGTACTCGCCCATCGCCGGTTCCAGGATCCGGATCGCTTCGTCGCGGGGAACTTTCACGATGCTGAGGTTGCGGCCGAGGGCTGCGCCGATCTGCTGGATCTTCTCCGCGCGGGTGAGAGTCTGCGGGCCGGTGAGGGTGTAGGTCTGGCCGGCATGCCCTTCGGACAGCAGGACTTTGGCCGCGACGCGGGCGATGTCCGCCATGGCGATCGGGGCGTTCGCGGCCTCGGGGAACGGATCGCGCACCTCGTCGGACGCCCGGATCGGATCGCACCAGATGGCGGCGTTCTCGCTGAACTCACCGGCGTACAGGTGGGTCCACTCCAGGCCGGACTGCTCGACCGCCCGCGCGATCGGCTGCCAGTCCGTGGTCTCGTCGCCGGACAGGTCGACGATGTGCCGGACCCCCGCCTTGCGGGCCAGCGCGACCACGTCCTCGACGGTCTCCAGCACCGGAGCGAGATACATCCGTTCCACACCGTCGAACGCGCCGGTGAGCGTCGACACTTTCCCTAGATATCCCTTGACCACCTCGACTCCGGGCGGAAACGCGGCCCGCTCCGGATGGTTGGACAGCACTCGTACGTCATCGGCCCCCGCCGCGAGGAGATGATCCACGACCATGCGGCCGATGTTTCCACTTGCAGCCGTGACAAGAATCTTCATGCCCCCACCGTGCCCGGAAATTCGATCGCCATGCAAGCACCAAAAATGCCGCGCTACGGGACCGTGTCACAACGCGACGGCGCGCTCATCCCTCGGGTGAGCGCGCCGTCATGCTGTCAGCCCAGTTTGCGGGCCAGGAAATCGCGGATCAGGGCGGCGATTTCGGGGCCGTGGGTTTCCAGGGCGAAGTGGCCGGCGTCGAGCAGGTGCAGTTCGGCGTCGGGGAGATCGCGCAGGAAGGCGCGGGCGCCGTCGGGGCCGAAGATTTCGTCGTGTTCGCCCCAGGTGATCAGGACCGGGGGCTGGTGTTCGGCGAAATACTTCTGGAAGTCCGGGTAGCCGTCGAGGTTGACCTTGTAGTCGGCGAACAGGTCGAGCTGGATCTCCTTGTTGCCCGGGCGATCCAGGTAGTGCTGATCCAGGGTCCAGGTGTCGGGGCTGACCAGCGGCAGCCGGTCGGCCGGAACACCGTGCGTGTACTGCCATTTCGTGGCCTCGGCCGTAAGCAGCTTGCGCACCTCCGGCTCGTGCGCGGCGCGATCGTTGGCGTGCGCGAACAGGGCCTCCCAGAAGGGCGTGAAGCCCTCCAGGTAGGCGTTGCCGCTCTGGGTGATCAGCGCGGTGACCCGGTCCGGGTTGCGGGAGGCGATGCGCAGGCCGATCGGGGCGCCGTAGTCCTGGATGTAGAGGGCGAAGCGGTCGATGCCCAGTTTGTCGAGTAGTTCCAGGGTGATCTCGGTGAGCTTTTCGAAGGTGTAGTCGAAGGCGTGCGCGGAGGGCATCGCCGACTGGCCGAAGCCGACGTGGTCCGGCGCGATCAGATGGTAGTCGGCGGCCAGTTCCGGCAGCAGGTTGCGGAACATCGCGGAACTGGTCGGAAATCCGTGCAGCAGAACAAGTGTCGGCTTGGCCGGGTCTCCCGCTTCGCGATAGAACACCGGCAGGCCCTGGATGTCGATGGTGTGGTGGTGCACTGCGGTCATGGTCTTGCTCCTTCTTGGATCCAATGTTGTTGGGAGGTAGTGCTATCGATGCGGTTCGGGGATTCGCGCGTTGACAACTCCTGGGTTTCGTTGCGGCGTACGAGGTTCGGGGGCGAGCAGCAGTGCGGCGGCGACGCTGAAGGCCAGGCCGAGTGCGAAATAACCGCGATAGCTGTCGGTGTGGAAATGGATCAGGCCGGCGACGGCCAGCCCCGCGGCCGCCGACAGTTGGTGGATGACCCAGGCGGGCGAGAGGGTCCGGCCCATCCGGGCGGGATCGAGGCCGCGGGACAGTATCGCCATGGTCAGCGGCACGATCGGGAAGGAGGCGGCCCCGAACAGGACCGCGACCACACCGAGCGCGTCGAGCGGTGCGATCGCCAGCGCCAGCGCCGCGATCCGCACCAGGTACAGGCCGCGCAGCAGGACCTCGGGCCGATACCTGCGTTGCAGCGACACCATGGCCGTCGAGGTCAGCCCGGCCGCGATCGCGGCCAGCGCCACCAGCCGCCCGGCCGACACCACCGACCAGCCCTCCTCGATGGCGTGCTTGGGCAGCATCAGGATCACGACGTACAACGTCGCCGAATGCAAGCCGAAGGACACCAGGACCCGGCCTCGACCGGCCAGTGATTCGCGGTGTCCCGCAACGGGATCGCGCACCCGATCGGCAGGCAGGATCGCCCACAGCAGGGCCGCGACCGCCAATCCCGCCGCGCCGAACAGCGCGTAGGTGGCTCGGACACCGAACGGCTCGAACATCGCGGTCGCGGCCCACGGGCCGAGTAGCTGCCCGAGGTTGATGCCGACAGCCGCCCGGGTCAGGGCCGGGCCCATCCGTTCGCCGAGGGCCCGACCGATCAGCGTGGTGACCGCCAATGTGGAGGACGCCGCGAAACCGGCACCGCCGAGCAGCATGTAGGCCGCGACGAACTCCCAGGTGTGGCGCACCGACGACAGCACGAGGTAACTGCCCGAGATGAGCGCCAGCCCACCGATCAGCACCATCTTGGCGCCGACCGCGTCGAGCAACCGGCCCACGAAAGGCTGGACCACACCCGTGACCGCGGTGCCCAGCGCCGCGGCGACCGCGAGCACCGTCGCGCTCACGCCGTAGTCGGCGGCGGTCGGGGCGAAGAACACACCCATCGAGAAGTTCAAGCCGAACGAGACGGTCATTGCCGCGAGCCCGGCCCAGGCAAGGCCGCCAGCCGGAATCTTGTAGTGGGACATGGCTATTTCCCGCTCCGCAACCGAGCGTTCTCCCGCTCGAGCTCGTCGATCCGGTCCCGCAGTGACTGAAGGGCCTCAGCTACCTCGGCACGCGGATACAGCTCCGGAATGTGCTGGCGGCAGTTCCAGTCGAAGGCTTCGACCGTGATCAGCACGGCGCGTTCGACGTGCGCCCGATACCCCGCGACCGACATCTTGGCCATCAGATCCGGATCATCTTGTGCTTCAACGACTTCGGCACGTCCGAAGAGCTTCATCCGGGTCTGCGCCGCGTAGTCCATCAGGAACAGGGCAACCCGGTCGTCGTGGTCGAGATTGCCGCGGCTGATGTACTGCCGGTTGCCCCGGAAATCGGCGAAACCGATTGTCCCCGAGTCGATCACCTTCAGGAATCCGCGCGGTCCGCCACGGTGCTGGATGTAGGGCCACCCGGTCTCACCCACCGTCGCCAGATAGAAGCTGTCGCGCTCACCGAGAAACCACGCCTCATCCGGGCCGATCCGATCGGCGACCGCGGGCACATCGGCCATCCGCTGGTAGCCGCGCAGGCTGCCATGCCTACGTTGCTGCTCGCGCACACCTGGTGTGAACGCCACCTGTGCGTAACGCCCGGTCATCCGCGGGCTCGATGCCGCGCGAGTTGGGTACGGACGGAACCGGATCGGGCCGCCGCAGGGATGTTGTCGTTGCTCATCGTCACTCCTCGGAGGGTCGATACGAGCGCCGGACCGCACCGCTGGTGGGCACAGTCCGGCGCAGCGCGGATCAGTGCTCGTGGTGCCGCACGACCGGCCAGTCGATATCGGTATCGACGGCCTTGTTCAGGTAGTTGGTGAACACATTCAGCGCGACGTGGGCGATGACCTCGGTGATCTCGCCGTCGGTCAGCCCGGCGGCCTGAGCGGTCTTCAGGTCGGCCTCCTCGACACCGCCGCGGGTACGCACGACGACGGCCGCGAAGGCCAGTGCCGCAGCGGCTTCGGGATCCTCGGACGCGCCGTGCCGGCTCGCGTCGATCTCGGACTGAGTCAACTTGGCGATATTCGCGCCGATGTAGCTGTGTGCCGACAGGCAGTAGTCACAGCCGTTCTCCTCGGCGACCAGCAGCGCGATCCGCTCCCGGATCGGCGCGGACAGCGCACCACCGGCCAGTGCGCCGGAGAAGCCCAGGTATGACTCGAGCACGGCCGGACTGTTGACCATGGCCTTGGTCATGTTCGGCGTGACTCCGAGCGATTTCTGCACGCCGGCAAGCAGATCGGCGGCTTTGCCGATGGCCTGGGCGGGCTGGATCAAGGGCAGGCGGGACATCGGAGGCCTTCTTTCAGGGCGTATCGAACTAACCGTTCAAATCTGTTTGAACAGTTATGCATGGCGTGGGCATTCCCGATCCACAGAACTTTTCCGGGAATCCTGGCTGCCGCACTGAATTTAGGGGCCGATCGACGGCGCTGCCCGGGACCCGCAACGTCACGATCCGGACCGAACACGCCACCGCCACAGCCGGTCTGCGCGCCGCGTAGGCCGCAAATCCGCTACCGGTTATTTCCCTGCAGCCGATATGCTCCGCCGGTGATCGAAGGCACGGTGTCGACTCAGTTGATTCGACTGATTCGAACGGCGGCCCTGCACGCCGGGGTCGCCCCCGCGGAGTTGGCCCACCTGCGCGGACTGGATCCGGCGCTGCTCGGCGACGACCTGATGCGAATCCCGGTCGAAACACCGTTCCGGATCTGGGAATTGATCGAGGCCACGGCCGGGCCGGGGGCCGGGCTGCGGGTCAGCGCCGCGGCCGGCCTGGGCAGTCTGCACGTGTGGGACTACCTCTTCGGCTCCGGGCAAACCCTCGGCGACGGCCTGCGGGCGGCCGTCGACTTCCACGCGACGGTCACCGATCCCGCCGTGGACATGGCGGTGATCGAGGACGGCCGGCTCCTCACCGTCCGATATCTCGGTATCGACCCGGACATCTCGCTCGCGGTGACGAACGAATTCGCCGTCGCACTGATCCTGCGCCGCATCCGCGAGGCGACCCGCACGGGATTGGTACCCGCCCGGGTGCGTTTCAGCCATCGGCCCCGCGGCCGCTACCGCCACCTCGTCGACGCGTTCGGCACCGCGCACATCGACTTCGGCGCCCCCCACAGCGAACTGACCTTCCTCGACGCCGGATCCCTGCGCACCGGCGACGATCCGCACCTGGGGCAGCTCATCCAGCGGCACGCCGAACTCACGCTCGGCTCCGCCCGCACCATTCCCAGCTGGCCGGACACGCTGCGCGCGGTGCTGGCCGAAGCCCTCCTCCGGGACCAGCTCAGCCTGGACGCCGTCGCGCACCGCCTGGCCATGAGCCCGCGTACCCTGCAACGCCGGCTCGGCGAGCACGGCTCGAGCTGGCGTACGGAAGTCGAAGCGGTCCGGCACAGCACGGCCACCGCACTACTCCGCGACACCGCCCTGCCGGTGCACTCGGTGGCAGCCCGGCTCGGCTACTCCGATCCACGCGCGCTGCGCCGCGCCTTCCACCGCTGGACCGGCCAGAGCCCCGACGCGTTCCGCCGGGCGCTCGGCGCGCGAGCACCGGAACCGATCGCCCTCGCCGAACCGGCCGGTAGCTAGCGGGCAGTGCCCGGATACGCGAACGGCGCGCTCACCCCGAACAGGGTGCGCGCGCCGTTGGCTGGAGAGATCAGCGGCCGATCGCGGCGGCCATCACGCGGACCGCGGAGACCAGGCCGTCGATGAGATCCCCTTGCCGGAACGAGCTCATGGCGGCGGTGACGCCGAGCTGGCAGACGCGATCGTTGGCGCGGTCGGCGACCTCGTGGCCGGAACGCACCTCGATGGCGTTGTCGTTGGGCGAGACCGCGATGAGCACCGAGCGGGCGGCTTCGGGAGTCGTCGGGAAGACCGCGTCCGCGCCGGCGGCCGGGTCGGCGCCGAGATCGCCGATGTAGACGCTGAAGCGGACCTTGGTGGCGCGGGTGGCCTCGGTGAGCACGTTGTCCATCAGCAGGCGCTCGTGATCGCTGAACGGCGCCTCGTAGAAAACGTCACCCGCCTCGTGCACGCCGGACACGCGTCCACTGCTGGTCAGCGCATACCCGTGCGGTAGATCGGACTCGACCACCGCGGGCCACTTAGAACCTGCCACTTGCCCGACCTCCGATCAGCTCCACACCGGTGGATTCGATGGCCGCATGGGTGCCATGCGACTCAGTGTGGTGACCGTGCCCGGTCACCTCGTCGGTGGCACTCCACAGCACCGGCGGCTGCGTCCACTTCTGGCCGAGGCTGAAGTGGGCCGGCTTCTCACCGGCGAGTGGCTTACCGAGATACGACAATCCGGCGATCGCGGCGTAGATCACCAGCGGAATGCCGACGAAGATCAGCACTGTCTCGAGAATGCTCACGAGGGCAACGGTATCCGATGGCGTGTAGTAGTTCAGCTACCACCTCGGGTTCGGTGACCGTGTCGGGCCCACCACCCCGCCCCTGATCGAATCCGCGATGCGGTCACACCAGCCAGGCGGCGGCGTTCGCGGGCAGGTGGCCGAGTTCCAACGGCCTGCTGGCGAGCAGGAACTCTCCCGGCGGCAGCGGGACCGGCTCCGGGCTCGTATTGAGGGCGCAGATCAGGCCGCCGGGCCGCCGGAACACCAGGCAGCCGGCCGGGCTGTGCTGCCACTCGACCCCCGCACCCGCGAACTCTCGCCGCAGGCCGCGCAATTCGATCGCCATCCGATACAGCGAGACCGTGGAGCCCAGGTCCTCGAGCTGCTTCTCCGGGGTCAGGGCGGCCCACTCCGGCGGGATCGGCAGCCACGGTTGGCCGGTGGTGAATCCGAACGGTGGCGCGTCGCCTTCCCACGGCATCGGCACCCGGCAGCCGTCGCGACCGCGCTCGGTGTGCCCGGAGCGTTCCCAGACCGGGTCCTGCAGCACCTCGTCGGGCAGGTCGTCGACATTCGGCAGGCCGAGTTCGGCGCCGTTGTAGATGAAAACCGCTCCGGGCAAGGCCAATTCGACGAGGATCATCGCCCGGGCCCGCGCCTCGCCCGCGGCGCCGCCGCCGTAGCGGGTGACCTCGCGTTCGATGTCGTGATTGGACAGGGTCCAGGTGGGCGGCGCCCCGACGGGTTCGACCGCGGCGAGCGAATTCTCGATCGCGGCACGGATGGCTTCGGCCTCGAATGTGGACTCGGCGAGCCGGAAGTTGAAGGCCAGGTGCAGTTCATCGGGGCGCACGTACTCGCCGAAGCGGGTGTTGTCGTCGACCCACACCTCGCCGATGGACACCGCGTGCGGATATTCGTCGAGCACCTTGCGGATCTTGCGGTGGATCTCGTGTACGCCGGGGTTGTTGAAGCGCGGGTCGGCGGCGTCGTGGGCCAGCAATCTCGACGTGTCGACCTCGGTCATGTCCGGTAGGCCTTCAGGTTTGGCCATCCCGTGCGCCACGTCGATGCGGAAGCCGTCCACGCCCCGATCCAGCCAGAAGCGCAGGGTCTGTTCGAAATCCGCTGCGACCGCGGGGTTTTCCCAGTTCAGGTCGGGTTGCTCGGGTGCGAAGATGTGCATGTACCACTGGCCGGGTCTGCCGTCGGCCTCAGTGATCCGGGTCCAGGCCGGTCCGCCGAAGATGCTGGGCCAGTTGTTCGGTGGTTCCGCTCCCTCGGGACCACGGCCGTCCCGGAAGAGATAGCGATCGCGCTCCGGGCTGCCCGGGGCGGCGGCCAAAGCGGCGGTGAACCAAGGATGTTCGCTGCTGGTGTGATTGGGCACCAAGTCCATGGTGACCTTGATCCGGCGGGCGCGGGCCTCCGCGAGCAGCGTGTCCAGCGCCCGCAGGCCCCCGAAGAGCGGATCGATATCACGCGGATCGGAGACGTCGTAGCCGCCGTCGGCCATGGGCGAGCGCATCACCGGGCAGATCCACAACGCGTCGACGCCGAGCAGTTCCAGGTAGCCGAGCTTGTCGCGGACCCCGGCTAGGTCGCCGATGCCGTCACCGTCGGCGTCGGCGAAGGAACGCGGATAGACCTGGTAGAACACGGCTTCGCGCCACCACGGCTGGGCTGGGCGATCCACCGGCGTATCAGTCACATCCGCCATGGTGCCAAACGCCTATGACAAACACGTTGAGGCGCGGCGGGTTACCACTCGCTGTTGATCAGCGAATTCGCGGCCATCTCCAGGTAGTCCAGCAACTGCTTGCGGTGCGCGTCGTCCAGGATCTCCGGCTCGATCTCCGCCACGCCGATGCGCATGCAGCGCAGCCAGGCGTCGCGTTCCACGGGGCCGATCCGGAACGGCATGTGCCGCATCCGCAGGCGGGGATGCCCGCGTTCGTCGGAGTAGGTGCGCGGGCCGCCCCAGTACTGCTCCAGGAACATGCGCAGGCGGCGCTCGGCGGGGCCGAGATCTTCCTCCGGGTAGAGCGGGCGCAGAACCTCGTCGGCGGCGACCTCGCGATAGAACGCGGCGATGATGCGATGGAAGGTGCGCTCCCCGCCGATCGCCTCGTAGAACGACGTGGCTGCTTGCTCTCCGGAACTCATCAGATCCTCTCACTTCAGGTGTCCGCCGCAGTCCATTGTGCCCGCCTCCGCGCGAGCGCACGCACCCGCGCGGACCTCCTCAGATAGCGGCACGGCAGCACTTCAGCAGCAGTTAACCCAACATTGTGCGAAATCACCGTGCAATCAGCCGGTTTCCATGGTCATATTGGGGTCAGTCTCTGCCGACTACCACACGATCTTGAAGCCGACACAGTCGGCCTTCCCGAGAACGGGGTCCGCATATGAAACAACGGCACGGCCGCCCACACGAGGCCCGGACGCACCGACAACTCCAGCCCGCCGACGTCCACAATCGTGGGTCGGGGGCTACTCCGCTGCACATCTTGTCCGACCACCATCCGGGCGGTTCGCATCGCCCTGGTGAGGTTCATCACGGCCATCACCTCACCGCCGTTCCCACCGAGGCCGTCAACTGGTTGAAGCGCCGGGTGCTGCTTCTCAACGCCACCTACGAGCCGCTCACCGCCTTGTCCGCGCGCCGCGCGATCGTCCTGCTCATCTGCGACAAAGCCGACGCCGTGCACCACAGTGCCGAGGGGCCGGTCGTGCATTCCGCCGAGTCCGCGGTCGCGGTGCCCTCGGTGATCCGCCTACGCAACTACGTGCACGTCCCCTATCGCGCCCGCGTGCCGATGACCCGGGCCGCGCTCATGCATCGTGACCGCTACCGCTGCGGATACTGCGGCGCGAAGGCCGAGACCATCGACCACGTCATTCCGCGCAGCCGCGGCGGCGAGCATTCCTGGGAGAACTGCGTCGCCAGCTGCGCGCCCTGCAACCATCGCAAGGCCGACAAAATGCTCAGCGACCTCGGCTGGACCCTGCGGCATCCGCTGGTCTCGCCGAAGGGACCGCACTGGCGGTTGCTGTCGACCTCCACCGAGCTGGACCCGGTGTGGTTGCAGTACCTGGGTGAGGGCGCCGCCTAGGAGTTGTACTCGTTGACCAGGGTCGCCCACGTCCCTGGTTCGAGGGCTTCGAAGACGTGCGGAGCGTCGCCCGGGTAGCAGATGTAGTCGCCGGGACCGAGTTCCACGGGCGCCTCCACCGGGCCCACGAGTGCGCGTCCACTGGCGAGCAGGACGTGTTCGGTGCAGCCCGGCATGTGCGGATCGGAGACCCGGGCGTGGCCTGGTTCGGCGGTGATCCGGAACAGGTCGCGCCTGCTGTTCGGCGGACTGACCGCGAGCAGGGTGGCGCTGTAGTCGGCGTGCTCGGCGGCCAGGCGCGGACCCTCCCCCGCGCGGATGACGTGCACGTTGGGACGCGGGGGGTCGAGCAGCCGGGAGAACGGCATGTTCAGGGCCACGCACAGCGCCCACAAGGTTTCGATGCTCGGATTGCCGCTGCCCGATTCCAATTGCGACAGTGTGGATTTCGCGATCCCCGCCCGGTTCGCCACCTCGGTGAGCGAGAGCCCGGCGCGGGCGCGCTCCCGACGCAGCGACTCGGCGATCACCGCCTGTGGTGACGCCGTCATCGGTTCGTCCTGCACCATCCCAGCTCCCGTTCCCTTTCGGAACGCTGAGTTTACCCACCGCGCCGACCGCGCCCGTGTCGCCGACCACCAGCCCTGGGTGTGCGAACCGCCGGTGATTCTGGACTCGCGATGTGCCGATCTGTGTTGACTAATGCGGGCCCGAGCGTTCACCATAAACAACATGCGTTCGATATGGCGAACAGTCGGCCGGGACACGGCCTCCGGCATCGCGGCCGTCCTGCTGGCGGTCTGGGTCATCGGGCTGTCCTACGGCGCCACCGCGATCAGCTCGGGATTCCCGCTCTGGCTGCCGGTGGTGCTGAGCTTCGCCGTGCTCGCGGGCGGTGCGGAGTTCCTGTTCATCGGCATCATCGCCGGCGGCGGGAGCCCGATCGCGGCCGTGCTGGCCGGGCTGGTCGTCAACGCGCGCCACCTGCCGTACGGGCTGTCGGTGCCCGACGAGGTGGTCGGCAAGGGCTGGCGGCGCGCGCTCGGCGTGCACGTGATGAACGACGAATCGGTCGCCATGGCGCTGGCCGAGTCCGATACCGCGCGCAAGCGGATCGTCTACTGGGTGTGCGGGCTCGGCGTGCTGCTGGCCTGGCCCGGTGGTGCGGTGATGGGCGCGCTGATCGGCTCCGTGGTGCCCGACACCTCCGCGCTCGGATTGGATGCGGTCTTCCCGGCGGTACTGCTGGCGCTGGTAGTGCCCGCGCTCCGCGACCGAACGACGTTGGGGTCGGTGTGCGTGGGTGTCGCGGTGGCGATGGTGACGGCACCGTTCCTGCCCGCGGGAATGCCTGTGCTCGTGGCGCTTTCGGGCGTGCTGTGGGCGGCATTCCAGACTCGCGGCGAGCAAGGCAGTACGGGCCAGAACTCGGGCCAAGCCCAACGCTCGGACGCCAACGTTCGCGCGGCAACGGACGCTGGTGCAGGCGCGGCAGTGGAAACAACCGACTGCGCGGCAGCGGTGGCAACCGGTTGCGCGACCGCGGATGCAGACGGCCGCACAGCGGCGGAACACTCCGATCGCCACTGGCATCCCACGAACGATTCTGCTCTGAAACAACTTTCGGGAGCCACGAGATGATGCTGGCCGCCGGAATCATCGCCCTCGCCCTTGGCACCTACGCCTTCCGCTGGGCCGGACCCGCACTGCGCAGCCGGATCCAATTCCCTGACCGCGCAAAACGACTCCTCGAAGTCGGCGCGACAGTGCTCCTCGCCGCACTGGTCGCCGTCGAGACCCTCCCCTTCACCGAAGGCCACCTCAGTGCCGCCCTCCCCGCAGGCGTCCTGGTCGCCGGAATCCTGGCATGGCGCCGCTACCCGCTCCTCCTGGTCATCCTCGCCGCAGCCGCCACCACCGCTGGGCTTCGCGCCCTCGGCGTCTCCTGAGCGCACGCCTCCAAAACACCGGCTACAGAGCGGTGCCGTCGAAGATCCGTGCGCCGGCGCGTACGCCACCGCCCACCCGGTCGCCGGCCCGATCACGAACGGCCAAAACGTTTTCCCTCCACCGAAGGACACTTAGGTCGTGTCTCGAAGTGGGCTGCGGTCAACGGTGCTGTGGCGGGGCAGATTACAGCTCCGGAAGTGACTGCACCCATGCGATCGCCGCTGCGTGGTGACGGCTCGGCGTGTGCAGGCACAAATGGGCCGCCCGTGTGCGGGGCACTTGCCTGTGCTGTGCCGGCTATCGAGCGGCCTGTGTTGTCGTCAGTTGGGGAACAGGGGGATGGCGCCGGCGCGGCGGCGGGCGACGGAGCCGTAGCGGGCGTCGATGCGGAGCCAGGTGGGGGTGGTGCGGACGCGGACTATTTCCGTGGGTTGGATGCGGCGGGATTCGGCTTTGTCGCCGGAGTGCGGGATGAAATCCATTGCGGTGAGGGCGAAGACGACGCGCATGGGGACTTCGACTTCGAGGCCGGGGGCCGAGACGGTGAGAACTGTTTGGTCGAGGAGGGCGGCGGGCGGGCCGTGTGAGCTGCCGTGTTCCTTGGCGAGTTCCGCGCCGCGTTCGGCGAGTTCGACGAGGGTGCGGGCGGGGATGTCGTCGACGTGGGCGAAGCCGTCGGCGGGAGGGAGGGCGCCGCGCCAGGCCGAGTCCATCGAATAGCCGAGGTCGATCGGGCTGCCGGAAGGCAGACCGGCCAAGACCAGATCCGCGCCGACGGTGACGTCGTCGACACCGAGCTCGGCGACCACGGTGCGGACCGCGAGCGCTTCGAAACCGGTTGCCACCCAAGCGGATACCAGGGTCGCGTCCCGGCGGCGCAGGCGGACGACGGCGGCCGGGTCGAGTCGGATCGCCCGGCTCAGGAAGGTGGCGAGGTTTTCTCGTTCGGCCGGATCGGACGCGTACAGCACCCGCTGCCCCGCGATCACCGCGGCCCCGCCATCACAGTGGCCCCGCGACCACACCGGCCCCGCGCCAACGCGTCCCTGTCACCACGCCCGCCCCGCGCCAACGCGTCCCTGTCACCACGCCCGCCCCGCATCAACGCGTCCTTGCTGTCATGTCCGCCCGCCTTCACCGAAAGGTCTACCCCCACAACTGCTCTGCCGTGTTGGACCGCACTTCGGCGGCGATTACATCCACTCGCTGAGGTATTCGCGTTCGCCCTCGGTGAGGCGGCGCAGCCGCTGGGTCTGAATGTCGAACGCCGCCAGCTGGGTGGAGGCGGTCACGGCGGGCGGCGAATCCGGGGCCGCACCCGCGGCCCGCACCTCGTAGCCGACGGTGAAGTCCACCGCGCGCAACTGCTCGATCCACATGGCGACATCGAGCGGAGTGTCCTCGTGCCGCAACTGTCCCCGGTACTTCACGTGCAGGTCGGCCAGCACACAACCCTCACGCAGCGCGACGGTGGGGCGCCCGTCGTCGAACAGCCACGGGATCCGCGCCTCCTCCAGCAGCGTCACCATGCGGGCGTGGTTGACGTGCTGGAACGCGTCCATATCCGACCAGCGAACCTCGACCTTCGCGTGGAACCGCTTGGATAGCAGTGCCACCGCACCGGGCCGCTGCCCGTTCCCGTTCACCGAACTCGTCAACGTGGTACCTCCGATTGATTGCCCGCCACACTCGCCCTGCCACGCTGCCCTCGGCGATCCGGCGAGATCGTTGGACTTCGAAACAGATCGATCTCGGCCCCAGTATGGCAATGTCCACGGCCGCGAGCAGGACAGGGGCATTACGACGACGCGGCCCAGACCCGCCGGAGCACGGTTTCGGCGAGCTCAGCGGGGGTCGCCACACTCGTATCGACAGTCAGGTCATAACGCACTTCGTGCCGATGAACAGTCCGCGCATGACCCCGCGCCACCCCGCGCTCATTGCCCCGCGCGACTTCCCGCCGCTCGGCGATCTCCAGCGGGCAGGTCACCGCCACGACCGACACATCCAGACCGGACAGCGCAGACATCCACACCGGCATCAGCTCCGGACTCAACAACATCTCATCGACAACAACATCGTTTCCACCTCGCGCGAACGCGCCGACGGCCGCGGCAGCCGACCGCAACATCCGCAACCCCACCGCCCCGTACCGCACCACCACCAGCGGCTCGCCACCCACATCCCGCTGGGACCTGTCATACCAAAACCCGTCCCGGCTGAGCGGCCCATCCAATCCCCCACCCCATTTCGGCGGCACCATCGCGAAGAGCCCGTCGATCCCCCAACGCAAAACCGGACTCTCGCTCGCATCCTGAATGGCGCGCGCCAACGTAGTCTTCCCCGAACTCGACGTCCCGTTGAGAAATATCACCCGCCCAGACATGTCATTTCGCACCGATCAAGGTTATGACCCAGCCATGCAACAGCGGCCGACGCGCAGCTGCGGGGCGGCCTCCCAAGGCTGGACGAGGCGGCAGCCGTGGGCCGGGCGGGTCAGGGCTTGGGCCAGGTGGATTCGACGTAGTGGTGGAAGCGGGCGGCGGGTGGGGCGAGGGGGTGGTCGGTGCGCCAGGTGAGGGCGATGGTGCGGCGGGCGGTGGGGGTGGTCAAGGGCAGGCCGATGGTGCCGGAGGTGCCGGCGAATTGTTCGGGGAGGATGGCGACGCCGAGGCCGGCGGCTACGAGGCCTTCGATGGTGGCGAGGTCGGCGCTTTCGAAGGATATTTTGGGGATTACTCCGGCTTCGGCGAAGAGCGTGTCGAAGAGGGTTCGGTAGCCGAAACCTAGTGGGGTGGTTACGAATTCGTCGTTGGATAGGTCGGACAAGGCGATCCGGTCGCGGGTGCGGAGGGGGTGGGCCGGGGGGACGACGAGAACCAGGCGTTCGCGCTGGAGGGGGAGCCAGCCGAAGTTGCCTGGTTCCCGCCAGGAGGTGACGGCGAGTTCGACGGCGCCGGATTGCAGGTCGTTGCGGATGTGATGGTGGGGTTCTTGGCTGAGCAGGACTCGGATGGCGGGGGCGTGTTCGTGGAAGCCGCGCAGGAGCTGCGGGACCAAGGAGGTGGCCATGGAGTCGAGGAAGGCCAGGCGGACTACGCCGCTGTCGGGGTTGAGGCGGGCGGCGAGTTCGACGGTGAGCTGGTCGTAGCGGGCGATCAGATCGCGGGCGGCGGTGACCGCCAGTTCGCCGTTCGGGGTCAGGTGGACACCGGTGGGTACGCGCTCGAAGAGGCGGGCGCCGAGTTCGGATTCGATGCGGGACAGGGCGCGGGAGAGGGTGGGCTGACTGACGCCGAGGACCGCGGCGGTGTCGGTCATGTGCTGGTGGTCGGCGAGGGCGACCAGCCAGTCGAGGTCACGCAGCAGCACCACCGCATCATACGTCGGACGCATAGAGATCCTGCGAAATCGACATTGGACGTATGAAGTGGAGCGGCCCAGGATCGTCGGGGTGACCACACTCGCCGAACCGGACAGCCGGCAGATCGACATGGGATACCTGCCCGGCAGCCGGGGGTATCGCCGGGTGCTGGTGTCGCTGTTCGCCGCCGGGATAGCGACATTCGTGCTGCTGTACGACACCCAGGCGCTGCTGCCGGAGTTCGTGACCGCCTTCGGCATCTCACCGGCGGAGAGCACGCTGGTCATGTCGGTGACGACCGCCGCGCTGGCGCTGGCGCTGCTGGTCTTCGGTCCGCTGTCCGAGGCGGTGGGCCGCACCCGGCTCATTCACTTCTCCCTGCTGTCCTCGGCCGTGATCGCGCTGGCCTGCGCGTTCGCACCCAGCTGGGATGCGCTGCTGGTCTTGCGGCTGCTGGGCGGCATCGCCTTGGCCGGCCTGCCCGCGGTGGCCACGGCGTACCTGCGCGAGGAACTGCACCCGTCGACGCACGCGCGCGCGGCGGGCCTCTACATCGGCGGGACCGCGCTCGGCGGGATGGCCGGACGTCTGGTGACCGCGCCGATCGCCGAGGCGGCAGGCTGGCGCTGGGCGCTGGTGGCCGCGGCCGGCGTCGCGCTGATCTGCGCGGTGATCGTCGCGCTCACCCTCCCCGCCTCGCGGCATTTCGTCGCACGCCCGGCGCGACCCCGGAACATTCTGGCGATGGCGCGCGGTGCGCTGTCCGACCGAGCGTTGCTCGCCCTGTACGCGATCGGCGCGTGCTCGGTGGGAGCTTTGGTCGCGGTGTTCAACGCCCTCGGATTCCGGCTCACCAGTTCGCCGTTCCATCTCGGCGTCGGTGTCGTGAGCCTGGTCTATCTCGTCTACCCGCTGGGCACGATCAGCTCCACGGTGTCCGGCCGCCTCGCCGACCGCCTGGGCCGGCGCGCCATCATGCCCGTCGGCAGCGCGCTCGCGCTCGCCGGCGTGGGACTCACCTTGTCGGGGTGGCTACCTGTCGTTGTCCTGGGCGTCGCCGCGATTACCGTCGGATTCTTCGTCACCCACGGGTTGGCCAGCGGCTGGGTAGCCGCTCGCGCGCACGCCGCCGGGACCAGCACCAGCCAGGCCGCGTCGTTCTATCTGTTCGCCTACTACGTCGGTTCGTCCGTGTTCGGCAGCCTCGGCGCGCACGCATGGACCAGTGCGGCCTGGCCCGGCGTGGCGGCGCTGACCGGGGCCCTGGTCATCGTGGCCGGAGCGCTGGCGCTCGCCCTGCGCCGCATTCCGGTGCTGGAAACCAGCGCTGTCCGCTGAATTGCCCGGCCACCCCGCGCTATTCCCTGGCACAATTCACGGAGCCGAGTCGAAACTGTTGCTGGACAACCGTACCGGGGCTCACGCAGGAGTCATACACTGGCGGAGCGGTTTTCGCGCAGGGTTCGAGAAAGGCTCTCCCATGCGTATTTTCGGGATGCTGTTGTTCGCAATTCTCATCGGGCCGTTCATCGGCGCCTTAGCCAGGCTGATTCTGCCTGGGAAACAAAATATTTCGTTCTTCAAGACCTGGGCGCTCGGCACGCTGGGCGCCTTCATCGGCGGGATCGTGGCGCTGATACTCGGCCTCGATTCCACCAGCGGTATCGACTGGGCGCAGTGGATCCTGCAAATCGTCTGCGCCGCGGTGTTGATCGCGGCCGCCAGCCGGTCCAGCCTCGTTCGAAGGTAGCGCTGCTTCCAGCAATAGCCGGTGGCCGGTGGGCGGCGACGCCCACCGGCCTTCGGTTCAGCGCGGGACCTCCGACTGCGCGCCGACCCCGCTGACCATGCTGCGGACCTGCCGCGCCGCCACCGACAGGGTGGCGAGGTCGTGGGTGCCGGATTCGAACAGTTCCGACAGGGCGGCGCGGGCGCGACCCAGGCGGGACTGGTTCTTGGACTCCCAGTAGGCGATCTTCTCGTCGGCGGTTTCCTCCGGATCGCCGGCCGAGAGCACGTCGAGGGTGAGCGAACGCAGTGAGCCGTACATGTCGTCGCGCAGCGCGAGACGGGCCAGGGCGTGCCAGCGGTCGCCCCGCTCCAGATGACTGACGGCCTGGAGCAGCCAGTCGATCTTGAGGTGCTCGTTGAGCGCGTAGTACAGCGACCCGACCTCGTCGCCGCTGCGGTCGGTGATGTCGGCGATATCGATGACATCGAGCAGTGGGAACAGGTTGAGCAGCCCGTAGACCTCGGTGGTGAGGTCGGTGGGCGCGCCGCGCTTGATGAGCTCGGCGGACTGATCGGTGAGCATGGCGACGTGGTGACCGCGCAGCCAGCCCGGGACCTTGGGCGCGAGTTCGCGGACGCCGCGGCTGTAGCGGTTGATCTCGGCCCCGACCGCGATGGGCTGCGGACGGTTGCTCAGCAGCCAGCGTGAGGCCCGGTCGAGCGTCTTCTTGGTCTCGAGCTCGAGTTCGTCCCGGACGCCGATCGAGGTTTCGGACCCGCGGATCCGCGCCCACATGTCATGCAGGCCGAAGATCTCGCTGCCCGCCGCGAAAGCACGGACGGAATCGGTTGTGCTGGCTCCTATTTCCTCGTTCAACCGGTGTGCATAGGTGATGCCGCCGTAATCGACCATCTCGTTGACGATCATCGTGGTGAGAATTTCCCGGCGCAGCGGATGCTTCTTGATGGCGGCGCCGAAGCGCACGCGCAGCGCTTCGGGGAAGTATTCGGGCAGCCGGGTGGCGAAGTGCTGCATATCCGGCAGATCCGAATCGAGCAGATCGGCCTTGAGCGAAAGCTTCACGTGCGCCATGAGATTCGCGAGCTCCGGCGAGGCGAGCCCGGAGCCTTCCTCCATCCGGCGCTTCATTTCCACGTCGCTGGGCAGCGCCTCCAGTTCGCGATCCAGGCCGCGCCGCTCTTCCAGATCCTCGATGAGCCGCATGTGCACGTTCAGCATGCGGGCCGCGTTGAAGCGCGAGATGCCCATCAGGAAGTTCTGGGAGACGTTGTCCTGCAGCACCATCCGGGCCACATCGTCGGTCATGGAGGCGAGCAGCGGGTTGCGTTCGGGCTCCGGCAGCAGCCCGCCGCTGACCACGCTGTCCAGCAGGACCTTGATATTGACCTCGTGGTCGGAGCAGTCGACACCGGCCGAGTTGTCGAGCGCGTCGGTGTTCATCTTGCCGCCGGCGCGGCAGAACTCGATGCGGCCCAGCGCGGTGGCGCCGAGGTTACCGCCCTCGCCGATCACCTTGACGCGCAACTGATTACCGTTGACGCGCACCGGATCATTGGACTTGTCGCCGACTTCGGCATTGGACTCGGTACTGGCCTTGATATAGGTACCGATACCGCCGTTCCAGAGCAGCCCGACCGGCGCGAGCAGGATCGCGCGCACCAGATCCGGCGGTGACAACGAGACCACGTCGTCGCCGAGACCCAGCGCCGTGCGCGCCTGCGGACTGATCGGCACCGCCTTCACGGTGCGGTCCCACACACCGCCGCCCGCGCTGATCAGCGCGGTGTCGTAGTCGGCCCACGAGGAACGCGGCAACTCGAACATGCGCTGCCGCTCGGCATAGGAGGTGGCCGCGTCCGGGTTCGGATCGAGGAAGATGTGCCGGTGGTCGAACGCCGCGACCAGACGGATGTGCTCGGAGAGCAGCATGCCGTTGCCGAACACGTCGCCGCTCATATCGCCGACGCCGACCACCGTGAAATCCTGGGTCTGGGTGTCGAGATCCATCTCGCGGAAGTGCCGCTTCACGCTCTCCCACGCGCCCTTGGCGGTGATGCCCATGGCCTTGTGGTCATAGCCCGCCGACCCGCCGGAGGCGAACGCGTCACCGAGCCAGAAACCGTAGCGTTGCGCCACGTCGTTGGCGATGTCGGAGAAGGTCGCGGTGCCCTTGTCGGCGGCGACCACCAGGTAGGTGTCGTCGCCGTCGCGGCGGATCACCCGCGCGGGCGGGCGCACCGCGCCGGTGGCGCGGTCCACGTTGTCGGTGATGTCGAGCAGGCCGGAGATGAAGGTCCGGTAGCAGGCCACACCTTCCGCGCCGAGAGCCTGGCGATCCACACCGGGATCACCGGTGGCGGCGGGCGGCTGCTTCACCACGAAACCACCCTTGGCGCCGACCGGCACGATCACCGCGTTCTTCACCGCCTGCGCCTTCACCAAGCCCAGGATCTCGGTGCGGAAATCCTCCAGCCGGTCCGACCAGCGCAGGCCGCCGCGCGCCACCGGACCGAAGCGCAGGTGCACGCCCTCGATCCGCGGCGAGTACACGAAGATCTCGAATTGCGGCTTGGGCTTGGGCAACTCGACGATCAACTGCGGCTCGACCTTGATCGAGAGGAATTCGCGCGGGGTGCCCTCGAGATCGGTGACGTAGTAGTTGGTGCGCAGCGTGGCCTTGATCAGGCCGAGGATGGCGCGCAGGATGCGGTCGGCGTCGAGGCTGACCACGTCATCGATGCGGCCGCGCAGCTGGGCTTCCAGGCGCTGGGCGTCGCCCTCGTCGACGGTGTCGGGATCGAAGCGGGCCGCGAACAGGTCGACGAACAGCCGCGCCACATCCGGGTAGGTGAGCAGGACGCGGCTGATATTGGCCTGGCTGTACGGGAAACCGGCCTGCTGCAGGTACTTCGCGTAGGTGCGCAGGATCGACACCGCGCGCCAGGGCAACCGGGCTCGCAATACCAGCTCGTTCAGACCGTCCGCTTCGGCGCGGCCGTACCAGACCGATTCGAAGGCGTCGGTGAAACGCTCACGCAGCCCGCGCACTTCGGCTTCGAGCGCGTCGGCCCGGGCCGAGGCCTCCAGCAGTTCGGCGTCCAGGTCGCGGTCCAGCGAGCTGCGCAGCAGCTCCGGCCGGGCGAGCAGGCCGAAGTCGTAGATCCAGCGCTCGCTGGTCCGGCCGCCCGGCAGGTCGAAGAGGATCTGGTACGGACGCTCGTCGACCACCTCGACGCCGAGGCTCTGCAGCACGGGCAGCACCTGGCTCAGCGAGATGCCGCTGCCGCCGATGTAGAGGCTGAACCGCCAGGAACCGGGCTCCGAGCCCTGCTTGCGGTACAGGTGCTGATCGATCTGGCCCTCGGACAGACGCTCCAGCCGGACGATGTCGCCGAGCGCGTGCCGGGGACCGAAATCCTGCTTGTAGCCCTCGGGGAAGGCGGCCGCATAGCGTTGCACCACACCGGGGTCCAGCACGGCGGACCTGCTGACCTCGTCGTTGAGGTGGTCGTCCCAGGTATGGCTGGCCTCGGCCAGCAGGCGCTGGATGCGCAACCGGTTCGGCTCGGAGGTGTCGGCCAGGGTGCGCGCTTCACGGGGCGCGACGGATTCCGCGTCCGGCATGCGGACCGTGAAATACACACTGGCGAGCTCGCTCTCGCTCACCCGCGCCGAATAGTCGATGGAGTCGCCGCCGAGTTCGCGGACCAGGATCTCCTGCATCTCCAGGCGCACCCGGGTGGTGTATCGATCCCGCGGCAGGTAGACCAGGCAGGCGACGAAGCGGCCGTAGCTGTCCTCGCGCATGAACAGCCGCACCTGCCGGCGCAGGCTGACGTTCAGCACCGCCACCGCGGTCTTGCGCATGGTTTCGATGTCGGAGGAGAACAGCTCGGTGCGCGGGAAGGACTGGATGACCTCGAGCATGGCCTGCCCGGAGAACGAATCCAGGTCGAAGCCGCTCTCCTCGATCACCGTGCGTACCCGGCGGTTGATCACCGGGATGTCGAGCACGTTCTCGTGCACCGCGGTGACGGTGAAGACGCCGATGAACAGATGCTCGCCGACGATGTTGCCGTGCTCGTCCCAGTCGGCGACGCCGACGAAGTAGGGATAGACCGAACGATGCACGGTGGCCGGGACCAGGCCCTGGGTCAGCATGAGCAGCGGGCGGTCGCCGCCGTTGATCGGGACCCGGAAATCGGTGCCGACGTCGGGACGCAGCACGCCCAGGCAGGTGCCGGGCATCGGATTCGAGGTGGTCAGACCCTCCTCGGTGCTGTCGAGGCGGTACTGGGCGAACCCGAGCACGGTGAAATTGCCGCTGGCCAGCCAGCGCAGCAGCTCGGCGGTGTCGATCAGATCGCGCGCCGGGAACGGCGCGTCGCCGGCCTTGGCGGCCTGCTTCAGGTCGTCGGCCAGTTTGCTCTGCACCGCCTGGATGGCGTCGGTGTCGCCGATGACCTGGCGCACGTCCGCGACCACATCGGGCATCGCCTGCTCGATCCGGTCCAGCAGTTCGCGGCTGGTGGAGGGGTGCAGTTGCAGGTGCATCCAGGATTCGCGCAGCACACCGCCGTTGCGGTCGACCTCGTGCGGTACGGCCTTGGTCAGGCGGCCGTCCGCGTCGCGTTCGACCTCGAAGATCGGGTGGATGACCTCGCTGACGCTGACGCCCATCCGGCTCAGCGACGAGGTGATGGACTCCACGAGCAGTGCCATGTCATCGGTCACCAGCTGGACGGCGGCGCCCAGGCCGGACGCGTCGTCCGGGTGGTACACGCGGACCAGCGCTCGCCCCTTGGGGCGGATCATCGCCAATTCCAGGTGCCGCCGGAAGATTTGGGTGATACCGGTGATCGCACAGTCCACATCGCCCGCGTCGACGTGGCGGAAGTACGCCTCCTCGAGTGTCCCGAGCGCGTCCCGGAGTGCGCCGGGCAAACTCGCGGCCCAGGCCGCGGTGTCCGTGCGCTCCAGATGCCGCCCGCCATTGGACAATTCGGACGAGACCGTCATAATTTTTCGCCAACTCCTCGGATTCGGTTCCGCAACAAAGTGACGCCGGTCCGAGAGTAGCTGTGCGATACACGCGCGGGGGTGAAATCCCTTCTAAACACAGGGTGTTCACCACTGCCGTAGTAGTAGCCGCCGAGTAGCCCGCGTCAAAAACGCTGGCACAGCACCGATCGGACCGACACCCTCACGTACACGCAGTCGCAGTGCGTACTACACATTCTCTGGACTGCGCCTGCGCATGCACGGACACCACCCTAGCGAGAGTTGCGCCACTGTCCAGGTGGACCAAATTTCCTTCGGCGGACCTGGCTTCGCGCCGGTTGCCGCCGCAGGTCCTTCGGCGAGATGGCGCTTTTGTGACACCTTCGGCGGAAACCGCGCCTTCGACAGCATGTTCGGCCACCTACGCCGAACGGCGGGACGATGCACCGCTGCGCATCGTCCCGCCGTCCGGCGTCAATTGGAGCTTCGGCCCGAGATCAGTCGCGGGTCAGCTTGCGGTGCGTAACCCGATGCGGGCGCGCCGCTTCCAGGCCGAGACGCTCGATCTTGTTGGCCTCGTACGCCTCGAAGTTGCCCTCGAACCAGAACCATTTGGCGTCATTGTCCGAGTCGCCCTCCCACGCGAGGATGTGGGTGCAGGTGCGGTCCAGGAACCAGCGGTCGTGCGAGATGACCACGGCGCAGCCGGGGAACTGCTCGAGCGCGTTCTCCAGCGAACCCAGGGTTTCCACGTCGAGGTCGTTGGTCGGCTCGTCGAGCAGGATCAGGTTGCCGCCCTGCTTGAGGGTCAGTGCCAGGTTCAGGCGGTTGCGCTCACCACCGGAGAGCACGCCCGCGGGCTTCTGCTGATCCGGGCCCTTGAAGCCGAACGCGCTGACGTAGGCGCGTGAGGGCATTTCCTGGTTGCCGACCTCGATGAAGTCCAGCCCCTCGGAGACGACCTGCCAGACGTTCTTCTTCGGATCGATGCCCGCGCGGTTCTGGTCGACGTAGCTCAGCTTGACCGTCTCGCCGACCTTCACCTCGCCGCTGTCCGGCGCTTCCAGCCCGACGATGGTCTTGAACAGCGTGGTCTTACCGACGCCGTTCGGGCCGATGACGCCGACGATGCCGTTGCGCGGCAAGGTGAACGACAGATCCTTGATCAGCTGACGATCGCCGAAGCCCTTGTCCAGGTTCTTCACCTCGACCACGACATTGCCCAAGCGCGGGCCGGCCGGAATCTGGATCTCCTCGAAATCCAACTTCCTGTGCTTGTCGGCCTCTGCCGCCATTTCCTCGTAGCGACCCAGACGCGCCTTGTTCTTGGCCTGTCGCGCCTTGGCGCCGGAACGCACCCAGGCGAGCTCTTCCTTGAGGCGCTTCTGCAGCTTCTGGTCCTTCTTGCCCTGGACCTCCAGACGCTGAGCCTTCTTCTCCAGGTAGGTGGAGTAGTTGCCCTCGTACGGGTAGGCGCGGCCGCGGTCCAGCTCGAGGATCCATTCCGCGACATTGTCGAGGAAGTACCGGTCGTGGGTGACGGCCAGCACGGCGCCGGTGTACGCGGCCAGGTGCTGTTCGAGCCAGAGCACGCTCTCGGCGTCGAGGTGGTTGGTGGGCTCGTCGAGCAGCAGCAGGTCGGGCTTGCTCAGCAGCAGCTTGCACAGCGCGACGCGGCGGCGCTCACCACCGGAGAGGTTGGTCACCGGCTCGTCCGGCGGCGGGCAGCGCAGCGCGTCCATGGCCTGCTCGAGCTGGGAGTCGACATCCCAGGCGTCGGCATGGTCCAGGTACTCCTGGAGCTTGCCCATCTCCTCCATGAGCTCGTCGGAGTAGTCGGTGGCCATCAGCTCGGCGATCTCGTTGAAGCGGTCCAGCTTCACCTTGACCTCGCCGAGGCCTTCCTCGACGTTGCCGCGAACGGTCTTTTCCTCGTTCAGGTGCGGTTCCTGCATCAGGATGCCGACGGTGGCGCCCGGCGCGAGGAAGGCTTCGCCGTTGTTCGGCTGATCCACTCCGGCCATGATCTTGAGCACGCTGGATTTACCGGCGCCGTTCGGGCCGACGACGCCGATCTTGGCGCCGGGAAGGAAGTTCAGGAAGACATCATCGAGCACGACTTTGTCGCCGTGTGCCTTACGAACTTTCTTCATCGTGTAAATGAACTCAGCCATATACGCAAGCCTATCGGTCTAGGGGTCAATGGAGCGAAGTCGAGGGGTTGCCGCGGATCAGGCGTCGACCGGCTGTGTTTCGGCGCGGTCGGAGGAATCGCTCTGCACGGTCGTCGCATCCCCCTGGTTCTCGCCGACACGTGCGCGTTCTTCAGCGCTCGATCCCAGGCAAGTATTCCGCATCAGGCTCGCGGGCGCGGAGCCGGACCCGTAGTCGGAGTTACGCGTGAGGCCCACGGTGCAGCGCGACAGATCCGGGCCGACGGTGTAGGCCCGCAGTTCCAGCTCCCGGCGGTCGGTGCCGTCCTTGGCGCGGTATTCGATGGTGCGCAGGTGCCCGTGCACGACGACCGGGTCGCCGCGGTGCAACGAGGCGTCGACGCCGAGGGCGAGGCGGCGCCAGCAGGTGATGGTGAGGAACATCGTGCCGCTGTCGACCCATTCCCCGGAGGCGTCCCGGCGGCGCGAGGTGCTGCCCAGCCGGAAGGTCACCATCGGCTCACCGGTGGGCAGCTGGCGCCGCACGGGGGTGGTGACGACATTGCCGACGATGGTGGCCAGAGTCTCGTACATGGTGACGCCCCTTCGGATTTCGGCCCTGGGCAGACGCCCCGGGTGCTTGCTCCCCGCTGCGAGGACTCCTCCAGCGTGCGCGCCGCGAGCCCCGAACGGAGCCCCGAGATCACATTTGGGGACAACTTTCCCGACTGTGGACATCTACCCCTTCAGATGTGCCGCTCAGCCGATGTCGAGGTCGGTGTTGGCGCCGCAGAGCACGACCACCGGCCGCTCGCCCCGGGCCGGCACATAGGCGCCGCTCTGGATCGCGGCGAAGGCCGTCGCACCCGAGAACTCGACGACGACGCGGAACTCCCGCCACAGGTAGTCCCGGGCGGTCATGATGGCGTCGTCGGAGACCAGCAGCGACCGCACGTCATAGCGCCGCGCCGCATCCAGCGCGATATCGCCGATTCTGGTGGCGCCTAGCACTTCCGCGCCGCGACCGGCTGCCCGCACCTCCACCGGCCGGTTCGCGCGCAACGCCGCGTGCAGCGCCGGCACGCCCTCGGGTTCGACCCCGATGACCGGCTGCCTGCGTCCCAGCGCGGCCGCGACCCCGGCGATCAAACCGCCGCCGCCGACCGCGGCCAGCACCGGCGGCCGTCCGCGCACCTGCTCCTCGAGCTCGAGCCCGATCACCCCCGCCCCCGCGACCACCGCGGGCAGGTCGTAGGCGTGCAGCTGCATCGCCCCGCTCTCCACGGCCAGTTCCCGGGCGTACCGGTGCGCCTCGGTGTAAGTCGTGCCGTGCCACAGCACTTCGGCCCCGTAGGACCACATCGCGGCGACCTTGGTGTGCGGCGCCGACTCGGGCACCACCACCGTGCAGCCCTTGCCGAGCTGGGCGGCGGCCAGCGCGGCGGCGATCCCCGCGTTGCCGCCGGAGGCGATGACCACGTGCTCGGCCGACCGCCCCGACTCCAGCAGCGCGTTCAAACTGCCGCGCACCTTGAAAGTGCCGCCGTGCTGCAGATATTCGAGTTTCAGCGTGACCGGCACCGGACCGTTCGGCCCGCGCACCGAGGTATGGAAGACCGGCGTTTTCCGCACCCGTCCCGCCAGGCGCTTGCGCGCCGCCCGCACATCCGACCGATACACCTGCCCCGCAACCCTGTCCTCCCCCAGACAATCCTGGAACAACCCCCGGTCGGTCACGCGCACTCCGTCACTCGCGCACTCCACGATCACGCTTGCTCAGTTCGGCGAACATCGCGTTGTGCGCGGCCAGGTCGGCGTCGTTGTCCCGGTCCGCGGCCCGGTCGGTGCGTTTGGCCAGTTTCGCGTCGCTGCGCGACCACTGGATCAGCAGTGCCAGCATCACCACCACCAGCGGCACCTCACCGCTGGCCCAGGCGAAACTGCCGCCGGTGCGCTGGTCGTCGAGCAGGTCGACGTTCCAGCCGAGCGCGAGGCTGCGGAAGAACCAGCCGCCCATCACGGTGGTCATGCTCATCAGCGCGACACCGAAGAAGGCGTGGAAAGGCAGCGAGCCGAAGACCATGCCCAGCTTGGTCAGCGGTTGCACCTGCCGCGGTTTGGGATCGATGCCGATCACCACCCAGTAGAAGAGGTAACCGCTGAGCAGGAAGTGCAGGTTCATCAACAGGTGTGCGGCGTGCGAGTCGACCACCGAGTCGTAGATGCCGCCCATGTACAGGGCGTAGAAACCGCCGACGAAGACGACCGACGCGACGATCGGATGGGTCAGGAACCGGGACACCGGATTGTGCACCGCCGCCAAGATCCATTCGCGCGGTCTGGGGGCGCCGGTCTTGCCGGCCGCGGGCAGCGCCCGCAGGGCCAGGGTGACCGCGCCGCCGAGCGCGAAAAGAATGGGCGCGAGCATGGACAACGCCATGTGCTGACCCATGTGCACGCTGAACATGGCGGGCGAGTATCGCCCCACACCCGATGAGGTGGCGAGCAGCAGCACCGCGCAGCCGGACAGCCAGGCGATGGTCCGCCCGACCGGCCAGGCATCACCGCGCGAGCGCAGGCGGCGCACCCCGATCAGATACAACACCGCCGCCACGATGGCCAGCGTGCCGAAGATCAGGTCGAAGCGCCAGTCGAACAGCAGCCGCGCCGCCGTCGGCGGACCGGCCAGGTTGTAGCCGATCTCGACTTCCGCTGGTGTGGGCACTGTTTTCGGGGGCGGCGGCGGGGTGCGGCCGAGGCCGACCGCGAGTCCGATGGTGGCCGCGAAGATCAAGGCCTCGACGCCGCCGAAGCGGATCAGCGCGCCGCGGTCGCGCGGATTCGCCGCCAGCGCGGGCAATGCCGCGCGCCGCTGCAGGTAGCCGAACACGCCGAGCACGGCCAGCGCGACCGCCTTCGCCACGATCAGCTGACCGTAGGTGGTGCCGAACAGCTCCGACCACGACACGCGGACGATCGAGTTGATGACGCCGCTGGCCCCGATGACGACGAACGCGACCGTCGCGGTCAGCGAGAACCGCCGCGCCGCGAGCCCGGTGTGTTCGCCGCCGCGCATCGCGTAGGCGAGCACGGCGAACAATCCGCCGACCCACACCGCGGACGAGATCAGGTGCAGAATCAGGCTGTTGGTCGCCACGTCGTGCGCGCCGCCGGAGGACGAGTGCCCGGTCAGCGCCAGCGGCATCATGGTCACGACGGCGCCGCCGAACAGCACCGGCGCCCAGCCCCAGCGCAGCGCGAGCCGACAGCCGATCGCGACGATCAGCGCGAGCACGACCGTGGTCCGCCACGCCTGGGCCAGGTCGACCAGTCCGATCGCGCGCCAGAGCTGCTCGGGCCGCCAGAGGTTCCCGACGTGCTGGCCCGTGGTGTCCGACACCGTCAGCGGAACCAGCAGCGCCGCACAGCAAGCCCACATCAGCGCGAAGTGCGAGGCGCGCCGCAGCGCGCGATAGCCGGCGACATCGAGCAGCCCATTGGCCTGCGGCGGCACCAGGAACGCCGCGAACAGCAGCGAACCCACGGTCAGCGCCGCGAGCAGGTCGTTGAGCGCGCGGATCGCGGGCAGGCCGTAGGTGGTCAGCGGACCGGGATCCGGAATGCCGAGCAAGCTCAGCGCCTGCGCCGCCGAAAGGGCCACCACCAGCGCCGCCACCACGGCGGCGACGGCGATCGAAATCGCGGTGACCACGGCAAACGTTCCCGATGAACCCGTACCCGCGGAGTCTGATACCTCTGCTTCGGGGTGCGGGTCCAGCGGTGACGACATACGACTGAGCGTAGTTGGATACTTAATGCGTAGCCCGGCCGGGTTTGGGCCGATAACCTGTTCCTGGCCGACACGGCAAGAATGTTTCCGTCGCTAACAAGTAGCGATCTGGACGGTCGCTATACTTGCCGTGCTGGACAGCAAGGGCCAATGTCGGCCAAGGTGGAACCCCAACTGCCTCCGTAGCTCAGTTGGATAGAGCAAGGGCCTTCTAATCCCTAGGTCGCAGGTTCGATTCCTGCCGGGGGCGCTTCACCCCTCTGGCCTGGCGCAACGCCAGGCCAGAGGTCTTTTACCCGCCTCGTACAACGCCGAAACACCTAGGAACTCCGCCAGCACAATCGGTCTGCGGGGCAGCTAGGATCTCGACGACATCGTGTGACATCAGCTACCGCCGGGCTTTCCTCGTCGTCCGCGTCTGGCGCCGACGCCGGCCTCGATCAGCGACAGTCAGCGCGCCCCCGTCGACCCCGAGCACTTCTATGATGGCGGTGAGTATTCAATCGACCAGCGGTCGCCGATTTCGGTCCGAAGACGGCCAGCCAGAACGCTTCCGGTCTTCCAGAATCGCTCCTCATCTTCTACTGATTTGAAACCAGGATTCCCAGGATCGTTCGCGAGATCATAGATGGAATTCGCAGACCGCCCCTTGACATTTCCATGTGGCAGCACTGTATCTCTGGCAATAATTTAGCGACTTGCTCGACGTAGACATCCGCGTCGGTCACCCCGTCTGGAGCATTCGCGAAATCTGCCCTGCTGTTGTCCCGTCGGCACCGCTCCGCATCGTTACCCGAGGTGTCGGCGTGTTCCCTTCGGGCCGCGTCCGGGCTGCGCGATACGCTGAGCAAACTCTTAGCAACCCTGCCGGTGTTGGAAGGTTCGCTTACCATGCGCATATTCGACATTCGCCGCTCCGTCGGTGTCCGTCCATTCAGCTTGCTCGCGGCCCTCGGCACTGTCGCCGTGTTGATGCTCAACTCCGGGACTGCTGCGGCTGAGCCGCTGTATCCGATTCCGGACCCCGATCCGTTCTATGCCGCGCCGGCCGACCTCGCGGCCGCGGCGCCGGGCGAGGTGCTGGCGACTCGCCCGATGCCGCCGCTGTTCTATTTCCCGGGGGCGCGGGTCACGCTGGTCAAGTTCCGGTCGACCAACTCCGCCGGTGACCCGATTGCGGCCACGACGACGGTGCTGACCCCGTTCAATCATCAACCGGGGGCGCCGCTGCTTTCCTATCAGCACATCATCAATGGCTTGGGCGTCAAATGCGCTGTTTCGCGGGTGCTCTACACCCAGGATCCGAATCTGTTCGTCAAGGAGGCGCCGGTACTCAACGCCATCCTGTTGCGGGGCTGGTCGATCGCGCTGCCTGATCATCTCGGTCCGACCGCGGCCTATGGCGCCGCCCGGCTCGGGGGGCTGATCACTTTGGACGGCATTCGCGCGGCGCAGCGGGTTCCGGAACTAGGGCTCGGGGCCAGTCCCGTCGCCATGCTGGGCTACTCCGGCGGCGGCATGGCCACCGGGTGGGCGGCCGCGCTGCAGCGCGAGTACGCCCCGGAACTGCGGGTGGTCGGGGCGGCCGAGGGCGGTGTGCCGATGAACATGGTGAAGATGATCGAAAAGCTGGGCTATCAGCGACATCCGGTCTTCGGATTGGCGCTGGCCGCCGCGATCGGGTTGGAGCGCGAATACCCGCGGCAACTGCCGATCAGTGCCTACCTGAGCCCGGCCGGGCTGGCGGCGCGCGCCAGCATCGCCAACGGTTGCACCAACGACATCCTGCTGGCGGGCGCCGGTCGCAGTGTCACCGACGTCGCTACCTCGACATCGCTGGTCGAGGATCCGGACGCGCGGCGGGTCGTCGAGGACAACAGCCTCGAACTGTACGACGGGACGCCCCTCGCGCCGGTGTTCGAATGGCATGCCCCGCAAGACCTGCTGATTCCGGTCGATTCCATCGAGAACACCATGCGGCGGTACTGCGCGGCGGGCGTGCCCGTGCAGTCGGAGCTGTACCCCAGCCCCGACCATCTGAGCACCGCCGTGCTCGGCGCCCCGTCCGCGCTCAGCTGGATCGATGCCCGCTTCCGTGGCGAAGCGGCGCCCAGCAACTGCTGACTACCGCTGCTCGTTGAACGCCGCGTCGAAAGCCGCGGACGGGGGCGTGATCGCGTTGTAGGCGCGGATGACCGCGAGGGCGTCGGGCGCGCCCATCAGGCGGTCCATGCCCGCGTCTTCCCATTCGATCGAGATGGGGCCGGTGTAGCCGATGCTGTTGAGGGCGCGGAAGCAGTCTTCCCAGGGGACGTCGCCGCGGCCGGTGGAGACGAAGTCCCAGCCGCGGCGCGGGTCGCCCCACGGCAGGTGGGAGGAGAGACGGCCGCGGCGGCCATCGGCGCGGCGGAGCTTGGTGTCCTTGCAGTCGACGTGGTAGATCCGGTCGGCGAAGTCGAGAATGAAGGCGACCGGGTCGAGGTCCTGCCAGAGGAAATGGGAAGGGTCCCAGTTCAAGCCGAAGGCGGGACGCCGGTCGACGGCGGCCAGCGCGCGCACCGTGGTCCAGTAGTCGTAGGCGATTTCGCTGGGGTGCACCTCGTGCGCGAAGCGGATGCCCTCGGCGTCGAAGACGTCGAGGATCGGGTTCCACCGGTCGGCGAAATCCTGATAGCCGCGGTCGATGGTGTCCTGCGACACCGGCGGGAACATGGCCAGCGTGTGCCAGATGCTCGAGCCGGTGAAACCGACGACGGTGCGGACGCCGAGTGCGGACGCCGCCCGGGCGGTGTCGGCCATTTCGGCGGCGGCGCGGCGGCGGACGCCTTCGGGTTCACCGTCGCCCCAGAGCCGGGCCGGGATGATCGCGCGATGGCGCTCGTCGATGGGATGGTCGCAGATCGCCTGGCCGACCAGGTGATTGGAGAGGGCGAAGACCTGGAGGCCGTGGCGTTCGAGGGTCTTGCGTTTGGCTGCCACGTAATTCGGATCGGACAGTGCCTTGTCGACCTCGAAATGATCGCCGGAGCAGGCGATTTCGAGGCCGTCGTAGCCCCAGTCGGCGGCGAGCGCGCAGACCTGCTCGAAGGGCAGGTCGGCCCATTGCCCGGTGAACAGCGTGATCGGTCTCATGGCTTTCCTCCGATGGCGGTCCAGCGGCCCGCGTCGGCCGCGCTCGCCTGGACTGCCGCGAGGACGCGTTGCACGGCGAGCCCGTCGGCGAAGGTGGGTTCGGGATCTTTGCCCGCGGCGATCGCGATGACCAGGTCGGCGACCTGGTTGGCGAAGGTGTGGTCGTAGCCGAGGCTGTGCCCGGGCGGCCACCAGGCGCCGGCGTAGGGGTGCTGCGGTTCGGTCACCAGGATGCGCCGGAAGCCGGCGGTCTCGGGTTCCTCGGTGTGGTCGTGGAACCACAGCTCGTTCATCGACTCCAGGTCGAAGGCGAGCGAGCCGCGAGTTCCGTTGAGCTCCAGGCGTAAGGAGTTCTTTCTGCCCGCCGCGACCCGGCTGGCCTCGAACGAGGCCAGCCCGCCGCCGGAGAGCCGCCCGAGGAACAGGGCGGCGTCGTCGACGGTGACGGGCCCACTGCCTGGCCCGTCCGGCAGCGGCCGTTCGGTGACGAAGGTGTCCAGCATCGCCGAAACCCCGGTCAGCGCTTCGCCGGTGACGAACTGGGTGGCGTCGATGATGTGCGCGCCGATGTCGCCGAGCGCCCCGGATCCGGCGCGCCGCCGGTCCAGCCGCCAGCTCAGGGGCGTTTGGGGATCGGCGAGCCAGTCTTGGAGATACTGCGCCCGCACGTGCCGGATCGTGCCGATCCGCCCCTGCGCCACCAGGTTCCGGGCCAGCGCCAGCGCCGGCACCCGCCGGTAGCTGAAGCCGACCATGGACCGCACGCCCTGGCGCGCGGCCCGCTCGGCCGCCGCGGCCATCGCCTCCGCCTCGGCCACGGTATTGGCCAGCGGCTTCTCACACAGCACGTGCTTGCCCGCTTCCAGTGCAGCGATGGCGATTTCGGCGTGACTGTCACCGGGAGTGCAGATATCGATGAGATCGACGTCATCGCGCGTCAGCAGGAGCTGCCAGTCCGCTACCGCACTCCCCCAGCCGAGCCGGGCGGCCGCTACGCCCGCCCGGTCGGCGTCGCGTCCCGCGAGCACCGAAAGCACCGGCTGCCACGGCAATTCGAAGATCGCGTCCACACTGCGCCAGGCGTGTGAGTGGGCGCGGCCCATGAAGGCATGGCCGACCAGGCCGATGCCGATCCGCGGGCGGTGTGTCGATGTCATCGGGCTCCTCAGTAGCCGTTGGCCAGGTACTGATCGACGTTGTCCTTGGTCACCACCGCGGAGAAGGTCGTAATCTTCGCGGGCACATCGTGTTCGGCGAGATCACCGAGCGCCTTGCGCTGCCCCAGCAGCCGGGCCAGCGTGACGGCGGAGGAGGCCATGGCCGGGCTGTAGAGCACGGTCGCCTGCAACGGCGAGTTCCCGCCCTTGATCTCGTTCATCGCCTGGGTCGAGCCGCCGCCGCCCACCATGACGAATTCGCCCGCGCGGTTGGCCTGCCGGATGGCGGCCAGCACGCCGATGCCCTGATCGTCGTCGTGGTTCCACATCGCGTCGATCTTCTTCACTGCTTGCAGCATCTGGCTGGCCACCTGCTGGCCGCCGGCCGCGGTGAAATCGGTGGACTGCCGCGCCTCGATCCGGAACCCGGCGGCGGCGAGCGCGTCCTTGAAGCCCTGGCTGCGTTCCTGAGTGAGTTGCAGGTTGTCGATTCCGGCGATCTCCACGATCACCGGGTTGGCGATGTTCTTCTCCCGCATCTTGGCGATGAGGAAGTTGGCCGCGTTGATGCCCATGCCGTAGTTGTCGCCGCCGATCCAGGTGCGGTAGGCCAGCGCCGAGGCGAACACCCGATCCAAGTTGATCACCGGAATCCCGGCCGACATAGCGTTTCTCGCGACCGCGGTGAGGGCGTTGCCGTCGAAGGGCAAGATCACCAGGACGTCGACCTTCTGATTGATGAGGGTCTGCACCTGCTCGATCTGGCGGGCGACGTCGTTGGTGCCCTCGGTGAGATCGAGTTTCACGTCCTCGAGCCCACCGGCCTGTGCGCGGGCGTTGCGGGTGATGGCCGCGGTCCATCCGTGATCGGCGGCGGGCGCGGAGAACCCGATCCGCACTTCCTTTCCGGCGGCGGCGTTCGCGCCGGTCGTACCCGCGACCTGGGTGTTGGAGGAGCTCTCGTTGGAGGTGCAGGCCGCCGCGAGCAGGCCCGCGCCGGCGGCCAGACCGCCGAGCAGAACGCCGCGACGGGAGGGAATGTGGCTGGTACTCATGGGTATTCCTTTGTGTATTAACGGTTCTCACGTGAGAGTGGGGACGGCCCGCGCGCGGCTGAAGCGCTGGAACAGCAGGACGGCGATGATGATCGCGCCCTTGCCGATCGCCTGGATGGGTTGTGCCAGGTTGTTGAGGATGAACAGGTCCTCGATGACGGTGAAGACCAGCACCCCGAGGATCGACCCGGTGATGGTGCCGAACCCGCCGCTGAGCAGCGTGCCGCCGATGACCACCGCGGCGATCGCGTCCAGCTCGTAGAGCTGGCCGTTGGTGCTGGACCCGGTGGTCGTCTGCGCGGTCAGCATGATCGCGGCGATGCCACAGCACACTCCGGAGATGACGTAGAGCAGCAGGGTGTGCCTCCGTACATCGATGCCGGCCAGCCGGGCCGCCTCCGGATTGCCGCCGACCGCGAAGCTGCGCCGTCCGAAAGTGGTGCGCTCCAGCAGGATCCACCCGATCGCCACCACCACGAGGAACAGATAGACCATCAGCGGAATGCCCAGCACCCGCTCCTGCGCCAGCGCCAGCAGATCGGTGGTGACCAGCTGCGACTGCCGGCCGGAGAGTTCCTCGGCCAGGCCGCGCGCGGCCACCATCAACGCCAGCGTGACGATGAACGGGACGAGCTTGCCGTAGGCGATGAGCGCCCCGTTCAACAGTCCGCAGGCGGCGCCGACCGCCAAGGCGCAGAACACCATTCCCGCCACGCCATAGGATTGCGTCGCGGTGGTGGTGCACCAGACCGAGGCCAGCGCGATGATCGCGCCCACCGACAGGTCGATGCCGCCGCCGATGATCACGAACGTCATCCCGACGGTGACCACCCCGATCACCGACGCCAGGGTCAGGATGGTGATCAGATTGCTGGTGCTGAGAAAATCCTCGCCCTTGGTGACAGCGCCGACCGCCACCAGCGCCAGCAGCGCGATCACCAACGTCGCGTGCTTACGAATCTCCTTGCGCGCCAAGCGAGGAACGGCCGATGCCGGTCTCTCACTCAGCGGGGCCGCTGTTTTCGCCTGTTGCTTCACAGCGCGCTCCCTTCCATGATCATGGCGATGACGTCGTGCTCGGTGAGATCGGCCGCGGGCGCGGTGTGGATCACCGCGCCGTCGCGCAGCACCAGCACCCGGTCCGACAGCGCGAGTAGTTCGGGCAGATCGCTGGAGACCAGCAGCACCGCGACGCCCAGTTCGGCCAGCCTGCGGATCTGGGCGTACACCTCGGCGCGGGCGCCGACGTCGACGCCGCGGGTCGGTTCGTCCAGCAACAGCACCCGGGCGTCGTCGAGCAGCCAGCGGGCCAGGATCGCCTTCTGCTGGTTGCCGCCGGACAATTCGCGCACCGGGTGCGTGGGATCGGCGGGGCGGAGGCCGACGCGCGTGCCTGCGGCGCGGGTGTCGGCGCGTTCGCGGCGGCGGTCGAACCAGCCGAAGCGGGAGTAGCGCGGCAGCGCGGCGGCGGAGATGTTGCGGCCCACCGATTGCAGGAGGAACAGCGCCTGGGATTTTCGTTCCTCCGGGGCGAGTCCCAGACCGGCGGACACCGCGGCGCGGGTGCTGCCCGGGCGCAGGCGGCGGCCGTCGACCAGCACTTGGCCCGCCGAGGGCCGGCGCGCTCCGTAGATCGATTCCAGGATTTCCGAGCGGCCCGCGCCGACCAGTCCGGCCAGGCCGACGATCTCTCCCGCGTGCACGGTGAACGAGATGTCGTGGAATCGGCCGGTGAGACCGAGTCCGGTGACGCGCAGTACCGCATCGGTCGCGGCACTCGACGACCGTGCCGCGGCTTCCTGGAGCGCGCCGTTGCCGGTCATCAACGACACCACCTGCTGGGTGCTGGTGGTGCTCGCCGGGAGTCCAGCGGCGACGGTGCGGCCGTCCTTGAGGACGGTGATCCGGTCGCCGATCGCCCGGATCTCCTCCAGGCGGTGCGAAATATAGACCACCGCAACGCCTTCCGAGCGCAGCTGGCCGATGATGCGGAACAGATTGCCCACCTCGTCGTTGCCCAGCGCCGCGGACGGTTCGTCCATCACGATCAGGCGCGCGTCGTAGGACAGCGCCCGCGCGATGCTGACCACCTGCTTGGCCGCGGCGGGCAGCGACTCGACGATCGTCTCCGGCCGCAATTCGGAATGCCCTAGGCGGCTGAGCAATTCGGTGGTCGCGCGGGCGGCGGGGGCGCGGCGGGTGAACCCGCCGCGCGCGTGCTCGTGCCCGAGGAAGATGTTCTCGGCGATGCTGAGCCCGTCACACAAATCCAGTTCCTGATAGATCGTGGCGATGCCCAATCGGGTGGCCGCCGCCGGTCCGGACAGCCGCACCGGCGCACCGCGCCACCGCATTTCGCCGTCGTCCGGTTGATGCGCACCCGAAAGCACCTTGATCAGCGTGGATTTCCCGGCGCCGTTCTGCCCGAGCAGGCAGTGCACCTCTCCCGCACGCACCTCGAGATCGACCTGGTCGAGCGCACGCACACCCGGGAATTCCTTGACGATGCCGCGCATGGTCAGCACGGGGTCCTGAGCATCCGGAGCCATGGCCGGCCTCCTTGCCGAGCCGCCGATCAGGCGACGCTGAAAACGTGATCGCTGATGAGCCGGGCCGCGCCGATCAAGCCGCCGACCCCGGCGAGCTCGGTCAGGACGATCGGCAGATTCCCGGTGGCCAGCGGCAGCGAACGCCGGTAGACCACGCTGCGGATCTCGGCCAGCAGCGGATGACCGAATCCGGTGACGCCCCCGGCGATCACCACCAGCCCGGGATTGAAGAAGCTGACCAGCCCGGCCAGCACCGTGCCGAGATGCGCGCCCGCGTCGCGAATCATGCCTACCGCCACTGGATCTCCCGCGGCGGCGGCATCGGCGACATCGACGGCGGTCAGCGCGCCCGCGCTCGCCAGCCGTTCGGCGAGGAACACCGAGCGCCCGGATCGCGCGTGCGCCAGCGCTTCCCGGGCGAGCGCCGCACCGCCCGCGTAGGCCTCCAGGCAGCCGGTGTTGCCGCAGGCGCACACCGGCCCGTCGTCGCTGATCCGGATGTGCCCGATATCGCCCGCGCTGCCGGAGACGCCGCGGTAGATGTCCCCGCCCACCACGATTCCGCAGCCGACGCCGGTGCCGATCTTGACCAGCAGGAAGTCCTCGACGGACGGTGCTGAACCGGAATGCATTTCACCCAGCGCGAGGATGTTGACGTCGTTGTCGACCAGCACCGGGCAGCCCAGTTCCTGCGTCAGCACCTCGCGCACGGGGAACCGATGCCAGCCGGGCATGATCGGCGGCGACACCGACATGCCTTCGCGGAAGCTGACCGGACCGGGCACGCCGATCCCCGCGCCGTGCAGACGAGCGCCGGGCGCGTGTTCCGCGCGCAACTTGCTCAGCAGATCCAGCACCCGCTCGAGCACGGCCGCCGGGCCTTGCCGGATGTCACTCGGCTCGGAAAGCGTTCCGAGAACCCGCAATTCGCCGTCCGTGATCGCGACGTCGATGGAGGTGGCTCCGATGTCCACCGCGGCGAACCGCAGCCCGGAAGCCAGCCGTGCGATGGCCGAGCGCCGTCCCCCGCTGGAGGCCGCGAGCCCGCCCGCCTCGACCAGTCCGAGTTCGGCCAGCCGATCCAATTCGACCGCGAGCTTGGATCGCGACAACTCCATCGGATGCCCCAGCTCCGAGCGGGACTGCGGCCCCCGGTCCCGGAGCAGCCGCAAAAGCCGTTCCTGGTGGGTGTTTTCGGGTCGAGCCGCGATCCGCATCAGCGTCCTTCTTTCCTACGGATACCGCGATTCAACGCCTTTCGCCGCGCCCTGTCCCGACTTTCGGAGAAATCGGACAAAGTTTGTTCTGTACCAAGACAAAGTCGACCAGGTAGCCGCTGGATTCAGCCGCCGTGCTGGCTGTTTCGGCGCTGCTCGGCGCGGTGGGTGAGGGCGTCGAGGATGCGCTGCCAGGCCGGAGAGGCTTCCGAGATTCGGGCGACGACCAGCTTCTGGTCCCCGGTCTCGGCGGGATCGCGGTGCGCGATCTCCCAGGCGTCCAGGTCGTCGATGAGCGCATCCAGGCGTGGGTCGCGGGGATCCCAGTCGGCCGCCGCGTCGCAGGCGAGGATCAGGCGGATCGTCTCGGGGTCGTCGAAACCGGCGTTCTTGTCGTGGATTCGCTGCGCCAGGGAGTCCGGCTCCATGGCCTGGACCAGGATCCACGCATCACGTTCCAGACGCACGCGCTTCTCGCTGATCCCGAGGCCCCGCATCCGGTCCAGGAGGGCGATCACCGCGGAGGGCAGGACTAGTCTTTCGCCGCTTTCCAGGTCGGCGATGCGGCGCCGGTGCTCGGTGAGCTGGCCGACCTTGCGCTCTAGTTCCGCATCGATCTCGGTGATGGCCGCCGCGAATTCGGCGGGCTGGGCGCGCAGCAACGCGTCGATTCGGGCGAGCGGCACACCGGCGTCGGCGAGCGTGCGGATTCTGATGAGATCCACCGCTGCCTGGGCGCTGTAGCGGCGATAGCCGGAGGCATCGCGCTCGGGTTCAGGAAACAGGCCGACTTGGTGATAGTGGCGAACGGTGCGGACAGTCACCCCGGCGGTAGCCGCCAGTTGGCTGATCGTCAGCACCGTTCACCTCCTTGACCCTCGTGCGAGTCTAAGGGCGGCCCACCTGGTCGATGACGTCGCGGATCGCCTGGACCACGGCGTCCGGGCGATCGAAGCAGAGCCGATGGTGATAGGTGTCGGTGATGAAGCGCTGTTCACCGCCCGAGACGGCGTCCACCACGGCCGCGTCCAGCCGCGCCTTCGGCTCCTGTGGCCCCTGCGCCACAGTGAGCGCGATCAGCGGGACCCCGGGCAACGCAGGGCCGGCCCGCAGTTCGGCGGCAAGGTCGACCAAGCCGCAGCGCTCGGCGGCACCGGCCAGCAGCCATCCGTCGCTCACCTTTGCCTCGAGCAGCGGTTGCCGCAGGCGCTCCGGGTAGTCGGCGAGCGACTCGGCATACGTCGCGCGCAGCTCCGGAACCATCAGCCGCAGCTGGGCCAGATCAGGGGCCTGCTGCTCGGTCGCGCCCAGGCTCGCCTCGGGCGGCATGAAGTCGTCCCACCGGTGGTGTAGCGCGTCCAACCAGACCAGTCCCGCCACGTCCTGCGGGTACAGCTGCGCGAATCGATGCGCGAAGAAACCGCCGAGGGAGTGCGCCGCGAGCACATAGGGGCCGGGGATGTGCTGGGCGCGCAGCAGCTCGCGCAGCTGCGTGGCGACCGCGGCGGCTGTGCGCGGCTGCGGCAGCGGGTCGCTGTAGCCGCTGCCGCCGCGGTCGTACACCACGGCCGTGGTGAACTCCGAGACCTGTTGCTGGACACCGAAATAGTCCAGGCCCACCGCGCTCGCGCCCGGCAGGAACACGACGGCGGGTCCGCCGCTGCCGGACCGATGCAGGTATACGCGGCGGCCGTCGATCTCCTGGAATCCGCCGATCGGCGGTGCGAAAGTGAGGTTGCTGGTCATGGGACAAGCCTGCAACCCTGACGTAGCGTCAGGGTCAAGCCGGCGTTAGGGAGTGACCATCGCGAAGCCCGGGTCGGGCTTGGTGAACAGGCTCTTCAGCTGGACCAGGACCGCCAGGTTCCCGTCGACGAGCACTTCACCCTTGCCGATGGCCTGCTGCATGTCGCCGCCCGCGAGCATGTTTCGCAGGAACACGCCGCGGGTGAGGGTGATGGTGGCGTCGGGAGCGGGCAGGCCATCGCCGGGCCAGCGGTCGTAGTGCACCAGCACACCGTTGCGGAGTTCGGCGCGATGCACCCGGTCGGCGTCGTCGCGGAAGCGCCAGTCGGTGGTCACCTTGATGTCCCAGGCTTTGGGGCCGTCGACATTGAGGGAGATCGCGTCGAACGCCTGCTCCACGGTCAGGGCGGCGAGCAGACCGCTCGAATTCGCCGAGGTGGGCGTGCCGAAGGAGCCATTACGCAGTTCGTGCGCGCCGGAGAGGTAGAAATTGCGCCAGGTGGCGTTCTCGGAGCCGTATCCGAGCTGCTCGAAGGCACTGGCCTGCAAGCGCTTTGCCTTGAGATGATCCGGCTCGGCGAAGATCACGTAGTTGACCAGCTGCACGACCCAGCGGAAATCGCCTTCGTCGTAAGCCTTCTGGGCGGTCCTGAGCACCGCGTTCGCCCCGCCCATGGCGGCTACGTGCCGCTTGGCGGACTCGACCGGCGGATGTTCCCACAGGTGCGCCGGATTCCCGTCGAACCAGCCCATGTATCGCTGATAGATGGCCTTCACGTTGTGACTGACCGACCCGTAGTAGCCGTGCGTCGACCAGGACCGCTCGATCGCGGGCGGCAGCTTCAGCATCTCGGCGATCTCGCTGCCGACGTAGCCCTGATTCAGCAGCCGCAGCGTCTGGTCGTTGAGATAGCCGTACAGATCCCGTTGCAACGACAGGAATTCCACGATCCGCTCGGTGCCCCAGATCGGCCAGTGATGCGAGGAGAACACCAGATCCGATTGGCGCGCATACAGATTGATCGACTCGGTCAGATACTTCGACCAGACGTGCGGGTCCCGCACCAGCGCGCCACGCAGCGTCAGCAGATTGTGCAAGGTGTGCGTGGCGTTCTCCGCCATGCACAGGATCCGGCGGTCCGGGAAGTAGAAGTTCAGCTCCGCGGGCGCCTCGGTGCCCGGCGTCATCTGGAACACCATGCGCACGCCGTCGACCACCTCCTGCTGGCCGGTGGCGGTGATGTCCTTGGTGGGAGCGATCAGCGTGACGGTGCCCACCGAGGTGGTCTGCCCCAGCCCCGCGCCGATCTGGCCCTTCGGTCCGCGCGGCAGCACCGCGCCGTACATGTAGGCCGCCCGGCGCGCCATGGCGGTACCCGTGTAAATGTTCTCCGCCACAGCGTGTTCGAGGAATCCGACCGGGGCGAGCACAGGACAGCGGCCGGCCGCCACGTCCTCGCGCGTGGTGACGCCGAGCGCACCACCGAAGTGGTCGACGTGCGAATGCGAGTAGATCAACCCGGTGACCGGGCGGTTTCCGCGATGGGCCCGGTAGAGCGCCAGGCCGGCGGCCGCGGTCTCGGTGGAGATCAGCGGATCGATGACCACGATGCCGGTGTCACCCTCGACGATGGTCATGTTCGACAGATCCAGGCCGCGCACCTGATAGAAGCCGGGCGCGATCTCGTAGAGGCCCTGTTTGACGGTCAGCTGCGACTGCCGCCACAGGCTCGGGTTGGCCGAGGCCGGGCAGGTGCCGTGCAGGAAATCGTAGGAATCGTTGTCCCACACCACCTTTCCGTCGGCACCGCGCACCACGCCGGGATCCAGCGCGGCGATGAACCCGCGGTCGGCGTCCACGAAGTCGGCGGTGTCGCCGAACGGCATGGTCTCGGCGACCTTCTTGTTCGCCGACACGATGTGCTCGGTCGGATCCGTCTGCACGGCAGAAGGATTCACCTCGTCCTCGCTACCGCACCCGGTGACGGCGACGCCGGTTCCCGCCGCCGCCAGCGCCGCGGCGCCCACCCCCAGCACGCCGCGCCGGGAGAGCTTGGGTCCCGGCCGATCCTGGTTGTTCCGGCCGTTGTCCGCACCGAGCATTCTTGATTCTCCTGTCCGACTTCAGAGTTCGACGAGCTGATGGTCACCGACGTGCTGCCCGAGGAACCGCAGGTGATCGCTGCTGTCGCCGAGGGTGTGCTCGATCGCGGTGAGCCGGGCGGTGTAGTGCCCCACCGGATATTCGGCGGTCATGCCGATGCCGCCGTGCAACTGGATCGCCTCCTGGCCGATATGCCGGGCCGAGTGCCCGACGCGCAGCTTGGCGCGGGAGACGGCGACCGGATCGACGGCGCCCTCGGCCAGCGACATGGCGGCGTACATGCTCATGCCGCGCGCCAGTTCGAGCGAGACATACATGTCGGCGGCGCGCTGGGTCAGGGTTTGGAAGGCGCGCAGCGGGACACCGAACTGCTTGCGGGTTTTCAGGTACTCGGTGGTCAGTCGCAGCGACTCTTCCATCGCCCCGACGGCTTCCGCGCACAGGGCGGCCTGGGCGCGGGCGACGGCGGTACGCACCACCGACGTGGCGTCCACCGGCGCACCGAGGGGTTCGGCTGTCGCACTGTCGAATTCGATATCGGCGCCGCGCGATCCGTCGTGGGTGCGGTAGGGCGTGCGGCGTACACCCGGGTCGGCGGCATCGACGAGAAAGAGGCCGACGCCCTCGGGCAGCGCCGCGGTCACGATGAGCCGGTCCGCGCAATCACCGTGCGACACCGGGTGTTTACGCCCGGTGAGCTGCCAGTTGTCGCCGTGCCGCCGGGCCGTGGTGGCGACCTCGTCGGCGGGCCACCGCAGGCCCGGCTCGCTGTGGGCGAAGGCCAGCCACAGGCTGCCCTGCGCCAGGGCGGGTAGCAATTCCTGCCGCTGGGCGGGAGTGCCCGCGTCGGCGACGATCTCGCCCGGCAGCAGCGCGCAGTCGAGCAGCGGCTCCGGTGCGAGGCGGCGGCCGACCTCGGTCATGACCAGCATGGATTCGAGTGGCCCGGCGCCCATGCCGCCGTCCGCCTCGCCGATCGTCAATCCGGTCAGCCCGATTTCGGCCAGCGTGCGCCACACCGCCGGGTTCCAGCCCGGATCGGACTCGACGATCTTGGCCCGCCGTTCCGGGTCGTAGTGCCGGGCCAGCACGTCGCGCACGGTGTCGCGCAGCATGATCTGTTCACTGGTGGGGGTGAAATCCATGGCGGGGCCTCACAATCCGAGGATCGTCGAGGCGATGATGCTGCGCTGCACCTCGTTCGATCCTCCGTAGATCGATGTCTTGCGGTAGTTCAGGTAGGTGGCGGTGCTGCGGCGCGCCCAGTCCTCGGACGCGCCGTCGCGCGGCAGCGAGGCGGGCCCGGCCACGTCGACCAGCAGTTCGGTGACCGCCTGCTGGAGCTCGGTCCCGCGCAGCTTCAGAATCGAGGACTCGGGCGCGGGCTTGCCGTCCGCCGAACCCGCGGCGACCCGCAGCTGCACCAATTCCAGTGCCAGCACCTCGTTTTCGAGGTCGGCCAGCCGGGCCGCGAACAGCGGATCGGTCAGCAGGGTGCCCGTCCCGAGCCGGGTCTGGCGCGCGTATTCCTTGGCCAGCCACAGTCGTACCTTGGTCTGGCCGACGGCGGCGATGCCGGTCCGTTCGTTGCCGAGCAGGTACTTCGCGTAGGTCCAGCCCTGATTCTCTTCGCCGACAAGCTGATTCGCGGGCACCCGGACGTCTTCGAGGAAGACCTCGTTGACCTCGTAGCCGCCGTCGATGAGCTCGATCGGGCGCACGGTGACGCCGGGGGTGTCGAGCGGGAACAGCAGCAGCGAGATGCCCGCCTGCTTCTTGGGCGCGTTCGGATCGGTGCGCACCAGGCAGAACATCCAGTCCGCGGACTGCGCGGCGGTGGTCCAGGTCTTCTGGCCGTTCACCACGTAGCTGTCGCCGTCGCGCACCGCGGTGGTGCGCAGCGAGGCCAGGTCCGATCCGGCCTCGGGCTCGGAAAAGCCCTGGCACCACCAGATGTCGAGGTTGGCGGTCGGCGGCAGGAAGCGTTCCTTGAGTTCCCGCGAGCCGAATTGCGCGATGACCGGGCCGATCATGTTGGTGTTGAAGGTCAGCGGCTCGGGCACCGACGCCAGTTGCATTTCGTCGTGCCAGAGGTGGCGCTGGATCGGGGTCCAGTCCTTGCCGCCCCACTCCACCGGCCAGTTCGGCACCGCCAGCCCGTGCGCGTTGAGAATGCGCTGGGTGGTGACGAAATCGTCCTTGCTCAGTTCCTCGCTGTGCCGGGCCCGATTGCGGATCTCGGCCGGGATTTCGGTGCGGAAGAAGGCGCGCAACTCGTCGCGGAATGCGAGTTCGTCCTCGGTGAGCGCCAATTGCATGGGGAAACAGCCTCCGGTTCAGAGTGCGAGACCGAGATATTTGGTCTCGAGGTATTCGTCGAGTCCCTCCCGGCCGCCCTCGCGGCCGAGTCCGGACTCCTTGACGCCGCCGAACGGCGCGGCGGGGTCGGAGACGACGCCCGCGTTCACGCCGACCATGCCGGTGTGCAGGTTCTCGGCGAAAGCGAGGGTCTCGCCCAGGTTTTCGCCGTAGACATAGCCGATCAGCCCCGCCGTCGTGGCGTTGGCCTCGGCCAACGCTTCAGCCGTGGTGCCGAAGGTGCGAACGGGCGCGACGGGTCCGAAGATCTCCGAGTGCAGGATGCGGGCGTCCGGCGGGACGTCCGTCAGCACCGTTGGCTCGAAGAAGTACCCCGCGCCGGGTCGTCGCCGACCACCGGTGCGGACCCGGGCCCCGAGCCGCACGGCTTCGTCGACCAGCTTCTGCACCGCCGCAACGGCATTCGCATCGATGAGCGGACCGACCTCGGTGCCGGGGTCCATGCCGTCGCCGACCCGCAGCGCGGACATCCGCGCGGTGAGCCGGTCGGCGAACTCTTCGGCCAGGGACTCGTGCACCAGGAACCGGTTCGCCGCCGTGCAGGCTTCACCGGAGTTGCGCATCTTCGCCTCGACCGCGCCGGCCACGGCCTTGTCCAGATCCGCACCGGCGAGCACCACGAACGGCGCGTTGCCGCCGAGCTCCATCGAGGTGCGCAGAACCCGCTGCGACGCCTGGGCGAGTAGTGCCCGGCCGACGGCCGTGGAGCCGGTGAAGGTCAGCTTCCGCAGCCCGGGATCGGCGATCAGTGGCCCGCACACCGCGGCGGCATCGGAGGTCGTCACGCAATTCACCACGCCCGCGGGGACTCCCGCCTCGTCCAGCAGTGCCATCAGGGCGAGCGAGGTCAGCGGTGTCTGCGGGGCGGGCTTCAGCACGACGGTGCAACCCGCGGCCAGCGCCGGGGCGATCTTGCGCGCACCCATGGCCAGCGGGAAATTCCAGGGCGTGATGGCCAGCACGGGACCGACCGGCTGCTTCATGGTGACGATGCGCCGGGCGCCGGACGGCGCGACGCGGTAGCTCCCTCCGAACCGCACGCTCTCCTCGGCGAACCAGCGGAAGAACTCCGCGCCGTAGGCCACCTCGCCGCGCGCCTCGGCGAGCGGCTTGCCCATTTCCGCGGTGATCAGCGCGGCGAACTGACCCGCGCGCTCGTGCAGCAGACCGAAGACGGTCATGAGCACATCCGCACGGGCGCGGGGGCTCGTCGCTGCCCAATCCGGCTGTGCGGCAACCGCGGCCGCGAGCGCTCGCCGACCCACCTCGGCGTCGGCGTCCGCGACCCGGGCGATTATCTGGCCCGTAGCCGGATTCCGCACGGGCAGCGTGGCAGGCGCGCCGGTCCACTCCCCGTCGATGTAATGCCCCTCCGGCAGTCCGGGAAGCGCAACCATTTGCGCGCTCATCGGCCGGCCTCCGCGGCACCGAACGTGACAATCTGCCGGATCGCGTGCCCGTCGGCCAGTCGATCCATCGCCTCGTTGAGCTGCGCAAGTTCGATCCGATCGGAGATCAGCCGCTGCACCGGCAGCATTCCGTCGCGCCACATGCGCACATAGCGCGGGATGTCGCGGGACGGCAGCGCCGAACCCAGGTAGCTTCCGACGACCGTCCGCGCCTCGGCGGTCAGCGATAGCGGCGAGATCGACGCCATGGCCTCCGGGCCGGGCAGACCCACGGTGATGGTGGTCCCTCCGACGGCCGTCGCGGCGTACGCGGTCTCGAAGGCGCGGGCGTTGCCCGCGCACTCGATCACGTAGCGGGATCGAATCCCCTTGTCGGCCAATTCATCCGGCGTGTACGCCCGATCCGCGCCGAGCGCGAGCGCCTGCTCGGCCTTCGTCCGCAGCGCGTCGACGGCGATGACCTGCCGCACGCCGAGCGCCTTGGCGACCAGCACGGCGGCCATGCCCACGCCGCCGAGGCCGACGATCATGACGTCGTCGTCCGGGCCCGGCTTGGCCACATTGAGCACTGCGCCGCCGCCGGTCAGCACGGCGCAGCCGAACAGGGCCGCGATCTCCGGCGGCACATCCGAATCGACCGGCACGACCGAGGCCCGGTCGACGATCGCGTGTGTTGCGAAACCGGAGACGCCCAGATGATGGTGGACGCGCTCGCCGTCCCGGGTCAGCCGCCCCGGATGGTGCAGCAGCTCGCCCGCATTGTTGGTCCGGCTGCCCGCGGGGCACGGCAACCGCCCGCCTTCGGCGCAGGCCGGGCACTGCTCGCAGCGCGGCAGGAACGACATGACCACACGCTGACCGACAGCGAGATCTGTTGCGGCGGAACCGGTCCGGAGGACGATCCCGGCTGCTTCATGCCCGAGCAGCATGGGCACCGGGCGGACCCGATTCCCGTCGACCACGCTGAGGTCGGAGTGACACACCCCGGCCGCCTCGATCCGGACGAGCACCTCGGTCGGCCCGGGCTCCCCCAGCTCGACCCGCGCGATGGTGATGGGCCGGGACTCCGCGAACGGGCGGGGACGCCCGATCTCCTCGAGAACGGCTCCGGTGATCTGCATGCAGCCGACGGTAGGGGCGCTGGACGGGCCGATGATATAGCTACACTGCATACATTGCCTGCGACTTACAGGTCACTATGCACACCACATCGGCCAAGGACGGTTATGGATACCTCCGTCTCGGCGATCCTGGAGGGCATTCACGCCGGGATCCCGCAGCACGCATTGGCGGCGCGAGTCGCCGCCGCGGTCGCCCGGGGCGAGCTCACCGCGGCCGCCGGGACCGCCGCCCGCGACCTCGGCCTGCGGGTCGCCGAGCGCAACCGCCGCGAGGAGGTGCTGCGCGCGCTGTACGACACCGCGACCGACCTCAGCGGCATCCGCGACGTCGAGGCCGTCCTGCAAGCCATCGTCGGACGCACCCGCACGCTGTCCGGCAGCGATATGGCCTACATCAGCCTCAACGACCACGCCAGCAACGAGACCTACATCCGCAAATCCGACGGCGTGGTGACCGAGGCGTATCGGCTGCTCCGCATGCCCATCGGCACCGGCATCGTCGGCCGCGCGGCGGCCGGCGTGACGTCGTATCAGAGCGCCGACTACCTGGACGACCCCGAGATCACGCACCTGCCGCAGGTCGATTCGATCGTGCGCGCCGAAGGCGTCCGGTCCATCCTCGGCGTCCCGATGTACCTGCACGGCAAGGCGATCGGCGCACTGCTCATCGCCGACCGCGCACCGCGCGGCTATCCGAACGAGACCGTCGATCTGCTCGACGCCATCGGCAAGCACGCCGCGGTGGCGCTGGACAACGCCGAGCGGTTCTCCTCGATTCGCGGCGCACTCGAGCGCCTCGGCCGCGAACAGGCCTCACAGCAGCACGAGATGTCGGAATTGCAGAGCCTGATGGCCCTGGATCGGCGACTGATCGAGTCGGCGATCGGCGGCGGCGGTTATGAGGGATTCGCCGATCTCGTGCGGGCCATCGTCGCCTCCCGGGTCGCCGTCCTCGACGCGGCCGACGGCGTGCTCGCGGCCCGGGCCCAGGACGAGCAAGCCTGGGCCGAGCGGGTGCATCAGCTCGCGGCCGGCCCGCTCGCCCGGCCGCTGCGCACCGCCGCCGGCACCGGAAAACCGCGCGAATTCCGCGTCGGCGGTGAGACTTTCACGCTGATCCCGGCCCGAACCGCCGGCGGCCATCTGGCGACGCTGGTGCTGGCGGACCGCCTGCCCGACCTGCCCGCGGGACTGCTGGAACGGTTGTCGATCTTCCTGACCATTCTGCGCCTGTTCGACCGGGCCGCGCACGACGCGGCGCAGCAGTTGCAGATCGAACTCCTCGACGATCTGCTGTCCGGCCGGGACGTGCCGCAGGATCGAAAACGGCAGCGCGCCAACCGTTTCGGACTGCGTCCGACCGACGATCTCACCGTCGTCGTGATCTCCGCGCCCGGCGCGGACCACCGGCGCCTGGAGACCCGGCTGCGCTCGGCGGTCACCTCCCGCGCTCTGGTGGCGCGCTACAACGGCGAATTCTGTGTCGTGGCAGCCGATGACGGTTCGGTGGCCGAGCGCATCCGCGCCGCCCTCGCCGCCGAATCCATTCCGCCGACCATCGGATTCGCCGGTCCCGCAACCGGATTCGATCGTCTCATCCCGCTCTACCGGCAGGCCCGCCGGGCGCTGGCCACCCTGCTGATGCTCGGCCGCACCGGAGCGCTGCTCGATGGGGCCCGGCTCGGCGCGGTCGGCCTGCTCCTGGACGCCGCCCATACGCTGGATCCCGCGTTCAGTCCGCTCGCCGAAATCCAGCCCCTGCTGGACTACGACGCGGCGCACCACACCGCGCTCGCCGAAACGGCGTGGGCGCACCTGGAGTTCGGCTGCAATATCGCCAGGACGTCCACAGAGCTGTTCATTCACCGGAATACCGTGCGGCAGCGCCTGGCCCGGATCGGCGGCCTGCTCGGCGAGGACTGGCTGGACGGTCCACGCCGCCTCGAAACCCACCTTGCCGTGCGGGTATGGAAACTGTCCGACTCCTGACCCCGCCGCCCTCAGTGGCACACACCACAGTATCAATGTCGATTGCTGGTCATTTGCTCAACTCTCGAGGACAAGTGGCAGTATCGGGTGCATGCGCGCTGAACCCACCTCATTGCTGGCCCGCTCCGACGACGGCCGCTCCTTCGTCGTCGCCGATGCCTCGGGCAGCGCTTTCGTCGCCGGTTCGCTGATCACCGTCGTCGCGGAGGGGCGCAGCCAGCTCGCCCTGGTCGAGGAGCGCTCCGAAACAACACCGGTCCGATTGCGCGGACGACTGATCGGCGAGCTCACCGCGGACGGGATCAATGTCCGGACCAGTTACCCGGTCCAGAGCGGCCGCGTCGAACCGGCCGATCTGGACACGGTGGCGACCCTGCACGAGACCACCGGCGCCCTGCTCGAGGTGGGCACGCGCGTGACCGCGCCGGGCGGACCCGCCCGGCTGCTGCCCACGCGCTTCAACCGGCACACCTTCTGGTGCGGGCAGAGCGGCTCCGGCAAGACCTACGCCCTGGGCGTGGCGCTGGAACAACTCATCGCCCACACCGCCCTGCCGGTGGTGATCTTCGACCCGAACGCCGATTTCGTCCGGCTCGGCGAGGTCGACCCCACCGCCACCGGGCCGACCGCGGACGCGTTGCGGCAGCGCGACATTCGCGTCCTGCGCCCGAACGCGGAGCCCGGCGCCCGGCTGCGGGCTCGATTCCTGGGTCTGCCGCTGGCCTCCAAGGCCGCCATCCTCCGCATCGATCCGGTCGCGGACCGCGAGGAATTCAACGAACTCATCCACCTGGGCGCGGAGCTGGATTCCGCCGACCTCGACAGCCTGCTGCCGCAGCTGCGGGCATCGGAAGTGCCGGGGCGCAGGCGCTTGGCGATGCGGGTGGAGAACCTCGGCCTGCCGGGCTGGGAAGTGTGGGCCTACCGCGACCCCGCGGTCACCGACATCGTCTCCGACCGGCCCGACGTCACCGTGCTCGACCTCGGCGGCTTCTCCACTCCGGAGCAGCATCTGGTGGTGGCGCTGGCGCTGCTGGACGAGCTGTGGGCCCGCCGGGAGGAACGCCGCCCGGTCCTGCTGGTCATCGACGAAGCCCACAACCTGGCCTCACCGCGCCTGGATTCGCCCATCGCGGTGGCTGTGCGGGAAAGGCTCATCCAGATCGCCGCCGAGGGCCGCAAGTTCGGGCTCTGGTTGCTGCTGTCGACCCAGCGGCCCTCGAAGGTGCACCCGGGCATCATCTCCCAGTGCGACAACCTCGCCCTGATGAAGATGACCTCGCCCACCGACTTGGCCGAGCTCGGCACCTATTTCGGCTACGCGCCGACCGCGCTGCTGGAGCGGTCGCCGTGGTTCCGGCAGGGCGAGGCGCTGTTCGCGGGCGGGTTCGTTCCGGCTCCCACTCTCGTCAAGGTGCGGCGCAGGCTGACGCGCGAGGGCGGCGGCGACGTGGCCGTGCCGATGCGGTGACACACGAGCGCCGAGATCGGCCGGGGACCATGGTCATCCAGCTACTTTTGTAGCTCCGGCTGGTCGCCGGGCACGCCGACCATCAGGGGGTAGCAGTGCTCCGACTTCGCGTGATCTGTCCCGCCTCGACGACCCCCGCCGTGCTCGCGTTGCTGGCCGGAGAATCCGGGGCCACCCACATCGTGCTCACCCGCGGCGCGGCGGTGACACCGGCCGGTGACCTGGTGCAGGCCGACGTCGCGCGATCGAGCATGAACGCGCTGCTCGACGAACTCACGGCGCTGGGCGTGCCACGCGACGGCGCGATCACCTTCGGGCCGATCGACTCGGTGCTCTCGGCGGCCGCGCGCCGAGCCGAGGCCGCGACGCCGGGGAGCCAGGCCGACACCATCGTCTGGCGATCACTACTACAGCAAGCTCATAGCAATTCCACCGCGAACTCGACCTTCTTCGCCTTTCTGGTCATCGCGGTCCTGCTCGGCGCCATCGGCGTAGCCAGCGCGTCACCACTGACGCTCGTCGGCGCGATGGTCGTCGGACCCGAATTCGGCCCGCTGTCGGCACTGGCCATCGGACTCAATCGCCGCGACCGCACCCTGGTGCGCAACTCCGCCGTCGCGCTGCTGGCGGGTTTCGCGCTGGCCATGCTCATCACCGCCGCCGCCACACTGCTCTGGGTACGCCTGGGCTGGATATCCGTCGCAGATGTCGAGAACGCCCGCAGTCTCGACTTCATTTACGAGGTCGGGCCGTTCTCCTTGCTCGTCGCCCTGCTGGCCGGGGCCGCGGGCATGCTGGCCATCGTGACCGCGCGCTCGGCCGCACTGGTCGGGGTCTTCATCTCGGTGACCACGGTGCCCGCGGCCGGCCTGGCCGCCGCCGCGGCCGTGGCCGGGAAATGGCATGTCACCGCGGGCTCGCTGGGCCAGCTGGCGGTCAACATGATCGGCATCGTGCTGGCCGGGATTCTCGTGCTGGCCCTACGGCCAGGGTCCACTCAGGAACACGGGCCGCTGCGGCGCCTCGCGCAGCGCGCGCGCCGGACCTGACCGGCAAACCTCCAGCGTGCGGCCGGGCTTCGTTTCAGCGTGAGCCGTTGTGGTACTGCTGTAGGAGGAAGCCAGGGCTTCCGCAGGGGACAGAGGAGGTGCTGCGGTGGCGACGGTGTTCCTGGTGGACGACCACGAGATCGTGCGTCTGGGCATCCGCGACCTCATCGACGACGAACCCGACCTGCAAGTGGTGGGCGAGGCCGCGACCTGCGCGGAAGCCCGGCGGCGGGTCCCCGCGCTGCACCCGGACGTCGCGGTGCTCGATATCCGGCTGCCCGACGGCAGCGGCGTCGAACTGTGCCGTGACCTGCTCGCCATGACACCCGACCTGCGCTGCGTCATGTTGACCTCGTTCTTCGACGAGCAGTCGATGCTGGGCGCGGTGCTGGCCGGCGCCCGCGGCTACCTGATCAAGGACATTCGCGGCGCCGAACTGGTCGACGCGATCCGCGCGGTCGGCCAGGGCCGCTCCCTGCTGGACGAGCGCGCCGTAGCCGCGCTGATGACGAAGCTGCGCACCCAGGCGGCGGCCGAGCCCGGTCCACTGGCGACCCTGACCGATCGGGAACGCACCGTGCTCGGCATGCTCGGCGAAGGCCTGACCAATCGGCAGATCGCCCGCCGAATGTTCTTGTCGGAGAAGACCGTCAAGAACTACGTCTCCCAGCTGCTGTCGAAACTGGAGGTCGGCGGGCGCACCGAGGCCGCGGTCCTGGCCACCAAACTCGGGCTCGACGACGCCCGGGCGGACTACTGATCGAGGACCTCGGACAGCGGCCGCCGCGGCGTCTGCGGCAGTGGGGCCGCCGAGGTCGGCACCCAGCCGACGCGCACCATGGCCTGGGCATAGGCACAGTCGTACAGCACGTGCGTCCGGATCTCGTCGCGTAGCTCGGGCAGTCCCAGCGGCTCGGTCTGCACACTGCTGGACAGTCCCAGATCGGTCGCGGTGAGCAGCGCCGCGCTAAGCGCCTCGCCCGCCCGCAGCCGGGACCGTCGATCGTCGGCGGGCGTGCAGATCACCAGCCATTCCGCGGCGTCCGGATGCATGGTCCGGTCGACCAGCGCGGGCTCGGCGAACGCACGCACGGGGATCTCGTTGTTGGGATGCGGTACCGGACTGTTCGCCGCGGGCACGCCGTCGGAAGTGCCGCGCCGCCCGCTCCATTCGGCGAGTTCGAGCTGATAATCCACGTCCGTGGCGTGCTGCTCGATCGCCGCACGGGCCGGGCGCGCCAAGTTCGCGCGCAGCGCGTCGGGCACGTGCCGCACCACGGCGCCGCACGCGGTGGCGCGGGTGGCGATCGTCCGGATGTAACCCGGCGGGACCCGCCAGTCGCTGTAGCGGCGGCGGTCGGACTGCCGGTGCAGTATCGCCGCGCTGAGTTCGAAGTCGGTGCGCGTCGGTTCCCGCGGCGCGCACTCGACGGTGGCCAGGTGATCGGGGTCGACCGGGTCCGGTATGTAACTGACCGCGGTGGACCAGCCGAGCATGGCCAGCGCCACCCGCAGATGATGCAGCGCCGCGCCGCAGCTGAGCACCAGCCCGCGCCGCTGTGGATCGGTGGCGCTGAGATGTCGCTCCGGATCGGCGTAGAGCTGGACCGCGGAGCCGGTGATACGCCAGCGCCAGGGCTGGGTGTTGTGCACGGACGGCGCACGGACGGCCATCGTGATCGCGGCGTGCAGAGTCTCGGCGTCCGGCTGTGCGGAGCTCATGAGATCGGTTGCCATCCTCCCCGGTGGGCGTGCGCGATCGGATCGCGCGGAAAGCCGCTCCACCGAACCCCATGCTCCGCACACCCGAGGCGACTGGCACCGGTCCGAAGGTCCCGAATATTCGGGACACCTGCCCGGGACCGGGCGCGCGGGCTACGCCGGTCCGCGCATCCGATCGAGGCCGTCGAGGATCAGGTCCAGGCCGAACTCGAACTCGGTCTGGTCGTCACACCAGCCCAGTTTCGGGTCGGCCTCGTCGTGAGTCGCCTCGTTCGCGATCATGCCCGCGATGTTCGGGAACTGCTCGGCCATCGCCGCGAGCTGGGCGGTCGCCTCTTCGTCGGATTGCTCCCCCGCCGACTCGAACAGCTCCTGGGTGAAGCCCAGCGCCCGGCTGCCCAGGGCGTGCAGGCCGTGGTGGGCCAGGTCGTAGGAGAAGCCACCGGTGCGCAGCAGGCCGATCACCGCGTCGAAGTAGGTGATCAGCGCCAGCGTCATCGGCGTGCGCGTCCCGATCAATCCCGGCGCCCAGGGGTGCTGGAGCAGGACTTGGCGCGCCAGCAGAATGCGGGTGCGCAGCACCGGTTTCCAGTCGGCGGCCGACGTCGCGGTGAGCGGTGCGACCGCGTCGTTGATGGTGCCGAGCACCACCTCGGCCATCCCGTCGAGCAGTTCGGCCTTGTTCGCCACGTGGTAGTAGAGCGACATCGCCTCGACCCCGAGATCGGTGGCGACATTGCGCATGGTGACGGCCTCCACACCATCCCGGTCGGCGCGAGCAACGGCGGCGCGGAGGATCTGTTCGCGGCTCAGGCGAGGCCGTTGATCGGTAACCATTGCCGGCCAACTTTACCGTACGTGGTAAGAATCCCCGCTCTTGACAGCCTTACGTTGTAATGCTTCCCTTACAACATAAGACTTACAACGTAAGAGAATTGGGTGTCATCATGTGGATCTGGATTGTGGTCGTCCTCGCGGCGCCGCTGGGCGTGATCCTGGCGGGGGTGCTTTTCGTGCTGGTCTCGATCCGCACGGGCTTCGCCCCCGGGCTCACGGCGGTCCGCCGGTTCAACCGGCGTTTCACCAACCGGCACAACATGAAAACCGCGGGTCAGCCCGGCGCGACCGCCTCGGTCATCCGGCACACCGGCAGGTCAAGCGGGAAGTCCTACGAGACGCCGATCGGCATTACCGAAGCCGGGGACCGGTTCGTCATCCTGCTGCCCTACGGCACCAACCCCGACTGGCTCAAGAACGTGCTCGCGGCCGGCACCGCCGAGGTCGTGCACGAAGGCGTCACCTACCGGGCGAACGAGCCCGAAGTGGTCAGCACCGCCTCGATCGCCGCGGACCTGTCCCGCACGGATCGGCTGGCGAAGGTGTTCTTCGGTGTCGACGCGGCGCTGCGACTGCGCCCGACGGTCGAGGCGTGAGGCGATGTCCGCGATTCGAGCCGAAGGGCTGCGCAAGCAGTTCGGCGACACCGTCGCCGTCGACGGGGTGGACCTCACGGTCCCGGAAGGCGGCGTCTACGGCTTCCTCGGTCCGAACGGGGCGGGGAAGACCACCACCATCCGGATCCTCGCGACCCTGCTCCGGCCGACCGGCGGGCAGGCCCGGATCTTCGGCCGCGATGTCGTCGCCGAGGCCGACGCGGTCCGCGCCCGGATCAGCCTGACCGGCCAATACGCCTCGGTCGACGAGGATCTCACCGGTCTGGAGAACCTGGTGCTGATGGGCCGGCTGCTCGGGCATCGCCGCCGCGCCGCCGCCGAGCGAGCCCGCGAACTGCTGGCCGCGTTCGGCCTCGACGACGCCGCCGACCGGCAGGCCAAGCGCTACTCCGGCGGCATGCGGCGCCGATTGGATATCGCGGCGAGCATCGTCGTGATGCCCGATCTGCTGTTCCTGGACGAGCCGACCACCGGCCTGGACCCGCGCAGCCGCACCCGGGTCTGGGACGTGGTCCGGGACCTGACCGCCCGCGGCACCACGGTGCTGCTCACCACCCAGTACCTGGAGGAGGCGGACCGGCTGGCCGACCGGATCGCGGTGATCGATCACGGGCGGGTCATCGCCGAGGGCACGACCGCCGAACTCAAGGCGTCAGTCGGGGCCGGGGCGGTGCACGTCCGGCTCCGGGATCCGGCGCGGCGGCCGGCCGCGGAGCGGCTGTTGTCCGGCGCCCTGGCCGCTCCGGTGCATCGCGACGACGATCCGGCGGTCCTGTCCGCCCGCCTCACCGATCCCGGCCGCGCCGGTGTGGCCTTGACCGAACTCGCCTGGGCGGGCATCGAAGTCAGCGATTTCAGCGTCGGCCAGCGCAGCCTGGACGAGGTGTTCCTCGCCCTGACCGGCCAGCCCGTCGAGCCCGAGGAGATTCCCGTATGAGCATCTCGCCGCGGTCGGCGCTGTCGGCCCGTCCCGCCCGGCCCGGCGCGCCGGCCACCGCGCTGGCTTTCGTCTGGCGCGCGGTGCTGCGGATCAAGCATGTGCCGGACCAGCTTTCGGATGTGACCGTGTTCCCGCTGCTGATGCTGGTCATGTTCACCTATCTCTTCGGCGGCGCGCTGGCGGGCTCCACCGGCGCGTACTTGCAGACGGTGTTGCCCGGCATCCTGGTCATGACCGTCACGATGACGACCCAGTCGACGGCGGTCGCGCTCAACGCCGACATCACCAAGGGGGTGTTCGACCGGTTCCGCTCGCTGCCGATCTGGCAGCCGGCGCCGCTGGTCGGGGCTTTGCTGGCCGACCTGGCGCGCTACGCGATCGCGGCCACGGTGATCGTGGGAGCCGGTGCGCTGCTCGGCTTCCGGCCCGCGGCCGGTGTGCCCGGACTGCTCGCCGGAGTCGGCCTCGTCCTGGTTTTCGCCTGGTGCCTGTCCTGGGTCTGGACGACGCTGGGCTTGCTGGCCCGCACGCCTGAGTCGGTGATGTTCCTGGCGATCCTGGTGACCTTCCCGATGACGTTCGTCAGCAACGTCTTCGTCGATCCCGGCACGCTGCCCGGCTGGCTCCAGGCCTTCGTCGGGGTCAACCCGATCACGCACCTGGTCACCGCCGTGCGCGGCCTGATGCACGGGCAGCCCGCCGCCGCCGATATCGGCTGGGTGCTGCTGACCTGCACGGTGCTCGTCGCGGTGTTCGGGCCGGTGACGATGCGGCTCTACCGCAGGGAACGGTGAGGTCTAGCGTTCCGGCGCGGCGCGCAGCAGGTCGCCCAGTTCGTCCAGCAGTTGGACCACTCGCCGCTGCTGCGCCGGCGTCAGCTGGGGCAGTTCGGTACCGAGGGCCGTGTCGATCGGGGCGCGGCCCCGGGCCCGGAAGACGTCCTCCTGCACCTTCTTCTCGACGCTGACGAGAACCCGGCGGCCGTCGGCCGGGTCGGGGGCGGTGCGGAGGATGCCGTCCTCGCGGTAGCGGGCGACGATCCGCGAGACCAGGCTCTGCACGATGGCGGTGCGCTGCGTGATCTCACGGATCGAGGAATTCGGATGCAGCGCAACATCTTCGATGACCGCGTAGTCGCTGGGGGCGAAGCGATAGGAGCCGGTGTTGCCGGTCGCGGTGAAGGCGATGCTCCGCAGGCGGCGGGCGATGAGGTGCAGGCTGGCGGCGTCCATGTCAGCAATTTACATCACTAGTTATATAACTTAGCATTCATCACTATGTATGGAATTGCTGAGCTGGGGCGGCTGATCTCCCGCGGGCTCGACACGCAGGTGAGTGTGACCAGACTGCGGCGCAAGCACACGCTCGCGGACCGGGTGGCGGGGCGGACGGTGCTGATCACCGGCGCGTCCTCGGGGATCGGACGGGCCGCGGCCGTGCAGATCGGCGCCGCCGGGGCGATGGTCGCCTTGGTCGCCCGGCGCGAGCCGGAGCTGCGCGCGGTCGCCGCGGAGATCGAGAGCCTGGGCGGCAAGGCCGCCGTATACCCCTGCGACCTCAATGATTTCGAGGCGCTCGAGGCGACGGCGGCGCAGGTGCTTGCCGACCACGGCGGCGTGGACATCCTGGTCAACAACGCGGGCCGGTCCATTCGCCGCCGGCTCGACGAGTCCTACGAACGGTTCCACGACTACGAGCGCACCATGCGGCTGAACTACTTCGCCGCGACCCGGCTGATGCTGGCGCTACTACCCGGGATGCGGCAACGCCGCGACGGCCAGGTCGTCAGCGTGCTGTCGGTGGCGAACCTCTTCGGCGGACCCGGGTACGGCGCCTACCTCGCCTCCAAAGCGGCTCTCGATTCGCTCACCACCACCCTGCAAGCCGAAACCCTCACGGAGAACATCCGTTTCAGCTCGGTGTACATGCCGCTGGTGCGGACCGCGATGACCGCGTCGAACCCGATCTACCGCGACCGCGGCCTGACGCCCGAACAAGGCGGGCAGGCGATCTGCGATGCCATCATCGATCGACCGCGGCGGATCGCGCCGCTGCTGGGCCGGATCACCGCGCTCGTGGACAGCCTCGCCCCCGAGGCGGCCGACAACGGCCGCAACGCGCGCTTCCGGAAAGGGATGTGACCCTGCACGATTCAGTCGGCGCTCACCGCGTCGATGATGTTGACCCGGGCGGCGCGCACGGCCGGCGGGATCGAGCCGAGCAGGCTCAGCAGCACCGCGCCCGCGGCGAACAGCAGCGCCGCCGGGCCCGGTTGATAGGGCACCTCGACGTTCATGATGTCGGGGGTAATGCTGTCGAAGAAGTACTGACTGGCCAGCCCGAAACCCAAACCCAGTAGGCCGCCGACGATTCCGATGCCCGCCGCCTCCGCCAGCACCATGCGCACGGTGACCCGGCGGCTGGAGCCCATGGCCCGCAGCACCCCGATCTCGCGGCGGCGCTCCAGCACCGACAGCGTCAAGGTGTTCAGCAGGGCGATCGCGGCGATCAGCACGACGATCACCCACATCGCGTTCGCGACCGCCATGCCCTGTTCGGCGGAACCCTCGACGCCGGCTAAAGCCGCTGCCCCGGAATAGACTTGGGCAGCCGGGGCCAGCCGCCGGATGGACTCCATCAGCTGCGCGGTGTCGGCGCCCGGCTTCGCCTCGACTTGCAGCACGGTCGCGCCGGGTCGATCGAACCACTCGCGCATCTGGTTCAGTCCCATGCCGACGGTGCCGGTCAGCGCCGTGAAGTAGGAGACCACGCCCAGCACGGTGCTGAGCTGCGGCCCGCGGGGCGTCTGAATGGTCAGCGCGTCACCGGTTTCCACGCCGAGGGTGCGGGCCATGTCCCGGGACAGCGCGACGCCGCGACCGGCGACCAGCGCGTCCTGTTGTTCGCGGGTCAAGCCGTCGTAGAGCGGATTGACCGCGCCTGCCGCCATCCCGTACAGCAGCACTTTGTCCGCGCCGAGGGTCGCGTAGGCCACCTGCGCCTCGGTGACCCGCTCGACCTCCGGCATGGCGGCGACGGCGGCGGACAGCGGCGCGGGAAGGGCCGGGCCCGTGGGGAATTGGTCGGGCGGGTGCGAGGACACCCAGACATCCACCTCGGCCATCGACCCCACGGATCCGCGCATCGAGCCGAGCAGGTCGTTGTTGGCACCGGTGGTGGTCACGGTGATGGCGACGGCCATGAACACCGTCATCATGGTGGCCCAGACCCGTCGCGGGGCGCGTTCCAGGGTGGCTCCGGCCAATGCGCCCGCCCGGCCGAACGTGCGGGCGACCCACGCGGTCGCCGCGACCAGCGGACCGGCGGCCGCGAAGCACGCCATCAGGCCCGCACCGAAGAACAGGCTCAGCGCCAGCCCCGACCACAGGAAAGCGCCGAGGTGCAGGCGCACCAGGACGACCGCCACGACGACGTTGAACAGCGCACCGCCCGCCGCGCCCAGGCGCAGCCACCTCGGGACCTGATCGCTCGCGCCCGCGCCGATCGGAGCCAGCGCCTCCACCGGCGACACCTTGTACACCTGGTGCGCCGCGACCGCCGAGGCCGCCATGCTGGTGAGCGTGGCGGCTCCGATCGCGATCGGAATCGCGTACAGCGGAAGCGAATATACCGTGCGGGCCTCCATCGACTGCATCAGCGCCACGGGCAGCGTGCCGATCGCCAGGCGCCCCATGACGATGCCCAGCAGCGCGCCTACCGCGCCGCCAAGCACGCCGATCACCGCCGCTTCCACGAGCAGATCGGCGACGACGGTCGAGCGCCGCCCCCCGATCGCGCGCAGCATCGAAATCGTCTGCCGCCGTTGCGCGATGGCCATACTCATCGCCGTATAGATGAGGAACGCGGCCACGATGAAGGCCATCGCCGCACCCATCAGCGTCATGTACTGCATCATCCGGACGCCGCCGCCGGTCTGCACGGCCCGCAGGCTCGGTTCCGCGACCAGCGCCCGCCCGGCCACCGCTCCGGAGACCGCCTGGCGCAACGCCGCCGCGTCCACACCCGGCCGCGGCACGATCAGCACGGAATCGATCCGGTCGGTGCGCGCGGTGACGAACTGGGCGAGCGGCAGCGAGGCCAGCACGTAGTGGCCTTCGTTGAGGCGGGCCAGCCGCTCCCCCGACAGCACGCCCGCGACCGTGACCTCCCAGCCGTTGAGCTGCATGCGCGCGCCGACCGGGACACCGACGCCGGGGCCGATCAGGACGCCGTTCTCGGTCGTGGCCAAGGCCATGATGTGGCGCTGCTCGACCGCGTCTTGCAGGTCGCTCTTCAGCACGCCCGCCCCGGCGTCGGCGCCGAGCACCAGCATCGCCCCGCGCGAACTGGGGACCTTCGCCCGCAGCATCGGCACCGCGTGCGCCACGCCGGGCACAGCTTGCACCTCGGCCCGCACGGCGGCCGGGAACCCGGCGTCGGTGATGCCGGAAACCTCCAGCGTCGCCTCCCCCGCCAAACCGTCGACCAGCTGGTGCACCGAATTGGTGAGTGAACCGAAGATGCCGAACACCGCGACCAGGAAGGCGGCCGACACCGCCATCACCGTCATCGAGGCGAGGGTGCGGCCCCGGTGCATGCGGAATTCGCGCAGGCTGAACAGTTTCCAGCGATCCACCAGCGGCGTCATCGACAAACCCTCCCGTTGCACCCCTCGCAGGTGCACCCTGGCCGCGATGCTTCAGCATTCTTGGCGGTGCTGCCAGCGAACCAGAGTTGCCTGCGGCCGTCAATCTAGAACGCGTTATTGCCATCTCGGCCGCACAGCAGCCGCCATGCGGTCAAGGCGAGCCGGGCGCGCAGCAGCCCCGCCGGTTCGGTGAGCTCGAAACCCACTGTCCTGCCGAGTTGTTCGAGCCGGCGGGCGACGCTGCTGTGATGCAGGTGCAGCACCTCGGCGGCACGGCGCAGCGAGCCGGCGCCGCAATAGACCTCCAAAGTGTCGAGATCGTCCGCACTAGCGGCGATTACGGCGATCGCGCCGACATCGGCGTTGTCGCGCAGGGCATCTCCTGGCACGTGTGCGAGCAATGCCAGTGCGCCGAGGCTGCCGTAATGCACGATCGGCTGCCGGGCGGAGCTGAAGCGGAGCGCGGTACTGGCTTCATACCAGGACTTCTCGGGTCTTTCGGAGCTGCCGACACCAGCCCGGACGCCGTCGGGGAACCTGGCGGAATCGAGGGCGGCCGCCAGGATGACGCCCACGTCTGCGACCGTCGCGGCCTTCACCGGCCGAGCCGGGCAGATCAGCCCGCCGATCCGGTCGAGCGGTACCCGCGAGCGCACCGCGATCACCCGCACCGGCAGACCGGCGGGAAATCCCAAGAGCCGCAACGCTCTATCCCTGGCCGCGGCGTCGGTACCGGGGCTGATCACCAGTTCGACGAGTGCCGGATCGGCCATGGTGGTGCGCGCCGGGCCGTAGCGCTCGACCACCGCCGCGGTGGTGAGGGCGAGCCGGTCCAGCAGCAGTTCGTCCAGGGCCCGGGACGAACCGGTGCGTTCCAGCCACACGCTGCCGATCTCTTCCTCGTCGAGGATGATCGGCAAGGTCATCGACGCGGCGGGCGGCGGCGCCGCGACCTCCCGGCCGTCGGGTGCGAACCGGATCACCTGTCCGGCGCCGTCCAATCGGATGCCGGCCACGCATTCGGCCAGATTGGCCGAGGCCCGGGCGAGCGCCGGGAGATCCACCCGCCGGCGCAGCAGCGTGTCGTAGAAAGACACCACGCGCAGCGCGCCCTCGGCTTCGGTGTCCAACTGCGAGAGCCGCACGATCAACGCATCCACGCTTCGACGGTACGCGGCGATCGTCGCGCGGGAAGCCCGGAAAGCGCGACAGTTGGCGGATGCCGCGCGGCGGCGCGGCCGCGACGATTGAGGCATGGATCCCGAACTCGAGCCGTTCACCGCCCTGTTCCCGCCCGCCGACCTGTCCGACCCGGTCAGCGCGCGCGAACAACTCGCCGAGCTGTCCGCCGCGCTGCCTGCGGACACCACCGGCCTCGCCCTCGAAGACCACGTGGTACCAGCGGGAACCGGCGTCCCGATCCGGATCTACCGGCCGCAGGACGCGCACGGCGCCGTCGTCTGGCTGCACGGCGGCGGCTTCGTCATGGGCGACCTGGACACCGAGCAGCCCTGGGCCGCCACGCTCGCCCGGAGTTCCGGAGCGACGGTCATCTCGGTGGCCTACCGCCTGGCTCCGGAACACCCTTTTCCCGCCGCGCACGACGACGTCTACGCGACAGTGCTCTGGGTGGCCGAGCACGCGGAGGAACTGGGCCTGGACCCGGCGCGCATCGCGATCGGCGGGCACAGCTCCGGCGCGGGCATCGCGGCCGCCGTCGCGCTGCGGGTGCGCGACGAGCAGAGCGCGCCGATCCGTTTTCAGCTGCTGCATCAGCCGGGCCTGGACGACCGGCAGACCACTTGGTCCGCAACCACTTTCACCGAGACGCCGTTCGTCACCCGCGCCAAGGTCGCCCAGATGTGGGCGCACTACCTGGGCGACGCGCCCGCCACGCCGTACGCCGCCGCGGCCCGGGCCACCGACCTGTCCGGACTGCCGCCCGCCTACATCGCCACCGCGGAGTTCTGCCCGAACCGCGACGAGGGCCTCGAGTACGCGCTGCGCCTGCTGCGCGCGGGCGTACCGGTCGAAGTGCATCAGTGGCCCGGCACCTTCCACGGATCGCAGGCCATCCTGTCCGCCGAAATCTCCCAGCGGCAGAACGCCGAACTCGGGGCGGTCCTGCGCCGCGCCCTGGCCTGACCTCTCCACGAACTCGAAAGGCACATCATGCGAGGCACGATTCCGCCGCGAATGCGGCTGCTGGCCAAGGTTTCACCCACGGTGGACTGGGATTCCATCACCCCGGAGCAGGTGATCGCACTGCGCGAAGCGCAGGACCGCAAGCTCGGGACCGGACTGGGCAAGCTGGTGCTCGGCGCACTCGACCGCGGCGCGCGCATCGGTACGCACGCGCTCGACCTCCCGGGGCGGCGGCTGAATGTCCGGCTGTACCAGCCGGTCCAGGGCGGTGCGGGGCTGCCGTTGATCGTCGCGTTCCACGGCGGCGGATTCATCAGCGGCACGCCCGCCCAGGACGATTGGCTGCTCAGCCATCTCGCGGCGAACCTGCCCGCCGTGGTCGCCTCGGTCGACTATCGGCTGGCGCCCGAACATCCGCTGCCCGCGCCGGTCGCCGACGCCTATGACGCGGTCACGCACTTGGTGGCCCAGGCCGGGCGGTGGGCGGCCGACCCCGGCCGGCTCGTCCTGCTGGGCTCCAGCGCGGGCGCGACACTGGCCGCGCTCACCGCGCTCAGCGCCGAGGATCTCGACCTCCGGGTCCGCGCACAGGTTCTGATCAATCCACAGCTCGACTGGACCGAGCAGGTGTTCCGGTATCCCTCGTTCACCGAGAACGCGGGCGCGCCCACCGCGACCCCGGGCAATTGCCGTGCGGTGCAGCGCATCGCGATGCCCGCGGGCTTCGACGCCCGCGCGATCTCCCCGCTGCACCGGGACGATCTCGCGGGCGTGGCTCCGGCCTGCATCCTGGCCGCGGGCCTCGACACACTGGCGGACCAGGCACCGGCCTACGCCGAGCGGCTGAGCGCGGCCGGCGTGCAGGTGCGGCTGACCCGCTATCCGCGAGCGACGCACGCGTTCCTGAGCATGCCGCGACTGGTCCCCGCGGCCCGGACCGCACGGGCCGACATTCTGGGCTATCTCCGCAGCCGGTTACCCGAGCCCGCGACACAGCGGTAGTTTCGCTGCGCCGGGTCCGGGGCCGCGTGTACAAACGGGGAGGTGACTATGTGGAAGATTTGCCGGACCTGCGCGGTCGAACACGATGCCGCGGCGGAGGTCTGCCGCATCTGCGCCGACGAACGGCAGTGGATGCCCGCGGACGGTCAGCACTGGGTCACGCTCGAAGAGCTTGCGGCACAGGGCCATCGGGTCGCGCTGCGGGAGCTGGAGCCGGATCTGTCCGGCCTCCAGGTCGAGCCGCAGTTCGGGATCGGGCAGGAGTCGCATCTGGTGCGCACCCCGGCGGGGAACGTGCTGTGGGATGTCACCGGCTTCGTCGACGCGGACGCTGCCCGCAGGGTGCTCGAGCTCGGCGAGGTCGTCGCCATCGTGCCGAGCCACCCGCACCACTACGGCGTGCAGGTGCAGTGGAGCCGGGCGCTCGGCGGCGTACCGGTGCTGATCGCCGAATCCGACCTGGAATGGATCGCACGCCCGGACAAGGTGATTCGGCCGTGGTCCGGTCAGGTCGACCTGCTGCCGGGCGTCACCCTGCGCCAGCTGGGCGGGCACTTCCCCGGCAGCGCGGTCCTGCACTGGGCCGCCGGCGCCGCGGGCCGGGGCGTGCTGTTCAGCGCGGACACCGTCCAGGCCAACCCCGACCGCAAATCCGTCGCCTTCATGCGCAGCTACCCCAACCGGATCCCGCTGTCCCCCGGCGTCGTCGAACGAGTCACCAAGGCGGTCGAGGAATTCGAGTTCGACCGCCTCTACGACAACTTCGGCAAAACCATCGATGGTGACGCCCGCGCCACCGTCCGCCGCTCGGCCGAGCGCTACATCGGTTGGGTACGCGGCGATTTCGATCACCTGACCTGACTACTGGGCCGCCGCCGCGAAGCCGGTGCGCAGATCGGCCAGGATGTCGTCGATTCCTTCGATGCCGACCGCCAGCCGCACCAGTCCCGGGGTCACGCCCGAGGCGAGCTGTTCGTCCGGGGTGAGCTGGGAGTGCGTGGTGGAGGCCGGGTGGATGACCAGGGACCGGACATCGCCGATGTTCGCGACATGACTGTGCAGGGTCAGCGCGTCGACGAACTTCTTGCCCGCGTCGACACCGCCCGCCAGCTCGAAGCCGATGATGGCGCCGGCGCCCCTGGGCGCCAACTGCTTTCCGCGCTCGAACCAGGGCGAGGAGGGCAGGCCCGCGTAGGAGACGGTGCTGACCTCCGGGCGCTCGGCCAGGAACTCCGCGACCGCCTGGGCGTTGCTGACGTGGCGCTGCACCCGCAGGCTCAGCGTCTCCAGCCCCTGGCTGATCAGGAAGGCGTTGAACGGGGCGATGGCCGCGCCCAGATCGCGCAACAGCTGCACGCGGGCCTTCAGCGCGTAGGCGGGCGCGCCCAACTCGGCGTACACCACGCCGTGGTAGCTGGGATCCGGCTCGACGAAGCCGGGGAATCGCGGCGAATCACCCTCGCGCACCGTCCAATCGAAGGTGCCGCCGTCGACGATCACGCCCGCGATCGCCGTGCCGTGCCCGCCGAGGTACTTCGTCGCCGAGTGCACGACGATGTCGGCGCCGTGCGCGAGCGGCTGGATCAGGTACGGGGTGGCGACGGTGTTGTCGACGATGAGCGGCAGCCCGGCGGCGTGCGCGACCGCCGCGATCCCGGGAATGTCGAAGATGTGGTTCTGCGGATTCGAGATGGTCTCGCCGTAGAACGCCTTGGTGTTCGGCCGGATCGCCTCCTGCCACTGCGCCGGATCGTCGGGGTCCGCGACGAAGGACACCTCGATGCCCAGCTTCGGCAGCGTGTAGTGGAAGAGGTTGTAGGTGCCGCCGTAGAGGCGCGGGCTGGAGACGATGTGGTCGCCCGCACCGGCGATGTTCAGGATCGCGTAGGTCTCGGCCGCTTGACCCGAGGCCAGCAGAAGCGCGGCCACCCCGCCCTCGAGCGCCGCGATCCGCTGTTCCACCGCGTCCTGGGTGGGGTTGCCGATCCGGGTGTAGATATTGCCCGGCTCGGCCAGTCCGAACAGCGCCGCCGCGTGGCTGGTGTCGCGGAAGGTGTAGGAGGTGGTCTGGTAGATGGGCAGGGCCCGGGCCTGAGTATTGGTGTCGGGGACCTGCCCGACGTGGACCTGCTTGGTCTCGAAGCTCCAGCCGGCCGTCGGGTCGGTCTCGGGAATGGATTCGCTCATTCCCCGACGTTAGGGACGAAGTCCCGTCCTCGCCAGGATTAGGTTCGTACTGAACGCAATGGTGGCGCTCATTTCTTGCGCGCGCGGTAGGCCGCGACGGCGTTGCGATTGCCGCAGGCGGTGCTGCAATAGCGGCGGGACCGGTTCCGGGACAGGTCAAGCACGATCCCCGCGCAGGTGGCGTCGGCGCAGGTCGACAGGCGGCTCATCTCGTCGGCGCGGATCAGATCGACCACGGCCATGGCGGTTTCCACGGCGATCCGGACCGGGAGCGAGGCGCCGGCCGGCTCAGCGTGGATGTGGTAGTCGATCTCGCCGTGCCGGACCAGCTGGGGTACCGCGCGATGCTCGGCCAGCGTCCGGTTCACCAGCCGCACCGCGGTGTCGCGGTCGCTGCTGAGCATGCGGCGCAGCGCCGGGCGCAGGTCGCGCACCGCGGTGAGCTCGGCCGCGGTGCGGGCGTGCGCGCCGGTGTAACCGTGCTTGACGAAAAACTGGTCCAGGTCGGCGATTTCGGTGAGCGTGTCCGGCTCCTCGGCCGAGTTCACCAGCTCCACCGCGGCGATCAGCGACGCTTCGGTGTCATGAGCAAAATTCATGTTGACATATTACCAAGCCGCCGCTTAGCGTCATTAGTCATGGCGATGTTGACTCATGACATGAACGTGCGGCGGCTGCGCGCCGGGCTGATCATCGCGGTGGCCTCCGCGACGTCGTTCGGCCTGTCCGGCTCCTTGGCGCGCGGCCTGATGGACGCGGGGTGGAGCGCCGCCGCCGCGGTCGCCGTCCGCGTGCTGGTGGCCGCCGCGGTGCTGCTGCCGATCGCGCTGCTGCAACTGCGGGGCGACTGGCAGTTGCTGCGCCGCAACGCCGCCCTGATCACCGCCTACGGGCTGCTCGCCGTCGCGGGCACGCAGCTCGCCTACTTCAATGCCGTCCGATACATGGAGGTCGGGGTGGCGCTGCTGATCGAATACACCGCACCGATTCCGGTGGTCGCCTGGCTGTGGCTGCGGCATCGCGAACGCCCCGGCGCGGGCACGGTCGTGGGCGGGTTGATCGGGCTGACCGGCCTGGTGCTCGTCATCGATCTGCGCTCGGGCTTGGCCGCCAGCTGGATCGGGATCGCCTGGGCGCTGGCCGCGATGATCGGCGCGGCAGCGTATTTCGTGCTCTCGGCGCACGGTGACGGCTCGCTGCCCGGCACCGTGCTGGCCGCGGGCGGGCTGCTGATCGGCGGGCTGGTACTGCTGGTGGCGGGCGCGTTCGGTCTGGTGCCGCTGGATTTCGCCACGAATCCCGTGGTGTTCCAGGACTTCACGGTGGACTGGTGGCTGCCGGTCCTCGCGCTCGGCGTCGTCACGGCCGCCTTCGCCTACGTCTCCGGCATCGCCGCCACCCGCCTGCTCGGCTCCCGCCTGGCCTCCTTCGTGGCCCTCTTCGAAGTCCTCGCCGCGCTGAGCTTCGCGTGGGTGTTGCTCGGCGAGGCGCCGCGGGCGATCCAATTGCTCGGCGGCGCACTGATTCTCGTCGGCGTTGTGGTGGTCCGCCGGGGTGAGCTCAGCACGGCGGACCAGCACGCGGAACAGGCCGAGATCAGCGCTGCCGCAGTAGAAACCGCTGAACCTTCCCGCTAGGGGTCTTGGGCAGGCTGTCGACGAAGTGCACGGTGCGCGGGTAGGCGTGCGCCGCGAACTTCGTCTTCACCAGCTGCTGTAGTTCGGTTTCCAGCTCGGGACCGGCCGTGGCGTTGTCCCGCAGCACCACGAAGGCTTCGATCACCTCGCCGCGCAACTCGTCCGGCATACCGACGACCGCGGCTTCGATGACCGAGTCATGCAGTACCAGAACACTTTCCACGTCGAAGGGCCCGATGCGGTAGCCGGCCATGATGATCACGTCGTCGTCGCGGGCGGAGAAGTAGAAGAAGCCGTCCTCGTCGACCATGCCCGCGTCGCCGGTGACGTACCAGCGGCCGTCCCCGGCGTAACGGGACGCGGTCTTCTCCGGGGCGTCCACATAGCCGGGGAACCACATGCCCGGGCTCTGCCGCCGATCGACCACCACCCGGCCCGGTTCCCGCGGGCCGAGCACGGTATCGGCGTCCTCGGCGAGGATCGCCATCGCGAAACCCGGCAGCGGCTGCCCCATCGAGCCGGGCCGGGTCTCGGTGCGGACGTCGTCCTGCCAGGCGTTGGCGATCAACATGCCGGTTTCGGTCTGGCCGTAGTGGTCGCGCACCGCCAGGCCCAGGGTTCCGGCCGACCAGGCCGGGATGTCCGGAGTCAGCGGTTCACCCGCCGAGGACGCCCGGCGCAGCGCCAAACCGGCTGGGGCCGCGGCACTGTCGGCGCGCAGCGCGCGGTACACGGTGGGCGCGGCGGCGAAATTCGTGACGCCGAAACGCTCCAGCACCTGCCAGGTGAGCGGCGCCGAGAAGCCGGAATGCAGGAGGAGACTGCGTGTTCCGGTCACCAGCGGGGTGAGCAGGGTGTAGTAGAGCCCGTACGCCCAGCCGGGGTCGGCGATGTTCCAGTACACGTCCTCGGGCCGGACATCGAGGCCGAACTCCTGGTAGGCCTGCAAACTGGCGAGCGCCCGCAGCGGCACCGGCACGCCTTTGGGAGTTCCGGTGGTGCCGCTGGTGTAGAGCTGGACGAGCAGTCCCTCCGCACCCACCGCCACCGCCGCGCCACCCGGGTCGTCGGCGGCGTACCTGGTCAGCAGTTCGCCGACCGACAGTTCCCCCGCGGCCGCCCCCGCCACGATCACCCGCCACGCCGGATCGGCGGGGATATCCTCACCCGGCGTCAGCTTGGGCAGCTGATCCGCGTCGGCGACAACGACTTTCGCAGCGCTCGACGCCAGCCGGAAGGCGACCGCCGGTGCGGCGAAGGCCGTGAACAGCGGCACATGCACCGCACCCCGCCGCCAGATGCCCAGCAGCACGGTCACCAGATCGGCGGACTTGCCCATCAGCACGCCCACCCGATCACCGGGCTGCACGCCGAGCCCGGCCAGCGCCGCCGCGAACCGGGTGGACCGCTCACGCAGTTCACCGAATGTCAGATCCGTTGCGGACAAATCACTTTCGATGATGGTGAACGCGACGGCGTCGGCCGGATGCCGGTCGCACAGCAGCTCGGCGGCGCACGCCTGCGGAGAGCCGTACTCCTCGAGCAGTTGCCGGACGCGGGCGGCGGGGTCGGTCATGAGCTATCTCCTGATCGAACGGGACGAGCGAATAGAGTTACAGTGCCTTGTCTTTGGTCTCCACCAGCGCCTTTGTGCAGAAGAAGCTGAGCAGAGCGATACCGGCCAGCAGCACGCCGATGGCGTTGCTGCCGTAGGCCGCGGCGAGCGGGGCGGCGATCAGCGGCGGAATCGCGCCGCCGAGGATGCCGCCCAGGTTGTAGCCGAGCCCGGCGCCGGTGTAGCGGAAGCGGGTCTCGAACAGTTCCGGCAGCATCGCGCCGACCGGGCCGTAGGCGAGGCCGAAAATGCCCAGGGTGACGGCGATTCCGATCGCGAAGGCCGCCGGCGAGCGAGTATCGAGCAGCGGGAACAGCAGCAACGCCCAGAAGACGGCGGCCCCGGAGGAGTACAGGACCACGCGCCGGCGGCCGATGCGGTCGGAGTACAGCGCCGAGACGATGATCGCCGCACCGAACACCAGCGCGGACACGATGCCCACGGTCAGCACGAACGGGCGGGTGAAGCCGAGCGTTTTGGTGCCGTAGCTGGCCAGGTACGCGGTGCCCATGTAGAAGAAGCCGAACTGGATGGCCAGCGTGCCGCCGGTCAGCAGGATCTCGCGGGTCTGGAAGCGCACGGCGTCCAGGAACGGCAGGCGCGCGGGTGCGGTCTCCTGGGCGGCGTTGGCCCGGAAGACCGGGGTCTCCTCGATGGCCAGCCGCATGTACAGCCCGATGCCGACCAGCACGATGGAGAACAGGAATGGGATCCGCCAACCCCAGTCCAGGAACGCCTGATTCGTATCGCCGAGCACCTGGCCGGTGATCAGGAAGGTGGCGCTGGACAGCAGGAACGCGAAGGCCGGGCCCACCTGCGGGAACATCGCGTAGAGCCCGCGTTTTCCTGGTGGCGCGTACTCGGCGGTCAGCAGGGTGGCGCCGGCCCACTCGCCGCCGACCGCGAAGCCCTGACCGAAACGCAACAGCACCAGGATGATCGGGGCGGCGACGCCGAGGGTGCCCGCGCCGGGCAGCAGGCCGATCAGGAACGTCGAGACACCCATCAGCAACAGGGTCGACACCAGCGTCTTCTTGCGGCCCAGCCGATCTCCGAAATGGCCGAACAGCATCGCCCCGACCGGGCGGGCGAAGAAGGCGACCGCGAAGGTCGCGAAGGAGGCGACGGTGCCCGCCGTCGAGCCGAGCGCCGGGAAGAACACCTTCGGGAAGACCAGCGCGGCCGCCGTCCCGTAGATGAAGAAGTCGTAGAACTCGATGGTGGTGCCGATGCAGCTCGCGACGGCCACCCGGCGCACGCTCGTGCCGGACGCCGGCGCCGGGGCCTGGGGTGGTGACAGATTTGTCATGTGGATCCTCTTCTCACGCCCCCTGCGCCATCCGGTCGGGCGTGCAGGGTGAAAGGGACCATAGTGATGCGGGTCACGGCGCGACCACCCCCGAAAGAAGGGAGTCGTCCGGACCGGGAGGGTGCGGCGCCCCGCTAGGGCAGCAGCCGCTGGCGCCGCGCGTTCACCACCGCTTCGTGCCGGGAGGTGGCGTCGAGTTTGCGCATGGCGCTGCGCAGATAGCCTTTGACCGTGTCCATGCGCAGCGATAGTCGTTCCGCCGCTTCGGCATTGGAGCAACCGAGGGCGACCTGGGCAAGCACATCGAGCTCGCGCGGCGACAAGGCCACCCCGGTCGCCGGCGCGTCCTCGCCGGAGAGCACCGCCGCGAGCCGCTCCGACAGCGCGGACAGCGCGCGGCGCAGCACCGGATCGGTGACGGCGCTCGTGATTCCGCGCAGGTCGGCGTGCACGCCGCGAATGCCCTCGGCCCGTGCCGCGTCGGCCGCGCCCGTGGCGACGGCCGCGGCCCGCGCCATCCGCATCCGCCGGTCCACCTCGTCGCGGATCGCGAGCTCGGTGGCCAGCCGCGCCGCCGAGCGGGCCAGGACATCGGTGGTCCGATCGCCGACCGGCGCGGTGCGCCCGGCCGCGTACAGCACCGCCCGCGCCTTCCCGCCCACGACCACCGGGACCGCCACCACCGACCGGATGCCTTCACCGACCACGACCCGGTCGTAGTCGTGACTGATCGAGGGGGCGTTCGCGTAGTCCGCGACTCCAGCGGGCCGTCCCAGCGCCACCACCCGGCCGCCCAGCCCGCTCGCGGGCGGAATCAGCAACCCGTGCAGGCCGCGCGTGCGGGTGCCGACGAATTCCGAGAGCATCAGCACGTCGCCCGCTTGAACCGCGCCGCCGAACACCACCGGCGCGGCCGATTCCCGCGCGACCAGCCGCAGTTCCCCGCGCAGCGCGTCGTCGTCCCGAGGGCGCAGCGAAGCCAGCGTATCGGTCATCGGCGATCCCTTCGTCCAGCAGCTACGGGCCAGCAGCGTAAGCGGATGCTAAGGCCCGCACTAGTGCACCGTCCCGCTTTTCGGCCGAACCACGGCTGATCGGTCAGCGGCCCGCGCGGCCGGGGCAGCCGATTTCCCACCAGATGCGCCAGCAGGCGTGCAGCAGGTGAGCGCGGACGGTGCCGGCGGAGGTACGGTGCGCGCCACGCGCGACGGAGACGTCCATGAGCAGGTCGCGGATGTGCCCGTCCCGGGTGTCGACGCCCTGTGGGTCGGAGCCGGAGATCGCGAAGGGCACGGCGGGGATGTAGCCGATGCGCTCGGCGACCGGGGCCAGCGGTTCGGGGTCGGGGAGGTCGGAATCGCGGCGGTAGAGCACTTGGTCGTGGTAACAGCGGTCGTCTTCGATCTGCTTGCGGGCCAGCATGTCTCTCCAGCGGGCCCCGTCCAGGATCTCCGCCACCGAGAGGATGTCGCCGACGCCGTGATACGGGGTGCTCAGGCCGTTGGACACCGCTAGCAGCTCACGGTGTTCCGGGTGCAGGCAGCCGCCCAGGTTGCGGTGCAGCAGGGCCAGTTCGTAGTCGGTGGCGCCCGGGTGCAGCGGCGTCGGGGTATCGGGGCGTCCGATGGCGTGCAGTTCGGCGATCTTGGCGACGATCTCGGCCAGCGTCGGCGGGTGGGTGCGCAGGTTGCGGCCCCACCACGGCTCGGAGTATTCGCCCAGGGTTGCCTGGTCGGCCTCGGCGATCATGCTGTCGAGTTCGGCGCTGAAGAAACTGTAGAGATCCGGGTAGGTCATCTCCGGCGGCAGCGGGACCGCCGCGCCGGTCACCAAGCGGGTCGCCCGCCCCGCGAAGAGGAAGATGTTCCCGGCGTAGCCGATGTCGTTCTCGACCACCAGTTGATACTGCTCGGGCTCATTGGGCGCGCCGACTTCCTCGGCCCACTCCTCGTCGTCGAACCAGATATCGGCCTGCATCAAGCCCGAGGCCCAGCGCGCACCTGCGCCGATGTCCTCGGTGCCGAGCAGCGAGTAGGACAGGTCGAAGTACTCCCAGCCGTCGGCCACCGCGAGCAGTTCGCGATATTGCGGGTCCAGCGGCCGCCCGAGCCGCTGTTCGGCCGCCCGCAGTTGCTCCTCGCCGGCGCCCGGATTCGGCCGGGTATCGGACTCGTACTCCCGGAACTTCACCAGCCGCCGCTTCTGGATCACCATGCGGCCGATCAGTTCCTGCCAAGCCTCCCGTCCCACGGCCGCACCCATCCCACTCCTTCGCTGACGGTTTGCTACCCGGAAAGCCTAGCCAGCCGCGGCGGACCGATCGCGGAGTTGGCGCCGGACCAATCGGCGTGTCGGACAACACGTCCTGCCAGGCCGCGGCGGTTCCCGGCGGGACGCCGATCCGGGTGCGCGAAAATGAACAGGTGACCACCGACAATGCCCGGCCCACTCCGCCCGTGACCAGCGCATCGATCATCGTGCTGACGCTCGCGCGCAAGGTGGAGAACGAGCTGTCGGCCGCGCTCGCGCCGCTGGATCTGACCATCGCCCGGCTCGGCTTGCTCGGGCATATCTCCAGCCTGCCGGGCGTGTCGTTCAGTGAGCTGGCGCGGATGTCGGGCACGAGTGTGCAGAGTGTGCACAACGGCGTGAAGGCGCTGGTGAGCGCCGAGCTGGTGCAGGATCTCACCGCGCGCGCCGGGTCGGCGTCGACGATCGAACTGACCGCGAAGGGCAAACGGTTGCTGGCCGAAGCCCGGACAGCGGTGTCCACGGTGGACTCCCAGCTGTTCGGGCCGGAGTCGGACCCGATTCTGCGGCAGGTCGGCGCCGCCATCCTCGCCGTGTTCGCCGAGATGTGAGGGCGCTGCCCTACCGGCACTGGTGATTCCGGACACATCCTTCAATGTGATTGAAGCTTGCGCTAGGCTTCAACCACATTGAAGGATGAAGGGAGTTCCCCGGTGGAGCATGTGTTGCTGTCGATCCACGTGGTGGCCGGCATCGTGTTCGTGGGCGGGTCCGCCGTCGCGACCAGCTTGTTCCCGCGCTACGCGCCCGTCCTCGCCGCACCGGCCGAATCCGACCGCAGCCTCGGCGTCGCCCGGGCCATGCACCGGATCACCGGCGGCTACGCCAAGATCGGCCTGATCGTGCCGCTCATCGGCATCGTCCTGGCCGCCGTCCAGGGGCGCATGGGCGAAATCTGGATCACCATCGCCATGATCCTCACCGCGGTGGCCGGCGGCCTCGTCGCCGTGCAGATCTATCCCTTGCAGCGCACCGCGCTCGCCGTGCCAGACGACGGCCGTCAACTGCGCACCCTGTCCATGCTCGCCGGCATCTACAACCTGTTGTGGACGGCCGTCGTGGTCCTGATGATCGTCCGGCCCGGCTCCACGGCCTGATCCGAATTCGCAGAGGAGACAACGCATGTCCACCGCAATCGAAACCCTCGCGCTCCCGTCGACGCCGCTCGCGGACAAGGCGCACCGCCTGATCGTCGAGGCGCAGGAACCGATCCTGGCCAATCACAGCATCCGCGGTTTCCTGTTCGCCCGGGCCTACGCAGCCGCCCGGGGGCTCCAGCCGGACCAGGACTACAACGAGGAGAACCTCTTCCTCATCTGCGCCCTGCACGACATCGGCCTGACCGAATCCGCCAACGGCGACCAGCAATTCGAACTCGACGGCGCCGATTTCGCGGCCCGCTTCCTCGAGGACAACGGCGTCACCGACGAGCGCGTCGACCTCATCTGGGACGGCATCGCCGTACACACCAACAACTTCACGGCCTCGCCGGTCTATCGCCGACGCCGCCCCGCCGAAATCTGGATCGCCGCCGAGGGGATCGGCATCGATGTCGGCGGCAGCCCCGGCGACCTCCCGCCCGGCTTCGCGGACCTGGTGCACCGCGCCTACCCGCGCCTCGGCGGCACTCCCGCCCTCACCCGCATAGTCGAACTCCAAGCCCTCGCCAACCCCCTGAAGGCCCCGCCCTGCACCCTCGCGGGCGAGCTTGTGCACCAACGCCATCCAGAGCTCCCCTACGCCACACTCGAGATGCTCTTCGAGCACAACAGCTGGGACAACTCGGCCGGGCGTGACTGATTGCCGCTATTCGGCTCGGAGCACGTCGACGGCTTCCAGCCGGCTCGCGTGGTACAGCGGGTAGGCCGCCGCCGCCCCCACCAGGATCGCCACTCCGGCCAGGCTGATCAGTAGTGGTTGCGGAAGCACGCCCCAGTCCAGTTGGAAGCCGTAGAAGACGGGAGAAGCCAAGGCCTGCAAGTAGATCAGGCCCAGGCCCCCGAGCACTGCCGCGGCAGCGGTGAGGACGGCCAGTAGTCCCGCCTGGATCAGGATGGCGGCCTGTTCGGTACGGGTGGTTACGCCGATGGCGCGCAGCACCGCGCGCTCGCGGCGGCGTTGGATCAGCCCGAGCACGAAGATGTTCAGGACGCTGATGCCCGCGGTGATCATCACTACGAAGCCGGTGACGGTGAAGGGTTCGAAGAACCGGGTGATGGCAGCCGCCGCGGCGCGGGCCCATTCCTGGTTGTCGTACACCGAGAGTCCGGCCTCCAGCGCGAGGAACTCGGCGCGGTGTGCGGTGGCCTCCTCCGGGGAGGCGTAGCGAACCACTACCTGGTCGCGAATCGCGTGCCAGTCCTGGACTGCCAAGGCCTCGGAGACCAGGACGATGTCGCCGAGGGTGGAGTCGTTGACGACCTGCGGGACGAAGGTGCCCGCCACGCGATACCGCTTGTGGCCCTGCGGGGTCGGCAGTTCGACGGTGGAGCCGGCGGTCGCGTTCAGGCGGCCCGCGGCGATCGTGCTGAGGGCGACTTCGCCGGCGGACAGGCCGCGCCACAGCGCTTCCGGGTTCGTCGTGGGCGCCGCCAGCGCGTTGGCGTACCAGCCGCCCGGCGAGATGCCCAGGACCATCCGAGGTTCGGTCTTCGAGGGCAGGAAAGCCTGTCGGCGGGAGGCGATCTCGCGACCTGCCGCGGCCTGCGCGATCAGGTCGTAGGTCTGGTCCGCGAGCTGACCTTGACGCTGGTCGAGAATGGCCTGCGGGGCGATGACGAGCGCGTCGGGCAGGCGTGACGCCTTCTGTGCCGCAACCTGATCCGCCGCGAGCAGCTGCACGCTGGCGGAGCCGATGGCCAGGCCCGCCCCCACGGTCAGGACCGCGACCGTGGTCGCGAACAGGACCGAGTAGCGGCGCAGATCGGCGCTCGCGAGGCGGCCGACGCCGGCCCGACGCCGGGCCAGTAACCCGAGCAGCCGAGCGGCCACGGGCGGGGTGAGCCACACGGTGACGGCCGCCAGACCGGCCAGGCCGAGGAACAGCGCGGTACTGCCGGTGTCCAGGGAAACCTTGCCCTTGTTGAACTCTCGCATCAACAGCAGCGCCCCGGCCAGCATGGCGATGCCGAGCAGCACGGTCCACCGCGAGACCGAGCGGGTGCGGCGGACCACGCCGAAGCTGGCCATCGAGGCGAGCGGGCCTTCCCGGACCAGCCGCCAGGCCGGGCCGGCGATCGCCAGCATCCCGCAGAGTATGCCCGCGCCCAGGCCGTATCCGATCAGCATCGGATCCCAGTGCGCGGAGATCACCGCACCGGAGCCGTCGAGCATCGAGCGGCCGAACCGGTCGACGAGTACGCCGCCGAGCAGGAAACCCAGTGGTACGGCCAGGATTCCGCCGACCGCGCCGAGCACCGCGCCTTCGCCCAGGAATCCGAGCAGCATGGTGCGTGGCGCCGCGCCGATCGCGCCGATGGTGCCCATGACGGAGCGGCGGTCCTCGATGCCGAGCAGGATGGTGTTGATGGCGATGAGAATGCCGACGATGATGCCGCTGAGCGCGGTGAGGTCGAGGGTCTGCTGGCCGGTGGCGTAGATGACGGGGATCTGCGGGCGGGGCGGGCCGATCTGGCCGACATCGCCGATGATGTCCCGCACTGCCGCATCGAGTTTCGCGCCGGGCTTCGGCACGACGAAGGCGGCGGTCACGAAACCCGGCGCGCCCAACAGCTTCGCGGCATCGTCCGGGGTGGGCGCGAACAGGAGCTGGCCGTTGTTGATGCCGGAGACTCGGTCGAACTCGGGGAAGGTCCAGCCGAGGTGGGTGGAGCCCGCGGGCTGGCCCGGGATGCGGACTTCCTGACCGAGTTTCAGGCCGAGCCGGTCCGCGATCGCGGCGGGGATCTCGAACGGCATGCCGGGGCCGTCGGCGGGTTTCTCGGTGCGGGCGCGTTCTTCGCAGTTGAACGAGCCGACCAGCAGTTCGATGGTGCAGGGCGCACCCATGACGAAGAACCCGTGCCGATTCCCGCCGATCTCCAGGGGCGCGAGACCGGCGACGAACGGCACCACCGCTTCGGCGTCGGGCAGTTCCTTGCTCAGCCGATCCACCACCGAATTCGGCAGCCGCCCAGCGACTTCCGGCGTCACCTGGATGACCTGGTCGCCCGCCGCGGTGGTCAGCGCCGGGCCGAACGAATCGAACGGCCGCGCCACCTCCGTGCGCAGCATCATCATGCCGAGCACCAGGGTGACGCCGATCGTCACGCCGAGCACGCTGGAAACCGTGCGCCGCCAGTCGAAGACGAGCGCCTTCAGGTGGACACGATGAAACCGGGTGATACTGCCCCGAGCTAGCAAGCTCACTGCCCTTCCCGCACAGTTTCCTGTACTCGTCCGTCGACCAAGGTGATGTGCCGCGAACCGAATTCGACGACCGAGGGGTCGTGGGTGACCATGATGACCGCCGCGTCCTGTTCCGCCGCGAGCTCACGCAGCAGCGCGAGCACCTCGGCAGAGGAGTGACTGTCGAGATTGCCGGTCGGCTCGTCGGCCAGCAGCAGCGCGGGTTCGGCGGCCATCGCCCGCGCCACCGAGACCCGTTGCATCTGACCTCCGGACAACTCCGCGGGCCGGTGCTCGGCCCGGCTTCCGAGCCCCACCCGGGTCAGCAGCTTGCGCGCCCGCTCGTCGGCCAGCCGCGCCGGAACACCGTCGAGAACCAATGGCAGCGAGACATTTTCGACAGCCGTCAGCATCGGCACCAGGTTGAAGAACTGGAACACGAAACCGAGGTTGCGTCGCCGGAACGCCGAGCGCGCGTTGCCTTTCATCGCCCAGATGTCGTCGCCGCGGAACCGGACCCGGCCCGCGTCCGGTGCGTCCAGCCCGCCGCCCACATGCAGCAGCGTCGACTTGCCCGACCCCGACGGTCCGGTGACGACCACGAATTCTCCAGCGTCGACCGTGCAGTCGAACTCGCGCAGCGCGTGGATCCGTTCTCCACCGCGCTCATAGGTTTTCGTGACGCCGGACAATTCCAGCAGCGCCGGCATCAGGCCGCCCGGCGGGTGCGCAGCAGCAGCTGGTGGCCGTTGTGCACGGTCTCGACGGTTTCCAGCCCGGCCTTGGTGAGCAACTGCTCCACGTCGGCGCGGGTGAAGTTGGAGGTGATGGTGCCGGTGCCGACCGCGCGTTCGATGAGCCGGTCCTTCCAGCCGACGCCGGGGCTGGTCAGCACCGACAGCGACAGTTCGCCGTCGTCGGCGAGCAGGGTGGCGAGGTGGTTCAGCACCGCGAGCGGATCCGGGAACACGTGCAGCGCGCCGTAGCAGCCCAGCTGCCGTACCGACCCGGGTTCGATGCCGAGGGTGGTGGCGTCGGCCACCAGCGACACCACGGTGTCCTGCTTGCGGAAGCGCTTGGCCGCCTTGCGCAGCATGTCCGGGGACAGGTCCACGAACAGGATCGGCGGCAGTTGCTTGACCTTCGCGGCCCCGAGGGCGAACTTCGTCAGGCTGCCGTCACCGACGCCGACCTCGACGAAGGCGGTGTCCCGGCGCAGCGCGGTGCGCACCTGTTCGCCGCAGAACCGGCCCAGGACGCGCAGGTTGCCGCGCCATACGATCCAGAACAGCAGGGTCGCGACAATCGGATAGGCCTTGGAATAGATCCGGTAGGCGAAACGGATGGTGTCCTTGCGGTCGGCCTCGGCGGGCGGCGCGGCGGGCGCGTCACCGTAGAGGCGCAGGCCCCTGTCCAGCACCGGGACGGAGACCGCGCCCGACGGGGTGACCAGGGCGCCGTCGGGCCCTTCGGTCAGCGGTTCCCGGGTGGCGGGATCGACCAGTGGGGGCAGGGCGGTAAGGGTAGACACGGGTGCCTTGACTCCAATTCCGTAGTAGTCGTTGACCATTCGCTCGTAGAGCCCGGCCGGGGTGAACCGGCGGGCGAGATGGGACCGGCGCACGTCCTGGCCGACCCGGTAGACGCCGCGTACCTTGCGCGCGGACAGGATTCCGGCGACGGCTTGCGCCACCGTTTCGGGGGCTTGGCCCTCGTTGAGGTAGTCGTCCAGTCGCTGGTCGACTTCAGCTGCGGCGCTGCGGTATTCGGTGATCCGGTCGCTGGTCTGCTTGGCGGCGGCGAAGATCGGGGTCGTCGTCCAGCCCGGCATGAGAGTGGTGATCTGCACGCCGGACCCGGAAGTCTCGGCGCGCAGCGCCTCCCCCAGTTTCTCGACCGCCGCCTTGCTCGCCGAATACCAGCCGCCGAACGGCATCGCGGTGATGGCCGCGCCGGAGCTGACCAGTACGACCCGGCCGTTGCCCTGAGCGCGAAGAACCGGCAGCACGGCGCGCACGACACGGGCGGTACCGAGCACGTTGGTGTTCAGAATCGCGGCGGCTTCAGCGGATCCGGTCTCCTCGACAGCGCCCTTGATCGCGTATCCGGCGAAAGTGATGACCGCACAGATGTTTTCGTGTCGATCTCGGACCTCGGCGATCCACCGCCGCACAGCCTCGTCATCGCCGACGTCGACAACACTGATCGGGAAGCCCGCATCGTCCGGAGCCGCAAGATCGGCCCCCTCCACCGCATAACCCCGCTCGCTCAGGAACCGTGCGGTCGCCCGCCCCATCCCCGATGCGGCCCCGGTAATCAGGACCACCCCTGCTTGCCTGCTCATCTCACTCCTCCGCTCGGTGCGGCATCCACGGCCACGCCTCTGCCCGGTACGCCATTAACGCTCACTCCCCTGCTCGGTTCGCCACGCACGCCCACTCCCCTGCTCGGTTCGCCACGCACGCCCACTCCCCTGCTCGGTACGCCGCGCACGCCCACTCCTCCGCCCGGCGCGGTGCGAACGCTCGGCCACGGCCGCTGCACAGGTCGCAACCTCAGCGACCGAGGCCGCGGGCAACCGCGACTCACCCGCACACCCGCAGGGCCGCAGGGAGGACTTCCAGGCGCGCCGAGGTGACGACGGCGACCTCACCGTCGAGTTCGAGGGCAGTCGGTTGCCGCGGGTTCAGGTCGACCACACCGGCACGTCTGCAGGTCGCCAGCGGTGACTCCGAGAACTTCCCTTGGTAGAGCCCAGCGATGAGGCCGACGATCTTCGGTCTGCTCGCCGGTGACCAGATGTTCACGTCGAACTGCCCGTCGGCGGCCTGTACGCCGGTGTCGTACCGCATTCCGCCCGCGAAGTGCGGGGTCTTGAGCACGCCGACATTGGTGATCGGGCCCGGGTGCTTCCAGTCCTCGCCGTGGATGTCGATCTCCAGGGGCCGGAACGTCGCGATGTTCCGCAGAGCCGAATACATGATCGCCGCTTCTACATTCAACCGTTTGAGCCGTTGCACCAGCCCAGGCGCGGTGTTGAAGAAGTGATTGCCTTCGGCGACCAGGCCCATACTGGCGTTGAGCAGGAAGTAGCGCACCTGAGTGCTGCCATCGGTGAGCACCATGGTCGCCTTGCCGACATCAACTGTCGCGCTCCGACTCTCGTCGACCCGCACCGGCACACCGGCTACGAACCGATCGTCGGCGAACGGCTTGTGAAAGTCATTGGAACTCCCCAAACCCACAGCACCCAAGGCAGTTTCAGGGTTGCGCGGGAGATCTGTGGCCGGATCCATCAGCGCGTTCAAAACCAGATTCATGGTGCCGTCCCCACCGGCCGCAACCACCGCGGCCGCACCGCCGGCTACCTCTTCCCAGACTGCCTGCTCCGCACCCGCAACGGAATCGGGTGCTACCCAACGCATATCCGGATACTTCCGCTTCAGCGCTGACCGCACGTCCGGCCAGCGAGAACCGCTGCCACCATTGGCCTTCGGATTCACGACAACGAACACGCCGCACCTCCCACGCCCAGCCAGACCGCCAGTTCCGCCCAATCGCCCGCAGTAATGCCCGCCCCCGTCACACCGGAGCCGTCACCTCCAGCCGACCCACCAACCGATACTGCGGCGTGCTTTCGGCCAGGATCCAGCAGGAACACTGGGATGCCGAGAGTTGCCGCCGGCCCGTCCTTGATCGCGTCGTTGCCGATCATCACGCACTCGCTCGGTGCCGCACCGATCTGTTCGAGCAGTTCGGTGTAGAACTCGGGCCGGGGTTTGGACCGTCGCATGGTCTCTCCGCTGGTGATGTGGATAAAGGTGCCGGGTTCGAAGCCGCCCCAACGCAATCGGGTGGTCACGGTTTCCAACGGCCACAAAGGATTGGTGGCAACCACTTGGCGGACACCTGCCCGCGTCAAGTCGGCGACGACCGCACGGGCGGGCGGCAACGGATGGAAGCAGCGTCGCAAGCGCGGAAACTGTTTGTGGGCAAGGGCTCTGAACCGGGCATCGGCTGTGGGGCGATCCAAACCGGTGACTTCTCCGAGTAATCGCACGATCTGCTCGTGGTTGGTTTCCTCGGAGTCATTGGCCCGTACCCGCTCCAGCACTCCGTGCAAGGCACGCAGGAACCGCACCGGTGGCACCACATCGCGGAAGGCGGCTGCCGCCACGACAGGCATCAGCACTCGAAAGGTGCGCTGCCGCAGACCGATCAGTGTGCCGTCCAGATCCCAGAGCACCGTGTGCACGCCGCGTTCGCGCAGAGCTCGGCTCATTCCTGACCGTCCAGCACCGCTTGCAGTTGCGCGCGGGTCATACCGACCGACGCGGCGAACGCGTCGATGTCGGCGGCTTGGCCGTTGGCCCGGCGCGGCACTGCCGCGACCCCCAGATCGACAACGGTTTTGACCAGGGCGGCCGGAAACAGCCACGGACCGAGGTCCCGTTGGAACACCCTGGTCAGCCGGTAGGGCGCGGACAACCGCGCACCGATCCGGCTCGGTGCCGGTGCGCCCGGCGGCAGTGAGCTCATCTTGGCCGCTTCGGCTTCGGGCACCACCAGCAGGTTGGACCACAGCGCGCGGAAACGGTCCAGCTTCTCCCTCGGCGCTTGGGTGGCGTTGAACTCGAGATACGCCTTCTCGATCTGCGAGGTGTGGGTAGACCGGCTGCGCAGCAGCGTGGCGGCATCACGGGTCTTGCGGGCCACGTCGTAGCGGTAGAACCGGGTGGCATCGTCCGCGACCGCATCGATCAGGTCCGTACACAACGGATCCGGTATCAGCCGGTCGACCAGCGACAGCGCGTGGAACACCAGATTCTGCGAACCGGCCTTGGCGATCTCGCCGCGCAGCAATTCCACGTCGAGGTCCGCCGCGGCGAACCGGAGGAGGTTCCAGATGTCGGCGAGTTCCCGAAGCCCGGTCTTGTAGTAGGGCAGGTGGATGCAGAGGTGGTGCAAGTTGTCCTCGTGCGCCATCGCCCACGCCGGTACGCCGTAGAAATCGATCTCGCGCACCCGCGACCAGATCGCTTGGTAATCAACGGAATATCCGGCGAGCGGCGTGATCAGCCCCCAGTGCGTCCCCACCACCAGCGCACCGTCGCGAGACACGAACGACGGCAGATGGTGGGTGCGCTTCTCCCGCACCTTCGGTGTCTTCCCGAGCAGCTCGGACACACTGAACATGCCGAATTCCCGGTAGATCTCGATGACCGTGTCGATGTGTTCGAGCTCGACCAGGATGTCGATATCGTTCATCCGTTTGTAGAGCGGGTCGGCGTAGATCTCGGAGCCGAACAGCATGCCCTTGAGCACCACCACCCGCACCCCCGCCTCGTGCAGGCGGCGCAGCAGCGGCAGCGCGGCGTCGAGGCGGGCCTTGTTGGTGGCCCCGATCGCGTCGGCGATCGCCGCGAATTGCGCACGGACAGTGTCGGATACGAGGTCGTACACCTGCGCCTTGCGCAGGTTGGCGGCTACCAGCGGTGCGGTGGCCCCTGCGGCGGACAGGTCGAAAACCTCCTGCCAGTCCGTCACCCGTCGCGCCAGCCGCACCAGTTCGGCGCGTTCGACCGTGCTGGGTGCGGCGAGGGTGGCCAGTACCGTCAGCCGCTGCTCGTCGGTCAGGCCGCTCATGCCGCGTCTCCTTGTTCGGGATGGAAGCCGAAACGCCTTGCCACGGCATCGATTCGGTCGACAGTGAAGTCCAGCTGGGCGGGTGTCAGGGTCGCCATCATCGAGATCCGGATGCGCTGCTGGTCGCGGGGCACCGCCGGGAACTCGACGCCGTTGACGAAGACGCCTTCGCTGTCGAGCGCCGCGACGACCTCCGCCACCGGCACCTGCGGCGGCAGCAGGATCGGAATGATCGCGGTCTCGGGCCGCACGTCGAAGCCCTTGGCGCGCAGCGCCGCACAGAAGTAGCCGACGTTGTCGTGCAGCGCCGCAACCCGTTCCGGATGCGCCGCGAGGAAATCCAGCGACGCCAGCACCGAGGCGACCACCGCCGGCGACAGGGCCGCCGAGAACATGTAGGACCGCGCGAAGAACCGCAGGTAGTCCACCATGTCCTTGCTACCGGCGACGAAACCGCCGGTGGTGGCGAACACCTTCGAGAAGGTGCCCATGGCCACGTCCACCCGGCCCTCCATGCCGAAGTGCTCCGCGGTGCCGCGCCCGTGCGCGCCGAGCACGCCCGTGCCGTGCGCGTCGTCCACCGCCAGCCAGGCGCCGAAACTGTCGCACAGTTCCCGGATCTCGGGCAGTGGCGCGATGTCGCCGTCCATGGAGTAGACGCCTTCGACCGCGACCACGATGTTCGCGCCCGGATTACGCCAGCGGGCCTGCATCAGGCGCAGCCGCAGCTGGTCGAGGTCGTTGTGCGCGAACGACATCGATCGCACCCGGCCCAGCTGGATGCCGTCGTAGAGGCTGGCGTGGTTCTGCACGTCGTAGAGCAGGATGTCGCCCTTGCCCAGCAGGCCGGTGACCCAGCCGACGTTGGCGGCGAATCCGGAGGAGAACACGAGCGCCGCCTCGCAGCCCTTGATCTCGGCCAAGCGCTCTTCCAGCCGCAGGTGCAGCGATGTCGTGCCGTTCAGCAGCGGCGGTCCGCCGCAGCCGACACCGTACTCCCAGGTCGCCGCGACAGCGGCCTCGATGATCTCCGGTTCGCTCGCCAAGCCGAGGTAGTTGTTGGAGCCGAGCATGACGACGTCACGGGTGCCCTGGCCGGTGCGCACCGCGACCGACGCGCCGGCCGGGCCCGCGATCTCACGGAGCACGAAACCCAATTCCCGCGAGCGGGTTACGTAAGGGCGGAAGTCGGCGAAGCGCTCCTCGAAGGTCGCCGCCTTCGGGTCCAGGTAGTGCGCGAGGCTGAAGTTCTCGCCATGGCCGACGTGGGCCGAGTCGTCCGACTCCGGTGCCGGCGGCTGGGTCCCGGCCCCCAGCGTGCCGGGCGGACGAGGAGGCGCTGTTCCGTTCTGATTCATTCCGCGCTCCTTCCCATGATGGTGACCGTCCCCGCCCGCCCGTCCAGCGCGACGAGGTCGCCGTCGCGGAGCAGCCGAGTGGCGTCGCGGACGCCGACGACGGTGGTGATGCCGAGCTCGCGGCCGATGATCGCGGTGTGCGAGAGGACGCTGCCCTTCTCGCTGACCAGTCCGCCGGCGGCCACCATCAGGAAGACCCAGCCGGGGTCGGTGGTCGTGGCGACGAGGATCTGGCCGTCGATGGCGGTTTCGGCGTTCGGTTCGTGCAGGACCAGCGCGGGCGCTTCGACGCGTCCCGGCGCGCAGCCGATGCCGGTGAGAACCGCGGCGTCACCGTCGAATTCGGTGAAGCCGACGGCATTGTCCGCCGCCGCGGCGATGCCCGAGGTGACAATGCGCGAGGGCATCGGCTGTCCGCGCCAGCTCGCGTGCTCGGCCTGGCGGGACGCCACCAGCGTGCGCGGGTCGCCGTCGACCGCGGTGCCGCGCACCAAGGCGGTGATCTCCTCGTAGGTGAGGAAGAAGATGTCGCGGGGGTCGTCGAGCAGACCGGCCTCGTGCAGCTGCCCGCCGAGCACCCGGAACACCCGCTTGACGAGCCCGAAGGTGCGACTGCGCCCCAGGCGCATGTTCTCGCGCTGCGCAACGGTCTTGCGGGCCTGGCGCAGTGCCAGCCGGAAGACGCTGCGGTGCAGCAGATTACCGCGCAGCAGCGCAGCCACGCGCGCCTCGGCCGCCCGGCGGATGCCCCGCTCGTGCTCTTCCATGTGGTCGATGTTCTGACCGCCGCGCACGTAGTTGCGCAGGATCGGCACCAAGCGGTGCGGATGCAGACCGAGCGGGTCGGTCTCCAATTTCAGTTCGTCGACGGTCCGGTCACCGAAGGTCGCGATATGCCTCTCGCAGGCGGCCTGGAAGTCGGCGAACCGCGGATCGGCGCCGAGCTGGACCCAAACCTGCTGTGCGTCATCAGCGCTCGCGAAGAGCTCGGCCAGCGCCGCATCGACCCGGATGCGCGCGGCCAGCGCGACCGCCGACCGCACCGGCAGCACGCTATCGACACCCTGCTCCCCGCAGAACAATTCGTTGCGCAGCGTGATCGCGTCGTCGCCGGTGACTCCGGCCTTCTCGATCAGGCCGCCGACGACATGGAACAGTTGTTGAGCGAGAAAATCATTGAAGATCTGCACCGAATACGCTGGCACCAGCTGCGCGATGCACCGTTCCAGCCAGCCGAGCAGCTGATGCGGATCCCGTTCGGAATCGGACGTTTCCGGCGTCAACCGGCGATCCAGATCGGCGGTGAAATCGGCGAGCACCGTGAAGAACCCGGCCAGCCGCTTCGGCAGCCGCAGCCAGCCCAGCAGGAGGATCAGCACGATCCGCACCTTCTGATAGCCCGCGAGCAGCCGCCTCGGGAACGACTTCGCCGGCGCGGGCCGCCGGTAGCGGTTCTCGATGCCGAGCGCCGCCTCCCAGCCTTCGATCGCCGATTCCATGCCCGGAATCTGCAAGAACAGGCGGTACCAGTTGCTGATGTTGTAGTAGATGTGCCCGTTGGCGGAGCCGACCAGGAAGGGGTACAGATCAGCGGCATTGCGGCGCACGACCGCGCGCGTCGCCCCGAAATCGCGGTGGCAGGCGCGGAAGACCTGCTCATAGGCGAGCCGGACCACCGAAAAGGTCAGCGGGCTGGACAATCCCGGGTAGGACTCGGCCACATTGACGTTGTCGAAGATGGTTTCCCGCGCACCCGTGGCCGTGACCGGGCGGGTCTGCAACACGTGCAGCACCCCCGCCGAGTCGACGGTCCACTCCACATCCTGGGGTCCGCCGAGCTCCTCGGCCAACCGCAGCGCCACGCCGGTCACTTCCAATACCTGCGCGTCGGTGAGCGCGGCCGAGGTGGTCGCGGCCATTTCCTCGAGCCGGGTCCCGTTGCCGCCCAACCCGACCCGGCTGCGCTTGTCCGCGATGTCGCGCGAAGCGATGGTGCGCGAGCGGACGTCGACGAAGTACGTATCGCACTCCACGGTCCCGGAGACCACGCCCTCGCCGAAGCCGAACCCAGCCGAAACGACCGCCTCGGCGGTGTCCCCGGATTGCGGGTTGCAGGTGAACACCACACCCGCGACGGCACTGTCGACGAGCGCCTGCACGATCACGGCAGGTTCGGCTACGGCGTTGTCCAGACCTCGCCGGGCCCGGTAGAACAGCGCCCGTTCGGAATACGCCGAAGCGAGGCAGGTCAGCACGGCGGCGCCGATGTGGCTGGGCTTGACGCCGAGAACGGTATCGAGCTGTCCCGCAAACGAATCCGCACCGGAGTCCTCGCCCCGCGCCGACGACCGGACGGCCAGCGTGGCCGCGCCGAACTCCGCTACGCGGGCGTCGAGCTCGGCGCGAATATCGTCCGGAATCGCGAGGTCGCCGATCAGCTCGCCGATGGCTGCGGCAGTAGCTCGCAGCGAGGTGCGGTCCGCCGCGTCCAAAGCCGCTAGAGCCCGGTCGATCTCGGCGGCGGCGGGTCGCAGGATGCGGGTGCAGGCCTGGACAGTGAGCACACAGAACCCGGGGACGCGATAGCCGTGACCAGTCAGCCACGCCAGGTTCGCCGCCTTGTTCCCGACCTGCGCCGCACTCGACTCGACGACCGCCCGCTCATCGAGCACCGAGGCCGTGACGGTATGCACGGTATCGGTCATCGTCCCGCCTCCGCCCCACCGTGCGGCACCGGGCAACTCGCGGCCGCCACCGCATCCGGCTCGACCTTCCTGGCCGCCACCGCACCGTTGCCGCCGGCGCGCCGCCGTTTGATGCGCACCAGCACCGGCCCCGGCATGTTCGAAATCTCCGGGTGCTCTTTCACCCGCATACCGTTCACCAGCTCGAAGTCGAACTGCGACAGCACCATCGCCAACCCGACCCGCACCTCGGTCAGTGCCATGTGCTGACCGACGCACAGATGCGCACCCCACCCGAACGGGAAATAGTGGAACGCCGGACGCGCCCGCACCGCCTCCATGGTGAACCGCTCCGGATTGAAACGCAAAGGCGAGGACCAGAATTCGGGCAGCCGGTGATTCACGAACGGGCTGATCGCGATCATCGCGCCGCGCTCGAGATCGAACCGATCGAAGGAATCGGCGGCCACCGCCGTCCGGCTGAACGCCCAGGCGGGCGGATGCAGTCGCATGCTCTCGTCGATCACCCGCCCGGTCAGCTCGAGCTTGCCCAGCGCGGCCGCGTCCAGCGCACCGCCGCCGAGCTGCCCGTCGATCTCGTCGACCACCTCACCCAGTACCGCGGGGTTGCGGCACAGCTGATAGATCGTCCACGCCAACGCGCCGCCGGTGGTCTCGTGCCCGGCGAGCAGGAAGGTCAGCACCTCGTGCCGCAACTGGGCCTGGTCCATGGCGTGCCCGTCGTCGTCCCGGGCGGCCAGCAGCCGGCTCAGCAGATCCGCACTGCCCGAATCGGTTCGGTGCGCGGCGATCACGTCGTCGACCACACTGTGCAGCCGGGTCAGGACCTTCCGGAAGCGCCGGTTGGCCGGGGTCGGCACGCTCGGCGGCACCTGGATCGGCGAGGCCATGTGCCGCATCACCCAGTCCACGCCGTCGCGGACATCGGCTTCGATGCGCGGCAGCACGCCGGCCACGTCGGCGCCCATCACGGCCCGGCACACCGTGTCGGCGGCGAAGCCCATGACCTCGGGCACCAGGTCGAACACCGCACCGCTGTCCGCGTGCGCCGCGAGCCGGGTCCGCATCCGTTCCGCGCACGCCACCATCAGCGGCACCTCGGCGGTGACGTGCTTGCGGCCGAAAGCCGGCTTGATCAGGGCGCGCTGGCGTTTCCAGAGCGGGCCGTCGCTGGTCAGCAGGCCGGGACCGAGCAGGTGGTCGAGGCTGCGGTAGCTGATGCCCTTGGTGTAGCCGTCGACATTGGTCACCATGACCTGCCGGATGTGCTCCGGTTCCACGAGCAGATGCAATTGCTCGTGCACCAGCCGCAACCGGACACTGCCCTGGTGCGCGACCGCCTGGTCGTAGAACAGGGTCAGCGGATCACGCCGGTAGTCGAGGTAGGCGCCGAGCGGGTTCCGGCGGGCCGGCCCCGCGAGCTGCCTGGTCCGGGTCATCGAATGCTCCCAGCCGCGGCCGGCGCTTCGTCGGGGAGGAACCGCCGAGCGGCCTCCGCGCGTTGCACTTTGCCGCTGGTCGTCTTGGGGATGCTGCGTTTGGGCACCAGATGGATGCCCGCGGCCAGCACACCGGTGCGGGCGCTGACAGTGGCGCGCAGCGCCTGCCGCAGCCGCAGGTGTGCACCGCTGTCGAGTTCGGTCTCGACGATCAGGTGCAATGCCTCGGAATCCTCGTCCGGCCCCCGATGACCCACCGCGACCACACCGCCGGGGCGCACGCCCGCGACGGATTCCGCGGCGTGCTCGAAGTCGGTCGGGAAGTAGTTGGCGCCGCGGATGATGATCAGATCCTTGTGCCGTCCGGTGACGCGCAGGCGGCCCTGCCGCAGGTAGCCGAGATCGCCTGTGGTCCACCAGCCTTCGGCGTCACAGGAGGCGGCGGTCGCCTCGGGCAGGGCGAAATAGCCCGGGGTGCGCGAAGGCCCGCGGAACTGGACCTGCCCGAGTTGGTTCTCGCCCAGCGCGTGGCCGTGCTCGTCGGCGATGCGCAGTTCGGTGCCGGGCACCGCCGGACCGCAGTCCACGATGCGCAGCGCGTCCGGGTCGTCGGCGGCGATGTCGACGACCTGACTGTCCTGCGCCAGCGCGGTGCGGCTGACCGCGTCATAGGCCAGCTGTGGGCTGGGCGCGGACACCGTGATCGCCAGGGCCGCCTCGGCCATGCCGTAGCAGGGCACCAGCGCGTCGGTGGGCAGTCCCCAGGCGGCGAACCGGTCGACGAAGCGCCGCACGGTGTCGGGCACGATGGGTTCCGCGCCGCAGAACAGGAAGCGCCACGAAGACAGGTCGACGCCCTCGATTTCCGCGTCCCGGATCCGGGCGGCCGCGTAGCCGTAGGCGAAATTCGGTGCGGCGGTGATGGTTCCGCGATAGCGACCGACGGCCCGCAGCCAGTCGGCGGGCGCGCGCAGGAAGCGGCTCGGCGGGAGCAGCACGGCGTCGCAACCGGAGAACACCGGCGTCAGCGAGCCGCCGATCAATCCCATGTCATGGTGTAGCGGCAGCCAGCCCACCCAGGTCTCCCCCGGGCCCGCGCCGCAGACCCGGGTGATCTGCTCGCAGTTCGCGGCCAGATTCCCATGGGTGATCTGCACGCCCTTCGGTGTGCCGGTCGATCCCGAGGTGCACTGGATGAACGCCAGGTCGTCCGGGCCGGGCAGCACCGGGGTCACCGCGGGCGCGCCGGGGTCCATCGCGGTGGCGTGCAGCGTGTCACCGTCGAGCACGGCGGTCTCGCCCGCGACCGCCGACAGCGCCTCGGCGACAGCCGGAACGGTGACGATCATGGCCGGCTTCAGGTACCCCACGAGCCGGGCGAACTTCGCCGCGAAGATCTCGAGGCCGCCGAAGCCGCCGGGAGTCGCCACCGCCGTGGGCACCGCGCCGAGCATTTGCAGGCCGAAGAACGCGGTCAGGAAGCCGGGCGAGGTCGGCAGGCACAGCAGCACCCGATCGCCTTGTCGCACACCGGCTTCCGCCAGGGCAGCGGCGGACCGGCGGGCGGCCGCACCGAGCTGGGCGTAGGACATTTCGCGCTGTTCCGCCGCCTCGGCGGCGAAGACCAGGCGCGCGGGCGGTGCGTCCGGGTCGGCGTAGCCGAGCAGCGCGTGCAGGATGCTGTCGTGCCGGGGAATCACTGTCACGCCCGCTGCTCCCGCACGTAGGCCACGATCTGGTCGACGGTCTCCAGCCCGATCGCCACGTCCTCCGGAATGGAGACGTCGAAGACGCGCTCCAACTGCACGGTGAGATCGATCGAGGTCGGCGAATCCAGCCCGTAGTCGATCAGCGGCGCCGCGCCGTCGATATCGGTGGCCGACAGCCACAACACCTCGGCGACCACAGTGCGCACTTTCTCCGCGATGGCGGCGGAATCATGGGGAGCCACGTCGAATGGGGAGGTGGTGTCACTCATCGAACAGCCGCCCTTCGGTGATGCAGGTGTATACGGACTTGTCCAGGTCGACGCCGTCGCCGGTGTCGATGGTGTGGAATCGCAACCGCGGGAACGCTTCCGCGAACAGGTCGCGGGCGCGCAGGTACCCGTCGCGCAGGGCCGCGAGGTACTCCGGGGTCTCGTGCGCTTCCTTGCTCGCGCCCGCGCCGCGCTGCGCGCAACGGGCGGCGGCCTGCTCCGGCGGCACGTCGAGCCACAGCACGTCATCGGGCAGGGTGGTGCGGAAGCGGGCGGCGAAGCCCGCCACGGAATCGGCGGGATCGCGGCCCACCAGCCCGGCGATGTCACCGAGCAGATCCGTCAGCTCGAGTTCCAGCCCGAGCCTGCGCATTTCGCGGTCGTGCCAGCCGCGGATGCGATCCAGCGCACCGGGCTCGAGCACCGCGTCCAACTCCTCGTACGCGGCGGTGAGATCACCCTCGATGCCCGCGAGCAGCAGGTAGAAGGGGCCGTAGACCTGGGTCTCGATCAGCGGGTGCCGTTCGAACACCAGCACCGAGGGCCGGTAGGTATCGGTATGGAACTTCTCCACCGGGCCGTACAGCGTCATCTGCAAGTACAGCGCGACCGCCTTCACCTGGAGGTTGCCGATGGTGTCCGCGCCGTCGCTCATCGCTTTGAGCTGCCGGGACAGCGCGCTCAGCGGAGCGTTCGGGGTGTCGTGGAAATCCGGGCAGGTGAACGACTCGAACGCCGCGGTCGCGGGCGCCAGCTCGCGCAGGCGGGTCAGCACCGAGGTCTTACCGGCGCCGTCGATACCCACCACGGCGATCCGCCGGGTCTGGGGTGCGCTCACTGGTCCTCGCCCTCCAATCCGGCCAGGATGGCCGCGGTGATGTCGGAAGCCGGGGCGGTGCCGTCCAATTCGGTCCAGCCGAACTCCGCGGAGAGGGCCTTGATGGCCTGGTGCGCCCGGGACTGGAAGTCCAGGAACTCCTGCTCGTCGCCGTAACCGCTCTCGTAGTCGCTGCGATTCTGCTTGCGCGACAACGCATCCTGCGGCGAGATGGCCAGGTGGAAGGTGCGATCGGGCTCCGGGAAGCCGGAGGCCAGGGCCCGTAGCACGGCCGGGTCGCCGCCGTAGGCGACCTCGGTGGCGTAGTACTTGTACCAATAGGCGTTGACCAGCAGCACATCCGGGCCACGCGAGGCCGCCAGGTCCAGCGCCAGTTGCATGGCGTGGAACAGGAAGTGCGTGCGCGCCAGCGGATTCAGCAGCTGCAAGTACTTGTAGATGTCGGCCGGCTTGTCGAAGGGCAGCTTGGAGGCCACCTTCGGATCCAGGAAGGCGTCCCAGATCGTCACCGCCGCAACGGATTGGCCGTTCGCCTCGAAGGCGGCGGCGAGGCGGGCGACCTGCGTGGTCTTGCCCGAACCGTCGCCACCGGCGATACAGATCAACCGCTTGCGCGAGGTCAGGGGTTCGTAGCGGGCGGAGGCATCGGCGGACATGAGAGCTCCTGTGAGATCGAGGGAAAGAGAGCCGAATTCGGCTGAGAGGGACGAACCGGGCGTGGCGTCGATCGCGCCCGGCTCGGGGACGTCGGCGGGCTCCGGGTCCAGGATTTCGACCGTGCCCGCGCCGCCGTCGACGCGGACGCGCTGTCCGGACCGCAGGGTCCGGGTAGCGTCCGGCACATTGAGGACCGCCGGAATGCCGTATTCGCGGCCGATCACCGCGGCGTGCGACAGCATGCCGCCGACCTCGGTGACGACGCCGGCGACCAGGCCGAGCGCCGGTGTCCACCCGGGGTCGGTGAACTGGGTGACCAGGATGTCGCCGGTGCGCAGCCGGCCGATATCGCGCAGCGAGGTGAGCACGCGGACTGGGCCTTCCACGACGCCGGGACTGCATCCCAGGCCCTTCAGCCCCGAACCGTCGCCTGCCTCGATCGCGACCGGCGCGATACCGGCGCCGAGTTCGTGCGGCGGTACCAGGTCGCGGTAGCCGTCGTACATGGCCCGGCGATATGTGATCAGCTCGCCGAGTTCGGCAGCGCTGGTGTGTGCTTCGGCCGGGCGGGGGTGTGGTTCGACGTGCCCGGCCGGGCTGCTGCGGTTCTCGGCCAGGTCGGCGAGTTCGTGCACGGTCAGCATGAAGACGTCGTCCGGAGTGCCGAGCACCCCGTCGGCGGCCAAGCGGCGGCCGCCTTCCACCACGTAGGCGCGCACGATCGCATAGCAGCGCGCCGAGAACTCCCGCATTCGTTCCCGGGCCACCAGATACTCGCGCGAACGCCGCACCTGCTTCTCGAGACCCGCGCCGAATCGGATGCGCGCCGGCAGATCCGCGCGCACCCGGTCGCGCACTGCGGCCAGGGTGGCGTCGAATCGCCTGCGCTGCTCGGCGAGCCCTAGGTCCGGGTCGGCGGGCGGCGTACCCGAGTCGAGCATCGACTCGATCATGGAGCGCATCCGCTCCGGCTGCTCCGACCAGCGCGGGCAGGTCAGCTCCAGCTCGGAGTCGGCGTGGAAGCCGTGCTCGGCCAGGAACTCGGTCAGCGCGGAATCCCAAGCTGGACTGTCGAATCCGTGTGCGGACGCAGCCCGGTAGAGCGAGACGATCCCGCGCTGCATGGCCATGTGCCCGATGTCGCCGAGCCCGCCCATCAGGTCGATGGTGGCCGTTGTGCCGCCGGTGCGCGCGTCGATCTTCGCCAGCAGGCTCTTGAAATCGGTTTGGACACTGGTGTTGTAGTAGATCGTGGTGAAGTAGGCCCGCTCGGTGGCGGCGTGGAATTCCAGCAAGCAGGCGCGGAGGTCGCGATAGAACTCGGCGTCACCGGTGCCCGGCAGTGCTTCCACCTTGTCCCGCCATCCGGCATAGGTGCGCGGCCAGGCCGCGGCGAAGCGGTCGACCACCGAAAGCTGCTCGCGGTAACCGGAATACAGCGCGCGCACCACCGGCAACGCTCGGGCCACGGTGATCGGTGTGATCGGTGTCCGGGCGGGACCGGCAGAACCGTAGTCTTTGCGCACCCCGAGATCGAGATCGAAGTGCTGCTCGTGGTATCCGGGAATTCTTGCGTAGCAGTGTTTTACGGCGGCGGCGTTCCAATAGGGCCGGCCGTAGTAAGTGGCCAGCCAGTCCGGCTCGCGCCGCGGATCGAGCAGTTTCAATCCGGACCAGAAGACCTGCATCGAGTGGTGGAAAGCGTTGTCGTACAACGAGGCCATCAGCGGCGTGCACACCGCCGAAGACACGCCGCCGTCGCGGAAGTCGGCATCGCTGAACAGCTCGATATCGGTGCGCCAGTGCACCGCGGTGATGGCCCGCGATTGCAGCAGCCACAGGGTGCCGTCCTCGTCGATGGCCCATTCCAGGTCCTGCGGTCGATGCTTGTGCGCCTGCACCTTCAGCATCAGCTCGGCCAGCGCGCCGATTTCGGCCGCGCCGCACTCGACGGTCTCGCTGCCCTCGGTGCGCTCCAGCACCTGCCCGTCCCGCAGGCGCACGCGCAGGTTGGTGGGTGTGACGTGCCCGGAGACCAGGCGTTCGCCGAGGCCGCGGCAGCATTCGATCATGCCGTTGTCCTCGATGCCGGAGAGCGGATCGATGGTGAACGCCACGCCGGCGGTGCGCGCGGGGACCAGGCGCTGTACCAGCACCGCCACCCGCGCGGCGGCGGGGTCCAGACCCGCCCGCGCGAGATAGCTTTGGACGCGGTCACTTTCGGCGGAATGGCGGCAGTCGACGACGCGGCGGCGCAGCGTGTCGAGGTCCTCGACGTCGAGGTAGGTCTGGTAGAGACCGGCGAAACTGGCGTCGTCGAGATCCTCCAGCACACCACTGGAGCGAACCGCGACCGGGAAGCCGCCCACCTGATCGATCAGCGCACGCAGGTCGCCATCGGTGAGATCGGCCAGATCGACATCGGTCGTGACCACGAAGCCCGGCGGCACCGGGAATCCGGCCACGGACAACTCGTGCAGGGTCGCGGCCTTGCCGCCCGCGTGCTCGACCGGAAAATCACCGGCGCCGAGCAGCGCGGGCGCGGGACGCGGTTCAGCCATGGAAATCGTTCCTTGCCTGGGGAGCCGAAGCGGCTCGAGGCCGTGGCGCGCGGCCAGTTCTCGCGCCGCGCGGACGCCTTCGACGGTGAGCGCGCCGTAGGAGGGACTTGCGGTCCCCGGTTCGAAGCCGAGCAGGATGGTCTCGGCCATGCAGGCGTAGAGCACGCCGGGCGGCATGCCGGTGCCCGGGAAATCGGGCGTCTGGTCGAGCGGCAACCGCATTCGGCCGCCGGACAACACGGTGACGTTCGGAAGCGCGTCCACCTCGGGCGCGACATCGCCAGGGACAGCGAGATCGCAGACCAGTACGGATTCATCGGACGCCAAGTGCGCCGGTTCGATCAGCGGTTTCGCCGCGTTACTCGCGGTCACGATCACACGGCAGCCCCGCAGCGCCGCCATATCCTCGCGCACGAGAACTTCGGCGCCCGCCTGCCCGCCCGCCCTCCGAACGCCCGGGACCGAGCTGGGCGATTCGAGGAGCTGGTCCGCGACGCGGCGCAACCGCCTGCCGGAGCCGGGACGGCCGACCAGCACCAGGGCATCCACGTGTGGAGCCAGCAACTCCGCCATGACCGCGCCGATATTTCCGAGCGCCCCGACAATCCCGACACGGCGCGCACCGGCGGGAAGGTTCGCCAGTTCGGCAAGCACGAGTTCGTATGCGCTGGCGGCGGTGAGTGAGTTTCCGGAGGTGACGCGTGCCTCGTCCTCGACCACCTCGCGGGAACCGTCGGTAACGATCGAGGTGTAGCCGCCAAGACCGATGACCGACGCGCCCTGATCCACCGCGAGATCCACGGCATCCAGCACCAAGCGCCGGGCCCACTGGATCTGGCCGGTGCGCTGGCCGGCCACGATCTGCTCCGCCGAAACCGGGACGGCGATCATGCGCACATCGATCTGCGCGCCGGTCGGCGAAACCACCTTTCTACCAGTGATTTCGAACGGTTCCAGCACCCCGCGCACGCGATCGAACAATGCGGCGCACTGCGCCTCCGACCAGCTCGCCAGTTCAGGAGCGAGCGTGCGCAGGGTGCCCGGAGTATCCAGATTCGCGAGGAAAGCGACGCGTCGCGCATCGGCCGGAACCCGTTCGCGATCGCGGCGCGGTCGTGGAACATGCTGTGGTGCGATCCAGTCGGCACGCGCGGGTCTGGCCAAGTGGGCGAGCAATCGCGCGTAGTCGCCCGCACGGATCAGCGCCGCCGTCGCGTCGAACGCCGCGATCACACGATCCACCTCGGCCGCACTCAGGTAGGCCGAGGGTTGTAGTCGCAGCGTGTCGGGCGCGGACAGGGTCGGCATGATCCGGATCGCGTGCTCGTGCAGGAAGACACCGGAGATCAGATATCCCCACAGATGCTGATCCACGATCGCGCGCAGCAGCCCGGAAGCGGGCCGGGGCGGGCGCAATTCGATGCCGAGCAGCAGGCCGCGACCGCGGGCCTCGGCGAATACGTCCGGCCAGCGCGCGACCAGCGCGTCCAGCCGGGAGCGCAGCCGGGCGCCGAGGTCGACGATGCGCTGCTGATCCGCGCCGAGGAGATCGAGCGCGCCGGAGGCGACGACCGCGGAGAAGTCGTCCTCGCCGAAGGTCGAGGTGTGGTGCCGGCCGAAATCGAGCAGGTAGCGCCGGGAATCGACGAGCAGCGCCGAGATCTTGGCCAGGCCGCCGCCCAGGGACTTCGAGAGCAGGTAGTAATCGGCGGACACGCCGGATGGTGCGCTGGCCAGGAAGGTTCCCGTTCGCCCCATGCCGCACTGGATTTCGTCGAAGACCAGTGCGGCGTCATGCCGATCGGCCAGCTCGCGCAGTGCCGCCAAGGTTGTCGCGGGCACCTCGCGTACGCCACCCTCGCCCTGAATAGGCTCGGCGAAACATGCTGCCACAGTAGATATTCGGCATAGTTCGGCCCGGGGAACACCGCTGCTGTCGAAGGTGACGGCACAATACTCGCGCTGCTCTTCATCCAATGCCGCGACCACCAGGTCCGGTTCCCAGCTGTCCAGCCGTACCCGGCGCGGGCCCGGCACCACCAAATCACCTGGTGTACCTGGGTTGTCGGTGAGCGCCGCCGCACCGGCCGAGCGACCGTGGAACGCGCCCCCGAGGGTCACGAACACAGGATCGGTCGCCCGCATCGCCGCGATCGTCGCCAGCGCTGCCGCCAGCACTTCCCCGCACCGGCGTCCCGCGGCGGGACCGTCCTCGAAGCGCACCTCGGCCAACCCGTCGCGGCGGGCACGGCGCTGCGCTCGCTCCAGTTCCGCATGGATCCCGGCGAGACGTCTATTACGTTCTGCCGCAGCGTGTTTGATCGCGGATTCGACGGCGTCCGCGCCGGTGCTGCCGAGGGTGACCACGTATTCAGCCCCGGTCGAGGCGCTCGTCAACTCCGACAGCCGATGCGCGAGCCGGGCAGCTGCGCCCCGAATGCTGGCCTGCGCCGCGAACGGGGCCCGGGCACGCAGACTCTCCTCCGCCACGCCCACCAGCGTGGGGTGATTGTGACCGAACAGCGTCGCTCCGTGTCCCCCGACGAGGTCGAGAACTGTTGTACCCGCGATCAATTCGTCGCCGAGGGCGGTTCGATAGGAGACGTCCAGGTGCAGCGCGCGAAGCAGGCGCGCCAGTTCAGGGCGCGCGTGCGCGGCATAGGCGGCGTGCGTATCCATCAGCCTGCGCCGGTCGCCGTGGCCGCCTTGCCCGCGAGATGCTCGGCGATCTCCCGCGTACTGCGCAGACCAGCCGCTTCCTCATCCGAAATCTCAACGTGGAAAAGGGTTTCCAGCTCTACGATGAGATTCACCGAGCGGACCGAGTCCATGCCGTAGTCAGCAAGGGGGGTATCGGGATCCACGTCCGGAATCTGCAGGCTCGCGCGGACCAGTTCGCTGACTTTCTCCAACACCATGTGCGTCAACAGTTTTCAGTACCTCCTCGGGCTGTGCAGCACGCGACCGATAACCCACACAGCGGTGGTGGCGCGTCGTAGCGGCGATGTAGGTGATCCGGCAACACCGCCGGCGAATACCAGGGATTTCAGCTGATCCCTTGTGTGACACGGCAATTGCGGTCGAGCGACGAGACGGGCGGTCAGTGCCCTGGAGTCGGCGGGTCACGCGGGACGCTGTGTCAGGTCATGACATTCGGCGTCGATTTGCTGTGCGACTTCACCGTAAAGCCACCCTCCGGACGCCGCAAGTTCTCACGAATACTTTTTATTGCGAGTGCTCTTTTTCTAAGTTGCACAAGCGCGAGGTCAGGGCTACCGTACTGACATGTCGTGCGTCACATCGTGATCCGATTGGTGATGCGGGCCACTCCTTGTGCACAGTTCGGACTCCCTACCCGGAGCGGCGCTGAGTTAACGCGGATTTAACTGTGCCCCAAGCTCTTCCACTTCCGAGGACTTTCGACAGCAACGCCGGTCGCGGCCGGCGTGCCGAGATGAGGCAGCAGATATGAGAATTCGCGGCAACGTTGCCGTTTCGGCGCTCACAGCGCTGACCGGCATGGCACTCACCCTGACTGGCGGTGCGCCGATAGCCACCGCGGACCCCGCGCCCGCCGCGAGCTGCGGCAACTGGAGCCGAAGCGTCGTGGCCTCGGGCTACAACATGCTGGAAGGCCTGGGCTTCGACGGACGCGGCGGCCTGCTGCTGTCCGATCAGTCGGCCAGCGGCGTCGGCGGCGCGATCCGGCGACTGGACGCCGGTGGCGCGCGCAGCACCGTCACCATGGTGGACGGCCCGGGCGCGGTGCTGGTTTCGGGAGACACCGCCTACTACGTCTCCGGACTCAGCCTGCCCTCGGTGCTGTCCGGCAAGACCGACGGCGCGATCAAAGCCATCGACCTGGACACCGGCGCGATCTCCACCGTCGCGGCGAATCTGCGCCTGCCCAACGGCCTCGCGCAGCTGCCGAGCGGCGACTTCGTCTTCACCTCCGACATGGGCCCCGAGCAGCGGGTATCGCTGGTGCGCAACGGTTCCTACGCGGGACCGTTCGCCGCACTGACCTCCACCAACGGCGTCTCCTACGACGCCGAGCGGCGACGGCTGTTCGTCTCGACCACCTTCGACCCGGTCACCACCATCGCCATGTACGACATCGATCGGCCCGGCGCCGACCCGACGCTGTTCACGCTGCCCGGTTTCGGCCCGCTCAACGGCGGCGACGATCTCACCGTCGGCCCCGACGGAAACGTCTATCTGGCATTGAGTATCGGCGGCAAGGTGGTGCGGCTCGACCCGAGCACCGGCGCCTCCTGCACCGTCGCCGACGGCCTCCCGCTCACCACCGCGGTCGAATTCGGGTCCGGTCCGGGCTGGGATCCGAACGCACTGTACGCCACCAGCTATCTCGGTACGGTGACCAAGCTCACGCGCCAAACATAGTTCGGCACAACACGTTCCATCTCCGGCGAAGCCGCCGCACAGCACTGCGACTGCGCGGCGGCTTCGCTCATGTCTGTCTCCGGCCACAATCGGGCGGGCCGAATCTTTGGTCCGATGCACAGGGGGAGATCGCGCCTGTTGGGCACTGTGCGGGATGATGATTAATCACGCGTCAGCCCTGAGGGGAGGATCATCCGGTGCCGAACCCGAACCCGACCCCCACGCGCCGCACCCAGGCCGAGCGCCGCGCGGAAACCAGCGCCAAGCTCATCGAGGCGACCATCGCGATCCTCTCCGAGCACGGCTACGCGCAAACCTCGGTGAAAGCCATCTGCGAGCGCGCGGGCCTTTCCCACGGCGCGCTCTTCGGCCGCTTCGCCACCCGCCTGGATCTCGTCGTCGCGGCCGCCGCCGAAGTCTCCCGCCGCCAGGTCGACACCTTCATCGAGCACGTCACCCATCTCCCGGACACCGACGACCTCGCCGTCGTGCTCCCCCTGCTGCGCGAAACCTCCCGCGCCGCCATCAACGCCGTCTGGGCCGAACTGCTCATCGCCGCCCGCACCGACCCCGAACTGCGCGGCCACCTGGCCCCCGTCAGCGCCGACTACGCCCGCGCCATGCTCGACGCCAGCGAACGCGTCCCCACCATGCGCCGCATCCCCGAAGACCTCCGTGCCGGCCTGGTCGCCGTCATCATCAACCAATTCTCCGGCGACGCCCTCGCCCGCCTCCCCTTCCCCTCCGACGAAGCCGACAACCGCACCATGGAAGTCCTAGTAGCCATGCTCTCCACCTACCGAGACTCCTTGCTCTGACCGCCTTTCGCCAGCGGGTGCGCGAGATCACGGAACGGCGGCTGATTCCGGAACGCCGGAACTGAGATATTCGGAGTGTCCGATACGTCCCGTTGATGGAATCGGCACCTAGACTGGGCGGCGTGAAAGTTCGACGGCTGATCGTCCTGTCCCTGTTCGCGCTGCTGGCTGTGTTCGGCGCGACCGCATGCACGGCCGAGGGGTCGGGCAGTAAGACCGAGTGCCAGATCAGTGGCTGCACGATCACCTTCGATCGGGGGGTGAACGCGAAGGCGTCGGTCCTGGGGATCGATGCGGAACTCGTTGCGGTGAATGGGAACACGGTGACATTGAAGGTCGGTGGGCAGCAGGTGGACGTGCCGGTGGGCGATACGCAGCCGACCGACGGGTTCAATGTGACGGTGCAGGAAGTCACCACCGACAAGGTCGTGGTGAAGATCGCGACCGGCATCACCACCAACAACTGAGTACAGACCAGCGACCGGCCGGCTCGGCGTCCCCTGGCCACCAGCCCCCGCGCTGCCGGTGACGCCCGAGGTCTGAGCTCCACGCCACGCCACGCCATCCGGCGCTACCGAAGACAACGATTCTCCGGCCGTACCGTGAGCTCGACCACCGCGGTCCTGCCGTGCTGGGGGTTTCCGAACCCGCGTCGATGGCCCGGGGGCCGGCCGCGGGGGGTCCGTCGGGCAGAAGACGCAGGCTCCTACCAGTACGGAGGCGACTTGGTATCGGTGGCGGTCCGGCTGTTCGGCTCGATGGTCGCGCTCGGCGTGGTGGTCGGCACGGGCGGGTGCGTGGACGGCGGGTCGCCGCCGGTTGACGGACTGCGTGCGCCGGCCGCGGCAGCGGTGGTGGGCAGCCAGGACACTGAGCTGCTGTTGCGCGGAGCGCCCTGGTGGCCGTCCGGGTTCAACGCCCCGCAGATCGCCACGAACTATGCGATCAACTACGGGTGCGGGGCTGAGGTGGATCTCGACGAGTTCTTCGGGAAGTTGCCCCGCAACTCGCTGACCCGGTTCGCGATGTTCCAGGCGTTGGCGGTGAACAAGAGCACTGGCGAGCTGGACTTCCGGGCTGCGGACGCGGTGTTCGCGGCGGCGCAGCGGCATGGGCAGCTGGTGCTGCCGGTGCTGATCCCGCAGAACGGCGATTGCGACGACGAGGTATTCAAGCAGCGGGATTGGTTTGTGCGGGGGTGGACGGAGTATCGGCCGATTGCGGGCCGGGCGGTGATGAGTCCGCGCGATTGGGTGCGGACGGCTGTCGAGCGGTGGCGCAGTTCGCCGATGGTCGCGGGGTGGACGGTGATCGGCGAGCCGGAGCCGAGTAATTGCGCGGGTAGTACTTGCGAGGAGCGCCGCCGAACCTGTCCAGGTGACGCCGCGCAGGTGTTGCGGGCTTTCATGGACGAGTCCGGCGCTCTGGTCCGGGCCCTCGATCCGCAGCGCCTCATTTTCGCCGGCTTCCTCGGCGGTGGTCAATGCGGCACCGTGGCAACGGAATTCGAGTTCGTCGGCGCCGCACTGAATGTCGACGTGCTGGAATATCACGACTACTCCGACGGCGACGTCGCGCTGCCAGGTGGCCGGCGCAATGGCCTGGCGACGCGTATCGTGCAGGCGCGGGCACTGCGAAAACCGCTGCTGGTAGCCGAAATCGGGATTCCCGCCGGATCCTGCCTGCCGGTGGCCGAACGCCGCGACTATCTGGCCGCCAAGCTGGCGGCACAGCGAGATGCGGGCACTGCGGGCGCGCTGTTCTGGGCCTTCGTGCCCGATCCGCGCCCGGATCAGTGCACCCTGGACATCGGACCCGACGATCCGCTGTGGGCGGTGGTGGCCGAGTACAGCACCCTCGGCTGATCAGCTGGACCCGAGCACCCGGTACAACCGCCAGCCCACACCGCTGGCCCCGACCGAGGGAATCTCCAGCTCCAAAGTCGCTATCTGCGCGCCGTTCTCGAACATGGTCGGGTAGCGGCGGTTGATGGCGTCCGATGCGCCGCGCCCGATGGTCGGCACGGCGAGAATGTATTTCACCCCGCGTTCGGCGGGCCGGTTGAGCACCCGCACGAAATCGCGATCCGAGGGCACCACGAACTGATCCGGCCGATCCGAGGCCACCACCACCGCGAATCCGTACACGGTATCCATGAGTACCGAGCCGGGGGGCAGATGCAGGCTGTCCAGATGGTCCGCCAGCTTCCGGCCGGTGGAGAAGGTCGCGGCGATGGCACGCTGGTTCGCGTAGCGCTCGGAGGCGTTCTCCGGCTGCGGACGCAGCACCGCACCCAGCGCGTACTCCTGCACGGCGAGCAGCTGATTGTTCATGCCCAGCGTGGTCAGCGGCACCGACACCGCCAGCAAGGCGACCGTGAGCAGTAATCCGGCAACCGGAGCCGGACGCGGCGATTGCGCTGCGGCGGCGGCCCTTCCGGGCCGGCGACTGGGCGGTTCACCACGCCCGGGCGCGATGGTCAGCGCCAGGATCGCCGCCAAAGGTATCGCCCCCACATAGAACCGCAGGAACGCGAAGGTCGATCCGCTGACGTAGCTGAAGGTCTGGAAGGCCAGCACCGCGCCGCACAGCAGCAGCGGCACCACGATCTGCAGATCCCGGCGACGTACCGCGAGTGCGCCCGCGACCGGAATCAGCAGTGGCAGTGCGGGTCCCAGCACCAGCATGGCGGCGATCGAATATTGCAGCGCCGCGGCCTCGGCGCCACCACCCGCCGCGCCCTCCTGCGACAGGATCGCGGCATTGCCGTACTGCGAGGTGAACTGCTGGAAAGCCTGTCCGGTGATCAACCAGCTTGTGGCCGCCCAGACAACCACCGCCATACCGATCGGCGACAGCACCAGGAAAGCGTCCATTCCGGCCGCCCACCAGCGCTGGGCGCCGCCGCGCCGCCGCGCACTCAGCACCCAGACGAACGCTCCGGCCGCCACGGCGGGCGCTACCGCGTCGTAGCGGGTCAGATAGGCCAGCCCGAGCGCGATTCCGGCCGCGGTCAGGTCATGCGCGTCGTCGGTGCGCACCCAGCGCATCAGCCGCCGGATGGCCCAGCACAGGAAGAAGACGAACAGGGCCTCGCTCATGCCGTTCCCGGCATAGAACACGACCATCGGATTGACCGCGAAAAGCACTGTGACACAGAGGGTCAGCCAGTACGGTGCGCCACGATCGGTGCCGATGCCGTAGATCATGGTCACCGCGCCGCCCATGAACAGCGAGCTCATCAGCACCCCCGAGATGCCCCAGGTGGTGAGCCACGGGAACACCGGCGCGAGCGCCACCATGGGCAGCTGCGCCAAGGAGGTCAGCGGCGTGAATACGAAACCGATGGCCGACAGGTGCGGGTCCCGGCTGAACAGGGCCGCCTGGGTGGCCGAGACCCGGCTGAGCGCGTCACCCATCAGATACCCGTGGCCCGCCGTGAGAATGACGCCGGTCACCACATACAGCAGCGTGGCGGCGGCGAACACGACGACAGGCCGGCGCGGCGCGGTCATGCCTGCTTCTCCGTCGTGCCGAGCCCGTGAAAGGTCTTCTCCCAGTACGACGGATTGCGCACCAGCTGCCAGCAGCCCTTGGTCGCCGCGATGCTCATCATGAGCCAGTACAGCGGTGAGGTGAGACAGGCGAACAGCAGGTCGGCGCGATCGTTCTCCCGGCAGGCCACCAGATTCATGTAAATGGTCGAGGCATTGCCGATGAGGAGGGCGATCAGCGCCGGGAAGTACACGACGGCCGGGAACAGCACGCCGATCTGCCACGGCTGGCCCAGCAGCCAGGACAGGCTGATGAACCAGAACACCAGATTCAGGCACGCGATGATCGGCGTCCCCGCGAGGAACAGGGTGAACCGGATGAAGCCGACCGTTCCGATATTGCGCCACAGCTCGATCGGCCGTCGGGTGTGCACCAGCCAGCTCTGCAGGTAGCCCTTGTACCAGCGCGAGCGCTGCCGAATCCAGTTGATGGGATCGGGATTCGCCTCTTCCAGGGTGACGGAGTCGATCACGGCCGTCGCGAAGCCGCGCGCCGCGATGCGCACGCCGAGATCGGCGTCCTCGGTGACGTTGTAGGGGTCCCACGCGCCGATGGCCGTCACCACGTCACGTTTGAAGTGATTCGAGGTGCCGCCCAAGGGAATCGGCGCCCGGCTCCGCATCAGCCCGGGCAGCAGATAGCCGAACCACAGCCCGTAATCCATGGTGAACCAGGCCGTGAGCAGATTCTGCCCGGGATTGTGGAAGGCCAGCTTGGCCTGCACGCACACCACGGTGTCCGGCAGCTCCCGGAAGGCCGCCACCACACGCCGCAACTGCAACGGATCGGGAATGTCCTCGGCGTCGTAGATGGTGACGATATCGCCGGAGGCCCGCTGCAAACCGTAGTTGCAAGCCTTCGGTTTGGTGCGCGGATCCGCGGGCGGCACCAGCACCACCTCGATGTGCGCCTTCGCGCTGGCGCCGATTCCGGCTGCGTACGCCGCCTCGATGGTGGGCGCGTCGTCTTCCTCCAGCAGCAACAGCACCTGGAGGCGGTCGCGCGGGTAGTCGATCCGATCCAGAGCGCCGACCAGATCGCCGACCACTTCAGGCTCGCCGTAGGCGGGCACCAGAATGGTGTAGGGCGGCAGGTCCGTGGCGGCGAGCGCGCGCTCGTCGGAAACGGTCATGATCGAATCGCGGGCCATACCGCGTTTGAAGATCAGGATGCGGTCGGCCATGACGGCCAGGTAGCCCAGCGTGCACAGCGCGACCAGCACCGTCAGGGTCGGCCGGGGGAAGAAGACCGTACACAGCACGACGACGGTCAGCGCCGCGAGCAGCGAATTCCGCTGCCAGGGCAGGAAAGCGACGGAAGCCGAGGCGAGCGGATCGGATTCACGCAGCCCGTGCACGGCCGCGTGCAGGGCGCGCTCCTTGAATTCCGGGGAATCGGGATCGACCGTCGTCACGAGGCCCGCATTTCCACCATCGCGCGGGCGAGGCTGGTGAGCATGTCCTGATCCTTCGGCTCGAGGTCGGCCTCGACCGCATGGGAGTGGGTGTCGAGCACCACGGCGTTGCCACGCAGGAACTGATTGAGCAGGTTGCCGATATTGCCCGAGATGGTGTGCTGCAGTGCCGGGAACTCGGCGTCGGGCAGGTGATTATCGGCCGCGATCAGCGTGATTCGTTCGGCTCCGCCCGCGCCGGCCCAGTTCCAGGACAGCCAGGTCCAGCTGAGCAGCCGCCGGTCGTCTAGCACGATATTGAGCCGGGCGGTGACGCCGTGCCCGAGATCGATGAAGGTGGGCGGACTGATCCGTGGCTGGGGCAGCCGGTACAACACGAACTCCGGCAGTTCGTGAATGGTGTACTCGTCATCGGCGCGCACCGTATCGATGACCACGCGGCGGCGCCGGGAATCCTTGTCCCACACCGGGTTACCCCGTTCAGCGCGAATGTATCGGCGCACCAGATGCGCTTGTGGGCCCAGATATCGCTGTGCCCAAGGGAATTCGACTTCCTCCAGCAGCTGCCAGCCGGGTGGCAGGGTCGGTGGGTGGGCGATGACCAGTCCCGGGACCACCGGAAAGGTTTTGTCATAGTCCTCCGGTATCGGAATGACGGCCACCAGGGCCGTGGCCACCACCACCGTCGCGACCGCGCTCCAGGACTGTGCGGCGGTCAGCGGATTCAGCGGCCGGCCCAGGGGTTTCAGCGGCGCGCCCCAGCGCTGGGCGACGTACATGACACCGCAGCCCACGAAGATCGCCAGGACCGATGGCACCGCCTGATAGACGTAGATGGTCGCCGCCGGGAACCAGGTCCGGATGACGAGGACGCCCGCGCCACCCACCGCCAGCGTGATGAGCGCCGCCACCAAGCCGCGAAACATGGTGCGCGCCGCGCCGATTCCCGCGGCCACCCCGGCGAACAGCAGCATGGTCACCCCGGCCGCGGTCCGGTCGCCGCCGAGGGTCACCATCAGCAGCCGGTACAGCGTCGGCGAGGCCACCAGCAGGAAGACCCACACCGGCCAGAACCGGGCGACCGGCCGCAGCCCGAACAGCAGGACGCACGCGCTGAACAGGAACAGCCAGGCCGACAGCACATCCAGATGCAGCAGCTCGTACTGATAGCGGTAGCGCGGTACGAGCAGTCCGATGACCGCCGCGGCCAGGCCGAGCCCCAGCGCGCCGACGATGATGTCGGTCTGCCGATCGTGAATGGGCAATTCTCCGCCGCGGCGCAGCGCTATCCCGGCGGCCGCGAAGGCCGCCAGCCCGAGCAGCACATAGAAGTAGCCGAGATAGGAACCCTCCCAGACGTCCTGGCGGATCTCGAGCCAGGTGGTCCAGTACGCGGCCGTGACGGCGGCGAGGATCAGCAGCCCCTTCCGGACTGTCTCCGGGGCCGAGCTCCGCCGCGCGTGCCGGGGGCTCATATCACTCTTCGCGCTTACGCCGCACCAGGATCAGCAGGCCGAACAGCAGGCCGAGGACCAGCGCCAGCACCCCGGCGATGGTCAGCACCCGAGCGATCGGAATCACCGGTTCGGGCGCCGGTTCGGCGGCAAAGGCTTCCGCCGGATCGAAGTACCGCGGTTCGCGATCCCCGGCCTGATACAGGACGGTGCCGGTCAGCCGGGCCCAGCGTCGCCCGTCGGCCTCCAGCCAATCGAGCAGGCCGTCCAGCTGCTCCGGTGTGCCGGTCGAGGCGGCGACCAGCACGGTACGCCCGTCGATCCGTGCGGTCTGCAGCGAGCTGTGCGGCAGCATCGGGTCGATCCGGAGCTCCGCGCCCGTGTCCGCGGCATGCACCGTGACAGTGTCGCCGGAGGCCGACAGCGGCAGGGTGATCGACGGGGGCACCGCACCGTCGGCGGCGACGAGAATGGCGGGCAGCCTGCCCTGCGCGGCCTTGTCGAAGGGCGCCAGTTCCGGGCGCAGCGGCACCGCGGTCAGCCGTTGCAAGCCGACCAGGATCCGGACCGCGCGCTTGGTGTCGTCGAATCCCGGTGTGCGCAAGCCGATCTGGACGTTGGGCAGCAAGGCCTGCGGCAGGGATTGAAACCCGGCCGGGACCGGTGGCCGCGCGGCGGTCCCGGTGATCCCGCTCGCCGGATCGATGGTCAGCGTGATCGGTTGTTCGAGACCGCAACCGTGAGTGAGGCCGGACTGATGCAGCGCCACGGTCAGCGACGTGTAGCGGCTCAGCACCGAATCCGGAATGGTGAGGACCCGCTCGATCCGCCCGGACGCCTCCACCGCCCAGCTGTCGATCTGCTTGCCGCCCGCGGTCACCGTGAGCTGCCCGTTCATCGTCTGCGGCAGCGGAGTGTAGTTGCCGAGCAGGCGAATCCGCAGGTTCCGGGTGGGCCGCCCGAGCCGGGTCTGGTCCACGCCGATGTCGACGCTGACCGTGCCGAATGAGGTTGCGCTGAGCTGGGTTTCGCCGAGTTCCTGCAGGGTGCTGGCCTCGGGCGCGAGTTGCGGCGCGGCGGGCAGTGCGACCGCGACCGCGCCGGACGAAATCGCGATCTGCGCCAAATCGCTGGTGAGCAACCGCATCTGATCCGGCAGCGTGGCCCGGCTGCCCGAAAGCGTCAGCAGCGGAGCGGAAGCACCGCCGCTCATCCGCAGACCGGTGTCGTTCGACTCCACGATCGCGATCTGGCGTTCCAGGAATCCCGGAGCGTGATCCGGAACCGGCGCGCCCGGCGCCACCGCACGCAGATCCACCGTCACCGGCTGTGCCCCGTAGCGGGCGACCACGGCGCTGCTCAAGGCCAGGGCGGCGGCGCTCTCCACCTCCGATAGTCGCTCGGGCACATACACGGTGAGCCGATCGAGCACCGGCGGCAGGAAATCCGCGACCGTCGTCGGCTGGACCTCCCGGCCGGAATACACCACCGCCGGATTCGACAGCGTCAGCGGACGGCCCAGCCAGTCGGTGACACAGGTGCCCGTTTCCGGGACCAGCGCCGACCGCAGCCGCACTGCGATGGCATTGTTCTCGATCTCGGCCCCCGCCAGCGGAATCCGGACCGCCGCATCGCGCTGCAACGGCAGCTCGACCCGGCTCAGCAGCCGCTCGCCGACCGTCGCCTCCAGCGTGCCGCGCGCGATGAACGGCGGCAGTTGCACCGACGCCACCAGCGCGGTGGGCGCGAGACCCGGCAGGACCGGCACAGTCAGCGACACCTCGTGCTGCGGCCCCGGAAAGGCCAGGCTCGATCCCATGCCGAGCGCGGGCAGGGTCAACGACACCTCGTCGGCGGCCGGGGCCGCGGGCGGCGCGGACGGGGCCGGCTCCGGCGGCTGAGCGCCGGCCGGCAGGGGCGCGAGCAGAGCGGTAACCGCTGCCAGCACGGCTACGCAGTTCGCACGCAAGGTCATGACCGGTCTCCTGGTTCGAACCGCAGTTGCCTATGCTTCGCGCGAATGATATAGCCGACACGCATAACAAAAATGTCGACATGCCGGAGCGCGTTCAGGGCGGCGGCTGCTCGCCGCATATTGCGCCACGCCCCAGCGGCTGATCGCTTCCACGGCGTAGGCCGCGGCCATGCGTGTCAGTACCGGTGTCAGGGCGACGTCAGGGCGCTGTCAGACGGGGCCGACAAAGTAAGCGCATCGAACAACACGGGCCGGATCAAGGTTCCGGCCAACTGCCACAACACATTTCAAAGGAGCACACCATGTCCGTCACTCTCGCCCTGACCTCCGACGCCAAGAACACCGTCCGCACCGCCGCCTACGGCGCGGTCGCCCTGCTGGCCGCCGCCTCCGCCAAGCCGCACAAGGCCGCGACCGCGGGCTCGGTGGCGCTGATGTCGGCGACCGGCGCGGTCGGACACGTGCTGGCCGCGAAATCCAAAGACATCACGCTGTCCGGCAAGTCCGTCGCCGAGCTCGCCGATCAGGTCCTGCCCGCCCTGACCACTGCGACAGCCCTGCTGCGACAGCAGGATCCGGCGGAGGCCGACAACTTCCGCGCCAGCGTGCTGGTCGCCCTCGACGCCGCCAGCGGTTCCGGCCGGCCGGGTCCGGTCGGCGCCGAGATGACCCGCAAGATCACCGCCGCTCTGCACGCCGCCTGACGGGCGCCGCGCGCCGGCCGGACGGCCCGTTGAGCTACGCCGACACCGCACTGACCGAACTGGTCAGCGCGGTTTCGGCGTTCACCAAGGGATCAGCCCGGCGACCAGCCCGGTAAACACGACCGCGGGCGCGCTGGCGATCTGCCAGGACCAACGGCGCTCCCGGCCCACCAGGTAGAGCGTTTTGATCGCCCACACCGACAGCGAAATGCTCAGCACCAGTCCACCGGCCACCAAGCCGAGGAGTTGGTCGGGGCCGGTGAGGTCACCGACCCCGGGAGCCGTGCCGAGGTGCGCGAACAGCAGCACCACCACCGCGACGAACGTCCCGGCCAGGGTGGCGCGACCCGGCGCGGTGGCGGTGTCCTGTTGCGCTGGAGCCGATTTCACAATTCCAGGCTACCGATCCAGTACCGTGCGACAGCCCGCCGGGCACGGCTCTCGCCGAGCCGGCGCAGCGGCTTCGAGACGTCCGGAGCCGTTGCCGCGTCGATCGATTCGAGCTCGCGTATCGCGTTTCGAAGGTCACCTGCACTCCCGGCCGACGAGCTACCGGGCACGATCCAGTACACCGAATCAGGAGGTCGCGTGCGCCGGGAGCCCGTGCTCCGCGAGCGCGGACAAGGTGCTGGAGCAGCCGGCGTCCACGCGCAGGGTCGCCAGGTCGTCGCCGCGGGTGCGGCCGCGGTTCAGGATGATCACCGGGCGGCCGTTCTTGGCGGCGTGCCGGACGAAACGCAGGCCGGACATGACCGTCAGGGACGAGCCCGCGACCAATAGCGCGTCGGCCTGATCGACCAGTTCGTAAGCGGCGGCGACCCGTTCCCGGGGCACGCTCTCGCCGAAGTAGACGATGTCGGGTTTCAGCATGCCGCCGCAGCGCGCGCAGTCGACCATCCGGAAGGACTCGGTGTCCTCGATGACCGCGTCGGCGTCGGGCGCCACCTCCACCCCGGTCGCCGTGGCGGCGGTGACGAAATCGGGATTCGCGGCTTCGAGCCGATCCGCGAGCGCCATCCGGGAGATGAGCGCCTCGCAGCCGAGGCAGCGCACGCGGGCATACGTGCCGTGCAAGTCCAGGACCCGGCGATGCCCGGCTTTGGTGTGCAGCAGATCCACGTTCTGGGTGATCAGCCCGGTGACCACGCCGAGTCGTTCCAGCCGCGCCAGCGCGCGGTGGCCGAGATTGGGCCGCGCCGCGTCCATCCGCCGCCAGCCGATATGGTTCCGCGCCCAATACCGTTGCCGGAAGACCGGATCCCCGACGAACTGCTGGTAGGTCATCGGATTGCGGGGCGGCGAGGCGGGCCCGCGATAGTCGGGAATGCCGCTGTCGGTGGACAATCCGGCCCCGGTGAGCACCGCCACGCGGCGGCCCGCGATCAGGTCGATCAGCGCGGCCAGCTCCGCGTCGGGCAGCCCCGGTGTCGAAAGGTCCCGCATGCGCTTCAGGGTACGGATCCGACGCGAGGGCCCACCTACCGGATCCGGCGCCCACGCATCCCCTATGGTGTGAGCCAATCGACGCCCTCGCCGGTTACCCCCGTCACGTGGTGGCGATCACATTTACCACGCACCCTGCGCAGCCCGTGCACAGAACTTCTCGCCAGTATTGCGCACATTGCTCAATTTATGACACGTCTCTTGTTCATTTAGCGCCGTAACTACAGACTGTGGCCAACAAGTGCTCAACTATGCGAAGCGCCCGATCGGCGCTGAGCGGATGGGTGGAGACTGATGACCGAGCTCGCGGACCGCGAACTGATCCCAGCCCCCTACGACCTCGCCGACCGCTACCGGGTCGGCGCCGGAACCGTTGTCCTGACCGGTGTGCAGGCGATTGCCCGCCAACTGGTCGAGCAGCATGTGCGTGACCTGCGCGCGGGACGCCGCATCGGCACGTTCGTGTCCGGCTATCAGGGCAGTCCGCTCGGCGGCGTGGACAAGATGCTGGCGGGCATGCCCGCCGTGCTGTCCGAGCACGACATCACTTTCATCCCCGGCCTCAACGAGGAACTGGCCGCCACCTCGGTGTGGGGCAGTCAGGGCGAGCTGCCCGAGGACGCCGCCACCCACGACGGCGTGGTCGGCGTCTGGTACGGCAAGGGCCCCGGCCTGGACCGCGCGACCGACGCGCTGCGGCACGCCAATATGTACGGCGCCAGCGCCCGCGGCGGCATGGTGTTGCTGGTCGGCGACGACCCGGCCTCGAAGTCCTCGACCGTTCCCGCGGTGAGCGAGCGCTCACTGGCGGCGATGAACATTCCGGTGCTGTTCCCGCGCAACGCCCGCGAGATCATCACCATGGGCCTGCACGCCGTCGCGCTCTCGCGCGCCAGCGGCTGCGTAGTAGCGCTGAAGATCGTCGCCGACGTGGCCGACGGCGCCTGGACGGTCGACGGCGCAGTCGGCGACATCGACATCACCGTCCCCGAAATTCTCTGGGAGGGGCGGCCGTTCGCGTACAAGCAGCGCCCGATGGCCGCGCCCACCGACAGCGTCATCGCCGAAGCCGACCTCTACGGCCCGCGCTGGGAAATGGTGCACGCCTACAGCACCGCCAACGACCTCGACGTGATCGAGGTGAACCCGCCGCACGCCACCGTCGGAATCGCGGCCACCGGAACCACTTTCGACGCCGTCCGGCAGGCCCTGCTCGACCTGGGCGTCGAGGACGCCGACCTGATGCGCGCCGGCGTGCGCCTACTGCGCATCGGCATGCCGTTCCCGATCGCCGGCCCCCGGGTGCGCGAATTCGCCCACGGCCTGGACCATCTCATCGTCGTCGAGGACAAGACCGCGTTCCTCGAAACCCAGATCCGCGAAATCCTCTACGGCAGCGGCGATGCCCCGCGCATCCTCGGCAAGCGCGACCTGGACGGCAAGCCGCTGTTCCCGCAGGACGGCGAACTCACCACCGGCCGCATCATCGCGCCGCTGCGCCGCGCCCTCAACGCGCACCCCGATATGCTCGGCCTGACCAAGAAGCGCCCGCTGCCGCAGCCGCTTTCGCTGTCGGTGCTGCCCGCCAAGCGCGCCGCCTACTTCTGCAGCGGCTGTCCGCACAACCGCTCCACCGCGGTCCCCGAGGGCTCGCTGGCCGGCGGCGGCATCGGCTGCCACACCATGGTCACCATGTCCGGCCGCGAGGACTCCAAGGTGCTCGGCCTGACCCAGATGGGCGGCGAGGGCGCGCAGTGGATCGGCCAGGCGCCGTTCACCCAGGTCCCGCACCTGTTCCAGAATGTCGGCGACGGCACCTATTTCCACTCCGGCCAGCTCGCGGTGCAGGCCTGCGTCGCCGCCGGGGTCAACATCACCTACAAGCTGCTCTACAACGACGTCGTCGCGATGACCGGCGCGCAGGACGCCGAAGGCGCACTGGCCGTGCCGAAGCTGACGCACAAGCTGACCGTCGAGGGCGTCAAACAGATCATCGTCTGCGCCGACGAGCCGTCGAAGTATCGCAAGCGCGATCTGGCGCCCGGCACCAAGCTGTGGCACCGCGATCGTCTGGACGAGGCGCAGCGCGCGCTGCGCGAGATCCCCGGCGTCACCGTCCTCATCTACGACCAGCACTGCGCCGCCGACGCGCGCCGCCAGCGCAAGCGCGGCACCCTGCCGACCCGCCGCACCCGCGTCGTCATCAACGAGGCCGTATGTGAGGGCTGCGGCGACTGCGGCGCCAAGAGCAACTGCCTGTCCGTGCAGCCGGTCGACACCGAGTTCGGCCGCAAGACCCGCATCGATCAGACCTCCTGCAACACCGACTACACCTGCATGGACGGCGACTGCCCGTCGTTCGTCACGGTGGAGCTGCCGGACCCGGCCGAGGCGAAGGCCAAGAAGCGCAAGAAGACTCAGCATCCCGAGCCGCCCGCGCTGCCGGCGCTCGCGCACACCGCGCCGACCAGCACGCAGAACGTCTTCCTGGCCGGTATCGGCGGCACCGGCATCGTGACGGTCAACCAGGTGCTGGCCACCGCCGCGCTGCGCGCCGGCTACGACGTCGCGAGCCTGGACCAGATCGGTCTGAGCCAGAAGGCCGGGCCGGTGGTCTCGCACCTGCGTTTCGTCGCGGGCGAACTGGAGCCCGCCAACCGCCTCACCCCGGGCTCGGCCGACTGCATCATCGCCTTCGACCTGCTCGCCGCCACCGACAACAAGAACCTCGCCTACGGCTCGGCACAGACCACCCTGTCGGTCGCCTCGACCAGCCAAACCCCCACCGGCGACATGGTTTACGACAAGTCGGTGAGCTACCCGGAGACCGCCACGCTGCTGTCCCGGCTGGAACGGGCCTCGCGGTCGGTGCGGTCCTTCGACGCGCTGGCCGCCGCCGAGGTCCTGTTCGGCAACACCGCCGCCGCCAACTTCCTGCTGGTCGGCGCGGCCTGCCAGTCCGGCGGACTGCGGATCCCGGCGGCCGCCATCGAGGAGGCCATCAGCATCAACGGCGTCGCGGTGGCCGCGAACATCGCCGCCTTCCGCTGGGGTCGCGCCGCCATCGCCGAGCCGGACGCCTTCGCCGCGGCGACCACTCGCGAGCAGCGCGCGAAGACCGAGGTCACCATTCCGCCGGCCCTGTTCGACGGCTTGACCGCCACCGGCGAGACCCGCCGCCTGGTCGAGTTGCGGGCGGCCGAGCTGATCGGGTTCCAGGGTGTCAAGGTGGCCCGCGCCTATGTCGCCACGGTGCAGCGCGTCTGGGCCGCCGAGCAGCAGCGCACCAGCCGCACCGAATTCAGCGAGCAGGTCGCGCGCGGCCTCTACAAGTTCACCGCCTACAAGGACGAGTACGAGGTGGCCCGCCGCCTCACCGATCCGGCGTTCCTGGACGAGGTCGCCGCCCAGCTCCCCGACGGCGCGAACCTGACCTACAAGCTGCACCCGCCGGTGCTGCGCGCCCTGGGCCGCAAGAAGAAGATCGGCATGGGTCCCAGCAGCCACGTCGCCCTGCGCGTGCTGGCCAAGGGCAAGCGGCTGCGCGGCACCAAGTTCGATCCCTTCGGCTACGCCCACGTCCGCAAGGTGGAGCGGGTTCTGCTCGCGCACTACACCGACCTGGTGTCGGCCCTGGCCGCCGATCTGACCGCCGAGAACTACGACCGCGCGGTCCAGGCCGCCGGCCTGACCGACGTGGTCCGCGGCTACGAGGACATCAAGCTGGCCAACGTGGAGCTCTACAGCGAGCAGCTGCGCGCGCTCGGCTTGGAGCCGCCGCAGGTGTAAGCGCCTTGCGGAACGGGACGTCCGGCACCTCCAGGCCGGGCGTCCCGTTCGTCGTTACCGCGCAGCACACCGACCGTATGGCTCACGCGATCGAATCGATGGCCGAGCCGTGATCGAATCTCCGATCCCCCCGGCGATATACGGATATGGGCAACCGATCAGCCCCCGCAGATCGCCGAGACCGCCCCGGACAGCACCGCCAGCCCGTGTTCGAGTTCGTCGTCGGCGATGGTCAGCGGCGGCAGCAGTTTGATCACCTCGTCTTCGGAGCCGGAGGTTTCCACCAGCAGGCCCCGTTCGAAGGCGAGGCGGCAGGCCTTCGCGGCCTGCGACGCGTCGTCGAAGGCCAACCCCTGCACCAGGCCCCGGCCGCGCATCGACAGACCCGGATGCGCGGCGACCAGCTCGGCCAGGGCGCCGGCCACCCGTTCGCCCTTGGCCAGCGTCGACTTCTCCAGCGCGTCGTCGGACCAGTACCGCTCCAGCGCCACCCGCGCCGTGACGAATGCCGCGTTGTTCCCCCGGAAGGTGCCGTTGTGCTCTCCGGGAGCCCATTGGTCCAGCTCGGGCCGGAAAAGCACCAGCGCCATGGGCAATCCGTACCCGCCGATCGACTTCGACAGCGTGACGATGTCAGGGGTGATGCCCGCGAATTCGAAGGAGAAGAATTCGCCGGTGCGCCCGCAGCCCATCTGGATGTCGTCGACGATGAGCAGAATGCCGCGCGCGGAGCACAATTCGGCCAGCTGCCGCAGCCAGGCGGCCCGGGCCACGTTCACCCCGCCCTCGCCCTGCACCGTCTCCACGATGACGGCGGCGGGTTTGTCCAGCCCCGAGGACGAATCGTCGAGGGCGCGCCGCATCCACCGGAGTTCGTCCGCGTCGCCCAGGAAGCCGTCGTAGGGCATCGGCACGGTGTGCACCAGCGGCACTCCGGCGCCCGCCCGCTTGGCGGCGCTGCCCGTCACCGACAACGCGCCGAGCGACATGCCGTGGAACGCATTGGTGAAGTTCAGAATCGGCTGCCGGCCCGTGACCTTGCGTGCCAATTTCAGTGCGGCCTCTACCGCATTGGCTCCGGTCGGTCCGGGAAATTGCACTTTGTACTCGAGTCCGCGCGGTTCGAAGAGGATGTCGCGCAGGGATTCCAGCAGTTTCCGCTTCGCCACCGTGGACATATCGAGCCCATGGGTGATCCCGTCGCCCGCGATGTAGTCGAGCAGCGCGCGTTTCAGTGCCGGATTGTTGTGCCCGTAGTTGAGCGAGCCCGCGCCCGCGAAGAAGTCCAGATAGTCCTTGCCCTGCTCGTCGCGCAACCAGGCGCCGCTCGCGGTGTCGAACACGGTCGGCCAAGATCGGCAGTAACCGCGGACATTCGATTCGAGGGTTTCGAAAACGGTCCCCTGGACGACAGACATCGGCGGTCCTTCCACGAGCGTCAGAACGAATCTGAAGTGCCTGTGTTTCTAACACTGAGGCGACAGGTCTGTCTCGCTTTTCCCCAAACCGCGCGGAACCCTACCGCGCGTCCACACCACGGCACTACAGTTGACTCCTTGTGCGCTGCAGTGCGGAGGGGGCAGAAATCTTGGCTGCGGCAGCGAAATTGTGGCGGGCCCAACGGGTCTACCTCCAACTCGCCGTCGCCGGATTCCGCAGGCAGGCCCAGTACAAGCTGGCGATGTTCGCCGGCCTGTTCACCAACTGCGTGTTCGGCATGGTCCGGGCGGCCGTGATGCTGGCGGCGGTGCGGGCCGGCAGCGAGTTCGGCGGCTATGACGAAGGCACGATCGGCGCGTATGTGTGGTTGTCACAGGGGCTGCTGGGGGCCATGCAGTTCATGGGCCCGCCACTGGAATTGGTCGATCGGGTGAAGAACGGAGACATCGCCATCGACTTCCTGCGCCCGGTGGACATTCAACTCGGCTATCTCGCAGCCGATCTCGGCCGCGCCGCCTGCACCCTGCTGCCGCGCGGCATCCCCAGCGTGGCCTTCGGCATGCTCACCTTCGGCCTGGCCATGCCCAGCACGCCCGGCCCCTACGCCTGGGGCATGCTGAGCCTGCTGTGCGCCATCATCCTGTCGTTCCTGTGCCTGTTCGCCGTCGGGCTGATCGGCTTCTGGGTGGTCGAAACCCGGGGCCTGCGGGTGCTGTACCAGATCTGCGGCACCTTCCTGGCGGGGCTGTTCGTCCCAGTGCACATGTTCCCCGAATGGCTGCGCACCATCGCCCACGCCACCCCATTCCCCTCGATCCTGCAGGCCCCCATCGACATCCTGTCCGGCCGCGCGACCGGGATGGAGTCGGTGTCGCTCGTGGGCACCCAGCTGTTCTGGGTGCTGGTGATCGGGGCGGCCGGGCGCATCCTGCTCGCGGCGGGCCGCCGCAGGCTGGAGGTGCAGGGTGGTTGAACTACGGGTCGAGAACCAGCCCTACGGCAGCTGGCTCACCCCTTACTCCGCGGTGCTGCGCTCCCGGATCCGCGCCCAGCAGACCTACCGGCTGTCCTTCGTCAGCGAGGTGTTCAGCGCCTTCCTGATCGGCATCGTCGAATTCGCCGAGGTGTGGGTCATCTTCCACCAGGTGCGGGTACTCGGCGGCCTGGACATGGACGCGGCGCTACTGCTGTTCGGTTTGAGCAACACCGGATTCGCGCTGGCCCAGGTGCTGGTCGGGCATCTCGATCAGCTACCCACCCTGATCCGGCAGGGCACCCTGGACGCCTACCACCTGCGACCGCAGCCGCTGCTGTTGCAACTGATCACCGGCGACATCTCGCTGCGCCGCTTCGCCAGGGCCGCGGTGGCGATCGTCATTCTGGGAATCGGCTTGCTGCGCAACGACATCGACTGGAGCCTCGGCGCGTTTACCCTGCTTGCCACTACCCTGTTAACCGGCGTCGTGCTGTTCGCGGGCATTTTCGTCTGCGCGGCCGGGCTGCAGTTTTTCCTGATCGATGGTGCCGAACTGACCAACAGCTTCACCTACGGGGGATCCTTCGCCGCAATGCAGCCCGCCTCCGTCTTCCCCACACCGCTGAAACTTCTGTTCGGTTTCGCCATCCCGGTCGCCTTCACGGCCTACCTGCCCACCATCGCACTGCTCCAGCTACCGGGGCCGGACATCCTGCCCGCCTGGCTGGCGTGGCTGGCCCCACTGGCCGCACTGTGGGTATGGGGAGTCGCGTTCTGGCTGTGGCGGCTCGGAACCAGGCACTACCAAGGAGGTGGCGGATAAGCGTGGCGGACAGCGATTTATCGGATGCGATCGTTGAAATCGAGGACTTGACCAGACAGTTCACGCTGTACCGCAAGAACGGCAAACGTTGGCGCAGACAGCGCGACACCCTCACCGCGGTCGACCAGATGACCTTCCGGATCGAACGCGGTGCCGCGGTCGGGTACATCGGCGCCAACGGTGCGGGCAAATCCACCACCATCAAGATGCTCACCGGCATCCTGGTGCCCACCTCGGGCAGCGTGCGGACCTGCGGACTGGAACCGGTCCGGCAGCGCAGGCAGCTGGCCGCGCGGATCGGCGTGGTGTTCGGGCAGCGTTCCCAGCTCTGGTGGGATCTGCCGCTGCGCGAGTCGTTCTCGATCCTGGCCGCCATCCATCGCCTGGAACCGGACATGACCCGCAAACGCACCTACGAGCTGGTCGAGCAGCTGGAGATGGCCGAGACCCTGGACACCCCGGTGCGCCAGCTCTCGCTGGGCCAGCGGATGCGCGCGGAAGTCGCTGCGGCCCTGCTACATTGCCCGGAACTGGTGATCCTCGACGAACCCACCATCGGCCTGGACGTGCTGTCCAAACAGCGGCTGCGCGAGTTCCTGCGGGCCGAACGGGTGGACCGCGGCACCACGCTGCTGCTCACCACGCACGACATGGGCGATATCGAGCGGCTGTGCGACCGGGTGCTCGTCGTCGATCACGGCCGCCTGGTCTACGACGGCTCGCTCACCGGGCTCGGCCACACCGTGGGCGCCCGCCGCGTGCTGGTGGTCGACCTGGCCGAGCCGACGCCCGACCTGGTCGACCTGCCCTGCCACGCGGAACTACTCACCAGCGAGGGTGACGGGATCCGCCAGCGCCTCGCCTTCGACGCTCGAACCACCACGGCCGCACAGCTTCTCGCGGCCGTGTCCGATCGCGCGGAGGTGCGCGACCTCTCGATCGAGGAACCCGAGATCGAGGACGTCGTCCGCCGGATCTACGAATCCGCGCGCTGAACGATCTCCAGGGACCCCGGCTCCCGCGGTCCCTGATCCAGCCGGAAGGGCGGATACTCGTCGCGCAACAGCGAGGCGTACACCTGTACACGCAACGACCAGCGTTGCAGGCCCATGATGAAATCGAACAGCCGCGCCGGATAGGTGGCAGTGCACAGCAGCGCGATCACCGCGATGAGCGTCAGTATCGGCGCAAGCGCGATCCAGGACATTCCGTAGTCGTCCGAGAAGGCCGCATATCCGCCGCCGGCGAAGGCCATAACCACCAAATAGTGCGGTATCGCCAGTAGCCACCATTTCACCAGCACCAGCCCGCGGCTGAAGTGCTCGGGATAGTCGACTTCCAGATCCGGCCGTTCACGGGAATATCGCTTGCGACATTCGGGCCGCCCGACCATACTGCTGGACGATCTTGCCGAAACTCGTTGCCCTGGGGGGAATCTCGATATGCGTAAATCTCGTCCGGCCGTTGTGGTCGTCGGCGTCCTGTTGATCACGGTGCTGGTGCTGACCATGAGCGGCTGCGGAAAGAGCAAGAAAAAGAAGAAGTACTCGAGCTCCTCGCCCGGTACCTCGCAGACCACCGGCACGCCGTATCGCGACTGCGAGGAGGCCTGGCGGCTGGGTAAACCGCCGATCCGCAAGACCGACAAGGGCTTCTCGGTCACCCTGGACCGGCTCGACGGCAAGGAGGACGGTGTGGCCTGCGCCACTCGCCCGAGCGCGACCCGGACGCCGACTCGGACGCCGACGAAGACGCGCTGAGGTTCCGGAAACGACGAACCGCCCCGGATGCCGAAGCATCCGGGGCGGTTCGGAATCAGCCGCAGCTGTTTCTAAGGTCTCAGCCGCCGAAGGAGCCGGTGAACAGGGTGTTGAAGATGCCCGACAGCGCGGCGGAGCCGGTGTTGAGCAGGCCGTTGAGGGCAGCGGAACCGGTATCGATGATCACGGGAATCATGTAAAGCAACCTCCATTGTTGGAATCAGTCGCCGGGCGCCTTCGTGGGGTGCCCGACACCGGAGACGATGCCGGTGTGGTCTGTGAAAGCACTGACCGCAACCTGATAGCGAACTTAGAGGCATGGGTGTTTCAAATCACCGTAACGGTGGACCCTCAGGCTCGATGCCAGGTCATCAGCTCGGCGCCGACCCATGCGAGGAGTACAGGCTGACCTCGCCACCTTCACCGAGGAACGCATTCACCAGCAGGATGCGCTCCGCACGCAAATCCTCCGGGTGTGGCGACTCGGTAGTTATCGAGATCTGCGGGATTGCCGCCCAGTTCACCACGTAGCGTTCGGGCGGCCCGTCGTCATCGGACAGCCGCGCGAGCCGGAACACCGATACCGTTTTCCGGACGACCAGGTTGCGTACGACCTCCGCGATTCGCTCGGGGTCTTCCAGCGCGAACATGAAGCCGAATGTGAGCTCGGGCGAGGACACGTAGGCAGGCACGAACATGGAGGTTAGTGCATCTGTTCACAGTGCACAGCCGCCTCGCCCAAGGTGGTTGCCACCCATGCGCTCTCGCTCTGGATCAGCGCCCGGAAGCAGGTGGAAATGTCCACCGCGCGTGACCGATCCGTAACGGCCCATAACGATTTCCCGGCAACTGGTTGTCTTTTACGCTATACGGTTGCACCGGTCCGACTATCGCGCTTTCCTGAATATGTCCCGATTTTCTCGGGCCGTCTTCCTCATCGCATCGTCGCGGATTTCCCGGTTTCTTTGCCGTGCTGGTGGACCTGTGTGGGGGGCGTCCGAGGCCCGGGGCTGCGCCGGGGCCGAGGGGTGCCCCTCCCCGAAATCCCCCTCGGCCCTGGCGCATCCAAACAGTCGAATCGAAATCCCACCGCAAGGGCGTGCACCATGCAATACGCCGAGTCTACGAGTTCCCAGCCGATCATCGGAACCGACGAGTTGCCGCATCGCTCCGCGCTGTTACGCGCGTTTCGCGAACCCACCGACCCCAGCCACCGCAAGCACCGCGTCCTCACGGCCGCGCACGAGCTGGTGGAATGCCACGAGCGGCGCAGCCGGGCCCTGCTGGCCGCGCACGCCCCGGACGCCTCCCCCAGCCGGGTCGCGGCGTGCAGTCAGCTGGTCGAGGACATCGATGAGCACCGGCACGCACTGATCGCCTGCATCGACGATTGGGTCGCGACCAACGTCGCGCACCGCACCGGAGCCTCCCTGCACACCGAAACCCTGGGTGCGGTCATCGACCGCATGGCAGCGAAATGGATTGCGGCACAACAAGCTCTGGGCATGAACGGTAACAGCGTGACGCGGCCACCGCAGGTGGACTCGGATGCCCACCTGCAGTGGACCCGGCTGGCCGAACTCGCCGACGGCTACCAGGACCTGATCACCGACGTGGTCCAGCATCGCCGCCGGCTACCGGTCTGGTGAGCGCCTAGCGCTTCTCGCCGGGGTCGACGATCTCCGGCTCGATGATCTCGGGTTCCACGACCTCGGCGGTCACGAACGAGCTACCCGCGGGCGCCGTCGGCTCGACCTCCTCGTCGTAGGAGGTGTCGACATCGTCGAAGCCCTGGTCCGAGCGCTCCATCGCGTCGCGCCGGGCCGCCGCGGCCGCCTCGTTCATCTCGATGGCGTCGGTGATCCAGTCACCGATCTCCTTGGTGACCTCGGCCACGGTGCCGGTGATGATGGAGGCGATATTGCCGACATGCCTGGCACCCGAAGCGGTTAATTCTTGAATCAAATCTTTGTTGCTTTCGAATTTCCCGATCATTCACACACCGACTTCGCTTGCCTTTCGCTGACGCATCACGATAACACCGGGCGCGGGCTCGGACGCGACCAGCGAAGGCGGCAGTGCGAGCTTGCAAATCTTCCACCACACCGACGCGACCTGCTTGCTCAGCGGGCCGGTGTTGTAGGGCAGGCCGTATTTCTCACACAGCGCGCGCACTTCCGGCGCCATCTCCGGATAACGGTTCGCCGGCAGATCCGGGAACAGGTGGTGCTCGATCTGGTGCGACAAATTCCCGGACATGATGTGGAACAGCTTGCCGCCGGAGATGTTCGCCGAACCCAGCATCTGCCGCACGTACCACTCGCCGCGGGTCTCCTCGGCGGTCTCTTCCTCGGTGAACGTCTGTACGCCGGTCGGGAAGTGCCCGCAGAAGATGATCGAGTAGGCCCAGACGTTGCGGACCAGGTTGGCGGCCACGTTGCCGGCCAGTGTGCTGACGAACAGCGGTCCGGTCAGTGCCGGGAAGATCAGGTAGTCCTTGAGGACCTGCTTGCCCGCCTTGCGCCACTGGCCCTTGACCAGCTTCTTGACGTCGGACCAGGAGCGCCGGCCGCGCACGATGTTCTCGACCTCGAGGTCGTGGCCCATCACGCCCCACTCGAACAGCATCATCAGCGCGAACGCGTACAGCGGCTGCCCCAGGCGCAGCGGGTTCCACTGCTGCGCCTCGTCCATCCGCAGGATGCCGTAGCCGATGTCGCGGTCCTTGTTGTGGATGTTGGTGAAGGTGTGGTGCATGTAGTTGTGCGAGTGCCGCCACTGGTCGCCCGGGCAGACGTTGTCCCATTCGAACTCGCGGGAATTCAGGTCCGGCTCGCGCATCCAGTCGTACTGGCCGTGCATCACGTTGTGGCCGATCTCCATGTTGTCCAGGATCTTGGACACACTGAGCGCGCCCACCGCGGCCAGCCAGACCGGCGGCAGGAAGCCCAGGTACATCAGACCGCGCCCGGCGATCTCGAAACCGCGCTGCGCCTTGATGATCGAGTAGATGTACTCGCGGTCGCGGTCCCCCAGGTCGGCGACCACGCGGGCGCGCAGGTCGTCGAGCGCCTGGCCCAGCTCCTCGACCTGTTCCGGGGTCAGGACCAGCGGTCCGTCTTTGGTTTCGGTCAGAATCGTCATGATTGTTCCCCTGTCGTTGTCTCGTCAGACGTCGATCTCGACGTCGCCCACCGGCGCACTGATGCACAACTGGATGGGCTGGTCCGGGTCACTGTTGGTTTCCCCGGTGCGGACATTGCGTGTACAGCCGGTGCGGCGAACCGCGGTGCAGGAGAAGCAGATACCCATCCGGCACCCGTACTCCGGGCTCAGCCCGGCGGCCTCGGCCTGCTCCAGCAACGTCGATCCGCTATTGGCGGCGCTTACCCCACTGGCCGAAAAACTAACCGTCCCATGAACATCCGTGTCATCGACCGGCGCGAAGTTGAGCGTGAACTCCTCGGTGTGCAGCCGGTCACCCAGCTGCTCGGCCTCATAGACCTTGCGCACCGCGTCCATCAGGGCCTGCGGCCCGCAGACGAACGTCTGCGCCTCCGCGAACCAGGGTGCGACACGCTCCAATTCGTCGTAGTCGAAGTACCCGGCGCCGCTGATCTCCGTGCAAGAGCGGACGGTGACCGGCTCCAGGTCGTCGGCCGCGTGCCGGCCCGGATAGCGCAGCTCGATGCGGAAGTTGTTGTGGGCCCGGGCGATCGCGTCCAGTTCGGCGCGGTGCGGCACCAGCACCGGCGATTTCGCGTAGTGCAGGAAGGTGAGCTCGCCCCGGTAGCCCTCGCCCGCCAGCGTGCGCAGCATCGATAGCACCGGGGTGATGCCGCTACCGCCGCTGACCAGCAGCAGCCGGTCCGGGCGGGCCTTGGGCAGCGCGAAGGTACCCGCGGCGGGTTCGAGGTCGACCACCAGGCCGGGCGCGGCGTGCCGGTAGAGATGCTCCGAGACCAACCCGCCCGTGTGGGATTTGACGGTGAGCTGAATATGCTTGCCGCGGCGGTTTTCCGGGTTCACCGGCGAATAGCATCGGGTATGCCGGATGCCGTCGATCACCACGCCGATCTGGACGTATTGACCCGCGGTGTGGCCCCGCCACTGCCGGGTCGGACGCAAGGTCAGCGTCACCGATCCCGGCGTCGAGCGGCGCACATGGGTGACCTCGGCCCGTAACCGGCGCGCGGTCAGCGTGGGCCGGATCAGTTCCAGGTAACGGTCGAGCGGGTGCGGCGTGGTCAGCGTCTGCACCATATCGATGAGATCCACCATTTGGTTCTCCAAGCCTGCTTCGGGGCCACGGCGTGCGAGCCACAATTTCAGTGCACGCCTGTACACTCAACTAGTGTGACCGATGACCCCATGCAGGTGTCAACCGGCAGATTGTGTGACCCGAACAACATCCCCAGAAGGTGCGTATGGTGAACGGATGTATGCTCACCGAGATGAATGAGCAGGCAGCGACGCGGATCGAGCGCAAGGAACGGACTCGCCAGGCCCTGGTGGACGGCACCCTCGCGCTCGCCGCCGAACGTGGTTTCGCGGCCTTGAGCCTGCGCGAGATAGCCCGCTCGGCCGGCATCGTTCCCACTGCCTTCTACCGGCACTTCACCTCCCTGGATGACCTGGGCGCGACACTGGTCGACAGCGGCGTCACCGCGCTCCGGTTGGCCCTGCGCGAGGTCCGCCGCAGTCCGAATGCCGGTGTGGCTGGCTCGGTTCGCTTCGTGTTCGAACAGGTGGACCCCAAACGCGACCTGTTCGGCTTCCTCATCCGGGAACGCCACGGCGGCTCCGCCGCCCTGCGCCAGGCCATCAACACCGAGCTGCAACTGATCGTCCGCGAACTCGTCGCCGACCTCTCCCGCATTCCCGCGTTGGACGCGTGGTCGCCGCGAGATCTGGAGATCGCCGCCGACCTGATCGTCGGCATCGTCACCCACGGCATCGGCGCCTACATCACGGCCCCCGCCCGCGAGCAGAAGGCGATCGTCGATCGCACGATGCAGCAGATCCGCCTGGTGGCCCTGGGCATGGGCGTCTGGAAGCCGGAGCAGTAACCAACCCTCAGCGGTGAGCGTGCGCGGGCGCACGCTCACCGCTTTTCGACGCCCTCTTGCGCACAGTGTTCGCATGTGCGTACAGTGTTCATCACACGGGAACAGCGTTCGCAAAGGCGAACCGCAGCGGAGCCAGGGAAGGCAAGACCATGAGCAAGAACGTCAGCTGGGATCAGAACGGCAACTGGGAAGTCAAGGGCGACTGGGGGAATCAGAAGTCCGCGAATCCGCTGTCCCGGTTCGCCTCAGCGCACTGGCAGGACCGGCTGGACAAGTTGCGCGCGGCGCACCACGTTCCCGGCGCGGCCCTCGCGGTAATCATCGACGGCGAGGTCCACGAACTCGCCAGCGGCGTCCTGCACCGTGGCACCGGCGCGGCGGTCACCACCGACTCGGTGTTCCTCTGCGGCTCGATCGCCAAGGTCTACACCGCGACGATGATCATGCAGCTGGTCGACGAGGGCAAGCTGGACCTCGACGCCCCGGTGATCGACGTGCTCCCCGAGTTCGCGGTCCCGGATCCGGAAGCCACCAAGACCATCACCACCCGCCAATTGCTCTCGCACACCGCCGGATTGACCAACGACTTCAACTACGACTCCGGCCGCGGGGACGACTGCCTGGCCAAGTTTGTCGAAGCCGCCCGCGAAGTACCGCAGGACTGCCCCACGGGCACCACCTTCTCCTACGGCGGCGTCGGCTACGTGGTGATGGGCCGCATGATCGAGGTGCTCACCGGCCTGACCTGGGATCAAGCCGTCCTCGAGCGCCTGGCCCAGCCGCTGGGCCTGGAGCGCACGGTGACACTCCCCGAACAGGCCCTGAAGTTCCGGACCGCGATGAGCCATTTGGGTGAACCGGGAGTTGACCCGGATCCGGCTCCGGAGTGGGACCTGATGCCGCGCTCGGTGGCGCCGGCGGCCCGGATCATCTCCAGCGCGGGCGATATGGCGCGCTTCGCGCAGATGCACCTCGCCGGTGGACTCGCCGAGGACGGTACCCGCGTGCTGAGCGCCGATGCGACGGCAGCGATGCAGCGGCGCGAGGTCGACTGCCCCGACAAGTGGACCGTCAGCGGTGACGGCCAGGGCCTGGGCTGGGTGCTCAACAATTGGAACGGCGTCGGCGGCTTCGGGCACGACGGCGCGGCCATCGGGCAGTACGGCTATCTGCGCGTCATCCCGTCGGCGAAGATGGCGATCGTGCTGCTCACCAACGGCGGCGGCGCCCGGCAGCTCTACTCCGACCTGTTCCGGGAGTTGCTGGCCGAGCTGGCCGAGGTGACCATGCCCGCCCCGTTCGCGCCCCCGGCGAACCCGCCGGCGATCGACATCGCCCCGTATACCGGCACCTACAAGCGCGCCGGTGTGGTGGTCACCGTCAGCGCGCAGGACGGAAAGCCGCACATGCTTTACGAATTCGTCGACTCGATGGCCGGCATGTCTCCGCCGCTGAGCATCGACCTGACTCCGGTCAGCGTCGACGCCGCCACCGGGAACACCGTGTGGGCGGGAACGGGTGCGGGCCCGTCCTTCAGCGAGGGCTATATGCCGGTGATCTTCTCGGTGCTGGCCAACGGCGTCCCGTGCGTGATCGTCGGAACCCGCGCTACTCCCAAGACCGACTGACCGCCGGAAGTCGTTGCCCCGCCGCGGATCCGGCGGGGTTTCGGCGCGTCAGTCGATCGATCCGATCGAGCCGGACGAGTCGGCCGAGCCGTGCGACTCGATCGAGCCGGACGAGTCATTCGCGTCCATCGCGGCACCGAGGTCGATCGCGTCGACCGGTTCCCGGCCCGGCGGCGGGACCGCGAGCAACGCGGCCAGTCCTACGCCGAGCACCAGCAGCAGCCCGATGATCCCGACCCGTTCCGCACCGTCCCCGTCCCCGCCGAACACCGCGACGAAGACACCGAACAGCGTGGGAGCGAGGAAGGAAGCGGCCCGCCCGGTGGTCGTATAGAGCCCGAAGTACTGACCCTCGCGTCCCGGCGGCGCCAGCCGGGTCAGGAACGAACGGGCCGAAGCCTGGGCGGGGCCCACCGAAATGGTGAGCAGCAACCCGAAGATCCAGAACATCAACGGCCCGGAGACGAACAGCAGCACGGTGCCCCACACCAGCATCGACGCCAGCGACACCACGATCACGAGCTTCGGACCGAGCCGGTCGTCGAATCTGCCCGCCACGATCGCGCCAAGCGCCGCGACCACATTCGCGGCGATGCCGAACAGCAGCACACGGGCGTCGGTGAAGCCGTAGACCTGCACCGCGAGCACCGCGCCGAAGGTGAAGACACCGGCCAGGCCGTCCCGGAAGATGGCGCTGGCGATGAGGAAGCCGACCGTACGCCGGTCGACGATCCAGAGCCCGCGCAAATCGCGCCAGAGCAGCTTGTAGGACGCGAAGAATCCGGCGCGCGCGGCCCCGGGATCGGCCGCGGTGCGCGGCAATTCGGGCACGGCGAACAGCACCGGCAACGCGAACAACGCGAACCAGACCGCCGCGAGCACGGCTACCAGGCGAATGTTCAACCCGTCCGCGGTCGGCACACCGAACAGGCCGCGTTGCTCACCGTCTCCGGAGATGAAACCGAGATAGCAGGCCAGCAGCAGGAAGATGCCGCCGAAATAGCCCATGGCCCAGCCGAATCCGGAGACCCGGCCGACCGTCTCCGGCGTGGAGACCTGCCGCAGCATGGCGTTGTAGGGCACGTTGGACAACTCGAAGGCGGCCGAACCGATCGCCAGCAGCGCCAGGCCCAGCCACAGGTAGCGGTGGTCGTCCCGGACGAAGAACAGCGCGACCATGGCCAGGACGGTGATCCCGGTCAGCACGGCAAGGGAGAGTTTGCGTTTCGCGGACGCGTCGAACCACTGGCCGGCCACCGGCGCGGTCACCGCGACCACGAAACCCGAGATGCCGAGCGCGAAACCCAGCCAGGCCCCGGGCGAAATACTGCCCGGCAGATCCTCGCCGACCTCTTTTACCAGATACACCGAGAAGACGAAGGTCAGAATCACGGCGTGGAATGCGGAGGACCCCCAATCCCACAGCGCCCACGACACCACTTGCTTGCGCCCGGCGGCCTGACCAACCGCTGGCGACTGCTTGCCAGGTCGCTCGAACGGGTCAGGCGCCTCGGCGTTCACCTCCGTCATGGGCCGGAGCTTAATGGCGGAGCCGAGCGGATGGGGGTTGAAACCCGGCCCCCGGCACGCGTATGCACCTAGTTGCATAGTACCGGGTGTCACGGCTACCCTGTCGGCATGGCACTCGAGCATGCCCTGCTGGTATCGCTGACCGAGCGCGCCGGCTCCGGATATGAGCTGGCGCGCCGCTTCGACAAGTCCATCGGCTACTTCTGGAGCGCCACCCACCAGCAGATCTACCGTGTGCTCAAGCGCATGGAGGAGTCCGGCTGGGTGGACGGCGAGGCCGTGGCCCAGGACGGCAAGCCCGACAAGAAGGTCTACTCCGTCAACGAGGCCGGCCGTGCCGAACTGGCGCGCTGGATCGCCGAACCCTCCAGCACCGATCTGCCGCGCAGCGAGTTCGGCGTGAAGATCCGCGCCGCCGCGCACGGCGATATCGAGGCCCTGTGCACCGAGGTCGCTCGCCAGCGCGACCAGCACGCGCAGCGGCTCGAGGTGTACCGCCTGCTGGAGAAGAAAGACTTCCCCGCGCCGGAGCTGTTGTCCGGCACGCCCCTGCACCAGTACCTCGTCCTGCGCGGCGGCATCCGCGTCGAGGCGGGGTTCGTCGAATGGTGCGACGAGATATTGCAAGCCCTGCGTCCGCGCGCGTCAGCCCCGCGCGTGGCCAACGATGGAGAAAGTGGAGCTCACCCATGAGCACATACCCCCACCTGTTCGAGCCGCTGGATCTCGGCTTCACCACACTGCGCAACCGCGTGGTGATGGGCTCGATGCACACCGGCCTGGAAGACCGCGCCTGGGACACCAACCGCCTGGCCGCCTACTTCGCCGAACGCGCGCGCGGCGGCGTCGGCCTGATCATCACCGGCGGTTACGCGCCCAACCGCACCGGCTGGCTGCTGCCCTTCGGCGCGAAGCTGACCAACAAGACCGAGGCCTACCGGCACCGCGCCATCACCAAGGCGGTGCACGACGAGGGCGGCAAGATCGCCATCCAGATCCTGCACGCCGGCCGTTATTCCTATATGCCCGGCAGTGTTTCCGCCTCCTCGATCAAGGCGCCGATCAATCCGTTCCGGCCGCGCGCGCTCTCGGCCAAGGGCGTCGAGCAGACCATCGACGATTACGCCCGCTGCGCGAAGCTGGCCCAGTTCGCCGGGTACGACGGCTGCGAAATCATGGGCGGTGAAGGCTATTTCATCAACCAGTTCCTCGCGCCGCGCACCAACAAGCGCAAGGACAAGTGGGGCGGCTCGCCGGAGAACCGGCGCCGGCTCGCGGTGGAGATCGTGCGCCGCACCCGGGCCGCGGTCGGGCCGGACTTCATCATCGTGTTCCGCCTGTCCATGGCCGAGCTGGTGGAGAAGGGCCAGACCTTCGACGAGATCGTCGCGCTGGCAAAGGAACTCGAAGCCGCCGGGGCGAACATCCTGAACACCGATATCGGCTGGCACGAGGCCCGGGTGCCCACCATCGTCACCTCGGTGCCGCGGGCGGCGTTCGTCGAGTTCACCGCGAAGATCACCAAGCAGGTCGGCATTCCGGTGTGCGCGTCGAACCGCATCAACATGCCCGAGATCGCCGAGGAGATCCTGACGCGCGGTGACGCCCAGCTGATTTCGCTCGCGCGCCCGTTCCTCACCGATCCGGAATGGGTGAACAAGGCCCAGCAGAACCGGGTCGACGAGATCAACACCTGCATCGCCTGCAACCAGGCCTGCCTCGATCACGCCTTCCAGCACAAGACGGTCTCCTGCCTGCTCAACCCGCGCGCCGGTCACGAGACCGAGCTGAAGCTGCTGCCGACCCGCCGCGCCAAGCGGATGGCCGTCGTCGGCGCGGGCCCGGCCGGGCTCTCCGCGGCCGTCTCGCTCGCCGAAAGAGGCCATCACGTCGACCTTTTCGAGGCCGACGACAAGATCGGCGGCCAGTTCGACATCGCCCGCCGCATCCCCGGCAAGGAAGAGTTCAACGAGTCCATCCGGTACTACACCCGGATGCTCGAAGTGCACGGCGTCACCGTGCACCTGAACAAGCGGGTCACCGCCGAGGAACTGATCGCCGGCCGGTACGACGAGGTCATCCTCGCCACCGGGGTGAAGCCGCGGATCCCCAACATCCCCGGCATCGATCACCCGATGGTGCTGTCCTACGCCGAACTGGTGCGCGACGGCAAGCCGGTCGGCAAGCGCGTCGCGGTCATCGGCGCCGGCGGCATCGGCTACGACGTCAGCGAATTCCTCACTGTCGAAGGCCATCCCACGCTCAAGCTCGACGAGTGGAAGGAGGAGTGGGGCGTCGACGCCGACGACGAGCAGGCCCCCGGCCAGCTCGCCACGCCCAAGCCCTCCCCCGCCGCCCGCGAAGTCGTGCTGCTGCAACGCAAGACCTCCGCCTTCGGCAAGGATCTCGGCAAGACCTCCGGCTGGGTGCACCGCGCCGCCCTCAAGGCCAAGGGCGTCGACCATGTCGGCGGCGTCAACTACGAGCGCATCGACGACCACGGCCTGCACGTCAGCTTCGGCGAGAAACGCGAACGCCCCCAGCTGATCCCGGTCGACAACGTCATCATCTGCGCCGGCCAGGAATCCGTCCGCGATCTCGAAGAACCGCTGCGCGGCGCCGGCGTCAACCTGCACCTCATCGGCGGCGCCGAACTCGCCGCCGAACTGGACGCCAAGCGCGCCATCGACCAGGGCACCCGCCTGGCCGCCAAGCTCTGACCGAGTCGGATGTGCCGCATCCCGATGCGGCACATCCGATTACGATCACTGCGGTAGTCGTGGTATCGAGGGGGAGCACCATGTACGGCAATCAGCAGCAGCCCCATCCGGGCAACCCCTATCCCCCGCCCGGCGGCTACGGCCCCCAAACCCCCTACCCCCAGGGCGGTTACCCGCCGCCGTACGGCCCGCCGCCGTCGAAGCACGGGCCGCTGCTCATCGCCGGGATCGTCATCCTGGTATTCGCCCTGGTTCTCGCCGCCGCGTGGATTCTGCTGCGGCCGGGATCGGATGACCCGCAAGCGAATTCACCCGCCGCGACACCGGCCGAACCGACGCCCGAACCGACGCGGGGAACCTACGTCTTCGTCGCGGTCGACGACCCCTGCGCCCTGCTCGACCCAACCACCATGGCCCCGTGGAGCCCCCGGCTCGACAAGCAACCACGCGCCCTGTCCGACAAACCCACCTACCTGGGCGGCGGCTACCTCCGCTGCGACGCCGACTACGTCGCCGCGACCACCAACCCCGGGATCGTCCTCGGCGGCCCGTCCCTGCAACTCCGCGTCGACTTCGCGACCGAAACCACCACCAGCACCACCCTCTGCGAGAAGAGCATCGCCGGCAACCTCGCCCCGCCCTCCGCCAAGGTCCAGCGGGGACCGATCCCCGGCCTCGGCGAAGCAGCCTCTTTCATCCATGAAATCCAGTTCGAAACCCCCCACGTCGAGAACTACGACCTCTACGTCCGAGACGACAACGTCTGCCTAACCCTCCGAGCCCACCTCACCTCCAACGCCCCGATCGACCGCAACTTCGTGCAGTCGACCTTCGAGCGCCAGGCCCGCGCCGCCCTGAACAAGCTCCGCAAGTAGCTGCTCACCGGTCCAGCGTATGGGCGGGCCGGACCGGCCGCGCTACACCGCACTAGGCTCCCCATCGTGAGCTTGCCTTCTCCTACTTCCGAGAATCGCGCCGTCGTCACCGGCGCTTCCTCCGGCATCGGCATGGCGCTGGCCGCCGAACTGGCCGCGCGCGGGTATTCGCTGATCCTGGTCGCGCGGCGGGGTGAGCTGCTGACCGGGTTGGCCGAGCGGCTGACGCTGGCGCATGGGATCACCGCCGAGGTGCGGGCGGTGGATCTGTCCGATCGGGAGGCGCGGCAACCGCTGGTGCGGGAACTGGCCGAGCGGGATATCGCGATTCTGGTCAACAACGCCGGAGTGGCCACGTTCGGGCCGCTGGCGAAGCTGGATCTGGACTATGAGCGCGCCATCATGGAATTGAACGCGGTGGCGGTGCAGGACCTGTCGCTGGCGGTGCTGCCGAACATGGTGGCGCGGCGCAGCGGCGGCATCCTGGTCACCGGGTCGGCGGCGGGCAATATGCCGATCCCGAACAACGCGACCTACGCCGCGTCCAAGGCCTTCACCAACACCTGGGCGGAGTCGCTGCGCGGGGAGATGAAGGAGCACGGCGTGCACGTCACGCTGCTGGCGCCGGGTCCGGTGCGCACCGACAATCCGGATCAGGACGAGGTAAGCACCAAGATTCCGGAATTCATCTGGGTCACCGCCGAACACACCGCCAAGATCACCATCGACGCGCTCGCCAAGAACAAGATGCGCGTCGTCCCCGGCCTGATCAGCAAGGGGATGAGCCTGGCGGGCCAGTACGGTCCGCGCGCCCTCACCTCGGTGGTCGCCGGCGCGGCCTACAAGAAGCTCGGCGGCTAGCGGGTCGACCATTCCTGGCGGTTGTAGTCCAAGATGACCGGATGCAGCAGGCTGGAGACGGCGTCTCCGGTGCTGCGCCGGTCCGGCGGGAAGACCGTCGCGGCCGCCAGGGTCGCGTCGTCGAGGGACCGCGTGCGACTCTCGCGCGGCAAGTGCAGTCGCGGCGGAGCGTCGCGGGTGGCCAGCACGAACCCCCAGTCGCCGAAGCTGGGAATGTTCAGGTGGTACGGCTGGGTCTGAAGCCCCGCGGCGCGCACGGTGGCCTCGATACACCAGAAGGAGTTCGGCGCGTAGAACGGCGACCCGGATTGGATCACCGCCGCGCCGCCGGGTTCCAGTGCCCGAGTGAGCAATCCGTAGAACTCACGCGAATACAGTTTGGCGATCGAGGTCTGATCGGGGTCTGGAAAGTCCACGACGATCGCGTCGAAACGGCAACCGCAGTCCCGCAACCAGCCGAAGGCATCGGCGTTGACCACGGTGACGCGGGGATCGTCGAAGGCGGCGCGGTTGAGGTCGGTGAGCGCCGGGAAGGTGCGCGCCAGCCGCACCACGGCCGGATCCAGCTCGACCAGCGTCACCCGCTCGACATCGGGATAGGTGAGGATCTCGCGCAGCGCCAGCCCGTCACCGCCGCCCAGGACGAGCACGTGCCCGCGCCGTTGCGCCAGCGCCGGATGCACCAGCGCCTCGTGATAGCGGTACTCGTCGACCGAGGAGAACTGCAGATCGCCGTTGAGGAACAACCGGGTGTCCAGCTCGCGCAGCGGCGACGCCGACTGGGTGACCACGATCTTCTGATACCGCGACTGTTCGCTGTACACAATCGGATTGGCGAACAGCGCCTGCTCGGCGGTGGCCTCGAAACGGTCGGCGTACAGATAACTCCCGCCCAGCGCGACGCTGACCAGCACCGCCGCCACGGTCAGAAACCCGCGAGCGAGCGCCCCCAGCTCCCGCCGGAACAGGGTGAACACCAAGACGAGTCCGGCCACGGCGTTCACCGCGCCGACCACCAGCGCCCCCCGCACCTGACCGAACGCCGGCAACAGCAGGAACGGAAAAGCCAAGCCGCCCAGCAACGCTCCGATGTAGTCGGCCGCGAACAGATCCGCCACCGCGGACCCGGCGGCCTGCTGCCGAATCCGCTGCAACAACACCATCAGCAGCGGAATCTCCGCCCCCACCAGCAGCCCGATCACGAAGGCCACCACCACCAGCGCACCGGTGTAGATCTTCAGCCAGGCGAAGGCCGAGTACAACACGATCACCGAAAACCCGCCCACCGCGGCCAAAGCCAGTTCGATGGCGGCGAAAGCCGGTGCCGCCCAACGCTGCAACGGCTTCGCGATCAGCGCACCCACGCCCATCGCGAAGATCATCACGCTGAGCACGATCGACGCCTGCACCGCGGTGTCGCCGATGAGGAAACTGCCGAGCGTCACCAGCGCCAGCTCGTAGACCAATCCACAAGCCGCGCAGATGAATACCGTGAGCAGCAGCCCGAGCCGGGCCGCGCGCCGGGTCAGCGACATCTAGGACAGGCCCGCGGCGACGACCAGCGCCACCGCGATGTGCAGCGCCGCCGACACCCACACCGCCGGATTCCGCCCCGCGCTGTCGTCGACGAGCAACTCACCCAGCTTCCCGGGCGTCAGCAGATCCAGCAGCACGAACGCGATCGCCATCACGGCCAGGCCGATCAGCCCGTACACGACGCTGGCGGCCAGCGCGCGGCCGATGCTGCCGTCGGAGGTCCAGATCGCCATGGCCACAATGATTCCCACGCCGAGCACATTCGAGGCGGCGAGCAACGCCGCGTTCGGATTGCGATCCACCCAGATCTGGTGCCGCAGATTACCCGGGGTGATCACGTCTACCAGCACGAATCCCAGTGCTATCAGCGCGATTCCGATGGCACTGTAGGCCAGCGCCGCACCGCCGTCGCGGACCAGATCGGCGACCATGTACTTCTCCTAGCTGTTGTACTGCTACTTGCCAGAGTTGTTGCCGCCGTTGGAACTGGAGGCGGTAGAGGATGAGGGCCAGTTCGAATCCGCCAGGCCACTGCGGTGACGCCGATACCCGTTGTCGTAGGAATCGAGATCGATCTTCGTGCTGCCGGCGGCAGCGCTCACCACGACCAGCCACTGGTCGTAGCGCAGGTACACGGTGTTGTCCCGGCCGCGATGCGTCGCAACCGGTTTCACGGCCTTGGAGACCGCCCGCTCCACCTGGTCCACCGTCTTGCCGGTGGTGTACACCTTGCCGCCGAGCCGATCGTCGAGCTGGGCCGCACGCTGATAGTGCTTGGCGATATAGGGCCCCGGCTCGGTGGGGTTGAGCGCGTTGACCAATCCGATCGCCCCGCCGCCCAGCACCAGCAGCGCCACGAGCGCACCGGCGATCCCACCCCACATGACGCCCAGCCGGCCCCGGCGCTTACTCCGGATCGCCAGCCACACCGCGACGACGAACCCGATGACCGCGAGCGCGAGCACCGCAATCCATAGACCTGCAGACAAGATCCACCTCCCAGCGCAGCATCATAACGGGATCAATGCCGCAAATCGCCCACGCGGGAGGTGGATCGGTGTGCGCTAGCGCCGGCGAGTGCCGAAAATACTGCGGCTGATCTCGCGACCGGCCGCCGTCGCCGCCGAGCGCAGGAAGCTCTTCACCGCGGGATTCTTCATGATTCGCTCGGCCGCGCTGTCGTCCTCGGCCTGACGCGAGCGGCCCGACGGCGCGGGCGCCTGCGGTGCGTCCTGAATCGCCGCCTCCATTTTCCGGGCCAGGATCTCCGAGGCGGATTCGCGGTCGATGGTCTGGCCGTACTTGGCATACAGCGAGCTGGACAGGGCGCGGGAGCGGATGCCGTCCTCGCCGATGGTGTCCATCAGCGAGCGCGGCGGCTGAATCCTGGTCCACGCCACCGGCGTCGGCGCGCCCTTCTCCGACAGGACCGTCACGATCGCCTCGCCGGTGCCCAGGGAGGTGAGCGCCTTCTCCAGGTCGTACGCGCCGGTCTTGGGATAGGTGCGGACAGTCTTCGACAGCGCTTTCTGATCGTCCGGGGTGAACGCGCGCAGGGCGTGCTGGATACGCGCGCCCAGCTGCGAGAGCACCGAATTCGGGATGTCCGTGGGCAACTGGGTGCAGAAGAACACCCCGACGCCCTTCGAACGGATCAGCTTCACCGTCTGCTGCACCTGATCCAGGAAGGCTTTCGAGGCGTCGGCGAAGAGCAGGTGCGCCTCGTCGAAGATGAAGACGAGCTTCGGCTTGTCGACATCGCCGACCTCGGGCATCGTCTGGAACAGGTCGGCCAGCACCCACATCAGGAACGTGGAGAACATCACCGGGCGGGCCGCCTGCGCGCCAAGTTCGAACAGGGTGATCACACCCTGACCGCCGGTGGTCCGGACCAGATCCGCCGGATCCAGCTCCGGCTCACCGAAGAAGGTGTCGCCGCCCTCGCTCTCGAGGTTCACCAGCGCCCGCAGGATCACCCCCGCCGTCTGCGCCGACACCCCGCCGATGCCCTTCAGATCCTCCTTGCCCTCGGGACTCGTCAGGTGCGTGATGACCGCGCGCAGATCCTTCAGATCCAGCAGCGCGAGTCCCTGCTGATCGGCCCAGTGGAAGATCAGCCCGAGCGTGGACTCCTGAGTGTCGTTGAGCCCCAGCACCTTACTGAGCAGCACCGGCCCGAATGCGGTGATGGTGGCCCGAATCGGCACCCCGACGCCGCCGGTGCCCAGTGACACGAACTCGGTCGGGAACCCGCCCGGCGACCAGTCCTTGGCGCCGGTCTCTGCAGCCCGCGAGGCCAGCTTCTCGTTCGGCTCCCCCGGCACCGTCAGCCCGGACAGGTCGCCCTTGATGTCGGCCATCACCACCGGCACACCAGCCCGCGACAACTGCTCGGCGATCCCCTGCAACGTCTTCGTTTTACCGGTGCCGGTGGCGCCCGCGACCAGACCGTGCCGGTTCAGCGTGCGTAACGGAATCCGTACCAGCGCGGTCGGATCCACGTTGCCATCGATCACCACCGTGCCCAGCTCGAGCGCTGCCCCCTCGAAGGCGTAGCCGGCGGCGATCTCCTGTGCTTGCGGCGCTCCGGCGGCAGCCACCTCCGACGTCACAGCCTGCTGCTCGGCCACTGCCGACGCCTTCGCCGCCGTCTCCTCCGCGCGGGCCGTCGTGGTTGCCGCGGTCTGCTGCTCGCCCAATTCGCGCTCGGCCGCCTCGGCGGCGGCTTGCGCCTCGGCCGCGACCCGCGCGGCTTCCTCGGCGGCCGCCCGCGCCGCCGCGGCCTTCTCCTGGGGGCTGGTCATCGCACGTCCTCCGTCTGGTCTGACCCCCGCTAGCGCGGGTTGGCTGTCTTACCGAAAACGCTTGCACCGAAACATGGAGCTGGACCGCATACAGATTTCCGCAACTCTATCCCCGCGGCCCACCTTCGGACCCGGTAAAGCGCGGTGGCGTCGGCAGCAACCAGCGGGGCGGTTCCTACTAGTGTTGCCGGGGTGTCCGACAAACTAGTGGTGTGGATGGATTGCGAGATGACCGGCCTGCGTCTCGACGGCGACAAGCTGATCGAGGTAGCCGCGCTCGTAACCGACAGCGACCTCAACATTCTCGGTGCGGGCGTGGATATCGTCATCCACGCCGATGACGCGGCGCTCGCGGCGATGCCCCCGGTGGTCGCCGACATGCACGCCAAGTCCGGCCTGACCGACGAGGTGCGCCGCTCGACCGTCACCCTCGAAGAGGCCGAGCAGCAGGTGCTGGACTACATCCGCGAGTACATCCCGCTGGCGGGAACCGCTCCGCTGGCGGGCAATTCGATCGCCACCGACCGCGGCTTCCTGGCCCGCGACATGCCCGCGCTGGACAAGCACCTGCACTACCGGATGATCGACGTGAGCTCGATCAAGGAACTGTGCCGCCGCTGGTACCCGCGCATCTACTTCGGCCAGCCGGAGAAGGGCCTGGCCCATCGCGCCCTGGCCGACATCAAGGAATCCATCCGGGAACTGGAGTACTACCGGCGCACCGCGTTCGTCGCACCCCCCGGCCCGTCCACCACCGAGATCGCCGCCATCGCCGCCGAAGTGAGCGGCGTGGCCGCGAGCACGACCGAATCGGCCCAGCTCAACGGCGCCACGGACGCCGATTAGGGCCTAGCGGGGTACACACGCTAATATCTATCGCGCCGGTGATTCACCGGCAATGGTGGCCGTAGTTCAGTTGGTAGAGCACCAGGTTGTGATCCTGGCTGTCGCGGGTTCGAGTCCCGTCGGCCACCCCGGCCAGACCCCGGTCAGAAGCGATTCTGACCGGGGTCTTTGCTTTCACGGGTCGGCGAGCTGGTCACGCAACTGACTATGGCGGAATTCATAGAGACCGCCCACCCGCCGCAGGACACCCGACTGGTGCGCGTCATCGAGGAACGTCATCGTTTTCCATGGGATCTTGCGGCGCAGCGGCAGGTAGACACGAGCGATACACCACGGGCCCCACACCGGGAAGAAGAGAGCCCAGCTGAGCAGCCCAGCACAGAGGGTCAGCCACCATCCGAGTACCCATCGGCCGTCGCCGAGGACATCGTTGAAGCCGAGCCCGAACGCTGGTTCGAATGCGAACCACATCATGCACCAGAACGCGCACGCGCCGCCCGCTCCGACGCCGAGACCTTGTCGTAGCGCAGTCGACCGGTCGATGCGGAGCAGGTTGCGCGGGCTCATCGCTTCCTTCGGATCGATCGGAACCGCCATCGCCCGGATCAGCGCGACGACCAGCCAGGTGCCGGAGCCCGCGAAAATGCCTGCCGCACAGCCGATCAGCACGACCTCGTAGGACCCTGCCGGCAAAATACCGAAGATCGCGCCACCTAGTGTCCAGACCAGGACCCATACTCTGGTGCGCCAGCTCCGCAGCTGGCCGAGCACATCCCGGACGATCTCACCGCCACGCCCCTGCGCCCGCAAACGCACCCGCGCAGGGGTGCGCCGAATGCCGCGTCCCTGCCCCATCAGGAGGCCACCGACGATCCCGCAGATCAATCCGCCGACCAGAGTCGCGGTCAGCCAGGCCGCTCGGCCAGGGCTGCCTTGCCATGCACCGGCCCATCCGACGAAACCCACCGCCAGCCATACCGTCAGCGCGATGGTAGCGCCCGCGGCCACACCGACCACCAGCTTGGGCACCGCGAAAATCAGCTGCCACCAGGCCAGGTCCTTCGTATTCCTGGCCTGCAGATGGCGAGCCAGAAATCCGAACCACCTCGCCGCGTCCTCGACGCTATAAGGCCGCAGGTTCGGCATCAGGCGACGGTAGGTGCGCGAGTAGACAGCGGGAATGAACCCGTCCAGCAACCGCAATTCCAGAGCGCGTCTCAGTTCGTCGACGGGTTCTCCCGCCCGCTGATCGAGGATCGTCAGCAACTCCGCCGGGTCGGCGTCGGTTTTGCTGTATATCGTCCGCGCCAGCCCAAGCATCAACGGCGTCGCCAGAACGGCCAGTAGCACCCGGTGCCGGGGTTGCGTCCGGGCGCTGTTCAGGACCGGGTCCCATTTGTTCGGCACGTTGGCACTTTTGGGAACGCTGAGTGGCAGGTGGGTGATGATCTGCGCAGGTGTGAGTTGGACCATCTCGACTACTGCCGCGCCTTCGGGCACTCCCTGAGCAACGGCAGCCGCGTATTCCTCGGGCCGGCTGGTCAGCAGAAGCCGGTCTCCCGGATGAAGCGCCTCGTTGATGCGTTCGACAGCGCTCTGCCTCGAAGCGGGCAGAATCTCGTCGAATCCGTCGAGCACGAGGATGATTCGCTGATTCTCGAGAAGCCGGGCAGCGGGAGACTTCCCTTGAGCGTTGTCCGCCGCCAGATACGGCGAGATGATCTCCCCCAGCTGACCTTCCAACCAGGTGCGCAGCGAGGTTGTTTCAGGATCCCACGACGACAAGGCGAATAGGACCGGCACCGGCCCACCAAGACCTCGAGCCCTGCGTTCGAGCGACTGCAACAGGAACTGCGAAGCCAGGATGGTCTTGCCCGCCCCACCCTTCCCGAGCACGACGAGCCGACCGGACGGTACGCGCTCGAAGACGTCGATGATCTGCTCGAGCTGGCCACTCAGATCGATCGGCGTGTTCTGACTCTCCGAACCGTGAATGTGCTCCCATCGATCTTGGAGGCGGTCGGGGCCGTTGACCCAGCGGGTTTTCAATGCCAGGGTCCCGTGCACGCGCCGGAACTTCTCCTCGTCTCGCCACTGCGCCCCCACCGCCACGGCGAGGGTTTCGGTGAGCTCGTCGAGATGCGCTGATTGATCAGGGCCCGGCCGGCTCCGCATGCCCCGCACCGCCAGCGGAATCCCCAGCATCGCGATTCCCATGCCCACGATCCCGGCGCGCCAGCTGGACAGTTCAACGTCAGGTCCGGTAATCAGCCACGTGGTGATCCCAATGACTGCCGCGACGTACAGAACCCAGCCAGTAGCGGCACGCATCCGCCGCCAAGGAAGCGGACTACGAACGAACGGCACGGAGATCATCATTGCCCACCACGGCCGCTGACGTCCGCCGTTTTCTCGTCCTCAGCCCCGCGCTGCGGGCTCATACACTTTGCGCCGCAAAAGCTTCCGCACGTCAAGATTTGTGAAACATGCATTCTCCTGATTCTGGCCCGGACGGATACGCGGCTCCGTACACTCCGATTTTCAGGGGAGGTGGTGTCACGGAGACACTGCCGCACGACCAGAGAGACACAAGTTTCGTGATGCGTTCCGCGGTTATCGCAGCTTTCGTCGGCGCCACACTGCTCTCCGGGACCGCGTCTGCGGTCGCCGATACCAGTGCCGGCACCGGCAGCGCGTCCACCGGCTCGTCCGGCGGCTCCTCGGGCGGGGCCACCACCACCGGCTCCGGCGAATCCGGCTCCGGCGCCGCCCTGGAACGGCTCCTGTTCGGGGGTCCGCTGATCTGCGCCGCCGTCGGCAGCGCCTTCAACGCCAACCTCACCTGCCCGGGCACCCCTGGCCCCAACATCCCCTAGCGCCCCAGCAGATGCCTGCTGACCCCTAATCAGCGGATTAGGCGTCCAACAAGAAGGCCCCCAGCGCGGACGCTGAGGGCCTTTCTCCGCCTCCAGGGGGCGCGTGGTGGGGGCTAGCCGATATCGGCGTTGCCCGCCTTCCATTCCTGCCACGGGACATTCCAGTCACCGAGGCCGTCCACGCCCGACAGCGTCCCGCCCACGGTGTTCTTGACGATCGTGATGTCGCCGCGCTTGGCGTTGTCGAACACCCATCGCGCGTTCGCCGGGCTCAAGTTCAGGCAACCGTGGCTGGCGTTGTAGCTGCCCTGCGCACCCAGCGACCACGGCGCCGAGTGGAAGAAGATGCCGCTGTAGGAGATTCGCGTGGCGTAGTCGACCGGCGTCCGGTAGCCGTCCGGGGAACCGACCGCGACACCGTAGGTCGACGAATCCATGATCATCTTCTCGTGCCGGTCGGCCACGATGTAGATGCCGTTGTCGGTGGGTGTGGCGTTCTTGCCCATCGAGGTCGGCATCTCCTTGATGACCTGACCGTTCTTCTCGACCGTGACCATGTGGGTGGTGTCGTCCGCGGTGAAGACCATCGCGTCGCCCACGATGAAGTGCGAGGTCAGATTGTCCTGGCCGAACAGCCGGTTGCCGAGATCCTTGCCGTAGACATTGACGTCGATGGTGACCTTGGTGCCCGGCGCCCAGAAGTGCTCGGGCCGCCAGCGCACCTCGCGGTTGTTCACCCAGTAGAACGCGCCTTCGACCGGCGGCTCGGTCTTGATCGTGATGGCATCCTGAGCGGCTTTGCGGTTCGGGATGTTCTCGTCGAACTGGATCGCCACCGGCTGGCCGATGCCGACGACCTCGCCCTCACCCGGCATCAGGTACGGCTTGGTCTGGTTGCCGGGCGAGCTGGTGGTGAAGCTCATCGCCGCCGAGTTCGCACCGCCGAGGCCGATCGCGTCGGCTTTGAGCTTGTAGGTCTTGCCGTAGCCGAGCACCTCGGTGGTCTCCCAGGTCTGGCCGTCGCCGCCCAGCTTGCCGCTGACCGGCCGCCCCTCGGCATTGACCAGCTGCACGTTGGTGAACTTGCCGTCCTCGACCTTGAAGGTCATCGGCATGGCCGGCGACACACCCACGTCACCGTTCTTCACCGGCGCGACCAGCTTCGGCTTGATCAGCTCGGCCATCGGGTTCCGGTCGATCGCCACCGACGATCCGGTGCTCTCCGACGACGAGCATGCCGAAAGACCCAGCGTCGCCACCGCGAGCAAGACCAGAGGTCCACTGAGCATCCGTACCGACCGACCACGACCAACGCGCATAATCCAACCCCGTTTCAAGTCCCGACGCCGTTCGCCAAGGCGCCGATGGCTTCGGATCCAAACCGACTGCACAGCTCAACCCACCGCGCCGGCGGGATCGGTCGAGACCACGTGCCCGTCATTCTGCCAGCCCGACCGGCCCGATCCAACGCGAATACCGCCCCGACACGTCGGAGGTACACCGGATAGATACGTCCAAACCCGTCCGTTGTTAACACCTCTGGGCAGCAACTTGCCCGCACTCGTTCGGGGCCACCGAAAATGCCGCTCACCAGGCGATTTCACATCTGGCGCTTCCTCCTGTTAATGTTTGTCCCGCACCGGAACGGAGCGCCTAGCGCACCGGGCCAGGAGCACGCGCCATTAGCTCAATTGGCAGAGCAGCTGACTCTTAATCAGCGGGTTCGGGGTTCGAGTCCCTGATGGCGCACCCACTAGAACAAGCTCATGCTCACGGCGAGCATGAGCTTTTCTCGTTCCCGGGGTATCGAGCAGGCCCGAGGGTAACAGCGAATCGGGCGATCGCGACAAAATCGTGACATTGGACGGTCGACCAGTTCGTTACCGGACCGCCTCAATCACCCCAATTCGGACATCGACACGCCCGTATACCCATTCCGCAAGGCATTCGATCCAACTTTTTTTGTGACCCAGAGCACGGGTTTATTTTCGGCAAACTCCCCGCGCAGCTACGGTTTCATAGCCTCTGGCCAGTGCGTTCCAAGATCGACACGACCTTCTGTTCACCTCTCGTTCACCTTGTGTTCAACATCTGTGATCACTCTGTAACGAGGTCGCAAACAGACCTGAAGTTGGTAAGCCCGAGGAGTTATACAAACACCATTCGGAAATGAACCGCTTCGGCTAGGACAAGATACTGATCCTGCTGCGGTTGGCGGAACGAGCATCCAGCTCGCGATCCCCATTCCGAGTCAACCTCCCCGTCGGTGTGACGAGGAGATCCGCGCGACGCCGTCGTGTCCGGGGACAAGGTTCCCCCACAACCAAACCTCACAACAGCACAGCTCTGCGGCGAACCACCTCGATGGTAGCTCGCCAAGGATCCGCGCTGCCGCGCGGCCGGATCGACCATGTCCCCGAACAAGGAACCGACTACGTAATGAAGCTTTCTTCCATCCGACGTAAGAACCTCCGCGAAGGCGTCACCTTCGCAGTGGCCGCCGCGGGCATCGTGGCCGTCGCCGCATCGTCCGCGGTGTCGGTGGCCGACGATAGCGTTCCCTCGCGTGTCGCCATGATCTCCGAGGCCAAGCCGGCGCAGGCCGCCGCTGTGGCCGCCCCGGCCGCCAAGGCCGAAGCCCCGGTCGTGGAGAAGGCCGCTGCCGCCGCTCCGGCGCCGGCGCCCTCCTACCCGGACAACCTCGACGGCTGGATCCGCGAGGCGCTCGACATCATGAAGGCCAACAACATCCCCGGCAGCTACGAGGGCATCTACCGGAACATCATCCGGGAATCGGCCGGCAACCCGGCCGCGATCAACCTGTGGGACTCCAATGCCGCCATGGGCATCCCGTCCAAGGGCCTGCTGCAGACGATCGACCCGACCTTCCAGGCGTACCACGTCGCCGGCACCCCGTTCGATGTCTGGGACCCGGTCGCCAACATCGTCGCGGCCTGCAACTACGCCGCGCACCGCTACGGCTCGATGGACAACGTCAACTCGGCGTACTGATTCATCGACAACTGAACAAACAATTACACAGCTCTCCGGAAGCCCCGCGACCACTGGTTTGGTCCGGGGCTTCCGGCATAGACTGCGCCGATGGCCGATGACTACGCGCACTCCGACATGTCGGTCAGCCGACGCGTCGAGAAGGCGCGGCGCTTGGCCACCTACCTGTGGGACCGCGATATCTCCGGCGCGGAGTTGCTGGACCTGCCCGCCGCGACGCTGCGCAAACTCGCCCGGGCCGCCGATACCAACCCGCCGAGTACCGGCGAAACCTGGACCGTGGCAGCCCGGCTGCTCGACGAGAAAGCCGCCTGGGCGGCGCGCAACCCGGGCCATCCGGCCGCCGGAAGAGCTTGCGCCGAAGAGAAAATACTGTGGGTGAAACCGCCTGTCAGACCGTGGACCGCGGACTGAACACGCAGTTGTCCACATCGCCCGCGGTTGACAAGAGCGCGGTGCGTCACAACAGTGTTGGGCGGCGTCATGCAAATTTCGCAGCGCGTCACTCCCCAACCGCAGTAGACACAGAGGAATACATGAACGTTCGCCGGCTCACCGTCAACGTCGCCGTCGCGGGCCTGACGCTCCTCGCGGCGCCCGCCGCCATGGCCAACCCCACCGGTTCCTCGGGCACCGGTTCCTCCGCGATCGATACCGGCTCCGCCGCGACCGGATCGGCGGGCCTGTCCCAGACCGGTTCCGCCGGAGGCGCTTTCCGCAACTGCGAAGAGGCCAAGGCCGCCGGTCGCGCTCCCCTCTTCCGTGGGGAACAGGGCTACGGCCCGCATTTGGATCCGGACGGCGATGGATTCGCCTGCCCGACGGTCTGATACCGCTCAAACGAAAACACCCGGTGTTTCACACCGGGTGTTTTTTGTTGCCGCGCTTGCGGTTCCGGCTCAGCGGCGGAAGACCTTGACCAGCACCAGGCCGACCACCACCGCGCCCGCGCCGATCAGGCTGTACTTCACCTTGGGTTCGTTCAGCTTCGCCAGCACCATGTGCTTGGTGTCATCGGCGATCCGCTGCGGATCGGCGCGCACTGCGATCTCGTCGAGCGTGCTCGCCAGCCGGGTGCGGGCCAGCTCGATCTCCCGCTCGATCCGCTCGGTATCCTTCGCCACTCTTGTGTCCTCCTTCGGATTTGCAGACGAGTGTATCGGGCTGCTGTCGGCGGGTTGGGTTACCGTGCTCGACGTGACCGACAAACGACTCTCCCCCGGCGATACCGCCCCCGCGTTCACACTGCCCGATGCCGACGGCACCGAGGTCTCCCTCGCCGATTACCGCGGCCGCAAGGTGATCGTGTACTTCTACCCGGCCGCGAGCACGCCGGGCTGCACCAAGCAGGCCTGCGACTTCCGCGACAACCTCGCCGAGCTCGAGGGTGCGGGCATCGAGGTCCTGGGCATCTCCCCCGACAAGCCGGCCAAGCTCGCCAAGTTCCGCGACGCCGAGAAACTGACCTTCCCGCTGCTGTCGGATCCGGACAAGACGGCGCTGTCCGCCTACGGCGCCTTCGGCGAGAAGACCATGTACGGCAAGACCGTCGTCGGCGTCATCCGCTCCACGTTCCTGGTTGACGAGAACGGCAAGATCGAGGTCGCCCAGTACAACGTCCGGGCCACCGGGCACGTCGCGAAGCTGCGGCGGGATCTGTCCGTCTAGGTCTCGAAGGAGCGGATGAAGCTTTCGTAGCCGTCCAGCATCCGCTCCAGGCCGAAGGTGAAATCGAGTTGCTGCCAGTCGATTTCGTCTTCGTCGTAGGGCCACTGGGCGAAGGTCGCGACCACGTGGGGGAAGCGCTGCGGATCGATGAGGCGCGCGAGCACCGCGTCGTAGTCTTCGTCCTCCCCCTCGTCCGGGTTGATGCTGCGACCCACCCGGGCCCGGCCCATGACGTAGAAAGTCAGGTTCATCACCAGCTGCATGCGGATGGGCGGCGGCACCGCGGTTCCGTCGAGCGCGGCCAGCCCGGCCTCCAGCCACGCCATATTGTTCGGCCCCATCGGCGGGTCGTTCATGGTGAGGTCGAGCCACCATCGGTGCCGCTCGATGCTCTCGTACTCCGCCTGCGCCCAGCGCCGCAGGCCGTCCCGCCACGGCCGGCCGGGCACCGTCTCCGGCGGTAGTCCGATGACCCGGTCCAGCAGCATTTCGAACAAGGTCTTCTTGCTGTCGACATAGCGGTACAGCGACATGGCGGTGAAGCCGAGTTCTTTGGCGATGCGCCCCATCGAGACCGCCGCCAAGCCCTCCGCGTCGGCGATTCCGATTGCGGTATCCAGGATCTGGTCGAGGCTGAGCCCGCGCTTGGGGCCGCGCTCCCCGGCCGCGTCCAGCCCCCACAACAGCGCCAGCGACTTCGGTATCGCCGCATCCCCAGGTGTCGCCATCGACTCCGCACTCCTCTCCTGCACCACGCGCCACCGGCGCGTGCGTCCAATCCTGCGCGCCACGAATCCGGGCCGCGCACGCGGTCCCCGCTCCAAGTCTGCCCTTGCGCACATTAACTGTTTACCCTATAAACTGAGTTTAGTGCATACACAGTTTTGGATCGGAGCCTTCCTGATGTCCCCTCACCCACCGCCCGCACTCGCGGTCCACCGGCTCGGCAAGTCCTTCGGCGCGCACACCGTGCTCGACGGCATCGATCTCGAGGTCGCCCCCGGAACGATCTTTTCCCTGCTGGGACCGAACGGCGCGGGCAAGACCACGCTGGTCCGGATTCTCGCCACCCTCAGCGAACCCACCGCGGGCGAGGCCCGTGTCTTCGGCCACGACGTGCTGCGCGAGGCCGACGCCGTGCGCGGGCTCATCGGCGTCACCGGGCAGTACTCCGCCGTCGACGAGGTGCTCACCGGCACCGAGAATCTGCGGCTCACCGGCAAGCTCCTGCACCTGGAGCGCGCCGAAACCCGCGCGCGCAGCGCCGAGCTCCTGGAACGCTTCGACCTCACCGCGGCCGCCGACCGGCGCGCCGGGACCTACTCCGGCGGCATGCGCCGCCGCCTCGACCTGGCCATGAGCCTGATGGGCCGCCCGCGCATCATCTTCCTCGACGAACCCACCACCGGCCTCGATCCACGCAGCCGGCGCGACCTGTGGCAGGTCATCCGGCGGCTCGCCGCCGACGGCGCCACCGTCTTCCTCACCACGCAGTACCTGGAGGAGGCCGACCAGCTCGCGGATCGAATCGCGGTGCTGGACAACGGAAAGATCGTCGCCCAGGGCACACCCGCCGAACTCAAACGGCTCGCGCCGGGCGGGCACCTGCTGCTGCGCTTCGGCGGACCGGACGCGCTCGCCGCGGCCGGACAGGTTGTCGACGGGCAGGCGGATCCGGAGCAGCTGACCCTGCAGGTGCCCTCCGACGGGCACGCGGACGAGGTGCGCAAGCTGCTCAACCGCTTCGCCGAACTCGATATCGCCGTCGAACAGGTCACCGTGCATGTACCGGATCTCGACGACGTCTTCTTCGCGCTGACCGGTCATCCGGCCAAGACCGCCGCGTGACCGACCCAAGGAACCAGACATGACCACACTCACCCGGTCCGCCGTCGACGCGGGCACCATGCTCGATCGCAATATCCGGCACACGCTGCGCAGCCCCGACTCGATGATCATGACGATCGCGCTGCCGATCGTGATCCTGCTCATGTTCGTCTACGTCTTCGGCGGCGCGATCGACGTCGGACCAGGTCCGTACATCGATTACGTGGTGCCCGGAATCATCCTGCTGTGCGCGGGATTCGGGGCCGGCATCACCGCACCGAGCCTCACCACCGACCTCACCAACGGCATCATCGACCGGTTCCGCACCATGGCCATCTCGCGGACCGCGGTACTCACCGGACATGTGGTGGAGAGCCTGCTCCGCAACATGATCACCACCGGAATCGTCATCGTGGTCGCGGTCGCGCTCGGCTTCCGGCCGACCTCCGACCCATTGCACTGGCTCGGCGCGCTCGGCGTCATCGCGATGTTCATCTTCGCGCTGTCCTGGGTGGCCGCGGCGCTCGGCGTGCTGGCCAAGAATCCGGAGGCGGCCAACGGGTTCACCTTCATCTTCATGTTCCTGCCCTATGTGAGCAGCGCGTTCGTGCCGCCGGAGTCGATGCCCACGGCGCTGCACTGGTTCGCCGAAAATCAGCCGGTGACCCCGGTCATCGAAACCGTGCGCGGACTGCTGATGGGCACGCCGATCGGCAACAGCGCGCTGCTCGCCGTGCTGTGGTGCGCCGGGATCGCGCTGGCCGGATATCTGGCGGCCGCCGCACTGTTCCGGCGGCGCACCAAGGACTGAGCTCCCGTGCACGCGAAAGGCCCGGCGCCGTTGTGGCGCCGGGCCTTTCGGATACTCAGCTCACGCAGGCATGATCTGCTGCGTCGCCCACGTCATCATCATCCGGACGTGGTTGTCCCACCAGCGGTAGGACTCGGGGGTGAACGCGGGCGGCGGCGGCGTCTCGCCCGGGAACAGCAGCGAATTGTTGGGCGCACCGGCCCTGGCGGTCTGCCCGCCGGGGATGCCGGAACCCGGCAGGAACGCGGCCGGCGCCGGTTCGGCTTCGTGCGCCGCACCGAGCTCCTCGAGCGGCATCGGGGTCTCCGGCTTGGTCTGACCCCAGCGCGACCCGACCAGCGCTTGCGAACCCGTCGGCGTCGGGGTGTCGAGCACCACGATCGTCGGCTGCGGCCCCGCGCCGGTGCCCGCGATCGGCCCCGCGGCCTCGGCCACCGGCGGCATAGCCGGCTCGACCGAGATGCCCGCCGACGAACCGCTCGCCGAACCCGTATCCGGGGACGAGGAACCTGTGTCCACGATGATCCGGTTGTCGGCGCCGAGCCGGGTATCCGCGACCACCGCGGGGGTGGCGCGCGAATTGGTGACATACAGGCCGCCCACGACGAGCCCGCCGGCCAGCACGCTGGCCGCAGCGAACACCGCCGCGGTGCCGCGCACGGGGTGCGCCTGCTCGACAGTTTCGGCGAGACCGCCGATATCGGCCATCGCGAACAACGCCGCGCCGACCGCCGGCGCGACCTCCGCGATCCGGCACGGCAGCACCGGTGCGCCGAAGCCGTCCACGGCCGCCCGCACCGCGGGCGCATCCGCGGCGGACCCGATCAGCACCACCGCGTCCGGGCGGACCGCGGCCGCCTCGAACTGATCCCACGCCGCGGTGACCGCCGCGCCGAGCGAATCCGCCGTCGCGCCGCCCGCCTGACCGGTGGCGGCCAGCACGCGGCTGCGGTACCGGTCGATCAGGGTGAATGCCTGAAAGCCCGGGACCACCTCGCAGATGACCAGATCGTCGAACTCGCTCAGCCAGGTCATCGCGCCCGCGACGGACAGATGCGCCGCCTTCGCCGACACCAGCGACGCTGTATGCCATTGCCCGGAAGCGAGTTCGGTGACGATGGCGCGGCGTTCGGCCGCGTCGCGATAAGCGACGGCGGCCCCCGCGATCTCCAGATCGTCATCGAGCTCCGCGGCGATGTCGTCCATCGCCGCGTGCACGGCCGCCGCCACCTCTGCCTTGCTATCGCCCTGCGTTTTCGCCACCCGGTGCAGCAGCACGCGCTCCGGTAGCCGCTCGCCGGTTTCGGCCAGCGCTACCGCGTGCACGGCACCGCGTTCGGTGGAAACGCCGAGAGTGACCACAGATCGAGCTACCACAGATACGCCTTCCCGGTCTGAACCCTGAACCTCGGTCAACGCACGCCTGGCCTCGAGAAAATGAAACTGCCACGCGCGCTCGGTATGTGTTCGGCACTGTCCCGGGGCACGGATGGGTGGTGAAATGTGACAAGACCTGGACACGCAGACCGCATGCGCGTGTCGTGCGCGTGTCGGTAGCGCTAGCCTGGAGCGGTGGATGTGCACACGGAGGCCAGGGCAAAGCGGCACCTGGACCCCGCGTTGGAGTTGCAGGACGACCCGCAGGAACTCATGCCGCGCCGCCGGCCTACGCAGGAGCGCAGCAAGCGAAAGTTCGATGCCTTGCTGCAGGCATCCCGGGAATTGCTCACCGAAGTCGGCTTCGAATCCTTCACCTGTGAAGAGGTCGCGGCCCGCGCCGAGGTGCCCATCGGCACGCTGTACCAGTTCTTCGCCAACAAGTACGTGATCGTCTGCGAGCTGAATCGTCAAGACCTGGTGGCGGTCTCCCAGGAACTCGCCGACTTCCACGGCGAAGTCCCGTCCCTGGACTGGCTGCGGCACATGAACCAGTTCGTCGACCACATGGCCGGCCTCTGGATGACCGACCCGTCCCGGCGCGAGGTCTGGCTGGCCATGCAGTCGACCCCGTCGACGCGGGCGACCGGAGCGATCCACGAGAAGGAGTTCGCGGAAGTAGTGGCGCAGATGCTGCGGCCACTGACTCCGCGCACCCCCCGCGCCCGGCGCACCATGATGGCCGAGGTGCTCGTGCACGTCGTGTACTCGATGCTGAACTTCTCGGTGCAGGACGAGCAGAGTCACAAGGACGCTGTGTCGGAGCTGAAGCGACTGATGGTCGCGTATCTCCTTGTGGCCGAGAAGGAATCCCGTTCCGCCAGCGGTCGCTGAGGGCTACCATGCAGTTATGTCGATTCCGCATATGACGCTGGACGATAAGGGCCGACCGGATCTTCCCGAGTACATGACCTGGGAGGAGCTAGTCAAGCTGCCTGATCACATCGCAGGCCAGATCGAGCTCTGGGAAGGCCGCGTCGTCTGGATGCGCACCGGGACGCCCGAACATCAGCAGTTCCGCAACCGTCTCTGGTACGGACTGGACCGAAGCGCTCGTGAGCACAGATCCACGAACCCGGAGCAGTGCTGGATCGCCAATAGCGAAACGAATGTGTTCCTCGATCGCAGCCATAAGAATGACTTCGTCACCCCGGATTTCGTGGTCTACCGATGCCTGCCGAAAGAGTTCGAGTACGTCCATTTCGACGATGTCGTGCTGGTAGGCGAGGTGCTGTCGCCCTCGAACACCGAGAGTGAAATCAGAGCCAAGAAGGCCCGGTACGCCGACGCCGGAATCTCGATGTACTGGGAAGTCGAACTCGCGCGCGAACCCCGCGGTATTGCCCGCGTCACTGTTTCCGCGTTGCTCAGCTACACCGAGGAATTGTTTTCCGGTATCACACCTCTGAAGCCCGTGCACTACGTCGAGATCGCCGAGTGGAAACCCGAAGACGACCCGGACGGCATCCGCATCTCGGTGCCGTTCCCGATTCACATCCCCTGGGATGAACTGGAATTCTGACTACTGAGTGGCGCTGCGCCCCTCGATGATGTCGGCGAGTTCGCCCGGATCCTCCAGGATGACCATCGCAGCGGCCGTGTCGCCGTCGTGGGTCAGCGAGAGGTGCACCCTTACTCGCGGCAGGAACTCCGCCGCGAGTCCGTGCAATTTGATACTGGGGCGGCCCCAGGCGTCGTTGACGACCTCGATCAAAGGGTAGGGGTTGTCGCCGATTTGAGGCGAGCGCGCGAAACGGGTGGAGGCCCAGGCTTTGATCACGGCCTCCTTCGCGGCCCAGCGGGCGGCGTAGTGACGGGCCGAATCGGTCGGCTTGCTCTGGCAGTAGCGCCGCTCCCCCGCCGTGAAACTCTCCCGGACCATAGTGGTTCCGGACCGTTCAAGTTGTTCGGCGAACTCCGAAATGGTCACCAGGTCCAAACCGATACCCAGAACTGTCACTGCGTTGTGGCTCCTCAAATGTCGAGAGAAGGGGCAGCCGCTTCGCAGCGGCTGCCCCTCGGTTTCTCAGTGCAGCGTAGTGGCAGAACTCACTACGAGGTAGCACCCTCGTCCAGTTGGCCCACGATGACAGCGCCGGTGCCGCAGCCGAATCCGTCGGCGCGGTAGGTGCCGTTCTCGCTCAGGCGCGCCGTGGGCGAGAGCAGCACGTCGGCTTCGAGCTGACGGATCTGCTTGGCGGGCGTGCCGTCCGCGCCCAGGCGACGGTCGGCCGGACGCTCGTACAGCGGAGCGCCGCCGCACATGGCCTCGGCGAACCGCTGGCGGCCGTTGAGCTGCCGTTCCTGCGCCTTGGCCTGGTACTCCTCGCGCCGGCCCGGCGCGATGGCCTGGACGAACGCCTCCGGGTGCACGATCGCGAGCAGGCCGGAGACATGCCCGAAGCCGAGCGAGGTGACCAGGCCGGCCTTGAGCGGGAAACGCTCGCCGAAGCGCAGCGGTTCGCGCGCCCACACCAGGTGCGGGTACGCCTGCATCTTCTCGTCGACGCAGTCCAGGCTCCGGTTCGGCGGCACCACACCGTTTTCCAGCACCTGGCACAGGCCGATCAGCTGGAACGCGGCCGCGCCGCCCTTGGCGTGCCCGGTCAGGCTCTTCTGCGACACCACGAACATGGGCGCGCCCTCGGAGCGTCCGATGGCGGTGGCGAGGCGCTCGTGCAGCTCGGACTCGTTGGGATCGTTGGCCGCGGTGGAGGTGTCGTGCTTGGAGATCACCGCGATGTCGTCCGCGCCGACGCCGAGCTTGCGCAGTTCGACCGCGAACCGGGAATCCGCGCCGCCCCGGCCCGCACCCAGCGCACCGAGACCGGGCGCGGGGATGGAGGTGTGCACGCCGTCGGCGAAGGACTGCGCGTAGGCGACCACACCGAGCACCGGCAGGCCCATCTCCAGGGCCACGTCACCGCGAGCCAGCAGTACCGTTCCGCCACCCTGCGATTCGACGAACCCGCCGCGGCGGCGATCGTTGGCGCGGGAGAAGTAGCGATCGCTGATGCCCTTGGCGCTCATCGCCGCCGAGTCCGCGGTGGCCGACATGTCACCGAAGCCGACGATGCCCTCGATGCCGAGATCGTCGTAGCCGCCGGCGACCACCAGTTCGGCCTTGCCGAGCCGGATCTTGTCGACGCCCTCCTCGACCGACACCGCGGCCGTGGCGCAGGCCGCGACCGGATGCACCATCGCGCCGTAGCTGCCGACGTAGGACTGCACGACATGCGCCAGCGCCACGTTCGGAAGCGCTTCTTGGAGAATGTCGTTCGGGCGCGGCTCACCGAGCAGGTTGTCGATGTAGAGCGAGCGCATCGAGGACATGCCGCCCATGCCGGTGCCCTGAGTGTTGGCCACCAGCGACGGGTGCACCCAGCTCATCAGCTCGGCCGGGCTGAACCCCGAGGACAGGAACGCGTCCACGGTGCAGACGATGTTCCACAGCGCGACCCGGTCCACCGAGGCGGCCATGTCGGCGGAGATACCCCAGATGGTGGGGTCCCAGCCGGTGGGGATCTGACCGCCGACGGTGCGCGACAGCTTGGCCCGGCGCGGCACCCGAATCTCGGTGCCCGCCTTGCGGGTAACGGTCCAGTCGCCGGCGTCGGCGACCGGGGTGATGATGGTCTGCTCCGGATTCGCGGCGTGGAAAGCCCGCGCCTCGGCCTCGCTGCCGACGGTGAACGACAGGTCCTGATCCAGGAACACCGAGGTCATCAGCGGCGAGGAGTTGTCGACCATCGCGCCTTCGTCGGCGTACCGGCGCACGCCGCAGCGCTCGACCACGGCGTCGTGGTAGCGCTCGGCCAGCTCCGATTCCGGCACGAAGTCACCGGAGTCGGCGTCGTACCAGCCCGGCTTGGGATCGTGCTCCCAGGTGACCAGGCCGGTGGTCCAGGCCAGCTCCAGCACGCCCGCGGCGGACAGCTCGTCGTCGACCTCCACCTCGAAGCGGGTGCGGGCCGAACCGTACGGACCGAGCTCGCCGGCGCCGACGATGACGACCATGTCGGCGAGGTCGGCGGTGACCTCACCCCACTCCGGCACCGGCAGCGCCGAGCTCAGGGTGGGCGGCGCGGGCAGCGCCGGAATGGTCACTGCCGCATCGTCTTCGACGGTCTCCTCGGCCAGCTGCTCGGCGGCCTGCTTGGCCAGCGCGGGCAGGTCCAGCTTGGCCCGCGCCAGTCCGCCGGTGAGGTCGATCTGCTGCGGTCCGGCGATGGTGACCTGACGGGCCCGCGAGGTGCACCACTTGAGCAGCTCGTCGGCCATCTCGCTGGTGGACCAGGTCTGCACGCCGGCCTTCTCCACGGCGGCGACCATCGGGTCGTTGCCGCCCATCAGACCGGTGCCGCGCACCCAGCCGATCAGCGCGTGCACCAGGGTGACCCGCGTCGACCAGGACTTCTCGGCCCGCCACTTGCCGACGACCGCGTCCAGCGCGGCCTTCGACTCGCCGTAGGCGCCGTCGCCGCCGAACATGCCGCGGTTGGGCGAACCCGGCAGCACCACATGCAGTTTGGCGTCCACGTCGTGATCCGCGCCGAGCTTGGACAGCCCGCCGATCAGCCGCTCGACCGACCAGAGCAGGACCCGCATCTCCATTTCGGCGCGGGCGCCCGCGTCGGCGAGGTCGCCCGCCACCCGCGGCGCCGCGAACGGCAGCAGCAGGGTGGGGGTCATCGCGTCCTTGGTCTTGATCTTCGCGCCGCCGGCATTGTCGACCTGTTCGGTGCCGACCCAGTCGATCAGCGCGTCGATGTCCTGGTAGGACGCCATGTTGGCCGGAACCACCCACAGCGCCGCGCCGTGCCGGGCGTGCTCGCGGTACAGCTTGCGGTAGAACGCGAGCCGGTCGTCGTTGAGGCTCGAAGTGGTGACCACGACGGTCGCGCCGCCGCCGAGCAGCCGCCCGGTGACCGCTGCCGCGATGGAACCCTTACTGGCGCCGGTGATCACGGCGATGTCGTCGGACCACAGGCCCTCGTCGCCGGTGTCCAGCGCGGCCTCGGCGATCCGGCCGTAGACGCCGGCCAGCACCGAACGGGCCTCGTGCTTGGCGCGTTCGCGCCACCAGTTCGCCTGGGCGGCAACGGCTTCGCCCGCACCGAGGTAGCCGTCGACCGCGACTTCGGCGGTATCGACGTCCAGCCACAGCTTGGCCAGGTCCTCGCGAGCGGTGGCCCAGCGGTCGTCGATCAGCACGGCCTTCTTGGCGTCGAACGCGGGCGCGACCAAACGCGGCCAGTCCGAACCCAATTCGGCCGAGACCAGATCCACCAGCGTGTCGGTCGTGGCCTCCGGGGCGGAGATCTGCTCGGCCAGGCCGAGCTGCTCGAGCACCACCCGGGCCGCCGTGGCGAGCACGCCGCCGCGTCCGGTGATCTGCTCGGTGAACTCGCCGAGGGCGGCCGCGTCCACGGTCGCTCCCCCGCCGCCACCGGCGGAGGGCAGCGACACCGCGACGCCGCGCCGGGCGGCGACCGCCTGCACGGCGGCGTCGATGGCCGCGTCCACGGAGGCCGCGTCGCCGAGCGCGCCGGAGACCAGTCCGCCCAGATAGCCGCCGCGCACGCTGGCGCCCTCGCGGGTGCCGAGCGAAACCTCGGCGGTGACATGGCTGGCCCAGCCGTCGCCCAGCTCCCAGACCTTCTTGACGCGTTCGGCGATGGCGGCGGGCCGCTTGCCGGACGGGCCGAAGACCTTGCGCAGGTGGTCGCCGATGGCGTCGGACAGCACCGAGCCGAACGGCTTGTAGGTGCGGGCCAGGCGCTCGACGGTGGCCGAGAGCGCGCCCATGTCGGCGTCGGCGGCGCCGTCGATGGCGCCGAGCGAGAGCTCCGCGCCGAGGTCGACGAGCAGCTGGTTACGCCGCGAGGAGACGCCGTCGCACAGGCCCTCGATGGTGTCGACCGGGCCGATCTGGTCCAGTCGCAGCTTGGTCCACAATGCGATCAGCACGCGGGTGGCGTCGGCGGCGGAGAACGCGATGTCGTCCGGGCGGGGGCCACCGGAGGCAGCGGCAGGCGCCGCGACCGGGGCGGCCGCCGCGGCAGGCGCCGCGACCGGGGCGGTTTCGGTTGCTTCCTCCACGGGCTCGTCGACCGGGGCGGGATCGGTGTCGGTCGAGTACACGACCGCCGCCTCACGCTCGATATTGAGCACCTCGACGGTGACGCCGCCGAAGTCCGGCAGCTTCAGCGTCTGGCTGGCCAGGTTCGCCACGGTAGGCGTTGCGCCCAAACCGATTTCGACGAACCGCTCGACCCCGAGGCCACCGTGGGCGGTGTCGGTGAACAGCAGGTCCTGCGTCTCGATCCAGCGCACCGGGCTGGCGAACTGCCAGGCCAGCAGCTCGATGAGCACCACCCGGGCCAGTTCGGCCGGGCGCTGCGACCAGCTGTCGAAGTCGGCGAGCACCGCGTTCAGCGGCTCCGAGGGCACCAGCTCCGCGATCTCCTGCAGGAAGGCGCGCTCCAGGTTGAACGGCCGCGGCACCAGGTTCGGAATGTAGCGTCCGACAAGGACTTCCGGATCCAGCACCTCGGGCAGCAGCTGCTCGAGCTTGTGCCGGAACTCCGGAACGCCCTTGCGCAGCACCGTGGAGTGGAACGGCACGTCGATGCCGGGCACCAGGATGAAGGCCCGCTTGCCGCCGAATTCTTCGCGGCGGCGGTCGATTTCGGTCTCCAGGGCTTCCAGGCCCGCGACCGTGCCCGCGATGGCGTACTGCGAGCCGCGCAGGTTCAGGTTCACGACCTCGAGGAACTCGCCGACCTGTTCGCCGACACCGGAGACGAACCCGATGACCTCGGCGTCGGGCAGCCCGATCTGCGAGGGACGGATCGCGGCCATCCGATAGTCGCTGCGGCCCTGCGCATCACGCGGCACCAGCTCGTGCATGGCGGAGCCGCGCTGGAACACCACCTCGAGCACGGCCTCCAGCGGCAGCACCCCGGCGACGGCGGCGAGCGCGTTGTACTCGCCGACCGAGTGACCGGCCAGCATCGCACCCTCGACGAACGCGCCGGCCTCGCGCAGCTCGGCGACCTGCGCGACACCGAGGACCGCCATGGCGACCTGGGTGAACTGAGTCAGGTGCAGCACGCCGTCCGGGTGCCGGTGTTCGATGCCGCGAGCCTTGAGGTAGGTCGGGTTGTCCCGCACCACCGCGAGGATGGAGAAGCCGAGCGCGTCGCGGGTGTGCTTGTCGGCGCGCTCCCAGACCTCCTTGGCGGCCTTGGACCGCGAGCGCGCGTCCAGGCCCATGCCCTTGCGCTGAATGCCCTGGCCCGGGAAGGCGTAGACGGTCTTCGGGGCGGCGGTGCGACCGGTCGCGGTCATCACCAGGTCACCGCCGGTGCGGCAGGAGACCTCGACGATCTCGCTGCCCGCGTCCACCGCGACCCGCTCGACGCGCACGTCGATCTCGGCGCCGGGACGGACCATGCCCAGGAAGCGAGTGGTCCAGGCGGTCATGGTGCGGGCGGGCACCGAGCTTTCCGGATCCACCGCGGACACCGCGTGCTGCGCGGCGGCCGAGAGCCACATGCCGTGCACGATCGGACCGCCGAGCCCGGCCAGTTTGGCGGCCGAGTCGCTGGTGTGGATCGGGTTGTGGTCGCCGGAGACATGCGCGAAGGCGTGCATGGTGCGCGGCGCGACGATGGTGACATCGCGACGGCGGCGACGCGGGGTGTCGACCGCGCTGCCGGACAGCCTGCCCGCCGCGCGCGGCGGATCGGACAGCTCGCCCGCGCCGTTGCGGCCGCGGATCGCGAACCGCTCGGTGAGGGTGGCGACGGTCGGCATCGACAGGCCGGTCTCGGGCTTGTCGAGCATTCCGGTGATCTTCACCCGGACCTCGACGACGCGGCCCATGTCGGTGTCGACGGTCTCGCCGGCCTTGGCGCGCACCACCAGAACGCTGGTGTCGGAAGGCAATTCGGCCAGCTCGATCTGGTGATCGAGATGGACCAGATCGAGCATGCCCTCGATCACGCTCGCACCGTCGGCGGTGCGAGTCGCGCCGAGCACCGCGAAGACGGCGGGCCAGCAGGCGCCCACCAGCACATCGGGCACGGTGCGGCCCAGCGTGCTCAGCGTGGCCGGCATCCCCGAACCGGTGACTCCGGCGTGGTCGGCGATGAGATCCGGGGTCCAGGCGATGTTGAGGTGCGCGGTGCCGCCCTTTACCTCTGGCAGCGACTGTCCCGCGGCGACCGCGAGCAGCGCGGACATGGCGGCGTCGGCGTCGGCCTCGGTGATGACGGGGGCGCCGCCGTTGAAGCTGGAGGCCGGGACGGTGATCCGGATGGTGACCGAATCACGGCCCAGCAGCGGCACATTCAGCTCGACGTAGGAGTGGTCGGCCTCCGGGCCGGTGGTCTCGACCAGAGTGGCGCCGGTGCGCGGGTGCACCGCGCCCTTCCCGTCGACGGTCCACTCGTCCAGATCGCCGAGGCGGTGGATCGGGTTGATGGTGGTGCGGCCCGCCCATTCGACATCCGGCGCGGCCAGCACCGTGTCGATCGGACCGGCGGTCACACCGGCGACGCGGCGCGCGTCCACGGCGACCGGCACCACGCCGGCGCGGACCAGGGAGTACGCGGTGTCCTGCTCGAAACGGTCGAGCAGCTCGCCCACCGGCTCGTCGACGCGGGTGATGCCCGCGACGGCCACGGTGCCGGGGATGACGCAGACCTGGTCGGCGGAGTAGCGCGGATCGTGGGCCTGCCACAGCGAATCCGAGCGCCACCAGCGGCGCACGTCACCGTCGACGACGGGCACGAAGTTCACCGGCTTGCCCGGGATCTTGCACAGGCTGACGAAGAACGGCACGTCGGCCGGGTGCAGCAGCGTCTGCGCGGCGGCCGGGTACTGCTCCTTCAGGGCGCACAGCGCGTCCACCGGACGCTCGAAGGCGTCGTCCGAGGCGAACAGCGTGGGGATCTCGCCGCGGTCGGCCGGGTGCAGGCGGGATTCGGTGCGGCGCACCATCTCCGCGAAACGGTCCCGCCAGGTGATGTCGAGCCACACCGAGCTGGTGGCCTCGCGGATGGCGTCGCCGAGGTCGCTGCCGCAGTCGAAGTCCTTGCGGCGGTCCAGGCCGACCGCGAGCTCGACGTAGCGCTCCAGCCAGTCCTGGTAGGTCATGGTGGCGACATCGCCGAAATACGGCTTGGCGGTCGCGTTCAGCGCCGCGATGATCTCGTCTTTGCGCTTCGCGACGGCCTCGGCGTCACCGGCGACCTCGTCCAGCAGGCGGCCGGTGCGCGAGGCGGCGTTGTCGATCTCGTGGATGTCGGCGCCCAATTGGCTACGGCCGGAAGCCATTCCGCCATTCGCGGTGCCCGCGCCGACCCAGTCGGGGGTGCCGGGGGTATCGACGAGCAGCTGCTTGACCTCGGGCGCGGTGGTGGCCTCCAAGGTGGCCATCGCGGCGGTGCCGACCAGGACGCCGTCGAGCGGCATCACCGGATAGCCGTACGGGGTCGCCCACTCGCCGATCAGGTATTCCGTGGCGCGCTCGGGGGTTCCGATGCCGCCGCCGACGCACACCACGACGTTGGCGCGATTGCGCAGTTCGGCGTAGGTCTCCAGCAGCAGGTCGTCCAGGTCTTCCCAGGAGTGGTGCCCGCCGGCCTTGCCGCCCTCGATGTGCATGATCACCGGGTAGTCCGGGACCTGGTCGGCGATGCGCAGCACCGCGCGGATCTGGGCGACGGTGCCCGGCTTGAACGCGACGTGCGAGATACCGGCCTCGGTGAGCTCGTGGATCAGCGCCACGGCCTCGTCCAGCTCCGGGATACCGGCGGTGACGATGACGCCGTCGAACGGGGCGCCGGCCATCCGGGCCTTCTGTACCAGGCGCTTACCGCCGAGCTGCAGCTTCCACAGGTACGGGTCGAGGAACAGCGAATTGAACTGCACCGCGCGGCCCGGGTGCAGCAGCGTCTTCAGTTCGGCGACGCGGTCGGCGAAGATCTGCTCGGTCACCTGACCGCCACCGGCCAGCTCCGCCCAGTGCCCCGCATTGGCCGCGGCCGCGACGATTTTCGCGTCGACGGTGGTGGGCGTCATGCCCGCGAGCAGGACCGGCGAACGACCGGTCAGCTTGGTGAACGCGGTCTCCACCACGATCCGCCCGTTCGGCAGCCGCACCGGCTTGGGCGCGAACGCCGTCCACGGCTGCGCGACCTCGGGCGCGGCGCCCGGGGTGAGCAGGCTGCGCTGCCCCGCACGGGTGGCGGCGGCGACGATGCCGACGCCGGTGCCCTTGAGCGAGCCCGAGGTGAGCCGGCTCAGCAGATCGCCGGGGCCCAGATCCAGAATCCATTGCGCGCCGGTGGCGACCGCGTCGTCGACGGTGGCGACCCAGTCGATCGGGTCGACCAGGATCTCGCGGGCGAGCGCGCCCGCGAGCGCCGCGTCCAGCCCGCACTGCTCGGCCCAGCCGCTGACCAGTTCGACGGTGTCGCCGAGGGCCGGGTGGTGGAACGCGACGTCGACCGTCAGGTCCTCGAAGACCGGAGCGAACACCGAACCGCCGCGCACCTTCGAGTCGCGCGCCTTGGCCTGCTCGTCGTGAATCTGCGCGCAGCGCTGGCGCACTCGCTCCAGCTGTGCCGGAGTGCCGGACAGCACCGCGCGGCGGCGGCCGTTGACGATCGAAACCACCGCGGCGGCAAGCGGGTCCACGCCCGCGCCGACCTCGGCCACGACCTGGCGCAGCCGCGCCGGGTCGACATGGGAGACCGCCACCATCGGCGAGCGCTCGCCCACCGGCATCAGCCCCCGTCGACGCGCGACCAAACCGGCTGCGGCACCGATCAATTGGGCGATCGCGAGCAGTTCGGCATCGCGCGCGCCTGCGGACTCGACGGCAGTGGCGGCCAGCCGCCCCTGCGAATGTCCGATGACAGCGACCGGCGCGTGCTCGGCCGGATCCAGCCCCTGCAACTTCAGTGCCTTCAGCGCGGCGATCTGGGTGAGCAGCACACCAGGCATCGATACCGCGGCGGAGCGCAGTACGTGCTCCGACGGCGCGGACGACGTCTCGTCATCGGCGAGCTCGTCCTCGAGCATCCAGCCGACCGGGTCAAAACCGACCGGTCGCACTACCAGCAGCTGCGCCGCAACGGGTTCCAGCAGCGTCGCCGCCTCGTTCACCAGTGCGGTCAGCTCGGGCTCCAGGGCGCTGTCGCGCCCGATCTCCTCCAGCTCGCCCAGCCACTGCGCGCCCTGCCCGCCGAATGCCAGCGCGTACGGAGTACCGCTCAGCAGACGATCCACCAACGGCGCCCGCACATCCCGCTGGGCGCCCACCTTCGCGTTCGGTCCGGTCCCGGTCTCAGTGCTCTCGTTGATCGTCAAGACGCTTCGACTTCCTTACTCCTGGCGACATGCCCCACGGACACGTCGCTCCCTCCGGTACGCAGGGTGCTGCTCAACCTCTAGGCCTGATTACGGCGAGGATTGCACAAAATCATGAGGAAAGCCTCACGTTTCCCTCCCCACCCGCCCCCTACCCCCGAGTATTTCTGCACACCCGTACCAGAATGCCGAGAAACATGAGGCCCACTCACGTTTGAACCCGCAGGTCTATCGGTTACCAACACGTACGAAACATGAGTGCTCCTCATATTGGCAGTTATCTAATCGTTATAATCCCAGGTCGGGTTACTCACGAGTACGCCACGCCCATCCAGAGCTTCGCGATCCCGGTCAAGGCCGGTAGAGTTTGGACGGTCGTACCATCAAGCGCGAGTGGCGAAATTGGCAGACGCGCCAGATTTAGGTTCTGGTGTCTTAGGACGTAGGGGTTCAAGTCCCCTCTCGCGCACACAAACCCGGCGGATTCGCCGCTTTCCGACTGCGGCGACGCGCCGGCCCGCTCCTGGGCGACCGCGTCCTCATCGTCGGTCGCCGGCAACTGTCAGCAACTCGCGATCCACCCGCGGGCAGCACTCGACGAAGTCCTCGGTGCCACCTTCACCCCTTATCGAAGCGGTGACGTCCGCGGCCGGCATGTCGCACACGGGGCCGGCAGTCCACGAAGAGTCACTGATCGACGATCTGATCTCCGAGCCTTGCCCCGGGGGCGGGCCCGACGGCAGTTCTCCTAAGGGCGCTCAGTCTTCGTAGTGTGTACCTACCTGCACTACAACAATTTCGGTGTCGGTCACCAAGTAGACCAGCCGATGTTCCTGGGTGATGCGGCGCGACCAATGCCCGGCAAGTTGGTGGCGAAGCGGCTCCGGCTTACCGATACCAGCGAACGGGTCGCCCAACGCGGCATTGATCATCTTGTTCGCGCCCTTGAGCACGGCCCGGTCAGTGGCGAGCCACCCGGTGTAGGACTTCCAGCCTTGTGCGGTGAAGGTGAGTTTGCGGTCCGGCACGGGTCATTCCTCGTCCGGGTCGATGAGGCCGTGTGCATCGGTGCGACCTGCGCGTGCGTCCTCGGCAGACTGAAGCAGGGTCACACCGCCGTGCGTCCGGAGCACATACAAAGTTTCCATCAGCGAGTTGTAATCACTCTCGGCCATCAACACCGCGTTCTCGCCGGTCTTAGATACCACGGTCACGGTGTCATGGTCGTCGTTGACCTGCTGCACCAACCCGAACAGGTTCTGGCGCACAGTGGAAATCGGTAGGGCCTTGGCCATCGCTGATCCTCTCGCAGGCTGTACGACATATCGTACAACATGCTCCAAACCGGGTTTGCGTGATTGGATCCCCCCTCGATGCCGGGCGGCGCTACGCGCACCGCGGCTTCAGCGAGACCGCGGCTGATAGATTCCCGGCGCAGACTGCCCGCGAGCGCGAGCACGCGAAACGCTGTCATGACCGACGCCTCGGGCTACATACCCATCGTCACGTTGAATTCCGCGTACACCTTCGAAATCAGCTCGCCCGACTTGGGATTGGCCCAGTTGTCCATCCACTCCGAGACGACCTGCATCCAAGTCACCGGCACCACACCGGCCTGGGTCATCCGCGACACCGCGCACTCGTGCGCCTCGGCCGACATATCCCCCGCCCCGTCGAAGACGCCGTAGACCTCGAATCCTTCCCGCAACGCATGCAGCGCACTGAAAGACATGCACATCGACGTCCAGAGCCCGGTCAGCACCAATTTGCGACGGCCCGAGGCGCGCACCGCATCCAGCGTGGCCTGATCGGCAAGCGAATCAAAACCCGGAACCTTCCGCACGATGATCTCGCTGCCGGGCGCGGCGGCGGCGATATCGGCCCGAAAGTCGCCATTGGAGGCCGGATTCAGCGCGGTCAACACCGTGGGAACCTCGAGAATCGCCGCAGCCGTGGTCAAGGCCAAAGCCGCACGGTGCACACCGTCGCGATCGCGGCCGCTCATACCGTTGTACATGTGCGGCTGATAGTCGATGAGGAGCAGCACGCTGTCCGCCGCATTCAATGCGTCGATCGGAATCCGTGCTTCGGGCATGGCTACCTCACTTCTGCTCGGCTTGTCCCGGTTCGCATCGTCGAAGGCCGAGGCTAGACGCTGTGCCCACAACGGCCCCGCAATCAAGTTGACATGGGTGGTTCGCTGCCAAATCCGAGGGCGTGGGCTGTCGGCGTGGTTCGTTGCCGCCTGTCGCTGTGCACGACCGCCGTGCCGGCCGCGGCCGGCCGACGCGCCGGACAGTGGCCGCGTAGGGCATTGAGCTTCCGGCGACAGCGACAATATCGACCATGGAAATTGTCACGGCTTCGGATCTGCGGAGACTGTTGGCCGCGGACGATAACGCTCACCTGGTACTGGTCGAAGGCCGCGTGCAGATCACCGCCGGCGGCGATGAACCCGGCCTGGTCCTGATCGACCGCGCGCAGGTCATCGACAGGATCGGAGCCGACCCCGACGAGACCGCGCTGAGCGAGTTCGCCTCCCTCCTGGACTCGGAGGTACGCCTCCAAGGCGGCTGACCACCCGAAGACAGTCCCGGGGCACTGATCAGGGTGCCCGCGACGGTCTGCCGATCACATAGCGTTACCTACCGAAGCATGGGATCTCCGGCGGAGGGAACGGCTATGACGACTACCGCGGCACAAGTTGGATCGTCCGGCAACGTCCGCGCCGAACCCCTGCCCGCGATTCCACTGGAATCCTGGCGACCCACCAAGGAAACCCTGCACCGCTTCTCCCAGATCATCGGAAAAGTAGCGCTGGCCAAGGGAATCCGGCGCAATCACTGGTGGCATACCACGCTGCGGCTCACCGCCCGCGGCTGGACTACGCTCCCCCTCGGCACCGCACGCAACGGCCCGGTTTTCACCTGCGCGTTCGACTTCTTCGACCACGAACTGCGCATCGCCACCGACCACGGCGCCCAAGCGGTGGTACCACTGCCCGGGCAATCGGTCGCCAGCTTCTACACCGCGTCGATGACCGCCCTGCATGACGTCGGCATCGACGTCGCCCTGGCCCTGCCCCGCCCCTACGACCTGCCTGATACCCACCGCCCCTTCGCCGAGGACACCGAACATGCCCACTACGCGCCGGATCTCGCACAACGCGCCTTCGGTGTGCAGAGCCAGGTCGGACGTATCCTCGAGGAATTCAGCGCCAGCTTTTCCGGGCGGATCAGCCCGGTGCAGTTGTTCTGGCATACCTTCGACATCGCCGTGCAACGGCTTTCGCCCCGTCAGATCGAGATGGGCGAGAGCATCGATCCGGTGACCCGCGAGGCCTACTCCCGCGAGGACATCTCCTCGGGGTTCTGGTTCGGCGACGACAAAGTCCCCGAGCCCACCTTCTACTCCTACGCCGCCCCCGAGCCCGCCGAGCTCACTGAACAAGCCATCAAACCCGCTGGCGCACAATGGGTTTCCTCCGGCAGCGGCCACAGCGCCTACTACCCCTACGAGGCCGCGCGTGCCACTGCAGACCCTGTGGGGTCCGCGCTCGAGTTCTATCAGTCTGTCTACATCGCCGGCGCGGAGCGGAATGGCTGGCCTGCCCGCGATCTCAGCTGCTGGGGCGGCATCACCGATCCGGTCCGGCGGCAACAATTCCCGCACTGGCCGGAATGGAAGGCTACCGACCGGACCGACGCAAATCCCACATAGCTGGTGTCTGAGACCATCGGCAGCGGATTGCGGCTCATCGGTCGACTACCATCCTGCCCGTGAACCTGCCGATCAGGCGGGTGCGGCCGGGGGCGAGCCTGGTCCACAGGTCGATGGCGCGGGCGTCCGGGCCGGCGACGACGCGGGCCTTGTCCTTCGCGATGGCCTCGACGATGCGGTGTGCCAGGCGCGCCGGCGATCGCATGGCGATCGGCGCGAGCCGCGACGAACCCATCTGGGACAACAGGTCTCGATGGCTTCCGCGTGCCGTGTCGGTGATGCCGGTGCGATGCGCACCCGGGAAGACGGTGGTGAGGCCGACGTTCGTGGAGACCAGTTCACCGCGTAGCGCCTCCGATAGCGACCGGACCGCGCCCTTGGTCATGGCGTAGGACGCGTTGTGCGGGAGGCCGAGAATGCCGACCATGCTGGACACGTTCACGATGTGCGCCTCGTCCTGTTCGACGAGCACCGGCAGGAAGGCGTGGCAGCCGTGGACGACACCCCACAGGTTGATACCCACGATCCAGCGCAGATCCTCGAGCGACTCCTCGGTGAAGGAACCCGCGGACGTGACACCGGCGTTGTTGACGAGGATGTGCACCGCCCCATGGTGCGCGACCACCGCACCGACCAGGGCCGTCATCTGATCGGCGTCCGAGACGTCGACGATGTGGGCGCTCGCGTCGATCCCGCTGTCGAGCAACAGGTCCCGAGTGGATTCGGCCCCTTCGCGCCGAACATCGACCACCGCGACCGCACACCCGCGACGGGCGAGCTCGAGCGCGATCCCCCGGCCGATCCCCCCGCCGGCGCCGGTGACGACCGCGACCCGGCCGGTGAGTTCACGCATGTCGATCTCCTTGAACGGGGATGAGGGGGCAGTGGGTGCGGGTGAAGATCGTCGGCATGCACTTGTTGCAGTGGATGCAGGCGGACCGGACCGCCGAGTCCCGGGCGACTCGACGCAGCAGGTCCGGCTCGCGGAGCAGCGCCCGCCCCATGGCGACGTACTCGAACCCGGCCGCGAGGGCAGCGTCCATTCCCGCGGCGTCCGTCACGCCGCCGAGATAGACCAGGGGCATCGCAAGCTGACGGCGGAACAGCCGAGCCGTGTCCATGAGATACATCGGCTCGTAGGGGTACTCACGAAGGAAGGCGCGCCCCACCAGGCGCATGGCGGCGCCGACCGGGGATGGCATGACCGCGGCCATCTCACGACGCGGAGCGGCCCCCCGGAAGTAGTACATCGGGTTGAGGAGCGAGCTCCCCGCCGTCAGCTCGAGAGCGTCGAGGTGCCCATCCTGCTCGAGCAGCTGGGCGACGCGGATGCTCTCGTCGGGTCGCAATCCACCCGGCACCCCGTCGTCCATGTTGAGCTTCGCGATGACCGCGACCTGATCGCCCACTTCGCGGCGGATCGCCTCGGAGATCTCGCGCGCCAAGCGAGCGCGTGCGAGGGTGTCGCCGCCGTAGCCGTCACGCCGGCGATTGAGCAGTGGGCTCAGAAACGCACTCACAAGGTAGTTGTGGCCGAAATGCACTTCGACGGCATCGAACCCGGATTCGACGGCGTACCGTGCCGCTTCGGCGTGCGCGCGAACGATGCCCCGGACATCCGCCACCTCGGGTCGCTGGACCACCGCCATCCCGAGTGGGCTGAACAATCGGGACGGCGCGATCGCCGGTAGCCGGTTGGAGGCGGCGTTGGCGACAGGGCCGGCATGGCCGATCTGCGCGGAGACCAGGGCCCCGGTGGCATGTACCGCCGAGGTCAGTCGGCGCAGGCCGGGCACCGCTTCCGGGCGCATCCAGATCTGATGCCGGTCGGTGCGCCCTGCCTCGGACACGGCGCAATAGGCCACGGTCGTCATGGCCACCCCACCCTCGGCGTAGGCGAGGTGGAAGTCGATCAGCTCATCGGTGACCACCGCGTCGGGTGTTCGTCCTTCGAACGTCGCCGCCTTCAGCACACGGTTCCGCAGACGCAGCGGACCGAGGTCGGCCGGTGTGAAGATGCCGCTCACCGCGCCCGCGCCTCGCTGGTCTCGGCCGTCAGGCCGGCAACGACGAACCGGACCATCGCATCGACCTCGTCCTCGGCCGGAGCCGAACGCCGGACGATCGGATTGCCGAACTCGAGCAGGATGAGCCGGAAGGCGAGCACCCATCGCCGTGCGAGCTCTTCGCCACCGATCTCCGGACACGCACGGCGGACCAGCTCGACGAAGGGACTGAGCGCGAACCACTCATCCGTCCACGGTTGCGGGCCGGGAACGAACAAGATTCGCGTCAACAGATGCAGTCGCACCTGACCGACCGGGTCTGCCGCCAGGTCACGCAGCGGCGCGACGATCGCCTGGACACACGTGGCCACGTCCGCGCCGTCAGCATCTGCCATCAGCTCACGGAGCCGGTCGGTCCACAAAGGGCCGAGCCGGTCCTGCAGGACTGCGGCGACCAACGCGGCCTTCGATCCGAAGTGGTACCGGACGGCCGCGACGTTGGCATCGGCGGCGGCACAGACCGCACGGACCGAAAGATCCTCGTACGACGTGGTGAGGAGCATCTCCTCGGTGGCATCGATCAGCTTTTGGCGAAGGGGCGACTCGGCGAGGTTCTGGGCAGGCACACGGCGATTAAATCATTGTTTCCATCACTGTTTCAATCACTGATGGTTATCAGCTGAGGTTGCAAGGGTCGGCAGATCATCGGAATCAATGTCGGCAAAGTGTCGGAGAGGATATCGGCAGATTATCGGCCTAATTGTCGGCAGATCATCGGCATCCTGCTACCGTAGGCGCATGCGCCAAGGTGCGGAATACCTGCCCAGAAGGGCCTCCGAGCTGGTTGAAGAGGCGCTTACAGATACTCGCGTCGTCATCGTGAACGGTGCCCGCCAGACCGGGAAGAGCACACTCGCGGAGCGCTCTTTGCGCGATCGGCCTGGCACTGTTAGGCGGTACCTCGACGACCCGCGAACCCGCGCCTCGGCCATCGCCGATCCGATCGCTTTCCTGGACACTCCCGGCACCATGCTGATCGACGAAGTCCAGCGCGTCCCGGATCTGTGGCTGGCAATCAAGAACATCGTCGACCGCGACCCCAGACCGGGCCGGTTCCTGCTGACCGGATCAGCCCGACTGCTCGGTCTCAGCACGCTGCCCGACGCTTTACCCGGCCGCTCGGAAACCATCGAACTTTTCCCGCTCTCTCAAGGCGAAATCGCCGGCACACCAGACAGATTCATCGACGCCGCGTTCACCCACGGTCACCAGATCCGCAGCGAATTCTCCGAGCTTCGACGCCGCGACTACCTCGCACTCGCTGCCCACGGCGGCTATCCGGAAGCAGTACGCCGAGACGCACCACGCCGCCGGGCCCAGTTCTTCAAGTCGTACCTCGACGACATCATGAGCCGCGACGTCCATCAGGTCGCCGACATCCAGCGAATCTCCGACATGCGCAGACTCATTGGAGCCCTGGCGGCCCAGAGCGGTGGATTGCTCAACTACAGCCGGCTTTCCTCCGACCTCGCCATCCCGCTGACCACTGTGCGGGATTACGTCGGCCTACTCGAAGTCATCTACCTGATCCGGCTCATCCCCGCCTGGTCCACCAACGCGACGTCACGCGCGATATCGACCCCCAAGCTGGTCTTCACCGACTCTGGTCTTGCCGCACACCTGCTGACCGGGATCGCCAACGACGCTGTCACCGGTGGCCTCATCGAGACCTTCGTCCTCGGAGAACTCACCCGGCAACTCACCTGGAGCCACACCATGGCCCAGCTCCACCACTACCGCGATCGCGACGGCTACGAAGTCGATGCAGTCCTCGAGGACAACGCCGGCCGGATAATCGGCATCGAAGTCAAGGCCGCCGAAACTGTCCGCACCGATGACTTCCGCGCCCTCCGCATATTGCAACGCCGCCTCGGTGATCGCTTCCACGCCGGATATGTCCTCTACTGCGGCGACCAGCAACTGCCCTTCGGCGACCGACTGGCATGCCTTCCCATCAGCACATTGTGGAGCACGCCCGCGTCGTAACCAGGGCGCCGCCTGCCCTGCGCATACGGACAAATGGTTGACAGGAGTTGCCAGGCGCTGGCGGCGCGTCGTCGGCCTGACGTACGGTGATTCACCGCTGTGCGGGGCCGATGTGGCTGGCCCCGCGTGGAGAGGAGTGTGGGTCGAAGTGTTTCGCAGACGTGGTGGTCGGCTGTGGTGTGTGGCCGCGGCGGTTGCGGTCGGGGCGGTGTCCGTGATGGGTGCGCCCGCGGCGAACGCGGCGCCAGATGAGTGCCCGGATTTGTCGGTGATCGCGGTGCCCGGCACCTGGGAAACCTCCAGGGAGGATCCGCGGGAAGGCATGCTCGGCTTGGTGACCCGCGGGTTGCCCCGGGGAGTGCGCAGCGAGTTCGTGAGCTACGCCGCGACCGCCCTGCCGTGGGAGGGCGATGTGTACGGGCGCTCCAAGCGCGAAGCGGTCGACGGTGCCCGCGAGCTCGTTCGGGAGATCGCGAACCGTTGTGGTGCAACCCGGTTCGCGTTGCTCGGCTACAGCCAGGGCGCCGACGCCGCGGGTGACCTGGCCGCCGAGATCGGCACCGGGTTGGGAGTGGTCACGCCGGACCGGGTCGTCGCGGTCGGGCTGCTGGCCGATCCGCGCCGGTCGCCGGCCGACGCGCTGGTGGGTCAGCCGGTGCCGGGTGCGGGCGCGGGCGGGATCCGATTCGGCGGATTCGGCTGGCTGAGCCCCAAAGTGCGCACCTTCTGCGCACTGGGCGATCTGTATTGCTCGGTGCCCACCGACGACCTCGCCGGGCGCTTCGCCGGTTTTCTGACCCAGCTGTCGGCGCCGGATCCCAGCCGCCTCGGCGACTACGGGCTGACCCTCCAGACGATTCTCGCCGAGGCGCTCATCCCCGGTGGTACCGCGATCCTGGGCGCACCGCCCGGCGCACCGGCCAGTGAGACCTGGTTGCGCCAGGTCAGGGAGTTCGTGGAATCCGGTGTGCACCAGTCCTACCCGCAGTACCCCGTCGACGAGAACGGCACCACCGCGACCGAATGGCTGCACAATTGGCTGCGGGATCAGGTGGGCTGAACAGCTGACAGCGGGCCGGTGCGGCACGGGCGCGTCCACCGGCCCGAGCGCGTCAGTCGCCGAAGGCGCTTCGGAACAGCGCCCGGCACCGCACATCGGCATTGATGCTGAGCCCCAGTCGATTCGGCACATAGCCGAAGCCGAGCCCGCTGGCCGGATCCGCGAAGCCGAGGGCACCGCCCAGGCCGGGCGCGCCGTAGGCGCGGTGCCCGGCGGAGCCGAAGGCGAAGCGTGGGCAGGACCGGCGGAAACCCAGGTGATAGCGAGTGGGCACGCGCAGCACCGCATCGCGGGCCGCGGCGTCACCCGGCTCGGCGATGCGGCGCAGGACCTCTTCGCGGATAGGGAGTTTCGGGACCGCGGCGACGGCCGCCGCGTAGAGGCGGGCCAGGGATCTGGCGTTGCCGACGCCGTTGCTGCCGCACACCTCCACGCCCAGCAGATCGGGCCGGTCGAAATCCTCGGGCATCCCGAGATCCGGACTGAGCGTGCTGCGATAGAACTCACCACGGCGAAGGAGCAGCTCGACACCCAACTGCCAGGCCATATCTCGTTCGTGCCGGACGGCGAAGCCGCCGGTGCGCACCAGAGCCGCCAGCCGCGCCAGGCGGCGCGGCTCCGCCGACCCGATGGCGAAGTCGAGCTCGAGCGGACCCGCGATGTCCGCGGCCAGCACCTGCCCGACAGTGCGTCCGCGCGGATCCGTCCGGCGCACCAACTCGTTCACGAACAGCCCGAACGAGATCGTGTGATAGCCCTGACGGGTCCCCGGCGTCCAGGCCGGCCGCTGCTCGGCCAGCACGAGCGCGACACGATCGAGATCGGCCAGATCCGTGATCGCCAACGGCGGACCGTGCAGCGCGTGTAATCCGGCGCGATGATCCAGCAACTGGCGCACCGTGATGGCGGCCTTGCCGTGCGCGCCGAATTCCGGCCAGTAGCGGGCTACCGGTTCGTCGTAATCCAGGTGTCCGGCCGAGACCAGCGTGGCAACCACCAGCGCGGTGACGCCTTTGGTACAGGAGTAGACCGGCGCGATGGTGTCGCGGTCCCAGGGCAGCCGATGCCTGCGATCGCGCAGTCCCGCCCAGAGGTCGACCAGTGGGCGGTCCCCGTCGTACAGCGCCACCGCCGCGCCGATCTCACCTCGCTCGGCGAAGTTGCGCCGGAAGGCGTCGACCACCTTGCCGTACCCGTCCTCGACGTGGCCGTGAATACGCAGTTCTCTTCTCCTTCCGGGCAGGTGCGCGGCGCTCAGTTGATGAAACGGAAGCAGGCCCGCTGCCCGCCGTCACCCACGGTCGCCGAGGACATGCACACCGCCCGGTACTCCTTGGCGGGTTTCGCCGACAACAGTCCGTAGAGGTAGCCGTTGGAGCAGGCCCGGCTGAGCGGATGTACCTCCTGCTCACCGGATTTCGTCTCGAACACCACCGAGCCCTCGGCACAGTGCGCGTCGATGAACGGAGCCATATCGGCCAGCCAGCCGATGGTGAGGATGTTCCACTCCGGATTCACCGCCCAGGTGGCCCCGTCGAAGGTGACACCGGCCGGGAACTGATTGGTGTGCTTGAAATCGAACCCGAGGATCTGGGCATTGAAGTTGAACGGCGGGATCAACGGCGGAGCGGCAACAGTCGCGTCGTTCGGGAAGCGGAAGCAGTTCTCGGTGCGCTGCACCGGGGCGCCGGGTTGCCGCGCGGCCACTTCCACGACCGCACAGACCTCGGCGTAGTCCCCCGACCGTTTTGCCGCGATCGCCAAGTAGGGGAACGGGAGGCCGCAGGACGTGCCGACCGGGACGTTCTCCTTGGCCCCCGCCTTGGTTTCGAACACGAATGTGCCGGTGGCGCAGGTGTTGTCGAGTGGCGTCGCGTCGGCCAGGATCCCGATGATCCCGGCGTTGATGCCCGGTGTCAGGGTCACGATGTCCCCGTCGAACAGTGCACCGCTCGGCACCGTCGTGAAATGGTTGACGCTCGTGCCGCCGAAGCTGGTGCCGAAGGACAGCGTCGGCTCGAGCGCGTTCGCGCCGCCGGCCCCGGTGGTCGCCGCGGCCACCAGAGTGCCCAGCGCGAGCAGCGCCGCGAGAATCGATTTGCGCACTGGTTCAGCCTCTTTCGCCACTACGGTTGACCATGACCGCGACGTCCTCGGACACGCTGCTCATGCTGATGATTTCGGGACGGCCGTCGCCGGTGAGATCGACCGACTCCATCGCTTGCGGGCCCAGCCCGATGGTGTGCTGCTCGACATAGTCGAAACCGCGCCGGCCGTTGCCCTTGAAGATCATGGCGGTGGACGGAACATATTGCCCGGCAGCGATATCCGGGATGCCGTCGCCGTCGAAGTCGCCGACCGCGACGGCGCACGGCGCGGCCGCGGGCCCGACCAGCTGCGGCGGGCTGAAGTTGCCGTGCCCGTCGCCCCAATGCACTCCGGCGCTGAAGCCCGCGATATTGGCGGTGACGAGATCCAGATTGCCGTCGCCGTCCGCATCGGCCAGCTTCAGGTCCTCACTGGGCAGCGCCGCGAGATTCCAACGCGGAGCGTGGAATCCGCCGTTGCGGTCGTTGCGCATGACCCACACCCCGGAGGTGCCCAGATCATGGAAGGCGAGATCGGCGTAGCCGTCGTTGTCGACGTCACCGGCCAGCACGCTGGCCTTACCGATTCCGACGCCGCGCCACTGCGGTGCGGCGAAGTGCCCCTGACCGTCACCGCGCATGATGCCCACGCCGCCGGGGGCCGGTACCAAGTTGTTGACGGCGAGGTCCACCGCGCCGTCGCGATCGAAGTCGGCCAGCGCGACACCGAACGGAATGCCGCCGGTGCGGTAGGTGACGTCGGGATTGAAATCGGTCGCGTACTTGCGATCGGTCCGGAAGAAGCCCTGCCCGTCGTTGATCAGCACCGAGATGCTCAGGAAGTTGCTGACCACCAGATCCGGGGCGTTGTCGCCGTTGAGGTCGGCCTGCTGTACCGCGTTCGCACCGACTTCGGTGTGCTCGAACTGGTTTCGGCGCAAACGGCCGGTGCCGTCGCCGAACAGGATGCCGACACCGTCCACGATGCCGCTGGCGGCCACATCCATGATTCCGTCACCGTTGAAGTCGGCGGCGGCCATGGTCTGCGATCCGAACGCCGGGCCGAGCCCGCCGACGTTGTACTGCACCGATTCCCGGAAGAGCGGGTTGGCGCCCTCCGAGGAGCCGGAACTGGACCCGCTCGGGGCGGCGGACGCCGCTCCGCATGTCACCACGCCGAGCGACAGCGCGAGCACCGCACCGGCAGCCCAAAGCCGTTGTGCTCCAGACATTATGAAACCTTTCGTCGACAGCGCGGTCCGGTCAGCCCTGGACGGCGCAGGTGTAGCGCGGGCGGCCGTTGAGAGCGTCGATGAACCACTCCGGCCGCAGCATCTGACCGATCGAGGCGCGGTCGGGCACGCGCAGGCACAGGGTCGGCCCCTGGATACCGGCAGGTGAGAACTCGCTCGCGAAGGCCCGGGACAGACCGTCCCTCGGCTTGGCCAGCGAATCGCAGGCGGCCTCGTCCTTGTCGGGGCGGCCATAGCAGTTGAACCAGGCCATCGAGTAATCCACCGAGAGCGCGGGCGACTTGATGTTGCGCGGAATACCCACCAAGTTGATGGAATCGCCGTGGCTGCCGCTCTCGTAGATGATGGTCTGGACCGGCGCGCTGGTGCCGCCCGCCACGATGTTGTGGTGGCGGTCCATGGTGCCGAACGGGCCGTCGGTCGGGTTGAAGAACGGCTGGTAGAAGTTGGTGATGCCGTAACCGGACAGGCCCGGAATATCGAGGTCGGCGGTCTGCATCTGCAACGGCACGTCGGTGGCCAGCGCCGTGTAGCCCGACATCACCGAGGCCGAAGCCACCCGCGGCAGCGGACGGCCGTCGATGCCGTGGCCTTTGACCTGCCAATTCAGATAGTTCGAGGTGCCGACCGCGCCGACGGACTGACCGAACAGGTTGACCCAGTCCAGATCCATCTTCTCGAGCCACGGGTTGCTGATGTTCTTGCCGCCCGCCGATTCGTAGGCCGGGTTCTGCCGGTTCGCGCGCGGCACCATCAGAATGTTGTTGAGCTCGTTGCCCAGATCGATGACCGGGGTGATGGGCTGGTTGAACACCCAGCGCACCGCGTCCTGGACGTCGCGGCAGGAACCGGGGGCGAAGCAGTTCTCGACACTGAGCAGCGGGAGCACCATATCCAGGGCATTGCCACCGCTGTCGGGCTGACCGGACTGCCCGAAGGTGACGGCGAGGAAGCCCTCCTTGGCCGCCGACTGCGCGTACATGCCGATGTGGTTCATCGCCTCGGCCGCGCCGGGCGCACCGACCGCCACCGGGTACTTGACCTCCGAATCGGCTGCGCCGTAAGGCATCCAGGCCAGCGCTGCCATGGAGATGCCGCGCGAGTTGATGATTCGGAACTTGTGCACGTCGCCGAGCTTGAAGTCCGCGCCGGAATCGCCGGGAGCGCAAGCGCCGGAGGTGGTTTCGTACCAGACGTTGCCGTCCGGTCGCATACACGGGTACCGGAACTTGGCACTGTTGAACTGGGGCTTGTCGTATTCGCCGTCCAGCACCGCGTCGGATTCGAAGCCGGGCAGAAATTGTCCGGCGGTGTCGGCGATGCCGAACTTACCGTCGTGGTTCCAGTCCGGCAGGTAGTCCGGATGCGGGGGGAAGCCGATGCCGGCCGGTTCGACGTGGGCAAGCATGTCGAAGATCTTCTGCCCGGCCGCGGCCAATCGCGCCCCGGAGTCCGGCGCGCTGAAGGTCTCCGGCTTGGTGAGATCCTCGAAGGCGTCGGTCCAGTTGCCGACGGCGGTCATGATGCCGGCCTTGACGAAGTAGTCGAGCATGCCGGGGTACAGGACATCGCGGGCGGTACCGCCGAAAATCTCCATGACCTGGTTCAGCACGTAGGCCGGGTCCGGGGGCTGCGGGCTGAAATCCGGATCGGCCGCGGCCGGGGTCAGCCCGCCGCCGGCCACGGCGAGGGCCGCCGCGGACATGGTGACGACGGCACGGGCTAGTCGACGGGGAAATCTCACCCGGGATCCTCCTGAATGTGACGCGCGAAGCGGAGCTGCACTTTCTCAGACGGTAGAGCCCGACGGACGCCCGGAACGCGCCATTAGACGCCATCAGTTTGATGTTTGCGGACAAGGACCGGCTGGCGGGAACTATCACCACTCTGTCCGCTCAGGACGTGGCGCCGCGCGCTGCGCACGGAATAGTTTCGGACCTTCGCCGCACTAGGTCAGGAGGGTTGCGTGGTTCGCAGCAAGGGAAATATCGAGTCCAGGGGTATCGCACCGGCGTGGTTACCCGCTTTCAACCGTGCCGTTGTCAACCGCTTCGCGCGCCTCTATGCCGGAAAGATTCCGCCGTACAGCGTGCTGCACCATATCGGCCGAAAATCCGGAAAGCCGTTCTCGAATCCGGTGCTCGCTCATTACGACGCGGGTTCGGTGTTCATTCCGCTCCCCTACGGCACGAAATCCGACTGGGTTCGTAACGTGCTCGCCGCCGACGGCGGCGCGGCGACCTACCGCCGCACCACCCTGACGTTCCGGAATCCCCGGGTGCTCGACGCGGCGGAGGCCGAGGCGTTGCCCCGGCGGGTCCGGCGCTACACCCGGTTGGTTCACGTTCTCGTGGCCGACGTGGTCGAGGGCACGTGAGCCATGGCGGCCTCGGCCATGGCGCAGATCGTGAGGCTGGGATTGACGCCCACATTCGCCGGCACCGCGGCGCCGTCGCACACCAGCAGGTTGGTGTAGCCGAAAACCCGGTGGTGCCGGTCGATTACGCCGCGTTCGCGATCGGCTCCGATGACCGCACCGCCCAGGAAATGCGCGGTCATCGGAGCCGAGCCCAGGGTTTCGCCGAGCGAGGCGAGCGGGCGGCCGTTCATCTTCCGCGCCGCCAGCGCCGCCACCCGGCGCGCGATGTCCACGGCGGATTCGCCATCGGACTGCGCCCGCACCGCCTCGGTCTGCAATCCGCCGGGTCCGAAGCCCTTGCGTAGTCGCAGGGCTACGTCGGTGCCGCGCATGACTGTGAAGATGATGGTGCGCCGTGACCAAGGTCCGCGCCGCAGCAGGCTCAGCAGATAACCCGGATAGGCCCACAGGAATTGGGCCCAGCGCCCGGGGGTCGTGCGCGCAGTGGTGGCGGGGCCGTAGGACAGCGCCAGCAGACCACCGCCGTCGCCGTAGGTGTTGTTGGTGAAATGTGTGTGCTCGTCGAGGAAGATGCTCGAGGTGATGGCGGCGTCGCCGCGATAATCCGCGCCGCGCACCCCGGTGGTGGCGGCCGGAATGGATTCGTCGTTGGTACGCACCACCTCGCCCAGCCGGTCCGACAACTCCGGCAGCGAGCCGTTGCGCTTACAGGCGGCCAGCAGTTCGTTGGTGCCCAGCGCACCGGCTGCGACCACCACGCCGCGTGCGGTGAATTCCCTTGTGCTGCCGGGCCATAAACCTGGACGCCGCACGCGCAGCCGGAAACCGTGTTCGCCGCTTCCGCCACCGAGCGGCGCGATGTCGAAGACCTTCAGATCGGCCAGCACCGTGGTCCCAGCCCGCTCCGCCAGCCACAGGTAGTTCTTGGGCAGGCTGTTCTTCGCGCCGTACCGGCAGCCCAGCATGCACTGCCCACACCGCACGCAGCCGGTGCGCGCCGGACCCGCACCGTCGAAATACGGGTCCGGCACAGTCTTTCCATTCTCGCCGAAATACACCGCCAGTGGGGTACGCCGATAGCCCTGTGGCACACCGAGTTCGGCAGCCAGCTCGCGCATGAGCCCGTCGACCGGTCGCGCGTCCCGATAGGCCGCGACGCCGAACATTCGGCTCGCGGTCTCGAAATGCGGCGCCAATTCCGAACGCCAGTCCGCCAATTCGGCCCATTGCGGATGTTTGTAGAAGTCGTCGCTGTGTGGCTGGTACATCGTATTGGCGTAGACCAGGCTGCCGCCGCCTACGCCCACTCCCGCCAGCACCATGGCGTGTTTATAGGGAGCCAGCCGAAGAATTCCACGCAGGCCGACGGCGGGTAGCCAGAGGAACTTGGTGAGCTGTGTAGCCTTTTCGGCGAAATCGGCGTCCTCGAAGCGGCGGCCCTGCTCGAGCACGCCGACCCGATATCCCTTCTCGGACAGGCGCAGCGCGGAGACACTGGCTCCGAAACCACTGCCGACAACGATCCAATCGAAGTCGAACCCACCGTTCCCGGATTGGGAATTGTCCACGTCGTAACCCTCCGCGCTGCCGATTTCCGGGCACGGTATCCGGGATCACGTAAATACGGCCAGCACAGCTACGGACGAACGATTGATACTTTCAGCCTGGTCTCCGCCGCGGTTGTCCGACCGATTCAGGCAGTTAGCGGCACTGCCCAGTACTTGACATGAGTAGTCGATAGATAGACTATTTCCGACTCGTTTCCGCCGGTCAGAGCCTTGGCGAGGAAACCTTCCTAGTCTGTTGCCGCTGCGCCCACGCAGCGAAGCGACGAGAGGTTCGGGCAATGCGCACAGAAGAGGTCCTGGGACTGGACGACGGCATCCGGTTGAGCATGGTGACCCATCGGATACCGCTGCCCGACGGTTTTCCAGCACACCCGGCCGAGTGCGATGAGCTGCGGCACCTCCGGGTGAAACTGGCCGAGACACCTGATGACCCCGCCGCCGCGGATGCTGTGGTCGCGTTGCTGCCCGGGGCGATCGCCGGAGCCCGCTCGCTGCAACCGCTGGCCCGCAACACCGTTCGCAACCTGCGAGCCGGCGGCGTACGCGCCGAAGTGTGGGTGCTGGACCGCCGAGCCAACGGCGTGGAGGACCATTCGGCCATCGAGGTCGCCATGGCCGAAGGCGACTATCGCCTGGCTTTCGACTATTACTGGGGTGGCCGAGCGATCGGCGGGCGCACCTTCGCGGGTTTCCACTCCGACCGCGATCTCGGCTATCTGGCCGAATTCGGTATGGCTCGCACGGTCGAGGACGCGCACGCCGTGCTCGTAGCTGAGCTTCCCGATCCCGACAGCCGGGCGCGGAAGTTGTTTCTCGGCGGGCACTCACTGGGCGGCATACAAGCGGGGACCTATGCCGCCTGGGACTTCGACGGTCGCCCCGGCCACGAGCAGATCGCCGGTCTGGTCGCGCTGGACACCGTCGTGCACCTGGATCCGCTGCGGCTGCACCAGCGACCGCGGCTGGCCAAACCGCTCACCGCCCTGGCCCGCACCGTGGAACGCGCGCCGGCCGCCATGCGCCGCGGGTTGGCGCCGCGCAGTACCGCGATCATGAAGGGCGGCTGGGGCAATGCTGAAATCTTCGCGCTCGTCGCCGCGGTGGGAGCGGCGGCCACGCTCGCTCCGCACGAGGAATCCGACATCTTGCGGCTGCTGCCGGACACCGGGTCGGCGGCCAAGGCGGTACGCGGGTCCACGGCCCGCAGCTGGCGCGAATTCCTCACTCGGACACCCGATTACCGCGACCTGCGGCTCACCAACCAGGCACTGCTCGGGCTGCTGAGCGGGGCGCACACCTCGATGAATTTCGCGATCCTCTCGATGAGCTGCGGCACGCTGGACAGCGACGCGGTCGCGCCCCGCACCTTTCCGCTGAGTTTCGAGGCCGGCCAGCGGGCCCCCCTCAGTGCGTTGTACAAGGCGGTCTGTGGCACCGCACCGCGCTACAGCCCGACCTCCGTCGACACCCTCTATCGCTGGCGCGACTACGACCGGTGCGGAACCGCCGACGCCCCAGCACAATTCACGCGCACCGGGATTCCCGCGGCGACCGCGCGCAGCGAGGTGGTCAGCATCGTGGAACTGGCCGAGATCCTGGCCGGCGGGCGGCTCAATGTGTTCGAGGACTACTTCCCCACCCGCCAGCAGCTCGACGCCGTGGCCACCCTGGGCGGCTGCCGCACCGGATCGCTGGCCGCGATCAAGCACGAACGGGGTGCGGCCCGACTGCCGTTCATCCATCTGATGGGCGAATCCAGTTTCACCAATGTGCTCGCGCGCTGGGACGTGTTCCCCGCACAGCATGTGCACTGGTTTCCCGGCTATCTGCACTGCGATGTGGCGGCGGGGGCGCATCCGCGCGCGGATGGCAGTCCGGAGCCGATCGCCGCGGCCCTGGCCGACTTTGTGCGGGCGGGCGCGGGCTGAAAACGTCAATCGCCTGGCTGGCGCTGTCATGGGACTGGGCGCGGACACTGCATAACCTGCATAAAAGCCGCGGCCCGGTCGACTTCCGGTATCGCCGCGGCGTATCAGGGAGGACAGGGTATGCGGCCAGAGTCGACAGCTCCGGCGCGGGGTGAGCCGACCACGGCACTGCAGATTGTCCGCCGGAACTTCACCGATGTCGCAGTCGCGAGCGTGCGCACCTTCGGCAGGACCGTCGAACTCGCCGTCGAGGCCCTCCGCGGCGGCTTCGGCGATATCGTCGCGCGCCGGTTCCCCTGGCGCGAAATGCTGCACCAAGCTTGGTATCTGATCACCGTCACCGCGCTGCCGGCCATCCTGATGGCGGTGCCGTTCGGTGTGGTCGTCTCGGTACAGGTGGGCAATCTGATCCATCAGCTCGGTGCGGATTCGCTGATCGGGGCGGCCGGCGGACTCGGCGTCATCCAGCAGGGCGCGCCGATCGCCACCGGTCTGCTGCTCGGCGGTGCGGGTGCTTCGGCCATCGCCTCCGACCTCGGGGCGCGGACGGTGCGCGAGGAGATCGACGCGCTGCGCGTCATGGGTATCAATCCGGTGCAACGCCTGGTGATTCCGCGAGTCGCGGCCATGGTGCTGGTAGCGCCCTTGTTGAATGTCCTGATCATCTTCGTCGGCATCGTGGCCGGATACTTCGTGGCCATCGGCGCGCAGAACGTGACGCCAGGTAGCTACTGGGCCACCTTCGGCGCGTTCACCGTGCTCACCGATGTGTGGATTTCGCTGGCAAAGGCGGTGCTGTTCGGCTTCCTCGTGGTGATCGTCGCCTGTCAGCGCGGACTGGAGGCGCGCGGCGGGCCGCGCGGGGTGGCCGACGGGGTCAACGCGGCGGTGGTGTTGTCGGTGGCCTCGATCATCGTGGTCAACCTGCTGATCACCCAGGTGGTCACCATGTTCTTTCCGATGCGGGTGGCGTGATGACCGCTACCCCGTACGTTCCCAAGGGTTTACGCACCGTCGGCAAACTCGCGCGTCATCCGGAGAAGGCGCTCTCGCCGCTGGAGAACGCCGGGTTCGCGCTCGGGTTCCTCTGGCAGGCGCTGTCCGGAATTCCGTTGACGCTGCGGCGCTATCGGGGCCAGACGCTGCGCACCATCACCGATATGACGTGGGGCCGTGGCTCATTCATCGTCGGCGGTGGAACGGTGCCGATGCTGGTGGTGCTGGGTGTGGCCATCGGTGCGGGCGTGGGCATCCAGGCCTTCGCGGCGCTGGACCTGATCGGGCTCGGCGCGATGTCGGGCGTGGTGTCCGCGTTCGCCAATACGCGCGAGCTGGCGCCGATCGCCGCGGCCATCGGCTTCGCCGCCCAGGCGGGGTGCCGGATGACCGCCGAAATCGGATCCATGCGTATCTCCGAGGAGATCGATGCCCTCGAATCCCTTGGGCTGCGGTCGATTCCGTTCGTGGTGACCACGCGGGTGATCGCGGGGGCGGCGGCGATCGTCCCGACCTTCCTGATCGCGCTCATCCTGTCGTATCTGTCCTGCTCGGCGGTGATCGTATTGCTGCACGGCCAGGCCGACGGCGTCTACGACCACTACTTCTTCCAGTTCGCCAGCGGCTACGACATTCTCGCCGCGGTCCTCAAGATTCTGGTGTTCGGTGTCGCGGTGATCCTGATCCATTGCTACTACGGCTTTTTCGCCGCCGGCGGCCCGGAAGGCGTCGGCATCGCCGCGGGCCGGGCAGTACGCGCCAGCTTCGTCGCCATCATCGGCTTGGACATGGTGCTGACGCTGCTGCTGTGGGGCATCAATTCCGCTATCGAATTCCCGGGGTGAGGCGTGCCGAACTATGCGATGCCCGGCGTGACTATCACCCGGAACCGAGCTCGAACCGCCGGCGCGTTGCTGGCGGTGTTCCTGATGCTGATCGTCGTCGCCTGGAGCAGTTGCGCCGATCGCGCACCACAGGACCGTATCCGGGTGCACCTGCGCACCGAGCTGATCGGTGAGGGCATCGTCGCCGGCGCCGCCGTGCGTTTCGACGGCGTCGCCGTCGGCAAGATCACCGAGGTGGCTCCGATCGCGCAGGGCCGCCAGCAGCTGACGCTGGACCTGGACCGCGTCCAGATCGAGGGCCTCACCGACGCGCTCACGGTGGATTACGCGCCGGAGAACCTCTTCGGCGTGAGCACCGTGGCGCTGCGCAAGTCCGCGGGCGGCAGCCCGCTGCGGGACGGGCAGCAGATCGATCTCGCGGGCAAGGTCTCCGACGTGACCATGGGCGCGCTGCTGCGCCAGCTCACCAGCACCGCCACCGATGTGCTCACGCCGGAGCTGACCGCCCTGTTCAGGCAGATCAACACCGATCTGCGGGCGTTCACGCCGATGCTGGAAGCGGTGCTCATGCTCAACACCGTCGTGGCCGACACGCAGCAGTACCCGATGTCCTTCCTGCTCGGGCAGTACAGCGAATTCTTCGACGGCTTCGGCGAATTCACCTCGGCCACCTTCAAATTGGCCAAGGCGGTGCTCGATATCGAGGTCTTCATCACCGAGCGCGACCGCTACAACGCCGCCATCGAAATGCTGCGCACCGGTGTGCTCGGCGGGCTGTCGGAGACCGTGTCGGTCCTGGGCACCCATTTCGGCGCGGCCACCGACCAGCTCGCACCGACCGTCCAGGCGCTGGCGGACACCATCCCGGCTCCGGCGACTTCGCGGACACAGCTGACCGAGACCCTCGAGCGGCTGCATCGCCTCTTCGCCGATACGTCGGCGGGACCGACGGTGAACGTTGGAGTCACTCTGAAAGGTGTTCCTGCCATTGGTATTCCGATGCTCGGCCAGCAGGCGTTCGAGGAGCTGACCAACGCGCGGCCGGAGGGGGAACGATGAAACAGAGTACGACGCGCGCGGTGCTGGTGCGACTCGGGCTGTTCACCACGGCCATGATCGCGCTGCTATTGGTGGTCATCAGCGCCATCGTCCGGCCGGTGGCTGGTGAAACCACCGGCTACTTCGGTGTTTTCAGTGATGTGAGCGGCCTGAAGACCGGCGACGATGTGCGAATGTACGGCATGCAGGTGGGCAAAGTGGTCGGCATCGAACTACACGGAGCACAGGCCACGGTGGAGTTCACCGTGCAGCGGGATCGCCCCGTGTATCACAGCAGCACCCTGGCCATTCGGTACCAAACCCTCACCGGACAGCGATATTTGGACGTCAGGCAACCCGACGGTCCTGGAGACCTGTTGCGATCCGGCGCCACCATCGGCGTCGACAACACCATCCCCTCCTTCGATATCACCCAGCTGTTCAACGGATTACAGCCGGTACTCGCGGAGTTCTCCCCCGGGGCGCTCAATCAGTTCACCGAGAGCGTGCTCGCCGTGGTGGAAGGCAACGGCGACGGCATCGGCCCGGCACTGGACGCTTTCGAGAAGCTGAGCCGCTACGTCTCCGACCGGCAAGCGGTGCTGCACCTGATAGTGGCGAACCTGCAGCACATTTCGGGCCAGATCGGCGGCAAGTCGCCGCATCTGATCACGCTGCTCAACGGTCTGGCCGACGTCTTCACCTCCTTCCGTAAGGAATTGGACGGCCTGCTCGCCTTCGCGGCTGCCGCGCCGTCCACGCTGGCGCCGCTGAACGCTCTGCTGGCGACGCTGGGGTTCACCGAGGGCGAGAATCCGGATCTCGAGCTGGACATCGGGCGGCTGTTCCCGAACCCGGACGACGCGCTGGACGCGCTGGGCCGCCTGCCCGGCCTGCTGCAATCGCTGGCCACTCTCATGCCGCCCGCGACCAGCAGCACCGCGAGCTTAATCGATATGCACTGCGGCAATGGGCAGGCCGAGGTGCCCGCGCCGTTCTCCGTGCTCATCTCCGGCCAGAGGATCTCGATATGCAAGAACTGACGGGGGCGGAGCAGCCGGTGTCCCGATCCACCGCCGCGAGGCGCGAACTCACCTTCGGGCTCTTCGGTGTGTTCGCCCTGGTCGCCGTGCTGGTCGCGGTCGGCGTCATCTATGTGCTGCCCCTCGGCAAGGCCACCTACACCGCCGAGCTGACCGAGGCTCGCTCGGTGCGGGTCGGGGACGAGATCCGGGTCGCCGGTATTCATGTCGGCCGGGTGCAGGAACTGGAGCTGCGGGCGGATCGGGTCTGGATGCGCTTCCGCATCGACAAGGAGGTCTTCCTCGGTGACGCCACCGCACTGGAGGTGCGCATGCTGACCGTGGTCGGCGGCCACTACATCGCGGCGTTCCCGGCAGGTTCGAAACCGCTGGGCAGCACTCCGATTCCGGCGGAGCGAGTACGCCTGCCGTACAGCCTGATCCGCACCCTGCAAGACGCCGCGACCCCGATCACCGAGGTGAACGGGGACACACTGCGCCAGAACTTCGGCGCCCTACAGGATGCGCTGGCCGGGAGCCCGGAATCCCTGCGGCGCATCGGCAATGCCATGGAGACCCTGGTCGGCATGCTGAACCGGCAGAACGCCGGCGTCTCACAGGCGTTGACGGTGATGGACGAGTACCTGACCGCGATCAACGACAACCGGGGTCTGGTCGGTACCTTCATTCGCGAGATCGGCGGCCTCGAAACCGCCGGTCTGGCGAAGAAGGCCGAGATCGCCGAGTCCCTGCGGGTCACGGGCCAGCTGCTGTCCCGGATCGCCGCCATCGAACCCACCTGGGACATCCATCTGGAGCCCTTGGCCGACAGGCTGGCCGAATCGGTGCCGCAGCTCGAGGATCTGGGCCGGCGCTTCGATCAGGCGCTGCACAACCTCGGCGTGATCAAGGCGCGGCTGTCGGCCTCGATCACCCCGGCCGAGGGCGTAGTGATCGATCAGTCTCAGGTGTGCGTCCCGCTGCCGGGAAAGGCGTGCCGATCGTGAAACGCGTTCTGGGATCACCCGGTTTCGTCACCGTGTCCGCCGTGGCGCTGGTGGCGGCGCTGACCCTGGCCGCCTATCTGGTGGCGTTCAATCCGCTGCGCAAGACCCTGTCCTATTGCGCGATCATGCCCGACGCGGTCGGCCTGTACGAGGGCAACCACGTGACCATGCTCGGTCTGCCCGTCGGTACCGTGACCGCGGTCGCCCCCGAAGGCACCGGCGCGCGTGTCGATTTCACCGTCGACGCCGACCATCCGCTGCGCGGCGAGGTCACCGCCACCACGGTCTCGGACACCCTGGTCGCCGACCGCGCGCTGGAAGTGCTCGGCGACAACCAATCCGGCACGCGATGGCGGCCGGACACCTGCATCGCCAAGACCTTCACACCCAAGAGCATCACCGAGACGCTGGAGGCTTTCTCCGGTCTCGCCGATCAGCTCACCGGACACGGCGATCCCGCCGAGAAGGCGCGGCTGGCCGGCAGCGTGGCGACGTTCGATCGGGCCACCGAGAACACCGGCGCCAAGCTGAACCAGCTCATCAAAAACCTTGGCGCCGCGCTGAATTCGCCCGACGCGGCGATCGGCCACCTGGGCGGGATGATCGACGCGTTCGGTGCGCTCGCCGCGAGTGTGGCGATCAATTGGGCCGACATCAAGATCGCCCTCACCCAGGCCGAGGAGGGCATCGGGTTCATCAACCAGGTGTGGGGCCGCACCGTACAGATCGTCGACTCGCTGCTGGTGATCCTGCCGTGGTTCAACGAGATCTTCCGCAAGCACGGCCGGCCCGTCCTGCGCGGCTTGGACGCGGCCATTCCGAAGGTGCGGATGCTGGGGGCGGGCATCTCCGGGCTGCAGAAGCTGATCGAGCTGATCCCCGCACTGGTCACCACCTTCCAGCAGGCCATCGATCCGGAGACCGGGCAGGTGCGGGTCACCTACCGGGCGCCGGAGGTGGCGCTGCCGCAAGACAATGCCGAACAACTGTGCACCGTGGCCAATGCGCTGCACCCGGGCAGTTGCCGCACTGCGGGCAACGGACTGGCGAATGTGAATTTGGTGCCGCTGGTGCTGGGAATCGCGGGGGCACAATGAGAACGGAATCCCGCGGGCGGCGCGTACTGGCCGGAACCGCATTGCTGGTGGCGGCGACCCTGCCCGCCGGCTGTGGATTCAATCCGGCCACCGTGCCGATGCCGGGCGCGTCGGTTTCCGGCGACAGCTACGACGTGCACATCCGATTCGCCAGCGCGCTGAACCTGCCCGCGCAGGCGAAGGTCGTCGCCAATGGCGCGAAGGTCGGCACTCTGCGTTCGATGTCTGTGGTGGATCCCTCGGCCTCGGGCCCGGGCGGTATCGACGCGGTGGTCCGCATCAGCAGTTCGGTCCGGCTGCCCAGGTCGACCACGGTGCAGTTGCGGCAGAACACGATTCTGGGCGATATCTTCATCGGGCTTACCACTCCGCTCGACGACACCGGCGACACCATCGCGCCGGGCGGTACCATCCCGCAGACCCAGACCAAACCCGCGCTGCAAGTGGAGGATCTGCTGGTCGGCATGTCGGCTTTCGTGGGCGGCGGGGCCATGCATCAGGTCCAGGAGATCATCAATCAGACCAATGCCACACTGCCCGCGCAGCAGTCGGAGACGGCGCGCGTCTTCGACCGGCTCGGCAGCAATATCGAGGACCTCGGCGCCAACCAGCACGTTCTCGACGCCGCCCTGGCCGCCTTCCGTAAGGACCTGGACGCGGTCATGGACAATCCGCGTGAGCTCGCGGCACTGCTGAGCGAACGCGGCGCGGTCGACATTCCCGCCGATGTGCAAGCCCTGGTGAACACCCTCGGCATCGTGGGTTCACTCGGCGGCATCGCGGAGTCACTGCTCTGGCTGACCCCCATGCTGTACGCCGGCGACGCGGCCGCGAAGGCCTTCGTGCCGTTGCTGTTCGGCGACAGTCCACTGGATCTGACCGCGCCGTCCAACATGAACCGGCTGATCGCGCTGTTGCGCGACAAGATCGTTCCGTACGTGGCGCAGGGACCGAAGCTGAATATCAGCCGGGTGGAGGTCGCCGGCGCGTCCGGGCCGCCGCGGGAGGAGCAGGTCGAAGCCATGGTGCGGGCACTGCGGATGATCGGGGTGGTGCGGTGAAGCCCGGTTCGCTCGCGTCGGTGGCGAGTATCCTCGCGATCCTGGTGATCGGCAGCGCATACCTCACTTTCGGTGTGGCGCGGGTGGATTGGCTCGACGAGCAGATCGAGGCCACCATGACGGTGCCGGAATCCGGTGGGCTACTGCCACGCTCGAAGGTACTGCTGTCGGGAGTACAGGTCGGGCAGGTGCGCACGGTGCGGCACGTGCCCGCCGGGGTCGAGGTGCGCTTCCGGGTCGACGGCGACTACCGAATTCCGCTGGCCAGCAAAATCCGGATCGAGGGCCTGTCCGGACTCGGTGAGGCGTCGGTGGATTTCCGGCCGGAAACCGCGGACGGACCGTACCTGCGCGACGGGCAGACGGTGGCAGCGGACAAGGTCCGCACGCCCAGGTCCATTCCGGATGTCGCCCGCACCAGCACCGAACTGCTGCGGCAACTGAATCCGGAGGCGCTGGCCTCCATCGTGGATACCTTCAGCACGGCCATGTCCGGCACGGAAACCGTGATACCGCGGCTATCACGGTCCACCGACCTGCTGGCGGCGACCCTGCTCGCCCGCACCGACGTCATCCGGGACATGTTGCTGTCCATGCAGTCCCGGGCCACCGACATGGAGTGGACCGGACCGGCGCTGCGCGGCGCGTCCGGGCCGTGGGCCGCTTTCGGCCCTCGGGTCGCGGAGGTGGCGGACTCGATCGCCCGGGTCATTCGCGAAGGCGACGCACCCGATTCGTTCCTGGAGAACAACGGTCAGACCATTGGCTTGGTGCCGTTCCTGCGCGAGACCACCGCACGCCTGGACGTGATGGGTCCGGAATTCGCGCCCCTGTGGCCGATGCTCGCGCCGCTGCTCGCGCAGGGACCGCCGCTGGTCGGACAACTGGACCTGGGCAGCCTGATTTCTCAGGCACTGCACGCCACCACCGACGACGGCACGCTGCACCTGCAGATCGCCGTGAAGTAACCAACCTCAGGAGGACCCATGACCGCCGACCTCGACGAGGACAACGTGACTGACACAGCGGCTTCGGAATCCGCTGGGCCTCGAGCGAACCGGTCGGTAGCCGTCCCGGTAACCACGCTGGCCTGGTCCGGCGCCGTAGCGGTACCGGTCGTCGTGTCGGTCCTGCTGGGCGGCTATCTCCTCTCCGCCCGTAACGAGCTCGCCGACCGCACCGCCGCCGCCGCGGATCAGGCGCACGCCGAACAGGTCGCCACCGACTACGCGGTCGGCGCGTCCAAGGTCGACTTCGCCGACTTCGGCGCCTGGGTGATCCGGCTCAAGGCCAACACCGCTCCCGCCCTGGCCACCAAATTCGATGCCAGCGCACCGAAGCTTCAGGACCTGCTCGTCCCGCTGAAGTGGACCTCGAGCGGCACCCCCATCGCGGCCCGAGTGCAGCGCGAGCAGAACGGGGCCTACACGGTGAACGTATTCGTCAACGTCACCTCCACCAACGCCCAGAGCCCCGAGGGCGCGCAAACCACCGTCACCTACAACGTGACCGTCGACCGCAACGCGGACTGGAAGGTCACCGACGTCGGCGGCATGGACGGCGCGCTGCCCTTGAAATAACCACTCGATACGAACGAGGGCCGGCATGCGTTGCGGCATGCCGGCCCTGCCCCTGGGCGGCGCGTTCAGCGAGTGATGTTGAGCAACACCGACAATGACTGGCGACCGGTCAGCGACAGGAAGCCGCCGGACACCACATCGGGCTTACCGTCGGCATTGAAATCGGCGGTGTCGAGGGAGTTCGGGGCCCAGCCACCGTCACCGATGAGGACCGGCGCTTCGAAGGAAATCGCCGGCGCACCCGGCGCTGTGACGTTGCGCAGGAAGCTCAGCTCGTTGCGGATGTTCGGATACGGGCTGGTGAGGATGGCGTCCGGGACGCCGTCGCCGTCGAAATCCGCGACGGCGGTGTTCTCGGTGGCCCACCCGCCCGCCTGATGCGCCTGGGCGCCGTCGATCAGGGTCGCGAAGGCCGGGTTCGGAGATCCAGCGGGTGTGCGGTTCACCGAGGAGAACATGCCGACCAGCGGATTGCCGAGGATGCCGACGTCGGACATGAGGTCCGGTCTGCCGTCGGCGTTCATATCCGACAGGCCGACCCAGGTGGAGAACGGGAACAGGTAGGTGGTCGGGCGCAGATCCGGCGTCGGCGCGCCGTCCGGAGTGAAGTTCATCAGGAAGGTGACGGTGTTGGAGCTGGTCTCACCGATCGCGAGATCGACCTTGCCGTCGCCGTTGATGTCGCCCGCGGCGATGCCCTCGGTGGTGAGGCCACCGTTGAAGAAGAACGGCCCGCTGAAAGTCGGTGTGTCCGAGCCGGAACCGGTGGTGTTCAGCAGCACCTGAGTAGTGCCGATGAACGCGTTGGCGACTCCGCCGACGACCAAATCGGGTTTACCGTCGTTGTTGATATCGGCCGGTGTCACCACCGCGGGCATCAGACCGCCCGCGAAATGCCGCGGAGCTCCGAAACTGGGTGTATCCGAGCCGTTTTCGGTCTGATTGAGCAGCACCACCACGCCGCCGTTGCCGAGTTTGGAGGCATCGGTGGCGATCAGATCCGGCTTACCGTCGCCATTGACGTCGGACACATTGCAGCCGAAGGCCAATGGAACACCCGCCACATTGAACGGAGCGCTGAAATCGGCCTTCAGCGAACCAGACGCGGTGCGATTGAGCAGGACCGACAAGCCGCCCCAGCCGCCCTGGAGGGAATCGCAGGTGACGATATCGGTATTGCCGTCGGCATTCAGGTCGGCGGCCTTGATGAAGAACGGCGCACCGGCAGCGGTGTCGAAGAACTGCGCGGGTGCGAAATCAATCGCGTTCACTGCGTGTGCCTGGCCGCCGCTCACCATCGTTGCCACGCCGAGCACCGAAACCGTGGCGGCCCGGATCATTCCGCGCAATTCACTCTCCTGACAGTAGTGACAAGGTGTTCTGAATCTGTGTTGCTCAGGGGTACATCAGCGCGATTTCGGCGGCGTAGCGCTCGAGAATCGGCTGGCGCTTGAGTTTCAGGGTGGGCGTCAGCAGCTCGCCGCCCGGCTCCCAGACCTCCGGCAGGATCGTGAAATTCTTGATCTGCTCCACCCGCGCGAGGCTCGCATTCGCCTGTACCACCGCCGCTTCGACGACGCGGCGGACACCCGGATCGGCAGCGAGGGCGGCCGGAGCGGCGTCAGCCAGGCCATTGCGGGCGGCGTAGGCCGCCGCGGCGTCGGGGTCGAGGGTGAGCAGCGCCGTCACGTGCGGCAGTCGATCGCCGACCGCCACCACCTGCCCGAGCAGCGGGCAGGCCACCCGCAGCGCGCCCTCGATATTGTTCGGGGACATGTTCTTTCCCCCGGAATTGATGATGATCTCCTTCTTGCGGCCCACGATGCGGTAGTAGCCGTCGAGGTCGACCGTGGCGAGATCGCCGCTGTGCAGCCAGCCTTCGGCGTCGATCGCCGACGCGGTCTGCTCGGGCGCGTCGCGGTAGCGCGGCATGACCATCGGCCCGCGAATCAGCAGTTCACCGTCGTCGGCGAGCGCGAGTTCGCAGGTCGGGATGGCGGGACCGACGGTGCCGATCCGCCAGGCGTGCGGCGGATTCAAGGTGGCGACGGCCGCGCATTCGGACATGCCCCAGGTCTCCAGCACCGGCAAGCCCAAGCCGAGCACGAACTCGTGCGCCTCGGGTGCGATCGGGGCGGCCCCCGAGACGGCCAGGCGGGCACGATCCAGACCGAGCGTGCCGCGAAGTTTCGCCAGCACCAGCCGTTGCGCGAGGGCATGTCGCACCCGCAGCGAGCCCGCGAGCGGCCGGCCCGCGGAAGCTTGCCGCGCTACCTCCCGGCCGACGTCCAATGCCCAGGTCGCCAGCGCCTTCTTGACGCCTGACTGTTCGGCGACCGCCGCTTCGATCGCGGCCTTGAGCTTGTACCAGGTTTGCGGTACACCCAGGAAGATGGTGGGCCGTACCGCTTTCAGCGCGTCCCCGATCTGCCGGAGGTTGGCCAGCGTCGCGATCCGGACCCCGAAGATCTGGCTCGCGTAGTGGCACAGCATCCGATTCGCCACGTGCGCGTCGGGCAGGTAGGAGATCATCTCGTCGGCCGGGCCGAGCGCGGCCATGGCATCGACAGCCTTGTGCACGGCAAGGATATTGGTGTGGGTCAGCTCCACTCCCTTCGGCGGGCCGGTGGTGCCTGAGGTGTAAATGATCGTCGCGGGCGCCTCGGGATCGACAGCGCGCCAGGCGGATTCGAAGTCGAAATCCGGATCTCCGAGGGCTTCCAGATCGGCCACGGTCATCAGCTCACCGACCTTGTCGAGGCAGATCAGTCGTTCCACGGCCTGTGCGGCGGTCAGCACCTCCACGAATTGCTTCTCACACAACACAATCCGGTTCCCCGCATTGGCGAACACCTGATTGATCTGCTCCGGCGGGTTGGAATTGTAGATCGAGAACGGGATCGCGCCGAGGTGCAGCACCGCGGTGTCGAGTAGATGGAATTCGGGACGGTTGGTCAGCATCAAACCGACCGTGTCGCCGGGACGGACGCCGAGCGCCGCCAGGCCCGCGGCCAGGCGGCGTACCCGCTCGGCGTATTCGCCCCAGGTGACGACTACGGTGTCGTCGGCCGTGCGCAGCGCCACCGCGTAGGGAGCGACGGCGGCCGTGGACTGGAAGGCCTCGCAGAGGGTTTTGGCGGTGACGGTCACGATGGTTCTCCGGAATCGGGTGCGGTAACGGCGTCGGCGAACCGGATCGGTTGCGCCACTGCCGATCCCGGCTTGGGCGGAAGGAAACTCAGGGCGCGCTCGGCCAGCGCGGTGATGGTGAGGCTCGGATTGACGCCCACGTTGGCCGGGATCGCCGCACCGTCGCACACCAGCAGGTTGGTGTAGCCGTAGACCCGGTGCCGGGCGTCGATCACGCCGGTGGCCGGGCTGTCGCCGATCGGCGCGCCCCCGAGGATGTGTGCGGTGGTGGGTATCGAGAACAACGCCTCGGGTACCGCGGCCTGCACCACCCCGCCGGTCTTGTCCGCGATCCACCCGGCGGCGTCGTAGCCCGCCTTGATGAAACTCGGAATCGGGTGCCGCGGATCGGGTTTCGTGGTCAGGACCGGATAACCGGACGGCAGCCGGAACCGCACCCGCAACGAGATCGAGTCGTCGGCCGACTGCATGGTCGTGAGCAGCATGCTGCGGCGCGACGCGTGCCGGATCCGGCCGGCTCGTATCAGCTGCCGGGGCCGGCGCAGGGCGGTGGCCAGGAAATACAGCGGCCGGGTGCGTCTGCTGCCGTGCGGGGTCGCGAGTGTGGTGAGCAGCGACATCATGTCGCCCTTGGCGCCGTAGGTCGGTGGCTGGATATGGGTGTGCGCGTCGGTATTGATGCCGGAGGTCAGCGCCACACCGGTGGCGAAATCGTAGCTGTCATCCGGAACGGTGACCGCGAGGATCGATTCGCTGTTGGTGCGCACCAGTTGGCCGACCCGGTCGGACAGCCTCGGCAGTGCACCGGACAGCTTGCAGCGCAACAACAGCCGATTGGTGCCGAGCGCGCCGCCCGCCACGATCACCCCGCGCGCGGTCAGCGTCCGCCGGTCACGCCGCAGCCAGCTGCCGGAACGGACCGAAGTGACGGTGTATCCGTCGCTGCCGTCCGGATTGCCCAGTGGCCGGATATCGGTGACCATCCGCTCGGGCAGGATCGCGCAGCCGTGCTGCTCGGCGAACCACAGGTAGTTCTTTTCCAAGGTGTTCTTGGCATTGTGCGGACAGCCGAGCATGCAGCCACCGCACCGGACACAGGCGGCGCGATCGGGGCCAGCGCCGCCGAAATACGGGTCGGGCACGGTCTTTCCGGGTTCGTGCTGCCCAGGCGTGCCCAGGAACACCCCGACTCGGCTGCGGGCGTAAGTGGCGCCGTAGCCGTGCGTGTCCGCGTACTCCTTCAGCAGGAGGTCGGCGGTGTCGTCCCGGTCGTAGGTGACCACACCCAGCATGCGTTCCGCGGTGTCCAGATGCGGAGCGAGTTCGGCATTCCAGTCGCCCAGATGCGCCCACTGCGGGTGCGCCGCGAACTCGGGTGTGGGCCGGTAGAGGGTATTCGCGTAGCCGAGCGAGCCGCCGCCGACGCCCGCGCCGGTCGCGATCAGCACGTCCTTGAAGAGGGTGGGCCGGAAGATGCCGCGCATGCCGAGCGCGGGCAGGAAATAGTACCGGTGCGGTTTGCCCGCGGCGGCGGCGAAGTCAGCATCGGAGAAGCGGCTGCCGGCCTCCAAAACCGCTACCCGATAGCCCTTCTCGCTCAGACGCAGCGCCGAAACACTGCCGCCGAACCCCGAACCTATGACCAGCCAGTCGAAATCGAAATCGTCGCTCATGACACCGTGCCGGACTTCCTGCCGCCGAGTGGTTTCGGCAGTTTGCGCAAGCCGCGTGCGTCGAGGACACGCATCAGCGCGGCGATCGCCCGGAAACGCCGCCGGGTGAGCGGATACCACAGCGGCTCACGCGCGAGGGCGGGGCCGCGCGGCACCGTGATCGCCTGCTGCCGGCAGTACTTCCGGATTCCGGCGGCCCCGCCCCAGCGCGCGCCGATCCCGGAGTCCTTCCAGCCGCCCATCGGCAGCGCGAAACTGAACGTATTGGCCAGGGCGTCATTGACATTGACCGCGCCGACCTCCAACCGGCGGGCGAGTCGCTCGCCGCGGCGACGATCACCGGTCCACACAGTGGCCGAGAGGCCGTAGACCGAATCGTTGGCCAGCCGGACCGCCTCCTCCTCGTCGGCCACCCGCACGACCGGGATGGTCGGGCCGAAGGTCTCCTCGGCGATACAGGACATGGATTGCTCGACATCGGCCAGCACGGTCGGCTCGAAGAACGTGCCCACCTCGGTGGCATTGCCGCCCACCGTGATTCGCGCTCCCGCCGCGACGGCCTCGGTGACATGGCGTTGTACGAGATCGCGCTGGCCGGCGGTGGCCAGCGCCCCGATGTCGTAGTCGAAGTCCCGCCCGTCCTGGCCCATGCGCATCCCCTCGACCGCGGCGGTCAGCGCTGTGACGAATGCGTCGTACACCGGCGCTTCGACATACACGCGCTCTACCGAGACGCACACCTGACCCGAATTGAACAGCGCACCATGGGCGATGCCCGCCGCGGCGCGGTCGATATCGGCGTCGGCGAGCACGATTGCCGGATCCTTGCCGCCCAGCTCCAGGCTGTGCGGGGTGAGGGTTTGCGCGCAGGCCGCCGCGATCGCCCTCCCGGTCCGGGTGGATCCGGTGAACTGCACATAGTCGGCGACAGCCACCACGGCCCGGCCGGTCGCACCGCGGCCGGTGGCCACCGAGAACACCGGTGGCGCACCGATGTCCGACCAGCCACGAGCCAGTTCCAGCGCGCTCAGCGGGGTGACCTCGGAGGGTTTGACCAGCACCCCCGCGCCGGCCAGCAGCGCCGGGATGGCGTCCGAGCACAAGTTGAGCAGGGGAAAGTTCCAGGGCGTGATGATCCCGACCACCGGATACGGCCGGTAGGTCAGCATAAGCCGTTTGGCGCGGCCGAAGGGGCTGTGCGGTGCGGGTCGCTCGTCGGCGAGGAACCGCTCCGCCTTACCAGCCCAGTACTTGATCAGGTCGATCGCGCCGAAAACCTCCAGTTCTGCGTCGGCCCGGATCTTGCCGCTTTCGGACTGCACCGTGTCGGCCAACTCCGCGTGGTGATCGAGCAGCCAATCCTGCAGCCGGAACAGCCATTTCGCGCGCTCGCGCGCGCCGCTGGCCTCCCAGTGCGGCTGGGCCCGGCGCAGTCCGGCCGCGTTCACGGCGACCTGTTCGGCCGATTCGTCGGGCACCTGGGCGACAAAGCGGCCGTCCGCCGGATTGCGCACCTCGATCCCGCTCCGGCCCGGATCGTCTGCGACCGAGCTCGTCATGCCGTCCGTCCGGGCGGCGTGGTCCAGTAGCTGTAGTCCTCCAACGGGAAGAATTTGTTGCTCCACCACATTTCGGCGTGAGTGGTGGGCCGGATGGCGGCTACGTCATGGTGTTCGTTGATGTAGTAGGTGTTGGCGGACTCACAATCGTTGTTGAGCCACAGCGCGCTGCGATGACGTCGCAGGCACTTGCGCCAGTAGCGCTCGTGTGGCTCCGGCCGGATCTCGGCGAGAGTGGCGGCGCGGTTCCGGGCGGCCATGATGACCCGCCGGGCGTGCCGGGCCGTGCATTCGATCATCGCGATGTAGGACGCGGCGGCGAAGCCGTACGGTCCGGTGATCATGAACAAGTTGGGGAACCCGGGGACCGAAACACCCTGGTAGGCCTGGAATCGGTGCTCCTGCCAGAATTCACCGAGCTCGTGGTCGCGGCCCCGGATCGGAAACGGCGGCGTCGCACCCGATTCCATCACCTTGAAACCGGTGGCGCAGACCAGCACGTCGACCTCGTGCTCGGTGCCGTCGCTGGTGACGATTGCCGTCGGAGTGATCTTCTGAATCGGGTCGGTGATCAGGGACACGTGGTCCCGGGTGAAGGTGCGCAGATATTTGTTCGACACCGACGGCCGTTTGCACCCCAGCGCATAGTCCGGCGTCAGGCGCGCCCGCAGCGCCGGATCGGTGACCTGAGTTCCGTACCAGCGCTTGATGATCCGACCGGTCAGCCCGATCAGGGGATTGGTCGCCCGGTAGAAGACCCCCGCGGTCGAGACACCCGTGTCGAAGGTTGTCATGACCGCCAGCCGGACCAGCCGCCGGAGGCCGGGCACGCCGTCGAGCAATTGCTTGGGACCCCAGTCGATCGGGAAATCCACCTTGGGGACGACCCAGATGGGGGTGCGCTGGAACACCGACAGCTGTGCGGCTTGCTCGGCCAGCTCCGGAATCAATTGCAGCGCGGTCGCTCCGGTACCGATAACCGCGATGCGCTTGCCCTGATAGTCGTACTCGTGGTCCCAGCGCGCGGTGTGCACCACCTTGCCCGCGAACTCATCCACCCCCGCGATGTCGGGCATGCGCGGCACCTCGAGTCCGCCGACCGCGCCGATCAGGAAGCGGGCGGTGAACGATTCGCCGCCGGTCTCGATCCGCCAGCGATGCGTTTCGTCATCCCAGGTCGCGCCGGTGACGTGGGTTTCGAGGCGGATGTGCTGACGCAGCGAGTACTCGTCCGCGATCTGATCGGCGTAGGCCTTCACCTCCGCGCCCGGCGCGAACAATCGCGACCACGTCCTGGGCGCCGCATAGGAGAAGCTGTAATAGACAGACGGAATATCTACCGCCACACCGGGATAGGTGTTCGCGTGCCATGTTCCGCCGATATCGCTGTTCTTATCCAGGATGACGAACCGATCGATACCTGCGCGGCGCAGCTCGACGGCCGCGCCCAGCCCGCCGAATCCCGCCCCGATGATGGCGACCTCGAAATCGGGCTCGGGCAGTGCGTGCGGGAAAGACGGCGTCATCGCTACGGAGTTCCTTTCGACAGTTCCATTTCAGAACCTATGCCGAGCGAGCCCCGATCAACCTTTCCTCGCTAGCCAAGTAATTGACCTTCGGCGCCAAGCAACCTGTGGTGTCGACCCGCCCGAACCCGCTGACTACCAAGATCGGACGGCGCAGTAGCCGCGGCGATCACCCGCCCGGCAGACTGGTCCGGAACCGGGCGCGGTAGGCGGAGGGGCTTACGCCCAAGTGCCGGAGGAAGATTCGGCGCAGGGATTCGTCGCTGCCCAGCCCGGATCGCCGAGCGGACTGGGTGACGGTTTCCCCAGATTCCAACATCGATTGGGCGGCCTCCAAGCGGACGGTCTCCACGAACGCCGCGGGTGTGGTGTTCAGGTGTTCGCGGAACAGGCGGGTGAGGTGGCGGACGCTCAGCGTGGCGCGGGTGGCCATGGCAGGTAGGGAGTGGTCGGCGGCGGGGTCGGCGAGGATGTCGTCCAGTAGGGCGCGCAAGGGGTCGTGGCGGGGGCGCGGGAGTCGCGAGGCAACCGAGAATTGAGATTGCCCGCCGGGGCGTTGGAGGAATACCACCAGATCGCGTGCCACTTCCCGGGCCAGGTCCGCGCCTTCGTCCTCCTCGACCAATGCCAGGGCCAGGTCGATGCCGGCGCTGACGCCGGCGGAGGTGTAGAGCGTGCCGTCGCGGACGTAGAGGGCGTCCGGCTCGACGGTGATGTTCGGGTGTGCGCGGGCGAGGACACCCGTGTGCCGCCAGTGCGTGGTGGCGCGGCGGCCGTCCAGGACCCCGGCCTGGGCCAACGCAAACGCTCCGGTGCAGACCGAGGCCAGGCGGCGGGATGAGGCGGCGAAAGCCGGTATGACGTCGACGAGTTCGCGGGGAGCGGGCGCGTGCGGCAACCGGCTCGAACCGGGAACGATGACGGTGTGCGCACCATGGATGTCCGCATAGGACGCGCTCACCGTGAGGCTCGTACCCGCCGAGGCGCGGACCGGTGCGCCGGTCGGGGAACAGAGGACGAGCTCGTAGTCGCCGCCCAAATCCGTTGCGGTACTGAACACTTCCATCGGTGCGGTGGCATCTAGTAGCCGGACGCCTTCGTATACCGCCACCGCGATCATGCGACTCACCCGATCAGACTAATGGCCGAATCTGTGGGGTTCCCGTCCGGATGGACATGGCCCGGGAGGGCGTGCCAGGACGAAGCTCGAAGCCATGACAACGATCGCCGATATCCGCATCCCCGACAGCGCCCTGGCCCGCGAGGCCACCGAATTGGTACAAGACTCAGCCTCTGCCTTGATCTTCGATCACTCCCGGCGCGTGTTCCTGTTCGGATCGCTGCAAGGGCGACGCCGTGGCCTGGATTTCGATCCCGAACTGCTCTACGTCGGCGCGATGTTCCATGATCTCGGGTTGACCGAACGTTACCGGGACGCCACACAGCGCTTCGAGATCGATGGAGCGGACGAGGCTCGAAAGTTCCTGCACGCACACGGGATCGGCGACGATCGCGCCGAACTCGTCTGGACGGCAATCGCTTTGCACACCACTCCGGAGATTCCGGCCCGCATGGCTCCCGAGATCGCCCTCGTCACGGCGGGTGTCGAACTGGATGTGCTCGGCATCGGGTATCACGACATTTCGGCAGCGGCCCGCGATGCGGTGGTGGCGGCCCATCCCCGCCCGGACTTCAAGAACCGCATTCTGTCCGCGTTCACCGACGGCATCGCGCACCGCCCGGCCTCGACGTTCGGGAATGTGAAAGCCGATGTGCTGGAACGCTTCTCCCCCGGCTACGGGCGACCGAACTTCGTCGACGTCATCGAGGGTTCGGACTGGCCCGAGTAACTGAGCTCAGCAGCGGCGCCAGTCGATGTAATGCGCCCATTGCGGATGCGGCGTACCGCAATCGGACCAGGCGTCGATCACTACACCCAACTCCATCGGCGCACCCGCACACGAGGCAGTCGACGGGATTCCCGGTGCGACAGTCGGTCCCGGCACCGACCATTGCCCCGGGACCGGCAGCACCACCGGCCCGAGGATCGCCGGCATGATGCCGATGCACCGCACACCCGCCCGGTGCACGCCGTCACCGCCGGCACAGCGTGAGGTTGCGGCGGTAGGTGTGCGGTCGAGGGCGCACCCCTCGGGCGCGGCGGCGGCAGTACCTGAGCCGATCAGCGACAGCCCGGAGCCCAGCCCCACGGCGGCTACAACGCCGACGGTGTTTCGCAAGAAGTTCCGCATTCCAGTCCTCCTGATCGCGCGATTGCCGAAAACCCTAGTCCCTGATGGGGTTACCGCCCGGCAGGCAGCACCCAGTCGATGCAACGCAGCCTTGCGTGACACAACGCCAACGAGCTAGATTGCAACGCAACGTTGCGTTGCATTCGGAGGTGTGGAATGTCAGTTCTCCCGATCGTTCTCGTGCACGGAATCCGGCTCAGCGGGCAATGCTGGTCAGCTGTCCGTGAACAACTCGGCCCGGAACGGCCGGTCACGGCAGTCGACCTGCCAGGCCATGGAAGCAGGCGCGGCGAGCACTTCACACTGCCCGCCGCGATCGAGGCCATCCACGCCGAGATCGATCGCGTCGGCGGCCGGGCGGTCCTGGTCGGACACTCCCTCGGCGGCTTCGCGAGTAGCGCGGCAGCGGCCGCGGACCCGTCGAAGGCCGCGGGCCTGGTGCTGGCCGGCGCCAGCACCTCACCCACCCGCGCCAACACAACACCCTTCGCCCTCATGCACCACGCACTGTCACGCAGGCCCGACGGCGGCGCTCGAATCAGCGGCCGGATCTTCGACGCGGTCCTCCCACCCCGCGTAGCAAGCGACGTCAAGAACGGCGGCATCGCCACCGAAGCCATCCCGGACGTCATCACCGCCCTCCGTGACTTCGACCTACGACGCAACCTCCAGCGCTACCCCGGCCCAACCTGGCTCATCAACGGCGCACGCGATCACCTCCGCGCGGAAGAGCAACGGTCACTGACCGCGTGCGAGCAGGGCCGCCTACTCGTCATCCCACGGTCCGGCCATTACCTTCCCCTCGCCCAGCCGACCGTCTTCTCGCGTCTCATCGCGGACGTCGCCGCGTCATGCCAGTATCAGGAAGGTTCGTAACCGAAAGACCTGTCCGCGAACACGAGGAGCGGCATGTACCGAGAGCCGACGCCCGCCGACCTTCCCGACATCCAAATGATCGAAGCGGCCGTTTTCGGTGACAACCGCTACCCGTACTTCGTCTTACGACAATTGCTGGACGTAGACAGTTCGCACTGCGTGGTCGCGATCGAGCCTGGAGCGGATGACGACAGTGCAGTGATTGGCTACGCATTGACAATGCGAGGAAACAGGCACGCGTGGCTGGCCAGCATAGCCGTCTCGCCGGATCGACGCGGCCGGGGCCACGGCCGGAACCTGCTACAGCGCACCGTGGATTCGTGCCTGGAAGCTTCGGACGCCGACGAAGTCCTGCTCGCCGTCGACCCAGGGAATCTGCCTGCCTACAACCTGTTCACGAGCTTCGGGTTCGTGCTGCTCGAACATCACGACCAGTACTTCGGTGGATCCAGCAGACGTAGCGCGGGCACCGGAGCCGACGAACCCCGCGACGTGCTGTCCTACTCGCTACACAGGCCTGCCACGCAATTCTGAACCTTGTTTCGCACCAACGCTTGACTCGACTACCCCCACCAAGCACGTTGACCCGAAAGCTCTCGAATATCGCCAGTGACATACGGTCGCGCAATCGGACCGGGCGTCGATCACGATCCCAACTCCCCTGCTTCGCGTGCCCATCCGACCGCGGTCTAGGGTGTCCGGGTGATTTGGCTCACGATCGGGCTGGTGCTGTTGGGTGTGTTCGCGCTGCGGTTCCATCTCGACCGGCGGCGGATCAGCAATGGGATCTACCTGTTGTCCGGACTGACGATCACCGGCGTGGGGATCATCGGGTCCGGGGACGAGGTGGACGCGGGCCTGCTGCTGACGCGTGTGCTGGTCGTGGGATCACCGCTGGTGATACTGATTTTGGCCGGGTTGCTACTCGCCAACTCGGTCCAGATGGCTCGCCGTGAGGGTGCGCGGCTGGCGAACCTCCTGTCGATCGGGCCCGGTGTCGTCATGCTGGTGCCCTTTTTGCTGCTCGGGGTCGCGATCGCCACCGGCAGCATCTGGTCGGTAGTGCTGGCGATGCTCTTCGTAGTGATCGGCTACTTCGGATTCGTCTTCGCCGGCTTCGTCCTGTACTCGCTGCTCTACGGTCGCCTGCCCTACCAGCCGGGCATGGACGCGATCGTCGTACACGGCTCCGGGCTGGTCGGCGCGCGGGTATCCCCTTTGCTCGCAGCTCGTTTGGACCGGGCGATCCAGATCTACAACGAGGAAGCCGCCCAAGGCCGGCGACCGGTGATCATCGCCAGTGGTGGCAAAGGCTCGGATGAAGCAGTGTCGGAAGCGTCAGCGATGGCGGACTACCTCATCGCCCGCGGCGTCCCCACCGAGAGCGTCGGAGTGGAGGAACAATCGACCACGACCCGGGAGAACCTGCTATTCATCCAACGACTCTTGGGCGAGCGCGGCCGAAACCTGAGAATGGTACTGGTAACCAGCAACTTTCACATCCTCCGCACCGCGATCCTGGCGCGCCGCCTGAGACTCGACGCGGAAGTGACCGGCGCGCACACCGCTCTCTACTACCTGCCGAGCGCGGTGCTGCGGGAGTTCATCGCGATTCTGGTCGCCTACCGGTGGACGAATGTCGTTGCCTGCGTGGTTGTCGCGGCGTTGCCGCTGGCCCTGGCTCTGGTCACCGGTGGCACGCCCCGACTCGGGTGACCTGCAGCGCGATTCTGAAGCCCGTTTCGCGCCAGCGCTTTAGGCTGGATGCATCCGGATCGGGCTGCAACTATGGCCGCACCAGGGGGCGCGACGGTGATCGGTTTCGATGAACACGCGGAGTCATCACCAGATGTAGATTCGATGACCGAGCTGATCAAGCGATACTCCGAGAAGTCGTACGCACCCGAGGTAGCGCAGTACCTCTCGAAGGGCGGCGTGGGTACGGTGCACCACCATGAGAAGTCGTTGCTGGATAGCTTGAACACCCATGTGGAGACCCTGATCGTCGAGTACGAAAGGGCACGCATTCCGCCCGTTGGCGACCGTATGGTTTTCCGGCGGCTGTATCAATCCGCAGACGAAGAACTCGCCGGCCCAACCGAACCGGACCTTCCGATCGTCGAAGGATTGAAGCCGCAGCTGAGCGCTCTGTTCGCAGCTGAGGTCGAACTTCGTGGCCCACGTCGATTGAGCCGTACGCAAAGCGCCCGGCTGGCCGGCGTCTACGAGTCGCTCGGCCATGGGCTGCGCGCGAGGGGGTTGGCCGCCCATGCTGCTCTGGCATTCCTGCGCGGCACCGAACTGCACCGGCTCAACGAAGACTTCGCAGGACAAGACCGGTGTGGATTAGCCTTGGCCAGGGCCCGGCGGCACACCGTATTCCCGAAGTGGCATCGAACGCCGGGCTATCTATCCGATTGGTTGTGCGGCTATGGGTTCCGGCCGTTCCGACTGCTCGGGTGGATGGTCGTGCTGCTGGTGGCGTTTTCCCTGGCGCTGCAGTCGGTGACGGCGCTGCCGGTCAGCACCGCGGTGCACATGACCCTGGTCAACCTGCTCAACCCGGTGGGTTCCGACGACCTCGAGGGCGTCAATACCACTGGCCGTGTCCTGCTGATTGTCGAGTCCTACACCGGAATCGTCCTGGTCTCCGTGTTCTTCGCCTTGCTGGTGCGCCGCTGGTTCCGGCTCTGATAACCCGCCGGCTACGCCGGTCCGATCATGTTGCCCCGGAGGCTCTCGAACAATGCCAGGGACATCCGGTCACGCAGTTGGTCGGATATCGCCTGCCACTCCCGGGTAAACCCAGGGTTCTCTTGCAGCCCATCCCACAGGTCACGCAGATCTACCGGAGCGTGCGCACCCGGCATCCACAGATGCGCCAGCTGGGTGAGCACTGGCGCCAGCACCCGCATGCGGTGCCCGCTGTCCGCGGCCTCGAGGCCGGTGTCGGCCAGCGCAGCGGACCCGAGAGTCAACAGCCAATCGTGCACACCGAGGTCCTCACAGAACCGCGGTACTCCCGCAAGCTCAGCCTCATCGCGGACCGAAATCACCACGGTATGAACCCGATCCGCACCAAGCTGGAACATCAGACGCGGCCGATCCTGATGCCCGATGCGGGCCGCCCAGCGCAGTCGAGTGGAACGCGTCCGCAGTGGAACGCGTTGATCGAGCGATTCGCTCATCCTGATCCGACCGAGCAATCGATCGCAGATCGCTTTCATATCGAGAGCGCCGGGCAGTGATTCCTTCGCCAGAAACCCGTCGACCAGATCATCCGGTGTCGTCGTGGTCGTCTTGGAAACCACCTCGAGCACCCCGTGCCGGTCCATGTAGTGGACCCAGGGGCGCCGTTTGTCGCTCTCGGCTCGGACCACGCGGGTTTGCGCGGAGCTCTGCAGCACCCGCCCGCCGTAGACGATCGCACGAAGCGCCACCGTACCGATGGCTCGCATCCCCGCTTGTCGCACGGTTGCCAGCTGGCAGTCCACTCCTTCGGTGACATCCGCAGAAGTCGCACGTGGGATCGGCCGTTCCCGCCAAGCGACTCCGGCATCGGACATCAGCCCGAGCAAGTCGGTGAGCGAATCACGATGCATTGCCGCGGAGTTCGGCAGAATGCAGGTGACAACCTCGCCGAACTCGATGAGCGATCCCTCGGGGGGCGGGGTGCGTGGCTGCCGGCCTGCACTGCGGGCGAGCAACCGAACTTGTCTGGCACGACGCTGCTCTCGCGCCGTCGGGCTCGACCGGTCGACAGAGATCGGGCGGACCATCGGAACCCACGGCCGTGGCACCTCAGAATCCGCTCACTATGAAGTGGGTCATCCGATCGGTCACCACACGCGGGATGTCCACCCCCTCGCTCCGGCCACGCTCGACGATCCGATCGACAACGGCGTCGTCGAGCCTGACATGCTCGACGATCAACCGCACCGCATCCTCGATACGCAAGTGCCGCTGCGGCAGCACCGAGAACGAGTGATAAGCCGCGAATGGTTTGGCTTTCGGGTTGAGCTGGACCACAGCGGGCATATCCCACCAGTCCTCCCACTCGGCCGGCCAATTCTGAACCATGGGCGTGGCTCCGCCCGAGTGGATCGGCCGCACCAAGTCTGGCTGCCAACAGAACGGCGCGACGACCGGCTCGCCTTGATAGCGCAGCATTCCCAGCCGAAGCAGCTGCCAGATCGCGGCCAGATAGGGACACGACCACTTGATCTCGTCGCCGGTCGGCGTGGTTCCGCTCTTCGGTGGCCGTTTACTCCACATCTCCACATCGAGGAAGATGGAATGTTCACGACGACCGAGTTCCTCCGGTGGCCGATAATCCAGACTGTGCATTGCCTGCCCCGACAGGTGATCGGATTCGCGTCTTCCATTACACAACCATCCGGACTCCACAGCCGGCGGACGGCGACCATTCATACCGGGCAGTGGTTCGTGCACGATCCGCTTGCGCACCATCTCAGCCAGTTGGATTCGTACCGGGCGCGATTCGGTAGCAGGCACTTCCCAGCAGCCGGCCTCACGTGCGAGATAGGCAATAGTGAGCCCGAATTCGTCCGCCGCGGCGAGCAACTCGGGAATGATCACACTCGGGCGGGTTCGCTCTTGGAGTCCTCGACCCCTGAGCCGGAAGTAGTCATCAGCCAGGAAGCAGGTACTAACGCGGGCAGCTGGACCGTATTCGGCCTTGGCGATCGCGATTTGTGCTTCGACGATTCTCGAAACCTGGCGGAATTGGGCTCGAATCCGATCGGCGCCACCGGCCAGATCAGCCATGAAGAAGTGCCCCACCTCGATCGATACGTGCGACAGTGGCACTTCGGCGATACGCGGGCGCTCAGTCGGCTCGACGTAGCCAGCAATGTTTTCCACGCGGTTCGCAACCCCTTTCCATGGAACATGTTCCGCGAATCCTCCGGGTCAGATCCTCGCCCAGGCCCTGCGATCAATCAGCTGATTGGCGAGCCGAGCGAAAGCTTCGACGATGGAGTCGCTGGCAACCTCGTTCCGAACATCGATATCGAGGACCACCTGCTCTCGCCACTGCAACATCGGCTCCACCGGCGTTTCACCCAGAACCTCCGCGCCGATCTTCGTGGAAGACAGTCGTTTCAACTGGCGCTCCTGCTCGAGCAGCCACACGGTCTGCGCGCCGCTGCCGCCGTTGCTGGAGGTCGGATCCGGAACCGACGTGCGCACATATCGGATGTTGTCGAGCAATCTGTCTTCGTCGTGCCCGACCTCCATGCCACTCGTCAGCCACCCGTACTGGCCGTGGACCAGCCCGTGAGCGGCGAGGATGTGCTGCCGGGTCCAGCGATAGAAGACCAGCCAACGCACCGTGCAGGCAAGTAACTGTGGCTGCGCGGTAGCCCGCAACACCAACTCCATCGCCATCGATCGTCCGGCGCTCAGATCGACTATGCAGACGTCGAATTTGTGCTCGACCTCCAAAAGCAACTGGACACACCGATTCACCACATCAGCATCAGCTACTTTCAGCTCCGCGCCGCCCCGGTCTCCAGGAAACAACACGAAGTCTCCGACCTGCGCGCGACTCTTCCGCATCTCTGGACGATCGGTCGCGGCCCGGACATCGAGCCGCGCTGCGCTCGTGGCCTCACCCAGCAGATAGGAATGCAATCCCTGATTGTTGGCGATACCCCGCTCTACTTCGCCGATTTCGAGTATGGCGCCGGCCGTCGGTGACCCGAAATCGAAGTCGAGGTACGCGACGCGCAGTCCTTTCAGCGAAAGCCGATATGCGATATTGCAGCTGGTCACCGTGCGGCCGGTGCCTCCCTTGTCGGAGGTCGCGAACACGATCATGTGCTCAGACACTCCTCGCGGCGTCGCGGCGGGCGGTGGCGAATTTTTCCAGCTCCCGTAGCGCCTCCAGGGCGTGAACGACCGTGGCTGCGGCATCGTCGCGAATCTGTTTCCGGGCCTGGTCGATACGCTCCTCCACGTGTTCGAGTGGGTACGCCATAGTGTCGGCGCTCTCGTTGAGCATCTCCTGGTTGTATCGGTGCTCTGCGGTGTTCAGCAGTGTCAGTGCCAGCGATTGCAGCTCAGGCCAGTTCGGAAGCGAGCTGCGGTATGTCCGTTCAGCGGCAACCAGGCACTCGACGATCCGTGCCGTCATGTACCACGAGGGTCTGGTTTCACGCTCCGCTTCGGCCGGACCGAAAACTCCGGCGAGATCATCCCAAAGCCCCTTGGCCGCACCGGAACAGATGCTGCGCGCAACCACATGATCCATGGTGAACTTGGCCAGTTCCATCAGCTTGTCGCGAGTGGCGACGTTGTTCGACAAACCTGCCACCTGGAGTACGCGCTTCAGCAGTACCGCCGAGAAATCGGATGCCACCCACTCCAATTCTGGGCCGTGGTCGATCGCCTCGGAGCCTTTCAGCGGCAGGCGGACACCAGGAGTATGCAGGGCAACGGCGGGATCACCACGTAGTGGCCTACGGATAATCCGGCCACGGGCGGCCAACTCATCGAAGATGGTCACAGCTCTGGTCAAGTCGTCGTCGGAAGCTGTGCGCGCGACCAGATCCTGAACGAGGACAGCCGAGACGAGGAGACTGAAGTAATCGGACTGCTCGCCGTCGGCGGTGCGCCACGGAATGTCTTCCAATGGCCAGGAACCCGATCCGAAACGTGCGATCGTCGACCAGTAGCGTTGAGCCAGCTCCCAGCGGGTTCGAAGTGCCTGAGCAAGCAGGTGTTGTTTTTCGTCGAGCAGCGCAAGCTCGCCGGCGCGTGGGGAAAGCAGGTCGTTGATACCGTCGAGCGCAGTCATCGTGAAGTACAGAGAAGGCCGCGGATTCGCGATCCCGGGCTCCTGGGCGATTGCGTCTTCGATGAATGCGACAGGCGCCGCACCACGGATGATTCCCCAGCTCCAACCGCATTCGAAGAGCATGTGTTCATCGTCCAAAGCGTCCCTGGTGGCATCGTCGAGCCCGATGTCCACGCCGCTACGCAGACGGGCACGTACCCGGTCCATGGTGCGCGTGAAGTCTGCGACCACCATCCTCTCCGGCCGCCCGGTCTGGTTCAGCATGCCGATCATCGCCTGTCCCTCAGGGGATTTCGGCGCGACCGCCGTGACGGTGAAGCTACGAATCAATCCGGCCATCGCTGCGGTAAGCCGAGCGCTGAGCCCTGCGGCGAGGGTCTCGATCCGTCGTTTGGTGCTCGTCGATTTCGCTGCGGCGTCGTAGGCCCGGAGGAATCGCAGTCCGGCTGAGCACAGTGTCAGTGACATCGAATAGGCGTCGACGACCTCGATGGTGCGCTGCACCTTGGTCGGTTCTCGTTCTGGATCAGCGGATTCGAGGTACGAGCCAGCCGAGAAGTCGGGCTGCCCGTCGTCGCGAGTGTTATTGCGGAGGTAATTCTCCAGCAACGACACGATTGCGCTCGGAATCGGTTCGTCGTAACCGAGTGGCTCCAGCGCCACCCTGACGTCGCCCTCTATCCGGCCGGGATTGTCCAGCGCGAAGTTGTCGATCTCGGTTGCTGGATAGAGCAGGCACAACAGCTGTTCGGTGTCGCTGATCGAGTTGCGGTCGACGATCCCGTCCCAACTCCACTGACGACCATCCCAGCACGTGGCCATCATGGCGCGCCAGATGTCCAGAATCTGTTGTCTTGGCTGGATTCTCACGCTGCGGTTCCTCCGTACCTTGTCGGAGGTCGCACGGAACACCGGCCGAAACGACCCCGACAGCGCTGATGTGCCGAAGGTACCACGCAAGAGGACGGCGTCCGACACGCGCGGCGTTACCTGGCGGATGCCGCTGAGAAAAAGCTGAGTACACTGCGACCGGTTTAGGTGTCACGCCGTAGGCTGGACCTCAGAAGACTTGTGTACCGGACGCAAGGGAGCAGATGACCACCACCGCGGGGGACGTTCAATCGGCGGGGATGTCAGGGGTCTATCGGGAGCCGACACCGAAGGATCTGCCTGACATCGCGATGATCGATGGACAGGCTTTCCGTGATAGCCGATACCCGTTCTTCGTGCTCAAGCAGCTGCTGGAGGCACACAGCGAACGCAGCGTCGTCGCTGTCGAAACCGATGAGAACGGTGAGGAGAAGGTGGTCGGGTACGCCTTGACCATCGGCGAGGGCAAGCGGGCGTGGCTGATCAGCTTGGCTGTCTCGCCGGATCGGCGTGGCCGCGGGCACGGGGAAAGGTTGCTGCGCCGCAGTGTCGAACTGTGCCAGGAGAAGCCGGACGTCGACGAGGTACGACTGACCGTCGATCCGAAGAACGAGCACGCCTATCACCTGTTCAAGAACTTCGGGTTCCAGTTCCACGAACACGACGAACGATATTTCGGCGACAACGAACCTCGCGACGTGCTGATCTTCACGCTGCGCGACCGGGCTGCGGAGCTGCCCGTGGACGGCCACGAAAACGGTTACGCTGGACCCTGAATACCAGTGCGCCACAGGGGAGTAACTGCATGCCGGGGGCTGATGCGCAATCATGGCGGCTGAATTCGTTCATCGATGACATCGGGGATCGCGCGCTCCGGTACACCGAGAAACTCGACGATCCGGAGCACGGGGAAACCGACGCGTTACGGGAGCTGGCAGCCCATGTCGAGGTGCTGATCGATCGGCCGATCCTGCTCGCTTTGGGCAGGCGCGGCAACCAGTTGATGTTCGGCACTCTGTATGACAAGGCCGCGAAGGTAAAGCCGGGTGAGGAAGCGTGGCGGGCGCCGCTGCTGGCCGGGTTGATGGCCGCCGAGGTCGAATTCCGCGGGCCCCTGCGTTTGAGCCAAACCCAGAACACGCTGCTCGCCGCGAAGTATCAGACTTTGGCCGGCGAGCTGACCCGTTACGGGCTGCTCGCACACGCGGTGCTGGCCTGGCGCCGGACTGTCGCGCTGCACCATCTCACCGAGGACGTCCAAGCCGAGGATCGCTGTGGGCTGGCCTTGGCCCGAGCGCGGCGGCAAGCTACCCCGCGCGGCTGGCGTAGAGCGCTGAGTGCGACGTCGGATCTGTTGTGCGGCTACGGTTACCGGCCGTTCTGGCTGCTGGGCTGGGTGGCCGTGCAGATCCTGGTATGCACGGTGCTCGCCCTGGTCTGGGCGGGCAGCAAATCGTGGACGGAGGTGGTGTATCTCGGGACGACCACTTTCCTGGGTCCGCTCGGTCCGGCCAACACTGAGGGCATGGCGGCACCGGCGCGAATCCTGTTCGCGGCCGAAACCTGGCTCGGCGCGGTCTCGATGTCGGTGTTCTTCGCGTTGCTGGTGCGGCGGTGGTTCCGGCAGTAGCGGCCTCAGTACTCGCCGGTCAAGTGGTCGCCTCGGGTGGCGTAGTAGGTAGCCACCTCGATCCGGTTGTGTACCTGCTCGACCCGGGTCGTCCACTGTTTGGAGAAGTTGGCCTTGGATTGCAGATCCCGCCACGGAGACCGCATGAGATCGGCGACGTGTGCGCCTGGCATCCACAGGTGCGTCAGGTGTTCGAGCACGGGGGCGAGCAGATCGACCTGTCGCCCGTCGACGAACCCCTCCGCCGCGCGAACTTTGGCGTCGATCACCGTCAGCAACCAGTCGTGTACCGCGACATCCTGGCAGAACCGCACCGCGTCGGGGATTTCCTCGGCCCTCCGCACGATGACGTGCGCAGTCCGGTTCAGATCGTCGTCGAGGCGGAACGAGACCGCCGGCCCCGAGGTCCCGCCGATCTGCGCCGACCAGCGCAACCGCGTGATGGGCGCGAGCAGGGGCGGATTCTGGTCCAGTAGCGGCGATCTGCGTATGTCTTCGAGCTGGCGGGCACAGATCGAACCGAGGTCGAGGGTCGTGGGGCTCGGCACCGAGAGGTAGCCGGCGATCAGTTCCTCGTCGGCGATCGCTCGATCGGGGAGCGCGCCGATCACCTCGGTCACTCCGACTCGGCTGATGTAATGCGACCAGGGCCGCCGCTGCTTCTGCTGCGCCCGCACCACGACGGTGTGCGCGGACATCTGCGCCACCCGGCCGCCCACCAGAATGACCGACGAGGCGACCGTACCCACCACCCGAGCCTCAGCCGTCGAACCCCAACCCAGATGGCAGTCGACGCCGACCGCCTTGCGCGGCGAAAAGGCCAGGGCGCACGGGCGTTCCCGGCGGCGCACCGTGGCGCCGGGCACCAGTGCCAGCAGTTCCTCGGTGGCCTGGCCGTCCAGCGTCACCGAATGCGGCAGCAAGCAGGTGCGGATCTCGCCGAGCACCATCAGCGGCAACGGCCCGGCCCGCCGCGCCGGGGCATCCGGTGTCTGCACACGTCGTTCGACATCTCTGCTGGTCACGATCAGGTCCCGTCGAGCAGCAGATGCCCCACGCGTTCCACGACTTTGGCCGCCACGATGACCTGCTCCGCGTAACCGTGCTCGGCCACGTGGGCGGCGACGTCGTCATCGAGTGCGAGATGGTCGAGGATGACGCGCACCGCGTGCTCGATCGGCAGATAACGCTTGGGCAGCATGGACAGCGTCCGATACGCCGTGAACGGCTCCGCGGAGGGATTCAACCGAATCACCGGGGGCAGGTCCTTCCAACGTTCCGGCCACTCCTGATCGGCCGATCGCGGCTGCGGCTCCACCACCGGCGCGCCGTGATACCGGAGCATGCCCAGCCGCAGCAACTGCCAGACCGCCGCGAGAAACGGGCACGACCAGCGCCGGGCCGGGCCCCGGTCGTGCCACAGTTCCACATCCAGGAAGATCGAGTGCTCGCGCCGGCCGTATTCCTGCGGCGGCCGGTACGGCTCCGGATGCATTGCCGCCCGGGACTTTCCGGTGCGTTCCCGGCGCCCGTTGCACAACCAGCCGGATTCGGTGGTCGGCGGCCGCCGCCCGTTGGCGGTCTCCTCGTCCTCCGGCTGGGCGACCAGGCGGCTGGCCACCATCTCGGCGACCGGGATCGGGTCCCCCACGGGGACGCCACCCGCGAAGACCGGCGCCTCATGGCAACTGGATTCCCGGGCTAGATAGTCGATGGTCAACCCGGCATCGGCGGCGGCCTCCAGCAGTCGGCCGATCACCTTGTCCGGTTCGAAACCGGACTGGAAGTAGTCGTCGAGGAGGTAGCAAGTGCTGACCCGAGCCTCGGGACCGAACTCGACGCGAGCACGCTCGGTGAAAGCCCGGACCAGCGGGACCACACCGCGGAACTCGGCCCGGACCCGCTCGGTATCGTCGCGCACCTCCTCGAGCGAGAAGTGGCCGATCTCGATCGACAGGTGCGCCATGGGTAACGACGCGATGGGAGCTTCTTCCGACGCTTCTCGATAAGTTGGCAAGCGCATTACTCGATGTCCCAGGTTGCCTTGTTGGTCAGCCGCCGCGCGAGATTCGTATACGCCTCGACCGTGGCCTCGTTGGCGAGCTGGGCATCGACATCGACATCGAGGATCAGCTGCTCGCGCCACTGCAGCATCGGCTCGATCGGAGTCTGGCCGAGCACTCTGGCGGCGCCGACACGATGTTTCGTCGCCAGCTGGCGCAACATGATGGCCTGCTCGTCCAGCCAGACGTCCAGGGGAGCACGATCATCGTGGTCCGCGCTGTCCTCGTCCTTGTGTTCGGATTCGGGCACGGCAGTGCGCACACAGCGCGTCGACGCGAGGAGCCGGGGACCGTCGTGACCCCAGAATTCCCCGGTTTTGATCAGCCCGTGGTCCCCGTGCACCAGGCCGCCCGCGGCCAGCACATGCTGGTGGGTCCAGCGATGGAAGACCAGCCATCGATGCCGGATCTGGCGCAACATGTCGGTAACGGTGGCGCGCAGCGCGATCTCCAGGGCGACCGATCGCCCGGCACTGAGATCGACCATCACCACGCTGAATTCACCTAGCAGCGAGGACAGCAGCATCGCCGCCCGTTCGACCATCGCGTCATCGCAGCCGAACTCCGCGCCGCCCTCATCGCCGGGAAACAGCACCAGCTTTCCGGCGCCGGGCGGGTTGCGCCGCAGGTCCAGCCGGTCGGTGGCGCGGTCGACGTTCAACCGGGCAGGCTCACCGACGACATCGGACAGATACGAGTGCATGCCGAGGCCCTCGGTGGTGCCGCGCTCCACCCGGCCGATCTCGAACAGCGCGCCGGCGGTCGGCGAACCGAAATCGAAATCGACATAGGCGACGTCGTGCCCGCGCAGGCACAACCGGTAGGCGATGTTGCAGCTGGTGACCGACCGGCCGGTGCCGCCCTTGTCGGAGGTGGAGAAGACCAGCATCGAGTCACTGCCCGGAATTCTCATCGGGTGGCGTCCTCCCGGGCGTAGGCGAGCGCATCCAGGCGCAACAACGCGTCACCGGCGAGGCTTTCGGCGGTGAGCGGCCGTTTGGTCATGATGGCCCGGGCTCGGTCGAGGGACTGCTCGATCGCCGCCAACTGCCGGCGCCGCGGTGACGAGCCGGCGTCGCTGATTTTGAGCATCTCCTGGTTCAGCAGATGCTCGGCCTCGCTGATCCGATAGACAGCCCGCTCCACCATCGGCGGTGTGGCCAGCGGCGGTCGGCTGAACGTCGTGTGCGCCACGACCAGGCATTCCATCATGCGTTCGGTCAGAAACCACGATGGCGCGGGATCGCCCGGGGCGAGGCTGTCCCACAGACCGACCGCGGTGCCCTCACTGATGACCCGGCTGAGCATGTGGTCCATGGCCGCTGCGGCAAGGTCATAGAGCTGCTCTCGGAGCGTGATATCAAGAGCCAGTCGGGCGGCCTGCAGGCTGCGCTTGAGCATCAATGTGGTGAAGTCGCCGACGTAGTAACCGATCAGCGGACCGGAGTTGACGGCGTCGGAGCCCTTGAGGGTCAACGTGATTCCGGGATGGTGCATGGCGGCGGCCGGGTCGTCGGGGACCTCCCGGTTGAGGATTCGCGCACGCTGGGCCAGCTGGGTGAGTACCGCGACGGTGCGGGCGAGGTCGGTGGTGGACTCCCGATCCAGCAGGTCTTGGATCAAGAACGCCGTGACGGCCAGGCTGTAGTAGTCGGATTGTTTGCCGTCGGAGGTCCGCCAAGGCAGGTCCTCCAGTGGCCAGCGCCCGGTTCCGAAGCGGGAGATGGTGGACCAGTAGCGCTGGGTCAGTTCCGCGCGGCGTTTGAGCGCCTCGGCGAGCTGTAGCTGATGGGGCTCGAGCAGGTCCGGCTCCTGGGTGCGCTGGGAGTACAGATCCTTGATGCCGTCGAGGGCGACGAGGGTGAAGTACAGGTACGGCTCGGTGACGGCGTAGCCGGGCTGGGTGGCGATCCGGCCTTTGACCTCGGTGACCTCACCGGCTCTGGTGTCGATGCTCCAGCTCCAGCCACACTCGAAGGCGAGATTGTTGTCGCGCAGGTCGATGTCGGTCGCGTGGCCGCTTCGGACGTCGTTGGAGGCCTGGACGCGGATCTGCTCGAGCGCGGCGGAGAAGTCGACGATGACGTCTTTGACGGCCGCCCCGGTCTGGTTGACCAGCGCCAGGATCTCTTCGCCCTCCGGGGAAGCGAACGGCGGCGTGTGAATCACGAAGCTACGGATCAAGCCGGTCATCGCCGCGGTCAGCCGGGCGCGCACCGGGCCGCCCTGGACCGGCATCAGCAGTTCGATTCGCTCGAGTAGTCGCCGGGCCTCCCGGCGCACTTCGTGGTGCAGGTAACGCTGCAATCCGCGCAGGAAGCGCAGCGCGGCGATACAGAGACTCAGCGACATCGAGTAGGCGTCCACCACGTCGAGATCCCGCTGCTCGGTAGACGCCTCGCCGTGCCCGACATCGCGAAAATAGCTGCCGCCACCGAACATCGGCTCACCATCGGGATCGGTGTATCGGTCGAAGAACTCTTCGATCATGCCCACCAGGGCGCCACCGATCCGGATGTCGTCGCCGAGCACGGACATGACCGCGGCGACATCGTCGGAGGTCGCCACACTGTCCGGATCCAGCGCGAAGCTCGCCAGCTCGGTCGCCGGATACAACAGGCACATCAGCTGTTCGGCGTCGCTGATGGCGTTGCGCCCGTCGCGTCCGCCCCAGACCCAAGTATCGTCGCGATAGGACGTGTGCAGGTGTGCCCGCCAAAGATCCAAAAGTTGTTGCCGCGGTCGAATTCTCATCGATGCCCCTCCGTACAACTGCATCCCCAGTGTGAGCGTTCGACCAAGACCTTGTCATCGGTTGCGCCAGAATATGTTTCGATCCGACAAAGTGAGGAGCAGAATCCGAATGCCTTTCACGATCCGCCGAACACTCGTCACGGCCGCGGTGCTGGCGGCGGGGATCACCGGGCTCGCCCCGGCCGCTGCCGCCCAGCCCTCGATCTACCACCCGGTACTCACGCCCTGCGGACACCAGTTCCGCACACCCTTCGAAGCGCCCCGCCCGAACACCGCGGTGTTCTGGAGCCCCTTCGGCACCTCGAATATCGCCTGTTATGACGACGGAACCGGGATCCGCCGGTTCTACCAGCGCGACCCGGGCGGCAGCTGGCATGACATGAACGAGCTTGCCCCCGGGCAGTTCTTCTTCGTCATCTTCAGTTCGACCGTGCCGAATCAGGCGACCTGGGGGTAGTGGCTAGCGCGCCAGGAACTCGTCGATGATCGGCCAGGTGGTGGTGCGGGCCTGTGGGCCGGCGATCAGGGCCAGGTGGTTCAGGCCGGGGACGCTGGCGAATTCGACTTCGGCTGCGCCGGTGAGGATTTCGACGCCGGGGGCGATGGTGGCGGCGGGGGCGAGGGTGTCGCCGTTGCTGCCGAGGAGCAGGACGCGGCAGCTGAGTTTGGTGAGGTCGATGCTGCGGTCGGAGGTCAGGTGGACTTGGCCGCGGGCGAGTTGGTTGGCGACGATGAGCTGGCGGTAGGTCTGGCGGTAGAGGCGGCCGGGGTAGCCGGGCATGGCGTCGATGAAGCGGTCGATGGCTTCCATGCGGGCCAGGGCTTCGGTGTCGCGGACGTTGCGGGCGATGAACAGGGGTCGGGTCAGTTCCCGGGACAGGGACATGCCGCGGAAGCCGGCCTGCACGAAGAAGCCGGGGATGCCGCCGAAAAGGTGTGTCGCATAGGTGATTTCGCGGCCACCGGTCATCTTGGCGAACATCCGGACGGGCTTGAGCAGGATGTTCTTGCCGAAGTCCATCGGTGAGCCGAGGGTGGTGACGGAGCCGAGGGGCAGGTCGGCGTGATCGGCGGCGGTGAGCAGGCTGATGATGCCGCCGAGGGACCAGCCGATGACGTCGACGTCCGCGCCGTCGTGCAGTGCGCTGAGGTGGGCGATGGCGGTGGGGACGATGTCGTCGATCCACTCCTCGAGCCCGAGGTCACGGTCCTCGGCGGTGATGCGGCCGTAGTCGATGACATAGGGCTGGCGGCCGGTGTCGAGGAGGAATTGCACGAGGCTCTGGCCAGGTCGCAGGTCGTAGCAGGAGGCGTCGACGGCCAGCGGGGGCACCAGCAGCACCGGGTTGCCGGTGGCGGGGGTGGCGCGGTCGAAGCGGCGCAACTGCCGGTGCGGGAGGTCGTAGAGTACGGTCGACGTTGTGCGCGTGGGCATTTCGATGCCGCTACCGAAGGTCAGCGCCCAGCTGTTGCGCAGCGCGGGCGGCAGACTTGTGGTGAGCCACGTCATCGGAGGTCGATTCCTCTCGGCGATGGACGGCCGGACCGCCCCCAATATACGTTACAAACCGTAACACATAGCTTCACGGCGCTCGAGTTAGGCTAGCCTTGCCTGAGTAGCGAAAGGAGCCTATGTGCGCGTCAGCATTCTGTTCGGATCGGAAATGGGCACCTCCGAGGTGGTCGCGGACTGTGTCGCCGACGAACTGTCGGCACACGACGTGTCGGTCCACGATATGACCGACCTGCGCCCCGGCGACCTCGACGTGGCCGATTTCCACATCGTGATCTGCTCGACCTACGGCGACGGCGACCTGCCGACCGGAGCCGAGTTCTTCTTCGATCTGCTGGACGCCGAGCGACCCGATCTCACGGGACTACGCTTCGCCGTCTTCGGCCTCGGCGACAGCGTCTACGGCGACACGTTCAATCGCGGCGGCGAGACCGCGGCCGCGAAGCTGGTCGAACGCGGTGCCCTCCAGGTCGGCGAGCACGCCCGCCACGATGCCTCGACCGAGATCCGAGCCAAGGACATGGCCCGCGAATGGGCTCGGGCCCTGCCGCTTTCCACCTGTGCTCTAATAGGCCGGTGATGACCTTCGCGCAGCTCTGGTGGCCGCTCTTCAGCGGCTGACATCTGGGTGTCGTGGCCGCCCCAGCAGCGGCCAAGGTCTTTCGTCTTTCGACGTCTCGTTCCCGCCGGGTTGAGGTAGCCCTGGAATAAGGAACGAGCAATGACCCACACTGACGAGCAGAGCTTCGGTCGCATCCTGATCAGCTCCCGTTCACTCGACGAGTATCGAGCGATGTTCAACCTCAGCGAGGCCGACCTCGAGCGCCGGATCCTCGACTGCCCCAGCGGGGCAGCGGGATTCGCCGCGGAGGTCAGCCATCGCGGCGGTGATGTCACGGGCTGCGATGTCGCGTTCTTCGAAGACGGCGTAGGCGGGGTCGCCGCCCAGGCCGTAGCCGAAGCGGAGCGCGGCAATCAGTACGTCCGGGACCATCGGGACCAGTACCGCTGGACTTTCTTCGCCGATCCCGACGAACACAACCGACAGCGTCGGCAGGCGGCCGAGCGATTCGCCGCACACGCCCGCCGGGCTCCGGAAAGCTACGTGGCCGGCCGCCTGCCCGCACTCCCCTTCGCCGACAACGACTTCGAACTCACCTTGAGCTCGCACCTGCTGTTCAGTTATGCCGTCGACCTGGACTATGACTTCCACCTGCGCGCGATCCTCGAGTTGATGCGGGTCACAGCCGGTGAACTGCGCGTCTTCCCACTCGTGGCGATCGGCGAGAGCACGCGCTATCCGGATCTCGACGCACTGCTCGCGCAACTGCGGGCCCACGACATCGACGGCCGGATCGCCGATGTCTCCTACGAGTTCCAGGCCGGCGGCGACCAGATGCTGGTGTGCCGCCATACAACCAAGTAAAGGCGGGTTGAAATCGCTTGAAGGGCTCGACTTTGCGGCGAAGAGTTGGAACATGAACTCTGCATCGCAAAGTAATTCGGGTGCCGAGAATGCACGAGCGCTTCTCGGCGATATGACGACGTTGACTCGGCGGGGCTGGAAGCTGGCCACGCCCATGTGGTTTCCGCTGCTGTGTGTGGCGGTGAGCGTGCTGGCCTCGGTTCCGGCGACACTGCTGCTGGAGTCCCGGGACGGGGCCGGGTGGTACTGGGTTGTGGTCTCACCGCTCACGGCGGTGGTGTGCGGCTGGTATTTCGTTCGGCGGCCCGCGCAATTGCCGGACGTGCGTGGCGTTTCCGTGCTGCTGACCGGGATCGCGATGGTGGTCGCCGCCCAGGTCGCCGGGTGGGTGTATCGCGGGGAGTGGGCGCTGGTCGCGCCGTGGCTGGCGGTCGGGCTGGGGCTGGCGGTGTTCGCCGTGGCACTGCGGTCGGCGGCGACGGCGGCGGTCGCGCTGGCGACGGTCGGGGTGGCGGTGGTCGTCGGGGTCACCGAGCCCGCGCACGGGTATGCCTGGATCGCGCTGGTCGTCGGGCTCACGGCGGCGGTGGCGGCGGGCGCGGAGCTGGTGCGCGCCGAGTCCGGGCCGGCGTCATGACCGAGCCGCATCCCATCCTCGGACTGGATGACACTGTGCACCAGCGCATCCGGCTCGGCATCCTGGCGCTGCTGCGCTCCGGCGTCGCCATGGAGTTCGGGGTGTTGCGTGAGCAGTTGCGGCTCACCGACGGCAATCTGAACCGCCACCTCAAAGTCCTCGACGACGCCGCCCTCGTCACCGCCCGGCGCAGCAGCGGCCGGGGGCGGCCGAAGACCTGGCTGACGATCACCGATGCCGGCCGCACCGCCTTCGACGCCGAACTGACCGCGCTGCGCGCGCTCATCGCCACCGCCGAGCAGCCCTGAGCCGGTAGCTGCCGGTTGGGCTAGATTGTCTCAGGGTCGCAGCACATTTCGGGTGCGCGGCCGGAGACTGGCGCCGGGGAGGATGGTCGTGAGTTTGCTGCCGGGGGCGCATTTCGCCGGGTTCACCATCGAGCGGGTGCTCGGGACAGGCGGAATGGGCACGGTGTATCTGGCCGAGCATCCGCGGTTGCAGCGCCGGGTGGCGTTGAAGGTGCTGGCCAACGCGTTCACCGCGGACCAGAAGACGCGCGCCGCCTTCGACCGGGAGGCGACCGTCGCCGCGGGGCTCGATCACCCGAATATCGTGGCGGTCTACGACCGCAGCGCCCCCGAGGATTCCGCGCTGTGGCTGGCGATGCGCTATATCGACGGCGGTGACGCCGCCGTCCTGCTGACCGAACACCAGGCCGGCTTGGCGCCCGCGCGTGCCGTGCGGTTGCTGGCCGATGCCGCGCACGCCCTCGACTACGCGCACGAGCAGGGCGTGCTGCACCGGGATGTGAAGCCGGCGAATCTGCTCATCGAGAACAGTCCCCGGCACGGTGAGCGGGCGGTGCTCACCGATTTCGGGATCGCGCGCACCCTCGACGACACGGTCACGCTCTCCGGCATCGCCGCGACCTTCGCCTATGCCGCGCCGGAGCGTTTCACCAACGAGCCCGCAGGCCGGCAGGCCGACGTCTACTCCCTGGGCTGCACGCTGTTTCAGCTGCTGACCGGTCAGCAGCCGTTTCCGCGCAAGGATCAGGCGGCCGTGATCGGCGCGCACCTGAGCGCGCCGCCGCCCTCCCCGCGCGATCGACGACCAGAGCTACCGGCCGCGCTGGACGCGGTAATCGCCACCGCGATGGCCAAGTCGCCGCAGGATCGGTATCCCACCTGCACCGAACTCGCCGAGGCCGCGGCCCAGGCGCTGCGCGTCGGCCCGGTGCAGCTGGAAAAGGCTCGGCCGGTAGCGATTTCGAGCCCGCCCCACCAGGATCAGGCGCTGGTGCCGACCATCGTCCGCGGCGCGGGCACGCCGGCCGACCGGACGCCACCGCTACCGGTCGCCGCACCAGCCGACCGGACGCCACCGCTACCGATCAGCCGCAACACCGCACCGCCCGACCGGACGCCACCGCTGCCGATCGGCCACCGCACCGCACCAGCCGATGCCGGTGGCCGGATCCGCAAGCGGCGGCTCGCGGTGCTGTCCGGGCTACTGCTGGCCGGTATCAGCGTGGCGGTCGGCGCGGCGTTCACGCTGCGCGAAGATTCTCCCGCCAGCACCACCAACTCGACCACCGTTGCACCACAGTCAATTACGTCGACACCGACCAGCGCCCCGACGACCGCCGCTCCCCCGCCCGTCGACACGATCGAGACACACGAATCGGTCGCCAGCGCGCCGCCGCCCACCCCGCAATACGTGCCGCCGGTCCAGCGACCGGCGAATCCACCGGCCGATCCCCCGGTGGTGCCCCAGACCCGGGCACACCAATATCCGGGGTGACGCTCAGCGACCGGCGTTGGAAGTGCAGATCGTGTCCAGGATGAAGGGCTCCCGCACGATCTGAAAGGTCAACGACTGCATGCGGGGCGCACTCGCCAGCCGCATCGCCGCCGCTTCCGCTTCCCGCGCTGTGGGGCCGGTGCCGTAGTGATAGAGGGGCCGGGTCGACCACCCGGGAATCTCGGGCAGCACGGTCCACGGGAACGCTTTCGCATCCAATTGCGCGACCGAACCGCACTCGTTCTGAATCCGCACCATGACGAAGCAGCCCGGCGACTGACCGCACGCCGCCACGGCGGCGGCGTCCGCGCTGCTCTGGTCCGGGAAGTCGAAGGAGGTGCCGATCCGGCCGACGCCCATGGCGATCGCGCCGTAGAGATACCGCTCCGCCTGCGCGGAACCGGTCGCCGCGCCCACGAGCGCCGCCGCAACCGGAATCACCAAGGCCAATGCGGACTTTCGCATCAGAGACATGTCCTCACCCCGCATTCCGGGTGCAGATGGTGTCCAGCACGAATGCGGGCCGAGCGACCCACCAGACCCCCGGAATCGAGATCGGCTCGTTGCCCGCCATGAACATCGCGTTCCGGTGCGCGTCGGCGGCCGTGGGGCCGGTGCCGGCCCAGTACTGCGGACTGGTGCCCGCAGGCCAGGCGATATCGCGTTCGGACACCGCGCCGCACTGGTTGTAGAACCGCGCCATCACCGTGCACAGCTGCGGGTCCCCGCAGGCCTTGATGGCCGCCGCGTCCGCTTCCTTCTGTGTCCGGTAGTCGGCGGCCGCGCCGACGCCCTTGGTCCGCACCGCGATCGCACCGTAGAGATCAGGCGCCGCCGCGGCGCTCCCGGCTCCCGTGACCAGCAGTGCGGCGGCCGCCGGAATTACCATGGCCAGCGCGGATTTTCGCAACAGCGACATCAATTCACCCCGAGATCGACAGCAAGTACCGGGCGATCATGGCGGCAATCCCGCCGACTGTCCAGCCAGTTCCCTAGAGTGAGCAGTCATGAAGGTCTTCCAGATCGGCGCCGCCGGAGGTATCGGCCGCAGGCTCACCGCCTTGCTCACCGAACACGGCGACGAAGTCACCGGGATGTACCGCAACCCGAACCAGGCCGAGGTGGTCCGCGCGGCCGGCGCCACTCCCCTGCCCGCCGACCTCATCGCGGACTCCGTCGAAGAACTGGCCGCCGAGATCGCCGGCCACGACGCCGTGGTGTTCTCGGCCGGGGCGCACGGCACCGGAATGGACCAGACGACGCTGATCGACGGCGCCGGGCTGGAGAAAGCCGCCGAGGCGGCCGCCCGCGCCGGAGTGTCCCGTTTCGCGCTGGTCTCGGTGTTCCCGGAGGCCGGCCGCGATCGCGAAACCTCCGCCGGGTTCGAGCATTACATGCGAGTCAAGAAGACCGCCGACGTCTACCTCACGCGCACCGGCCTGGACTGGCTCATCGTCCGGCCCGGCACTTTGCTCGACGATCCTGGCACCGGCCGGGTTACCGCCGGACCCGCCATCGAGTACGGCAGTGTGCCGCGCGACGACGTGGCGGCTTTCCTCGCCGCCGCACTGCACCGGCCGGAGCTCGGCCGCGTCATCGTCGAACTCACCGGCGGTGACACCCCGGTCGCCGACGCGATCACACAACTGGTCGCTACGACCGGCCGGTGACGCTGCCGTCCAGAGCCAAATCCCCGAGCCCGACCGCGACGGCCAGCCTGCGGTGCGATTCCAGCCGCGCCGTGCGGTCGAAAGTGCTGGTGTGTACCAGGAATTCGTCCGCTCCGGTCCGCGCGATCAACCCTTCCAGCTCGGGCAGGACCTGGTCTTCGTTGCCGTGGATATGACCGCGCATGCTGTCCTCGAAGATTCCGCGCTGCCGCTCGGTCATGACTTCCCGCTCGATCTGCTCCGGAGCGCGCAAGGGCGGGAATTCGCCCCGGGTCCGCGAATACGCGGCCGACCAGGCTTCCGGCATGAGCAGCCGGTGGGCTTGCGCACGGGTATCGGCGATGACTACCGAGGCCGAGACCATGACATAGGGCGCTTCGCCCAGCGGGCCGGGGCGGAAGCCGGCGCGGTACTGCTCGATCGCCGTCACCATGGCTGCTTCGCCGGTCACCGCGGCGATCACCAGCGGCAGTCCGAAATGGGCCGCGCGCTGCGCGCCGGAACCGGTGGCCAGCAGGAAGGCGGGCACCCGCAGCCCTTCGGCGGGCCAGGCGTGCACGCCCTGCCGGCCACCGGCGAAATACCCGAGCAGTTCGGACAACTGGCCGTCGAAGTCCTCGGCGTCGTCTTTGCCGTGCCCGAGTGCCCGCCGCACGCCGTCGGTGAATCCCACCGACCTGCCCAGTCCCATATCGATGCGGCCCGGATACAGCGACTCCAGCACACCGAACTGCTCGGCCACCACCAGCGGTTGATGATTGGGCAGCATCACGCCGCCGGTCCCGACCCGGATGCGCGTGGTGGCCGCCGCCACCGCACCGGCCAGCACGGTGGGGGCGGACCCGGCCACGCCCGGCACGCTGTGATGCTCGGAGACCCAGAACCGGTGGTAACCCCACCGCTCGGCGAGTTGCCCGAACTCCACGGTCTCCCGCAACGCCTCCGGATGTGGCTGGCCTTGCCGTGTCCGCGACCGGTCCAGGATGGAGAAGCGGGTGCCCGAGAGTGTCATGCCCAAGTCAACGCTTGCGGGCGGCGTTGATTCCGTCAGCTCAGCATCAGGTGCGGCCAGGCGGCGACATCGCGGCGCAGTTGCCGGTCGTGGGTGGCGATCACCACAGCGGCCGCGGTGGCGTGCAGCGCCTCGGTGAGCTCGTCGACGAGGGCTATCGACAGATGGTTCGTCGGCTCGTCGAGGAGCAGCACGTGCGGGCGGGCCGCCAAGGCGATGGCCAGGTCGAGCCGGCGCTGCTGACCCATGGACAGGTCCCGCAGGGGTTTGTCGACGGCCCCCGGCGGGAGTAGGCCGAGCGCGGCCAGCGAGACCGCCCCGTCGCTGAATCCTTCCCGGACAAGCTGATTCAGGTGGTCGTCGAACACCTCGCGGGCGCGGCGGTTACCGGCTCGCGGCGATTCCTGACCGAGCAACCGCACCCGCGCGGTGCGCGCCGCCTGAACCGTGCCGCCGGTGGGTTCGAGGCGACCGGCGAGAGCCGCCAGCAGCGTCGACTTGCCCGCACCGTTCACACCGGTGACGACCAGCCGCGCACCCGATTCCAGGGTCACGTCGACCGGCTCGTCCAACCGTCCCGCCACCCGCACCGCTTCGGCCCGCAGCAGGATCTTGCCGGGCTGGGCAGGGAGTTCCGGCATCTGGAAACGTTGCGGCGGCGGCGGCATCGTGAGGGCGTGCCGGTCCAGTTCGTCGCGGCGGCGGTGCACCGACCGCACCAGGGCCGGCGCGCGGGTGGCGCGCTCGTGCTTGCCGTGCCCCTTGTCCGGCCGCCAGCCGCTCGTCAGTCGATTCTGTGCGGCGGACAGGTCGCGGGTCAGGCGCGCGTGCTCGCCTTGCTGCTCTTCGTATTCCGCCGCCCAGCGTTCCCGTTCGGCGCGGCGGCCGTCCTGATAGCCGGCGAATCCGCCGCCGTAGACCCGCGGTTCGCCGTCCCGGCTCGGGTCGAGGTCGAGCATCGTCGTCGCGACCGCCGAGAGCAGTGCCCGGTCGTGGCTGACCAGCACCACGCCACCCGGGTAGCCGCGCAGCCGATCGGTGAGGAACTCGAGTCCGGCCAGGTCGAGATGGTTGGTGGGCTCGTCCAGCAGCAGGAAGTCGTGCTCGGCGCCGAGCAGGCAGGCCAGCCGCACGCGGTAACGCTGGCCGACCGACAGCTCGGTCAGCCGCCGGGACCGGTCGGTGACCGCGCCGAGGTGTTCCAGCGCCAAGTCCACGCGGCGGTCGGCATCCCAGGCGTTCAGCACCTCCGCGGCGTCGAGCGCTTCGGCATAGGCGGCCGCGGCCCCCGGACGTTCCGCCGCCAGCGCGGCGGCGCCGTCGTCGAGTGCGCGCAGCGCGGCCCGGGCGTCCGCGAGTTCGAGATCGATCACGTCGCCGACGGTGCGTTCACCGGTGACGCGCATCTCCTGCTCGGCGACGCCGAGGGAGCCGATGCGCTGGACGGTCCCCGCATCGGGGACCAGAGCACCGGCGAGAATGTGCAGCAGGGTGGATTTGCCGCGCCCGTTCTCTCCGACGATCCCCCAGCGCGATTGCGGCGAGACGGTCAGGTCGACACCGGACAGGACGGCCCGGCCGCCGCGCACGCTGTGGATACCGGATGCGGTGAGCTGGGCCCGGGAGCGGGCGGGCAGGGAAATAGAGACAGTCATTGTTCCTCCGAACGGAGGCGCACTCCTGCCCCGGCGAAGAGGCAGGGGAACGCACATCGAAACTCGTCGAGGGCCGGATCCGGCCATGAGTACGTCGAACTGCCCGGGCCTCGTCAGTGCCGAGGGGCGGGCCGTTCGGAGAGTCCGATCAGTGGAACAAGAGCTGCTGTGGCACGACAGCGACGGTAGCAGGGAAGCGAATAACCGGCTACCCGATTATTCGGCGTTGGCGGCTTCGATCGCGGCCAACGCGGCGGCCGCGACCTCCTTCGGGGAGTGGCCGACGTCGATGGTGCGGACGTCGGGTTCACCCGTGGGGTCTTCGAGCGTGGCGAGCTGGGACTCGAGCATGGACGCGTGCATGTAGTGGTCGCGGCGGGCCACGAGTCGCCGGTGCAGTTCCTCGGGGGTCCCGCGCAGGTACACGAACAGCAGCAGCGCCTCGGGATGCCCGATCATGGCTTGCCGCAAGACGTCTCGGTAGGAGCGCTTCAGGGCGGAGCAGGTGACGACGGCCGATCCGCCGGTCTCGACGCGGCCGGAGATCCACTGCCCGATCGATTCCAGCCAGGGCCACCGGTCGGCGTCGGTGAGCGGATGCCCCGACGCCATTTTCGCGATGTTGGCGGCCGGGTGCAGGTCGTCGCCCTCGAGCATCGGCCAGCCCAGGTCGGCGGCCAGGATGTTCGCCACGGTGGTCTTCCCCGATCCCGAGACGCCCATCACGACAGCGACGCATGGCCGGACAGCTTCGCTTGCCATGACTCTCCTCAGAATCCGCAACGGAATAGCAAATCGCATACAAGACGACCACAAGCCTAGACAACCCGCGCGCCTACGGGTAAAGAATGGATGACAGCTTTCACACAGCAAACCTGGATTCGTGGCACCGAACGGCGTCGGTCGCGCGGCCGCCGCGAGGAATCGAGGGGTCTCATGCGTGCGCTCACTGTCATCCCCGAGCAGGCCGGTTCACTGGAAGTCACCGACGTAACCGATCCGGTCGCGGGACCCGGCGAACTGCTCGTCCAGGGCATCGCCTTCGGCGTCTGCGGCACCGACCGCGAGATCGCCGCAGGTGACTACGGCTGGGCTCCAGCCGGGCACGAACGCCTGGTGATCGGGCACGAGTCGCTCGGCAAGGTATCGAGCGCACCGGAGGGCAGCGGATTCGCCGCGGGCGACCTGGTGGTGGGCATCGTGCGCCGCCCCGATCCGGTGCCGTGCGGAGCCTGCGCGCACGGCGAGTTCGACATGTGCCGCAACGGCCAGTACACCGAACGCGGGATCAAGCAAATAGACGGCTATGCCTCGGAGCTGTGGACCGTCGAGTCCGACTATGCGGTGAAGCTGGACCCCTCACTCGGGCATCTAGGCGTGCTGATGGAACCGACCACGGTGGTCGCCAAGGCCTGGGAACAGATCGAGCGCGTCAGCAATCGGGCCTGGTACGAGCATCGGCGGGTGCTGGTCACCGGGGCCGGGCCGATCGGCCTGCTTGCCGCGATGCTCGGCAAACAGCGCGGACTCGACGTGCACGTGCTCGCGCTGGGTGACGAGGGGATCCAGCCGAAGATGGCTCGGGCCCTTGGCGCGACATATCACAGCGATCCGCTGCCGACGGTGGCCGACAAGATCAAACCCGACATCGTCGTGGAGGCGACCGGTTCGGCACAGGTCGCCGTGGACGCCATGACGCACAACGCGTCGGCCGGAATCGTCTGTCTCACCGGCGTTTCCCCGGTCGGCCGGCAGGTCACTTTCGACGCCGGTGCGGCGAACCGCAACATCGTGCTGGAGAACGACCTGATCTTCGGGTCGGTCAACGCCAACAAACGGCACTACCACCAGGCGGCCGAAGCCCTGGCCGCCGCCGACAAGGAGTGGCTGGCCGGCCTGATCACCCGCCAGATCCCCCTGGCGCAGGCGGCCGACGCCTTCACCCCAGGGCACAACGACATCAAGGTCGCGGTTCAGCTATGACCGTGACGGCGGCCGCGCCTGCCTCGCAACGCATTTGGGTGTGGTCAGCGATCGCCACGCTGGCCAGTTTCCTATTCGGCTACTACAGCGCGGTGGTCGCCGGAGCCCAGCTGTTCATCAAGGAGGAACTACGCCTGGGCACGGTGCAGCAGGGCGCGGTGGTCTCGGTGCTGCTGCTCGGCGCGGCCGTCGGCGGGCTCGGCGCCGGTCAGATCGGGGACCGATTCGGCAGGCGCAAGGCGCTGCTGCTGGCGGCGGTGCTCTACACCGGCGGCGGCCTGCTCGCGGTGGTCGCCTCGGATTTCGGAGTGCTGCTGGTCGCGCGCATCGTGCAGGGTCTGGGCATCGGCCTCAGCTCGGTGATCGTGCCGCTCTACCTCTCCGAGATCGCCCCGTCGCGGCTGCGCGGGCGGGTGGTCTCACTCAATCAGCTGATGCTCACCCTGGGCATCATGGTCGCCTACGCGGTGAACCTGGCTTTCGCGCACAACGGCGCCTGGCGCTGGATGTTCGGCCTCGGCCTGGTACCCAGTGTCGCTCTGCTGCTGGGTATTTCGCTCCTGCGGGAAACCCCGGTGTGGCTGGAGGGCCACCAGCGGCCGGACCGGGCGCGGCAGGTGCTCGCCGAGATTTCCGGCCCCGGCACCGCCGACACGCAACTGGCCCAGCTGACCAAGGCTCGGCAGGAGGCCCCGCCCTCGGCCGGGCTACGCGGACTGACCGATCGCAGCGTGCGCCCGGCGTTGATCATCGCGCTGGTGCTGGCGGTGCTGCAACAGTTCGTCGGCATCAACGCCGTCATCTACTACGCGCCGACCATCATGAAGAACACCGGCCTGAACACCTCCAACGCCATCCTCTACTCACTGGCGATCGGCGTGCTGAACGTGATCATGACACTGGTGTCGATCCGGCTCATCGACCGGTGGGGCCGTCGTCCGCTGCTGCTCACCTCGCTGTCCGGAATGGCGGTGGCGCTGGCGATTCTGGGCGCGACCTTCGTCTGGGACTTCCCGGCCGCGCACGTCATCGCCCTGCTCTGCCTGCTGACCTTCATCGCCTTCTTCGCGATCGGCATGGGCCCGGTGTTCTGGCTGCTGCTGGCCGAGATCTTCCCGCCCGCCGAACGGGGTTCCGGCGCGGCGGTGGGCGCGACATCGAACTGGATCGCGAATTTCGTTGTCAGCCAGGTATTCCTGAGCCTGGTCTCGGGGCTGGGACAGGGCGAGACCTTCTGGCTGTTCGCCGTCATCTGCGTGCTCGGTCTGATCTTCGTGCAGCGCAGGGTGATCGAGACCAAAGGCAAGGACTTCGGCGAAATCACCCGGGAGCTGTCCGGCGCAAAGTGAGTCCGGTCAACCCATGGATTCCAGGGTGCGCCCCTTGGTTTCGCGCACCAGATGACGCACGAACGGAATGGAGACGATCGCCGCGAGTGCGTACAGCCCGTACGCGCCGCTCAGGCTCCAGTCCGACAGCGACGGGAACGAGACGGTGATCAGCCAGTTGGCCAGCCATTGCGCGCTCGCGGCCACCGAGAGTGCGATGGCGCGAATCCGATTGGGGAACATCTCGCCGAGCAGCACCCACACCACCACGCCCCAGGACAGCGCGTAGAAGAGCACGTAGAGGTTGGCCGAGACCAGCGCGATCGTCCCGGGCACCTTCGGCATGGACGGATGGTCCTGCGTGCCACCGACGTAGGAGAACATCCACGCGCACAAGCCCAGCGTCACCGCCATGCCGGCGGAACCGATCAGCAGCAACGGTTTTCGGCCGACCCGGTCGACCAGCGCCATCGCGATTACGGTGCCGACGATGTTGATCACCGACGAAATCATCGAAACCAGCAGCGAATTCGAGGTGTCGATGCCGACCTGCTGCCACAGCAGCGACGAGTAGTAGAAGATCACGTTGATGCCCACGAACTGCTGGAGCGCGGACACGCCGATACCGATCCACACGATGGGCAGCAGCAGGCCCCGGCTGTGGCTGAGCAGATCCTTCGGCCCCGAGCGGACTTCACCGGCCATCGCGTCGCGGATTTCCCGCACCCGCTGATCCAAGTGCGCCGGGTCGTCGTTCTCCACGTCCGCGAGCACCTTGCGGGCCTTGTCCTCCTGCCCGTTGGCGATCAGATAGCGCGGCGATTCCGGGATCAGGAACGCCATGGCCCCGTAGACCAGCGCGGGCACCACTTCCGCGCCCAGCATCCACCGCCACGCCGAAAGCCCGTGCAGCTCAGCGTCGTTCGACCCGCCCGCCGCCATATTGATCAGGTAGTTGACCAGCGCGGACAGCGCGATGCCCAGCACGATCGCCAGCTGCTGGAACGAGGCCAGCCGCCCGCGGTAAGCCGGCGGCGCGACCTCGGCGATGTAGGCCGGGGCCACCACCGAGGCCGCGCCGATGGCGATGCCACCGACGAAACGCCACACCGTCAGATCGGTGTCCCCGAAGGCGAACATGCTGCCCACACCGCTCAGCGCGAACAACAGCGCGCTGAGCTGCATCACGCGCGTCCGGCCCCAGCGGTCGGCCAGCCAGCCCGCGCTCAGCGCGCCCGCGGCCGCGCCCGGCAGCGCGGAGGCCACGATGAATCCCATGGTCGCCGAGGAGACGCCGAAATCGGACTGGATGCCGGTGACCGCGCCGTTGATGACCGAGGAGTCGTAGCCGAAGAGGAAGCCGCCCATGGCCGCCGCCGCGGCGACGAAGACGACGTTGGGCCCGATGGCTCCGGGTTCGGCATTGGCGTCCGGATGCGGCCGCCGGAGCTCGGGGCCGCCGGTCACCGCCCGGAGTCGATTCGTTCCCAGCCGCGCCGCGGCGCGCGCTCGCTGAGCCGGCGGGGATCGCGGGAGCGATAGACGATGTAGGGCCGGAACAGGTATTGCACCGGCGCACTGAAGATGTGGACCAGCCGGGTGAAGGGCAGCAGGGCGAACAGTGCCATGCCGATCACCGCGTGCACCTGAAAGGCGACCGGCGCGCCGGCCATCAGGTCGACCTCGGGGCGCAGCGTGAAGATGCTGCGGGCCCACGGCGCGATCGTGTCCCGGTAGTTGTACCCGTCGTGGATGTTGGAGTTGGTCAGCTTGGCGAACAGGCCGGTAAAGATCGCACCCACCAGCACCACGTACATGACCTTGTCGTTGCGCGTGGTGGCATGGAAGACAGCGGCATTGGTGCGGCGGCGATAGACCAGCATGCCGATGCCGACGATCGCCAGCACACCCGCCGCGGTGCCCGCGAACAGCGACATCAGGTGGTAGGCGTGCTCGTCGAAATGCACGGCGTCGGTCCACGAGGCCGGAATGAACAGGCCCATGATGTGCCCGAGGAACACGAACAGGATGCCGTAGTGGAACATCGGCGAGGCGATGTTCAGCAGCCGCGATTCGTACAGTTCCGAGGAGCGGGTGGTCCAGCCGAACTTGTCGTAGCGGTAGCGCCAGGCCAGGCCGGTGGCGAGCAGGCCGATGACGAGGTACGGCAGCGCACCCCACAGGAAGATGCTCATCGAGGGTCTCCAGTCAGCAGGGGAAGCATTCCGAGGTGGCCGTACGGCTCGAGGCCGACCGTCTCGCGCGGCGGTCCGAGGCGCGCCATCGCGCGCGCCGCGGCGCGGTCCTTGGGGGAGGAACCGGGAAGCGTCGCGCACACGGCGGTCAGGACGGCGGCATAGTCGTTGCCCTTGTCCCCCAGTGCGATGCGCAGCAGTTCCAAGGCCGGGCGATGCTCGAGCAGCACGGCGCCGGTCCGGGCCAGGGCGCTGAATTCGAGGACGGCGGGCAGGAAGTCGGGCAGTTCGCCGTCGTCGAAATCGAAGCCATGGGCGCGGTAGCGGTCCTTGAACCGGACCAGCGCCGCACCCCGGTTGCGCGTGTCACCGTCACTCCACCAGGTCAGATACAGGCTGTGCCGGTTGGTGAAGTCGAAGGTCTCCACGTACGCGGCTGTGCGTTGGTCGGGGCTCAATTCCGCGGTGGTGCTGAGGAATTCACGCAGGATCGGAGCAGTGGCGTGCCGTAACCGCGCCAGCGCGGCATCGAATCGCGGTATGTCCGCGTGGAATTCGGCATCCGGGTAGGCCAGACAGGCCGCGGCCACCCGGTAGATGATCGCGACCTCGTCGTCGATCCGGGTCACTGAAAGGTCTCCTCGGGGGTGTCCGCGGTCTGCTGTTTTCGCATGGCGTGGAAACTCTCGACGGTGACCAGGGGCAGTGACTTGCGTCCGGACCCGCCGCCGAAGGCGCCGTCCTCGGCCATGCCGGGTCCGCCCTCGGTGTCCAGGCTGCAACCGCTGTTCACCGCCGACTCCTCCAGACTGTGCGCCTCGGCCATGGCGGCAGTCGGAATCACGTAGCGGTCTTCGTATTTCGCGATCGCGAGCAGGTGGAACATCTGCTCGATCTCGGCGGCGGTCATGTCGACGGCGGCGGCCTTGTCCTCGGAGACGGTGCGGCCGAGGTTGATGTCGGCCATATGAGAGCGCATGGCCGCCAGGCGATTCAGGCTGGCGCGCACCGGACCGGTGTCACCGGCGGTGAACAGCTCGGCCAGATATTGCAGCGGGATGCGCAGGGCGTCGATCGCGCCGAACAGGTTGCCGGCGTCCTCGCCGTCGAAGCCGCTGTCGGACACCGCGTCCACCACCGGGGACAGCGGCGGGATGTACCAGACCATCGGCATGGTGCGGAACTCCGGATGCAGCGGGAGCGCCACCCGGTACTTGCTGATCAGCGCGTGCACCGGCGAACGGCGCGCCGCGTCCAGCCATTCCCGGGAGATGCCGTCGCGCTCGGCGGCCCGGCGCACCTCCGGGTCCTCGGGATCGAGGAAGCACTCCAATTGCGCACGGTAGAGCTGCTTCTCGTCCTTGGTGGCCGCGGCGGCGGTCACCTTGTCGGCGTCGTAGAGCATGACGCCGAGGTAGCGCAGCCGCCCGACGCAGGTCTCCGAGCACACCGTGGGCAGGCCGACCTCGACGCGCGGGTAGCAGAACGTGCACTTCTCGGCTTTGCCGGTCTGGTGGTTGAAGTAGATCTTCTTGTAGGGGCAGCCCGTCACGCATTGCCGCCAGCCCCGGCACTGATCCTGATCGACCAGCACGATGCCGTCCTCGGCGCGCTTGTAGATCGCGCCCGACGGGCAGGCCGCCACACAGGCCGGATTGAGGCAGTGCTCGCAGATCCGCGGCAGATAGAACATGAAGCTCTCTTCGAAGCTGAAGCGGATCTTCTCGCCCACCTCCGCGCGCATCTTCACCACGTTCGGGTCCTCGGGGCCGTGCTCGGCCGCACCGCCGAGGTTGTCGTCCCAGTTCGACGACCACTCCACCGCCATCGGTTTACCGGTGACCAGCGAGCGCGGCGGGGCGACCGGGTAGTCGTCCCCCAGGGGCGCGTCGGTGAGGTTGCTGTAGTCGTAGGTCCAGGGCTCGTAGTAGTCGCGCAGCGTGGGCAGCACCGGATTGGCGAAGATGCTGGCCAGCTTCCAGGCGCGCGAACCCTGCTTGAGTTTCAGCTTGCCGCGCCGGTTCAGCGTCCAGCCGCCCTTCCACTGCTCCTGATCCTCGTACCTGCGCGGATAGCCCTGCCCGGGACGGGTTTCCACATTGTTGAACCACACGTATTCCATGCCGGTGCGGTTGGTCCAGGTCTGTTTGCAGGTCACCGAGCAGGTATGGCAGCCGATGCACTTGTCGAGATTCATCACCATCGCGAGCTGAGCCATGACGCGCATCAGTACTGCACCTCCTGGGAGCGGCGGCGGATCACGGTGATCTCGTCACGCTGGTTGCCGGTCGGACCGAAATAGTTGAATGCCCAGGACAATTGGGCGTAGCCGCCGATCAGGTGGCTGGGTTTGAGCAGCACCCGGGTCAGCGAATTGTGGAAACCGCCACGGCGGCCGTCGGTTTCGGACTTGGGCACGTTGATGGTGCGTTCCTGCGCGTGGTGCATGTACACCGTGCCGCGCGGCATGCGCGGTGACACGATGGCGCGGGCCACCACGACGCCGTTGCGGTTCACCGCCTCGATCCAGTCGTTGTCGGCGACCCCGATGGACTCGGCGTCTTCCACCGACATCCAGATCCCCTGTCCGCCACGGGAAAGCGACAGCATGAACAGGTTGTCCTGGTACTCCGAGTGGATCGACCACTTGTTGTGCGGCGTCAGGTAGCGCACCGTCACCTCGTTCTGACCGTCGGGCCCGAGCGCGGGTTCGCCGAAGAGCCGCCGCATGTCCAGCGGCGGGCGGTAGACCGGCAGCGCCTCCCCCAGCTCGTGCATCCAGTCGTGGTCGAGGAAGAAGTGCTGCCGCCCGGTGAGGGTGTGGAACGGCTTGAGATGCTCGGTGTTCAGCGTGAACGGCGCGTAGCGCCGCCCGCCGGACTCGCTGCCGGACCATTCCGGCGACGTGATAACCGGGACCGGCGCGGCCTGGGTGTCGGCGTAGGTGATCAGCACCCCCTCCTTCTCGGCGGCCAGGTGCGCCATGTGCTGGCCGGTGCGCCCCTCCAGCGTCTCGAAGCCTTGAACCGCCAAGCGCCCGTTGGTCGTTCCGGACAGCGCCAGGATCGTATTGGCGGCCTTGACGGCGGTGTCGAGCGCCGGACGACCGGCGGCGATGCCCGAGGCCACCACGCCGTTGATGCCGCGCAGGTAATCGATCTCCGCGTCCGGCCGCAGCATGATGCCCTTGGCCGGCAGGCCGAGCTTGTCGGCCAGCGGACCCAGCGAGGCGAACTTCGTCGCGATGGCGGTGTAGTCGCGCTCCACCACCGCGAGCGCGGGCATGGTCTGGCCCGGGATCGGCTCGCATTCGCCCGCCCGCCAATCCAGCGCCACGCCGCCGGGTTGCGCGGTCTCGGCGACGGTGTCGTGCTGCAACGCGGTCGCCACCACGTCGCGGCGGGTACCGAGGTGCCCCACCGCCAGTTCGCTCAACCGGGAGGCCAGCTCGTAGAAGGCGTCGAAGTCGGTGCGCGCCTGCCACGGCGGATCCACCGCCGGGGCGAAGGAGTGCACGTAGGGGTGCATGTCGGTGGAGGACAGATCGTGCTTCTCGTACCAGGTCGCGGCGGGCAGCACCACGTCGGAGAGCATGGTCGAGGAGGTCATGCGGAAGTCCAGGGTCAGCAGCAGATCGAGCTTGCCCTCGGGAGCTTCCTCGTGCCACACCACATCCCGGGGCCGCGCCTCCGGCGGCGCGGGCTCGGCGCGCAACGAGGAGTGCGTGCCGAGCAGATGCTTACTGAAGTACTCCGCGCCCTTGGCCGAGGAGCCGAGCAGGTTCGAGCGCCACAGCGTGAGCACCCGCGGCCAGTTCTCCGGTGCGTCGGGATCCTCGTTGGCGAAACGCAGTCGCCCGCTGCGTAGTTCGTCGACGACGTAGTCGGCGGGGGGCATGCCCGCCGCTTCCGCCGCATCGGCCAGATCCAGGGGGTTGCGGTTGAACGTCGGGTAGGAGGGCATCCAGCCCATGCGCGCGGACTGGGCCAGCACATCCGCGCCGGTCATGCCCGCGAACCGGCCCGTACCCAGCGGCGAGGACAGCACGTCGGCGGTGAAGTGGTCGTAACGCCACTGATCGGTGTTGGCGAAAAACCAAGCGGTGCCGATCATTTGACGCGGCGGCCGGGACCAGTCATTGGCCGAGGCCAGCGTGGCCCAGCCGGTCACCGGGCGGCACTTCTCCTGTCCGACGTAGTGTGCCCACCCGCCGCCGTTGCGGCCCTGGCAGCCGGTCAGCAACAGCAGCGATAGGAAGGCGCGGTAGATCGTTTCGGAGTGGAACCAGTGATTGGTGCCCGCGCCCATGAGAATCATGCAGCGGCCCTTGGATTCCTCTGCGACACCGGCGAATTCGCGCGCGATCTTGATGGCGCGGGCCGCCGGCACCGAGGTGATCTGCTCGGCCCAGGCGGGCGTGCCGGGCGTCTCGGGGTCGTCGTATCCGCTCGGCCACTGGCCGGGCAATTCCGCGCGGGCCACGCCGTACTGGGCCAGCAGCAGGTCGAAGACCGTGGTCACCAGCGGTCCGTCCGCGCCGAGCCGTTGCGCCGGGACGCCGCGCCGGATCGTCGCGCCCCGGCCCTGCCCGTGCGCGCCGCCCTCGGTGTCGAACCGGGGCAGCAGCACCTCGACACCGCTGCCGCGCCCGTGCAGCGACAGCACCGGGCGGACCCGGACCAGATCCAGATTCCACCGGCCCGCGCCGGATTCGGTCCACCGGAAGCCCATCGAGCCGTTCGGCACCACGGGCGCGCCGCTGGCCTCGTCCAGCAGCACCGTCTTCCACTGCGCGCCCTCCTCGGTATCACCGAGATCGGCGGCGCGCACGAACTTGTCCGGCACGTAGGCGCCGTCCCGTTCGACCAGCGTCACCAGGAACGGCAGGTCGGTGAACTGCCGCACGTAGTCGCCGAAGAACGGGACCTCGCGGTCCACGAAGCATTCCTTGAGCACGACGTGGCCCATCGCCATGGCCAGTGCGCCGTCGGTGCCCGGGTGCGGATGCAGCCACTCGTCGGCGAACTTCGCGTTGTCCGCGTAGTCGGGGGCGACGACCACGACCTTCTGGCCGCGGTAGCGCGCCTCGGCCATCCAGTGCGCGTCGGGCGTGCGGGTCACCGGGACGTTGGAACCCCACATGATCAGGTAGGCCGCGTCCCACCAGTCGCCGGACTCGGGCACGTCGGTCTGGTCGCCGAACACTTGCGGAGAGGCGACCGGCAAGTCGGCATACCAGTCGTAGAACGACAGCATGGGCGCGCCGATCAAGCCCATGAACCGGGCCCCGGAAGCATGCGAGACCATCGACATCGCGGGGATCGGCGAAAACCCGGCGACCCGGTCCGGCCCGTAGTTCTTGATCGCGTGCACGTGTGCGGCGGCGGCGATTTCGATGGCCTCGTCCCAGGTGGCGCGTACCAGACCGCCCTTGCCACGGGCTTGCTGATAGCGCCGCCGGCGTTCCGGATCGGCCTGAATGTCGGCCCAGGCCAGGACCGGATCACCCAGGCGTTTACGGGCTTCGCGATAGAGCTCCAGCAGGACGCCGCGGACATACGGGTAGCGGACCCGGGTCGGCGAGTAGGTGTACCAGGAGAACGAGGCGCCGCGTGGGCAGCCGCGCGGTTCGTACTCGGGACGGTCCGGGCCGACCGAGGGATAGTCGGTGGCCTGGGTCTCCCAGGTGATGATGCCGTCCTTGACGTAGACCTTCCAGCGGCAGGAGCCGGTGCAGTTCACACCGTGGGTGGAGTAGACGATCTTGTCGTGGCTCCACCGGTCGCGGTAGAACACATCGCCGTCGCGCCCGCCCTCGATCTGTTCGCTGTGCAGATCCGCCGACGGTGTGCCCGGGCGGAACCAGCGCGCCGAGCGCAGCAGCAGTTCTCCCGTTTCGCCGGGACCGGTGTCCGGTCGGCTCATCACCATGTGTGACCCATCCCTTTCCCTCGGCGCACCGGGCGATGCCGCCGTCGTGGAAGCCGGTATCAATCAACAGCAATCGAGTAGCAATAGGACTCGCCAGTCGAGTACAACACAGAAGAATGCCCCGTTTTCGGGGCCACGCCGGACCGATTCGGGTGAGCATCGAAGGCTCAGCAGACCCGCGGCTATCGAAGGAAACTGGACATTTGCGGAGCGCGCCAAGGCCCTTGGCGCACCAAGCAAATGCTTGCGCGGTGATACGTCAGCGGTTACGTTTCCTGCACCCGGTGGTCAGGGGGCAGCGGTGCCCGGAAGTAGGCAAGTCTTCGGTGAGCGGCACTAGATTCCCCCGTATTTCGCTGTCCTGGCCACGGCGTATCGCCGGTGTCCGGGCGCGCCTGCTGGCGATCGTGCTGATTCCGAGCATCGCGTTGCTCGCCGCGGGGATCAGCGGCTCGGTGTATCTGATCCGGGACGGACAGAAGGCAAATCGGTTCGCCGAACTGTCCACCGTCGCGATCACGCCCGCGATCCTGATGGTCGAGGCGTTTCAGGAGGAACGCCGAGTTTCGCTGCTGCACTTGGCCGGTGCGGAGACCGCCGCCGCCGCGTTGCCCGCCACCCGCGAGCACTCCGACGCGGCGCTGGCGGCGCTCGTCTCCACCAGCGCCACGATGCAGGAGCTGCGGCCCGACCTCACGGCGCCCATCGAGGGCTATCGCGAGCTGTACAAGCGGCTGCCGCAGCTGCGCGGCGGCATCGATGCCCGCGTCATCCCGGCACAGCAGGTGTTCGGAGCGTTCAGCCAGATCGTGCACACCGTGACCAGCGCCTCGCTGCTGGTGGCCGAGGTGGCGCCGGACGCCCGGGTCGCGGTCGAACTGTACAAGGCGGTGCACGCGTTGCGGGCCGCCGAATCCGTTTCGCGGACAAGCAGTCTGGGGTCGGTTGCGGTGCTGACCGAGCAGGTCTCGCCACAGTTGCTCACCGAGCTCGGCAGCTACATCGGCGACGGGCGAGGCGAAGTCGCCTACGTGGGTTCGACGCTGCAGGGGCAGCGACTCGAGCAGTTGAAGGCGATCACCGCCGGCGCCGAGTGGCAGCAGCTGGTCGCCATGGAGGACGCCATCATCAAGCGTGGGCCCTACCCGGACGACGACGAAACCAGCTCGCGCACAAGAAAGTCCGCCGAGGACGAGGCGCTGCCGCTGGACGTCGTCGAATGGCAGCGGGTCGCGGGGACCGTGCGATCGAATCTCATGCAACTCTGGAAAGACCAGAGCGCCGACAGCCATCACGCCGCCGCCGAGCACGGCGAGCGGGTGCTGCTGAACTCCTATCTCGGTGGGGCGGGGATCTTCTCGCTCGCGGTGCTGGCCTTCCTGGCGGCCCTTGTGCTGGCGAATCGCTTCGTCGCACGGATGCGGCGACTCCGGCGCGACACCCTCGAACTCGCCGACGAGCGGCTGCCCGACACCATCCGCCGCCTCTCCACCGGCACCGAGCTGGACACCAAAGGTGAAGTGGCGGGGCTGGATTACGGCACCGACGAGGTCGGCCAGGTCGCCAACGCCTTCAATCGCGCACACCTGGCGGCCGTTTCGGCCGCGGTCGCCGAATCCCAGACCCGCGCGGGGGTGAACGCGGTGTTCCTCAACATCGCACACCGGTCGCAGGTCGTCGTGCACCGGCAGCTCGCACTGCTGGACACCGCCGAACGCGCGGAAGAGGATCCGGCTTACCTGGATCTGCTGTTCCAGCTCGACCACCTCGCCACCCGCGCCCGCCGCAACGCCGAGAACCTCATCATCCTCGGCGGCGAACAGCCGGGCCGGCAGTGGCGCCACCCGGTCCCGCTGATCGACGTGATTCGTGGTGCGGTCGCGGAAAGCTTGGACTACACCAGGATTCAAGTCGGCCGGCTGCCCGATACCTATGTGTCCGGCGGTGCGGTCGCCGACGTCATCCACCTGCTCGCCGAACTCGCCGACAACGCCACCGCCTACTCACCGCCGGAATCTCGCGTCGACATCGACGGCGTCCTGGTCGGCCGGGGCGTCGCCGTGGAGATCACCGACCAGGGTCTCGGCATGTCCCCCGCCGAACTCGCCGCCCGCAACGCCGTGCTGGCCGATCCCCCCGACTTCAGCGTCGCCGCACTCTCCGGCGACGCTCGCCTCGGCCTGTTCGTGGTCGCGAAACTAGCTGCCCGCCACGGGGTTACGGTCCGGCTCACCGAATCCGACTACGGCGGCGTGAAAGCCATCGTGCTGGTTCCCACCGCGGTGACCGTGGCCGCGGAGATCAGTGGCCGACGACCACCAGAATGAATTGCTGAGTCGGGTTGTTCTGGGCCGAGCGGCTGACGACGCCGTAGTCCTTCTCGGCGATCTCATGGGCATCCACGTAGCGATTGTTCGACGCCTGCTGGATCGTGTATTTCCCGTTGCCGATCGAGCTGATGCGCCAGAGCTGGGTGTTGTTGTTCTGGGCGGGCCGGGTCACCAGGTGATAGTCCAGCGAATCGATTTCGTGGGCATCCAGGAAGCGGTTGCTGCTGACCTGCTGCACGGTGCCGGTCCCGGTGCCGCTGTCATCCCAGTTGATCCGCCACTGCTGGCTGGTGTCGCCCTGCTTGGGCCGGGTGACCACGTTGTAATCGTGCGTCCCGTCGGCCCAGGCGTCGAGATAGCGTCCGCTGGACACCTGCTGAATGGTGACCACGTCGTCCGCCTGCTCGGCATGCGCCGTGCCGGGGACGGCGACGAGGGCGGCGGCGGTCAGGGTGCCGATGAACAGTCCTGCTGTTGCGCGGCTGATGAAGTGTCTCAAGTGCCGATCTCTCTGGGAGTAGTTGCGGGGCTTTTGCCTGTATGACCAATGGTCAAGCAGAAGCAACTGACCCAGAAGGCACCCTCGGGAGGCCGCCGGGCCGCCGCAGGGGTGCGAAAATCACCCCCGAGAGTGGCGCTATACAGATTGACGCAATGATTACGTCAAAGTATCGTGGCATCGTGCTGTTCCCGACCCCTGCGCTGACCGCAGCCGACAGCCGTGTCCTCGACGGCGTGGATCGGATGCGCGCCGAACTGCGCCACGAACTCCAGGCCAAACCTGGCAAGTGGGCGGGCGGTCTCCGAAAATTCCTGACCGCGGACGCCGTGGCGGCATCGAATTCGATCGAGGGGTTCCGGGTATCCACCGTCGACGTGGAAGATCTGATCGCCGGCGAACGTGACGTGGAGGTCTCCGAGGAGAACAAGGCCGAAACGCTGGCCTACGAGCGCATGATGACCTACATCCAAACGCTCCACGACGTGGAGGACTTCTCGTACAGCAAAGGCCTCCTCAACGCGCTGCATTGGATGCTTCAAGGGCACCGGCACACCGAACGACGCCCAGCCGGACAATGGCGCCGCGGCCCGGTCTACGTGACCGACGCACGCGATCCGAGCATCGCGGCATACACCGGACCCGACGCGGATCAGGTACCGGCGCTGACGGGCGAGCTCGTCGATTGGCTCAATGCCGACGACGGCTCGCACCCCCTGATACGGGCGGCGATGGCACACCTGCATCTCGTGTCCATTCACCCGTGGGCCGACGGTAACGGCCGCATGTCGCGATCGCTGCAAACACTCGTGATCGCGCGGGAAGGCGTACTGGCGCCGGAATTCTCCTCGACCGAGGCATGGCTCGGCAGGCCGGGCAACACCTGGGAGTACTACCAGGTACTAGGCCGCCGGGGCAGCACATATCGCCCCGATCAGGATGTGGCCGAATGGATTCGATTCAACCTGACCGCGTATCACCAGCAGGCCCAAACCGTCCATGCCCGCTGGGTTCGATCCGGCACGGTGTGGAGTGCGCTCGAGGAGTTCGTCGCCGGGGTTCGCCTGGACGAGCGAGTAGTCAGCGCCCTGCATGACGTCGCGATGTCCAGCAGGGTCCGTCGCACCCGCTACGAACAGGCCGAAGGCTTGAGCACACAACAGGCACAACGCGACCTGCGAGACCTCGTCGCACTTCGGGTCCTGCAACCGGTAGGTCGAACGCGCGCCCGCTTCTACGTTGCCGGACCGGACTACCCGGAGAACGTGCTGGCAGTAGCCAGCACCCCCTCCGCGCTCGAGGATCCTTACGCACGGTAGCCGCGGCTCACCCTTCACCCCGCGCCGCGCCTGCCGCCGCGACCACCACCAGGGCGATTCCGGCCCACTGCGCGAGTTGCAGCGTTTCGCCGAGAAGCAACAGACCGGCCGCCGCGGCGACCGCGGGCATCAGGCTCATCAGCACGCCGAAGGTCGCGGCTGTGATCTGGCGCAGGATCGTCATTTCGAGGGCGTGTGGTACCAGTGAGGACAGGATGGCGATGGCGAGCAGCCCCAGGAGCGCGAGCGGATCGAGCAGGGCCGGTGTGGCATTCGTGAGCAGCACCGGCAGCGCGAGCAGCCCGCCGCAGGCCATCGAGAGCGCCAGCCCGTCGTGGCCGGTGGTGCGCTTCCCGACCACGGCGCCGCACGCGATGTAGGCGCCCCAGCAGATGCCTGCTCCCACCGCGAAAGCCACGCCGGTCCAGGACACCGGCCCGTCGGATTCCATCAGCAACAGCACCCCGGCACCGGCGAGCAGCACCCACAGCGCCTCCCGGATCCGGCGCGAGCCGAGGGCCGCGACGGTCAGTGGGCCCAGGAACTCGATGGTGACGGCCATCCCCAGCGGAATCCGATCGATGGCGGCGTAGAAGCAGGCGTTCATTCCGGCGATCGCCGCACCGAGCCCGAGAACGCTTGGCAACGCCGCCCTTTCAAGGCGGAGGGCCGGTCGCCACAGCAGCAGCGCGATCAGCCCGGCCAGCACCAGCCGCATACTCGCGGTGGTACTGACGCCCACCAGATCGAAGAGATACTTAGCGATGGCGGCGCCGAGCTGAATGCTGAGCATGGCGCCGAGGGTGAGCAGCGGAGCGGGTACGGCAAGGTTGCCGTGCGTTCGAAGCGGCGTGGAGTAGTGAACCGTGGGATGCACCCGAGGTGCCTGTACCGTCACGCCGGGAAAAGTAGGTACGTTAAGTAACGGAAAGTAGACCGAACGGTTTCCGAATGCCGTTGGCAGCGTGGCGGTCTCGCTCCCGGGCTGTGGCTTCCGGCACAGCCCGGGCCGCGGTTCGACTTGCCCTGAGCAACGCGTCTCCGCCGCTCGCATAGGGTCTTCGGCATGTTCGTGAAGCTGTGCGGCCTGCGCACCGAAAAGGATGTGGCTACGGCGGTCGACGCCGGGGCCGATGCCGTGGGGTTCGTCTTTACCACCAGCCCCCGGCAGATTTCGGTCGAGGAAGTGCGGCGGCTGCTCGCGGGTGTGCCGTCGCACGTGCTGTCCGTCGGGGTGGTGCACGGTGTTCCGGCCGCCGAGGCGGGCGAGCTGGCGCGCGCGGCGGGCGTCGACGCGTTGCAACTGCACGGCGCTTATCCGCGCTCCGCCTTCGAGGAACTGTCCGATCTCCGGCTGCTGCGGGCGACCTCGCTGACTACGGGGACCGACGTGCGGACCGGCGCCTATGGCGAGGAGTGGCTGCTGCTGGACTCCCCCGTCGCCGGGTCCGGCGAGCGCTGGGACCTCGGCGCGCTCACTACCGCCCGGCCGAGCGGGAATTGGCTGCTCGCCGGCGGCTTGTCGCCCGCGAATGTGCGCGCCGCGATCGCGGCCGCGCAGCCGTGGGGCGTGGATGTGTCCAGTGGCGTCGAATCGAGCCGGGGCGTGAAGGACCACGCGCTCATGCGCGAGTTCGTGATCGAGGCTCGGCGGATCGACTAGCGCCCTAGGGTTCGATTCGGTCCAGCAGCCACCTCGGCCCGACGGTGGCGGCCCCGAGCGCTTCGACACGATCCCGGAGACCGCGATCCGCCGTCACCACGATGATCGACCGCCTGCTGTCCGCCTCGACCGCTTTCGTCACCACCCGCACGATCGCGTCGTCGCCCGAGCCGTCGGCCGCCACCACCCGCAGCACATCGAATTCCGGTGCGTCACTGGTGATCGCCGCCTTCGCGGCACCCTCCAGCACCACGACGACATCACCTGGATGCTCATTCAACGTCGCGATCTTCAACAGCAGCCGCCGCGCCGCCCCGGCCCGATCCCGCCACCAGCCATCGGGTTTGGCGCCGACCACATTCGCCGCATCCACCACAATCAATTGCGTCCGCTCGTTCGCCACCTCACCAGTGTGCTCGATTCGGCGGCGGCGAGTGGCACATCGCCGCGCGGCGTTCAGTCGAGGTAGAACAGGCCGAAGGCCAGGGGGTAGCCGATGCCGAAGACGAGGGCGCCCCAGGCCAGGTCGCGGGTGTTCTGTTCGGATTTGGGGATCCGGGTGAGCATGAAGAGGGCCAGGGGGACGGCGAGGAAGAAGATGCCGAAGAAGCCCATGGCCCAGGCGATGGCGGCGGCGGTCTTGTTGCGGTCGCTGAAATCCCAAGGGAGTTTGCGGGCCAGCGAGTATCCATCGGAGATAACGTCGAGCATGGCCGGACTTTATCTCGCACAAGGGGTTTCGGGGCGATCTTGATCACATTACGAGGCGGAGTATGTCGATGCCGCGGGTGTTGTCGGCGATGTAGACCAGGCCGCGGTGCCAGTAGGGGGCCCAGGCCGCGGCGTCGGTGGGGCGGTAGTAGGCGATTTGCCGCGGGGCCGCCGGGTTGGTGATGTCGAGGAATCGGGTGCCCTGCGCGTAGAACGATTGCACCAGGATCTTGTCCTGGATGTCGAAGTAGTGGGCGGAGCAGTCGTCGGAGAGGGGGTCGCTGCCCTCCTGACCGTGCACCTTCCAGGTGCCGACCGTGGTGAGGCGGTAGGGCCGCGAGACGGTCGAGCGCCAGCCCGCTCCGGCGTAGGAACCCTGGAGCGAGGCGATCACCAAGGCGCCGTCGTCCGCGCAGCCGGGGCGGAAGCTCTCCTCGGTGGCATAGAGCAGGTGCCCGTCGCCGCCGCCGTCCTTCGCGCGGCTGCCGATCGGCCGGAAACTGTTGTGGATGAATCGGGTGGGGGCGGCCGACTCCGAGAGTCCGCCGCCCGCGAAGGGAATCGGGGCGTTCGGCCAAGCCCGATAGCGTTCACCGGTCACCGGATCCTGGTGCGTGCCCTCGGTCCAGTAGCCGCGCACACCACCGCGGCCGGACACCCAGGCGACGCCGTGCGCGTCCACCTGGACGTCGTGCACGTAGTCGGTCTTGCCGTCGTTGCGGGCCAGCTCGATCGGTTCCGGGAAAACCCTTGGCGCGCGGGGGTTCCGCACGTCGGTGACCCAGATCGGGCGGCCGCCCCAGTCGGCGGGCATGCTGTCCGCCCTGGCCGGTCCGCCCGTCCACAGGTACTGGCAGTCGTTGACGCAGGTGGTGGTGTGCCCGGCGGGCACGTCGACGTAGCTGAGCGTCACCGGCTGCTCCGGAACGCTCAGATCCACCACATAGACACCGGAATTCCCGGTGCCGGATTCGCCGCCGAAGGCCCGGGGATCCCGAGCGAGGAAGACCAGCTTGCGTTCCGGATCGACCTCGGTGTCCTCGGTTTCCCACATGCCCGGCAGGTCGAGCTGCCCGATCAGCCTGGGCGCCAACGGGTTCGCGGTGAGATCGTAGATCCTCAGCCCGAACTCACCGGAGACGACCATGACGTCGCGCTCCCCGTATTGCAGGAACTGTAGTGAGATAGCGCCTTTCGCGTCCGGGACGTGACCGACCGCTTCGACGTTGCGCTGCGCGCCCGGCGTCCCGGTGACCCGCGGCGGCGAATCATGCGGGCCGTGCCCATCCCCTTCGCCGCAGGCGCCGGCGGGCAGTGCGGCGCCCACCACGATCGCCGTCGCGGTGAACAACAGCATCGACGACCGGAACAACCAGCGGCGCACGACTACCTCCCAGCCCGTCTCCTCAGGGTAAGGCCGCGCGGTCGTTCCGGTTCAGGCCTTGGCGGAAAGAGCGGTCCGGCGGCGAGAAGCGTTGATGCGCTTGCCGATAACGCCTTGGCGCGGCGCGAAGAGGTAGACGAGGGTGAAGACCGCGCCCTGGACGAGCACCACCATCGCCCCGGGGGCGGTGTCGAGGTGATAGCTGAGGTAGAGACCGGCCACCGAGGAGGTGGCCGAGACCGTCGGCGCGATCAGCAGCATGCGGCCGAATCGATCGGTGAGCAGGTAGGCGGTGGCGCCCGGGATGATCAGCATCGCCACCACCAGAATGACGCCGACCGCCTGCAGCGCGAGCACGGACGTGAGCGCCAGCAGCGCCAGCAACAACGCACCCAGGGTGCGCGGGCGCAGGCCGAGGGCGTGGGCGTGCGTGGGGTCGAAGGCGTAGAGGGTGAAGTCGCGGCGCTTGAGCACCAGTGCGGCCAAGACGATTGCGGCAAGAATCGCCACTTGCAGCAGTTCGGAGCGGCTGACCCCGAGCAGGTTGCCGAAGATGATGTGGTTCAGGTCGGTCTGGCTGGGTGTCACCGAGACCAGGACCAGACCGAAGGAGAACAGCGTGGTGAAAACGATGCCGATCGCGGCGTCCTCTTTGACCCGGCTGGTGCTGCGCACCACCCCGATCAGCCCGACGGCGAGGAACCCGAAGATGACCGCGCCGACCGCGAACGGCGCACCCACGATGTAGGCGAGGACGACGCCCGGCAGCACCGCGTGCGACACCGCGTCACCCATCAGCGACCAGCCGATCAGCACCAGCCAGCAGGACAGCACCGCGCACACCACGGCGGTGATGACGCAGGTGATCAGCGCCCGGGTCATGAACTCGTAGCTCAGCGGCTCGATCAGGAATTCGGCAGGGCTCATGGGTTATCCGGCCTTCGGGAGGTCGTCGGCGCCGCGGTCCAGCACGTCGATCCCGAAGGCGCGCGCGAGGTTCTCCGGTTGCAGCACCTCGTGCGGATCGCCGTGCGCCAGCACGCTGCGCATCAGCAGGATCGCGTCGTCGGCGAGGTTCGGCAGCGAATGCAGATCGTGGGTGGAGATGAGCACGGCCGCACCGGCGGCGGCGAGGTCGCGCAGCACGCCCGTGATGGTGGCCTCCGATCGTTTGTCGACGCCGGCGAACGGTTCGTCGAGCAACAGGATCGTGGCGCCCTGGGCCAGACCGCGAGCGACGAACGCACGTTTGCGCTGACCGCCGGAGAGCTGCCCGATCTGCCGGTGCGCCAGGTCCGTCAGTTCGACGCGTTCGAGGGCATGGGCGACGGCTTCGCGGTCGGCGCGGCGAGGGCGGCGGGTGAAACCCATGTGCCCGTAGCGGCCCGTCATGACGACGTCGTGTACCGAGAGCGGGAAACTCCAGTCGACGTCCTCGCTCTGCGGAACGTAGCCGAGCTTGCCCGCGCGCCGGGCCGCCGCATGCGAGCCGCCGTCGATGCGGACCGTGCCGCGATCCGGATCCGCCATTCCCATAATGGTTTTGAACAGCGTGGACTTGCCGGACCCGTTCATGCCGACCAGACCGCAGATCCGGCCGTGCCGGACCGTGATCGAAACATCTTCCAGCGCGAGCACCTCGCCGTAATGCACGGTGACGGCGTCGACTTCGATGGCAGGGGTCATGACTGGCTTCCTGTCAGTGCGGCGCTGATCGTGCGAGCGTCGTGGCGCAGCAGGTCCAGATAGGTGGGCACCGGACCGCCCGCTTCCGACAGTGAATCCACGTACAGCGTGCCGCCGAAACGGGTTCCGGTGGCCTCGACGACCCGCTGCATCGGGGCGTCGGAGACGGTGGACTCACAGAACACCGCGGGCACCTTGTTGCCGCGGACGAATTCGATGGCCGAGGCGATCTGCTGTGGCGTCGCCTGCTGTTCGGCGTTCACGGCCCAGATGTATTTTTCGGTCAGACCGGCGTCGCGGGCCAGGTAGGAGAACGCGCCCTCGCAGGTGACCAGCGCGCGCTCGTTGGGCGGCAGTTTCGACAACGTGGCGGTCAGATCCGTGTGCACCTGCTGCAACTGGGCCTTGTAGGCGTCGCCATTGGCCCGGAAGTCCGCGGCGTGCGCGGGCGCGAGTTTCTCGAACGCGCGCACCATGTTGTCCACGTAGATCTGCACGTTCAGCGGCGACATCCAGGCGTGCGGGTTGGGCTTGCCCTGGTAAGCGTCCTCCCCGATCGCGATCGGCGTGATGCCGTCGCTGACCACCACGTGCTCGACCTTCACATCGCCCACGAACTGGGCGAACCAGGCTTCCAGATTCAGCCCGTTGTCGAGGATCAGATCGGCTTTCGACGCGGTGCGGATATCGCCGGGCGTCGGCTCATAGCCGTGGATCTCCGCGCCCACCTTCGTGATGGACTCCACCGTGAGGTGCTCCCCCGCGACGTTGCGAGCGATGTCGGCCAGCACGGTGAACGTGGTCAGCACCACAGGTTTCCCGTCGCGCGCCGTTTCGCTCCCGCAGGCGGTCAGCGTGGCGCACAGGGCGACAGTCAAGACGAGCGCGCGCAAGCTGACACGCCGCAAACGAGAGAACCAAACCTTCATACGCCTGAATGATAAGTTCGGATAACCTAACTTTCAAGTCCGGCTGTTCCGAACAGACCGCTCTGAACGGTCATTGCCCCCGTTTTTCGCGGATCAGGCCCAGGGCAGGCAGCCTGCCAAACGCAACCGGGTGGCCAATCCGGACGAGATCTTTCCGCTCGAACCGCTGCTGGACCCCGTTCCGAACGCCGTCAGCAGCTCGCCGCCAAGTCCCGCACTGAGCGAGCAACCGAGCAGGTTGATGTCGAGGGTGATGTTCTCTTCGGGTTCCGCGGCCTGCGCGATGGCAGGGGCTGCCAGCGCGGTGGCGGTGACGGCAAGGGCGATGGCACCGAGTTTGATTGATCGCATCGATGCATCGTGACGCACCCGCCATGGGCGGGCAACCGGGCAGTCAGTGGGCGACGATGCCCGCCGCGCGGGCCGCGCGCAGCCAGTCGGCGAACTCGCCCAGCAATCGCTGGTACAGCTCGGCGTCGTCCATCTGGTCGATGTCGTCGGCGGTGAAGAAGCCCGCGTTGTCGACGGCGCGGCCGTCCATCTCGTCGAGGTTGCGCAGCACGCCGTAATTGGCCTGGCCCAAGCCGACGAACTGCCAGAACGCGGGCAGCCGCGCCGCCTCCCGCATCAGCTCGGTGATCTCCCACTTCTTCTTGAAACCGCCGTCGGTGAAGAACAACACCAGGGTGGGCCCGTCACCCGGATGCAGCGTGTCGATGAGGGCGCGCATGATCGGCAGTTCGTCGTTGCGCAGGCCGAGGCGGTCGTATTCGATGCCCTCGTGCGTGCCGGTCAGGTGCAGGTAGGTCTGGGACCACTGCTCGCTGTCGGCGACGGTGACGTCCGGGAGCTTCGCGAACTTCAGGGCGTAGAGGTAGGCCTCCAGGGTGCCGTCGTCGTCGAGCTGGGTGGCGATCGGGATCATCCGGTCGACCACCCGGTGCACGACCTTGGTGTTGTACTGCTTGGCGATGCTGCCGGTCTTGTCGATCACCAGCACGACGCGGGCGCGGACGCCGTGGGTGTTCCGGGTGTGCAGTACCTCGGCCACAGCGCGTTTGCGCAGGTCCAGGCGCTCACGCTTCTCCATAGAGAGTTTGGCTTCGCCTGGGACCGTGCGGATTTCGAGCGCCGGGATCGCGCGCACGACCGATGCGGGCTCGCTTTCGACCGGCACCGAGTCGTCATCGACGCTGACGCCGTGATCGGTGACGAGATCGGCGAAACCGCCCGCGTATCCCTGCCCGACGGCGCGCACCTTCCAGGCCGCGCCGCGCCGGTACAGCTCGAGCGCGATCACCACCGATTCGCGGCCGAGGCCCTCGATTCGATACTCGTACAGCAGGTTTCCCGACTCGTCACCGACGGTGACGACGGGCGGCGCGAACTGGCCGAAGGTGGCGTCGGACTCCTCCAGCGTGAGCACCGCGCGCAGCTGGTCGATCTCGGCAGGCACCTCTTCGAAGGCGATCGCCAGTGTCCCGGAGCGCAATTCGACCCCAGGTGCGGTCGGCTGGTTGAAGAAGACGAAATCCGCGTCGGAGCGAACCTTCCCTGTTGCCGTCACCAGCAGCGCCGAAAGATCGGCTGCCGCCGCGCGCGCCGCGACTACAACCCGCGCCGCCGCCAACGCCCCGTTCTGCCCCTTGGCCAGCACACCGCCCACAGCTACCTCCGACTCGATCGTGCTCGGCCGAGCGTATGCCAGAGCCGCTCAGGCCGCGTCACGAATGCGACCGGGCACCCCGTCTGCCCAGCGAGCATTCGCCAGGGCGTGCGCACTCCCCGCTGGCGTGCCGATCGTCCGGCGCTTCGGGCACGTCGTGGTATCCGGCATACCCGCTGGTACCTGGGCGGGATGCTCGGCTCGGTGTCGCGTCGTCCCGCTGATCGGGACCGTGGATCGACGGACTGCGGCTCGGGTGTCACCGTGTCGGGAACCTCGGGTCCGGTTGCGTCTCCGGGGATTCGGGAGTCGGAGGGTGTGCGATGGGGTTTCTTCAGCCCGAGCTACCGGTGGTCGACATGGTCGAGTGGCGCAAAGGGACACGCGGGGAACGGATTCGGCCGATGGCCCGGCATTGGGCCGAGGTGGGATTCGGGACGCCGGTCGCGTTGCACATGTTCTATGTAATCAAGATCTTGCTCTATCTCCTCGGCGCCTGGCTGATCGTGCTGTCCACCAAGGGAATCGACGGGTTCACCGCGGTCGGGGACTGGTGGTCGGAGCCGATCGTCTTCCAGAAAGTGGTGCTGTACACGCTGCTGTTCGAGGTCATCGGGCTCGGCTGCGGGTTCGGGCCGTTGAACAACCGGTTCTTCCCGCCGATGGGTTCGATCCTGTATTGGTTGCGGCCCGGCACGATTCGGCTGCCACCATGGCCGGGCCGGGTGCCGCTGACCAAGGGCGACTCGCGGACGGTGCTGGACGCAGTGCTCTATGCGGCCCTGCTGGTCGCCACGGCGGTAACGCTGTTCCTCGACGGCACCGGTGCGGTGCCGGAGCTGGATACGACAGTGGGACTACTGCCGGTAGCGCCGGTCGTGCTGATCCTCGCCCTGCTCGCGGTGCTCGGGCTGCGGGACAAGGTGATCTTCCTGGCCGCGCGCGGCGAGGTGTACGCCACGATGACGGTCGCGTTCCTGTTCGGGGTGGACGTAATCGTCGCCGCGAAGCTGGTTTTCGTGGTCATCTGGATGGGCGCGGCGACCTCGAAGTTGAATAAGCACTTCCCGTTCGTGGTGTCGACGATGATGTCGAACAGCCCGGTGGTGCGCTGGAAACCGTTGAAGCGCAAGTTCTTCGAGAACTTCCCCGACGACCTGCGGCCGGGCCGCTGGGCCCGGGTGGTCGCGCACGGCGGCACCGCCGTCGAAATGCTCGCGCCCCTGGTGCTGCTGTTCAGCGCCGGCGGCTGGCCGACCGCGATCGCGGCCACCATGCTGGTGCTGTTCCACCTGGCGATCCTGACCGCCATCCCGATGGGCGTCCCGCTGGAGTGGAACGTCTTCATGATCTTCGGTGTGCTGAGTTTGTTTGTCGCACACGCCGATCTGGGTCTGGGCGACATCCAGCACCCGCTACCGGTGGCGCTGCTGTTCCTGGTGATCGCGGGCATCGTGCTCGCGGGAAACATGTTCCCCCGCAAGATCTCCTTCCTGCCCGGCATGCGCTACTACGCGGGCAACTGGGACACCACCATGTGGTGCGTCAAGCCCTCGGCCAGCGCGAAGATCGAACAGGGTCTCGTCGCGATCGCCAGCATGCCCCAAGCCCAGCTGGAACGGTTCTACGGCAAGGACCGCATGGAGATCCCGATGTTCATGGGTTATGCCTTCCGCGCCATGAACACCCACGGCCGCGCCCTGTTCACCCTCGTGCACCGCGCCATGGCCGACGGCCGCGAAACCGACTACGTCATCACCGACGGCGAACGCCTCTGCAGCACCGCCGTCGGCTGGAACTTCGGCGACGGCCACATGCACAACGAACAACTCATCGCCGCGATCCAGCGCCGTTGCCACTTCGAACCGGGCGAAGTCCGCGTAGTCCTCCTCGACGCCCAGCCCATTCACCGTGGGACGCAACAGTATCGACTGGTCGACGCCGCCACCGGCGAGTTCGAACGCGGCGAGGTCCGGGTCGCCGACATGGTCACCCGCCAGCCCTGGGAGGACGACGTCCCGGTCCGAGTGCTATCCGATCCAGGCTCCGGCCGCGAGGAACACGCACGTGAGTACGAACAGGATGCCCAGTAGGGGGGCGACGAATTTGACGTAGCGGTCGTAGCGGACCTTGGCCAGGGCCAGGCCGCCGGTGACGACGGCGGTGGTCGGGGTGACGAGGTTGGCCCAGCCGGAGGCGGACTGCCAGGCCGTGACCACCAGGGAGCGGGGAACGTTCGCGAAGTCGGCGAGCGGGGCCATGATCGGCATGGCGAGGGTGGCGTGGCCGGAGGTCGACGGGATCAGCAGGGCCAGTGGGATGTTCACCAGGTAGACGGCGACGGCGAAGACCGCCGAGGAGGTGCCGGTGACCACGCCCTCCAGGGCGTGCAGGACGGTGCTGGTGATCTGGGTGTTGTTCATGATGACGGTGACGCCGCGGGCCAGGACGATGACGATGCCGGCGCCGACGAAGTCGCTGAAGCCCTTGCCGACCGACTCGCTCATCCGGGTCTCCCCCAGGCCGCCGACCAGACCGATCACGATCGCGCCGAGCAGGAACAGCGCGGTGAGTTCGGGGAAGAACCAATCCAGCTGCCACGGGTAGGATTTCGCGCCGGGACCCTCGAGCACCTCGGCCCAGGGGATGATCGCGAAGATCATGAAGGCGAAGGTGAGGGCGACCAGCCAGAGCACGATGCGCTGCCGGCCGTTCATCGGATCCGGTTCGTGGTCCTCGGCTTTCACGTCGCGGTCCCCGGGCAGCCAGCCGGACCAGGACTTGTCCGGGTTCGACTTGACCCGCCGGGCGTACCAGAGCACGTAGGCGACCGTGGCCGCGGTGAGCACGACCAGCATCGCCAGCCGCAGCACGATGCCGTCACCGAGCGCGATCTCGGCCGCGGAGGACGCGGTGCCGGTCGCGAACGGGTTCACCGTCGAACACAGCACGCCGACGCCCGCACCGCAGATGATCATGCCGACCGCGGTCATCCGGTCGTAGCCCAGCGCCAGCGTCAGCGGCACCAGCAGCGCGTAGAAGCCGAGTGTCTCCTCGGCGAAGCCTTCGACGGTGCCGGCGATCGCGAACACCACCATGATCCCGATGATCAACAGCAAGGTCCGGTTGCGCAGCCGGTAGGCGAGGCTGCCGATGCCGCGGTCGAGCGCGCCGGTGGCGAAGGCGACGGTGATGAACGCGCCGACGGCGAGGACGAACAGGAACACCGCGGCCGCGCCGTAGAGCTCGCCCGCCATATCGGGACCGACCTGCCCGGTCTTCCCGTCCTGAATGCCGTAGAGCCCGTTGATCGGGGCGAGGAACAGATCGCGCAGTCGCGCCCCGAAACTCTTCGTCTCCTCGAGCCGGTGGTAGCTGCCCGCGATCGGCCGGCCTTCGCCGTCGGTGTTGTAGGCGCCCGGCGGAATGATGAACGCCAGCAACCACACCGCCAGCATCACGCCCGCGAGAATCGTGTACGTCGACGGGAAGGACCACTTCCGCTTGTGCTCGGGCGCGGCGGTCAGGGGCTCGCTCATTTGCGCATCTCCTCGGCGAAGAGCTGGAAGAACTCGGCCTCGGCCAGCGCCACCTTGCACAGTTCGCTCAACAGCACGCGCTCGTTGAAGCCGTGCAGATTGCATTTGGCGTCTTCGGCGCCGAGCAGCAGGATCTCGGCGCCCGGGTTGGCGGCGGCCAGCGAATTGGTGAGCGGGATGGAGCCGCCCATGGCCGAGTCGACGACCTCGGCGCCCCACGCGCGTCGCATGGCTGCGCGCATGGCGGCGTAGGCGGGACCATTGGTCCCGGCGGAGAATCCGGCGCCGACCTCGCCGCCGGTGACCGTCAACTCGATGCCGTACGGCCGCACCCACTCCAGGTGATCGATGACGGCCTGCCTGCCCTCGGCGGGATCCTGGTCCGGGTGCACGCGCACATTCAGCGCGGCTTTCGCGTAGGGCACGACAGCGGAGGCGGCGGTGGCGGTCGGCGGCGCGTCGAGTCCGATGACGGTGATAGCGGGCCCGTACCAGATGCGTTCGCCGATCGGGCCGGTGCCGAGCAACGGCATCCCCGGCGCCATGCCGGTGATGTCGGCGAACTCCTGCGCGGTGAAGTCCGCGCCCGACCACTTGTCCCGCCGCAAGCCTGTGACGGCGACATTGCCGTCGGCGTCGTGCAGCGTGGCCAGCGCGGCCAGCAGCGCCAGCAGGGCATCGGGTGCGGCGCCGCCGAACTGGCCGGAGTGCACCGGAGCCGCCAGCGTGCGGACCTCGACGAACACATCGGCGACGCCGCGCAGGGCGGTGGTCAGGGTCGGGGTGCCCGCGCGAATATTGCCCGCGTCGCAGACCAGGAGCGCGTCGGCCTTGAACAATTCGGGATGCTGCGCCGGATAGTCGTCGAGGACCGATCCGTACTCTTCCTGTCCTTCGATGACCACGGTGATGCCGCACGGCGGTTTGCCGCCGTGCGCGCGCAGTGCGCCGATGTGCGCGATCACGTTGGACTTGCAGTCGGCCGCGCCGCGGCCGTAGACCGCGCCGTCTTTCTCGGTCGGCGTGAACGGCGGTGTCTGCCAGAGTGCTTCGTCACCCGCGGGCTGCACGTCGTAGTGCCCGTACAGCAGCACCGTCGGTGCGCCGGGCGGGGCGGGAATCCGCCCGTAGACCACAGGCGAGGTATCCGGCAGATCCAGCACCTGCATGTCCTCGACACCGGACTTCCGCAACTCGTCCGCAACGAAGTCGTGCGCCCGCTGCACCTGCTCCGGCGGATAGCCGGGGAAGGCGATAGACGGGATCGAGACCAGCTGTTTGAGCAGGTTCGTCAGCTCGGGGCGCAAACCGTCGACCATGCCGGGCAGATCCGCACTCGGAGTCATGCCCACATGCAACCACCCCTCGACCGGACTCCAGTTATTTGCTGGCCACCTTTATCCAATGGAGACCGATTCCCAGCTCCGCCCGCCGCACCCGGGTTCGGGCATACAGTTCAAAGGTGACCAGCAACCCGTTCTTCGAGCCCAGCACGCTCCCCTACCAGCTGCCGCCGTTCGCGGACATCCGCGAGGAGCATTACCTGCCCGCCTTCCAGCGCGGCATGTCGGAGCAGCTGGCCGAGATCGACGCCCTCACCGCCAGCTCGGAGCCGCCCACCTTCGCCAATACCCTGGGGGCGCTGGAACGTTCGGGCACGATGCTGACCCGGGTGACCAATGTCTTCTTCAATATCGCGGGGTCGGATTCCACGCCGGGCACCGACGCGATCGAGGCGCAGATCTCGCCGCGGCTGGCCGCGCACCGGGACGCGATCCTGCTGAACCCCGCCTTGTTCGCCCGCCTCGAAGCGCTGCACGACCAGCGGCACGAGCTCGGTTTGAACGCCGAGGAGCTGCGACTGCTCGAGGAGCAGCACACCAGGTTCGTCCGGGCCGGCGCCCGCCTCGACGCGGCCGGGCAGGCCCGCCTGCGGGAGCTGAACGCCGAATTGGCCGCCGCCGGCACCGAGTTCGGGCAGCACAATCTGGCCGCCATGAACGCCGCGACGCTGCTGCTGGATCGGGAAGCGGACCTGGCCGGGCTGGCGACGGCGGACATCGCGGCGGCCGCGGCGAACGCCGAACCCCTTGGCCACCCGGGCAAGTGGGCGCTGAGCTTGCAGAACGTCTCCAACCAGCCCATCCTGGCCGAACTGGCGGACCGGGACGTGCGGCGGCGGATGATGGCGGCCTCGCTCGGCCGCGGCTTCGGCGCACAGCCCAATGCCGCCCTGGCCGTGCGGATCACGAGTCTGCGCGCCGAGCGCGCCAAGCTGCTGGGGTACCCCGACCACGCGGCCTACACCGTGGAGGACCAGACCGCGAAGACCACCACGGCGGTCGAGGAGATGCTCGGCCGCCTGGTCCCGCCCGCGGTCGCCAACGCCGAACGCGAGCAGGCGCAGCTGACGGCGGCCATGCACGCCGCCGACCCCGCGGCCGGCGACCTCCGCTCCTGGGATTGGCAGTACTGGTCGGACAAGGTGCGCTCGCAGCAGTTCGCCTTCGACGCCGACGCGTTGCGTCCCTACCTCGAACTGGAGCGCGTGCTGCGCGACGGGGTGTTCTACGCCGCCGAGCAGGTCTACGGCATCACCTTGCGGGAACGGACCGATCTCGTCGGCTACCACCCGGAGGTCCGGGTCTTCGAGGTCTTCGACGCCGACGGCGGCGAACTGGGCCTGTTCCTGGGCGACTTCTTCAAACGTCCGTCCAAACGCGGCGGCGCTTGGATGAACGAGTTGGTCAGTCAGTCCGGCCTTTTCGGCGCCAAGGCGGTGGTGGTCAACAACCTCAATATCGCCAAGCCTTCCCCCGGTCAGCCCGCCCTGCTGACCTGGGACAACGTCCGCACCCTGTTCCACGAGTTCGGTCACGCCCTGCACGGGCTGTTCTCGAACGTGCAGTACCCGAGCTTCTCCGGCACCGAGGTGCCGCGCGACTTCGTCGAGTTCCCGTCCCAGGTGAACGAGATGTGGATGGCGCGCCCGGAGATCCTGCCGCACTACGCCAAACACGTGCAGACCGGCGAACCGATCCCGGTCGAGCTGATCGAGCGGATGGCGGCGGCCGAGCAGTTCGGCGAGGGCTTCCGCACCGTCGAATACCTCGGCGCGGCCCTGCTGGACTGGGCCTGGCACCGCATTTCGGCCGCCGTCGAGGCCGGGCCCGAGGTTTTCGAGGAGGAGGCGCTGCGCAAGGCGGGCGTCGCCGTCGCGGCGATCCCGCCGCGCTACCGCACCGGGTACTTCGCGCACATCTTCTCCGGCGGCTACTCCGCCGGGTACTACTCCTATATCTGGAGCGAGGTGCTCGACGCCGACACCGTCGACTGGTTCGAGGACGGCGCCGCCTCGATCCGCGAGAAGGGCGAAACCTTCCGTCGCGCCTTGCTTTCGCGGGGCGGTTCGGTCGATCCGATGGCGGCCTTCGAGTCCTTCCGCGGGCGCGGCCCGGACATCCGGCCGTTGCTGAAGCGGCGCGGACTGCTTCCGGCGGACTGACCGAACCCGCCTGATTCCGCGAGTTCCGCCGATCCGGGGCGATCGGTCGGCTATCTTGACGGCGTGGTCGGAGGGGCACGGTGGACCGCCCGACAGCGAGGTAGGCAATGAACGCCAGCGACAAGGTGGGTACCGCACTGGCCGCCGCGGCCTTCGCCGTTCTCGCCACGGCGACGGCGCCCGGTGCGAGCGCCGCCCCGGTCTGCCCGGGCGGCGGTCAGCCCGCGGTGCAGGTCGCCTCGATCCCCGGGACCGCCCTCGAGGGGCTGACCGTGGACCCGCTCGGGCGGGCCTACACCACGGATCTGTTCAGCGGGCGCGTGTTCCGCATCGATGCGCCCGGGGCGCCCGCGGTGCCGATCGCGACGGTGCCCAGCGGTGGCGGCGGGGCTCTGGCGTGGAGTCCGGACGGTGCGCTGCTGGTCGGCTACGGCGCGGATCCACGGGTCTTCGCCGGTGACGCCCTGCGCCATGCCGGGATTGCGCGCCTCGATCCCGGCACCGGCGCGATGTCGCCGTTCGCGGCCGGGCTCAGCGCCGCCAACGGCATGGATGTCGCCTCGGACGGAATCGTCTACGCCACCAACGACTTCGCGAGTCTCATCGGCCGGGTGTACCCGGGCGGTGCGGTGCAGGCGGATTGGGGGAATCTGCCCAGCGCGAACGGCGCGGTGCTCAGCTCCGACGACGAATTCCTCTACGTCTCACGGACATTCGTCAACCCCGGGGTGAGCCGGATTCCGGTCCGCCGCCCGGACGCTCCGCAGTCACTGATCGACCTGCCCGGCGCGGCCCCGGACGGCCTGACCCTGGACTCGCTGGATCGTCCGGTGGTGCCGCTCAACACTTCCGGCCAGATCATCCGCCTCGACGGCCCCGGCCAGTCCTGCCTGCTCGGCACCTCCGGGCCGACGACCAGCGTGGTCAGCTATGGGCGCGGCGGCGGCGGTTTCGCGGCGGGGCGCTTGTTCGCCGCGACGTTCACCGGCGCCATTTTCGAGATCCCCGGCGGCTTCGATCCGGATGCCCGCACCGCAACACCCGGATAGGCCCGGCATGTCCCACGAGAAGCTGATCAACACCTACTGCGCGGCGTGGAGCGAGCCCGATCCGGAGCAGCGCCGGGAGCTACTGAGCCGGGTGTGGGCCGAGGGCGCGACCTACACCGATCCGACCGTGCACGCGGTCGGCCTGGACAGTCTGCTCGACCACATCGACGCGGTGCTCTCCCGGCGTCCCGGCGCCGCCGTGCTGCGCACCAGCGCGATCGATGTGCACCACGAGGTGGCTCGCTTCGCCTGGCATGTGGTGCTCGCCGACGGCACGGCTCTGCCCGAGGGCCTGGACCTGGTCGAGTTCGCCGAGGACGGGCGGATTCGCCGCATCGTCGGCTTCTTCGGACCACTCGGACCGCTCGACCACCCCTGAGCTCAGGCCGCCGGATCGGGCCAGGACGGCGAGCGGCCGAGCATGGCGACGATCGAATCGAGCGTGACCGCCTCCGGCCAGGGCACCACCGGCCCGAATGCCGCGCCGGGAGCCAGTCGCAGCTCGCCACCGGGCACGGCCGCGGCGACCTGGTGGGCGGCGGCGAGTACCTCGTCGTCGAAATACACGGTCAAGCCCAGAGTCTGTGCCACATCCCAGGAATGGACCACGTAGTCGACGAAGTGGAAGCCGAGCGCCTGGGCTCCGGCGACCCGGACCTCGGGGCCGAACTCCACCAGCGGGCACTGCCGTTCCAGCGCGCCCGGCTCGGCGAACGCCGCGCGGGCGTGTTCGGCGGCGGCGCGGTAGCTCTCGGCCGGATCGGGCCCGAGCGGACGCGACTTCCACGGCTCCGCCGCGGCGCTGCCCTGGACCGCGGCCGCGAAGCCGTAGTGCTGGGCGATCATGTGCGTGAGCAGGCCGTGCAGGGTCCAGTCGGCGCACGGGGTGGGCTTGGGCAGATCCGCGGGCGCGACCTCGTCGACGATGTCGATACTGGCCTGGATGACCCGCGTGTGCAGGGTGAGCAGATCGGTCTGAACAGTCGAATCGGTTGACACGATGATCCTTTCGTTCCGGCCCGGAACGGCCGCCCCACCAACAGTACGCTCATGCCTACGATATGCAAACGCCTATTATTTCGCGAGGCAGTATTTTCTAGTCATGGAGGAAACCCGCCGACCCGACTTGGCCGCGATGTTCGCGCCGCTCGGCCGTGCGCTCATGCTCGCGGAAATGCCGATCCTGGAGCGTCACGGACTGTCCATGTGGGGATATGCGGTGCTGCTCGGCCTCGGGGCCGAGCCGGTGTACACCCAGGCCGCGCTCGCGAAGGCGATCGGCGCCGACAAGACCCGGATCATCGGCGTGCTGGACGAGTTACAGCATCGCGAGCTGATCGAACGACGTCCGGATCCCGCGGACCGCCGGGTGAACCTGGTTCTGCTGACCCCGGCCGGACGCACCATCCGGGACCGGGCGCAGCGCGAGATCCAGCGGCAGGAGGACACCCTGCTGGATTTGCTGACGCCCGCCGACCGGAAGGTCTTCCTGCGCGCGCTGCAAACGCTGGCCGCGAGTATCAACGGCTGACGTTCAGCCCGCGGGCGGGCCCACGAAGGGCAGGACCAGCGTGCAGAACGGCGGCCGCGCGTTGGCGGGATCCAGCGCGTTGAGCACCTCGCGCACTGTCACCGGGTCGGCGGTCAGCTCGTAGTGCTCGGTGAAGTCGGTGGCGCACAGATCTTGCAGGACGATATTGCGGACGTTCGGCCCCGCGAGCTGGCCCGTGGTGTACGGCGTGGCGATCTCGTCGTAGCGGCTCACGATGGTGGTGAAGCGGATGTCCGGGGCGATGGCCGGGTCCGCGTTGAGCACCCGCAGAAACGGTGAATCGGGCGCCATATCGCACGGACCGCACTGCGCGACAACCTGATCGCGGACACCGAGGGCGGACAGGAGTGCGGAGAACGGCGCCTCGGCGCCGCTCAGGGTCGAGCCGTGCAGCGGGGCTCCCAGTGCGACGTAGTTACCGATCTCGGGCACGCCGCCCAGATAGTTCAGGTAGTAGAACGGCACCGCGCCACCCATCGAGTGCCCCACCAGGTCGACCTTCGCCACGCCGGTCGCAGCGCGCACGCGATCGATGAAATCGCCGATCTGGCGGGCGCTTTCGGGCACCGGGGTGAGCGCGCCGAGCGGGCCGAGCGCACCGGTTCCATAGGTCGTGGTGAATACGCAGTACCCAGCCTGCTTCAGCACCGGCGACAGGGTCTGCCAGGTGAGGGTCTGGTTACTCAAACCGTGCAGCAGCACAACGGGATTCGGATGCTCGGCGCTCGGCCGGCAGGACCAGTCGTTCGCACCGGGTGGCGGCAGATCCGGACCGCGCAGCTGTGCCAGCACCCCAGAGAGGTAGCTGTAGGAGGGAGCGGGCTCGGCCGCCACAGTGGCCTGGGTTGCCAACAGGGTTGCCGCAGTGGCGAACAGGAGCACCCACCGTCGGGGAAAACGCATTGTCGATCTCCTCAGCAGATAACACCGGCGTTATGACCGACCGGTCGGTCACAGCGTAGCCTGTGCGTAGTATCAACGGAAGAGCATGCGCAGGAGAGGGATTCGATATGGCCAGACCGGCCGAGCCAGGCCGCACCGCGCTACTGGACGCGGGTGTGCACGTCGCGGACGACCGAGGACTGCGCGGGCTGTCGATCAACGCCGTCGTCGCTGCCGCCGGGATGGCGAAAGGCAGCTTCTACCACCACTTTCCAGATCGCCGCAGCTACGTCATCGCGCTACACCGCCGCTACCACGACGAACTCGCCGACGTCATCGGCACCGCCATCGCCGGACTGCCGCCGGGGCGCGAACGACTCACGACCGGCATCACCACCTACCTCGACGCCTGCTTGCGCACCCGGGGCACGAAAGCCTTTCTCGCCCAATCACGCACCGACACGGACCTACTCGACGAGGTACACGCGCGGAACCTGCGCTTCACCGAGGTCGTGCACCCCGACCTGAGCGTCCTCGGCTGGCCCGACCCGGCCGCGGTCGGCCAACTACTCGTCGCCATGGTCGCCGAGATCGCGCTGGCCGAGCTGTACGAAGAGGGAGTACGGGAAGACTTGCGCACGAGCGTGTTTCGCTTGATCCAGCGGGACTAGGTGCTGCGTCGAAGCGCGACCGCGGACGGTCCAATGCCGCGAGCAGTCCCGTGGCTGCAGGCCGACCCGGGCCTCGCCGAAGCGGACGATGAAACCCGCAGCCAGGGCGCAGGCACGGCGCGGAATCGCGCCATGCCGTTTCCTGAACGCGGCTCAGCCGCCGAAGCTGCCGGTGGGGAGGCCGGGGCCGCTGCCCAGTCGCGCCAGTACCTGAGCGGCCATGGCTTCGTGTCCCAGGCTGTTCGGATGAATGGTGCGGCCGTTGCTGCCGGATTCCACCTGGGCGCCGTTGATCCAGCGCTGTGCGGCGGGCTGGCACATGTCGTGGCCGGTGGTGGCGGCCTGGGTGTCGACGTAGGTGACGCGGTCGCCCGCGTGACCCTGGAGCATCGAGTTGAGTCCTTCGACCACGGTGTCGCGGGCCCAGGCCAGGTCCTCGGCGGCGAACGGCTGTACGCCGGTGCAGCTCGCCTCGTTGTCGGGGATGATCTTCGGGTAGCCGACGAGCAGGATCTTCGCCTTGGGCGCGCGCTCCCGGATGGTGTCGAGCAGATTGCCGACGGCGGTGCCCGCCTTGGCGATTCGCGCGGGCATGTCCGGGTATTTGTTGCGGCAGCCCGCGCCGCCGGTGAGGATTACGCAGCTGCGCACGATGTCGCCGAAACCGATGTCGTTGCCGGAGATTCCGAGCGTGACGATCTCGGTGCTCGCGCCGACCGCGGACATCTGGATGGCGGCGACATCGGAGGTGGTGGCGCCGCCGCAGGTGACGTCGGTGAGCGTGTAGCTCTGCTTGGCGGCGACCAGGTGGGCGTAGTTGCGATCGGAACGGTCGCAGGCCTGATCGATGACGGTCGGGATTCCGACGCCGGCGGCATATGAATCACCCAGCGCGACATAGGGTTGCCCGGCCGCCTGTGCTGGGCCCGCGGCGGTCGTCATCAGCGCGGCGATCGCCAATACCGGTAAGCAGTGCTGCAACTTCACGAAAGCTCCTCATCCTCGTGCCGTCCCGGAAAGGACGTGGTGGCCAGGATCACATTCGAGAGCGGAGGAAACAAGACCAAGCGTGTTCACCGTGGCTCGATCAAGCGGGTTTCGTAGGCGTAGATCGCCACCTGCGTGCGGTCGCGCAAGTGCAGTTTCTCCAGCACGCGACCTACGTGCGTCTTCACCGTCTGTTCGGAAATGACCAGATTCGAGGCGATTTCCGCGTTGGAGAGGCCGCGCGCGATGAGAACGAGCACCTCGGTCTCCCGGGCGGTCAGACCCGTGGGACGCGCCGCCGAAGTGAATCCGCCTGGGCGGGTGAACTGTTCGAGGAGCCGTCGAGTCACCGATGGTGCGAGCATGGCATCGCCACCGGCGACCGCGCGGACGGCATCACCCAAGGTCTGCGTCGAGGCGTCTTTGAGCAGGAACCCGCTGGCTCCGAAAGTCAGTGCGGTGTAGACATATTCGTCCAGATCGAAGGTGGTGAGCATGATGATGCGGGCCGGACTACCCGTCGCGGTGATCCGGCGGGTAGCCGCCAAGCCATCGAGACCGGGCATGCGGACATCCATCAGAACGATGTCGGGTCGCAGCCGCGCCACCGCGTCGACGGCCTGCTGGCCGTCGGCGGCGTGGCCGACAACGGTGATGTCGGGCTGACTCTCGAGCAGCACGGCCAGACCTTCGCGGACCAGATGCTGATCGTCGGCGATTACGACACGGATGGTCATCGCCCGACCTCGACCGGGAGAGTGGCGGTGACGCGGAACGAGCCGTCACCGGTCAGGCCGGCATCGAAGGTCCCGCCGAGAGCCATTGCGCGCTCCCGCATTCCGGTCAGTCCGTGACCGGGTTCGACTGCGCCCCTGTGGACCGGGTTATCGACCGAACCGCTGTTGGACGGGTTATCGACCAAGTCGCAATCGGACGGGATATCGACCGCACCCTTACCGGACGGGATATCGACCGCACCCCTACCGGACAGGTTATCGACCGCGCCCCTCCCAGACGGGTTGTCGACCGTTACTCCGAGATCGGTGCCGTTACGTGTGATTCGGATGCAGACCGGCGCTCCGGGGGCGTGCCGCACGGCATTGCTCAGCGCCTCCTGCACCAGGCGGTACACGGTCAAGCCGACGGCTGGGGATAGCTGGGGCGCGGAACTCGGTAACTCGATCTCGACCCGGGTTCCGGTGGCGCGCACCGCTTCCACCAACGCGGTGAGGTCGTCGATCCCTGGTTGCGGGCTGACCCCGGTGTCTCCCGATCGCAGCACCTCGAGGATGCGGCGCATCTCTCCCATCGCGGTCACCGCACTGGAGCGGATGGACGCCAAGGTATCCGGCATGGTGTCCGGTTCGCGGTGGCGGGCGGCTTCGGCCTGGATGGCGATGATCGACATGTGGTGCGCCACCACGTCGTGCAGTTCCCGGGCGATGCGGGCCCGTTCCTCGAGCAGCGCGGTGCGTTCGCGTTCCCGGCGCGTGGCGGCGCGCTGTTCGCGCAGGCTGGCCTGGGTGGCGATCAATCCGCCCAGCGACACGCCCGCGATCTGCACGACCCCGGCCAGCAGCGCCACGGTGATCGCCGCGGACAGCCAATCCGACGGGCGCAGAACGGCTGCCAGGACGGCGCTCAGCGCCACGATCCCGAGCCACTGCCCCGCCGCGGCCCGCGGCGTGACCAGCAGCGAGGCCAAACCCAGCACCACTAGGTAACTGTTGAGCGTCGCGTCGACCCACAGTCCTTCCCCGACCCAGAGCGCGGACAACGCCACCACTCCGAGCGAGAGCGCCCACGCGAGGTGCGGCGCACGCGCCACCAGCAGTAACGCCAGCCCCTGCGCCAGGGACAGCGCGATCGCCTGCCGATCCGTCAACGCGGTATCCGATCGCAGCGTGTGCAGCACGACGGTGCACACCCCGGCCGCGACAACAGCCGTGGCCGCGAGCACCGCCACTCCACCGACCGGCCGAGCACCGGTCAAGACTTCGCCGAACCGCTTCATCCATCCCTGCTCTCGAACACCCCGCCTGGCCGTCACCTGCCAGCGAGCCTTTCGGCAGGCGCACCAAAGCCCCATTCCCGGGTACTCACACCGTCACTGGTGTGACACCAGGCCCCACCCACCCTAGAAACTATGCGCCCCAGCCACATCCAACGCGAGGATGGTCTGCGAAGTACCTCTCAGGTATCACGCCGCTACGGCCCCAGACAGGTGCTGTCCGATGAGCCGACCTCAGCTTTGACGCCGGCGCGAACCGATGAGCTGCCCATGGATTCACGAAGCCGGCGCTTACCCAGTCCGGCGCCCCGGGAATCCAAACTGGACAAGCACCAACCAGCCAGCCACCCAGGAATCCACACCGGACAAGCACCAACCAGCCAGCCACCCAGGAATCCACACCGGACAAGCACCAACCAGCCAGCCGCCGTGGATCTTGAAGACCGGCGCATTCCCATGAGCTGCTTTGGGATTCTTGAAACCGGCGCTATCCGATGAGCTGCCCCTGGTTGAAGTGGAGGCTTTCGATGCGCGCGAATTCGGTGCCGGGCGGCAGGTCACTGCTGGGCAGGGCCGAGCCGAGGGCGCAGCGGCAGGTGCCGGCGTTGTCGCGCTCGGCGCGGTGGTCGCTCCGCCGGACGCGTTCGTCTTCGCCTGGCGCGCCGCCGGAGGCGGGCAGCGCGGGGGTGTGGGCGGCGCGGGGGGTGTTCGAGTCGGCGAAGAGCCGGATGGGGCGGGTCATTCGGTAGCGCGAGCCGCCGGAGGGCGAACCGTCCGGGTTCGTGCGCTGCGCCATGGGCGGGAAGTCGGGAAGTTCGGCGGTCCACTCCGCGGGCTCGAGGGTGCTGAAGCGGAAGGGGCCCGGGCAGTCACCGCAGCGTTCGAAGGTGACATCGATGCTCTGCCGCCAGGTTTCGATGAGACTGCGGCCGCTGGGCGAGAGCGCGAGAATGCTGTTCGGGCTGACATCTCGCTCGGGCTGTCTGAGGGTGACTTTCCCGAACATCGGATGTGCGGCTTCGGCACTGAAGTTCAGGACCTGCAACTGCACGAAATCCGTTCCGCCGACCAGCACTTTGGCCACCCGTGAGCCGAGGAAATTGAGCGCCGGGAGCGGCGGCGGCAGCGTCACGACCAGTGTGCTGCCGAATCCGTTGAGGCTCATGGTGACCGTCTGCCCGGCGTCCAGCGGCATTGCCAGCAAACCTGGCTGCGCGATCGCCCGACCAGAGCTGGCGAGGAGTCCGAGCCCCAAAACGGCCCCGGCGTGACCGAAAAGCCCACGTCTACTGAGCGGAAGCGTCATGTTGGCAATTATGTAGCAAACATTCGCTTCCGCTGCCCCGACTTGCCGTGCGCTCCGATCAGGCCTGCCACTGCGGATTCCGGCCGAGGTAGCGCAGCAGCACACCGACGGCCTCGGAATCGTTGCCGGCCAAGGCATCCGCGAAGGCGAATCCGCGCAGCGGCTCGACGAGAGCCTGCGCGACCGGCAACAGCTGCCGAGCCAGCTCGGACGTGAGCGGCGACGGCTGACCGGACGCGACCGCGAGATCCCAAGCGTGCACAGCGGCATCGAGCGCGCACGCACCGGCCGCCAGCTCCGCGGTCAGCTTGTTCGGCGGGATCGGCACCGCGACCTCGGCCGCGTCGGCCGGGACCGTGGCGAACGCGGCGGCGGCCGCGCTCATCGCCCGATCGACGAGCACGTCGGCCGGTGCACCGAGGATTCCCGAGGGCGCGAAGGGGTTTTCCTCCGGTCCGGGCCCGCCGGTGATGAACGCGGCGTAACCGATCTGATCCCCCGCCGCGTGCTGAATCACCTGCGCGACAGTCCATTCCGCGCACGGCGTCGGCTTCGCCAGATCATCGGCGGCCAAGCCCCGCACCACGGTGCGCAGCGCGTCGTGCGCGGTGGTCAGGACGGCCCAGTCGGTCGCGGTGTTCTCGCTCATCAGTCTTACCTCTCGCTTCGAACCACGCCCTCGCGGTCCGTCTGCCAAGACTCTATCAGAACGGAATGATTCATTCCATTAGAAGTTTTGCCTTCTATCCATCTTGGACATCCGGCCTGCGCAATGATGTGACCCACCAAGCCGGAACACTAGGAGGCCAGGCATTGCGGTGGTGGGAGTTCGCGCTGCTGGGAGGCGGCGGTGGCGCTCTTTTCGAAGTGCTCGCGATCTTCAACTGCCTGGCAGGCTGGCAAGCGGCGCGCAGAACCGGGACCGGCCGGGTGAAAGGGCGCCCGCCCAAAGCGCGCACCTTCATCGATGTCCCGGTGCACTCCTGCATGCTCCCCATCCGGATGGGCCTCGGCGCGACCGCCGCGGCGATCTTCGGTGTGACCGGTCAGATCAACGGCGTATTCGTCGCGATTGCACTGGGTTTCGCCGCGCCTTCGGTGCTGGCTCAGCTCGGCGCGGTGCCGCAGGTCGCCACGGCGATCACCGGCGTCGCGCCCGAACCGCAATCGCCCATCGGGAACGGCGCGGCCGCCCGCGCGGGAAGTACCGACGCCCCTGGCGTTCCGGCGGAGGTTCCCCGTGACAGCTGATTCGTTGCCACAGCGGGTCCTCGCCAGCCTTTTCAGCGTCGACCGCAGGCGTGCCATCGCGGCCCCCGGCACCACGGCCGTCGAATTGCCGTTGCCTCGTCGCGTCGCGGCCGAGTTGCTCGGCGTGCGACTGCCGAAACATATGGCGGGCGCGGAGACCCAACTCCCCGCGGCCGACGCGGAGACGCAACTCCCCGCGGCCGAGACCGAGACGCACGCCGAACCCGCGCTCCCGCCCCGGGTTCAGGAGATCTTCCACACCGCGGGCGAAGAGCTGGACCGCGCCGTTGCCGCCGCCGCACAAGGCGACCGGTGGGCGCTGGCCCAGGTGCTCGAACTGATCCGCCCGCTCGTGGTCCGCTACTGCCGGGCGCGCATCGGCGTCGCACGCGGCCGAATCTCCGCCGACGATGTCGCACAAGAGGTATGCCTGGCTGTACTGACAGCCCTGCCGAGGTATCAAGACCAGGGCCGCCCATTCATGGCCTTCGTCTACGGCATCGCCTCGCACAAGGTCGCCGACGCCCACCGCTACGCCGCCCACACGAAAGCCGAAGCAGTCTCCGAACCCCCGGAGACGCTGTTGCCCGTACCTGCCGGCGCGGAACAACGAGCTCTCGAACCCGAAGCGCACCGGCGGCTGAACCAGCTACTCGCGACGCTCCCCGAGAAGCATCAGGAAGTCCTGATCCTGCGCCTTGCCATGGGTTTGTCCGCGGAGGAAACCGCTGTCGCGGTGGGGAGCACAGCAGGTGCGATTCGAGTAGCCCAGCACCGCGCACTCGCCAAACTGAAAGCGGATGTGGAGCGAACCGGCGAGTTGCGCGGCAACGGGTAGCGGCGAGCACAGCCACCTGGGCAAACAGAGGAAATCCTGGACGAGTCCTGACCGGATGTCACACCCGGGCGGGCTGCGTCGTCTACCTGACGAACCCGCCCGAAGAGGAGAATCCCGATGAATACCGCCTACCTAGTCGTCACCGTTGTCGCCGCCCTGTGGGTCGGATTCTCGGCCGTCTCGCTGCTGCGCCGCGCCGCCTTCGTGGTCGAACCGCTTGTCGAGTACGGCGTCCCCGAAACCTGGTGGACCCCACTGGGAGTCGCCAAGGCTCTGGGGTCGATCGGGCTGATCGCGGGGCTGTTCGTGCCCGCGATCGGGGTGGCCGCGGCGATCGCGTTGATCCTGTACTTCGCCGGGGCCGTGATCACCGTGCTGCGGGCTCGTTCGTACAAGACCGTGGCCTTCCCGATGCTGTACCTGATTCCGGTCGCAGTGGCGATGGGCCTGGGCTTCGCCGCGTAAAGGTTTGCGCCGCAAGCGCGTACGCAAAAGGCACCCCGCCAACCGGAGCGGTTGGCGGGGCGCCTTTGTGCTAATTGCTTCAGACGTCGAAGCGGTCCAGGTCCATCACCTTGGTCCAGGCCGCGACGAAGTCGTCGACGAACTTCTGCTTGGAGTCGTCCTCGGCGTAGACCTCGGCCAGCGCGCGCAGCTGGGAGTTCGAACCGAAGACCAGATCGACACGGGTGCCGCTCCAGTTCTCCTTGCCGGTGACGCGGTCGGTACCGAAGTAGACGCCGTCATCGGCCGGTGAAGGCTTCCACTCGGTCGCCATGTCGAGCAGGTTGACGAAGAAGTCGTTGGTCAACGTGCCGGGGGCGGCAGTGAGGACGCCGTGCGCGGACTGCTTGTGGTTCGCACCGAGGACGCGCAGGCCGCCGACGAGGACGGTCATCTCCGGGGCGGACAGGGTCAGCAGGTTCGCCTTGTCGATCAGCAGGTACTCGGCGGAGAGGCGGTTGCCCTTGCCGAGGAAGTTGCGGAAACCGTCGGCGCTGGGCTCCATCGCCGCGAAGGAATCCACATCGGTCTGCTCCTGGGTGGCGTCGGTACGCCCCGCGGTGAACGGCACCTCGACGGCGTAACCGGCGTCCTTGGCGGCCTTTTCGACCGCCGCGTTGCCGGCCAGCACCACCACGTCGGCGAAGGAGACCCGCTTGCCGCCGGTCTGCTCGGCGTTGAACGCCTCCTGGATCGACTCCAGCGCCGGGATGACCAGGGTCAGCTGATCGGGCTCGTTGACCTCCCAGCCGCGCTGCGGCTGCAGACGCAGGCGGCCGCCGTTGACGCCGCCGCGCTTGTCGCTGCCGCGGAACGACGAAGCCGCCGCCCACGCGGTCGAAACCAGCTGCGCCACAGTCAGACCCGAGTCCAGGATGCGCCGCTTGAGCTCGGCCGCGTCGGCGGCGTCGATGAGCTCGTAGTCGCGGGCCGGGATCGGGTCCTGCCACAGCAGGGTCTCCTCGGGTACCAGCGCGCCGAGGTAGCGGACCTTGGGGCCCATGTCGCGGTGGGTGAGCTTGTACCAGGCCTTGGAGAACGCCTCGGACAGCTCTTCCGGGTGCTCGAGCCAGCGCCGGGTGATCTGCTCGTAGATCGGGTCCACGCGCATCGACAGGTCGGTGGTCAGCATGGTCGGCAGCTTCTTCGGGCCGTCGAACGCGTCGGGGATGATCGCCTCGGCGTCCTTGGCGACCCACTGGTGCGCGCCGGCGGGGCTCTTGGTGAGCTCCCACTCGTTGCCGTAGAGCACCTCGAGGAAGGTGTTGTCCCACTTGGTCGGGGTCGGGGTCCAGGTGACCTCGAGACCGCTGGTGATCGCGTCCTTGCCGACACCGGTGCCGAACGAGCTCTTCCAGCCCAGGCCCTGCTCCTCGAGCGGGGCGGCCTCGGGCTCGGGGCCGACGTGGTCGGCCGGGCCGGCGCCGTGGGTCTTACCGAAGGTGTGACCGCCGACGATCAGCGCCGCCGTCTCCTCGTCGTTCATCGCCATCCGCGCGAAGGTCTCGCGGATGTCGGTGGCGGCGAGCAGCGGGTCCGGGTTGGCGTTGGGGCCTTCCGGATTGACGTAGATCAGGCCCATCTGGACCGCGCCGAGCGGCTTCTCCAGATCGCGCTTGCCGGTGTAGCGTTCGTCGCCGAGCCATTCGTTCTCGGGACCCCAGTACACGTCCTCCTCGGGCTCCCACTGGTCGACGCGGCCGCCGCCGAAACCGAAGGTGGGCAGGCCCATGTCCTCGATCGCGACGTTACCGGCGAACACGATGAGGTCGGCCCAGGACAGCTTCTTGCCGTACTTCTTCTTGACCGGCCACAGCAGGCGGCGAGCCTTGTCCAGGCTGGCGTTGTCGGGCCAGCTGTTCAGCGGCGCGAAGCGCTGCATACCCGCGCCCGCTCCACCACGGCCGTCGTTGACGCGGTAGGTACCGGCCGCGTGCCAGGACATCCGGATGAAGAACGGGCCGTAGTGGCCGAAGTCAGCGGGCCACCAGTCCTGCGAGGTGGTCATCACCTCGACGATGTCCTGCTTGACCGCGGCCAGGTCCAGGGTCTGGAACTCGGCGGCGTAGTCGTAGTCCGCGTCCATCGGGTTGGCGACGGCGGGGTTCTTCTGCAGGATCTTCAGGTTGAGCTGGTTGGGCCACCAGTCACGGTTGCTGCCGCCCTCGGTCGGGTACTTGAGCCGACCGGCTCCGACCGGGCAGCCACTCTCCGCGGGCTCGGTGTTGGCTTCGGCGATCGGCGGGTGTTCTTGTGCCACAGCAACTTTCCTTTCGATGGGGGTCGGGCTGTGTCTTAAGCGAGAGTGCGCGACTGGACGGCCGCGCAGTCGGGGCAGATGCCCCAGTAGATGACCTCGGCTTCATCCAAGACGAAACCGCTGTTGTTGGAGGCGGTCAAGCACGGCGCGTCGCCGACCGCGCAGTCGACATCGGCGATGGCGCCGCAGGAGCGGCAGACGACATGGTGGTGGTTGTCCCCCACCCGGGTCTCATAGCGAGCTACGGAGCCCATGGGCTGGATGCGCCGCAGCAGGTTCGCGGCGGTCAATGCGCGCAGAACGTCGTAGACCGCCTGGTGGGACACCGCGCCGAGGGACTCGCGCACGAGCCCGAGAATCGAGTCGGTGTCGGCGTGCGGATGGTTGTGCACCACATTCAGCACGGCCAGCCGCGGGGCCGTGACACGCAGTCCGGCCGCACGCAGCATTCGCTCGAACTCCGAATTGGTGGACACAGTCCGAATTATGACTCATTCAAGTCTAGAAGGCACGAAATTCTGGAAAAATCAGCTCTGACCGGGCCTGAACTATGCTGTGGAACTGACTACTGTGCGGTAGCATCGCCGAGAACCCTCTCTGGGTCAGGGCTTTTCGGGAATGTGGAGGTGGCAGATGACCGCGTCTGCCGACGGCGGAACGGAGCTGTTTCCGCCCAAATGGTTGCCCGCGCCGATGCGGTGGCACCGGACCCGGGTGTCCTGGGGGCAGTCCTGGCGACTGGCGGCGGGGCTGGTGCCGCGCTACCGGGATCGCACGCTGGTGCACTACCTCGCCGCGGAACTGCCGGGTCAGGACGACGTCATGGTCACCCGGCTGCCGCTGCTGAAGTACCTGGTGGTGCGCAGCCCGGAACTGGCCCGCCACATCCTGGTGACCAATCAGGACAACTGGGCCAAGAGCGCCGAGTACGACATGATGGCGGTGACTTTCGGGCAGGGCCTGGTCACCGATATGGACGAGCAGCGCTATCAGCGCAATCAGCGGCTGGTGCGGCCGATCTTCTCGCGCACCGCCATCGATCAGTTCGCGGGCCCGATCACCGACGCCGCGCAGGACGCCGCGGCCCGGATCCAGCAGCTCGCCGACACCGGGCAGACGGTGAACATCGGTCCCGCGATGAACCGGTTGATGCTGGATATCGTGGCGCGCACCATGTTCGGCACCGACCTGTCGGGACCGATCTCGAAGATCAGCCTGACGCGGCTGCTGCAGTTCTACGGAGTGGGGTTCAGTTCCGGGCTGAGCCGGCCGTTGCGTGCGCTGTCCACCTGGGTGGTCAAGCGCACGCAGCCGCCGGAGCGGCGGGCCGGCTCGCGCTTGTCGATCCGGGCCATGCGCGCGCTGACCTGGGCCTCGGCCCCGCATCTGATGTTCGAGCTGCGCGGCATGGAACGCGCGGTGGATTCGCTGATCGCCGATCATCGCAGCGGCCGGATATCCAGCAAGGACAACCTGCTCGGGTTGTTGATGCGAGCGCGCGATCCGGAAACGGGACACCGCTACAGCGATCTCGAGATCCGCGACGAGCTGATGACCTTCATCGGCGCGGGCATGGAAACCTCCGCGACCGCGATGACCTGGATGTGGGCGCTGCTCGCGCAGCACCCCGAGGTGCGCGAAAAGCTGGATGCGGAACTGGATTCCGTGCTGGCCGGGCGCATACCCACCGCCGACGACGTCGACAAGCTGGTGTGGTGCAAGGCGGTCTTCCTCGAGGCGATGCGGATCTATCCGCCGGTGATCGGGCTGACCAGGGTCGCCAAATCCGACGACGTGCTGGCGGGATATCGGGTGCGGGCGGGCACCACCGTGGTGGTCAGCGTGCACGGCGTGCACTACAACCGGCGAGTGTGGGAGCAGGCGGAGCAGTTCGATCCGGCCCGGTACCTCCCGGAGAACATGACCACCGAGCGCCGCCACGCCTCCCTGGCTTTCAGTGCGGGCAAACGGATCTGCGTCGCGCAGGGCTTCGCCACCATGGAGGTGGTGCTGTCGCTGGCGACCATCGCGCAGCGGTTCCGGCTCGAGGTCACCTCCGACGCGCCGATCCGCCGCCAGATGTCGTTCATCGGTTCGCCGGAGCGGCCGTTGCACCTGCGGATCAGTGCCCGTGACTGAGATCGGGACAGCAGCGCAGGTCCGCGCGGCCACGAAAGCGGATATCCCGGGAATGACCGCGGTCCTGGATCGGGCCTTCGGCGTCGATGATCCGTTCGGGGAGTACTGGTTCCCGAATCCGGAGCGGCGCAAGCGCGCACAGCCGCGGCTGTACCGCGCGATGATCCGGCACCAGTATCTACCGGCGGGCGGCGCGCAGGTCGCGGTCGTCGACGGGCAGGTGGCCGGGGCGATGCTGTGGCAGCCGCCGGGCTACCGATTCGGGCCGCTGCGCTACCTGGCCTCCATACCCGAGTTCACCTGGGCGATGGGTTCGGCTGGGCCCCGGGTGCTTTCGACGGACTCCGCGCTGGCCAAGCTCGCGCCCGGACTGCCGCACTACTTGGGAATCACCCTGGGCGTCGATCCGGGGTTCCAGGGCGCGGGCGTGGGGAAAGCGTTGTCGCTGTTCATTCTCGGCGAGGTCGAGCGCGCCTGCGTACCCCTGCTGGGGCTGTGTAAGGACGGGAATCTGGGGTTCTACGCCGATTTCGGGGGGCAGCGGCTCGGGAAGATCCGGATCGGGCGGTCGGGGCCGGCGGTGAACGTCATGATGTGGCTGCCGACCAGCTTGCGTATCGGCTGAATTATCCACTGCCGGGGGGCATTTCGAGACTTTCAAAACTCAAAGGAGTACCTCCTTGTCCGACATCGCGATCGTAGGCATCGGATGCCGGTACGCCGGTGGCATCGATACACCGGCGTCCTTCTGGAATTTCGTTCTCGACAAGCGGGACGCGGTCACCGAGATCCCCTCGGACCGTTGGGATTACAAACGCTTCTACGACCCGGACCCGCGCACGCCCGGACGCATGTACACCACCCGGGCCGCGTTCCTGACCTCGGACCCGTGGGCCTTCGACCCGGACTTCTTCGGCATCTCGCCACGCGAGGCGACGGCAATGGATCCACAGCAGCGCCTTATTCTCGAGGTCGCGTGGGAAGCGCTGGACGACGCGGGACTCGCGGGCCGCAGCGCCGGTGCGCCGATCGGCGTGTACGTCGGCGCGTTCACGCTCGATCAACTCGCGGTCGGATTCACCGGGGCGGCGCTGGCGCACATCGATATGCACTCGTCGGCGGGCACGTCGTACACGATGCTGTCGAACCGGATCTCCTACGCGCTCAACCTCGCCGGGCCCAGCTATACCGTCGACACGGCGTGTTCCTCCTCGCTGGTGGCGCTGCACCTGGCGTGCTCGGCCCTGGACAACGGGGACTGCGAGACGGCGCTGGCGGGTGGGGTGAACCTCATGCTGCAACCGGGCACGTTCATTTCCATGTGCAAGGGCGGCTTCCTGGCGAAAGACGGCCGCAGCAAGTCCTTCGGCGCGTCCGCGGACGGGTACGGGCGCGGCGAGGGCGCGGGCATGGTGCTGCTCAAACGGCTCGCCGACGCCGAGCGGGACGGTGACCGGGTATACGCGGTGATCAAGGCGACCGGATCGAATCAGGACGGGCGGACCACGGCGATCACCGTGCCCAATGCCGACGCGCAGGAGCGCCTGGCCAAGACGGTCGCCCGGCGGGCGGGCATCGATCCCCGGCAGGTGACGTATGTGGAAGCGCACGGCACCGGGACCCCGGTCGGAGATCCATTGGAGCTCAGGGCGATCGGACGGGCGTACGGCGCGGAGACCGGGCGTGCGGATCCGGTCGGCGTCGGATCGCTCAAGTCGACGCTCGGTCACACCGAGGCCGCCGCGGGCATCGCCGGTGTCATCAAATCGGCGCTGGCGGTGTACCACCGGACGCTGCCGCCGCAGGGCTGGCTGGACGAGGAGCCGAATCCGGAACTGGGACTAGACGAGTTGGGCCTGGCGATCCAGAGCGAGGCTCGAGTGCTCGCACCCGGTGCGCCGATGACGGTGGCGGTCAACGGTTTCGGATACGGCGGGACCAACGCGCACGCGATCGTGCAGGAGTACCAGCCCGGTCCGCCGGAAACCACCACGTGGGTACCGCATTTCGGGGTGCTGCCGCTGTCCGCGCGCAGCGAGCGGGCGGTACGGGAGCTGGCGGCGGAGTACGCCGCGTTGCTGGCGGGTGGGGTGGACGCGGATCAGCTCGCCGCGGCCGCCTGGACTCGGCGCAGTCACCACCAGTTCCGGATCGGTATCCCCTTCGACTTCCCCGGTGAATTGCTGGGTGCGCTGCGCGAATTCGCGGCGGGTGCAGGGCGGGAAGCGCAGCGGACGGTCGGCGGCCCGACGGCTGGCCCGGTATTCGTCTGCACCGGTATGGGGCCGCAGTGGTTCGGCATGGGACGCGAGTTGCTGGCGACCGATCCAGAATTCGGGGCTGCGGCCCGGCGCATCGACGAGGTGTTCCTCGAGATCGCGGGCTGGTCGATCCTCGACGAGCTGCAACGGCCCGAGGAATTGTCCCGCGTGACCATAACGGAGGTCGCTCAGCCCGCGAACTTCCTGATCCAGGTGGCGCTGTACGAAAAGCTCACCGCGCTGGGCATTACGCCGTCGGCGATCGTCGGGCACAGTGTCGGCGAGGTCTCCGCCGCCTATGTCAGCGGCGTTCTCACGCTGCGCGAAGCGCTGACCGTGGCCTACCAGCGCGCGCGATTACAGGCGCGCACCGCGGGCACCGGCGGGATGCTCGCGGTAGGTCTGTCCGCTGCCGAGGCCGCCGTCTGGCTGCACGCCGGCGTCGACCTGGCGGCGGTCAACAGCCCGAACGCGTGCACTCTCTCCGGCGATCCGGCACGGCTTGCCGAGATCGCCGAATACCTCACCGCTCAAGGGATCTTCGCGAAACTGTTGCAGGTCGAGGTGCCGTATCACAGCGCGTTGATGGACCCGATTCTCGACGAGTTGCGCACCGTCTTGGCCGGGCTCGCGCCCCGGCCGGCCTCGATTCCGCTGTACTCCACCGTCACCGGCGCGCTGACCGACGGGCAGTGGGACGCCGAATACTGGTGCGCCAATGTGCGTCAGCCGGTCCGGTTCGCTGATGCCATCGGCACGCTCATCAGCGCGGGCGCACGGGTTTTCGTGGAGGTCGGCCCGCATCCGGTGCTGGGCGCGAATATTCGCGAACTGCTCATCGCCGCAGGCGAAAAAGGCGCCACGATAGCGACTTTGCACCGTAAACAGCCGGACGACGAAAGCATGCGGAAGTGCTTCGCGGGGCTGTACGCCGCGGGTGCACTGGATATCGCGGCGCTGTTCCCGGCCACCTGCCCGCACCTGGAGCTGCCGCGCTATCCGTGGCAGCGCGTTCGCCTGCGGTCCGAAATTCCGGAATTCAGCCGGCATCGCTACGGCAGCCCCGAGGTCCCCGCCATGCTCGGCGATCCGGATCTGGAGCAGCCGCGCCGGTGGACCGTCGAGATCGCGACGGGCACTCTGCCCTGGATCGAGGATCACGTGGTCGACGGCGCCCGCGTCCTGCCCGGCGCCGCCTATCTGGACGCCGCGCTCAGCGCCGCCTCCCTCGAATTCGCCTCGCGGCCCGGCACTTCCGTGGAACACGTGCGTTTCGTCGCGCCGCTGGTCATCGAGTCCGGCGACGTGCCTGTCATGGAGCTGAGCGTCGAGGAGTCCACCCGGCGGTTCACGATCCGGTCCCGCACCGCCACCGGCAGCAGCTGGACCGTGCACGCCACCGGGCGGCTGGTCGACGGCAGTTATCACCCCGGCAAGACCGAGGTGCCCGCCATCGATGCGATGACCGAGGTGTCGCCGGCCGTGCTGTACGCGGAGCTCGCGGGCACCGGGGTCGCGCACGGTCCGTCGTTCCAGCTGGTGCGGCAGGCGTGGGTGGACGGCGAGACAGTGGTCGCGCGGATCGACGCGAGCATCGCCGCGGGCTCCGGGCATCTGGCGCACCCCTGTGTGCTCGACGCGGCCTGGCAGGTCGTCTCGCTCGGCGCCGCGGGCGGTCCCGCCCGCGACGGTGCGATCATCCCCATCGGGGCGGAATCGGTGCGGCGCTTCGCCGCCTTGCCCGGTGAGGTGCTGGTCGTGGCGCGGCTGACCCAGGCACTGCACGCCGATATCGACATCCTCGACACCGATCACAATCCGGTGCTGCGGATCGTGGACGCGCGTTTCCAGGCGGTGCCGTTCGGCGGCGGGTTACAGCGCCGGCTCGAACAGATCTACTACGAGGAGAAATGGATCCTCCGGGCGCCGTTCGACCGGGCCGCGACGGCGCCGGTCGAGACGACGGCGACGGTTGTGGTCGAGCTCGGCGCGGCGCACGGGGGCCGCGCCGAGCAGATCACCCGGATGCTGCCGCACGCCGAACTCGTCGAGATCGATTCCGGCGCTCCGGGTTTCCAGATCCGGGTGCTCGAGGCGTTGCGTGCGGCACACGCCGCGCCCGGCGTCGACCGGGTCCACCTGTGCGTGGTGGCGGGCGCCGGCGACATCGTCGGGCGGCTGTGGACGCTCTGCCGGCTCGCCTTGGCCGTCGAAGAATTCGTCGACAGCGTCAACCCGGAACCGCTACCCCTGACCGGCGACGGCTCGCTCTACGCCACGCTGGTGACCGAGCGCGCCATCGTGCACCCGGAGGACCCGGCCGAACCCGACCCCGAGCACGCCGCGCTCGCCGGAGCCCGGCGCGTGCTGCTCAACGAACAGCCGCCCGTGCGCTGGCGCTTGGTGGACATCGATCCCGGCACCACCGTCACCGAACTGCTCGATGAGCTGGCGGTGCCGGGGGCCTTCGCTCCCGGTGAGACCGATGAAGTGTTCCTGCGCAACGGATTACGCTGGTCCATCGTCGTCACGCGGGCCTTGGCGGACCGGCTGGCGGCCCTGGACGAACCCGAGCCGCTGGACGACCCGGAAGCCAACTTCGCGCTCGACATCCCCCGCTCCCGGCTGCTGTCCCAGCTCGGGTGGCGGCGCGCCGCTCGCCGGAGCCCCGGATCCGGCGAGGTGGAAGTGCGGATGGAGGCCATCGGTCTCGGATTCAAGGATCCGCTCAAGATCCTCGGCGTGCTCGGTGCGGACGAGCTCGGTGCGACACATTTCGGGGTCGCACCCGGCATGGAGGGCGCGGGCACCGTGGTGCGAGTCGGGGCGGACGTCGAGGGCTTTCAGGTCGGTGACCGAGTCGGGCTGGCCTCGCCGGGCATGGTCGAGCGTTATCACGTCGCCGATGCCGCGCTGATCGGCGCGGTCGCCGACAGCATCCGGCCCGAACTGTGCACCTCGATGGTGTCCATGGTGACCGCCGAATACGCGCTGCTCGACCTGGCCCGGGTGCGGGCGGGCGATGTCGTGCTCGTGCACGGCGCCGCCGGCGGCGTGGGCAGTTGCGCGATCCAGGTCGCGAAACTACACGGCGCCACCGTGATCGGCGCCGCGGGGACCGACGAACGCCGGGCCTGGGTGCTGGATCAGGGGGCGGACGCGGTGCTGGATTCGCGGTCGCTGAATTTCGTCGACGACGTGCTCGGGCTCACCGGCGGGCGGGGCGCGGACATCGTCCTCAGTACCGCGCCCGGAGAGGTCATTCACCAGAACTTCGCAGCGGTCGCCGAATTCGGGCGGATCGTCGAGATCGGGAAGGCGGACATCTATTCCGGCGGAGTGCTGGATCTGCGCAACTTCGACAAGAACGTCCGCTACTACTCCTTCGATCTGGACCGCATGCTCGGCCTGCGGACCGCCGAGGTGATGGCGCGGGTCTCGGAGGTGTTCGGCAAGCTCGCGAGCGGGGTCTACCGGCCGGTGGCGGTCGAGTCCTTCGGTACCGGCGAGGTGGTGAGCGCCTTCGAGGAGGCGTTGCGTTCGACGCGGCTGGCCCGGATCGCCCTGCACCTCGGCGCTGAAAACCCTTCGGTGCGACCGCGACCCGCCGAGGTGCGGATCGATCCGGACGGCCGCTATCTCATCACCGGCGGGTACGGGGCGTTCGGGTTGGCGACCGGGCGCTGGCTGATCGGCCGGGGCGCACGACATCTGGTGCTGGTCGGGCGGGGTGGGGCCGGGACCGAGCTGGCGCTGCGGCAACTGGAGTTGTGGCGCGCCGAGGGGATCGAGGTGCTCGCCGAGCGTGCCGATATCACCGATCCGGAATCCGTTGGGGCCGTGGTAGACCGGGTTCATACCACCGCCAATCCGCTGCGCGGCGTCTTCCATGCCGCCGGTGTGCTCGACGATCAGCGCATCACCACGATGGATCGGGACAGCCTCAGCACAGTGTTCCGGCCCAAGCTCGACGGTGCGCGCACGGTGTCGGACGCGCTCAGTACCGCCGGCGTTCGGCTCGACCTGTTCGTGCTGTTCTCCTCCGGAAGCGCGATCATGGGCGGGATCGGCCAATACTCCTATACTGCGGCCAATTTGGCGTTGCAGTCCTTCGCCGAGCAGCTGGCGCGGCGCGGGCAGCGCGTGCTGTGCATCGGGTGGGGCGCGATGTCGGGCGGCGGCATGGTCGATGCCGACGAGACGGTGCAGCGTTATCTGCGCATCGCGGGCTTCGATGCCATCGATATGGATCAGGGCACCGAATATCTCGGCGAGGCCTTGCGACTCGGGATCCGCCAGGCCGCCATCATTCCGGTCGATTGGAGCAAGGTGGTGCTCGCCGCACCGCAAGCGGCCTACACCGCGCGGGTAGCGGATCTGATCGCCGCTGCCGCGCAGGACAATTCGGCGTCGGCGCGACTGCGGGCGCAGATCAGTGCCTTGGACGAGGGGCAGCGGGCCGGGGTGGTCGGTTACGTGCTGGCCGAGCAACTCGCCGAGGTGATGGGGGTGGCCGCCGACTCGATCGCGCTGGACGTGCCGCTGCCCGAACTCGGCCTGGATTCGCTGATGGCCGTGGAATGGGGTGCGCTGGTGACCAAGACGCTCGGCGTGGAGATCAACAGCATGCAGTTGGGGCGCTCGTTCAGCCTGGCGCAGGCAGGCGCGCGGATCGCCGACCTCGTCGTGGACGGCGCGGACCGGCAGGAGGTGCTCGGATGAGCGAGTCGGAACGCGAGATCGCTCGCCGGCTGCTGACCAATGGCAGCATCCCGACGCCCTCGGGAACGACACGGCGGCAACCGGTTCCGGTGCGGTCGGCGCGGCCGCGCCGCGGGGCCGGACGGCAGTTCGCGGATCATCCCGGCGTGCTGGCGGCGTTGCAAAAGCAGGCCGCCATCCAGCATCTGGTCGACACCACCGGGCTGCCGCATCCGCTGTACCTCTCCCCGGACGGGCCCAATGGTGCGGTGATCCGTTCCGGTGGCAGGGAATTGGTGAACTACAGCTCGTACAACTACCTCGAGCTGGCACAGCATCCACGCGTGATCGCCGCCGCCAACGCGGCCGCCGAACAGTACGGTACGTCCGCGTCGGCGACCCGCATCGTCACCGGCGAGATCCCGCTCTACGCCCAGCTGGAGCGACGGCTCGCCGGCATCTACGACGTCGGTGACGCTCTGGTCACCTCCAGTGGCTTCCTGAGCAACGCCGCCGTCATCGGCTTCCTGCTCGGTGAAGGCGATGTGGCGGTGTGCGATTCGCTCGCGCACGCCAGCCTGGTGGCGGGCGCCCAGTGGTCGGGCTGTCGAAGGGTCACGTTCCGGCACAACGACCCCGAAGCGCTGGCCGCGCTGCTGCGCACCTCCCGGCATCACTTCGACCGCGCCCTGGTGATCATCGAAGGCCACTACAGCATGGACGGCGACCTCGGTCCGGTCGCCGAAATCGCGGAGATCGCACGGCGATACGACTGCGCCGTCCTGGTCGACGAGGCGCACGCCCTCGGCGTGCTGGGCCCGAACGGGCTGGGCAGCCGCGAACACTTCGATATCCCCGGCGATCTCGTCGACCTCTGGGCCGGCAGTCTGTCCAAGGCGATGGGCAGCACCGGCGGCTTCATCGCCGGCGACGCCGACCTGATCCGGGCGATCAAATACGCCGCCCCCGGCATGGCCCTGTACACCGCGGGCCCCTCCCCCTCGAACGTGGCCGCCGTCCTCGCGGGCTTGGACGTCCTCGCCGGCGAACCCGACCGCCTGACCCGCCTGTGGTCCAACGCCCGCGTCTTCTGCGACGCCCTGCGCGCCCACGGCCTCGACCTCGCCGACTCCCAATCGACCCCCATCGTCCCGGTCATCGTCCCCGGCGAGGTCCGCGCCGGCTACGCCGCCGCCGCGATGCTGCAACGCGGCTACAACGCCGGCGCCATCCTCTCCCCCGTCGTCCCCGCCGGCACCGAACGCCTCCGGTTCTTCCTCACCAGCGAACACACCGAATCCCAACTCCGCGCCACCGCCGACCACCTGGCCGACATCCTCACCATCGTCGACCACATCCCCGACCTCTCCCTCGGCCCCGAATCAGCCGCGGTCCGCGGCCTCCCGAAACCACCGGGACCTACCGCTTGACGGTGGCGCTACCACCACTCGTCCAGGACCTTGGCGATGTGGCGGAGGGCCGGGTCGGTGGTCATGCGCCAATGGGTTGCGGGGACAGGGTGATTGTGGACCGAGCCGGTTATGGCGGGGGTCCAGGTGGCGGCGGTGGAATTGGCGTTGTCGGTGGCGGTGAAGTAGACGAGGTCGCCGTCGAAGCGGGCGGGGTGGTGGGCGGCCAGGAGGGTTGCGGAGGATTCGGCGGCGGTGAGGGCGCGTTGGATTCGGGGAGCGCCGATCGAGGCGAAGGGTTCGGGGAGGGTGCTCAAGTAGTCGGCCAGGTGGGGTAGGTCGAGGGGCGTTTCGAGGTCGGCGGGGTCCGTGCCGAGGAGGCCGCCGAGGAGGTCGGGGAGGGAGACCTCGGTGGGTGCGAGGGCGGCGTGGGGGTGGTGGGTGTCGAGCATCGCGAGGAGGGCGACTTTTTCGCCCTGTTCCTGGAGTTGGACGGCCATGGCGTGGGCGAGGACGCCGCCGAGGGACCAGCCGAGGAGGTGGTAGGGGCCCTCGGGCTGGACGGTGCGGATCTGGTCGACATAGCGGGCCGCCCAGGATTCGATCGAATCCGGTAGGGGGGCAGCGGAACTCAGGGCCGGGGATTGCAGGCCGTAAATGGGGCGGTCGGGGTCCAGGTGGGCGGCCAGACCGGCGAAGGACCAGGCGATGCCGCCGATCGGGTGGACGCAGAAGAGCGGATCCGCGGAACCGGTGGGGCGAATCGGCAGCAAGATGTCGAAAGCCGCTTCGGTGCTGTGGGATTCGGCGGCAGTCTGCAATTGTGTGGCGATGCCCGCCGGGGTGGGGGTGGTGAACATCCAGAGCACCGGAACGGAGGTGGCTACGGCTTCGCTCAGGCGGGCCGTCAGCTCGGTGGCCAGCAGGGAGTTGCCGCCCAGTTCGAAGAAATTGTCGTCCAGGCCGATTCGAGGCAGGGCGAGGACCTCGGCGAAGGTTTCGCAGATCGTGGACTCGAGGGTGCTGGCGGGGGCGCGGTAGGTGCGGGGTTCGAAAGCCGGGTCCGGGAGGGCGTTTCGATCGAGCTTGCCGTTGGAATTGAGTGGGAGAGCGTCGAGGACCACGAAGGCCGACGGGACCATGTAGGAGGGCAGGGCCGCGACGAGCTCGGACTTCAGTTGCGCCACATAGTGGTTGGCACCTGGGTCGGCACCGAGCGCGTGCCGGGACGGGGTCGGAGGCACAACGTAGGCGACGAGGCAGTCGCCGGTGCGCGCATCAGACTTGGCGATCACCGCCGTCTGCGCGACCTCCGGCAACCCCAACAGGGCCGATTCGATCTCACCGAGTTCGATACGGAAACCACGGATCTTGACCTGGAAATCGGTACGACCCCGATAGTCCAGTTCACCACCGGTGTTCCAGGCGACCAGGTCACCAGTGCGGTACATGCGTGCGCCAGGCTGGAACGGGTTGGCCACGAACCGATCCGCGGTCAGATCCGCACGCCCGTGATACCCGCGCGCCAGCTGCGCACCCGCCAAATACAACTCGCCGGACACCCCTGCCGGGACCGGACGCAACCGCCCGTCCAGCACATAGGCCTGACTGTTCCACTGCGGCACACCGATCGGCACCGACAACACATCAGCCTCGGTGACCCGATGAGTGGTGATCGACACCGCAGCCTCTGTCGGACCGTAAAGGTTGAACAACTCCACCCGCGGCAACTCCCGCCGCAACCGCTGCGCGAGCGCACCCGGCAGGGCTTCACCGATCGCCAGCACCCGCCACAGCGAATCCGGCAGATCACCGGCAGCCAACAGCGCATCCAGCGTCGAGGGCACCACATGCAGGGTGGTCACCCACTCCTGGGCGATCAACTCATTCAGATAGACGGGATCACGATGCCCGTCCGGGGAAGCGATGACCAAACGACCACCACACACCGCCGCCGACCAGAACTCCCACACCGACAAATCGAAGGTCGCCGCCGTCTTCAACAACACCGCATCCGCGGCATCGAGCCCGAACTCCGCGGTCTTCCACAACAACTGATTCGCGATCGCACCATGTGAGACCGCGACACCCTTCGGCCGACCCGTCGAACCGGACGTGAAGAGGACATAGGCCGTGTTGGACGGACGCAACCGCGCGGGATCAGAGATCACAGTGGTCGGGTAGGCCGACAGATCCAGCTCGTCGAGTCGCACCACCGGCGCGATACCCGTGGCGAAGTCCGTATCAGCGTTGGTCAGAACGCAGACCGGGGACGCGGTTTCGAGGATGTAGTCGGTGCGCTCAGCGGCCTGGTCCGGATCGACCGGAACATAGGCGCCACCAGCGGTCGTGACCGCATACATCGCCACAACCAGATCGACCGAACGCCGGATCGCCAAGCCGACCCGCGACTCCGGGCCCACACCCAACGAGATCAGGTGCCGGGCAAGGCGATTCACCCGTGCAGCCAGCTCCGCGTAGGTCAGCTGGGTGCCGTCGTCGGTGACCAGCGCGGTCGCCTTCGGATCGGTCGCGACCGTGGCCGCCAGCAAAGACGCCAATGTCGCCGACGAATCCAGGTGCTGCGCGGTCGCATTTCGGGCCAGCAGCGCCGCCTGCTCGGTCGCGTCGAGCAGTTCGAGGTCACTCACCGCTGTCCGTGGGGCGGCCACGATCTCGGTCAGCAACCGCACGAAACGGTCCGCGAAACTCTGCACGGTCGAACGGTCGAACAGGTCGGTGGCGTAGGTGAGGAAACCACCGAGACCTGTTGGTGCGCCATCGGCGTCGTAGGTGTCGGCGACGATCAGGTGCAGGTCGAACTGGGAGAGTTGACGGTCGGCTGGCAGGCCCGAGACGGTCAATCCAGGTAGTTCCAAGGCTGATTGGGCGAGGTTTTGGAAGGACAAACCGACCTGGAACAGCGGGTGGCGGGCCGTGCTGCGTTGCGGGTTGAGGACTTCGACCAGACGCTCGAAGGGGACGTCCGCGTTGGCGAAGGCCTGGAGGTCGGTGTCGCGTTGGCGGGCGAGCAGATTGGTGAAGCCGGCGGTCGCGTCGTAGTGGGTGCGGAAGACGAGGGTGTTGACGAACATGCCGATGAGATCGTCGAGGGCGGCTTCGCCGCGGCCCGCCATGGGGGTGCCGATGGCGATGTCGTCGGTGCCCGACAGCCGAGCCAGCAGGACCGCGAGCGCGGTGTGCACAACCATGAACAGAGTCGCGCCCTCAGCGCGGGCCAAGTCCATCAGAGCGGCGTGTGTAGTGGCATCGATACGCAGGTCCACGCGGTCGCCTGCGTAGGACTGGACTGCGGGGCGGGGGCGGTCACGGGGTAGGTCCAGCTGGTCGGGGAGTCCGGAGAGGGCTTCACGCCAGTAGGCGATCTGTTCGGCGGCGATCGAGCCGGGCTGGTCCTCGCTGCCGAGGAGTTCGCGCTGCCACAGGGTGTAGTCGGCGTACTGGACCGGAAGGGGGTTCCAGTGCGGGGCTTCGCCCTTCGCGCACGCGGCGTAGGCGGTGACCAGGTCGCGGATGAGCGGGCCGCCGGAGAAGCCGTCACCGCTGATGTGGTGGACGACCAGGGCGAGGACGTAGTCCTGATCAGCGAGCTCGAACAGGACGGCGCGCAGCGGCACCTCGGTGGTGACGTCGAAGACCGTCGAGAGCAGCTCCGCTACGGCCAATTCCGCATCGGCCGGGCCGGCGCGTAGTTCGAGCTGCGGGACGTCCGGATGGGTGGGCGGCAGGATGACCTGCACGGGTCCGTCGGCGGTCTGCGGGTAGACGGTGCGCAGGATCTCGTGGCGTTCGACGAGGTCGGTGAAGGCTTGGCGCAGCGCGCTGACGTTCAGGGCGCCGGTGAGGCGCAGGGCGAGCGGGATGTTGTAGGCGGCCGACTGGGTATCGAAACGGTTGAGGAACCACATGCGCTGCTGCGCCGGGGACACCGGAATATGTTGTGGCCGTGGGCGTGCCACCAGCGCGCGGCGGTCGCGGGTACCGGTGGTGTCCGCGAGCCTGCGCGCGAGTTCGGCCACGGTGGGCGCGGTGAAGAGCAGCCGCACCGGGATTCGGGCGTGCACCGCTTCGCCGAGTCGCGCGGTCACGCGGGTGGCGAGCAGCGAGTTGCCGCCGAGGGCGAAGAAGTTGTCGTCGGCTCCGGCCCGTTCGATGCCGAGCACATCGGCGAACACCGCGGCGACGGCCCGCTCCCCTGCCGTCGCCGGCTCCCGGTAGGTGCTGGGCGCGAATTCCGGTGCGGGCAGGGCTTTCCGGTCCAGTTTGCCGACTGCTGTCAGCGGCACTTCGCCGAGCACGACGATCGCCGCGGGCACCATGTGCGGCGGCAGCGTTCGGGCCGCGAAGCGCAGCAAAGCATCGGGGTCGATCCCCTCGCCCGTCACATAACCCACGAGAACGGTGGCACCGCAGGTGTTCTCGCAGCCGACGGTGACCGCGTAGTCGACGGCCGGATGCGTGGTGAGCACCGCGTCGATCTCGGCGAGTTCGATCCGGAAACCGCGGATCTTCACCTGGAAGTCGGTGCGGCCCACGAACTCCAGTTCCCAGCCCGCAGCTTCGGTGCCGACCCAGCGGACCAGGTCGCCGGTGCGGTAGATCCGCTCTCCGGGCACACCCCAGGGATCGGCCACGAAACGCTCGGATGTCACGCCCGCCCGCCCGTGATAGCCGCGTGCGAGCGCGGGACCCGCCAGGTACAGCTCGCCGGTGGCGCCGGCGGGCACCGGCCGCAGCCGGGCGTCGAGCACGGCCGCCCGCACTCCGGGCACGGGCTGTCCGAGCGTAACCCGCTGTCCGGCGATCAGACCGGTGTAGGCGGCCCCGATCGTCGCCTCGGTCGGCCCGTAGCCGTTGATGAAACGGCGACCGGGCTGCCAGCGTGCGAGAAGTTCCGGCGTGGTCGCCTCGCCACCGGCGGAGACGACCTCGAGGTCGTCCAGACCCGCCGGATCGAGGGTGCCGAGCAGAGCCGGTGTGATGATGGTGTGCGTGATCCGCTCATCGCGCAGCAGATCGTGCAATTCCGCGCCGCCGACGATGTCCGGCGGCGAGACGACCAGCGTCGCGCCGCTGTAAAAGGCGGTGCACAGCTCTTCCACCGACTGGTCGAAGCTCGGCGAGCACACGTGCAGCATGCGATGGTCCGGCCCGAGCCGCAGCAGACTCGTCGAGTAGCCCACCAGTCCGCCGAGACCGGCATGCGTCACGGTGACGCCCTTGGGCAGGCCCGTCGAACCCGATGTGTAGATCACATAGGCCGGATTCGAAAGCCGCAGGGGCGCGGCACGATCGGCGTCCACCACCGGAGCGGCGGACTGCACCGCGCACAACCGCTCGGTCGACTCGTCGTCGAGCAGCAGCCAATCCACGGCATCGGGCCGGTCCGCCCGCAGCGCGCCGGTCGTGATCCCCACGACCGCACCGGAATCGGCGAGCATGTATCGAACCCGGTCAGCCGGGTAGCCCGGATCGATCGGCAGGTACGCGCCACCGGTCTTCGCGACCGCCCACACCGCGACCACCATCTCGTAGGAGCGCCGCAATGCCAGCGCCACAACCGTTTCCGGTGCGACGCCGCGCGCGATGAGCACCCGCGCCAGACGCGACGACCGCGCGTCGAGCTCACCGTAGGTATAGGAACGCCCGTCCTCGCGTACCGCGACCCGGGCCCGGCCGAAACTGAGTCCACGGGTGAGGATTTCGGGCAGCGACCCGCTGTCGGCAGGAGTGCCGCCACCCATACGGGTGAGCCGCTGGTACTCGTTCCCGGCCAGCAACGGCACATCGATCACCCGCGCCCGGGGCCGCTCCACCATGCCGGCGAGTACCCGGCGCAGCCGGTCGGCCACGTCCTTGGCGGTCGCGTCGGCGATCATATCCCGCCGGTACTTCACCTGCACCAGCGTCTGCGCGCCGAGGAAGACCAGCACGGTGATCGGATAGTGCGTGTAGTCCGCGCCCTGCAAGCCTTCCACCCGGAGCCCGTCCAGCGCGCCGCCGGCTTTCCGCAGCCCCTCGACATCGACCGGGTAGGACTCGAAAACCAGCATGGTGTCGAACAATTCACCCTGCCCGGCGATGCGCTGGATCGCGCTCAACCCGAGGTGATGGTGGTCCAGCAGTGCGACCTGTTCGGCCTGTACGGATTCCACCAGCGCATCCACCGTGGTGTCGGTGGCGAACCGGATCCGCACCGGGATGGCGTCGACGAAAAGGCCGATCATGTCGCCGATTCCGTCGAGCTGCGCCGGGCGGCCCGAGATGGTGGCGCCGAAGACGATGTCGTCGCGCCCGGTGCTGCCCGCGACGACCAGCCCCCAGGCGGCCTGGAGCACCGTGTTCGCGGTGACCTCGGCAGCCGACGCGTAGGCGGTGAGCGCCGCGGTTTCCGTGGCGGACAAGGTGAATTCGCACAGACCGTAGCCGCTGCCCGGGCGTGCGGACGCGGGGAGCTCGGGACCGAGCATGGTCGGCGTGACGTCCGTCAGGACTTCCGCCCACGCACGTTCCGCCGCATCGCGATCCTGCTGGGCGAGCCAGCGCAGATAGTCCCGGTAGGGCCGGACCGTGGGCAGCAGGTCCGCGTCGCCGCCGGCGGCGTACAGCACCAGAAGTTCCTTCATCAACAACGGCATGGACCAGCCGTCGAGCAGGATGTGGTGCCCGGTCAGGACCAGGTGGCTGGGCCCGGAGTCGTTGCGGTACACGGTGAATCGCAGCAACGGCGCGGTAGCGGGGTCGAATCCGCGCCGGCGCTCGCCGGCCAGCAACTCCGGCAGCTCCGCCGCCGTGACGCCGTCGACCACCTGCCACGGCACCTCGACGGCGTCGAGCACCAATTGCACCGGCGTCCCGTCGGCCGCCGCGACGAATGCCGTCCGCAGGTTCGCGTGCCGATCCAGGATGGCCTGCGCGGACCGCCGCAACCGGCCCATATCCAGCTCGCCGCCCAGCTGCGCCGCCAACTGGATGATGTACGCCTCGACCGAATCGTCCAGGAGTTCCATCAGCACCCGCAGCGCGCCCTGCAACGGCGAGAGCGGCAGCACGTCGGTCAGCCCGGTGTAGTCGGCCCGCCACCGGTTCAGCTCGGGCTGGGAGACTCGCACCAGGGGCACATCCGACGGTGTAAGCCCGCCCGCCCCTGGCTGTTTCGCGTGTTCGGCGAACGCGGCGAGCGCGTCCGACCATTCGTCGGCGAGTTCCCGCACCGCCGCCTCGTCCAGAATCCGCGCGGCGTATCGGAAGCTCGCCTCCATCCGCGGGCCGTCCGCGGTGTCGGCGACGATCGCGTTGATGTCGACGACCGCGCCGACCGGCAGATCGTGCTCGATATCCAGCTCGCCGAGCACACCGGTCGGCATCCAGTCGGCGAGGTCCGCGGGCGCGCCCGCCGACGCACGGCCGAGATAGTTGAAGCCGATCTGCCCGGGGTCGCCGCCGAGCAGCTCCGCGGTCTCCCGGTTCAGGTGCCGCAGCAGCCCGAACCCGATGCCTTTGTCCGGCACCGCGATCAGTTGTTCCTTGACCGACCCGAGCACTGCCGCGAGCCCCGCGCCCTCGGCGTCTTCGACTTCGGACAGGTCGATCGCCACGGGGTAGAGGCTGGTGAACCAGCCCAGGGTTCGGGTGAGATCGGCTCCGGGAACGACGGTTTCCTCGCGACCGTGGCCTTCGAGTCGAATCCGCGTGACCGGCGCGTCGATACCGCGCCGCCTGCGCCAGGTCCGCACCGCGAGCGCGAGCGCCGCGAGCAGCGCGTCATTGACGCCCGCGCGGTACAGCGCCGGCAGCGTCGTCAGCACCGCCTCGGTGACCTCGGGCGGCACCGGCACCGTGAACGACCGGATGGTGGCCGAAGTGTCGACGGCGCCGTCGATGGCCCGCGCGCCCAGCAAGGGATCCGGAGTGGCCAGCACGCGCTGCCAGAAACCGGCCTCGGACACGCGGCTGGGCGCGACCGCCGCGTCGGCCAGCCCGTGCGCCCAGCGCCGCACGGAGGTGCCCACCGCGGGCAGCGTGATCTGCTGACCGGCCGCGTACTGCGCCCAGGCCAGCGCCAGATCGGGGATCAGAATTCGCCAGGAGACGCCGTCGATCACGTAGTGGTGCGCCGCGATCGCCAGCACGTCCGCGGCGCCCGCGCGGCGGATCCAGGTGCAGGCCAGCATCCGGGCGGCGGCGGGCGCCAGCGCGTCCAGCGCGGAAGCCATGGCGGCGCTGCCGATTCGCGTGAGTTCCGCACCATCGACATCGCTGTCCACGACGACCTCGGAGAGCAGTGCCGGGATGTCCACCGCGGTAGGCAAGGTCTCGAACCGCCAGCGCTCGTCCTCGAACCAGACCCGGGAACGCAGGATCTCGTGCCGGTCGAACACCGCGCCGAGGGTGGCGATCAGCCCCGCCCGGTCGATCCCTGCGGGCAGCGCCAGCACCATCGTCTGCGCGAACCGGTCCGAGGAACTGGTGGACAGATACTCGGCGAGGATCGGCGTCAGCGGAATGTCGCCGATGCCGCCACCGGGCAGCTCCGCCAGCACGACCGGCGCCGCGCCGCCCACGGCCGCGATCCGGGCCAGCCCGGCGACGGTCCGCTGCTCGAACACATCCCGGGCGGTGAAGACGATCCCGGCCGCTTTGGCCCGCGACACCAGCTGGATCGACATGATGCTGTCGCCGCCGATCGCGAAGAACGAATCGTCCGCGCCCACGTCGGGCACGCCGAGCACCTGGGTGAACAGGTGCGCCAGTTGGGCTTCGACGGGACCCAGCGGGGCCCGCGCCGCCGCTGTCTCGAAGACCGGCTGCGGCAGCGCTTTTCGATCCAGCTTGCCGTTGCCGGTCAGCGGGAGCTCGTCCAGAACGACGAGCGCGGCGGGCACCATATGCGCGGGCAGAATCGTCGCGGCATGGGCGCTGAGCGCCGCCGTGTCGACCGTAGCGCCTGGCGCCGCAAGCAGATACGACACCAGCGCGGTGGCGCCGGAGGGCATGGTCCGCCCGAGCGTGACGGCGAACTCGACCTCCGGGCGCCCGCTCAGCACCGCGTCGATCTCGCCGAGTTCGACGCGGAAGCCACGGACCTTCACCTGCGCGTCGGAACGCCCGGCATATTCCATCTGCCAGTCGGTGTCGTTCGCGGCGTACCAGCGAACGAGGTCACCGGTGCGATACATGCGCGCACCGGGCGCACCCCAGGGATTCGGGACGAAACGCTCGGCGGTCAGCCCGGCCCGGTTGCGGTAGCCGCGCGCCAGCCCGCCGCCCGCCAGATACAGCTCACCCGTGACCCCCGGCGGAACCGGGTTCAGCCGCGCGTCGAGTACCAGGGCGGACATGCCGTGCAGCGGAGCGCCGATCGTAATCCGCTGTCCCGCGACCAATTCCATGAACGAGCACATGATGGTCGCCTCGGTCGGACCGTAGGCGTTGAGGAAGCGGCGGCCGGGCTGCCATTTCGCCAGCAGCTCGGGGGTCAGCACGTCGCCGCCGACGAACGCCACCTCGAAGTGGTCGAGTCCGGCCGGATCTACGGTGCCCAGCACCGCCGGGGTGATGATCGTGTGCGTGACCGCCTCGGCCCGCAGCAGCTCGCCGAGTTCCGCGCCGCCGGCGATCGACGGCGGTACCACGACCAGCGTCGCCCCGACCGCCAGCGCGCACAACCATTCCAGCACGGAGGGATCGAAGCTGGGCGAGCAGATGTGCAGGAACCGATGGTGCGGTTCCAGCTGATACCCGCGGACCGACGCGTCGAGCAGGCCGCCGAGTCCGGTGTGGGTGACGGTGACGCCCTTGGGCAGTCCGGTGGAGCCGGAGGTGTAGATGACGTAGGCGGGATGCCGGAGGCGCAGCGGCGCAAGGCGATCCGCGTCGGCGACCGGGGCCCCCGAGCGCGCGGCGCACAGCTCCGCGGTCACCGGCTGGTCGAGCACGAGCCAGTCGACTCCGCCGGGTAGTTGGTCCACGTACTCGGCACTGGTAATACCCAGCACCGCAGCGGAATCGGCGATCATGTGCCGGACTCGATCGGCCGGGTAGCCCGGGTCGACGGGCACGTGCGCGCCGCCGGCCTTGGCGATCGCCAGCACAGCGATCACCAGCTCCGCGGAGCGCGGCAGGCTCACCGCGACCAGAGTTTCGGGCCCCACACCACGCTCGATCAGGACCCGCGCCAAACGCGAACTGCGGTCGTCGAGTTCGCCGTAGGTGATCGACCGGCCGCGATCGCGCACCGCGACCCGGTCCCGGCCCAGCGCCACGCCCCTGGTCAACAGGTCGGGCAGCAGACCGGTGGCCATCACGTCGTCGGCGGTCACGTGCGTCAGCCGGGCCAGCTCAGCGGCGCCGAGCAGCGGCAGGTCACCCACCGGCGTCTCCGGCTGCCGCACCACGGCGGCCAGCAGGCGGACGAATCGCTCGGCCAGGACCTCGACTGTGTGCCGGTCGAACAGTTCGGTGGCGAACCCGAAGTCCGCGACGATTCCCGCCGCGTTGTGTTCTTCCCGAATGTGCAGGGCGAGTTCATGGTGCGGCGCGGTCGCGGATTCGACCGGGCGGGGGCATTCACCGCCGGACAAGATGACCTGAACGAGAGCGCCGCCCGCGTCCTCGCCCGTGGCGGACCGCTCGGCGGCCACCAGCGCGGCCAGCGCGCCGAAGGACAGGTCGGTGCGCGTAAGGGCTTGCAGTGCGACCTCTTTCGCCTCCGCCAGCAGATAATCGAAGGACATCTGCCCGGCTACCCGCGTCCGGAGGATCACGCCGTCGGCCCAGTCGTCGCGGCCCGCGACCACGGAGCGAACCGAGGTTCCGATGGGGATGTCGTCGGCGCCCGATAGTCGCGCGAGCAGCAGTGCGAGGGTCGCGTGGACGACGGTGAAGACCGTGGTGTCGCGGCCGCGCGCGAACTGGTGCAAGCGATGGTGCAGATCCGCCGCGATGTCGACGACCACCCGCTCGTCCGCGGCGACTACCGCCGTTGTTCTCGGACGATCCACCGGCAGGTTCAGTTCCCGCGGGAGGTCCGCCAGCGTGGCACGCCAATACCGCGTCTGCGCGATCAGGTCGTTGCGTTCACAGAAGTGCCGCTCCAGGTCGGCGGGCGTGCGCTCGGGAGCGGCGACGAATTCGGCGAGCACGGCGCGCAATCGGTGCGCGAGCGCTTCCGCGGTCGCGGTGTCGACCAGGTCGTGGCGGTGCTGCACGCCGATCCGCAGTTCGGTGCCCAGCTCCACCTGCACCGCGACCGGGTAGTGGGTGAGGTTGCCGCCGTGCAGGCCCACGATCTCCAGCCCGTCGATCGAGCCGTAGGCATCGCGCAGACCGTCGGCGTCGACCGGATACGACTCGTAGGCCAGCAGCGAGTCGAACAGCTCACCCGCGCCGGCGACCCGCTGGATCTCGGCCAAGCCCAGATGATGCGCTTCCAGCAGCGAAACCTGTTCGGCCTGAAGTTGTCTCACCAACTCGGCTACTGATGCTTCGACGTCGATACGCACCCGCACCGGAATAGTGTTCGCGAACAGGCCAACCATCGCGTCGACGCCGTCGAGTTGCGGCGGGCGGCCGGAAACCACCGCGCCGAAGACGATGTCGTCCACGCCGGTGCACGAGGCCAGCACCAGGCCCCAGGCCGCCTGGATCACCGTATTCACCGTGACCTCGACGGTTGCGGCGAAGGCCTGTAGCGCTGCGGTTTCCCCGGCGGTCAGGTCGGCAGCGCGTATTCCGTGACCGCCGGCCGGAACAGCGGGCGGCGCAAGAGCTTCGGTCAGCCGCGTCGGACGCGCCCCGGCCAGCGCCGACTTCCAGGCGCCCAGCGTGGCGTCCCGGTCGTAACGCGCCAGCCATGCCAGGTAGTCGCGGTACGGCCGGACTCGCGGCAGCACCGCCGAATCACCGTCTGCCGCATACGAAAGCAGCAGCTCCTTCATCAGCAGCGGCATCGACCAGCCGTCCAGCAGCAGATGATGCGCCGTCAGGATCAAATGCGTGCGCCCAGAGCCGGTGCGGTACACCGTGAAACGCAGCAGCGGCGCGACGCCCGGATCGAAACCCACCCGCTGTTCGGCCGCCAGCAACGAGTCCGGATCGGCGTCGGCGGTGTCCCGCACCTGCCACGAGACCGAAATCCCCGCCGCGACCAGCTGAACCGGAATGCCGTCGGCGGTCGACTCGAATGCGGTGCGCAGGATGGCATGCCGATCCAGCACGGTCTGTGCCGCCCGCCGCAGCCGATCCAGATCGACGAGGCCGGACAGCTCCACCCCGAGCTGCAACAGGTACGGGTCGGACTCGGAAATCTGGGAGAGATAGAGCAGTCCGGCTTGCAGCGGCGACGGGGGCAGCACGTCCACCAGCCCCGGGCGCTGCCGCTGCCAGGCATCGAGCTCGTCCTGGCCGACCCGTACCAGCGGCACATCGGAGGGCGTCAGCCCACCGGCGGCCGGATCCTGGACATGCTCGGCGAGCCGGGTCAACGCGGTCACCCAGTGCCCGGCCAGCTCCCGCACCGCGGATTCGCCGAGGATGCCCGACGCGTAGGCGAAGGAGGCGGTCAGCTCCGCACCGTCGGTGACGATCGCGTTGATGTCCACCACGGCGGCCGCGGGCAGCGCCGGATCCTGGGCGGCCTCAGGTTCGCCCCAGTCGGCGGTCGGGAGCCAGCCGTGCCCGGCCAAGCCCTCGTCGCCGGTGGAAATCCGGCCGAGGTAATTGAATCCGATCTGGCCGAGCGAACCGTCCAGCTGGTCCCGGACGCCCCGATCGAACCGCCGCAGGATGCCGAAGCCGATGCCTCTGTCCGGCACCGCCAGCAGTTGCTCCTTGACCGATTTGAGGATCGCGGCCAGTGCCGTGCCTTCGGCGGCCCGGTCGGCCGGGTGGCCGGAAAGGTCGATCGCCACCGGGTACATGGAGGTGAACCAGCCGATGGTGCGCGTCAAATCCGCACCGGGGACGGCGTTTTCCTCGCGGCCGTGGCCTTCGAGCCGGATCCTGGTGGCCGCCACGTCGACCCCGCGGTCCGCCCGCCAGGTCCGCACCGCCAGGGCCAGTGCGGCGAGCAGTCCGTCGTTGACCCCGCCCCGGTACCGGCTGGGTAGTTCGGTCAGCACCGCGTGTGTGACGGCGGCGGGCACCGTGACGGTGAACCGGCGCACCGTGGCCGCGGTGTCGAGCACCGGGTCCAACTCCCGGCTGCCCAGGAGCGGGTCGTCGACCGCCAGAACCTGCTGCCAGTAAGGCAATTCGGCGCTGCGGTCGGTAGCGATCAGGCCGTGCGCCCAGCGCCGGAACGACGTGCCCACGGCGGGCAGCGTGCCCGGCTGCGCGTCGCGCACTCGCGCCCAGGCGGCAACCAGGTCCGAGATCAGGATCCGCCACGAAACGCCGTCGATCACATAGTGATGCACGGCGAGGATCAGCGCGTCGGGTCCCTCGGGCCGCGCCAGCCAGGTGCAGGCGAGCATGCGGCCCGCCGCGGGGTCCAGCCGGTCCAGCGCGGAATCCATTGCGGCGTCGGCAGTTACGGCCAGCTCTGCGGGCTCCAGCCCGTCGGCCACCTCGACGCGGGTGAGCAAGGCATCGACGTCCAGCGCGCCCCGCGGCAGTGTCCGCAGCCGCCACTCCCCGGATTCGGACCGCAGTTGCGCTCGCAGGATGTCGTGCTGGTCGATCACCGCGGTCAGGGTGTCCACCAACGCTTTTCGCTCGATCCCGGCAGGCAGCTCGAGCACCATCTGCTGGGTGAACCGGTCGAACGCGCCGTGGTCCAGATAAGCCGCGAGCACCGGCGTCAGCGGGATCTCCCCGACGCCCCCGCCGGGCAACTCGACGAGCACCGGGATGGACTCCACGCCGGCCTCGGCGATCCGCGCCAATCCGGCGACCGTGCGCTGCTCGAATACGTCCTGCGGTGTGAACGCGATTCCCGCCGCTCGGGCCCGTGACACCAGCTGGATCGACAGAATGCTGTCCCCACCGGCGGCGAAGAACGAATCCTCGGCCCCGATCCGTTCTACTCCGAGGACCTGAGCGAACAACTCGGCGATCCGGGTTTCCAGTGCGCCCTCGGGCGCGCGCGAGGACGCCGCCTCGAACACCGGCTCCGGCAGCGCCTGCCGGTCGAGTTTCCCGTTGGCGGTCAAGGGGATCGCGTCCAGAACGACGAACGCCGACGGAACCATGTGACTGGGCAGCGCGGCTCCGGCGAATCGGGCGAGCTCGGCCTGGTCCAGCTCGAACCCACTGCGCGGCAGCACATACGAGACCAGCAGTGTCGCTCCCGACGGTGCGACCTTGCCAAGCGTCGCGGCATAGTCGATGTCCGGATGTGCGGTCAGCGCGGCGTCGATCTCGCCGAGTTCGATGCGGAAGCCACGCACCTTCACCTGGAAATCCGTGCGGCCCAGGTATTCCAGCGTGCCATCGCCTCGACGGCGTACCAGATCACCGGTGCGGTACATCCGCGCGCCCGGCGCGCCATAGGGGTTGGCCACGAATCGTTCGGAAGTCAGGTCGGCCCGGCCCAGGTACCCCTGCGCGAGCGCAGGCCCGGAGAGATACAGCTCGCCGGTCACCTCCGCCGGTACCGGCCGCAAACGCGAATCCAGCACCACCGCACCGACTCCGGCGAGCGCGCTGCCGACGGTGATCGGCTCGCCCGGCGTCAGCTCGGCGGTGCCGGTGGCGAGAATCGTGGCCTCGGTCGGCCCGTAGCCGTTGTAGAAGGACCGACCGGGCGCCCAGCGCTCGACCAGACCCGGCCCGAACGCGTCGCCCGCGACGACCACGGTCCGCAACGCGTCCAGCCCGGCCGGCTCCACCGACTCCAGCGCGGCCGGGGTAATCAGCAGGTGCGTAACCCGTTCCGCTCGAAGCAGATCCGCGAGATCCGCACCGCCGAACACCGAGGGCGGTGCGACAACCAGCGTCGCACCGGAGCTGAAGGCCAGCAGCAGCTCCAGCACCGACACATCGAAATTCGGCGAACAGACGTGCAGCACACGGGAATCCGCGCCGACCGCGTACTGCTCCCGCTGCGCGGTGACCAGCGCGGCCACACCGGTGTGGGTTACCACCACGCCCTTGGGGCGGCCGGTGGACCCGGAGGTGTAGATGACGTACGCCGGATGCTGATCGCTGAGGACACGCACCCGGTCCAGGTAGGACACCGGATGACCGGGCTGCGCGGCGATCCGCTCCCGCAGCCCCGGCTCGTCGATCGCGAGCCATTCGGTCCCCAGGCTCTCCCGCTGCGCCTCGTCCAGACGCGCGCGATGGGCCGCGGCGGTCACGCCGAGCACCGCGCGGGAATCGGCCAGCAGGTAGTCGATGCGATCGGCGGGCAGCGTGGGATCGACCGGCACGTAGGCCGCGCCGGTTTTGGCGACCGCCCAGACGGCCAGCACGGACTCGAGGGACCGGGTGAAACCGACGGCGACGACGTCGCCCGGGCCGACCCCGCGCTCGATCAGCTCGCGCGCTAGCCGCGACGACGCCTCGTCGAGTTCGGTGTAGGTCAGCTCGCGCTGATCCTGTGGCGCACCGGTCGGGTTGTAGCGAACGGCTATCGAATCGGCCGCGGATTCCACGGCGGCGGTGAGCAACTGAACCAAGAGCGGACTGCTGGACCGGCGACGGTTTCGACCTCGAACAGCGCGACGAACCCCATCCATTCGAGTACTACATCCCTCTCACGCCGAGCTCGATCTTGTTCCGAAATCCCCGAAACGAACAACGCAAGACCGAAGCTTTCGGGGCAGATCGGCCCCCTATCAGACCACAGTCCGCATAGTCTTGGCGCGCCAGCTCTGTGATCTGCGACAACACCGCGCTTTGATAGCCAGATCATAGCCAGCGTGCGAGTGTCAGCCCTTGGACGCGTTGCGGGCGGTACCCCGATGCGCGGTGACGGTGGCGGGGTCCTCGGGCCAGGCGTGCTTGGGGTAGCGGCCCCGCAGATCGGCCCGGACCTGCGGCCATCCGGTGCGCCAGAAGGAGGCGAGATCGGCGGTCACCGCGGCCGGGCGCTGCGCCGGCGAGAGCAGATGCAGCACCACCGGCACCCGGCCGCCGGCCAGTCGCGGGGTGTCCGCCCAGCCGAAGATCTCCTGCACTTTGACCGCCAGCACCGGCGGATCGGCGGAATAATCGACCCGGATCCGGCTGCCGGAGGGGACCTCGAGGCGTTCCGGCGCGAGCTCGTCGAAGTGGGCGGCCTCCGGCCACGGCAGCAGCCGGCGCAGCGCCTGCCCCGCGTCGACGCGCGTCACATCGGCGCGGCGGCGGGCGGCGCCGAGTTCCGGGCCGAGCCAGCTGTCCAGGCCGGCGAGCAACGCGGCGTCGTCGACGGCGGGCCAGGGTGCGCCGAGCGTGCGGTGCAGGAAGTCCAGGCGTTGCCGCAGCGCGAGCGCGTCGGCGTCCCAGCGCGGCAGGTCGAGGGTGAAGCCCCGGCGCACGGCGGCGGCCAGCAGCGCCGGATCGGGGTCGCGTAAAGGCTTCTCCGACAACACGATCGCACCTAAGCGGGTCACCCGGCGGGCGACCACGTCACCGTCGATCCAGTCCACCTCGTCGTCGGCGCCGAGCAGATTCGGCGCGGCCCGGCGGGCCAGCTCCGCATCGGCGGTGGCGGCCAGGCGAATTCGGCCCTCGGAGCGACCGGGGTCCCGCGCCGCGCCCGCGATCGCGAGCCACTCCGAATCGGCCAGACCCGAACCCGGCGGCAAGGTCGCGGCGGTGCCGCCCGCCATCAGATAGCTCGTCGAGCCCGGAGCGCGGCGGCGGGCCAGGCGTTCCGGATAGGCAAGTGCCGCAACGTAAGCCGGATCGTCCTCGCCTGGTGCAGCGCCGGGCACCAGCCGGGAGATCCGCTCGACTTCCCGTTTCCAGCGCGCCGGCTGGTCGCGGCGCAGCGTGCGGATCGCCGCGACGAGATCGGTGGCGGGCGACAAGGTGTCGTCATCCAGCAGAACCACGACCTCGGCGGCCGCCCGCGCCCCCACCACCGGGGCACCGTCGAGCAGCGCCCGCGCCAGTCGTGGATGCAGCCCGAGCGCCGCCATCCGTCGGCCTCGATCCGTCACTCCCCCATCGGATTCCACCGCCCCCAGCGCGCTCAGCACCGCACGCCCGGCAGTCAGGCCGCCCACGGGCGGTGCGTCCCACCACGCCAGTCCCTGCCCGTCGGCCGTACCCCAGCACGCCAGCTCCAAGGCGAGCCTGGTCAGGTCGGCGGTGCGGATCTCCGGTTCCGGATAGGCGGGCAAGGTCCCATGCTCGTGCTCGGGCCAGCACCGCCAGGCCTTTCCCGGCGCCTCCCGCCCGGCGCGACCGGCGCGCTGCTCGGCCACCGCCGCCGACACCCGGACCGTCGCCAGTCCGGACAAGCCGCGCCGGTGATCGATGCGCGGCACCCGCGCCACCCCCGAGTCGACCACCGCCCGCACGCCGGGCACCGTCAAGCTGGATTCGGCGACCGCCGTGGCCAGAACGACGCGGCGGCGCGCACCAGGGCGCATCGCGGTGTCCTGATGCGCGGCGGACAGGCGGCCGTGCAGCGGGACGACATCGACATCCGCCACACCCGACAGCAGGTCAGCGGTACGGCGGATCTCCGCGGCCCCCGGGAGGAAAACCAGGATGTCACCGTCGGTTTCGGCGAGTGCGGTGCGCGTCGCGCGCGCCACCTGCGCCTCGATCCGCTCCCGCGGTAGTGGCGGCACATAGGCGAACTCGACGGGGAACGCTCGACCGTGCACCTCGAGCACGGGAGCGGCCCGACCTGGTTGCGGGTTGTCGTCAGGAGCCGGACCGCGCCCCAGCAGGGCGGCCAGCCGGTCGGCGGCGACGGTGGCCGAAGTGGCGAGCACCCGCAGATCCGGGCGCAGACCCGCACGCGCGTCGAGCAACAGGGCAAGCAGCAGATCGGCATCGAGATGGCGCTCGTGGCATTCGTCGAGCACCACCACGTCCACGCCGGACAGCTCCGGATCGCTCTGCAACCGACGGACCAGCAGCCCCGAGGTGACGACCTCGATCCGCGTCTTCGGCCCTACCCGCCGATCGCCGCGCACCGAGTAACCCACGCTCCCGCCGACCTGCTCCCCCAGCAATGCCGCCATCCGAGCGGCCGCCGCACGGGCAGCCAGCCTGCGCGGCTCCGCGACCACGATCCGGCCGCCGGTCGACGCCGCCAACGCCAGCGGCACCAACGTGGTTTTCCCGGTGCCGGGCGGCGCGACCAGCACAGCGGTACCCGCGGCGGCCAGCGTCTCGGTGATCCGAGACAGATGCGGCCGAACGGGTAGGTCGGGAAGCTCGGGCAGATTCATTGCCGATCAGTCTGCCGCGCCCGGACAGCCCGCGTTCACTGGCCTGGCTGTGGTCCGCGTGATCTGCACCGCCACACGGCTCAGTCGAACGGTGATCGGTCGATGCCGCAGCGGGTGCCGTCCGGGGGTAGCTCGCCGGTGAACAGGTACTCGCGTTTGATTCGTTCGGCGCAGGAGCTCGGCACGTACATACTGCTGTGGCCCGCGCCTTCGATCACCACCACGCGCGCCTGGGCCAGCTGGTCGGCGCCGGAGTAGGCGCCGTGCAAGGGGGTGGCGGGGTCGAATCGGCTGTTGAGCACCAGGATTGGTGCGGCAGTGCGGCGGTTCCACGGGCCGGTGTAGCGGTCGGCGTCGCGGGCCTGCCAGAAAGCGCAAGTGGCGCTGCCGAATACCGGGATGCGACCGAAGTAGGGGACGCGCAGATCTTCTGAAGCCGCTGCGCGGGTGTAGATCTCCGGGTCGGTGGGGACGGTGCTGTCGGCGCACTGGATCGCATGGAAGGCCTGGGTGCGGTTGCCGGTGTAGGACGCGGCTTTGGCGATCGGCAGCAGGCCGGGCAGCGTGGTTCCGGCGTCGAACAGCTTCTGTAGCAGGCTCGCCAACTCCGGATAGGTGGCGGACTGCGAAAGTTCCGCTGCCGCATTGATGATCGCCGAATAGGTCCAGGCTTGGCCGTCCAGCCGGATCGGCGAGAGCCGGGCCCGCTCGGCCAGCGCGATCCACTTCAGCTTCGGCTCACCAGCGGCGAACGCGCAGCGTGGGCCGGCCGCCGAGCACTGCCGCAGGAACTCCTCGAAGGTGTCCGAGATACCTTGGGCCACATCCTGTCTGGTGTCGAGCGGGACGACTGTGCCCTGGCCCGCGTGCCCGTTGACATTGCCCTCGAAATCCATCGACCCGTCGAAGGCCAGGGCCCGCACCCGGCTCGGGAACATGTTCGCGTAGACCGCGCCGACCTGGGTGCCGTAGGAGATGCCGTGATAGGTCAGTTTCGGGTCGCCCACCGCGCGGCGCAGCAGTTCCAGGTCGCGGGCGGTGTTGGCGGTGGAGGCGTGGTCCAGGATCGGTCCGGCCTGCTGCTTGCAGCGCTCGCCGAATTCCCGGGACCAGTGGTAGTAGGCGGTCTCGTCACCGGAGGCCGTGGGCATTTCGGGTACCGACCCGAGGAAGGTCAATTGCTGCTCGACACTGGAGAAGCACCGTGCCGCCGAACTGCGCGCCACCGAGCGCGGGTCCCACGACACCAGATCGAACCGCGCGCGTAGCTCCTCGGAGAACAGCCACGGCCACTGCGCCCGCTCGCGCAACCGATCCACGCCGGACGGGCCGGGGCCGCCGAAGTTCACGAACAGCGTGCCGATGCGCCGCCCCGGATCGGCGGCGGGCAGCTTGATCACGGCCAGGTCGATCTGCGGTCCGTTGGGCTGGTTGTAGTCCAACGGGACCGGCGCCGAGGCGCATTCGAACCCGTCCTGGCACGCCGACCAGTCCAATACCGGGGTGTAGGCCGCGGAGGCCAGCGGATCTACATAGGAGTCAGCGGCGTCGTTCGCCGCGGCCGGAACCGGCAGGCCGAGCACGCCGACCGCGAGCACCAGTGCCGAAGCGGCGCGCCGGACCCCTCGAAACCTGTTGGGTCCCAAACGCGCATCCAAACCAACGCCTCCTGCACAGAGCTACGAACCGGCTGATAGTGCCATACCGCGCTCGCCCCTGCCATAAACGGAGACCTTGCCCACAGCCGGTCCGCGGCGCACGATCCGGACGCGCCTACTTGGCGGGCACCTCGACTCCCGTCGCCGCCGCGATATCGGCGAACATCCCCTCGGCCGCCTGCACGCCGATGCCCGACATCCAGATCTCGTCGTCGACCTCGATGGCCTTCCCGTTGCGCACCGCGCGCAGATCACGCCAGATCGGACCGGCGGTGACCGACTTCTTCTCGGTCTTGTCCGGATCGTCGATGGTGGCGATGAAGATCAACTCGGCGTCGGCCAGATCGATCTGCTCCGCGCTGATCTCCTTCATGATCTTCGCGTCCGGGCCGTCGGCGATCTGGGACTGCGGACGCGCCAGGCCGATATCGCCCAGCACCACACCGCTGTAGGAGTTGCTCATGTACAGCCGGGTGGGTCCGGCCAGGAAGCGGATCACCGAAACCGCCGGCAGCGCACCGTTGTTCTTGGCCTTGATCGCGGCGCCCAGCGCCCGGGCCCGATCCTCGTAGTTCCGCAACGCCGTGGCGGCCTGCTCGTCCAGCCCCAGCGCCTTGCCGTGCACCAGCAGGTTGGCTTTCCAAGGGCCGCCGGTGGTTTCGGTGAACACCGTCGGCGCGATGCCGCTGAGCTTGTCGTAGATCTTGTCGTGGCGCACCTTCGAGGACAGGATCAGATCCGGCTTCAGCGCGGCGACGCGTTCCAGGTTCGGTTCCAGCAGCGGACCGACATCGGTCACCCCGTCGGCCTTGTCGCCGAGATACGCCGGGAAGCCGCCGCGAGTCTTGGTGTGCGGCACCACCGCACCGACCGGCTTGATGCCGAGCAGGGTGACCGAGTCGAGTTCAGCGGTGTCGAGCACCACCACGCGCTTGGGCGCCTTGGGAATCGTCACCTGCCCCTTCACGGTGTCCAGGGTGCGCGGGAACGCACCCTGCGCGACCGTGGGAGCTCCGGAATCGGTTGTGGTGGAACTGCTTCCGCACGCGGTCAGGACCGACAGGCCGAGCCCGGCCGCGACCAGCGCGACGCCGAGGCGGCCGAATCCGGGCAGGCGAAATCGTCGGGTGGACATGATTCGTCCTCATTTCTGGTTGGGGTTCGGACCAGCCGCTCAGGCGCGAGCGGTGGCGTGCCGGGCGGCTCTGCTACGCGGAACGACCAGCGGGGTCCCGGTTTCCGGGTCGGGTATCACCAGGGCGTCGACGCCGAAGACGGTGCGCACCAGGTCCGCGTCGAGCACCTTCGCCGGTGGCCCGGCCGCGGCCAGGCGGCCGTCGTGCAGCACCACCAGATGGTCGGCGTAGCGGGCGGCCTGGCCGAGGTCGTGCAGCACCATGACCACGGTGCGCCCGGCCTCGGCATGCAGATCGGCGACCAGGTCGAGCACATCGAGCTGATGGCGCAGGTCCAGGAAGGTGGTCGGCTCGTCGAGCAGCAGCACCTCGGTGTCCTGCGCCAAAGCCAGGGCGATCCAGGCTCTTTGCCGCTGGCCCCCGGACAGCTGATCCACTTGCTGATCGCGCAGTTCGGCGGTGCCGGTGCGGCGCAGCGCGTCTTCGACCGCGGCCTGGTCGGCGGCCGACCACGGGCGCAGCAACCGCTGATGTGGATACCGGCCGAGCCGCACCAATGCCTCGACGGTGATCGCCTCCGGCGTGATCGGCTGTTGCGGCAGCAGGCCCAGCCGCAACGCCAGCGCCCGCGCGGACATGCGATGAATGTCGGCGCCGTCCAGGGTGACCGTCCCGCCCGCGGGCCGGAGCAACCGGGTCAGCCCGCGCAGCAAGGTGGACTTCCCGCACGCGTTCGGGCCGACGATCGCGGTCACCGCGTCGCCGGGCAGCGCCAGGTCCAGGCCGTCGATCACGGTGCGATCGCCGTAGCGCAGGCCGAGCTCGCGCGCGGCCAATTCGTTGGTACTCAAGCGGTTCTCCGATTGACCGGGCTGCTCTCCCGCAGCATCAAGTACAACAACCACGGTGCGCCGATGGTGGCGGTCAGCACGCCGACCGGCAGCCCCTCGACCGGCAGCAGATGCTGCACCACCTGATCGCAGCCGACCAGCAGCACCGCACCCGCCAGGCCGGTGACCGCGAGGGTGGCCGCGGTGGGCGGTCCGACCAGCAGCCGCACCAGCTGCGGCACGGCCAGTGCCACAAAGGCGATCGGCCCGGTGAGCGCCGCCGCCAAAGCCGCCAGCGCGACCGTCGTCACCAGCAGTTGCAGCCGCGCCGAGGACACCGAGACGCCGAGCGTGCCCGCCGATTCGTCGCCCAGATCCAGCACGGCCAGCTTCCGGTACTGCAGGAACAGCAAGCCCAGCACCAGCATCGAGGCCACGGCGGCGCCCTGCACCTCGGGCCAGGTGCGCCCGTAGAGCGAACCCGCGGTCCACTGCTCGGCCGCACCCGCCAGCTCCCGGGGGAACCGCACCACGATCAAGTTGACGGCGGCCGCCAGACCCGCCTGCACGGCCAAACCCACCAGCACCAGCCGGGTCACCGGGAACCCGGCGCGCCAGCCGATCGCCGCGAGCAGCAGCACGGCGAGGAATCCGCCGCCCAACGCGCCGACCGGGATCAGCGCCTGACTCGCCCCGGCGGCGAGCACCAGCACCGCGCCCAGCGACGCGCCCCCGGTCACGCCCATCACATCCGGCGAGGCCAGCGGATTGCGGAAAAGTCGTTGCAGCACCGCGCCCGACGCCGCCAGGCCCGCACCGGCGAGCACGCCCGCGATCAGCCGGGGCGCCCGGAATTCCTGGACGATGTACACCTCACCGGCGTCTCCGCTGCCGAACGCCGCGCGCAGCGCGGTGGCCGCCGACATCTGGACTTCGCCGACGGTGAGCGCGACCGTCGCGAGTACGCCAAGTGCGACCGCGCACAGAATTCCGACCAGCAGTGTCCGCCTTGCCCTTACCTCGTTCATCGGATCTCCCGGCGGCGAGCGAGCAGCGCCAGCAGCGGCGCGCCGAGGAACGCGCTGATGATGCCGACCTCCAGCTCCGCGGGCCGGACGAGCAGGCGGCCCGCGATATCGGCGCCGAGCAGCAGCAGCGGCCCGGCGATCAGGCAGCCCGCCAGGATTCGGCGCTGATCGTTGCCCAGCACCAGCCGCACCAGGTGCGGCGCGGCCAGGCCGATGAACGCGATCGGCCCGGCCACCGCGACGGCCGAACCGGCCAGCAAGACCACCGACACCATGCCCGCCAAGCGAATCCGGGCCACCGGCAGGCCGAGCGCCACTGCCGCCTCGTCGCCGAGGGCGAGCGTATTGAGCGCGGGCGCGATCGCCAGCCCAGCCACCGCGCCGAGGGCGAACATGGGCAGCATCGGCGTCAGCACCGTGAGATCGCGGCCGGCGATCGACCCGGCCATCCAGAACCGGGCCTCGTCGAGCGTGCGCTCGCTGAACAGCAGCACCGCCGAGGTCCAGGAGACCAGCACCAGGTGCAGCACCGTGCCGCCCAGGACCAGCCGGGTCGGATCCAGGTCGCCGGCCCGGCGACCGAGCGTCAGCGTGAACAACGCGGCGCCGGCGGCCCCGGCGAAGGCGAACCCCACGAATTGGACCGGGTGCGCGAGGTGCAACGCGTAGATCGCCACGACCACCGCGAAACTCGCGCCCGCGTTGATCCCCATCGTGGTCGGCGCGGCCAGCGGATTGCGCGTCACACCCTGCAGCACCGCTCCGGCCAGCCCGAGGGCCGCGCCGACCACGAGACCGACGATGGTGCGCGGCAACCGCATGCCGGTGACGGCCATCGCGTCGCGGCCCTGCGCGTCGCCCAGCAGTGCGTCGACCACGGTGCCCAGCGGCACCGAGCGCGCGCCGAAAGCCAGGCTCAGCAGACAGACCAGCAGCAACGCAGCAAACGCCATCAGCAGCACCGGTATTCGGTACCGCATCGAGGGCCCGCGGGCCGTGTCTACCGATGCCATGGAGCGGAAGTATAGGTTAGGCATGCCTAATTTGCGCAAGGCGGGGACAGGTAGCGCAGAGCTCGTCCGGCCGGACCGTATAGAAAAGACAGCAGGTCGTTTGCGTCCGGGGCGAGTCTGGTCCGAGCCGGAATCCCGCGCCACCCAGATAGGGCGGAGTCGCACCGGGCAGCAGCGCGTTGGCAGCCAAGGCGGCGGCCATCGGCTGTTCCAGAGCGGTACCGAGATGCCAGATCCCGTTCGCCAGCTGATCGGTGGCGAACCCCCACATCGTCCGCGGCCTGCGGCGCAGGACCGGACCGAAAGCCTCCAGCACCGGAGCGAGGTGCGCGGCGACGGCGTCACGCAACTCGGCGCGCAGCGCCGTCTCGTCCGCGACAGTACGGACCCCGGCCTGCCCCTCGAGGGAATCGCCTGGCAGACAGCTGATTTCGGCTACCTCGACGACCAGTTCCCGGTCCTGCCAGGCGTAGGCGACACGATCCAGCGCCACTCGCGGCACACGCCGTTCCAGAAACCACGGCGCACTCATCGCCAGACACGCGGTGAAGGCGTACCGGCGCAGCACCCAGGTGGCGGCGACATCCCGCCGCGGCGTCGTTCCGTACGCCTCGACGGCGCGCGCCTCCTCGGCTTCGATCAGACGCTCGATAACCGCGAAATCCGTTGCGAGCGAGACGCCGTGGATCCACCGGCCCGCCTCCGCCCGGCCGACAGCGACGCGCACTACCGGAAGGAGTTCTCCCAGTCGACGATAGGCATCGGTGAGCGGCACGAGTGGTTCCCATCTTCCGATCGAGTCCGTCACCCGCGATGCTAAGGTAAGCCTTACCTATTCCGCAATTTCAGGGACCGATCAGTTCTGATCACCGCGGGTTACCGAAAACTGCTGCCGTGCAGGGTTTCAGCGAGGTGCTCGGGAGGGCCAGCCGACACGGATGGGCGGCGGGTCAGCAAGACCGCGGCGATCCCGCCGAGCAGCACGAACCCCAGGGTCGCCAGGCTCACCGTCCACACCGCCGCGTCGATGGCATCCGAGCGGCCCATCCCGGAGTTCATCGCCTGGGCGAAAACGGTAGCCGCCACCAGGGTTCCGATCAGCGTGCCGATTTGCCGGGCGGTGAGGTGAATGCCGGCACCCACGCCCGCCCAGGGGATGGGCAGGAAACGAGTCGCGGTCGCGGCCAGTGGCGCCCAGGTGCAGGCCATCGCGAGCCCGGCCAGCACGCTCATTGCCAGCAGCGCGAGAAGGGGTGCGCCGGAGCTCATCAGCGCCGCGAACCCGAGGACGGCCGCACCGAAGGACGCGAACCCGATCGCGGGAATCAACGCGGGATGAGTCCGGTCGGCGAGCAAGCCGGCGAGCGGCGCGCACACGGCGGCGATGACCGCCCCCGGCACCAGGACGAAGGCCGTCTTGAACGGTGAGAAGCCGTGCACTATCGGGAGATGGAAGCTCAACAGCACCATCGTCGAGCCGAGCACGGCGCAGGCCGACGCAGCCGCCACAGTCGACAGCACCACAGTGCGGTCCCGCAGCATGCCCGCCGGAACCAGCCGATCGGCGCCGGGACGCGTCTGACTGAGCACGAACAGTCCGAAGACCACGACACCTGCCGCCAGCACGCCGATCCAGACCGGCTCCGCGATCCGGTCGGTGGTACCCATAGCGATACCCGTGGTCACCAGCAGCACCGCGACTCCGGCCAGCAGGAGGCCGATCGGGTCGGGTCGAAGCCGTTGCCCCGGCAGCCGCGGCAGCAGCAGGGCAGCCAGCACCAGGGCGAGCAGGCCGATCGGGATGTCGATCAGGAAGATACAGCGCCAGCCCAACCGCTCGACCACCATCGCGCCCACCGCCGGACCGAGCAGACTCCCCAGTCCCCCGGCGCCCACCCACAAACCCAGCGCCGCGCCCCGGCGGTCCGGCGTGAAGACCCGGATGATCACCGCCAGCGTCTGCGGCAACATCAGCCCAGCGGCCAGTCCCTGGGCGAGGTGAGCCAGGGCCAGCATCCAGATACTGGCGGACACGACTCCCACGGCCGACGCCAGAATCAGGACAACGAGTCCGGCGAGATAGATGTTCTTGGGGCCGAATCGATCACCGAGCCGGCCGGCCACCAACAGCGGCGTGGTGAGCGCCACCGCGGCGCCGGCACTCAACCAGCTCATCATGGCGCTGGTCGCCGCCAGGTCGCGCATGATCATCGGGTACGCCGTGGTGAAGCTGCTCGCACTCAGTCCGATCAAGAAGAACCCGGCCACCAGAGCACACACCGCACCCCAGGGATTCGGCCCGCCCGCGTAGGCGGGAACGGGCGGCGGCGAGTAACCGCCGGTGTACAGCGTGGCGGGACCGGAGCCGGGCGAGCGGTGGTTCTGCATGGTCGGCACCGCCGCGCCGACCGGACGCGCCAGCGCCGCTGTCGCGGCCGCGGCGAACTCCCCTGCGCTGGCGAATCTTTCGGCGGGATTCTTGGCCATCGCGCGGGCGATGACCGCGTTCAATCCCGGCGGTACGTCGGTCCGCGTGATCAGCGGCACCGGCTTGATCAGATGCCCGGTCACCACCTGCCCCGGGTCGGTGCCCGGGAACGGCGCTTGCCCAGTGAGCAGGGCGTACAAGGTACAGGCGAGGGAATACTGATCCGAGCGCGCATCGACCCGGTCACCGGAAAGCTGCTCGGGCGCACCGTAAGCCAACGTCGCGATGAAGGTTCCGGTGGAGGTGAGCTGGGTGTCGGAGCCCAGCAGGCGACCGATGCCGAAGTCGGTGAGCACCGCGCGTTCCACCCGGCCGGCCTCGGCTGTCGTCAGCAGAATATTGGCGGGCTTCACATCCCGGTGCAGGACGCCCTGACTGTGCGCGTAGTCGAGGGCCGCCGCGACCTCTCCGACGATCCGTATCGCCCGCTCCACGGACAGCGCCCCCGGCTCCAGGCGGGACGCGTCGGTGCCCTGGATGTATTGCATCGCCAGCCACGGCTGCCCGTCCTGGATGCCCCGGTCTTGCACCGCGACGATGCCCGGATGATCCAGGCGCGCGACGAGGGTGGCCTCGCGTTCGAATCGGGCTCGGAGCTCCGGGTCCGCGGCGACGTCCTGGTTCAGCAGTTTCAGCGCCACCGAACGAGGTAGTCGCGGATGCTGTGCCAGGTACACGGTGCCCATCCCGCCCCGGCCGAGCACACCTTCGATGACATATCCGGCGAATATCCCACCGACAGCAGCCTCCACCAGATTCTCCCTCCCGAAATTCCGCCGTTCACAGCGCGGATCTGATCGCGTCGTACCCTACCGGCGGACGCGGCCGCGCACAGCGCACCGGGAAGCTGCCCGGGTCCGTCCAGGCTTCGGCCGTTAACCACGAATTAGTGCCGTATTCCCATCGTGTTTACGATGTCCGAATGCTCATTCTCGACCCGCACGAACGTTCGACCCCCGCTGCCGGGATAGTTCGGCGGGAAGGGCATTTTCGTCCGATCACGATCTGGGGTGGTATCGCCGCCGCGGTGGTCGTGCTGGTCGCCGGGCAGGCGATGGCGGCGCACATCAACGCGCTCGGTCCGCTGACCAGCCTGGTGCGGGACTATGTCGGCATCCCGAAGTCGGCGAGCACCTCGTGGGCGGGGTTCCTGCTCGCGCTGGTCGGCGTCACCAACCGGGTGCGGGTGACCGCGCTGGCGTCGGCGGTCGCGCTCGATCTGGTCTTCGTGGCGATCCGGGCGATCGAGGGCGCGAAGTTCACCGTCGGCAACGGCCCGACCATCGTGCTGACCGTGCTGGCGATTCTGGCCGCCGTGCGCTGGCACGGCGCCCAGCGCGAGACCGCGCTGCGCACCATCGCGCTCGGCGCGCTGCTGATCCTCGCGACGAAGGTCGGCGAGATCTGGCTGGACATCACGGCCTGGGCCCGGCCCATGGTGCTCGATCCCTATGTTCAGGTGGCGGATCGGGCGCTGGGCAATCCATCCTGGCTGGCCGGGCAGGTGCTGGAGGCGGCGCCGTGGTTCGAGAGCCTGGTGCGCTGGGTGTATTTCGAGCTGCCGGTGGCGGCGATCGTGGTCGCCGTCTGGCAGTTGCGCGGGGTCACCGCGGGTCGATGGCCGCGGCATCACCTGGTGCGCACATTCCTGACGATCGGCCTGGTCGGGCCGCTGTTCTATGTGCTGTTCCCCGTCGTCGGACCGATCCTGGCCTTCGGATCCTGGGGCCACGGCATGGAACTCGCGAATGTCTGGCCGGATACCGTTCCGCCCGTGCCCGCCACGCTGTCGGCGATGCCGTTCGACGGGATCACGCCGCGCAACTGCATGCCGTCGCTGCACACCGCGTGGGCGCTGTCGCTGTTCATCCACTCCCGGCGCGGTCCGGCCTGGTTGCGCTGGGGCGGGGTGTTCTGGCTGGTCTGCACGCTCATCGCCACCCTGGGCCTGGGCGCGCACTACGGCGTGGATCTCATTGTGGGCGCGGCCTTGTGCCTGACCATCGAATCCGTCCTGCGCGATCCGGAGCGCGGCTGGGACGGCGCGCGCGTGCGGGTGGTGGCGCTGGGCGCCGCGACGTTCACGGCGGTGCTGCTCGCCGTCCGCTATCTGCCGATGACCATGGCGAACCATCCGATCCCGGCCGGAGTCGCGATGCTCGGACTGTTCGCGATCCTGGCGATCACCTTCTACCGCACCTGGTTCGCACCCACTCGTATTGCCTCGTAACGAATTCTCCTTTTGCAAACCTCGGGTTTGCTGGATACCCCACTTTCCTGCATCGATGGCGAACTTGCCGCAATACCAACGTGTTAGCAATATTCTGATTCACATGGTGCGCACGGCATTAGCCGGAGCCGACCCGGACGAACCTGAACGTCCCGTGTCGGCGCCCCGGCCGGACCACCTATCGGTGGTCACAGAAACGCCAGAACCCGACGAGTATCAGGTGCAGGTACCCAGCGAGCCGGTGCTGACGGCCGCCGATATCGCACGACTACCAGCGGCCGCACGACACCGAATAGCGGCCTATGTGCATACCCAGCTGGCCGATCTCGAAGAGATGGCCTGACACCTCAGCCGTGCGCGTGGATACGCGCCTGGACCTCCGGGCGACGCAGCGGCGGGACCGTCTTCGGCGGTACCCTGCGATCCGGCAGCTGCGCCAGTAGCCGAGCCGTTGCCGCAGCAATCTCCGCGACCGCCTCCTCTACTGCTGGCTTAGTTGCTGCAGAAATGCTGGAGAGGCCACCGACCTTGCGCACATATTGCAGGGCCGCTGCCTGAATTTCCTCGGGAGTTGCCGCAGGCTCGAGCCCGCGCAACGCGGTGATGTTTCGGCACATATCCCGAGGCTACGAGCCGGCACCGACATGTGCGGCTTATAGGGCAGATTGTCCGGATTGGCAATCACCCAGCGCCCTGCGGCGAGTCCACTTCGCAATGATCAATTTATCGGCTGCTACCTGGCGTTATACGATTCTGAAACGACTCCGGTTTGAATCCCGTTACCGAATCGTAGTAATCTCGAAGCAATCTTGCGATCAAGCAAGTCACCCGCCCTGCCCGGCACTGAATACCGGGCCAGGACCACGGCGCCGACCGATCTCCGGTCCGATACGGCAGCCGTTCGCGCGTTCCGAGCGCAGGCCGGCGGGTGCACGACGAGTACGGAGATTGCTGAAACTCATGGCCAAACATCATGTCCGCGGCTCCCGGCTGCGCGGATCCGCTCGTATCGCCGTCATCGCGGGCGCCATCGTCGGCTCCGCCGCGCTCCCCGCCGTTCCGGCGCTCGCCCAGACCATCCAGGTCCCCGGCGTCGGCGCCGTCGAGATCCCCGACGTGCCGCAGCCCATCAAGGACCAGATCGCCGCGCCGCAGACGCAGGATCTGCTGAACCAGGTGCCGCAGCCCTACCAGGACCAGGCTCGCGATCTGGCGAACCAGATCGCCCCGCCGCCCTCGGCCGCCATCGGCCTGCGCGCGCTCCAGGCCGCCGAATCCCAGATCGGCACCCCCTATGTGTGGGGCGGCAGCCAGCCCGGCGGTTTCGACTGCTCCGGCCTGTTGCAGTGGTCCTACGAGCAGGAAGGCGTCGACCTGCCGCGCACCAGCGAACAGCAGCAGAACGTCGGCACGCCCGTCGCCCTGGAAGACGCCCAGCCCGGCGACCTCGTGATCTACAACGGCGGCTCGCACGCGGCCATCTACGCCGGCGGCGGCCAGGTCGTGCACGCCCCGGCCTCCGGCCAGGACGTCACCTACGCCCCGGTCGACCAGATGCCGATCGACAGCATCCGCCGTCCGGTCGAGGCCTGATCGTCAGTACCAGTGATTGGCCTGCCAGAAGGCCCAGGCGCCGTCCGGCCCGCCGTAGCGCTTGTTCATGTAGTCGTAGGTCCAGCGGATCTGGGTGACCGGATTGACCATCCAGTCCAGGCCGTGGGTGAACATCTTCTCCGGCGGCAGAGCCTGGCCGAGGCCGTAGGCGCCGCTGCTGGGATTGCGCGCCAGATGGTTCCAGCCGCTCTCGCGGGTGATGACCATGTCGAAGGCGGGGAACTGATGGACGGGCACGATCGACAGGGCGATCAGCCGGTTCGTCGCGCGGACCAGGGCCATCGTCATGCCGGCCTGCCGGACGGCGGCGGCGCACTCCGGGGTGTCGCAGTGCGGAATCTGAGCGGCGGCGTATTCCGCGGCAGTCGGGCCGCCCCGCCCGGGCTCGGCGGCCGAGGGGGCCGCGCTCAGCACCACTGCGCTGAAGGCAGCAATCGTCGGTAAAACAATCCGGAACATAGGATTTGCTCCTTCCGCATCCATCATGCGAATTTGAGCAAACCATTAGTTAACCAGCTGGCGGGGTTGCCACGCCGGACTGCCCGCGCTGGGCGCGCCACGCTCGTTCGGACAGCGCCTGCTTGGTCCACATCCACAGCGTCTCGTAGTGCACCCCGACCATCGGGCCGATCGCGCGCGCCGCGGCATAGGCCGAGCCGTGCGCCTCGACATGCTCGAGCGCCAAGCGCACGGCCTCCGCGCGCACCTGCGGCGAGTAGCGCTTCGGCATCCGTTCACCGCCCCGGCAATGGAATTGTGCTGGCGCACACCGTATCTCGTAGCTCATGCGGGACCGCGCCGACCGGAATGTCGTACCAGAGATCCATCTCGAGCCGGTTACCCGCGCCGATCTGGAGCTCGAACAGTTGCCGTTCGACCCGCATCGGATCGATGCCGAGCCGATGGCCTGCCGCCGCGGTATCGACCAGCTGATAATCCTCCGAACGAGTGTCGTGCACCCGGCTGCCGGTATTGCCGATCGCGATCCGCACCCGTACGAACTGCCCCTTCGGCAGCAACTCGGCGTGGGTGCCGAAGAGGTTGGCGACTCCCGGCTGCACCTCGAGCGCGGTGACCGTCAGCTCGGTGCAATCCTCGGGGGTGCGCGCGAACGCGGTTGTCGTGGGAGCCGGCGCCGGCGCCGGATCGCCGGGGCTTCCGCAAGCCACGAGCGGCAACGCCAGCAACACAATCATCCCGCGCACCTCATCAAGAGTAGGCGCGTCCTGGCAGGCAGAGCACTGAATTCCGTTGTCTCGCATGCCCTATACCCCCAATAACCGGAAGGCCGCCAGCTGCCAGCCGATCCCGCGCACCCACCGTGCCCGCGCCGCGATGGCGAGCGTGCGCTGCCCGCGCACATACCGCGCGCAGATCTCGGCGTTCTCGGCGTCGACCATGACCACGTCGACATTGCCCAGCACGGCCGCGCCGAGCTCCCGGCTCGGCGCCGAATCGCAGGCCAGCACGGTCCGCAACGCCTCCAGCACTTGTGTACTCACCATGCCCCGGAGCTGAGCCACCGGCCGACGATGATCCAGCACCTCCAACGCCGCCCGTAACACTCGATCAGCGAACTTCCTTGCGGTGGAACGCGCCTCCCCCACCACCGGCGACGGCTCCCTCGCCGCCAATCTGCGCATCCGCGGCGAAAGGGCGCGGCGATCGACCGAGCACGGCGCCTCCCGCACCACCGGCGGATCCACCCAGGCAGGCTCCACCTCCACCCGGCGCCGCGGCCCGCACCCGCAGCTCCGCAGGGGCGGCTCATAATTCGGAGCCGGCCGCACATACCTACGAGCTTCACTCACGCCATCTCCCCATCCTCGAGCCCGGCCCCGAAACCGAGCACCAACACCACGGGAACTCATACCCATTCCGCATGAGTTGCCCCCTACTCGTCCGCGACCCCGGCTCCGTTACACAAACTTCCGAGCCCGGAAGATCGCCGGGCGTGTCGAGGTTCTGCCTACGTAAGGTGTTATCCGGACCTGCACTACCTGCTCCCAGCCGAGAAGCGCCTGCTCGACGCCAGATCTCCTTCGAGTTCGGGTCCTACTTCGTCGTCCATGCGCCCCGGCCGTATGAGCTCACGAGCACAGGACACTTCCTGGCACTCTGCGTGTCGGGTGAGACGGGTGTAGTCAGTTCAGGGGGTTTGGGCCACCTGGGCTAGGGCGTGGGTGACGATGGCGTCGAGGCGGGGGTGGTGGGCGCCCTTCCAGTAGGTTTGGCCGCAGTCGGTGCATTCGGCGAAAGTGGTTGCGGAGGGGGAGGTTTCGGGGGCGGCGTGGGGGGCGGGGCGGAGCAGGCCGTTGCAGGTGGTGCAGCGGGTCCAGGGGGAGAGGGGTGGGGCGAAGCGGGTGAGGACGTCGTCGAGTTGTTCGGGTGGGCGGTGGCTGTAGATGTAGGCGCCCGCGAAGATTTCGCGGCGGCGGAGCAGGCCGCGGTCGCGGGAGAGCAGGATGCGGTGTTCGGCGGCGGAGCGCGTGGCGAGGGCGGCGTCGCCGATGTCCGGGTTCTCGTAGGCGGCGTCCAGGCCGAGCAGGCGCAGGCGGCGGGCCAGGGTGCCCAGGTGGATGTCGAGCAGGAAACGTAAAGGCTCGGGCTGAGGTTGGGGGCGTGGGAACGCGCGGACCTCGATGGATTCGCCGGCGGCGGGGACATGTGCGGGCGGGACGGGGCGACCGTCGATCAGGAGTTCGCCCACCTCGGTCAAGGGGACGCCCAGGGACTCCACCACATGGCCGAGGGTCGAGGTCCCATCGGTTCGCACCGGCGCGCCGCCGTTGCGCAAGGCCGACCCGACGAAGACGTGCAGCTCCGGCGCGAACCGAATGGTGATCCCCACGTCCCTCATACCCCCAGCGCTCATCTCGCCAGCATGCCAGCGGGAACGGCGTGGCAGCCAGCCTATTTCGACGTCAGCTGAACAATCCGCCGAGCGCGCCGCCGGATTGACCGGCCTGCTGTCCACCACCGGTGCCGCCGAGCAAGCCGCCGGGCGGCAACTCCGACGGCTGCACGATGACAAAACCGCGTCCGGAGAACGACAGCGTCAAACCCTCGCCGGTGCTGCGGCCGATCAGGCGGCTCAGCCCGAAGGAATCGTTGCGTTTGATGCCGGTGTTCAGGCTGGAGGACCAGGCGACGGCGGCCTGCGGATCGGCGAAGGTGGGCTGGTCGACCTGCAACACCACCGGCGAACCGTGCGTGGTGATGGCGATCCGCCCGCGGCCGGTGAAGACACAGTTGAAAAGGCCCGCGTTGCTGGCGATTCCGGCGGCGCCGGAGACCATCTTCACGTCGTAGCGCAGGCTGGAGTCGAAGGCGAGCACGTTGGAGCCGTTGATGGTGAGCCCGTCGGTGCCGTCCAGGTCGACGGTGTGCACGTCGGCGGCGGCGTTGGCCAGGAACAGGTCGCCGCGGCCGGTGACCTTCATCAGCGGCACGCCCTCACCGGTGAGGCGCTGCTGGATGGCGCGGCCGATGCCGCCCGAGCCGAGCGCCTTGAATTGCAGGTCGCCCTGGTAGGCGACCATCGAGCCGGTGCGCGCCATCACCTCGCCGGAGACGGCGACCTTGATCATCTTGCCGCCCTGCTTCTGGATGCCGGGGCCGGTGGCTTCGGCGAAACTCGGGTTGAACAGATCGCTCTGCATCGGCAGTGCTCCTTGCTGGAATTGCGGCGGGGCCGAGTAGGCGGGTTGCGGCGGCTGGTAGGCGGGTGCGGGCGGCGGTTGATACGCCGGTGCGGGCGGCGGCTGGTAGGCCGGAGGCGGCGGTTGCTGCGCGGCAGGCGCGGGTTCGTCGTCGATATTGACGCCGAATGCCGTTGCGATGCCGGCCAATCCGTTGTCGTACCCCTGCCCGACCGCGCGCACCTTCCACGCCCCGCCGCGCCGGTAGATCTCGACGCACACCACGGCCGTCTCGGTGCTGAGGCCCGTCATCGGGAACGTCAGTGTGCCGGCGGGTGATCCGATGGTCGCCAGCAGCGAGCCCGCGCTGGCGAAGGTGCCGGGCCGGTCCAGGCTCGCGGTGACCACGACCTTGTCGACATCGCCGGGCAGCGCGGAGGTCTGCACCTCGACCACGTCGGGCCCGCCCGCACCGTGCCGGTAGGTGACGCCCGGTCCGACCGGCTGGTTGAAGAACACGAAATCGGAGTCGGAGCGCACCTTGCCGTTCGCACCGAGCAGCAGCGCGGAGACATCGACGGGATCGGTGCAGGCAACAGTGACCGTCAGCCGGTCGCCGGGTGCGGGCCGGTTCTCACCGCGAGCCAGCGCGGTCACCGGTTCGCTCCGCTGTCTTCAGCCACTCCATGGAGTTTGCGAAACACCCCATCGAGTTTGCCGTGCGCCCGGCCGGAGTGCCAGTTCACCTGGTGTGCGTCTTGAAAAATTCCCACATCAGATCGGTGGCGCTGATCCCGGCGTTGCTGTCGACCATCGCCGCGGGCCCGCCGCCAGGCCAGGCGTGGCTCATCTCCGGCAGCCGGTAGACCTGAAGATCGCTGCCGTCACCGCATTTCCCGGCAGTCAGCGTGATGCCCTTGGGCAAGGTCTGCGCCACCGGCTGGCTCGCGCACCCAAGGCGCTGCCCCCAGGTGTCGATGCCCTGACCCAGCTGCGCGGCAACCCGGTCCTCGCCGCCGAGGAAGGTGATCACCGAGACCGGCGTCTTCGGTTTGTAGGCCGCGTCCCGGAGTGCGGTGTCGCCGATGAATCCGCCGCTCACCGGCGCGATGGCCGCGAAAATGCCCTCGGTTTCCACGGCGAGTTTGAACGACATGTCCGCGCCGTTCGAAATACCGGTGGCGTAAACACGTTTCGGATCGGCTTTCCACAGGTCGGTCATCCGGTCGACGACCTCCTCGATGAACCCGACGTCGTCTTCGGAGCCGCAGCACACCAGGGCGTTGTAGGCGTCACCGAGGCCCTGCGGATAGACGACGAGGAAATTCTCCTTATCGGCTTTCGCGTTCATGCCGGAGGTCCGGGCGATGGCGGCGGAAGTTCCAGGGCGGAAGTGCATTACGACGACCAGCGGCAGCATGTCCTTGCCGTTGTAGCCCGGCGGCGCGTGCACCGTATAGGCCCTGGTTTCACCGCCGTGTTCGAAGGTGATGGTCTGGTCACCCGGTCCGGGTTTGTCTGCGGGTGGCGCTTCGCCGGAATCACCACAGGCCACCGCCACGGCAGCGGTCAGAGCGATCGCGATGGCACCAATACTGCGTAGCCACGACATCGCCCCACTATGGCACGGCCGAGCCGCTGGTAGAGCCGAATTCATTGCGCCACAATGGCGTCCACGCGCCATTGCCGCCGATGCGTCAGTCCGGATCGACGGCCGGGCGGCGGTCACCCGTTGACGTCGGCGCGATCGAGCAGTTCGTCATCGATCTCGCGGCCGTAGCCCAGCCGCACATCGTGCTCGACTTCCCCGCCGGACACGGAGACGCGGCTGGTGACCGGTGGATATCCGCGTGCCACCACGGTGTATTCGCCTTCGGGCAGATCCGGGACAACGTACTGTCCCTCGTCGTCGGTGCGCACCGTCGCGGTCAGATCGCCCGCCACATCCAGCACCATGATCTGCACGTCCGGCACGGCTCGCCCATCGGCGATCGCGATCCCGGCGAGCACCGCCATCGGGTCCATATCGATGTCGTGCCGCAGCAAACCGGTGTGCGGCACGGTGAGCGCGGCCGCGTACGGACGCATGTGCTCGGCGATCACGACCAGGGTGTAGCTGCCGGAAACCACGTCGTGGCAGACGAAATGACCGTCCTCGGTGCTGATGGCGGCCCCGACCACCTCGCCGTGCCGGTCGGTGAGGGTGACGGTCGCGCCGTCGAGGGGATTGCCGCTGATGGCCGAGCGGACCACGCCCGATACCTCGCTCGAGCCCATGAGGGTGAGATCCAGCTGCTGCGGCCAGGGGCCGGCGACCACGCTGATGGCGGTCGGCTGATGCCCGGCCGCGGAAACGATGAGCACATAGGTGCCGGGCTCGGGGGCGTAGATGGCGTAGTCGCCGTATCCGTCGCCGGTAGCGCGGGTGACTTGATGTCCGCGCTTGTCGATCAGGGTGAGGGCGGCATCGGGGACCGGTCTGCCGTCTTCGTGGTGGATGCGGCCGGTGAGCGACGGATGCCCTTGCTCGAGTTCGGCCACGTCCGCCTCGTCCTCGTCCGCTACGTCGTCGACCTGCACCGGCGCGGTGACCTCGAGCATCGGCTCGGGCTCGGACAACAGCGCCTGGGCCGCACCGTCCCAGTCGTGCTCGTCGTCGAGTCTGGACTCCCGCACGGCCTCCGACGCGATCAGCAGATCGATCGGATCATCTTGCAGCGGAAGCTCTCTCATGAGCAGCAAGATCAGGCCGGCGGCCAGGGCCACGCCCGCCGCGGTGTAGAACACGCCGTTCATGGCATCGGTGAAGCCGACCAGGACCGGGGTTCTCAGCTCCTCGGGCATGGCGGCGATGCCGCTGGCGTCGCTGGTGATGCCGCCGAGCTGGGTGGCGTCGAAGCCTGCGGGCAGCTGCCCGCCGAACGCGTCGATGATCTTGTGCGGCAACAGGTTGAACAGAATCGTCAGGAATATCGCGACGCCGAGCGTGCCGCCCATCTGCCGGAAGAAGGTCGCCGCGGCGGTGGAGACGCCCATGTCCTGGCGCGGCCCGGCGTTCTGCGCGGCGATGATCAGCGTCTGCATGCAGAAGCCGAGCCCGGCGCCGATCACGCCGCCGCAGACCAGCGGCTGCCACAGCGGGCTGTCGAATTTCACCTGGGCGTGCAGCACCGCGCCGATCGCGATGAGGAAACAACCCCCCACGGGCAGCATCTTGTACCTGCCGGTGCGCTGGGTGACCATCCCGGAGACCTGCGCGCCGATCATGATGCCGACCACCAGCGGCAGCATCAGCAAACCCGACTTCGTCGGCGAATATCCCCGCACCACTTGGAAATACAGCGGCACCAGCACGATGGCGCCGAACATCGCGACGCCGACGATGAAGCCACCCAGAATGGACACGCTGAAAGTGGAATTGTCGAACAGCCGCATCGGAATGAGCGCGGCGTCCTTCATCAGCAATTCCACGATGATGAACAGCAGAATGCCCGAGGCCGCCACGCCATAACAGATGAGCGCCCGCTCGGATTCCCAGCCCCACACCCGGCCCTGCTCGGCGATGATCAGCAGCGGCACCACGCCGACGGTCAGCATCACCGCGCCGAGCCAGTCGATCCGCTGTTTCTGCCGCTGATGCGGGACATTCAGGAATTTCGCGACCACCACGAAAGCGAGCAGGCCGATCGGCACGTTGACCAGGAACACCCAGCGCCAGCCGTCCAGCCGCGCGAGCTCGTCGTAGCCGGAGAAGAAGCCGCCCAGCACCGGCCCCAGCACCGTCGACGAGCCGAAGACCACCATGAAATAGCCCTGGTAGCGCACTCTTTCGCGAGCCGGGACGATATCGCTGAGGATGGTGAACGCCAGCGACATCAGGCCGCCCGCGCCCAGGCCCTGGAAGGCGCGGTAGGCCGCGAGCTCGTACATGGAGGTGGCGAAGGTGCAGGCGATCGAGCCGGCGACGAACAAGCCAATCGCGATGAGGTAGCACGGTTTCCGGCCGTAGATGTCGGCGAGCTTGCCGTACAGCGGCGTGCTGACCGTCGCGGTGATCAGGTAAGCCGTTGTGGCCCAGGCCTGTTCATCGAATCCGTGCAGGTCGTTGGCGATCGGCACGATCGCCACGCTGACGATGTTCTGGTCCAGGGCGGCCAGGAAGATACCCAGCAACAAACCGGACAGGATGGTCAGGATCTGCCGGTGCGACAGCGAGGTGGTTGTCGAGTTCGTCATGTAGGGGCCTCAGCTCTGATCGACCATCCGAAAAGGGGGTCTGCGGTAAATCAAAGTCGTGCGGTACATCTCGAACATGCGCACGCCGTAGCGCCAAGCGCCACAAGCGATCTGCGGGCAACTATAGAGACAGCGCCCCGGGTGCGCGATAACGCCCCTCCCCCGCCACCTCGTCCAGGCGCGGGGGAAGGGGGGTCACGGTGCCGGAATACTTCAGCGGGTGGCCGTCCGCTGCTTGCTCGTGCGGGCCTTGCGACGCTCGGCCTGGAGCTCGGCGAGCTCCTGTTCGAGGATGTCGGCAACCCGGAACTGACCGGTGTCGTACAGCGGATCCGGCTCTGTGGCGCTTGCCTTTTCGGCCGGGCTCGGCTTGCTCACCGGCTTGCGTTCGGCCACCACGGTGACCTCCGGCTTGGCGGGCGCTTCGACCTTGCGGGTCTTCGCCGCCGCGGGCTCCTTGGCGGCCTGCACCGGAGCGACCGGCTTCGGTGCGCTAGCGCGCGCGGCCGGGCGGGATTCAGCGACAGCCGGACGCGGCTCGGCGGCGACCGGACGAGTCTCGGCGACGGCCGGACGCGCCTGCGCGACAACCGGACGAGGTTGCGCGACAACCGGACGCGTCTCCGCGGCAGCCGGACGCGCCTCAGCAGCAGCCGGACGCGGCTCAGCGGCCGGACGGGGCTCGGCGGCCGGACGGGGTTCGGCCACGACCGGCCGGGTCTCGACAACCGCTGGCGCGACCCGCTTTTCGGCGGACGCCGCGGCCGCGGGCCGCCCGTTCACCTTTACCGGAACCGGCTGGTCGGTATCGAGGGCCGCGAGGACCTTGCCGGAATCGACTGGCGCACGGCGCTTCTCCGGCGCCGGACGCGGCTCAGCGGCTGCCGGCCCACCGTTCGGCCCCGGCGCACCGTTGCGCTTGCCATTGCGCGCCGCGGGCGGCAGCGGCGGCGGAAGCTCCGCCTCGACCTCGACCTCCGCCACCGGTTCAGCCTCGACCTCGTCGACCAGCTCCGGTTCGGCGGCCGCCTCCGGCTCCACGCCCGCGGCCACCTGGGTCGTGGCACTGCGCGTGTACCCCGCGAGGGAGGGCAGTTGCCGCCGGATGCGCTCGACCGGATCCGGCATCTCTTTGACCTGCTCGGTGGCCCGGGCGATGGCCAGCCCGTAGCGCGCGCTCGCCGCGTCGTGAATGAGTAGCGCGACACCGATCATCACCGGCGCGATGGCATGCACGGCGACCTCGTACCATTCGCCGACCCGCAGATAGGGATAGGTGTTGAGGCAGACGGTCAGACCCAGCAGCGCCAGCTCGGCGAGGGCGACCTGCCCGCGATTGTCGACTACCCCCCATTCGGACACCTTGTTGGTGCCGATCATGATGATGATCAAGCAGACGCTGATCATGCCTTCGAGCAGATAGCTGAACCAGAACAGCGGGTCGGAGGGCCCACCGGGCGCGATGTTGTGCTGAACGTTCACCGCCGACCACAGCATGCCCGCGCCGACCACGCCGGCCAGTGCGCGCAGCGACCAGGCCCGATGCCGGTACAGCGAGGCCAGCCGGGCATGCGGGCTGGATTCCCGGCGTTGCGCGGCAATTGCCTTGCGGGCGACCAGAAGATCTCGCATGTCGGCCTTCTCGATTGCTTCGGTGGTCTGCCTGGCGCGATCGGCGGCCCCGGCCAGTGCCTGCACTTCCTTCCAGCGCTGACCCCGGTCCTGTTCCCGAATCCGCTCGGCGAGTTCGCGTTCGGCGTGTAGCTCGTCCTCGGACAGCGCTTCGGTGAGCGCGGGATCGAATTGCCAGGCCAGCCGGCCACGGGCCTTCTCGACCCGCCTTGCCAGCTGTGTCACCTCGTCCTCGATGGGATGCTCGATGGTCATCTAGGCCCCCCACTGCGGACGCTCGGGGGGAGACTTGTAGTCGCGGTTGGGTTCGGCACCCAAGCATTCATAGTCGATGGCCGCCGCCTGCGAAACCGTTGATTTGCCAATGGCACGCCAAACTCGGCGTGGCGCGCGGCGACACACGGTCCGTCGCGGTATACGGAACGACCATTACGGCGGCGCATTGCGGACACTTTCCATAATTCGGAAGTGAAACGAAGTCTGATCGAAAGCCCCTGGGCAGCAACCAAAATGACGTGTCCCAGATTGCCATACCGCGCGCCGCCCAAGATCACCGGGGTGGGCTGTGCGCGGCCGGCGGCAGCGCCCGAACCCAGCAACGCACCCGCATCGCCCAGATCAGATTTCACCCCTGTGAAACACCCACTATCGCGATAGTTGTCGCACACGGTGCGCCTTCGCTGTCTGGGACATAACGCGCTTCAACAACCTGACATCGCGGTGCACGCACGATCGGTGCAGCTCTGTAGACTTTCCGGCTGTGGCTGACCCATTCGAGCGACCCGCAAGCAGTCGCTGACGATGCGCATGCGGAAGCTGACCGCCCGGTCGGCGATTCTCAGCGCGCTGCTGGGCGCGCACCCGGCCGAGGCGCCGGTCAGCTGGATCGTGACGGTGGCCGAAGAGCTCGGGTTACAGCAGTCGGCGGTGCGGGTGGCGCTGACCCGGATGGTCGCCGCGGGGGATCTGGAACGCAGCAACAGCGTCTACCGGCTCTCGCAGCGATTGATCGAACGGCAACGGCGGCAGGACGCCGCGCTGCGGCCGGTGCCAAAGGAGTGGGACGGGCGCTGGTACATGGCGGTGGTGACGGCGGTCGGGGCCGAGGCCAGCGCCCGCATCGCGTTCCGGGACACCATGCGCGCCAACAAGATCGCCGAGCTGCGCGAGGGGGTGTGGACCCGGCCGGACAATATCGACATCACACTCGGGCGGGACGCCACCCGCCGCATCGTCCAGTTCACCGCGGAGCCTCAGCGCGCCCCGGTCAAACTCGCGGAATCCCTTTTCGCGACCAAGAATTGGGCCCGGGACGCGGAGCGGCTGCTGCGGGCTTTCGAGTCCGGGAAAACGATGGCCGATCGCTTCGAGGTGGCCGCCGCCGCGGTACGCCATATTCTCGACGACCCGCTGCTGCCCGAGCCGCTGCTGCCCGCCGACTGGCCGGGGCTGCGGCTGCGCACCGAATACGAGGGATTCCGGACCGAGTTCATCGCCTTCGCCGAGCGGAATTTCGCACCGTAATCCCGTGCGGACGGCATGGGGTCAGCCGATCTTGGGGGTGGCGCGGTCGATGATCGCGGCAGTGTCCAGGCCGGTGGGCAGGGTACCGAAAACGTCGCCGTGCTCGCCGCCCAGGCGGCTGACGGTGAAGGCGTCGGCGACGGCTGGGTGACCGTAGCGGACCAGGAGCGAGGCTTGCAGCACCTGCGCCATGTCGCCGACGACGCGGCGGGCGCGGTGCTGGATGGTGTCGAAGTCGGCGAACTGGCCCTCGAGGCGGGTGATCGCGGCGTCGAGGTGTTTGTCGGCCCCGGTGGCTCGTTTCACCTCGTCGAAGTAGGCGGCCAGGGTTTCCGGCTGTTTTGCCATGGCGCGCAAGGTATCCAGGGCCGCGACGTTCCCCGAGCCCTCCCAGATCGACAGCAGCGGCGCTTCGCGGTAGAGCCGAGGCATCCGCGATTCCTCGACGTAGCCGTTGCCGCCCAGACATTCCAGTGCCTCGGCGGCATGGATCGGCCCGCGCTTGCACACGTAGTACTTGCTGACCGCCAACGAGATCCGGCGCAGCAGATCCGCGCCCTCCGCCCCGGCGACGGCCTGATCGGTGAGATCCGCCAGCCACAGCGCGACCGTGGTCGCGGCTTCGGCTTCGATCGCCAAGTCGGCCAGCACGTTGCGCATCAACGGCTGGTCGGAGAGGTTGGCGCCGAAGGCTTTCCGGTGCGCGGCGTGATGCGCGGCCTGCGCGACACCGGTGCGCATGGCGGTGGCCGTGCCGAGGGTGCAGTCCAGCCGCGTCAGGTTGACCATCTCGATGATGGTCGGCACGCCCCGGCCCTCCGGGCCGACCAGCCAGCCGACGGTGTTGTCGTATTCGACCTCGCTGCTGGCATTGGAGCGATTGCCCAGTTTGTCCTTGAGTCGTTGCAGCGCAAAGGGATTGCGCGAACCGTCGGGCAGCACCCGGGGCACCAGGAAGCAGGACAGGCCGCCCGGGGCCTGCGCGAGGGTGAGGAACAGATCCGACATCGGCGCGGAGGTGAACCACTTGTGCCCGGTGATCCGGTAGCTGCCGTCCGGCTGCGGCACCGCGGTGGTGGTGTTGGCCCGCACGTCGGAGCCGCCCTGCTTCTCGGTCATCGACATGCCCGCGATCAATCCGCGCTTGGTCAGCGGCGCGCGCAGGCCGGGGTCGTAGTCGCGGGCGGTCAGCAGCGGTTCGTACTGCGCGGCCAGGTCGGGAGCGGCCCGCAGGGCCGGAACCACGGCGTAGGTCATCGAGATCGGACACCCGTGCCCGGCATCCACCGGACCCCATACGCTCAGCTTCGCGGCCCTGGTCAGGTGCGGGTTCGGCCGGGTGTCGGCCCAGACCGCGCCGTGCAGGCCGAAGCTCACGGCGTGCGTCATCAACTGGTGATAGCTGGGGTCGTAGCCGACCTCGTCGACGCGATTTCCGTACCGGTCGTGCGTCTTCAGCACCGGCGGGTGCGCTTCGGCCAGGTCACCCAGCTCCTGGGCCGCGGCACTGCCGGCCAGCCGCCCGATCGCGTGCAATTCGTCGAGGGCGTGCTCTGCGCCCGCCCGGGCCAGCGCCTCCAGCAGCACCGGCTGCTCCGCGAGGTCGTAGCCGACAAGAGGCGGAACCTGATTCGTCACCGCGTGCGTGCTCATGGGAACTCCTAACACCGAGGACTTCAGTATTACAATACATGATCACTCGACACAAGTATGTAATACGATGGCGGCATGGATTCCGAGAAGCACTCCGGCACCCGCCCCGCGGCCTGGTACGAGGGCCTCACCGATGGGCCCGACGCGCCCTGGGCCGGTCGCCCGCTACCCGGCGACGACACCACCTACCGCACACTCACCTACGAGGTCGACGGCCGGATCGCCCGCATCACCTTCAATCGTCCCGAGCACGGCAACGCCATCACCTCCGACACCCCGATCGAGCTGGCGCACGCCGTCGAACGCGCCGATCTGGACCCGCGGGTGCACGTCATGGTGGTCTCCGGCCGGGGCAAGGGCTTCTGCGGCGGCTACGACCTGTCGATCTTCGCCGAGAACAGCTTCGACCTCGGCGTCGGCACCCACGACACGGCTGGCACGGTGCTCGATCCCGGCATCCAGGCCGCCAACCACAACCCTTGGGGCACTTGGGATCCCATGGTCGACTACGCCATGATGAGCCGGTTCAACCGGGGCTTCGCCAGCCTGCTCTACGCCAATAAGCCCACGGTGGCGAAACTGCACGGATTCGCGGTGGCCGGCGGCACCGACATCGCCCTGTACGCCGATCAGATCATCTGCGCCGACGACACCAAGATCGGCTATCCGCCCACCCGCGTCTGGGGCATCCCGGCCGCGGGCATGTGGGCACACCGCCTCGGCGATCAGCGCGCCAAACGCCTGCTGTTCACCGGCGACTGCCTGTCCGGCAAGCAGGCCGAAGAATGGGGCCTGGCAGTCGAGGCGCCGCCCGCCGACCAGCTCGACGCGCGCACCGAGGAACTGCTCGAGCGCATCGCCCGGATGCCGGTCAACCAGCTGATCATGGCCAAACTCGCGCTCAACAGCGCGCTGCTGGCCCAGGGCGTGCAGAACTCCGGCATGATCAGCACCGTTTTCGACGGCATCTCCCGGCATACCCGCGAGGGCTACGCCTTCCAGCTGCGGGCGGCGACCACCGGATTCCGGGAGGCGGTGCGCGAACGCGACGAACCGTACGGCGATTGGAAGCGCGGCCAGTTCGAGCAGCCGAAGCCGGAGTAGCCATGATGTAACAGATTGGCCGCCGTTGAGCGTCAATCAGCCTCTGATACCGGCTCCAACGGCGCTGAGTGCTGAGAACTCACAGATTGCCGAATGCGCGCTGCTGTCTCCCGGGGCAGTATCGAGGAGGCGCGCCCACCGCGGGCGCGGAAACGATCGGAGGTTCTTCGATGTCTCTTCGCGACAAAATCGACGAAGCAGCAGGCAAGGCCAAGGAGTCGGTCGGCAAGGCCACCGAGGACGACCGCATGACGCGCGAGGGCAAGGCCGATCAGGCCGAGGCGAAGGTGCGCGGTCTGGCCCACGACGCCGTCGAAGGCGCCAAGGAGGGCTTCGACGACGTGAAGCAAACCCTCGGCGGCCTGGTCGACAAGGCCAAGGACGCCATGGATCGAAAGAAGTAGCCCCGGCGGGCTCGCGTGGCGTGCGGATCATTCCGCACGCCACGTCTCGTTTTACGGGATCGGGTGGAAACCGGCGCCGGTCTCGTCTCGGGCATCCAGATCGGCGCTGATCGCGGCCATATTCGTGCCCACCTCCGGGCCCAGGCAGCCGACCCCCAGGTAGGCGTTCACCATGCCGACCAGGGTCGATCCGGCCAGCACCGGCGCGCCCGAGTCGCCTTCCAGGACACACATCTGGGTCCAGGTCTCATGATGGGCCGCCCGCAGGTTGCCCCACACCACACCGCAGCTGGTTCCGGTGGTCCGCCCCTTCTTGCACACCACCGCCGGGAACTGCGCGGGCGCGCCGATCCCGGTGATCGTCGTATCCCCCACCCGGGCAACGGGATTGATGCGCCCGGGCGTGAACTCGATGAGCGCGTAATCCAGGTTCGGATTGGAGTAGACGAATCGGCCGACCACACCGAAATTGGGGTTCGCCTCGGTCACCACCTTGGCCCCGGCGTCGCCGCAGTGCCCGGCCGTCAGCCCCAGCAGCCGTCCGGAGCGGTCGTAGCCGACCGTGGTCAGCGTGCACTGCGCCTGGTTGTCGACAATGATGCCGGACCCGCCGCCCACCACCGGTGGTTCGCCGCTGCCCGCCTGCGCCGCGCCCGCCGCGGCCACGGTGAGCGCGGCGGCCGCGCAGACCACGCCGAGTGATCGGTGCCCAGCTCGTTCGTTCATCGCATTCTCGCTTCCGACGTCACCCATAGGAACTCGTGCTGTAGCAACTGATCGAATCGCGCGCGTAGAAAGGCCACCGCGGCTCGCGAGCGCGACATCTCCGGCAACTCCGCTACCAGTCTGCTCGCCAGCACCCGCAACTTGGTGTTGGTTTCCTGGGAACGTTTTCGCAGTACGTCGAAAGCCTGCTCCGCGGTCAAGCCGTACACCAGCATCAGCGCACCTTTGGCCTGTTCGATGACCGCCCGCGAGGCCTCCGGGTCCGATAGCTCCCCATCCACGCCTGTCATACCTACGCACTACCCAGGCAACCCGGGTACACACGTACAGAAATCTACCGCTCTCGTTCGTGCATGGTGAGCAGCAGATGATCGAACCTGGACCGGAAGCCGACCGGCGCGCCGCCGAGCTCTCCGATGGCGCCCACCAGCAGTTCCGCCACCCGTCGCAGCTTGACGTTGGTCTCCTGGGACCGCCATTGCAGCACCTTGAACGCCTGCTCCGGGCCCACCCCGTAGACCAGCATCAGCACGCCCTTCGCCTGCTCGATCACCGCACGGGCCTCGATCAGGTCCGGCAGGGCCTCGTCGAGGGTGGCGCGGCGGTTTTCCTGGAGGGTTTCGGTGACATCGATGTAGTAGCCGGTGGTGCCCAGCACCTGGCCGAGATCGTCGAGCAGCTGATCGCCGACGACAAGCACCTCGTGGATCTCGCCGCCGGTGTCGATGATGCGGTGGCGCGAACAGAACGGCTCACCGGTGGTGGTCACCGCGTCCAGGGTGTGCGCCACCTCGTCGCGATCGTCCGGGTGCTTGTGCGACAGCATGAGCTCGGTGGTCGGCAGGACACTGCCCGGCTCGTACCCGTGCAGGACCGCGACCTCGTCGGACCACTCCCAGCGCTGATCAGCGGACCAGAAACGAAAACTGCCGATGCTCTGCGAGCGCCCCGCAATCACTCGTTCGACGACGCTCGCACGGTCTGGGTCGAGCTGCCCGATCTCGGTCACCGGACAAGTATCCGCTGCGCGAGGGCGACATACGGCATTGGGCGCACACGCCACTCGATTGTGGCCGACCCGCAATCAGGCGTGCGGTATCGCGGTGAAAACATGGCGGGATCGTGCCACGCCGCACGGATCGGTGCGCGGATATTGCGGATACCTGGCGTGGCAACGTACGAACGCGCCACCAATTCCGCTCCGCGGCTTGAAGTATCGGCACACCCGGCGGGTACGGGCAACGCTTCGGCGACGCACTCGGCGGTCCGCGCCGGGCGGCCCCGCGGACGTGCGATAACGTCGATGACATGCGGCTTCACGTGGGATGTGCGATGTGGCGGCACGCTGCGTGGCAGGAAGGGCAGCTGCCCGCGAGCGAGGCGCTGCGGGTCTACGCGAGCAATTGCACTGCGGTGGAAGGAAACACGACGTTCTACGCGACACCCTCGCGCAGCACGGTGGCATCCTGGGCGGCACAGACCGGGCCGGATTTCCGCTTCCTGGTGAAGCTGCCGAAGCCGATCACGCACGAGCGCCGGCTGGTCGAGAGCGAGGGCCCGCTGCGCGAGTTCCTGACCGCGATGGAGCCGCTCGGCCCGCGGGTGCATGCCTGGTGGGTGCAGCTGCCCGCCTCGTTCGGACCCAACGAACTCGGGGCGCTGGCCGGATTCCTGCGGGAGCTGCCGTCCCGTTCCGCGGTGGAGGTCCGCCATCCGGCGTTCTTCGAGGACGAGCGCGCCGCCCGCCAGCTGGAATACGTGCTGGGCCGGGTCGGCGCGGAATGGGTAACCTTCGACACCACAACGCTTTTCGAGGGCCTGCCGCAGAGCGCCGCCGAGCAGGAGGCGTGGTCGAAGAAGCCGCGGGTGCCGCGAAGAACCTTGGCGCTCACCGAGTTTCCCGTCGTCCGCTACCACGGGCGGGATGATCCCGAGCGCACCATCGCGGGCTGGCAGCCCTGGCTGGATACCGTCACCGGCTGGCTGCGCGAGGGCCGCTCCCCCACGGTGTTCATCCACACCCCCGACAACGGGAGCTCCCTGCCGCTGGCGCGCCGCTTCCACGCGGAAGTGCGGGCGCGACTACCCGAGCTGGCGCCGCTGCCCGAGCCCGAGCCGACCGAACCGATGACGCTGTTCTAACGCCGCTCCAGTGCCGCGGTTCAGTCCGGCATCCCGGCGGCTTGCCTGCGCGCGCGCATCTTGGCCTGGCGGTCCGCGGAGAAGTCGGCGGTCCACAGCGGTTGCAGCATGTGCCAGTCCGCGGGGTGCGCGGCGATGTTCGCGGCGAAGCGATCGGCCAGGAGCTGGGTGGCGCCGTCCACACCGCCCGAGGTGTCGATCGGTGCGCCGACCGAGAAACCCCAGCCGTCGCGGGTGAACCAGCAGTGCACCGGGAGCAGGTCCGCGCCGGTCTCGATGGCCAGGCGGGCGGGTCCGGCGGGCATGCGCATGGACTCGCCGAAGAAGCTGACCGGCACGCCGGTGCCGGTGATGTCCCGTTCGCCGAGCAAGCCCACCAGACGGCCCGCGCGCAGGCGTTCGGTGAGTCGATCGAACGGCGGAACCTCGCTGCCGGTGAGCGGAATGAGCTCGAAACCGAGCCCTTCGCGGAACCTGACGAAACGCTGGTACAGCGATTCCGGGCGCAGCCGTTCGGCGACGACGGTGGGCGTGCCGACGTGGTGCACCACCCAGATCCCGGCCAGGTCCCAGTTCCCGCTGTGCGGCAACGCCAGAATGATGCCGCGCCCATGGGCTTTCGCGTCGAGGATGTACTCGATACCGGTCGCCGCGCTTTCGATCTCCGCGGCCAGCGCCACCGGATCCATACCGGGCAGCCGGAACGCCTCCCGCCAATATCGCGCGTAGGAACGAAGATTGGCGCGCACGAGTTCGTCCGGCACCTGCTCGGGCGGCACCCCGAGCACCCGGGATAGGTTGCGCCGCAACTGTCCCGAATCCCCGCGCCGGGCCGCGTAGTCCGCGCCGGCGTCGAACAAACCGACTGCCCAGCGCTCCGGCAGGGCGCGTACCAGCCGCCAGCCCGCCGCGTACCCGAGATCCGCCGCCCGTTCTTTGAGGTTCACGTTTCGATTGTTCCTGGGCACACGGGAATCGGGGCGAAGATCGCCGGAGCGGGCGCGTCGCCGGTCAGTTGTCGTCCCGACCGCGCGGATGCGCCGGCTGGTAGCCGGTGAACGGCACGCGCCGCTGCCGAATATCGCTACCGTCGAACCAAATTCGCAGCAGCGTCAACAACGGCGGACGCTCGCTCGCGCGCCGTTTGTCGGTGGTGGGTTCGATATGAGAATGTGCAGCCGGGCCGGACATAGCCGCCTCGCGTTCTCCCCGGGTATGGGCCAGCACCCAACTGCACTGTTGTGCGATGACCGGGGTATAGAGCAACTTACTCTGGTTACCCGTCGGCACGCGAGGGCAAACCCGATCGCGAAAGCACGACCGCGAACGCCCGGACAGTGTGAGCACTGACTACTACAAAGCATCGTAAGCGTGCGTGTGTAGGGTGGATTCGTCGGAAAAAGGAGCCGTCACATGGCGCCAAACCACCTTCGGCTGCTCTGCGGCCGCCAACATTTGCCTACGGTCAATACCGCGCAGGTGAAATTCACACCTACCCCGCCGCAGTTCGGCGGGATAGACGGTGTGTGGTGGCCACGAACCCGGCATTTGACCGCAGAGCTCCCCCTGTTGCTGGAGGCGTTGAAACCGCATGTGGGCACGCCGTGGCGGGTCGCCTACAACCCGCACGGCTGGACGCTGGGCGCCCCCCGCATGCTGCGCGCCGGCGAGCGCACGGTGCAATTGGTCCCCCAGCGCTTCGAGCTGGGCAATATCGTCCACATCCTCGGCATCGACGGCGCCAAGATCGTGCTGCGGGTCATTCCGCCCGCCACCCGGTCCCGCATTCCGTTCCGCTGACTACTCCACGCCGGGCGGCCGCAGCTTGCGCACCAGCAGGAAGCCGCCGACGCACCCGAGGGTCACCAGCAACGCGGCCACCCCCGGCGCGACCTCGCTGAGCAGGCCCGGCTCGGCGAACATCTGCGGCCGGCCGTTCTCCTGGAACACCCGCCCACGCATCGCCACCACCAGTCCGGGCACGAAAAGCGTTGCGATGCAGAGCATCAGGCTCGCACTGTGGGTGGGCAGCGCCGCGGTGAAGCAGTAGCCGGTGATCGCGGCCAGCCCCACGCCCGCCACGGCCAGCGCCGTGCCGTGCGACACCCCGCTCAGCGCGGCGAGCACCGCCAGCGCCAGCACCGCCGCCATGCCCAGCGGGGGCCGCGACCACCGCGCGCCCAGCCACAACCCGCCGCCGCAGGCCACGAACAGGGCCGGCACCAGCCAGGGCGTCTGGGCGGTGAACGCGATCACCCCGCCGACGGCGGACAGCGCCACCGCCTGGGTCAGCAGCAGGCCGTCCCGGCCGGGCAGCAGCAACGCCGCGACCGTGCCCGCCACCACCGTCGCCACGGCGACCAGGGCGATATCGAGGAAGGTGCTGCCGTGCCGGGCCAGCCACTCCGAACCGAACAGCGGCACGGACGTGGTCACCAGCGCCGCCACGATCGGCCGCAGCGGCAGTTCGACCGACAGCTCCGCCGGTTCGCTGCGCTGACCGCGCAGTGCGCACAGCACGGCCAGGATGGCGACCGGCCAGATCAGCCACATCGGCGGCGAACCGACGATGAACCCGAACACCGGCGAGTGCCGGTCCGGCTCGCCGTACTCGGTCTCCGAGACGCTGACGTCACCGAGCGCGATGCTGAACAGCGCGCCCAGGGTGAAGACGGCGGCGGCGAGCAGCCGGACCGAGGCCGCGGCGGCCACACCGCCCAGCAGCACCCCGCCGGCCAGCGAGTCGACGTAGTTCAGGGTGGTGAGCGGCGCCATCGTGGCCGAGAAGCTGCCCAGGATGTGGTTGGCCAGCAGAATCACCGTGCCGGCCGCGGCTACCCACCAGGCCACCACGGCCGAGTTCGCGGTACTCGCGAAGCAGGCGACCAGCACCGCGGCCACGCAGCCGATGGCGGTGGCGCGGGGCATGCTGTAGCCGAGCAGCTCCATCTGCAAGGTGGAGGTGCCCTCGGCCCAGGCCAGCGAGATCGGTGTGGTGAGCGCCAGTCCACCGATCACGGCGGCCATGAATGCCGTGACCAGTTCGAGCGGACCAGTGCGTCGCACCAGCTCACGCTAGCCGAGGCGGCGGTAATTGCCGCTCATTTGCGCGCATATGCCTCGTGCGCGAGTTAAATCGGGGGCTACAGGTCCAGCGCCAGCCGGGTCATCGTCCCGGTTTCGGTGACGCACAGCCGAAGCGTCGCCGGTGCGCGGCCCGGGGGCGCGAACTCGGCTGCCAGTACCGGGGTTTCGCAGGTGCCGCAGATACCCGACCGGCACAGCGATGGAATCTCGATCCCGTTGTCCGCCAATGCTTCCAGAACCGTGAGCGCCGGCGGCACGGTCACCGTCACGCCGGAACGGCGCAGTTCCACCACGAGGCGATTCATCAGTGCATCGGACAGCGGGCGACGCCGTCGGCCGTGGCGTCGTGCTGGTCGTAGGGCGTGCCTTGGATACCGGCCCGGGCCGCGAGCGCCTGCGCGATTCGCGTATTGCGCCGCCAGGCCGGGTCGTAACCCCTTGCCCGCCAGCGCATCCTGCCTTCCGCGCCGGGCAGCCGGTCATCCAGCGCGCGCAGTCGCACCTCGAAAGTGGCTGCCGCGCCGACGATTCGATCCCACGGCCAGATCGGGACCCGGCGCAGCGGCGTGCTGTCGAGCAGCGCGCGCACCAGTCCCGCGCTGCTGAAGTACGCCAGCAGGCCGAGAGCCGGTGCCGCGGCCAGGATCGTGGCTCGATCCCGCAGGCGGGCGCCCGCGAATCGGCGCGTGGCCGCGCCGGCCATCAGGCCGGTCCACTCCGGGGCGACGCCCGCGGTGGCGACCATATAGTCGGCCATCTCCATTCCTTCGCGGGCGGTGCGCGGGATCAGTTCGTCGGCGACGCCGAAGACGTAGGCGATGTAGGCCCAGTAGTGCATGACCGCGTCGAGTTGCGCGTCGGTGCAGGGACGGCCGTGCGTGTGGTCGAAGCAGATCGGCGAGATGCCGAAGGTGACGGCCGCGCCCATCATGGTGGCATTCGAGATCGGATTGCCGTGCCGCGCGAAATGCTCATCGCCCCAGGACTTTCGGAGTCCGGCACGAACCTGGGAGTGCATCAGGCGGACCCGCACGGTGTCCTTGAACACCGGCGACCAGCGATCCATGCCGCCGGCCACGGTGACATTGCGGAACCAGGTGGCGGTCTCCAGATTGCGGCGATACGGATCGTTGACGAACCGTCCCGTCGCCCCGGTCGCGGCGGCGACTTCCGCGCCGACGAAGGTGCCCATGAAGTCCTGCACGCCCATCGCCAGTTTCCCGGCGGTGGACACGTTGATCCACAGTTGCCGCCCGTACTCCCACCGGTCCGGGTCGTACCACTCCGGCGGGTTGTCCAGCTGCTCGAACAGCGTAACCAGCTCCGGCGGCGGGTTCTCGACGGATTCGATGCCATGCTCGAGCGCCAGCTCGAGCATGCGCCGGCCCGCGGCGGTGCCGATCCGCCGGAATGCCGCGACCACCGCGTCCATCTGCTCATCGCCCTGCCACAGATGGTCGGCCATCAGCCGGGTGCGCGGCGTTTCGGCCGGCACCGGCCGCACCTCGATCCACCGCGCCAGCATGTTCTTGCGCGGTTCGTACCACAGGTCCGAGGCGACCGCCCGGGGCGGCGGCGGGCGCAGCGGCATCCCCGGCCGGTAGTAGTAGTCGTTGCTGTGCGTTTCCAGTGCCGACATCGCTCAGAATCCCGTCAGCTGACGGAATTTGGACGGTAGGTCCGTTCCGTGGTCGGCGTGCACCGGGCAGTAGTGCTGCGGCCGGTCCCGCAATTCCGGTGCGGGCCAGAGCAGTTCCGGCGCCTCGGGTGGTGCGAGATCGGCGGGGCGGCGGCCGTTCGCGCGGCGGCGGCCGGCTCGGATGCGCGGGAAGAAGTATTTCGCCTCGTCCGGCGTCCATCTGTTCAGCACGGCGAATACCCGGCACCAGACCTCGAATCGGCGTTGATCCTGCTCGGACCAGGTGAAGCCCATGGTCTTGCGAATCGCGGGATCACACAGCCCGATGGTGAGAAACTGATAGAACCGGGCGCCGAATGGGCGAATAACTCTGTCCCACAGTGGCTTCGGCGTTGACCGGAGGATCGGGAAGATCGGCACCGGCACTTGCTCGGCCAGGTGGTAAACCTCCCATGCGGCATTGGTCGGCTCCAAGACTTTCTCGCACATCTCGCGCCAGTACTCCTGGAACTCCGGCCAGCTCCGCGGCACCACCCGCATGCTCATGCCGTACAGCTCGTACCACTGGTATTGCTCGCGCCAGAGTCGTTCGCGCTGCGCTTCGGTGAGCCCGCCCATGAACAGCTCTCCCGCGCGCAGGGTTTGGACGAAGAACACCGCGTGCGCCCAGTAGAAGGTGCCCGGGTCCAGCGCGTGATAGCGGCGGCCCTGGCCATCGACGCCCTTGATCGTGCGGTGGTAGTCGACGATCTCGCGGGCCGTGCCCGCGGCGCGCGGCCCGTCGAAGACCACGCCGGTGATCGGGTACGCGGAGCGGAAAACCCGCTGGTAGAACTCCGCGCTCAGGGTCGAATGGAACTCCACGCCCGCGCCGAGGCCGGGGTGCATGTTCTGCACCATGCCGAGAAACAAGCCCGTCGGCGCGAAATACAGGGAGCCGAAGATCTTCCACGTCAACGAGTCCGGGCCGAGCGGTTCAGCTTCGGACCGCTCGCGGGGGACAACTGTCTGTGACACCATGGATCGATGCTGACACGAGCTTTTACTCGCATTCAATTCGCGTTTGCCGTCCATGCCGCCTAGACGCCGGGTCGCGCCGAGAAAGGCTCCGCGCCAGGCCCGTTCGCGGGCGATGGTGGCGCGGATCGTCGACGCGGGTCAGCAGGTGCTGATCGCGCACGGCTACGAGGGGGCGTCCACCAATCGGATCGCCGACGCGGCGGAGATCAGCCCCGGGTCGCTCTACCAGTACTTTCCCAATAAGGACGCGATCGTCAGCGCCGTCATCGAGCGGTACAACGAGGAGGTCGCGACCCGGGTGCTGCGGCACGCGCTGGCCAACCTGAGCGCACCGCCGGAAATCGGTATCCCCGAGGCGATTTCGGTGTTACTGGACGCACTCGGGGAGCATCCGGCGCTGCTGCGCGCCGTGCTGGAGCAGACACCGCGGTTGAGCACCAGCAACGCGGTGTTCGCGTTCGAACAGCAGATCGGTGAGCTCGCGCGCGCCGCGCTCGTCATGCGGCGGCATCTGCTGCCCGAGGACCTGGATTTCGACGCCGCCTCCTGGATGCTGGTGCGCACGGTGGAACATCTCAGCACCCGCTATGTGCTCGACGATCCGCCGATCACCCGCGAGCGGTTTCTCGCCGACATCACCCGGCTGGTGCTCAATTTCTTTCAGGAACCCCAGGTCAGCGCTCCGCGAGCAGAACGCGAGTAGCGCCTTGCTCAGGGTTCGAGGCGCAGGGCCTGCACCGGGCAGCTGTCGACCGCGAGCGCGACCAGTTGCTTATCCGCCTCGTCGACAGTGTCGACCAGCGGCTCGGTGATGCCGTCGGCGCCGACCTGAAAAAGCGTGGGCGCCACGGCTTCACACATGCCGTGCCCCGCGCAGCGGGCGCGGTCGGCCACGATCCTCACCGGCGCTCCAACCGGATCGGCAACCCGTCGGCCGGCGTCGGGCCGGTGCCCGCCACCAGCGGCACCCGATAGTCCGCGGGCACGCTCCACCGGTATCGCAGAAGTACCTGGTGCAGCACGGCTTTCACGGTCATTCCGCCGAAGTAGAGGCCGATGCACTTGTGCGCGCCACCGCCGAACGGGGCCCACGTGAAGCGGTGCGATTTGTCCTCGCGGCGGTCGGGGGCGAAGCGCTCCGGGTCGAAAACGTGGGCCGCCGGCCAGTATTCGTCGGTGTGCATCATCGCGTAGGGGCTGCACATAATCAGTGTGCCCCGCGGCAGGAAGTAATCCAGGAGATCGGTATCGGCGATGGTTTCCCGGGCCTGCTGCGCCACCGGTGCGTAGAGCCGCAGCACCTCGCGGAACGCCAGGTCCAGGGCGGGTAGTCGATCCAGGTCTTCGTAGGCGAGCGAATCTTTGCCCAGCGCGACGGATTCGGCGCGCAATCGGTCCTGCCACTCCGGGTGCCGGCCGAGCTCGTACATCAGCATCGAGGCGGCGATGGTGCTGGTGTCGTGGGCGGCCATCATCACGAAGATCATGTGCTCGACCACCTCGTCGTCGGTGAAGGTGTGGCCTTCCTCGGTGGTCGCGCCGCTGAGCACGCTGAACAGGTCGTTACCGGAGCCCGCGCGTTTGGCGGGCAGTTCACGCCGGAAGTAGTCGGCGAGCACGCGGCGCCCGCGTAGTCCGCGGGACCATACGCCGCCCGGAACATTGGCCCGGACAAGGGCTTTGCCGCCCGCGACCGCGTCCTCGAAGGCGCGGGCCAGGCGGGCGCCCTCCGGTCCGAGCTGGGCTCCGGCGAATACCGCGGTGGCCTGCTCGAGCAGTAGTCGCTTGATCGCGCTGTAGGCGTGGAAGTTCCGGCTCGGCTCCCAGGCCGCGACGCCCTGCGCGATGCGGGGAGTGGTCAGGTCCAAGTAGCCGACCAGCCGCGGCCGGGTGAACGCCTGCTGCATGATCCGGCGATGGAACAGATGCTCGTCGAAATCGCGGAGCAGTAGTCCGCCGTGAAAGAAGGGGCCGATCAAGAACTCCCAGCCGCGCTGGGCGGAGAACACCTTGCCGCGGTCCAGCAGCACCGCTTCCAGCGCCGCCGGACTACCGACGGAAACCACAGGGCGGCCCAGGATCCCGAACCACTGGATCGGGCCGAATCTCTCGAAGCGCTTGCGGGCAAAGGGGATCGGGTCGGCCAGTGTGCTGAGTGTGTACCCGATGCCGGGCGGGCCGAAATTGCCCATGACCGGGCGTAATCCGCTGCCGGGCGGCGGTACGGCCAACGGGCGCGCGGTATCCGGATACCGTTCGGTCCAGCGGGCGCCGACCCGCTGCACCTCCCCCGCCACGCGTGCTCTGACCTGGCGCACTGCTCCGGAAACGTCGTTGATTGCCGGCGGCGCGAGAAGACTCATGAGCAGCACCCTTCGTGTGATGCGAGTCACTCGACCATATCGGAAACGGAGGTTTCCGTAAACAGTTGTTTCCCAACTTGGTCCGTGCCAAGCTGGGCAGGGTGAGCAGAGCTTTCACCGGCACCTACCGCGGCACCTCCACCGAGGAGCGCCGCGAGGATCGGCGTCGGCGCCTCCTCGACGCCGCGCTCGAGATCATCGGCGCCCAGGGCCTGTCCGCCCTGACCGTCCGCGGGCTGTGCGAACAGGCGCGCGTCGGCCCGCGCTTCTTCTACGAGGCCTTCCCCGATCTCGACGCCCTCGCCGCGGAACTACTGGTGGAGATCCAGGATTCGGCCTTGACTCGCGCCCGCACCGCCGTCGCCGACACCCCGGGTGCGCCCGCCCATCGAATTCGCGCCGGCGTCGCCGCCCTCATCACCGACCTGACCGACGACCCCCGCCGCGCGAAACTGGTCTTCGCCCAGGCCTACGGCAACGAAGCCCTGATGCGCACCCGCTTCGCGGGCATGCACCGCGTCTCCGAGGTCATCATCGAACAAACCCGCCTCGTCCTGGACCTCCCCGAAGGCCAGGACACCGCCGTCGCCACCGTCGCCCAGCTCATCTCCGGCGGCGCCGCCGAACTCGTCCTCACCTGGATCGACGGCCACCTCCCCGTCGACCAGCCCACCCTCATCGACCTGCTCGCCGACTACGCGATCGACATGATCAACCGCCTGCCCGCGGTCGGCGCCCGCCTGAGCCCCACCCAGGACGCCTGAAGACTTACAGCACCGTCGAGCTCGAAGTCGCGAGCAAGATCACATCAACGCCGAAGACTCCGACGCCGACCGCCCACTGCCGCCCGAAGGACACCGGGCGCGTCCAGGTGCCGATCAGCAACGACACCCCGAGCAGACCGACCGTGATGTAACCGGCTTTCCACACCGAGCTATCGGAGGCCACACCCATCACCACAACGACGATCGAGAAGAGCATGCCCCCGACAAACAACCTGGACCGCAAATATCCTTCGGCCATCGCCCCGGCCGCCCACGCCACCAGGCGGACCTTCGCCGAGGCGCTACTACGCCCGGGTTCCGCATCGATAGCCTCGGCCTGCCGATACGCCGCACGAATCAACGGGCCATCCGCATCGTCTTCGGTCATCTGATCTGTCACCCACCCCTGCCGGCCTTTTCGCCATGACCGTTGGATCACGGCGGACCGGCTGACGCTACCGTCCAATTCGCATAGGCGGCAACCGATCCGGCGGCTCAGGAGCGGTGGACCGGGCCGTGGGAGTCGGCGCAGTGCAGGTCGTCGGCGGGGAGGGCGGCTTCGCCTACGTGGTCGACCTGCAAGGTGGTGTGTTCCAGGTCGAATTCGTCGTGCAGGACCGATTCGATGGCGGAGCGGAGGGCGTGGCAGTCGGCGCCGTCGTCGACCAGGACGTGGGCGGAGAGCGAGGGCTGGCCGGAAGTGATCACCCAGACATGGAGGTCGTGGATTTCGGCTACCTGGGGGATGGCGACCAGGCGGGTGCCGATGGTGTCGGGGTCGAGGTGGGCGGGGGCGGCTTCGAGGAAGATGCGGCCGGATTCGCGCACCAGGCCCCAGCCGGCCTTGAGCATCAGGGCGGCGACGACGAGCGCGGCGATGGCGTCGGCGCGCGGCCAGCCCGCCAGCCAGACCACCGCGCCGGCGATGGCCGTGCCGATGAACGCGTACAAGTCGTTGAGGATGTGCTGGAACGCGCCTTCGACATTGAGACTGGTGCGGTTGGCCTTGCTGATGCACCAGGCCGCGATGATATTCACCACGATTCCGAACAGCGCGGTGATCAGCACCAGCGGGCCCTCGACATCGGGCGGATCGATCAACCGCTGGATGCCCTCGTAGACGAACCAGACCGCCAGCAGCAGCAGCGTGATGCCGTTGGCCTGCGCGGACAAGATCTCCGCGCGCTTGTAGCCGTAGGTGTACTTGCCGCCGGCGGGACGCTTGGCCAGCCGGATCGCGATGAGCGCGAGCACGATCGAGGCGGCGTCGGTGAGCATGTGCGCGGCATCGGAGATCAGGGCCAGCGAGTGCGCGAGGATGCCGACGATCACCTCGGCCGCCATGAACGTGGCGATCAGCGCGAGCGCGATACCGAGCCAGCGCCGATCCGCGTCGGCGGACACGCCGTGATCGTGACTATGCCCGTGATCTGCGCCTTTGCTGTGATTATGGGTCGACGGCGGCACGATGACGGCCGTCGCCTCCGGCTGCTCCGACCCGCAGTGATCTCCACCCATTGCCCAGCGCCCTCGTTTCGTGTGTATGGCTTCCGCGCCACAGCCTAGCTCAGAGTGCAAGCATGCGCATGTCTGCATCTGTGACTTCGGGCAACTGTCTCAGAGGTTGCCGGCTGCGCAATCGTGATCTTCTGCGATACACCGGGATTCACTCACCCGGCTACTATTCGGGCATTGCCTTCCGGGGCATTCAGCTGAGGTCGTAAGGGGTTGAAATGGATAGGCCGGCGTGGGCTCCCGAGGGTGTCGATATGCAGCAGGCGAGCCCGGCACGCATGTACGACGCGCTACTGGGCGGCTCGCACAACTTCGAGATCGACCGTCAGGCTGCCGAGATGGGCAAGCAACTGGTCCCCGACCTGCCGCGAGTGGCGCTGAGCAACCGGGCCTTCCTGCGCCGGGCCGTGCGTTTCATGGCCGACGCCGGAATCAAGCAGTTCCTCGACATCGGCTCGGGCATCCCGACCGCGGGCAACGTGCACGAGGTCGCGCAGAGCATCGACCCGGAGATCCGCGTGCACTACGTGGACATCGATCCGGTCGCGGTCGCGCACGCCAATGCCATTCTGCTGGGCAATGACCGCGCTACCGCCACCGAAGCCGACCTGCGCAAGGCCGAGCCGCTGCTCGACCAGGTCCGCCAGGCGGGTCTGATCGATTTCGAGCAGCCGGTGGGTCTGCTGCTGGTGGCCGTGCTGCACCTGGTCGCCGACGACGACCAGCCCCGCGAGAAGGTCGCCGCGTTACGCGCCGTTGTTCCGGCGGGCAGCTATGTCGCGATTTCGCATCTGACCTCCGAGCTGCGGCCCGAAGATGCCGCCCAGCTGGGCGAAAACGCGGCAAATCAGAATCGAATCGGCATCCACTTCCGCAACCGCGCGGGTATCGAGACTATGTTCGACGGGTGGGACCTGGTCGAACCCGGCGTCGTCGAGCTGCCCGCCTGGCGGCCGGAATCCGAGCGCGACCAGCACGAGGCACCCGGCCGATCGCTGGGCTTGGCGGGCGTCGGCCGGAAGAACTGAAAACTGCTCTAGGAGCAGGGGGACGGTGAGTTGGAGTGGGTGAGCTGGCGGTGCGCTGGGCCGACGCGCTCGACGGCGTAGTCGCCCCCACCCTCACCCGCGGCCAGATCGAAGTCCTGCTCGCCGAATTGGCCGAAGTCCTGCTCGCCACGCTGCGCGAGGAAGCCGCCGCGCAGGTCGCCTACGACGCCGCCGCCGTGCTGGTGGCGGCGAACTACCGCGATCCGGTCGCGGTGAGCCGGACCATCGGCATCATCTGCCGGGACATGGTCGCCGAGATCTGCCCGGGCCGTACCGGTCCCGACTACGAACGGGTCCGCGAACGCGCCATCACCGTCGCGTCCGAGTTCGCGGCGGGCTTCACCGCCGCGCTGCGCGCCGCCGCGCTCGGCGAGCAGGAAACCACCCTGGCGGCGGCGCTGGCCGCGGCCCAGGAGGCCGAGGCGCGAAGACAACTGTCCGAAGCCAGGTTTCAGGCCGTGTTCGAGGGCGCCTCAGTCGGCATCGGCACCCTGGACACCATGGGCCAGGTGCTCGACGTCAACCGCGCGTTCGCCGAAATGCTCGGTCTACCAGTCGATCTCATGCCAGGGCATTCGGTGGCGGAACTACTCGGCCCGGACAATATCGGCTACGCCTTCGAGCAGATGCAGCTGATGTTGTCCGGGCGGATCGACCGGTTCCGGCTGGAAACCGAACATGTACGCCCCGACGGGGGTTTCGCCTACATCGACTTATCGATGTCGGCGGTGCGCGACACCAGCGGCCAGATCAGGTTCCTGATCGGCGTCGCCGTCGATGTCACCGAGCGGCAGCAGCTGGCCAACCAGCTCTGGCACGACGCCAATCACGACAACCTCACCGGCCTGCCGAACCGGGTGCTGTTCTTCGAGCGGCTCGCGAACGCGACCGCGCCTCTGGGGGTTTGCTACCTGGACCTGGACGGGTTCAAGGAGATCAACGACCGCTGGGGGCACACCGTCGGTGACCGGGTGCTGCGCGATGTCGCGCATCGGCTGCGCGCGGCCGTCGAGCCGGTCGGCGGGCTCGCGGCCCGCATCGGCGGCGACGAGTTCATCGTGCTGGTGGACAGGTGCGAAGGCGAGCACCAGCTGTCGGCGATCTCGGGGCGGATCCGGGTGGCGCTGGCCGCGCCGATCGAAGTGGCCGGGCAGCCGGTGACCGTGGGCGCCAGCATCGGCACGGTGTTCGCCGAGGAGAAGCCCCGCGACATCGACGGCCTCATGCACACCGTCGACACCGCGATGTACCGGGACAAGGCCGCCGGCGGCGGTACGCAGGCCCGGCACCGCTAGTCCACTTCGGCCAGCAGGAAGTCGCTGGCGCCGGCGGTCGCGACGACCGCGGCGTGTTCGCTGATCAGCCATTGCCCGCAGACGCAGCGCAGGTAGCGGGTGGTGCCGTGCGCCGAGACGAGGGTGGGCGAGGGCCAGTGGCAAGTGGGGCAGCTGGTATCCATGTGCCCAGCCTGATGTAATGGTTCAGTGCATTTCAACCCTTACGGCGGCGCGGCCGCGGAATTGGCCGCCAGCCTGGTGAATTCGACCGCGGCGACCGACCTGCAGCAGTTGCTCGACGACGCCGACTACAAACCGCTGGGCTCACTGGACGCGCGGCAGGTGGGCGAATTGCGCGGATGGATCCGCAGACTCGACGCGGCGTTCCGCGCGCCGTCGGTGCGACTGCTCAACGAATTGCTGGCCGAGACCACCAGCGAGCCCTACATCTCCACCCACGACGGGCGGGCGCCGCACCTGCACTTCTCGCGCATCGACCTGCCGACGGTGGAACGGGTCAAGGCGTACACGGCGATGGGGCTGGCGGAACTGTTCTGCGAAGCGCCGGAACGGATCGGACGGTGCGCCCGGGCGGGGTGCGCGATGGTGTTCGTGGATACCTCACGCAATGGGCGGCGGCGGTTCTGCACCACCCGGTGCTCCAACCGCGTTCATGTGGCGGAGCACCGGCGGCGGGCTTAGCTCGCGCTGCGCTGGCCGGCTTTGCGGAAGCCGGGTAGCTGGTCGGCGACGATCCAGCGGCCGTAGGTCTTCACACCGGTGTCGTCGTCGCGGCGGATCGGGCTGACCCAGGTCGGGCGCGGCATGGCGGCGGCCCGCTGGCCCCGCCCGATCAGCGGAACCTGTTGCGCCACAAGGTAGTAGTCGCCTTCGTCATTGGGCTCGGGTAGGTATTCACAGAGCTGCTCGGCCGCGTCGCCGAGATGCGCGGCGGCGACGACACCGCTCCACGGCCTGGAATCCTCGTCGCGCACGACGACCGCCGAGACGGTCCACATGCGATTGCCGGTTGGGTGCTGCTGAGGATCGGTGGTGTCTCCCGCGTCTGAATACGTGTTGTCGATCATCTTGCACCTCCGGTTGCTGCCCGGGGGAGGCGAGGCCTCCCGGTCTAACATTCTTGCGCTCGAGGCCAATTCGATAATTCGCAGGAGAACTGACCTGCAAATGAGTGTATCGTTCCCGCCGCTGATCTTGGTGCCGATTCCTGTGGTGAAACACGTTCCGGTGCAGCCATATTCGTGTGAACAACGGTAACGTCCGAGACACCCGCTACTGTGGTTGACACGTTCGACTCCGCGAGGTGACGCATGGACGGCTGGCAGGTCACCGTGGCGCTCCCGATTGCGCTGGCGCTCATCATGTTCGGGCTCGGCCTGGCTCTGACGGTCGCCGATTTCGCCCGCGTCGTGCAGTATCCGAAAGCCGTGGTGGTGGCGCTGAGCTGCCAAATCGTGGTGCTGCCCGCGATCGCCTTCGGTTTGGTGCTGCTGCTCGATCTGGCCCCGCAACTGGCCGTGGGCGTCATGTTGCTGGCCGCCTCCCCCGGCGGCGCCACGGCCAATCTGCTCAGCCATCTATTCCACGGCGATGTCGCGTTGAATGTGACGCTGACGGCGGTGAATTCGGTGATCGCGGTGGTGACTTTGCCGTTGGTCACCAACTTCGCGCTGGCGCATTTCGCGCCTGACGGCGGGGGCGGCCTGGGTCTGCAATTCGGCAAGGTGCTCCAGGTGTTCCTGATCGTGCTGGTGCCGGTGGTCGCGGGCATGCTGACGCGGCGGTGGGCGCCGGGGTTCGCGCGGGCGATGGACCGGCCGGTGCGGATCGGGTCGATCGCGTTCCTGGCGTTGATCACCCTCGCCGCGGTCTTCGCCGAGCGCGCCAATATCCTCGACTACCTGCTGCAGGTCGGCGTGGTCATGCTGTTGTTCGCGATCGCGAGCCTGGCCATCGGGTACTGGGTGCCGAAGGTGGCGGGGGTGCGGCACGCACAGGCCATCGCGTGTTCGATGGAGGTCGGCATCCACAACAGCACGCTGGCGATGACCATCGCGATCAGCCTGCTCGACGATGTGCGGATGGCGGTGCCGGCCGGGGTCTACGGGGTGAACATGTTGCCGCTGGCGCTGGCAGCGGGCTGGTTGATGACGCGACGCACGCGCGCCGCCGACGCTACTGGCCCGGTGACCGCAGCGGATCGGTCAGCAGGTCGGTGAACGCCAGTTCGGCGGCGCCCAGCAACGTGGCGTCGGCGGCCAGGGCCGAGGTGCGCAGGCGGACCCGCTCGCGGAGCGCGAGCAGGCCGTCGACCGCGAGGCGGCTGCGGACCTGCGCGGCGGAGGCCAGGTAGACCTCGCGCAATACGCCGCCGAACACGACCATCGAGGGGTTGAAGATATTGACCAGGTTGGCGACGCCGTAGCCGAGCCAGTCACCGACCTGATGCAGGGCATCGCGGGACCGGGCGTCACCGCGTGCGGCCGCCTCCACGATCGCCTCGACCACCGCCCTGCCGGGCGGGTCGGTGCGGCCCGCCGCCGCGATCAGTGCCAGCTCGCCGGCTTCGGCCTCCAGGCAGCCGCGCGAGCCGCAGGCGCAGGGCCGTCCGCCCGGGTTCACGATCATGTGACCGACCTCGCCGCCGTAGCCGCCCTCACCGCCGATCAGATTGCCGCCCAGGATGATTCCGCCGCCGATGCCGACATCGCCGTGCAGGTAGATCAGGTTTTCCGCCTCGACGCCGACGCCGCGTTCGCGTTCGGCGAGCGCGCCGAGGTTGGCGTTGTTGCCGACCGTCACGGTCAGGCCCAGCTCCGCGGAGAGCCGGGCGCCGACCGGAACGTCGACCCAGCCGATGTTCGGGCCGTAGCGGACGACGCCGTCGGATTCGCGGACCATGCCACAGAACGCGACACCCACTCCGGCACAGCGGGTGTCCGGGCCCGCGCGGTCGATCATGCTGCGCGCCATCGCGGCCAGCGTGGTGATGACCTCGTCCGGATCGAAAGTACCGCTGGTGCGCGGAATTTCGGTGTGGTCGAGCACGGCTCCGCCCAGGCCGACGCGGCCGGCGGCGAGCCGGTCCGCGCCGACGTCGAGGGCGACCACGTAGACCTGTTCGGACGGGCGCACGACCAGCGAGGGCCGCCCGGCCTTACCGGTCTGGCCGGGCAGTTCCTCGGAGACCAGGCCCGCCGCGGCCAGGTCCGCGGTGAGCGCCAGAATGGTGCTGCGGTTCAGCCCCATTCGCTCGGCCAGCACCGCCCGCGACATCGGTCCGTCGCGATGGATGTGCCGCAGCAGCACGGCGAGATTCCGCCGTCGGATCTCTTCGGGCGCGGGGGCGGCTCGCACAGTGATCGTCCCCTCTCCGTGCGCCTATCGGTGGCCTTTCCTAGCTGTGCAACTGAGCTCGTTTGCGCGACAACGCGTCCACACCCGCTGCCAACAGCAGCACGAATCCTGTCACAACGAATTTCGTGCCCGCGCTGAAGCCCATCAGCCCCATGCCGTTGTTGATCACCGCGACCACCGCGGCGCCCAGCACCGCGTCGAGCATCCGGCCGCGGCCGCCGAACAGACTGGTGCCGCCGATCACCGCGGCCCCGACGGCGGTGAGCAGCACATCGCTGCCGCCGGTGTTCGGGTCGACGGAGTTGGCGCGCGAGGCCGCGATCAGACCGCCGACCGCCGCCATCGTCGAGCACAGCACGAATGCGGTGATCTTGATGCGGTCCACCGCGATGCCCGCCCGGCGGGCGGCCTCCGCGTTGCCGCCGACCGCGTAGATATGACGGCCGAATGCCGTGCGGCGCAGGACGAAAGTCCACAGCAGTAGCAGCGCCGCGATCAACGGCACCACGATCGGCATGCCCTGCAAGGAGTTCATCGCCGGGTTGCGGCTGCGTTCGTCGTTGAGCACACCCACCACGACGCCGACCACGAGCGCGACCGCCGCGATCCGCAGGGCGATCACCGGAAGTGTCTCCCCGGTCAGCCCGAGTTTGGTGCGCGCCCGCAGCTTTCGGAATTGAATCAGCGCGAATCCAGCCAGCAGGATCGCGTACATGATCCAGCCGAGCAGCGGCGGCACGTTCTTGTTGGCGATCGCCACGATGGTCGGATCGGCGATCGAGATGTTGCGGCCATTGTCCATGATCTTCAGCGCGACCCCTTGCAGCGCAAGGAAAGCCGCCAGGGTCACCACGAAGGACGGGATGCCGATCCGTACCACCACCGCACCGAGCGTCAACCCGATCGCGACGCCGGTGAGCAGCGAAAAGAGCACGGCCACATACCAAGGCCAGCCCTTGTCGGTGAGCAGTACCGCCAGCACCGCCGCGCACACCCCGCTGGTGAACCCGGCCGACAGGTCGATCTCGCCCAGCAGCAGCACGAAGATCAAGCCCATCGCGATGACCGCGATGGCCGCCCCCTGGGTGAGCAGGTTCGCGAAGTTGGCCTGGGTCAGGAACACCGGGCGCGCGACGGAGAAGATCACCGACAGCACGACCAGCGCGAGCACCGAGGGCAGTGCGCCCATGTCGCCGCTGCGGACCCGATCGACGTAGGCGGTGACCAGGTCTTTGAACGGCGCCGCGGCGGCTGGTTCTTTGGTGAGCGCCACGCTCATCGGCCGGCTCCGTTCGTGCTGATGCCGAGGTCACCGCTGCGTCCGGCGGTTATCAGTTCGACGACTTGGGCGTGGGTGACATCGGAGGTGCGCACCTGGGCGGCCATCCGGCCCAGGTACAGCGCGGCGATCCGATCCGACACCGCGAAAACATCATTCATGTTGTGTGAGATCAGGACCACGGCCAGACCGCGGTCGGCGAGCGTGCGCACCAATTCCAGGACCTGCTGGGTCTGGGCCACGCCGAGCGCGGCGGTCGGCTCGTCCAGGATCACGACTTTGCTGTTCCAGAGCACGGCTTTGGCGATCGCGACGGTCTGGCGCTGGCCGCCGGACAGGCTCGACACCTGCTGCCGGACCGACTTCACGGTGCGAACCGACAAGCCCGCCAGGGTTTTTCCGGCCAGCTCCTCCATGCCGTACTCGTCCAGGACCAGGCCGCGGCGGCGTTCCCGGCCGAGGAACATGTTCTGCACGATGTCGAGGTTGTCGCACAGCGCGAGGTCCTGGTAGACGATTTCGATGCCGAGGGCGGCGGCGTCGCGGGGGTTGTGCACGTGCACCGGCGTGCCCTCGAAGCGGAACTCGCCCGCGTCGATCGGGTGCGTGCCGCCGATGCATTTCACCAGGGTGGACTTGCCCGCGCCGTTGTCGCCGACCAGCGCGGTCACCTCGCCCGACCGGGCGGTGAACGCGACATCGTGCAGCACCTGTACCGCGCCGAAACTCTTGTCTATGCCCCGTAATTCGATGATCGGGGTTTCTGTCATCGGGAAACTCCTAGTGCGCCTTCCGCGGTCCCCTCATCGAAACCGCGGAAGGCGCTGGTGCCGGTGGTGCGCGTCAGATTCCGTTGTCCGCGCAGAGTTTCGCGACCTCGCCGGTGCACAGTTCGCTCTTGGTGACGTAGCCGTCGGCGATCACGTCCTTGACGTTGGCCTTGAAGATCGGCTTGGGCTCGAGCAGCACCGACGGCACATCCTTCTTCGATTCCGGATCGGCGACCGTGCCGTTGGTGGTGCCCTTCTCGCCCTTGGTCAGCGCGATCGCCAGCTCCGCGGCCGCCGCGGCTTCCTGCTTGATCGCCTTGTACACGGTCATGCACTGATCACCGGCCAGCACGTTCTGCAGGCCCTGCACGGTCGCGTCCTGCCCGGTGACCGGGACCTGCCCGTTCAGCTTCTGCTTCTTCAGCACCGCGATCGCGGCGTTGGCCATACCGTCGTTCGCCGCGGCCACGCCGCCCAGATTCGGCGTGCCGGTGAGCATCTGCTCGAAGATGGTGCCCGCCTCGGTGTTGTCCCATTCCGGCACGGCCTGATCCGGGCCCTTGGTGTATTCACCGGAATCGAACTTCGGCTTCAGCACGCCGTCGTAGCCGTTGCGGAACAGGGTGGCGTTGTTGTCGGTGGGGCCGCCGTTGAGGTACGCCACGGTGGGTTTCGGCGCGTTCTTCTCGGTCAGGCATTTGACCAGGCCTTCGCCGATCAGCTTGCCGACCTTCACATTGTCGAAGGAGACGTAATACTCCGCGCCGCCGCCGAGGGTCAGCCGGTCGTAGTCGATCACGGTCACGCCCTGCGAGCGGGCCTTCTGGATCACCGCTTTGCCGGTGCCGCTGTCCAGGTTGGTGATCAGCAGAACATTCGCGCCGTTGGTGATCATCTGATCGGCGATGGTCTGGAATGCGCCCTTGTCCCCCTGCGCATTCTGGATATCGGCTTTCACCCCCGCCTTGTCGAACGCCTCCTGCAGATACTTCCGGTCCGCGGTCTCCCAGCGGGCGGAGGTCTTGCTGTCCGGCAGGATCACCCCGATCTTGGCGCCGGAACCCTTGCTGCTCTCGTCCTCGCCACAGGCGGTGAGGGAGGTGAGCAGCGCGGCCGAAACAGCGGTGATGGTGAGAATGCCCTTACGCATGGTGGGCCTTTCATCGGACCGCCCCGGGTGCTCCGGACGGTCGAGTCGAGCGAATGTTGTTCGATGCAACATATTCCACTGTGACCTGGCGCACAACCACTTTCGGCAAATCGGCCGCCCGGGCACTCCCCTCCTCCAGTGCCCGGACGGCCCGCCCGCCTCGGTGGGCTGGGTTGAACGCTACGGAGCAGCCGGGGCGTTCAGCTGGTGAGACTGTGCAGATTTCGGGGGAATTCGCAGGTCGGGGCGGTGTGTGGGTTTTCCGGGCCGGACAAGATTCGCAGCGGTGCGATGAGTATTCGGGGTGGGATCCGTCTGAATTGCCATCGACGAGAAAGGTGGTTCCGACGTGGCCGCAGGTGAGGTTTTGCTGGAAGGGATCGTGTTCGGAGAGTCACCGAGGTGGCATGACGGGCGGCTGTGGTTTTCCGATTGGGGGGCCGGGCAGGTGATCGCGGTCGGGGACGATCGGCGGCACGAGGTGGTCGCAACGGTCCAGTCGTTTCCGATGTGCATCGACTTCCTGCCCGATGGGCGGTTGCTGGTGGTCGATTCGGCGCGGCGGAGGCTGGTGCGGCGGGAGGGTTCCGGGGAGTTGGTCGAGCACGCGGATCTCTCCGCGATCTCCGAGCGGCCGTGGAACGACATCGTGGTGGACGCGCGCGGCAACGCCTATGTCGACAACATCGGATTCGATTTTCCCGGCGGGGAATTCGCGCCGGGAATCGTCGCGCTCGTCAGCGCGGACGGAGCGGTCCGGCAGGTCGCGGACGACCTCGCTTTTCCCAACGGGATGGCGATCAGTCCGGATGGCGGGACCCTGGTGGTCGCCGAGTCCTACGGCAACCAGCTCACCGCGTTCGACATCGCAGCGGACGGCAGCCTCGGCGACCGGCGAGTGTGGGCGAAGACGCCCGGTGATCATCCGGACGGCATCTGCTTCGACGCCGAAGGCCATGTCTGGTACGCCGACGTCGGTAACCAGCGGTGCGTCCGGGTCGCGGAAGGCGGCCAGGTGCTCGCCGCCCACGAACTGGACCGGGGGGCCTTCGCGTGCGCGTTGAGCCGGGGGCCTGACCCGCGGCTCTACGTCGTCGGCCAGCACTGGGGCGGCGAATCCGAGGCGCCCAGCGGGCAAGTGGTGGCGTTCCCCGCGCCCGCGCCGGGTGCGGGCCGCCCTTGACCGAACCTGTGCCGAGACTATCGTCGGGCCGCATGAGCATACGGGCGAAGATTTGCGGGATCAGGTCCGAATCCGATCTGCGGATCGCTGTCGAGTCCGGAGCGGATGCGGTCGGATTCATCTCCGGGGTAACCCATTTCAGCGAGGACGCGCTGAGCGCCGAGGAGGCGGTGCGATTGGCGGGGCTGACGCCCCCGTTCGTGGACCGGGTGCTGGTGACGCATCTGGAGGAGGCCGCGGCGATCCTCGAGCTGGCGGATCGGGTGGGCGCGGACACGATTCAGGTGCACGGCCTGGTCGACGGCGCGACCGTCCGGCAGGTCAAGCAGGAGGCCCGGGGACGGCGGGTGATCAAGGCCGTGCATGTGACGGGCCCGGAGGCGCTGTACGTGGCGCGTGAGGTCGCGGTGGATTGCGACGCGGTGCTGCTGGATTCGCGCACCGAGGACCGGCTCGGCGGGACCGGGCAGACCCACGACTGGGCGATCAGCGCGCAGATCGTGGCCGACCTGCGCTGCCCGGTGATCCTGGCGGGCGGGCTGGCGCCCGGCAATGTCGGCGCGGCGATCTCGGTGGTCGCACCGTTCGCGGTCGATGTGAACAGCGGGGTGGAGGACGAGGGCGGCGGCAAACACCCTGATGCCTGCGCGGCTTTCGTGCGGGCGGCGCATCTCGGCGCGGAAATCGAAATTGTGTAAAGCAATGTTTCAATTTCATTCGCGCCAACCGCGGATGGGGTAAATGTGAGCAGATGAGATCTGCCACTGCCATGAAGACCATCGTCGCCGGCGGGGCCGCCGTCGCACTCGCACTACTGTCTGCCTGCGGTTCTCCGCCGGCCGAGAAGGACGGCAAAGGATCCGGCAACACCTACGGCGCCGCGGACGCGAAGTTCCGGGCCTGCATGGTGACCGACGCGGGCGGCGTGGACGACAAGTCGTTCAACGAATCCGGGTGGAACGGCGTCAAGGCGGCGGTCGACGCCAACAAGGCGGTCTCCGGCAGCTATCGGCAGTCCAACAGCACCGCCGACTACGAGCCCAACCTGCGGGCCTCGGCCGACGACGACAAGTGTGGTCTGGTGATCGGCGTCGGCGGCCTGATGGCGGACGCGATCACCACCGTCGCCAAGGACAACCCCGAGAAGCGGTTCGCCATCGTCGACTCGCACGTCGATCTGCCCAACGTGTACTCGATGGAGTTCAACGCGGCCCAATCCTCGTACCTCGCGGGCTATCTCGCGGCCGGCACCACGAAGACCGCGAAGGTCGCCACCTGGGGCGGCATGCAGATTCCGGCGGTCACCATCTTCATGGACGGCTTCGCCGCCGGCGTCGCCAAGTACAACCAGGTGCACAACACCAACACCGTCGTCCTCGGCTGGGACACCCAGGCCCAGAAGGGCTCGTTCACGGGCAACTTCGACGACACCAGCGCGGGACGGTCGCTGACCGAGAACTTCCTGGCCCAGGGCGCCGACGTCGTCCACCCGGTGGCGGGCCCGGTCGGGCTGGGCGGCGCCTCGGCCATCAAGGACGCCGGCAACGCCACCATGATCTGGGTGGATTCCGATGGCTACCAAGCGGTTCCGGAATACAAGCAGATCATCCTGACCTCCTCGATGAAGGACATCTCCTCGGCGATCCGGGTCGCGATCGACAACGCCTTCAACGAGGGCGCCAAGGACGGCCGGTACGTCGGCACGCTGAACAACAAGGGCGTCGCGCTGGCCCCGTTCTACGAGTTCGACAGCAAGGTCCCCGAGCCGTTGAAGCAGGAAATCAAGCAGTTGCAGGCCGATATCGTCGCGGGCACGGTGGTGGTCTCCTCACCGGCCGCCCCGAAGCCGTAGCGCATGCGCCTCGAATTACGCGGACTGACCAAGAAGTTCGGCGATTTCGTCGCGGATGACGCGATCGACCTGGTGGTACAGCCGGGGCAGATCCACGCCATCCTCGGCGAGAACGGCGCGGGCAAGTCCACGCTGATGAACATGCTGTACGGGATCCTGGAACCCACCGAGGGGCAGATCCTGATCGATGACGCGCCGGTGCGATTCCGTTCGCCCGGCGACGCCATCGCCGCCGGAATCGGCATGGTGCACCAGCATTTCAAGCTGGTGGGCCCGTTCAGCGTGGCCGACAACGTCCAACTCGGACGCGAACACGCCAAGGCGGGGATTCTCGACCGCGCCGCCGCCCGGCACGCCGTGCGCGAGGTGTCCGAACGCTATGGGCTGGCGCTGGATCCGGACGCGATCTGCGAAAACCTGCCCGTCGGCGTGCAGCAGCGGGTGGAGATCGTCAAAGCGCTGTCCGGGCATACCGAATTGCTGATCCTCGACGAACCCACCGCGGTCCTCACCCCACCGGAGGTCGCCGAATTGCTGGCGATCATGCGGAATCTGGCGAAGTCGGGCATGTCGATCATCTTCATCAGCCACAAACTGAAGGAGGTGAAGGCGGTCGCCGACACCATCACGGTCATCCGGCGCGGCAAAGTGGTCGCCGAAGCCTCGCCCGACGACGGTGAGGCGGAGCTGGCGGCCGCGATGGTCGGGCGTGAAGTATCGCTCACGGTCGACAAGTCGCCCGCTCAGCCGGCCGAAAATGCCTTGGCCATCCAGGATCTCACGGTGCTCGACGATCGGGGCATCCCGGTACTGGACGGGCTGAACCTGACGGTGCGCGCCGGTGAGATCGTCGGCCTGGCCGGTGTGGAAGGCAACGGCCAGACCGAATTGGCCCGCGCCATTCTCGGCACGCTCGCACCGGTGGCCGGATCCATCGAGATGACCGGCACCGAGGTCACCCGCTGGCATCCGTACCGGCGCATCGCCGCCGGGCTCGGCTACATCCCGGAGGATCGCGCCCGGGACGGGCTGGTCGGCGATTTCACCGTCGCCGAGAACATCGCGCTGAATCAGTACCGGGAGGCCCCGCTGTCCCGGCGTGGCGTGGTCGACGACAAGGCGGTGCGGGCCGTCGCCTCGAAGTCCATCGCGGAGTTCGACATTCGCACTCAGGGGCCCGAGGAGCTGGTGTCCGCGCTGTCGGGCGGCAACCAGCAGAAGGTGATCATCGCGCGCGAGTTCTCCCGTCCGCGCAAGGTTCTCGTGGCCGCCCAGCCGACCCGCGGTGTGGATATTGGCGCCATCGAGTTCATCCACGCCCGGCTGGTGGCCGAACGCGACACCGGCACCGCGGTGCTGCTCATCTCCGCGGAGCTGGATGAGATTCTCGCCCTGTCCGATCGCGTCGCCGTCATCTACAACGGCCAGATCGTGGGCGAGGTAGCACCCGACAGTCCCCGGTCCGAGATCGGACAGCTCATGATCGGTCACCGACCCGAAACCTCCTCAGGCGACGCGTGAATACGACAACGACCAAGCCGGACACCGAGCCGAGCCGAAAGGGCTTCGGCCCCACCTTCGTTCGCTACCTGACCGAAGCCAACAGCGTGATGGTGACGATCTACTCGCTGCTGCTGGCCTTCGCCATCGGCGCGGTCCTGATCATCGTCTCCGACCCCGGCGTGCGCGGCACCTTCAGCTACCTGTTCGCGCGGCCCGGCGACGCGGTCAGTTCCTCCTGGTACGCCGTCAGCACGGCATACCAGGATCTTTTCGAAGGCTCCATCCTCGATTTCGGCCGCCTGCAACAGTTCTTGGCGGGCGATGCCACGCTGAACCAGGTGCTGCGGCCGCTCTCGGAGACCTTGACCTACGCGACTCCGCTCATGTTCACCGGCCTGGCGGTCGGGCTGGCGTTCCGGGCGGGCCTGTTCAATATCGGGGCGCAAGGCCAGTTCGTGTTCGGCATGCTCGGCGCGCTGATCGTCGGTTTCGCGGTGGAACTCCCGCCGCTGCTGCATCTTCCGCTGGCCCTGCTGGCGGGCGGCCTCGCGGGCGGCCTGTTCGGCGCGATACCCGGGTATCTCAAGGCGAGAACCGGTGCGCACGAGGTCATCTCGTCGATCATGCTGAACAACATCGCCGCCTACTTCCTGATGTGGGCGCTGGGCACCACGTTCATTCACTCGGTGACCTCGCAGGAGCTGGTCTCCAAGCCGGTGGATGCCTCGGCCCGGCTGCCGCAACTGCTCGGCTGGGCCGGTTCGGGGTTGCGCGTCAGTATCGGCCTGCTGCTCGGGATCGCCTTGGCCGCCGGAACCTGGTGGCTGCTCAGCAAATCCACGTTCGGCTTCCGGATCCGCGCGGTCGGCGCCAACGCCCACGCCTCGGAGACCGCGGGCATGGATATCGGGCGCACCTTCACCACCACCATGGGTGTGGCCGGCGGGCTGGCCGGACTCGGCGGCGCGGCCTTGGTGCTCGGCCTGAACCCGTACACCGTGAACCCCGGCACCGCGGTGGAATACGGCTTCGACGGCATCACCGTGGCGCTGTTGGGTCGCGCACATCCGGGCGGGATTGTCGCCGCCGCACTGCTTTTCGGCGCGCTGAAGTCCGGCACGCTGCATATGCAGCCGGCCATCCCGGTGGAGATGTCCACCCTGTTGCAGGCGGTCATCGTGCTGTTCATCGCCGCACCGGCGCTGGTCAAAACCCTGCTGCGGCTGCGGACACCGCGCGGCGGGCTCAACACTCTGGAAGCGAGGGGCTGGTGAACGCATCGACCGGCACCGAACCGCAGGTTGCGGTGTCCGACAAGGTCTTCCGGCGGCGGACGGCGGCGGGATATGGCTTGATCGGGGCGGGCGTCCTGCTGGGCGGGCTGGGGCTGCTGCTCATCGATTCCGAGCGAACCACCACCTACCGGCTGGACCAGACCGTCGATGCCGGCTGGACGGTCGGGACGCTCGTGGTGCTCGCGCTGCTCAGTGTGGTCGCCGCTCTGGCCGGGGTCGCGCTCCTGACCCTGCCGAAGGTGCTCGCGCAGCGCTTCGACGGCGTCCTGATCGGCGGCGCGGTCGCCGCGCTCGTCCTCGCCGCGCTGTCCTGGACCGTCACCCCCGGCGTCGGCTTTCCGGTCGAATTCGTGCTGGCGACAACGCTTTTCCTGGCGTTGCCGTTCATCTTCGGCGCGCTGTCCGGCGTCGTCTCGGAACGCTCCGGCGTCATCAACCTCGGCATCGAAGGGCAGTTCCTCACCGGTGCGTTCACCGCGGCGCTGGTGGCCTCGGTCACCGGCAGCGCGTACATCGGGATGCTGGCCGCCACCCTCAGCGGCGTCTGCTCGACCCTGCTGCTGGCCTGGCTGGCCACCCGCTTCCAGGTCAACCAGGTGGTCACCGGCATCATCCTGAACCTGCTCGCGCTGGGCCTGACCGGATTCCTCTACGAGCGGCTGATGCGCGCCGACGGCTCGCTCAACCAGCCCGCCACTGTGCAGAAGGTCGGGGACTCGCTGGGCTTCCTGGCCGACATCCCGCTCCTCGGACCGGTGCTGTTCGACCAGAACATCTTCGTGTACGTGGCGCTGATCTGTGTCTTCGCGGTCTCCTACCTGCTGTTCCGCACTCGCTGGGGGCTGCGCACCCGCGCCGTCGGCGAACATCCGGCCGCCGCGGACGCCGCCGGCATCAACGTCAACCGGCTGCGCTTCTGGAATGTCACCCTCGCCGGCGCCCTCTCCGGTTTCGGCGGCGCGTTCTTCACCATCGCCAACAATGTGTCCTTCAGCAAGAACATGACCGCCGGGCTCGGGTTCGTCGCGCTGGCGGTGATGATCGTGGGCCGCTGGCACCCGTTCGGCGTGCTCACCGCCGCCCTGCTGTTCGGCTTCTCCAGCGCGCTGCAGCGGTTCCTGAACACCATGCCCGGCAACCCGATCCCCACCGAGTTCCTCGGCATGCTGCCCTACGCGGTCACCCTGGTGGTGGTCGCCGGGTTCATCGGACGAGCCGTCGCCCCGGCCGCCGACGGCATTCCCTACACGCCCGGGAGCAAGTAGCCGCCGCGGTGTTGACCTTCGAGTTACCTGAGGCTCCATGATTGCCGGGTGACTGAGTTGACGATCGGCGCGATGGCGCGAGCCACCGGGGTTACCGCCAGTGCGCTGCGGTTTTACGACGATTGCGGGCTGCTGCCGCCGGCCCGGGTGGATCCGGTGTCCGGGTACCGGTATTACGGCGGGGAGCAGTGCGAGCGGGCGATAGCGATTCGGCGGCTACGCGAAATCGGCGTGCCGTTGGAGGCGGTGGGCCGGATTCTGAGCGGCGATTCCGCCGAGGCGGCGCAGCTGCTGGATGAACATGTGCGGGATCTGCAACAGCGGGCCCGGGAGGCGGCCGAAGTCGCGGCCGCGATCAAGCAGGGGCTCGGCGGAGTCGTCGTGGCTGGGGCGACGTTGGCCGAAGCAGTACGGCAGGTGCGATCGGCCGCGGCGGCCGATGCTGAATTCCCGGTCCTGACAGGCATTTTCATCGAGGCCGAAGAATCCGCCCTGGTGCTGACCGCGACTGATCGGTACCGGCTGTCGACGCGAACACTGGTGCCGCGCCAGGCGACGAGTCGATGGTCGGCCGTGGCGGTCGCCGAAGAGCTCGCGGTGTTCGATCATTGGCTCCGGAAGGCCGGCGAGGTGCGCCTGTCGCCGGAGGCGGACTTCCTGATCCTGACCGCCGGCGGCGACCATCGGCGCTGTCCGCTGATCGATGAGCCGTTCCCGGACTATCGGGCGGTGCTCCAAGGTCTGACACCGGTACGAACCCGAGTCGTAGCGGCGCGCGAAGCACTCGTCACGGCAGACGACGCGACGCCGTTGATTCTGTCCATCGACGAATCAGGGCTCACCGTCGGCAGTTCCGAGGGCGGCCGGCAGGTGCCCGCAGCAGTCACCGGCTCTCCTCTCGACATCGCCTTCGCGCCAGACGTCCTGTGCTCAGCGCTCGCCACTGCCGTCGGCCCGGACGTCATGCTCGACATTTCCGCGCCCGACCAACCGGTCGTGGTCCGGTCCGCGACCGACGGCGACCTCACCACCCTGGTCATGCCGGTTCAGTTGCCCTGATTACCCAGCAGCGTCATCACACCAATCACAGTAATCAACCAAGGAGCATTGCTATGAGCACCGACGTTTCCCCCGACCCGACGATGGACGCGATCATGCAAGCGGTGGCGCTGGGACGGGCCGGCGATCCAGAGCGCGCCCGCACCGGCCTCGCTGAAATCTGGAAAACGATCGGCCCCCAGGGTGATCCACTACACCGGTGCACGCTCGCGCACTTCATGGCCGACCTGCAACCGGATCCCGCCCAGGCGCTGGCTTGGGACATCCGCGCCTTGGACGCCGCCGGCAGCCTGTCGAACAAGCGTGTCCAACAACATCATTCGACCCTCGACGTAGCCGGATTCTATCCATCGCTGCACCTCAACCTGGCCGACAACTACCGGCAGCTCGGCTCCTTCGAAGCGGCCCAACGCGAGATCGATTCCACCCGCGCCTGTTTACACACCCTCAACGACGACCCCTACGGCGCCACCATTCGCCAGGCAGTCGACGACATCGAGTCAGCCATCCACGCCCACTCGACCGGGTTTGGGTTCAGGAGGTTGGTGTGAGGGTGACGACGGGGATTACGCGGGTGGTTTTCGCGGCGTAGTCGGCGAAGCCGGGCATGACCTCGACCATGGCGGCGTAGAGGCGGTCGCGCTCGGAGCCGCCTGTGATCGGGGTGGCGGTGGCCTGGAATTTGTCGGTGCCGATTTCGACGGTGACCTCGGGGTTGGCGAGGACGTTGTAGAACCAGTCGGGGTTGGTGGGTGCTCCGGCGGCGGAGGCGATGATGACGATGTGGCCGTCGTCCCGGATGAACGCCAGCGGATTGGTGCGCGGTAGACCGGATTTCGCTCCGACGGAGGTCAGGAGCAGCAAGTCGCGCCCCTCGAAGGGGCCGCCGACCTTTCCGGAGTTCGTTCGGAATTCCTCGATGATGTTCGCGTTCCAGTCGCCGGCCATACGATTCCTTTCGGGGCAGATGTCCGTAGAAACCTATCGACCTGGTCGCACAATTCCCGGCTGCCACACGAGAAGGCCCCGCCACCATGTCCCGCCGGCCGGAATTCAGCGCGCGCGGGTGCCCGCCAGCGTCTTGTGCAGGTTGGTGCGCATGGTGGTGGCGGTGTCGAGCAGGTAGTTCTGGCGGACCTTCCAGGGATGGCGGTCGCCCTGGCGGGGGAAGTCGGCGATGGAGCGCTGGACGTAGCCGGAGGCCAGGTCGAGTAGGGGGCGCTCGGAGAGATTGCCCTCGGGTTCCGGGACGACCGCGGCGAAGCGGTTGCGGTCCATGTGGCGCAAGACCTTGCACACCAGGCGGTGGGTGAGGTCGGCGCGCAGCGTCCAGGAGGCGTTGGTGTAGCCGAGGCAGACGGCGAAGTTGGGGATGCCGGTGAGCATGGCGCCCTGCCAGACGAACTGGTCCGACAACTCGACCTTGCGGCCGTCCACAATCGGGGTGATGCCGCCGAAGGCGAGCAGTTGCAGGCCGGTGGCGGTGACGATGATGTCGGCGGCCAGCAGCCGGCCCGACTTCAACCGGATGCCCTCGGGGACAAAGGTGTCGATGTGATCGGTGACGACCTCGGCCTGACCCTTCTTCATCGCCTTGAAGAAGTCGGCGTCGGGCACCGCGCACAGCCGCTGGTCCCACGGGTTGTAGGACGGCGTGAAGTGCTCGGCGACCGCCTGTTCGTCCTTGAGGATTCGCGTGGTCAGGCCGGTGAGCAGTTTGCGCGCCGATTCCGGGCGGCGGCGGCAGTACTGGTAGAAGCCGATGTTGAACAGGATGTTCTTGGTGCGGATCACCCGGTGCGCCAGGTCCGGCGGCAACAGCTCGCGGATCTTGTCGGCCTGCTTGTCGCGGCCGGGCACGGCACTGATCCACGTCGGGCTGCGCTGCAACATCGTGACCGAGGCGGCGGCGTCGGCCATCGCGGGCACCAGCGTGACGGCGGTCGCGCCACTGCCGATGACAACGACGCGCTTGCCGGTGTAGTCGAGGTCCTCCGGCCAGAACTGCGGGTGCACGGTCTGACCGGAAAATGTGGCGGCGCCGGGGAATTCGGGCGCGTGCCCCTGGTCGTAGTTGTAGTAACCCGCGCAGGTGTAGAGGAAGTTACAGGTCAGAGTGCGCTCGCCGGACTCGGTCTCGACCGTCAGCGTCCAGCGCGAGATATCCGACGACCACTCGGCGGCAACGACTTTGGTCCGGTATCGGATGTGCTGATCGATCCCGAACTCGGCGGCGGTCTCCTTGATGTAGCGCAGGATCGAGGGGCCGTCGGCGATGGCTTTCGCGTCGCGCCAGGGCTTGAACGGGTAGCCGAGAGTGAACATGTCGGAATCCGAACGAATCCCGGGGTAGCGGAACAGATCCCAGGTGCCGCCGAGGGTGTCGCGAGCTTCCAGGATCGCGTAGCTCTTACCCGGGCATTCGGTCTGCAGGCGGTAGGCCGCGCCGATCCCGGACAGACCCGCACCCACGATCACGACATCGACATGGTCCCGAACCTCAGCGTTCATGCCTCCAGTGTGAAAAAGCGGCCGACCAGATTCTTGACTTTGCGCGACAAGTATTTGATTCTGAACGACATGTCGGTGATCAGGTCCGCGGGGCTGCGCGGTTTCCGCGCGGTCGTGGCCGAACTCGGCGCCGACGCGGAGGACATGGCCACCGCCGTCGGACTGCCCGTCGCGGCACTCGACGCCGACGACCTGCTGGTCCCCGATCAAGCCATGGCCGCCATCCTGGAGCTGGCCGCACACCGCCTGGACTGTCCTGACCTGGGCCTGCGCATCGCCTATCGGCAGGATCTGGACATGCTCGGCCCGCTCGCCCTGGCCATCCGCAATTCGCCCACCTTGGCCGACGCGCTGGAGTGCACCTCGCGCTATCTGTTCGTGCACGCGCGCTCGCTGAGCCTCACCGTGGAACCCGACCCGTACGAAGACCGCGGCGTCGTGGCCCTGCGGTACGGCGTCCCGCCGGGCCAGCCCACCCCGGTGCAGGGCACCGACCTGGGCCTGGGCTTCCTGCACCGCACCATTCAGCGCCTGGCCGGCGAACGCTACGGCCTGCGCTCGGTCGAACTCCCCTATCACCCGCAGGCCCCGCTGCGAGCCTACGAGGACTTCTTCGGCGCGCCGGTGCGGGTCGGCCGCCCCGCCGCCGTCCTGCGCGTGCCGGGCAGCCTCACCGGCAGATCACTGACCGGCGGTGACGAGAACCTGCACCGGCTGGCCATCGCCTTCCTGGCCGAACAGGCCAGGCGCGCGGGCGTTTCCATCGTGCCGCAGGTGCACACCGCCATTCAGCAGCTGCTCGGCACCACACCGCCCGAGATCGGCGTCGTGGCGAAGCTGCTCACGCTGCACCCGCGCACGCTGCAACGGCGGCTCAGCGCGGAGGGCACCACCTTCGCGGCCATCCTGGACGAGGTTCGCCGCACCGAAGCCCGCCGCTATCTGACCACCACCGACATGCCGATGACGCAAATCGCCGCGCTACTCAGCTTTTCCGAGCAGGCCACCTTCACCCGCAGCTGCCGGCGCTGGTGGGGCAGCACCCCCAGCGCCGTGCGCCGCGAGGCTTAGGACGCCTTCTCCACCTTGCGGACCGCGGCCACGAACAGCTGCTGGAACGCGGCCTCGTCCAGCGAATCCTTGAGCGCGCTGGCGCGCACGACCACGGTGGTGCCGCGCAGCACGGCCATGCCCTGGTACCCGACCGAGGTGAGCGGCTTGCCGGCGCCGACGGTCGAGGTCGTGGTGGTGCGGAAGGCGATCGCGTCGATGCTCTTCAAATCCGCGGGCGCGCTGAGGTTTTCGACCTTGGCGACAGTGCTGATCTGCTTGCCCTCGACCGAGCTGGTCATCGAGACCTCACCGCAGGTCTTGTTGCCCGCGGTGACGGCCGCCAGATCGCCGGTGCGCCCGGCGACGAACTCGATGTACATGACACCGGATTTGGTGTCGGTCGCCGCCGCGACGGCGGAGTCGGCCAGCAGTGCCTTGCTGGCGTTGTTGAGATCCTTTGTGGTGGCGGCACATTCGACCGGGGTGAGCGTCGCGGTGTCCTGCATGCCGGCCATATCCGCCGCGGCCGCTTCCAGTTTGTCCTTCGGCACGTCGACTTTCTTTGCGCCGGCCGGGAATTCGTCCTGGGTCAGCAGCAGCTGATCGCGCGGCGTGCTCGGCGCCGCCGTGCTGCCCTGCGACTTCGATTCGCTACAACCGGCGAGCAGCAGCGCACCCGCCGCGAAACCCGCCATCCACCGTGCACCCCGCAGATTGATCATGGGCGTCAGCATGCCAGCCGCGCACCAGGTCCCGCGCACCGGTCCGGCATGAGTGCGGACACGGTGCAGGCGGCGCGAATCACCTCTAGGCACTGCCCTGGGCGGCCCCTAGACTTCTGCCGCGGATCCTGGCGTTCGCCGGGAGGACGGGTGAGGAAGGGGCCGGATGGACACGGTCAGAGAGGTTGCCGAGGAGGGCAAGCGGCTGATCGATCGAGCCTGGCTCGGTGAGTTGTCCCGAGACGAGGCGATCCACCGATTCATCCAGGTCGGTGACGGCATGGTGTGCCCGGTGACGGCGCGCGAGATCATCGACGACGGCGTGCGCTGGCTGGATTCCAACGCCACCCGACTACGGATTCTCGGCTGGTGCGCCATGCTCGAATTACCTCTGTTCGGCGGTTTCGCGATCCTCGCCGTGCTGCTCGGCGACCTGCTGACCGCCACCCTGTCCATGCTGCTGCTGGTGGCGCTGCAACTCATCCACCGCAAGCTCATGCCGCATCCCACTCCGGTCCGGAAGGTGCGCCGCTAGGCCGCACACCGTTTCACGTATCGTCGAAAAGGTGCCGGGCCTGCGACGAGCTGGACTGCTGTTGATCGCGCTCGTCGCCCTCCTCGGGGTGGCGGGAGTCCCGGTCTACATTCATCCGCAGACCGATCCGCTGCGTCCCGCCGACGCCATCGTGGTGCTCGGCGGAACCGCCTACGAGCGCTTCGACCTCGGCTTGGACCTGGCGCGGCAAGGATATGCGCCGGAGTTGCTGATCTCCCGGTCCACGGGCAACGACGACACGGTGATGGACAAGTACTGCGCCGGGCGGTTCGACTTCACCGTGCACTGCTTCATCCCGGACCCGTGGACCACCGACGGCGAGGCGCAGGAGATCCGCCGCCGCGCAGCGCGATTCGGCTGGCGGCACATCATCGTGGTCACCTACACCCCGCACGTCTCGCGCGCCCGCTACATCGTGTCCAAGTGTTTCGACGGGGAACTGACCATGGTGGCCAGCCCCAGTGAGTCCGGCGTCAAGTTCTGGACCTGGATGTATATCCGCCAGTCCGGCGGCTATATTCGCGCGTTCCTGCACCGCGGTTGCTGAACCCCGAGTGAAAAGCGTTCACCCCTCTTAAAGTGGGAGAGTTGCGAGTCCGGGGTGGAACGGGGGCAGACGCGTATCGATCAACGGCTTTCCGCCGATCACACACATGCCGACGTCTGCACCCGGGCGGCTCTCGAACTCGCCGAAAACCATGCCGGTACGGGCATCGGAGTATGCCGTGTCCGCTATGGCCGCGGCGTAGGGAGGAACGCTGATGCGCATCGATGAGCTATCCATGGTCGCCGACGAGGAACTGACCGCCGACATCTGCGTGATCGGTTCCGGCCCCGCCGGTTCGACGCTCGCCGCGGAGCTCGCCGGGACAGCACTGCGGGTGCTGGTGCTGGAGAGCGGCGGACGGGAGGCCACCGAGGCGGCCAACGCACTGGACGACATCGACAATGCCGGGGCGCCCCGGGCCGGGACCGGCCGGGTGGCCGGCGATCGGATCCTGGGCGGCAATTCGCATACCTGGAGCGGGCGCTGCGGCCTGCTCGACGAGCTCGATTTCGGCAGCCGCCCTTGGGTTCCCGGCTCCGGCTGGCCGATCACCGACCTCGACGCGTACCTGGAACGCGCCGCCCGCCACATCGGCATCGGGCGCGGCGCGGGCTTCACCGACGACGCGTTCTGGCAGCTGGCCGGACGCCCACAGCCCCGGGAATCGCTGGACCCGAGCTGGTTTCGTCCCTATTTCTGGCAGATCAGTCGCGACCCGGTCGATCCGTTCGACTGCAAACGCTTCGGCAAGCACATGAAAGACCTTGCCGCGCCGAATGTCCGGATCCTGATCAACGCCACCGTCACCCATATCGACACCGACCCGGCGGGCACCCGGGTCGAAGCGCTCCAGGTCGCGGACCCCAATCCCCGTACCGTCCGGGCCAAGTGGTTCGTCCTCGCGGCGGGCGGGATCACCAGTCCGCGCCTGCTGCTGGCCTCGCGCCGGATCCGCCCGGAAGGCGTCGGCAACCGGCACGGCCTGGTCGGACGTTATCTGATGGATCACCGCTGCGGTGCGGTCGGCGCGCTGGCGCCCGCCCAGGCCGCCGCGGCGCTGGACCGGTTCGGCAAGTACGTGGTGAAGAGCGCGCACGGCAGGCATACCTTCCTGCACGGCCTGGCGCTCGCGCCGGCGGTGCAGCGCACCGAGCAGCTGCTCAACTGCGCGCTCTGGTTGCAGGAGGTGCCCGCCGACGACGACCCGTGGGATTCGGTGAAGCAGCTGATGCGCGGGCGCGGCACCCGGCACGACGCGCGCGTGGCGCTCGCGAACTCCGGGTTGCTGCTGGCCGGCGCCCGGCGCCGGCTGATTCAGCACGCCGGGCTGCCGCACAAGCTGGACCGGATCGAGTTGCGCTGCATGGTCGAACAGGTCCCCGACCCGGACAGCCGGATCACGTTGAGCGACCGGGTGGACCGGCTCGGGATGCCGCTGGCCCGCATCGACTGGCGGGTGCACGAGCAGGAGGACAGCACCGTGCGGCGGGCCGCGGTGCTGGCCGTGGAGGAGTTCGCGCGCCTCGGCTACCCGAAACCGGCGCTCTACGACTGGGCTCGGGTGGGCAGCACGCTGCCGGTGCAGCTCACCGACTGGGCACACCCGACCGGGACCACCCGGATGGCGGCGCGGCCGCAAGACGGCGTCGTCGACCCCGACTGCCGGGTGCACGGGGTCGAAAACCTCTACCTCGCAGGCAGTTCGGTATTCCCGACGACCGGGCACGCGAATCCCACGCTCACCATCGTCGCGCTCGCGGTACGGCTGGCGGACACACTGCGCGCTGCCGCCGGAGTCCCGGCGTGAGCGGATAGTGTCCGGAGCATGGCCCAGCCGACGAACGGAACGCACCCGCACGAACCGCACGCCGAAGGACTCTCGGCGCGGCTGAACTGGCTGCGCGCGGGCGTGCTCGGCGCGAACGATGGCATCGTCTCCACCGCCGGTCTGGTGGTCGGCGTGGCCGCGGCGACCACCAGCACCTCGGCGATCCTCACCGCCGGCGTCGCGGGACTCAGCGCGGGCGCGATCTCCATGGCGGTCGGCGAGTATGTCTCGGTCAGCACCCAGCGCGATTCCGAACGCGCGCTGCTGGCCAAGGAAGCCCGCGAGCTCCGGGAGGAACCCGAGACCGAACTCGAAGAACTGGCGGGCATCTACACCGCCAAAGGCCTGACCCCGGAGACCGCCCGCAAGGTCGCCGAGGAACTCACCGCCCACGACGCGTTCACCGCGCACGCCGAGGCCGAATTGGGTTTGGACCCAGAAGAACTCACCAATCCCTGGCAGGCGGCGGCGTCCTCGGCGGTGTCGTTCACGGTGGGCGCGCTGCTGCCGCTGCTGGCGATCCTGCTGCCCCCGGTGCACCTGCGCATCCCGGTGACCTTCGTCGCGGTGCTGATCGCGCTGGCGCTGACCGGCTCGGTGAGCGCCCGGCTAGGCGGCAGCGACCGCGCCCGGGCGGTACTGCGCGTGGTGCTGGGCGGCGCGCTCGCGATGGCCGTGACCTATGGAATCGGGCAACTGGCAGGGCTTTCCGGAATCTGACGGAACCGTTTTCGTCGCCGTCGAGCGGGTAACCGCTAACCAAGTTCGAGACCACCGCTAAGGCCCAGCATCGAGCCGGGACCCACGGCGCCGGACCGCGGGCGCTCCCCCCGCAGCCGTCCCGGCGCACCGGTGGCGCACCTTGCTGACCGACGGAGGTAGTGAGCCATGTCGGAGGAGTTGAGAGAACGAGACGATGAGAGCACCGCGTACGAACTCGTCTCCGGAATGTCGGAACTGACCGCACTGCTGCTGTCTACCAGCGATATCGAAGCCTCGCTCCGCGAACTGGCGGCGGTCGCCTCCCGGATGCTGCCCGGCCGGCCCATGGCCGGTGTCTCGCTCAAACGGGCCGGCGACACCGTGACCGTCGGCGCGACCGGCGCCGAGGCCAGCCGGGTCGACGAGATCCAATTCCAGCAGCGCACCGGCCCCTGCCTGGAAGCCATGAACACCGCCGAGCCGGTCTCGGTGCCCGATGTGGCGCGGGAGCTGCGCTGGGGCGACTACCCGGCGCGAGTGATGGCGCACGGGATCCGGTCCATCTACTCCCAGCCGCTGCTCGCCGACGGGCGGCCGATCGGCTCGCTGAACCTCTATGCGACCACGCCCAACGGATTCGACGAGCAGACCCGCTGGGCGATCAAGCTGACCGGCGAGCACACCAGCGTGCTGCTCACGACGGCGCTGACGGTGGCCCGCCAGAACGACCGCACCGCCCAGTTGCGGGCGGCGCTGGCGTCCAGGTCCCTGATCGATCAGGCGCTGGGAATCGTGATGGGGCAACGGGGTTGTACCCGAGCGCAGGCCTTCGACATTCTGCGCAGCGCCTCCCAGCATCGCAACGTCAAACTCGTGGCGATCGCCCGCGATGTCATCCGCACCGTCACCGGCGCGGAACCCGAGGGCCGACCGCACTTCTCCGAAGGCAACGGCCAATAACGCCGTTTAGATCCCTGATCAGCTGATCAGGTGGTTAGAATTCGAGTCCTCTCCCGAGTCCCGAAGCGCGGCTCACCCTTCGTGATCACCCACACTCAGGAGGACTCCCATGCCCTTTCTCGACCGTCGCGACGCGGGCCGACGGCTCGTAGAACGCCTGCGCGCGTTCCGCGGCGACGATGTGGTCGTGCTCGGAGTGCCGGGCGGTGGAGTCGAGGTCGCCTACGAGGTGGCGATCGCCCTGCGGGTGCCGCTGGACGTCGTGGTCGTCCGCAAACTGGGGGTGCCGTTTCAGGCGCCGCTGATTTTCGGCGCCATCGGCGAGAACGGCGTGCGCGTCATCGACGACGAGCCCTTGGTCCGGGCCTTCGTTTCCGAGCAGGTGGGCCAGCGGGTGCTACTGGCGGAGCGAGAAGAGCTGGGACGCAAGGTACTCGGCTACCGCAAGGAGCGGGAGCCGATCGGTTTGGCGGGCAAGACCGCGGTGATCGTCGACGACGGCGTCACCACCGGCGCCACCGCGCAGGCCGCCTGCGCGAGCGCCCGGCAGTGCGGTGCGGTCCGTATCGTGTTCGCGGTACCGGTCGGCCCGTGCCGGCCGATCCGGCACCTGGCGAGCTCGGCCGACAATGTGGTCTGCCTCGAGACACCGGAGTTGTTCCACTCCATCGGGCAGTGGTACCGGGTATTCGACAAGGTGCTCGACGACAAGGTCGTCGACCTGGTCGATCGGGCGAACAACCGGTGGTTACAGGCATCCGGAGTCGGCACCGGGCCGCCCGGGGAACCCCGGTCCGGCCGGCACCGCGTGGGATGAGGCCGCGTGCCCGATGCGCCCACCGGCGCTCGCGACCCGTCCAGTTCGGGCGTAAGCTACAGACATTCTCCGAGTCCAGCAGCGCGGCTCGACCCGTGGCGCAATCGACTCAGGAGGTCCCGTAGATGCCATTTCATGATCGCCGTGATGCCGGACGGCGACTTGTCGAGCGGCTACGGGGATTCCGCGGTTCCGATGTCGTGGTGCTGGCCGTCCCGTGCGGTGGCGTACCGGTGGCCTACGAGGTGGCTACCGCGTTCGGTTTGCCGCTGGAAGTCGAAGTGGTGCGCAAACTTCGAGTGCCGTTCCAGCCCGGCTTGGTGTTCGGCGCGATCGGGTCCAACGACGTGAAGGTCATCGACGAGCCGATCCTGTTGCGCGCCTTCGTTTCCGACCCGGAACGGCTCCGCGTGGAACGCGAAGCCCAGCACACCCTGTCCCGCACCATCCTGCGTTTCCGGGGCGAGCGCACCCCCACCCCCCTGGACGGCAAGACCGTGGTCATCGTCGACGACGGCGTGGCCACCGGCGCCACTGCCCGCGCGGCGATCGAGGTCGCCCGCTCCCGCGGCGCCGATCGCGTCGTTCTCGCCGTCCCGGTCGGCTCCCCGCGTGCCATCCGCAGCCTCAGCCGCGCCGCCGACAATGTCGTCTGCCTGGAAACCCCCGCTATGTTCCACTCCATCGCCCAGTGGTACCAGCGCTTCGAGGATGTCACCGACGCCACCGTTCTCGACCTGCTGGCCCGATCCATCCCACCCATCCCGCCGGCCACCCTCCCGCAAATCGACCCGGTCTCGTAGCCGCTCGAGCCGCATACGCCGATGCCGGCCGACGGGCCCGGTGCCCGTCGGCCGGCATCGTTGCGACCAGGTCAGCGTTTGAAGGCATCCCTCAGTTTGTCCACGGCACGCTTGAGGTTGCCGCGGGACTGATCTCGGCGCCCCTCCGCCTCGAGGCGGCGGTTGTTCGTCGCCTGTCCGAGGAATTTCTTGAGTTTGCCTGTGGTCGCCTGGATTTGATGCTGGAACCGATTTTCCCGTCGCGGGCCGGAGCCCTGGGGACGGTCGTTAAACCCTGACATCGCACAACCTTTTAGTAATAGTGGCGGCGGCCGCCGACCGGACGGCCGACCGAGCCGGCGATCATCAGCACCAGGCCGATGATCAAAACAATGATGCCTGCCGTGGTGAGCAATGGAATTCCGAGCAGCCAGCCGACTACCAGAAGAACCAGTCCGAGAACAATCATGGTGCTATCCCTTTCTCGACGATCGAACGTTGATCGTCAGGCTTTTGTGACGTCCACCGAACCGCGTGACTTGGGCATGAAGCGGTTCATGCTCCACACCGGCTTCGTCTCGGTCGATGGCTTGGCCGCAGGTTGCGGCTGTGTGGCCCGCTGTGCGGCCGCCACTTCGCGGCGTGTCTGCCGCAATTCCCGGCGCGTGGCCCGGCTCCGCGAGGATGCACGCCAGCCTCCGGCCAGCAGCAGCGCTAGTCCGAGCATTCCGACGGCCCCGACGACCATGCCGTAGAGAAACAGTTCACCGGCCGACGCGGTGAAGCTGTAATCGAAAACTTCGAATTTTCCGGTGGCCGCGTCGAATTCGCCGCTGTTCGCCGCAACGCCGGCGGCGCCGACGATGACCGCCGCGATCAGGACGAGCAGCCCGATGAGAATGATCATGACAATCCCGTGGTTGCTGGAGTGTGCATTACACAGGAAGCTATTCCCGGCAAATACCAACCCAAACAACGTTTGGACCAGCTGTTTTTCGAGCACGCACGGCGCTAGACGGGTTTGGCCCGCCCCAGATCCAGGCGGCGGGTCACCCGATCCACCACGTCCGGCGGCATGCCCGGTTCCCGGCGGGCGGCCAGCGCCTCGTGCCGGCCCGCGTCGACGATCTCCTCCCGCACCTTCCGCATCAACTGCATGTCCTGCATCGCCTGGGCCCGGGCGTCCTCTTCGTCGGCGGCCTGCGGATCGGCGCGCGCCATGCGCTGACGGAACTGCTCGCGCAATCCCTCATAGAGCTCATCCGGCAGATTCTCGCTCGCGGCAAGCTCTTTCAGCTTGGTCAGCTGCGCGCGCATCACCCGATCCCACAGTTGCCGTTCGAGCTCCCGTTCGGCTTTGGTGTCGGCGTGCACGCCGGTCAGCCGCACCACCAGCGGCAGGGTCGGCCCCTGCACCAGCAGCGTGAACAGGACCACCGCGAACGCCGTGAACAGGATCTCGGTGCGCCCGGGGAACGGCGCGCCGGGTTCGGTGAGCAGCGGAATAGCCAGTGCCAGCGCCACACTGGCGACCCCGCGCATGCCCGCCCACCAGGTGACGATGGTTTCCCGCCAGGTATAGGGCTCGTCCGCGTCCAAGCGCCGCCACCAGCCCTGGCCGAGCGCCCAGGTGGCCATCAGCCACACCAGCCGCAGCAGCACCACCACCGTGATCACCGCGCCCGCGACACCGAGCAGCCGCGGCCAATCGTGGCCGGTGGCCTCCAGCACCGTGCCCAGCTCCAGCCCGATCAGGCCGAAAGCGAAACCGGCCAGCAGCATTTCGGTGATCTCCCAGAACGAATCCCCGACCAGCCGGTAGTCCCGATCGCCGATATCGGTGACGGCGTCGGTCAGATACAGAGCGCACACCAGCACCGCGAGCACCCCCGACCCGTGCCACGCTTCGGCGAAACCATAAGCGGCGAAGGGCAACAGCAGACTGAGCGCCACCTGCCAGGACGCCTCCGCCAGATACGCGGTCAATTTGGTGCCCGCCCAGCCCAATACGAGGCCCACCAGCACGGCGACGACGGCGGAGACCACGAACTCGCCCGCGGCGTGCGCGGTGGAGAAGTGCCCGGTCAGCACCGCCTGGACGGCCGCGCTGTAGATGACGATGGCGGTGGCGTCGTTGAACAGCCCCTCCCCGTCGAGCACGACCACCAAGCGGCGGGGCAATCCCAGCCGGCTCGCCAGCGCCGTCGCCGCGACCGGATCCGGCGGTGCGACAATCGCACCCAGCACGATCGCCGCCGCGATCGGCACCCCCGGATACCACCGATGGAACACCGCGGCCACCGCGACCGCCGTCGCCGCCACCAACCCGACCGCACGCAGCGCGATCGGCCCCCAGTTCTCGGCGAACTGCTGCCAGGAGGTCCGGCGGGCGGCCGCGTACAGCAGCGGCGGCAACACCAGCGGCAGAATCAGATCCGGTGGGAGGTGGATGCGCGGCGCCATCGGAATCAGCGCCACCGCGCAGCCGAAGAGTGTCATCAGGACCGGTGCCGCGACCCCGATCCGCCGCGCCAGCGGCTCGGCCAGAATCGTCGCGAACAGCAGCGTGAGCATCAGCACCAACTGGTCCATGACCGACCAGTCTGCGGTGCTCAGCCCCGTTTTCCACCCAGCCGCGCCGACGACACCTCGGGTACGTGCCGGTTCGGCGCGGGCGGGGTAGTTTGGTGCGCACCGGTCGGGGGCGAGACCTATTGGCAGACAACGGGAATGGGGGCATGGTGCTGGAGATCTTCGACAGCGGGTTCGCGGCGGATCCATGGCCGGTGCTGGATCGGCTGCGCCGTACGGGCGGCGTGCATCGGGTGCGCACACCCGACGGCCCCCCGGCCTGGCTGGTCACGGGGTACGCCGACGTGCGGGCGGGCCTGCTCGACCGGCGGCTGGCCACCAGCACCGAATACGCGGGCGCGCGGGATTATCGCGGATTCGCGGTGCCGCCGGCCTTCGGCGTCCTCTTCGACAGCGAACCCGAGCAGCACGCCCGGCTCCGGCGGGTGATCACCGCGGAACTGTCGCCGCGCGGCCTGGACGAATGGGCCGGGCGCGCACCGCAGCTGCTCGAATCGCTGCTGAAAGACCTGGATTCGGCGGACACCGTCGATCTGGTCGAACGGCTCGCCGTCCCGCTGCCCGCCGCGGTGCTCGGCGAACTCCTCGGCCTGGCCGGCCCGGACCGCGAAGCACTGCTGGCATGGGCGAATTCGACGCTGCTGCCCGCGGCCGGTCAGCCGCTGCGGCAAGCGCGCGAGACCTTGCGGGCGATGGGTTCGATCGTCACCGGCACGATCGAGCGCACTCGTGACACCGACACCGTGCTCGGGCGGCTCGTCGCCGCCCACCAGCAAGGCGCACTGAGCGCCGGCGAATTACAGGGTGTGCTCTTCTATCTGCTGTTCGTCTGGTACGAGGTGCTGGCCGACCTGGTGGCGGGCGCGCTGCTCACCCTGCTCACCCACCCCGAGCAGATCCCCCTGCTGCGCACCGCACCCATGCGCGCCGTCGACGAATTGCTGCGCTATCTGTCCCCGCAGGTGCTGGCGACTCCGCGCTTCGCCGGCACCGACCTGCACGTGGGCGATTACACCATCCGGGCCGGTCAAACCGTACTGTTCTGCCTGGCCGCGGCCAACCACGACCCGGCCGAGTTCGACGCACCCGGCACCCTGGACCTGGGCCGCAAACGCAACCCGCACCTGAGCCTGGGCCATGGACCGCACTCCTGCCTCGGCACCGCTCTGCTCCGCACCATCGCCGCGGCGACCCTCGATCACGTCTGCACGCGCTGGCCCGCGGCCACGGTGCGCACCGAGCCGTCGGAAATCCCGTGGCGCTCCGGTTTCCGGCACCGGGGCCCCCTCACCCTGCCGGTCCGGCTGGCTTGACCAGCGCTAACCGAGGTGCGGCAGGCCCAGGCTCGCCGAGCGCGGCGGACGCTGCCAGACCGGCACCCACTCCCACCAGGTCACGCATCGCCACAGCCACTCCACCGGCCCGTAGCGCAGCCACCGCAACCACACGGTGCTGACGACCGCCTGGGTCACGATGATCACCATGGCCAGCAGCAGCAGCGCCCCATAGCTGTTCGCGTCCGAAAGCCGCAGCAGGGCGTCGGCCGCCAGGATCAGGACCGTCGCACCGAGATAGTTGCTCAGTGCCATCCGGCCCATCGGGCGCAGCACCTCGCCGACCGGCGCGCCGAAACCGGTGCGCAGCAGCAGAAGCAGGCCCGTCGCGTAGACCAGCCCGCCGAGGACACCCGCGACGGCGGGCGCCGAGCTGGCCATGTCGAGGTAAGGCGTCCGGAACTCCCACTCCCCCGCCAGCACCGCCGCGGGCAAGGCCAGCGCGAACACCAGCGCCACCAACCACGGTCGCGCGCGCAGCGATTCGACGACTCCGTACCGCGCCCCCGCCATCCCGAGCAGGAAAAGCCCAGGAACAAGCCCGAATCCATCGCCGAGCGTCAACGCCGCCCCGACCGTGGCCGCGAGTCCGACCAGCAGCACGCCCCACCGCGGCAGCGCAGCGGCCGGCAGCAGCACCACCAATCCCACCAGCGCATAGGGCAACAGCGCCTCGCCCGGCTGAAACAGCTGGTGCAGCAATCCGAGTACCCCCAGCGCCGCGACCCGGCGCGCCGAGACCAGCCACGCTCGCTCCCCACGCGCGGCGGCGGTGTCGGCGACCATGGCGAAGGTCAGCCCGAACAGCACAGCGAAAATCGGCAGGAAACACCCTTCCGCCAGCACCCCCAGCAGCCGCCGCATCGGATCCCACACCCCGGGCGCGATCGTGCCCGGCACCCCGGTCACCTGCCACGTCTGCGCGATCACCGCCCCACCCACCGCGAACCCCCGCACCGCATCCAGCTCAGGGATCCGCATCCAGCCGTCGCGATCAGCCGCCATAGCATCACGCTATCGACTGGCGGCCGGTCGCCGCCGCATTTGCCCGCCGATGTCGCACATCTCCCGCCCACCATTGAGGGACGCACCGGAATGGCAGGAGTTCGTCACCAACGGCGGCGAATGTAGCGGGTAGCCGGCCGGTTGGGTGGTCGGGTGGCGGTGGGGTTGGGGCGGAGGTGGTTGCCCCACGGGGTGGGGGCCGGGCGGGTAATGCGGCGTTCGGGCTTCTTGGCCGAGAAGCGACGCCACCACATCGGGTTCAACGGGCTGCCCAGGAGGCCAGGAGGCCCGGGTCACCCGCCATTCGGACCAGCCGCCATACGCAGAACTCCGGAACATAGATCACCCTTCAACGATCCCAGCCGCGTCCACCTATTTTCGGGACCGAGTCCAGGCGTCACCGTCAGTCAGCGTGTTCGCGTCCCGCGCGGGGTGACCGATGCGCGGCTCAGCGCGGGATGTGGCGGCAGGCCCGGGTCGGCGCGGGCGGTCGCAGGTCGTCGAGGTCCGCGTGCGGTGCGTGCAAGCGGTGCTGCCAGGGGTGGGCGCTGGTGCGGCGAGGCAGCCGGGCGGCGGGGTCGGGCAACGGCGGCGGCGGGGCGTGGCACAGGCGCCCCGCCCGCCATAGTAGGAAAAGCAGCAGTGCGATGAGGACCTGCCGGAGCGCGCTCCGGGGTTCACTCGATAGGTCTGCCATGCGTCCGGTCACCTCGGCGGGGGAAGGAAGGGTAGGGGAGGTAGCTCTAGCGGGAACATCGGCGGCGGCGGCGGCGGTGGCGGCTCGACCGGCGCCTCGTAGGCCGGTTCGGGCGGCGGAGGCGGCGGCGGTGCGTATTCCGGGATGTACTGCGGTTCGGGGACAGGTTCCGGCGCCACCGGTTCCGGCGGGGGCGGCGGCGGACCGGGGACCGGAGCGGGTGGCGGCGGCGCGGCCGGCACCCCGTTGGCCGGTTCGGCCGGGAGCGGCGGGGTGCAGGCGAAGCTGCCGTCGGGCAGGAAACGCCAGCGTTTGGCGACGCCACGCTGGGAGCAGTCCTCCCCCACCGGCTTTCCGTTCGGTCCACGTTTCTGGGCGGTGCAGTTCCAGTTGCCGTTCTGCATTTCCCAGCGGGCTTGCACACCACCGGCCGAGCAGTCGTCGCCGATCTGGCGGGCGGGGAACGGCGGGGCCGGAGGCGGCGCGACGGTCGGCGAGCCGGGAACGGGGGTGGCGGAGTAGGCGGTGGAGATCTGCGCGGGCCGCGCGGCGTTCTCCGCGGGGTCCTCCGAGCGCATCGTCATGGCGACAGAGACGACCACGGCGGCACCGGCCGCCAGCGCGGCCGCGATCGACAGCACGCGAGTGTTATCGCGCCGGTCGTCTCTCGGTCCGGGGTCGCCTTCGGACTCCACCATCGCACCGCCTTCACTGTGGAAACAGGGAACACCGTCACGAATAGCTGATCCCCAGGGAGGCTACCGGAAGTTTGCTGGAATCTCAGCAACCTTTAACACGCTATATTTTCGCAGTTCAAAGCTGCGCAATTGAGTTGTCTAATTATTAGCTGAAATCTCGGTGACGGCCGCGTCGTCAGAAGCCGGGCTTACTTGACGGCGACCCGCAGCTTGACCGAGTCGTCGTCGGTGCCCTGCAACGCCTGCGAAATCAGCGTGCTCAGATCGATGGCCGGCGCACTCGAGGTGACCGCGTCGGCGAGCGGTCGCAGTCCGGGAATCAGCGACTTCAATTCCGGGCCGACCTCGTTGAGCCACTGGGTGATCTGCTCCAGGAACGGCACCAGGCCATTGCCCTCGAGATACATGTCCGGGGCATTTCCGCTCGCGACCAACCGGCCCACCGCCTCGACCAGCCCATCGAGCACCTTCCCGAATTCCACGAAATTCGGCGCCGCGTCCGACAGCGCCGGATTCGCCCAATCGATGTCCTTGGCCGCGAATTGGAAGCTGTTCAGCAGCTCGGCGATCTTGGGCGAGCGGGTCATGATGGTGGAGGCCAGCAGGTCACCGGAACGCGCCAGCTCCGGCATGACCGCTTCGGTGCCGGTCAGCGACTTGCTCATGGTCTGTACCAGCGAATCGACCACACCGGGGTCGAGCTGGTTCATGGTCTTGGTGACCATCCGCGCCACCTCGGCGATGGACAGCGGCGTGCGCACGTCGGCGGTGTCCAAGCGCTGCCCGTCGCGCAGGTACGGTCCGCCGTCCCGCTTGGGGACGAACTGCACGTACGGCTCGCCGAGCGCGGAGAGATGCTCGATGGTGACCACACTGTCGGTGGGCAGCCGTTGCGCGCCGTCGACCCGGAACCCGACCTCGACACCGGCGGCGGTGCTGTCGACCGAGGTCACCTTGCCGACCGGAATGCCGGTGAGCAGGATCGGCGAGCCGACGCCGAGGCCGCCCGAATTCTTCAGCACCATCGAGGCATTGGTGTAGTCGGCGAACGGGTCGTAGCGCACCACACCGAAGGTGAGGTAGGCCGCGCCGAGCACGAGGATGGTGGCGATGCCGGCCAGCGAGGCCAGCGAACCCGGCTTGATCTTCATCGCACAGCTCCGATCATCCGCAGCGCCTGCACCATCCGGTCCACCTGTTCGGCGTCGGTGGCCTGCGAATTCACCTGCACCCCGGTGATATTCACCTTGGGTCCGCGTTCGGCGAACGGAATCACCTTGTCCCGCAAGAACGCGACGAGCATGGCCAGGTTCGAGGGCGACCGCAGATCGAGCGGACCGCCGGTGGCCAGCGGCACGAGGGCACGGGCCGCGGCGTCGCCGGACCGCGCCAGCGGCGCCAGCCACACCAGCGAATCACCGACCGGGCCGAGCGCGCCGAAGATCTTGGTGACGCCGTCGATCGACTGCGTGGCCGCGTTCACCCGCTGCACCGACTCGGCGCTGAGGATGTTGTCGAGTTCGGGCCGGATGTCGTGCAGCACCTGGGCATTGGTGCTCAGGCCGGCCAGCGCCTTGTCGACCTCGTCAAGGTTCGCGGCCAGGTCGGCGGCGTCGGCGCCCATCACCTGGGAGATCCGCGCAGTCTCCCGCGGGTCCTGCGGCAGCACGGAATTGAACCGATTGATGATGTCCTGCAACTGACCGATGGCGCCGCCCTGCACGAAGAACGCCATGGCGGCCATGGTGTCCTCGAGCTGCACCGGCGGGCGGCTGTGCGCCAGATCGATGACGGCCTCGGAGCCCAGGAGCTCGCCGAAACCGTCCGGGGGCGTGGTCAAGGCGATGTGGATGTCACCGAGCACGGTGTTCTGCCGCAGCTCGGCGAGGGTGCTCGAGGGCAGCCGCACCGACTTCGAGATGTCGGCGTCGACCACCACGTAACCGCCGCGGCCGGCGGGGGCCTTGTCGGCCGGCACCACGGTGACCTTGTCGACCGTGCCGACCTGCGCACCGTTGGCGATAACCTTCGCCCGCGCAGGCAGATTCAGCACATTCGCGAACTGGATCTGCAGCCGGTAGGTCGGCCCGGACACCGAGGTGCCGGGCACCGGCACCGAGGACGGGTCGAACCCGCAGCCGCCGACCGCGAGCGAGGCCGCCAGCGCCAGCGCGAGTGCGGTGCGCCGCACTACTTTCCGATCCGGAATCCGCAGAGTCACCGTTCTCACCGCGCACCAACCGATCCCAGCACCAGCTGCGTCAAGGAAACCTGCATCATGCCGTCGGCCGCGCCGGCGCAGCGCCCGGGCGTGAGAGCGTTGAGCGCGGCGCAGACCTGCTCCGCGTTCTGCTCCGGTATCGCGACCTTCGGTGGCGCGTAGCTGATTCCGGCCGCTCCGGTCCGCGGGTCCAGCACACTCTGGAACGCCGAGGCGACCACCGGCGTGGTCAGCACGATGTCGCGCAGCGAGCCGACATTGGCGCGCAGCAGTTTGATCAACGGGATGCTCTGGTCGAGCAACGCGCCGATCTGCCCGCCGAACATGGTGGTGATGTCGTTGAGCATCGGCAGCAGCTGCCGCAGCCCGTCGAACAGGTCGGTGCCGGGACCGAGCAGTTCGGTGTTGGCCTGGTGCAGCGCGGGCCCGAGCCGGGTCAGCATCGTCTGCAGGTCACCCCAATGCTGCTGCACCTTCACCGACACCGAGGCGAACGCGTCGAAAATGCCCGCGAGATTGGCGATGTCGGCGTCCGGCGTCTTCAGCGCGGAGCCCAGCTTCTTGATCAGTTCGTTGATCTGCGGGCCAGTGCCCGCGGTGGCGCGGTCCAGCGAGGACAGGCCGTCGGCGATCGAATTCGGTTGCGCCGGATCGGGTCCCACGATCTGATCGGACAATTGCGCCAGCGCCGTGAGGGTTTGGGTGAGGCTCTTCGGGGTCAGCGTCTTGGTGATGCACTGGCCGCCGTCCCAGCGCTGGGTGTCCTTGCCCAGGGCCAGCACCGCCAGTTCACGATCCGCGACGACGGTGTCGGAGACCGTGGTGGCTCCGGCGTCGGCACGCACCGGATGATCGGCGTCGACCTCGAAGTCGACCCGCACGGCGGCGCCCTGGTTGCGCACGGCGGTGACCGTGCCGACGGTGATGCCGCGCATGGTCACCTGGTTGCCCGGATACAGCCCGATGCTGTCCGGCATGATCGCGCAATAGCTCTGCGTCTTGTGCAGCGGATCGAAGGCGACGAAGTAGCCGGCGATCGCGAGCACCCCGATGACGACGGCGCCGGCGATCGACATGAACGCCTGGCTGCCGAGTACCCGGTTCAGCATCAGCACTCCTTCCCGGGTAGCGGCACACACACGCCGGCGGGCGCCGGCACGGTCTCGCCGGACTGGTCGACCACGATCCCGCCCTCGGGGATCGACAGCTCCTTCAGCTTCGCGGTCAACGCGTGCGCGGAGGCGATCATCGGGTCGAGCCGATCACCCATGTCCGCCATCCGCGGCAGCGCGTCGGCGAGCTGCTGCGCCTTGGGCTTCAAGGTGGCGTCCCAGGTCGGCTCGAGCAGTGCGAGCCGCTGCACGACGCTGGTGAACAGCGCCACCGCCTCGCGCATCTCGGCGCGCTTGTCGATCAGCACGTTCTCCAGCTGGATCGCGTTCTCCATCAGCCGCCGCAGGTCGCTCTTGGCGCCGTCGTACATCCGCACGTACTCGCTGGCGACGGAGATCGCGTTGGATACCTGAGTGCGCTGCCGGTCGATGGCGTCGATGTAGCCGCCGACGGTATCGAGGGTGGTGCGCAACGCTTCCGGCGCGTTGTCCACCGACTTGTTCAGCGTCGCAAGGTTTTCCCGCAGCGTGTTGCCGTCGATCTTGCTCAGCGGCGTGGTCGCGTCCTGGAAGGTCTGTACCAGGCTGTAGGGCAGGCGCACCCGATCCGCGGGAATCGCGTTGCCGCCCAGCGGCTTGTCCCCCGCCGGGAACAGCGCGACGTAATGCCCGCCGACCACCGTCAGCATCCGCACGTCCAGCGAGCTCTGGTCGCCGACGAACACCTCGTTGTCGACGGTGAACTTCATGACGACCTTGTCCGGCCGCAGTTCCAGCGCGGTCACCGAGCCCACCGAGATGCCGGCCAGGCGCACGTCGTCGCCGGTCTTCACCGACTGCGCCTCGGACAGTTCCGCGGTGTAGGTGGTCTTGCCGAACGGCACCACGTACAGCGCGCCGGCCGCGACGACGCCGACCACCAGCAGCGCCACGCCGAGGATGCCCAGGCGTACCTCGCGGCGCCGCTTCGCGGTGTCGTCGAGTACCTTCCGGTCGCCGCCGAACAGGCGGGAGATCATGCTTGGCATACCGCCACCTTCTGTCCGGCGATGAGCACCTGCAGCGGCGCCGGAACCTCCGCGGCGCCCTTGCCGCACTGCGGTTTCCAGCCCGCGACCGTGTGCGGCAGCGCGTTGTCCACCGCGGTGAGCAGGCCGGGCAGCTTGCCGAACACCTCGACCGCCTGCTGCGGATCCGGGAACAACCGGCGGATCAGCGCGTCCAGGTCGGCGGCGCCGTCCTGGTCCAGGCCGAGCGTGCTCAGCAGCCGGTCCACCGGACCCAGCACCGAGGGCGCGGTCATCGCGAATTGCGCCAGGCCGCCGATGTTCTCCTGTAGCGAGACGAAGATGTCGGTGAGTCGCGCCAGCAGCGGCACCAGGTAGTGCACCCGCCCGCCGACCCGGTCGGAGATATCGGACATGTTCTTGACCAGCGTGCCGATCACCTGCTGCCGATCACCGACGTATTTGCTGAGCTCGGCGATGGACTCCAGCGCGGGCCCGAGCCCGTTGCCGTCACCCTGCAGCACCGCGAGCATGTTCTCGGTGAACTTGTTGACCGACTCCGGCGACATGGTCGCCAGCACCGGCTTCAAACCGTTGAACAAGCTGGTCACGTCGAAGGACGGGAGCGTCATGTCGGTGCCGATGGTCGCGTCGTCGGCCAGGCGCAGACCGGGATTGGGCTGCTGCTGCAGGTCGATGTAGCGCTGCCCGGTGAGGTTCTGATAGCGGATCGCCAGCACCGAGTTGTCGTAGACCGGCGTCGAATCCCGCACCGTCAGATGAACTCTCGCCTTCACCCCGTCGAGCGAGACGCGCTCCACCTTGCCCACCTGCACGCCGTACATGCGCACGTCGTCACCGACCTTGAGGCCGTTGGCGTCGGTGAACAGCGCGTCGTGTGCGTGGGTATCGCCGTCGACCGGACGCTTGATCGCGGTCAGCACGAGGGCCAGCACCACCACCATCACGCCCGCGAACAGCGCCAGCCGCCAGGCCGCTGCGCGTACGGTCATTTCAGACCTCCCTGCCCGAACAGCGGCACGGCGATGCCGGGCACGTTCTGTAGATCGACCTTCAGGTTCAGTACGGGACCGTCCGGCGTCTCGGGCATGGCCGCGCGCAACCGCTCCAGCAGCAACCGCAGTTCCGCCGCCGACTGCTGCGGCCGCGGCACGGTCTGCGCCAGCACGGTCAGGATCGGGGCGAGCATGTCGGTGGCCTCGGCCAGCTGCGCACCCGCGGCCGTCACCGTGGTCGACAGGCCGGGCAGGATCTTGCCGGTCAGCGCCGCGACGCCCACGTCGTAGCGATCCTTGTCGGTCTGGATGATCCGGATGTCGTGGATCTGATCGAGGATCTGGATGGTCGCGCCCGCGAACTTGCCGCCGCCGTCGAAGGCGGGGCCGAGCTTGCCGAGCAGCTCCGAGCTGGGCATGTTCTGGTTGTCGGCGATGATCTTCGACACCGAGATCAGCGCCTGCACCAGCGGTGTCATGGCCTGGAAGTCCGCCGACACCTGCGCGATGACGGTGGCCAGCTGCGGGGTCAGCACGGCCGCGCCGACCTGGGACAGGCTGCGCAGGATCGAACCCATGGTGGCGTCGTAGACGCGATCCGAACGCGGCCCGGTCAGATCGATGACGCTGCCCGCCCGCAACGGCGAACCGCCTGCCCCGCGCAACAATTCGAGCTCGCTGATGCCGAACAGGTTGGCCGGGGCGTAGTCCACGCGCAGGCTGTCGTCGACGCCGTGCAGCCGGGAACCGTCCAGCCGCAACATGATTCGCTGCGTGCCGTTGGCGTCCGGTGCGATCTCCTCGACCTTGCCCACCTGCACGCCGTCCAGACGCACCTGAGTGCCGGCGCTCAGGCCGTCGCCGACCTGCTCGGTGTGCAACGCGATCCGCAGGCCGTCCTCGGTGCGCAGATTCCGGTACAGCGAGGTCGCCAAGGCCAGCACCGCGATAATCGCGACGATCGTCAACCCGACCGTGCGGGCCTTCTTCTTATCCGCGGCGACGCCGGGCAAACCGTATTCAGGCACCACTCACCCCGTAAAACTGATCGCCGCGTTGAAACCCCACAGCACGATGGACAGCACCATGTCGATGGCGATGATCGAGACGAAACTGGCCCGCACCGCCCGCCCGGACGCGATACCCACACCTTCGGGACCGCCGCTGGCGAAAAAGCCGTAATAGCTGTGCACCAGGATCACCACGGTGCCGAAGATCGCCACCTTGATCACCGCGGCGATGACGTCGAAACCGGAGACGAACTGGAAGAAGTAATGGTCGTAGACGCCCGCGGACTGCCCGTGCACCAGCGTGATCAGCCCGCGGCAGGCGCCGTAGGACAGGATCAGCGCGATCAGGAAGGTCGGCACGATGGCCAGCGCGCCCGCGATCACCCGGGTGGTCACCACGAACGGCACCGAGCGCAGGCCCAGCGACTCGATCGCATCGATCTCCTCGGAGATGCGCATGGAACCGATCTCGGCGGTGATCCGGCAGCCCGCCTGCGCGGCGAAGCCGACCGCGGCGGCGATCGGGGCCAGCTCGCGGGTGGTGGCGTAGGCCGAGACGACGCCCGTCACCGGGCCCATGCCGAGCATGTCCAGCGTCGCGAACGACTCGACGGCCACCGAGGCGCCCATCACCAGGCCGAGCACGATCATCATCGGCACCGTGCCGCCGCCGACCACGATGGAGCCCCGGCCCCAGGTCATATCGGTGATGGCGCGCATGGTTTCGCCGCGGTAGCGCTTGAGCGTCAGCGGGATCGCCGAGAGCACCTGCCAGACGAACACGGCGATGAAGCCGAGCATGTCGGTGGCGCGCATGATCCGGCTGCCGCGCCGGAAGTAGCGGCGGACCCAGCGAAACCCCTTGGGGGTGTAGGCGGAGGTCGTCATCTATGCCAGCTTCGTGGGTAGGAACATCGCGGTGACCTGCGTCATCGCCAGGTTCACGATGACGATGGAGACCACCGACAGGACCACCGCGGCGTTCACCGCGTCGGCAACGCCGCGCGGTCCGCCCTTGGCCTCCAGCCCGCGCTGGCAGGCGATGATCACCACGAGGAAGCCGAAGATCAGCGCTTTGAGCAGCGAGACCCATACGTCGGCGGTGGTGGTGAAAGAGCCGAAGGTGGCCCAGTAGCTGCCCGGGGTGACGCCCTGGCCCGCGATCGCGACCGCGTAGCCGGCGAGCACGCCGACGAAGATGATGAGGATGTTGAGCAGCGGCGCGACGATCAGCATCGCCGCCATCCGGGGGATCACCAGCCGGTGGATCGGGCTGATGCCCATGGTGTGCAGCGCGTCGATCTCCTCGCGGATGGTGCGCGCGCCCAGGTCGGCGGCGATCGCCGCGGCGCCCGCGCCGCCCAGCAGGAAGCCGGTGGCCATCGGGGCGCCCTGCTTGATGACGCCGAGGCCGCCGGTCGCGCCGAGCAGCGAGTCCGCGCCCAGGGTGTGGATCAGATTGCCAACCTGAATGGAGACGATCACGCCGAACGGGATCGCGATCAGGATGGCCGGAATCGTGGTGACCGTGATCAGTCGCCAGGCCTGCAGGATGGCCTCGCGCCACTGGAATTTGCCGCGCACGATGTCGCCGGCCGCGCCGGTCACCGATTCCTCGGCCATGCCCACCGCGCGGCCGAAGGTGCGCAGCGACGACACCACGGTGTCGGAGAAATTCTTGCGGACGACCTGGGCCGGGGATTCGCGGCGTTTCTCTTGCCGCAGGAGTTCCAGCTGTTCCAAAGCTGCGCGGGTATCCGAGGTCATACGCGAGTTCCGTGCCCCACGCCGGGGGCACGGGTCATGTCGAAGTTCATCAGGTATCTCTCCGAATCCGGCGTCATCGCCACCTCAAGCAAGCTAATAGGTACTCTAGGTCACAACAAAATCGCGCCCTTGTGACGATGGTCACTTACTCACCGGTTCGCATACTTCGAGAGTTATTCGTGCACCACATCACGCAGTGCGAGCCGATGCGATGAGGGCCACATACATGCTGGATAGCAGCGAATTCGCCTCGAACTTCCGCCCAGCTCCACGAAAGTAGAAACAGGCAAAGAAGTCATCCAGTGGCGCAGATCGGGGGGCGCGTGGTATTCGCGAGAAGGTTTCCGGAAGCCGATTTCAGTTTGCCATTCAGTTGCCTGACCCTTACACAGCAAACGCTTTCCGTCATCCCGCATCGGCCGCAGCGAGGCCCGGCGATGACACTGGGCACAGTGCCCGGCCGCGCTGGGCACCTGAACGAATTCCGTTGAATACCAAGACCTTCGCGTGACGTGCGCCATATTGTCCGGGCCCAGGTATCGAAGTTACCCGCCCGTCAGGAAGTTCTCATGCGCACCACTCCCCTCGCCGTCGCCGCCGCCTCCGCCGCGTTCTGCCTGTTCGCCGCGGGCGCCGCCCACGCCGGACCGATCACCTTCGCCGCGAAGGTGGACTCGCCCTCCGGCGGATCGTTCCCGTCCTGGGGACCGGGCCCGTCCCCGACCGGCACCGTCGGCGCGGACTTCAACGGCGACGACATCCTCGACATCGTCGCGGCCGACTTCCAGGGCGCCGGACCGATTCTCATGACCGGCAAGGGGGACGGCCGCTTCAATCCCGGCACCCGCGTCGGCAATGTCGGCAACGGCTACGGCGCGGTGGCAGCCGGCGATCTGAACGGTGACGGCGCGCCCGACGTGGTGGCGCAGGCCTGGACCTTCGTGGCCACCTTCCTCAACAACGGCGACGGCACCTTCGCACCCGCGAAGAAGGTCGTGACACTCGAAGGGGCCCAGCAGGAAGTCGCGGTCGCCGACACCAACGGCGACGGCAAGGCCGACGTGCTCAGCCTGGTGCCCGCCGGGGTCAAGACCTGGTTCGGCAAGGGCGACGGCAACCTCGAATCCGGCCCGTCCAGCATCATTCCCGGCGTCCCCACCGCGTTCACCCTGGGCAAGTTCAACAACGACAACCGCGTCGACCTGGCAGTGAACAACACTGTGCTGCAACAGGCGCATGTGTTCACCGGCAAGGGCGACGGCAGCTTCGAGTTACGCGGCGCCAGCACCTCGGGCCTGATCACCGAGGACGTGCGCGCGGGCGACTTCAACGGCGACGGCATCGACGACGTGATCACCGCCGACTCCTTCTCGTTCAGCACGACGCTGCTGACTTCCAATGGCCAGGGCGGGTTCTCCAAGACCGACCGGGTCGCGCTGTCCGGCCTCGGCCCGACCAGCATCGCGGTCGGTGACTTCGACCGCGACGGCAAACTGGACGCCGCCATGTCGGCGGTGATCAATTCGAAGATGGTGGTGTTCAGCGGAAAAGGCGACGGCACCATCGCCAAGGCCGGCGAATTCGGCGTGACCTCGCAGCCGCAAACCCCGGTCGCCGCCGACTTCGACCGCGACGGCAAGCTCGACGTAGTGGTGGCCGGCAGCGCGAACGCCGTCTCGTTCCTGAAGAACATCTCCTGATCCGCTGGTCTCACAGACCGAGGTCGCCGAAGAACACATAGCCGGTGGGATCGCCGGACATGTTCCAGTGCAGACCTTGCAGAAAGAAGCAGGCGATGAAGTTGGACGCGATGACCGCCAGCAGGAGGTACATGGTGAGAGTGCCCGCCCTGCGCTGTGCAGCCGAGGGTTCGGCGATCTCGCGGCCGGCGCCGAGGAACAGTGCCGCTCCACCGGCGAACGCCGCGGCGAAGAAGGTGATGAAAGCCCAGGTATAGAGGTGCAATCCGAGCAGCGCGCCCGCGTATCCGGGGTCCGGCGGCACGATGTGCATCAAGGTCTGCGCCCCCGAGACGAGGCTGCCGAGCAGGGCGGTCATGACGGCCCAGCCGAAACCGGTGGCGTAATCCTTGGTGGTTACCGTGCCCCGCCGCGACTGCTGCACGATCCAGGCGGGCCCGAGTGCGCTGAGCAGGAAGAAGACTCGTTGCAGCAAGCACATCGGGCAGGGGTACTCGCCCAGGCCGAACTGGAAGAACATCGCGCCGCCGATGGTGCCGCACATGCCGATCACATAGAGATTGGCGAACCACAGGCCGAGGCGGTGGGACAGCGCAGGCATCACAGGGCGATCCCGAACTCGCGGCCGACCACATGCGGCAGGAATGCCAGTACCGCGAGCGCCAGGGTCACCACGCTCAGCGACAAGGTGTAGCGAGCCGGAAGCTCACGCACGGCCGCGACCGCGCAGAGCAGGACCAAAAGGAAGAGGAAGGTGTACATAGGTCCACGGTCCACTCGGCACAGAGCCTTTGGTAGCGGCAACGTATCAATGGACCCATAGAGCTGAGCTATGAGGACGTCTTCAGGGCAATCGAGTACAGGTCGCGGGCGGGGCCGGTGAGCCGCTGGCCGGTCGGCCAGACCGCGCGCAGGCTGCGGCTCAGGTCCAGGTCGGTCACGGTGGGGGCGATCAGGTGGCCGGCGGCGATATCGGAGGCGACGGCGAGGGAACTCAGTACCGAGACACCGACGCCGGCGGCTACCGAGGTCTTGATCGCGGTGGTGGAGGACAGCTCCAGCGCGATGTTCGGCTGCCAGCCCGGAACCGCTTGCGCGACAACCTTTTCGAAGAGCGTGCGGCTGCCGGAGCCGATCTCGCGCTGAATCAGCGGGGCGGCGGCCAGTTCGGCCGCCGTCACCGTGCCGCGCCGGGCCCACTTGTGTTGCGGCGCGACGACGACCACCAGTTCGTCGCGCGCCACCTCGTGGCTGTGCAAGCCGCGGAAGATCTGCGGGGTCTCGATGAAGCCGATTCCGGCCTTGCCGTCGAGCACCGCCTGGGCGACCTCGACGGAGTTGCCCGCTTCGAGCGCGATGGTGACCTCGGGCGCGATCGTGCGCATGGTCATCAGCCAGCCCGGGAACAGGTACTCGGCGACGGTCTGACTGGCCGCGACACGCAGCCGCGAACTCCGCTCGGCCCGCAACGTGTCGATCCCGGCGTCCAGCTGTTCGGCCGCGTCCACGACCCGCCGGGCCCACTCCGCGATCAGCCCGCCGGCCGGCGTCGGGACCGAACCGAGCGTCGTCCGCTCCAGCACCGGCGTCCCGACCAGCTTCTCCAGATACCGGATGCGCGAGGACGCCGAGGGCTGGCTGATCCCGTGCGCCTGTGCCGCGCGACCGAGGCTGCCCAGCTCGATGACCGACAGCAGCAGATCCAGCGCGGCCAGATCCGGTACTCGCGGCGACAAAGGCATAGACCCACTCTATGCATCCATAGCTATGCGGCGGCTACTGGACCCGGCGCTCGGGCGCGATGCTGGATTCATGACCGCCACCACGACCTCGCGCCCGCTCGGCTCGCGGCGCCTGCTCGGCGAGCTGGACCGCGACTCCCTGCGCCACCTCGGACCGAACTGGTTCGCGGCCGTGATGGGCACCGGCATCGTCGCCAACGCCGCGGCCACCCTGCCCTGGCAGTTCCCGGGCCTGCGGGACGCGGCGATCGTCGTCTGGGGCATCGCCGCCCTGTTCCTGATCGGGCTGACCATCGCCTACGCGGTGCACCTGATCCGCTTCCCGGACAACGCGCGCGCCCACCGGCACAATCCGGTTATGTCCCAGTTCTTCGGCGCTCCGCCGATGGCGCTGATGACCGTCGGCGCGGGCACGCTACTGCTCGGCAAAGACGTTGTCGGCCTGAGCGCCGCCGTCGCGATCGACTGGGTGCTGTGGTCGGCGGGCACCGTGCTGGGCCTGCTCACCGCCTTCGCCATCCCTTACCGGATGTTCACCCGGCACCAGATCGACAAGGACGCCGCTTTCGGTGGCTGGCTGATGCCGGTCGTGCCCCCGATGGTCTCCGCCGCGATGGGCGCCCTACTGGTCCCGCATGCCCCCGCCGGCCAGGCGCGCCTGACCATGATCATCGCCTGTGTCGCCATGTTCGGCCTGTCGCTGATCGCCGCGATGGTCACCATCACCATGATCTGGTCGCGGCTGGTGCATTTCGGCGTCTCCAAGGGCGGCATGGTGCCGACCCTGTGGATCGTGCTCGGTCCCCTCGGCCAGTCGGTGACCGCGTCCGGCCTGATCGCCAACGCCGCGCACGGTTCGCTGCCCGAGCTCTACGACCAGGGCCTCATGGTCTTCTCGGTCATCTTCGGCGTCGTCACCTGGGGCTTCGCCATGCTGTGGCTGGCGCTGGCCGTCGCGGTCACCTACCGCACCTATCGCGCCGGTGAACTCCAGTTCAACCTGACCTGGTGGGGCTTCACCTTCCCCCTGGGCACCTGCATCACCGGCAGCAGCGTGCTCTACGCCCACACCAACGCCTACCTGTTCGCCGGAACCGCGGTCGCGCTGTACGCGCTGCTGATCGGCGCCTGGGGCGTGGTGGTGGCGAAGACCTTCCAGGGCCTGTTCAGCGGTGCGCTACTCACCGCGCCCCCGGCGCTGCCCGCCCACTGAGCCCGAAAAACCTTGCTCTCCCCTGACTTTCGGGCTACGCCGACGCATCGGCCCCATGGCAGGATCCCGGGGTGACCAATCGACAGCTCTCCCGCATCGCCCTGCTCGCCCTGCCCGCGGTGGCCGGCGTACTCGCCTCCGGCGCCACCGCAACCGCAGTTCCCTCGATCGCGCCGCCGGTGATCGAGGAGGTCTTCTCCGTTCCGGGCACCGTGTCGGTGAAGTTCCACAACCCCAACGACATCGGCTTCTGCTGGATCTTCAACGCCGACACCGGCGAGATCTTCGGCGGCAACAACCCCACCTCCTTCGCGCTCGATCACCGGATGGTGCAGACCTCGCTCGGCAACGGACAACTCCCCGCCGGCAAGATGCGCGTGGCCGGCGCCTGCGCACCCGAACGGCCGACCGGGCAGGGCGGGTCCGCCGCGAACACCGAGGTGATCGAGGTCGACGTCATCGGAAAGCCGTCCACCGGCAGCTTCGGGTTTTAGAGCGGGATTTCCCGGCAGGTTGAACACCTGGTTCGACACAGGATTTCCGGCGACTGTGACAGCATCAGGAGTGACGTGCGTCACCAGCTGTGCCTAACCTCATACGCGGCATTGCCTTTCACCGCGGTAGCGGCGAGTTACCTTGACGCCGTTCAAGATTGCGGGCGTTAGGAAGAACTGATGAAGGTCACGGCCCCACGGCTGTCTCTGCTCGGCCGTGCGGCCGGGCTCTGTGTTGCGCTGGCACTGGTCAGCGGGTGCGGTTCGACGACGAAGGTGTCACCGCCGCCACCCAATGCCGCTGGTAGTCCGGTCGGTTCGGCCGCGGAGATCACCGCGATGGCGGAACAGCTGCCGGTCGCCAAGGAAGCCTCGATGAGCGGTTACGACCGGGAGAAGTTCCCGCACTGGGACACCAACAAGGCCGAGCACGGATTCGGCGCGGAGTTCACCCAGTACGCCAAATGCACCACCCGCGAGGTGATGATGCTGCGCGACGCCGTCGGCGCGGTCACCCTGGACGCGAAGACCTGCAAGATCACCGTCGGCAAGGACGGCGGCTGGCGCGACGAGTACGGCTTCATGGACGCCAAGACCGGTCAGCTCAAGCCGTACAAGTGGATGACCGACCCGGCGACCGTCGACGCCGAACACATTGTGCCGCTGGCCGAAGCGTGGCGCTCCGGAGCCGCGTCCAAGGACGAGGACACCCGCCGCCGCATCGCCAACGATGCCGTCAACCTGGAGGCCTCCGACCCCTCGGCCAATCGTTCCAAGGGCGACCAGGACATTGCCAATTATTTGCCACCGGGCACTTTCCGGTGCGCCTACATCGATCGATACGTGCGAGTGAAGATAAAGTACGCACTGACCGTTGATTCCGCCGAACAGTCCGCTCTGCGTACCGCGGTCGCGGACTGTGTCTCTCGAGGAGAGTTCAAATAAGCGACATCATCGAGATTTCAGCCGAGGCCGCCGTCATGACCGAGGAGGAAGGCACCGTCTCCGGCGAGCTCGACGTCACCGTCGACGCTGCCGGAAAGGGTTTGGTCCGCTACCGGGGCAACGAAACCTGGTACACCATCGGCAATATCGCCGCCGAGCCGCCGCGGACGTGGCAGACCGCCGCCGAACTGGCGGCGGCGATCACCGCCGGGATCGGTGCGCGCGACGCGGCCGGGAACACCGTTCCCTTCGAGGCCTGAACCTCAGGCCGAGACCCGGTGTCCCGCGGCCTCGAGCACAGCGGTAGCTGCCTCGAGCTTGGACTCCGGAACCAGAACCAGGTCGGCGTGATAGGTGGAGGCGACGAACACCGAGATCTTCGCCTCCGCCAACGGGCCGACGAGGGCCGCCAGCATGCCGGGCACGTCCAGCCCGTGCGCGGACGCGCCGCCGTAGAACCCGGCCCATTTCTCGGCGTCCACCCAGGGCGGCGCGTCCCGCACCACGGTCAGCCCCTCGGGCGCCCGCACCAGCGCGATCCACTCGTCGTCCTCGGGGAAGGTCGCCTCCGGGAAATGCTCGATCACGAATCGCGAGGGAACGACGTTCAGGCGCTGCGACATTCCGTCACCTTAGCCAGCGCGGGTCAGGACATCGTGATGACCACCTTGCCGAACGGATCGCCTTCCGAGAAATAGCGGTACGCCTCGGCGGCCTGATCGAAAGGGTAGGCGCGGTCGATGACCGGGCGCAGACGGTGCTCGGCGAGGGCGCGATTCATGGCTTCGAAGTGGGTGCGGCTGCCCACGGCGATGCGGCGGATCGACAGGTAGGAACTGCCGAACGGGTTGCCGTCGCCCTCGGTGATCGCCGGGCCCGGCATCGCGCCGATCATGGTGAGCTGGGCGTTGTAGGCCCCGGCGGCAACGGATTTCGGCAGCGTGGGCATGCCGACGGCGTCGATGATGTGGTCGGCGCCGTCGCCACCGGTCAGCCGAGCGACTTCGTGCTCCCAGTCCGGGGTCTCGGTGCGCACGATCACCTCGTCGGCGCCGAGTTCGCGGAGCCGCTCGGCCTTCTCCCGCGTGGAACCGTCAGCACCGTCCGGCCGGGCCGCACCGGGACCGGCGTGGTGAGTGCGGCCCAGGCGACCAGGCCCGCGCAGGTCAGGGTGGCGGCTTCGGCGTCGGTGAGATGTTCGGGGACGTGGACGACCGAATCCTGCTCGAGCAGTGCGTAGGTGGCGAGCATGCCGTCATAGTTCGCGCCGTATTGTTCCGCCGCGTGCGCGAGGCGCTGCGGGCCGTCGACCCAGCGCACGAAGTAGGTGGCGGTGACGCGGTCGCCGAGCGCGGCGCGAGTCACCTTCTCGCCCAGGGCGATCACCTCGCCGACCCCGTCGGAGAGCGGGACGATGCCGGGCGTCGCGGGCAGCGGATAGGTGCCGTCCCGCAGCATCAGGTCCCGGCGGTTCAACGACGCCGCGCGGACCTTGATGAGGACCTGGTGCGGGCCGGGTTCGGGCAGGTCCTGGATCCGCGTCTGGAGGCTGCCGCGGGTCGGATCCAGGTGGTAGGCAAGGCCGTTCATTTGGTGTATCCCTTTCGCGCCGGGGCCCGGCGCCGATCGTGGGTGCGGGTCAGCCGATGTACTGACTGTCGAGGCGGATCCGGCCCTGCTCGTCGAAGGCGATGACGTCGTAGCCCGCGCCGACCACCGCGCCGTCGGCGGCGACCATGTCCCAGCCGAGGCCGATCAGGTCGGTCGAGAGCGGTACGGCGGGGCCACGGGCGACGAACCGGTGGCCCGGGGCGACGAACATCTCGTAGGCCCGGGTGACACGGCGTTCCAGGGCGTCGTGCCCGCGCACCTGTACCGGCGGGATCGGGAAGGCCAGCTCGGCCAGCGCTTCCCGCATCGCCTGTGGCGGATCGATCAGCAGCTGCATGCCGTCGGCGGCCCAGAGTTCGTGAATCAGCTTGTGCCGCAGTTCTTTATCGGGTTCGTTCCACATCGCCACGTAGCGCTCGGCGAAAGCGGTCAGGTCGTTCTCGTTCAGTTGCTCGCTCATGGGACCGAGCTTGCTGGAGCGGGTGCGGCTGCGCGATTCCCCGCAGGGAATGGTGTGCGACCATCCGATCGGATATCACTGAACCCATGACCACTGTGGAGGCGACCGGATTCGCGCGGCAGCTCAAGCATTGGCGCATGCTGCGACGGGTCAGCCAGCTGGACCTCGCGATCCGCGCCGAGACCAGCCAGCGCTACCTCAGCTTCCTGGAACAGGGCCGCTCCCGCCCCGGCCGCACCATGGTGGTGCGCCTGGCCGAATCGCTGGAACTGTCTCTGCGAGAACGCAACGACCTGCTCCTGGCCGCCGGTTTCGCCCCGGTGTTTCCCGAATCACGTTTGGACACACCGGAATTGGCGCCGGTCAGGGAAGCGCTGATCCGCATTCTGGAAGGACACCTGCCCTATCCCGCCGTCGTCATCGCCCCCTACGGCCGCCTGGTCGTCGCGAACGCGGCCTTCGACCTGCTCGCCGGCTCCGCGGCGCCGCATCTGCTGAAACCCCCGATCAATGTGCTGCGTCTCGCACTACACCCCGAAGGCCTGGCAAAACACGTCGTCAACCTCCCCGAGTGGGGCCGCCACGTCACCGAATCCCTGCACGGCCGCGCCCTCCGCAGCCCCGACCCGGCCCTCGACCAATTCATCGCCGAACTGGAAAGCTACCTCCCCGAAGCCAACCCGGGCCCCGACCACCTCGGCTTCGCCGTCCCCCTCCGCCTCCGCCGCCCCGAAGGCGAACTCCAGCTCATCACCACCATCACTTCCTTCGCCACCGCCGTCGACATCACCCTCGCCGAACTCCACCTCGAAGCCTTCCTCCCGGGCGACGACTTCACCGCCACCTACTTGCGCAGGCAGTACGGACAGCGGTAACCGGGACCGGGGCGGAGCGGAGGCACTGAGCGCCTCCAACCCCTCGCTGTCACCAGGCGCGGGCGGCGGTGCGGATACGCTGGGCGACCTGTTCGACGTGTGGGGCGGCGGGGCCGGGGCGGCGGACGAGGAAGCCGGTGTTGATGGGTGGATCGGCGGGGTCGAGGAGCGCGATCAGTGTTCCGGTCTCGAGTTCCGCGGTGCAGAGGTAGCGCGGGAGCACGCTGATTCCGGCGCCCGCGGCTACCGTCGCGGCGATGGCACGCAGATCGGTGACGATGACGGCCGGCTCGGCGGTCAGCCGGACGCCGAAGACGTGCCGCCAGTAGCGGCGCAGGATCGGGAGATCCGCGGCGTAGCTGATCAGCGGCACCCCGGCCAAAGCCGCGGGTCCTTCCGAGCGCAGTTGCTCCTGATCGATGTGGACGGCAACAGCGGGCGCGGCGACCAGAACGAACTCCTCGTCGGTCACCGCTTCCGCGACCACCGTGCGGCCGCGCGGGCGGACCGTGGACAACACCAGGTCGTACTGCCCCGCGCGTAGTCCGGCGAGCAGTTCGTCGGAGAGTCCCGCGGTGACGGTGAGCCGGACGTCGGCGGCGATCAGCGGCGCCAGCGCCGGAAGTACCTGTGTAGCAAGCATTTCCGCTGGCCCGGCCAGCCGGACCGGGGGTTCGGGGGCAGGTTCGGCCTGCGCCGGGCGGCCGATCGCGAGTTCGAGCGCGTCCAGCGGTCCCGCGACCCGGGCGGCCAACTCGGCGGCCGCAGCGGTCGGTGCGACGCCGCGCGGGAGGCGCTCGAACAGTTGATAGCCGAGCCGCTTCTCCAGGGCCTGGAGCTGCGCGGTTACCGTGGGCTGGGACAGTCCGGCCAGCCGGGCGCCCGCCGTCACCGTTCCCGCGCGGTACACCGCCAGGAAGGTCCGCACTTGCGTCAGATCCAGAGCTCCATCGGTTTCCCTATCGCTCACATCGGAAAGTCTATTGGCCGACCGATCGCTCTGGTTCCTAAGGTCGATACCGCGACACCAACACCTCCGACGGAAGGCTCGCTGCAATGGCCAAGATCCTGTTCGTACTGACCGGCGCCGATCACTGGACCCTCAACGACGGCAGCACCCACCCCACCGGCTACTGGGCCGAGGAGTTCCTCGCTCCTTACACCGCCCTCACCGAAGCGGGCCACGACATCGTGGTCGCCACGCCCGCGGGCACCGTGCCACCGGTCGACCAGGTCAGCCTCACCGCCGACTCCAACGGCGGCCAGGCCCGAGCCGACCAGGTGGCCGCCGCGATCGCCGCGGCCCCCGAACTCCAGCAGCCCATCCGCATCGCCGACGCTGTCCTCGACGACTATGCCGCCGTCTACTACCCCGGCGGTCACGGCGCGATGGAAGATCTGCCCGTCGATCAATCCTCCGGCGAACTACTCACCGCCACACTGACTTCCGGCAAGCCACTGGCCATCGTCTGCCACGGCCCCGCCGCCCTCGTGGCCGCGAAGAACCCCGACGGCACCTCCCCCTTCGCCGGCTACCGCCTCACCGGATTCACCAACGACGAAGAATCCGCCGCCGGCTTCGCCCCCAAAGCCCCCTGGCTCCTCCAAGACCGCCTCGTCGCCCTCGGCGCCGACTTCCGCGAATCCGCCCCCTTCGCCCCGCACATCGAAGTCGACCGCAACCTCTACACCGGCCAGAACCCAGCATCCTCGGCCCCGCTTGCCGCGGAACTGGTAAAGGCAATCGCCTAGACCGCCGGGTTCCGTATCGGCGGGGCGTCGGGGTGGTTGCGGCACGGCACGGGGAGAATGGCTGGATGCCTGATCTGTTGTGGGATGACGTGCGGAGCTTCTTCGATCCGGAAACTATGGGTGCGTTGCCGGATCTGCAGGTCCCGGGCACTTCCGAGGCGGACTGGCAGGCATTGTTCGACTTGGTCCGGTCGAGCGGGTGGCAGTGGGAGTACAGCGAGGACGAAGTGCCTGCTGAGCTGCCCACCGCGCACGAGGTGCTGGATCGGTCGGAGGACGCCCCGATGCCGTCGTTGGAGGTTCGACCGGTCGCGGACGTGCTGATGGTGTTTCGGCCGTGGGCGGCCGACACCATCGATTTCGACCTGGATCTGCGGGAGTTGCAAGGGCAGCGCGGCGTCGACATCCTGTGCGAGTTCATCAGCACCGTCGGGCGGCATCTCGGGAAGACCGTAACCATGGCGGCCGAGTTCGACGGCGGCAAGCACGCCCGCCCGGTGCTCGGGTTCGATCCCGGAGCCGACCGCGTCGTCGTACTGGCCGATCCGGCCTGACTTCAGCGGCGGCTGGCGCGGCGGTAGCCGATCACCGCGGGGGTCGCGAAGATCACGATCAGGGCCAGTGACCAGACCACTGTCAGGACCAGCGGGTGGGCGGTGGGGCCGCCCAGCGCCAGGGCTTTCATCGCGTCGACCGCGACCGACATGGGTTGATTGCGGACCACGGGCTGGATCCATTGCGGGTAGGCGATCAGCGGGACGAAGCCGGTGCTGAAGAACATCAGCAGCGAGCTGAGGATCGTGATGCCTTCCACCAGCGTCGCTTTCGCGGTGAAGACCGCGACGGCGGTGACCATGGTGGCGAACGCCAGGCCGAAAAGCACGGGGATGCAGACGAAGGCGAGGGCCGCCAGTGGTCCCTGCTGGAACCGGAAGCCCAGCAGGTGCCCGACCAGGATCACGACCAGGGTGCCCGCGAGAATGCGGCAGCCTTCGGCGAGGACGCGCGAGATCAGCCCGGAGGCGCGGTGCACGGGCAGCACCCAGAAGCGGGCGAGCAGCCCGGCATCGCGTTCCCGGCCCAGCATCACCCCACTCGCGACCGCGCCGGACAGCGCCCCGACGATCGCGACCATCGGCACCGAACCGTACAAAGCGTTGGTGCCGGAGAACTTTTCGATCTGATTGCCCACGACGATGTCGAGCATCAGCAGCAGCAGGCACGGGATGATCAGAGTCTCCAGCAGGGCGACCGGGTTGCGGGACCAGCGCAGCAGCAGCCGCTGCGTCTGAATCACCGTGTGCCGCACCAGCGAGACGGGCGCCGTCTCGCTGGGGCTGTTCGCGCGAGCGACCGACAGCACCATCATGCCCTCCTAGAACTCAGCCGGATCACCAGCGGCACGCACACCACCAGGATTCCGATCGCCCAGCACAGCGGCGGCCCCATCAGCGCCCAGCTCATCTCGCCCGCATTACCTTTCGAATCACCGGCCAGCGCCCGCAGCCCGATCGCGAACTGCGAGATCGGCTGATTGCGCACGAACGGCTGTACCCAGGAAGGGAATTGACTCGCGGGCGCGAGCCCGGTCGAGAGCATGCCGAGGATCAGCGGCGGCAGCACCAGCGCCTGCGTGGTCGCCTCCGGGCTCTTCGACACCGTTCCGATGACATCCGCGCCGAGCGTCAGCGCGCCGCCGATCAGCATCGCGAACGCCAGGAATCCGAGCGTGTGCGCCAGATCCAGATGGAACCGGAATCCGATGGCGTAGCCGGAGACCAGCGCCGCGGCCAAGGCGATCAACAACCGGAAGATGTTGCCCGCCATGCGCGCCGCCACCGGGACCAGCGGCCCGATCGGCATCGACCCGAACCGCCGATCCAGTCCCGCGACCGCGTCCGTCGCGGCCCGGAAGGCCGCGCCGATCGCGGTGAACGCCGCCGCTTGCAGGATCACGATCGGCATCATGAACTGGGCGTAGCTGCTGAATCCGTGTCCGGCGAAGGTCATTACGGTTTTCAGCGGGATGTAGAAGCTGGCGGTGAACGCGATCGGCGCGAGGATCGAGGACAGCACCTCACCGGTTTTCAGCGAGGGCACGATCAGACGCGAGGTCAGCACCCACCACTGCTGCACCCGCAGCGGTGTCGCGCGGACGTCGGTCAGCCAGGTACCGGCGGTCATTTCCCGGCATCCGCATCGTCGGCAGCCGCGAGATGACCGGTGAGCTGCAGGAATACATCATCGAGCGAGGGCCGGCGCAGGGCGATGTCGACGAGTTCGACGCCCGCGTCGTCCAAACGCCGCAGCGCTTCCGCCAAGGTCTTCGCGCCGTCCGGCGCGGGGATCGCGATCCGATCGGAATCCGCCGTGAGGGTGGCCCGATTCTCCTCCGGCAGCAGCGAACCCAGGGCGTCGGCGATGGCCGGCAGATCCTTCAGATCCAGCGGCACCACCTCGCAGTACGCCCCGCCGGTGCGGGCCTTCAACTCGTCGGCGGTGCCCTCGGCGATCACCACGCCGTGGTCGATCACGATGATCCGATCACACAGCGCGTCGGCTTCTTCCAGATACTGGGTGGTGAGCAGCGTGGTGATGCCGTGTTTGCGGAAGCTCGACACCAGGTCCCAAACACCCTGCCGGCTACGGGGATCCAGGCCGGTGGTGGGTTCGTCGAGGAACACGACGTCCGGGCGGACCACCAGCCCGCACGCGATATCGATACGCCGGCGCATACCGCCGGAGTAGGTGCCGACCCGGCGGCCCGCCGCCTTCAGCAGATCGAATTCGGCGAGCAGTTCGTCGGCGCGAGCTCGGGCCGCGCGCTTCCGCAGGCCCATCAGCCGGCCGAACATCACCAGATTCTCGTAACCGCTGAGCATGTCGTCCAAGGCCGCGAACTGGCCGGTCAACATGATCGCGCGGCGCACCGCCGCCGGATCGCCGACCACATCGTGACCGGCCACCGTGGCACGGCCCTGGTCGGGTGCGATCAGTGTGGACAGAATGTTCACAGTCGTCGTCTTGCCCGCTCCGTTGGGGCCGAGAATCCCGAGCACCTCGCCCTGCGCGGCCACGAAATCGACTCCGCGCAAGGCTTTTACCGCACCGAAGGATTTCTCGATGCCCTCCACCACTACCCCGGTGTCAGTGCTCACTGGTTACCTCCAAGATGTTCGTCGAGCACGCGCGCGATGCTGGGCAGTACGTGCGGAGCCGTCATTTCGTCGTGGGTGACCGCCACGTCGTGCTGGGTGATAGCTCCGGTGACATAGGGCCGCCACCCCGCGGGGCCGAAGATGTCCGAAGTCTCCACGGTGGCATGGAAATACAGCACGTCTCCGTGAAAGACCGGTCGCTGATAGCCGGTGCGAGTGCGCGCGGAGGCGTTGTAGGAGCCCGCCATTCGCTCCAGCGTGGCCGCGTCGACCAGTGCCGCACCGCCCATCCGGGCGCTGATCATCGCCGCGGCCTGCGCCGCGGTCGCCTCGGCGGGGACGTCCTCGATCCCGAAGACCGCTCCGAAGGTACTGACGAACGAGCCCGCGGTCAGCGGTTCGATGCTGTCCCCGTCGATATCGGCGGTGTCCGCGTCGAGCAGCGCCAGGACCCCGACTTCGGCGCCCTCCTGCTCCAGCCGTACCGCCATCGCATGCGCGATCAGACCGCCGAACGACCAGCCCAGCAGGTGATAGGGCCCGTCCGGCTGCACCGCGCGGATCTCCCGCACGTATCGCTCGGCGAACTCGGCGATACTGCGCACCGACGGCTGCCCGCTCAAATCCGGCGCCTGCAAACCGTAGATCGGGCGTCCGGCCGCCAGCGCATCCGCGAATCCCAGGTAGGTCCAGGACATTCCGGACGACGGGTGAACGCAGAACAACGCGGGCTCCGAACCTTCCGCGCGGATCGGCAACAGCACGTCCAGCCCCAGCGGCGAGCCCGCCGAAGCCGCGGCCGCCGCCTGCTCGGCCATCGCCCGTTCCTCGGCGGCTCCGAGCTCCCGCGCCGCGTCCGTCTGCGCGAAAGCGGCTGCCGCGGTCAGCGCTTCGATCCACCGCTGCGCCAGCTCCGCCACTTCTGTGCGGTCCAGCAAGGCTGCGGGGAACCCGAAACTCGCCTGCAACCGGTCGTCGATCACCACCGCGTTCACGTCGATCTCCGACTGCAACGGCACGTCAGCGCACTCGGTCGCCGGCAACTCACCGAGTTCGTCGGTCGGCAACCAGCCCAAACCTTCCAACCCCGCCGGAATGTCGCCGACGGAGTACCGCCCGAGATAGTTGAAACCGATCCGACCGGGCAGGCGTGATGGCAGCTGCTGCGCCGCACCGGAATTCAGGTATCGCAGCAGTCCGAACCCGATCCCCTTGTCCGGCACCGCCAGCAGCTGATGCTTCACTGCCCGGATGGCCGCACCCAGGGCAGGCCCACCGGCCAGCGCCGCTGGGACGTCGATGCCGTCGAGGTCGACCCGCACCGGATAAATGCTCGTGAACCACCCCACCGTCCGCGACAGGTCCGCACCGGGAATCACTTCCTGCTGCCGACCATGGCCCTCCAGGCGAAGCAGTACGCTCCGTCCACCGGCCGCCGAGTGTGTCTCTGAGACAACGGCATTGGCGAGTTGCGGTGCGCGGTCGCCGCGCCAGGCGTCCACCGCCAAGGCCAGGGTGGCGAGCAGGGTGTCCTCGACGCTGCCGTGGAACAGGGCGGGCAAGGTGGTGAGCAGGGCGGTGGTTACGTCTGCGGGGACCTCGATGTCGACCATGCGCAAGGTGTGGGCTCGATCGATGGCGGGATCGAGTTCGCGGCGGCCGAGCGGCGGGTCGGGGATGTCTACTGTTCTTCGCCAGTAGTCGATTTCGGCCGACCTGGCTTCCGCATGGGCCAGTTCGGTCAGGGCGTGCGACCAGCGGCGCATCGAAGTGCCGACTTCGGTGAGTACCGGGGTCGCCCCGGCGGAGATCTGGGCCCAGGCGGCCATGAAGTCCGGCACCAGGATTCGCCAGGAGACACCGTCGACGACAAGGTGGTGGGCGATCACGATCAGACGGCCGGCGCGGCTGCGGTCACCCGCTTCACCGACCGGGTCCAGCCACAGGAATTGCAGGACGACGCCCTGGGCGGGGTCGAGTCGGTTCATCGCGGAATCGAGCTCGGCCACCGCGTATTCGCGCAGGTCGACCGTGTCCGCGTCGGCGGCGAACTCGACCCGGCGCACTAGGGCGGCGGGGTCGACGGAGCCGGGTTCGCCTACTGCCAAACGCCATTCGCCGGTGTCGTCCTGGAACAAGCGGGATCGCAGCATGTCATGGCGATCCACCACCGTGCCGATGGTCGCGGCGAGCTGGTCCGGCCGGATGCCGACCGGCAGTTCGAGCACCGCGGTCTGGGCGAAACGGTTGTGATTGCCACCGCGTTCGAGCATGTAGTGCACGATCGGCGGCAGCGGCAGCTCGCCTACGCCGCCGCCGGGCAGCTCCTCGAGGGTGACGACCTCGCCCGCCGTGTCCGCGGCCGCGGCGAGGGCGCCGACGGTGCGGTGCTCGAAAACCTGTAGCGGAGTGACGGTTACGCCCTGCACCTTGGCGCGCGACACCAGCTGGATCGCGAGGATGCTGTCGCCGCCGAGGGCGAAGAACGAGTCGGCGGCCCCGACCTTCTCGCGGCCGAGGAGTTCGGCGAAGATCGCCGCCAGCGTCTCTTCGGTCGGTGTGCTGGGCGGCACATACTCCGCTTGATCGGCGCCGAACACCGGCTCCGGCAGTGCTTTCCGGTCCAGCTTGCCCACCGCGTTGAGCGGGATCGCATCGAGCACCACGAACGCCGACGGCACCATGTAGCCGGGGAGAATGTCCGCGGCGTAAGCGCGCAGCTTTGCGACGTCTATCTCGACACCGGGTTCGTGCACGACGTAGGCAGCCAATGCGGTGGAGCCGGTCGGGCCCGGAGCACCGAGGGTGACAGCGAATTCTACGCCGTCCGCACGTCCGAGCACCGCATCGATCTCCCCGAGTTCGATCCGCTGTCCGCGCACCTTCACCTGGAAGTCGGTGCGCCCGATGTACTCCAGTTCCAGCCCCGCCGCGGCACGAGTCCAGCGCACCAGGTCGCCGGTTCGGTACATCCGCTCACCTTGTGCTCCAAAAGGATTGGCGACGAATCGCCCAGCGTTCAGATCCGGACGGGCGTGATACCCGCGGGCCAGCGCGGGGCCCGCGAGATACAACTCCCCGGCGACGCCAACCGGCACCGGCCGCAGTCGGTCATCGAGCACCAGAGCCGCCGCGCCTCGGATGGGGGCACCGATGGTGACCGGTGCATCCGCTCGCAAGGCCGTCGACCCGGTCGCCCAGATGGTGAACTCCGTCGGCCCATACAGATTGATCATGCGCCGGCCGGCGCGCTGTTGACGGAGCTGTTCCTCCCCCTGGTGCCGATCGCCGGCAGGCGCAGGCGCGGACCAGCGTTCGACCAGCTCGGCGCCCACAGCCTCGCCGGCGACGGCCAGCACTCGGACGCTGGACACCTGGGCGGGATCCACGGTCGCCAAGGCGGACGGGGTGATCACCATGTGGGTGACCTGCTCGGCGGCCAGCAGTTCGGTCAGCGCTTCGCCGCCGAACACCTCGGGCGGCGCGATCACCGAGGCGCCACCGGAACCGAAGGCCATCAGCGCTTCGAAGATCGATGCGTCGAAGCTCGGCGAGGCGACCTGCAATACCCGCGAATGCTCGTCGAGGTCCAGCGATTCGCGCTGTGCGACAACCACGTCGGCGATGCCTCGATGGCTGACGGTGACGCCCTTGGGTGTGCCGGTGGACCCGGAGGTGTAGATCATCCACGCGGGATGGTCCAGTGCGATCACGCCCCGTTCATCGGCGCGCAGCGCAGTTCGGTCGGCGCCCTGCCACTGCCGTTCGAACTCGGGATCGTCGAGCACCAGCCACTGTCCGCTGCCGGACAGCGAATCCCGATGCGCCGCCACTGTAAGTCCCAGTACCGCACCGGAATCGGTGAGCATGTGGTCGATTCGATCGACCGAATGCTTCGGATCGACCGGCAAGAACGCGGCACCGGCCTTGGCCGCGGCCCACATGCCGGTAAGCAGCTCTGTGCCCCGGGTAAGCCCCAGCGCGACAACTGTTTCCGGACCTACACCCGCATCGATCAACGTCCGCGCGAGCTGATTGGATCTCGCCTCGAGGTCACCGTAGGTCGTGGTCACTCCGGCGTACACCAGCGCCGGGCGGTCGGCATAGCGTGCTGCCGTCTCGGTGAGCAGCTCCGGCAACGTGACCGTGCCCGAGCTCACCGGCCCGTGCACCGGCACCAACTCCGCCCGCTCCTGCGGCTCCAGCAGATCGATATCGGCAATCGTCAGTGCCGGATCCGCGATGATCGCCGCCAGCACCCGCTGCCAGCGCGCCAGGAACGATTCGACCGTGGCGGCGTCGAAAAGATCGGTGGCATAAGTCAATACGCCCTCGATCCCACCGGGTTCCGCCCCCGCGAACCGTTCCCGCAGATCGAAGGCCAGATCGAATTGCCCCGCACTACGTTCCAGATCCTCGACGCCGACCCGCAGCCCCGGCAACTCCAGCACGGGTTCCACGAAGTTCTGCAAGGACAACGACACTTGGAAAATCGGGTGATGCGCCGTCGACCGCGCGGGGTTCAGCACCTGCACGAGCCGCTCGAACGGCACATCCGCGTTCCCGAACGCCTCCAGATCCGAAGCCCTGACCGCGTCGAGGAATTCCCGGAACCCCAGATTCGGATCGACCCGAGTGCGCAACGCGAGCGTATTGACGAACATCCCGACCATCTCGTCGAGCGCCGCCTCACCCCGCCCCGCCACCGCGGTCCCGATCACCACATCATCGGTACTCCCGAGCCGCGCCAGCAACACCGCAAGCGCCGCGTGCACCACCATGAACACGCTGACATCCCGCGCGGCGGCCAACTCCACCACGCCCCGATGCACCCGCGCGTCCACCACGAACCCCAGATCGGCACTCCGCATCGACTGCACCGCCGGCCGGGCCCGATCCCCAGGCAACTCGAGCAGATCCGGCGCCCCGCCCAGCACCTCGACCCATCGCCCGATCTGCCGCGCCGCCAACGACTCCGCCTCCGCTTCGTCCCCGAGCAACTCCCGATGCCACAACGCGAAATCCGCATACTGCACCGGCAGCGCCGCCAACGCCCCACCCCCGCCGAACGCATGCGCCGCATACGCAGTCATCAAATCCGAGGCCAACGGCGCCATCGACGCCCCATCGGCACTGATGTGATGTACGACAAGCACCACCACATGCACGGACTCCGCACCCTCAACCAACTCCCCAGCCGCAGCGCCGGCGGTGTCGCCGTGGGTACCCCGGCGCTCCGCCGCCACCGCGCCGAACGATCTTCCTTCGGGCGTCCTAGCGGACAGTCCATCCGCCGGCTCGGCACGCAAGCCCTCGGCCGTGGACTGTGAATCCACCGGCTGTGCCGCGCGGGCATCGGCAAGCACATTCACCGTCATCCCGGCATGCTCTCGGCCGGGATCCATGGCGCGCGCGTCGATAACGCTGTCTGCCTGCGGGTTTGGCGTCTGGGGCCCGGCGGAGAACGTGCCGGGTGGGGTGATACGGAAGAGGCCGACGCGGAGTGGGGGGTCGGTGGCGAGGTCGAAGCCGACTCCGGCGAGGTTGTTGATGTGGGTGCGGAGTTGGCGGCCGTCCTCGGTGGTCGTGAGATGGAGTGTCGGAGCCGCTGTTTCGGTGCTGACGATTACCTGGCGGGGGCCTTCCGAGTCGGCGGGGTACATGGTGCGCAGGCTTTCGTGGCGACGCACTACGTCGGTCAGGGCTTGTTGCATGGCTGCGACGTCGAGGGTGCCGGTGAGGCGCAGGGCGACGGCGATGTTGTAGGCGGCGGAGGTGGGTTCCAGCTGGTTGAGGACCCACATGCGTTGCTGGGCCGGCGACAGGGGGATGCGGTCGGGGCGGAGGCGGGGAGTCAGCGCGAAACGGGCGCGGGCGCCTTCGGCGGCGGGCACGATGCGGGCGGCGAGTTGGGCGACGGTCGGTGCGTCGAAGAGGTCGCGCAGGGCGATGGTCGAGCCGAGGGCCGCGTTGACGCGGGCGATGACCCGGGTTGCGCTGAGGGAGTTGCCGCCGAGTTCGAAGAAGGACTGGTCGATACTGACTCTTTCGCTGCCGAGGACGTCGGCGAAGACGGTGGCCACGGACTCCTCCACCGGCGTGCGGGGTGCGAGGTAGCGGCGCTGGTAGCTCTCGAAGTCGGGAACGGGCAGGGCCTTTCGGTCCAGTTTGCCGACGGGTGTGAGCGGTACGTCGTCGAGGACGAGCAGATAGCCGGGCACCATGTAGCCGGGCAGCCGGCCCGCGACCCGGCTGCGCAGCCGCTCGGTGTCGAATTCCGTTCCGGCCGCCACCGATTCGCGCCAGGTCTGGGTCGGCACGACATAGGACACCAGCACCGTTTCGCCGCCCGGTCCCGGCATGCCGATGGTGGCCGCGTATTCCACGTCCTCGTCGGCTCCCAGCACCGCGTCGATCTCGCCGAGCTCGATCCGCAGGCCGCGGATCTTCACCTGGAAGTCACTGCGCCCCAGGTACTCCAGCTCGAGCGCACCGTCGCGCAGCACCCAGCGCACCATGTCGCCGGTGCGGTACATCCGCTCGCCCGGCTCGTCGAAGGGATTGGCGATGAAGCGTGCGGCGGTCATGGCGAAGCGGTTGAAGTATCCCCGCGCGATCGCGGGTCCCGCGAGATAGAGCTCGCCCTCGACCCCGACCGGCACCGGGCGCAGCCATCCGTCCAGCACCATGAGAGCGGCGCCGCGAATCGGTCCGCCCATGGTCACCGGTTCCCCGGCCCGCAGCTCACCCGGGCCGGTAGCCCAGATGCTGAATTCCGTGGGGCCGTAGAGATTCAGCATGCGCCGGCCCGCCGACCACTGGGCGGTCAGTTCCGCACCCGCCGCCTCACCGGCCACCGAGAGCACACGCAACTCGGGCAGATCCCGGGGATCCATCGTGGCCAGCACCGATGGCGTGATCACGGCGTGGGTGACCCGCTCGGCGCGCAGCAGCTGTTCGAGTTCGGCGCCGCCGTAGACCTCCGGCGGCGACAGCACCAGATGCCCGCCCATACCGTGCGCGCACAGCATCTCGAAGACGGAGGCGTCGAAACTCGGGGACGCGACCTGCAATTCCCGCGCGGTGTGGTCGAGGGCCAGCGATTCACGCTGCGCTGTCACGAGATTCGAGACACCCCGGTGACTCAGCAATACCGCTTTGGGCTTTCCGGTCGAGCCCGAGGTGTAGATCAGGTAGGCGGTCTGATCCATCCGGATCGCGCCGCCGCGCTCGGCGTCGGTGATCGGATCGGCGGGCACGGTCATCACCCGGCGGATGGTGTTGAGTTCGTCGAGCAGGAGCCAGTCGATGGTGCCGGGCAGCGTCTCGCCGGTGGCGTGCACGGTGACGCCGATCGGCGCTTTGGAGTCGGTCAGGATGTGCTCGATGCGCTCCACCGGATAGTTCGGATCCAGCGGCAGGAACGCGGCACCCGTCTTCACCAGCGCCCACACCGCGACCACTGATTCGATCGACCGCGTAAGAGCCAGCACCACAAAGACTTCCGCTCCGACGCCCCGCCGCAGCAGCACCCGCGCGAACCGGTTGGACCAGGCGTCGAGCTCCCCATAGGTCATGGAAGCGCCGCCCAGGCTGACCGCGATGGCGTCCGGATCGATCGCCGCGCCGGCGCTGAGAATCTCGGGCATGGTGCGCTGCGGTACCGATGCCGCGCCCCGCCGCGGCAACAGTTCCGCGCGCTCGGCGCGGTCGCAATGCTGCATTCGGGCGATCCGGGCTTGCGGCTGTTCGGCAATCTGCCTGAGCAGCAGCACAAACCGATCCAGTAGGCGCGCCGCCTCGGCCTCCGCGAAGTGATCGGCCAAGTATTTGACGGTGATTCGCAGGGTGTCGCGCTGGCCCGGCGCACCGTGCAGCGGAATCACCATGAGGTTCAACGGATACGGCGTCGCATCGGTGCCCTCGACATCGAGCACCCGCATCCCCGCGATGTCCAGCGACCGCGACAGTGTCTCCCGATCGATCGGGTACGACTCGAAAACCGTGAGCGTGTCGAACAATTCGGCCAAGCCGACCGCCTGATGGATCTCGGCCAGCCCGACCTGCTGGTGATCCAGCAACCGCGCCTGCTCGGACTGCAACCGCGCCAGCAGCTCCGCGACCCGCTCCGCCGGATCGAGCCGCACCCGCACCGGCAGGGTGTTGATGAACAACCCCACCATGTCCTCGACCCCGCTCAGCTGCGGCGGCCGGCCGGACACGGTGCCGCCGAACACCACATCGGTGCGCCCGGTCAGCATGACCAGCAGCAGCGCCCACGCCGCCTGCACCGCGGTGTTCGTGGTGGCGCCGGCCGCACGGGTCGTCGCCTCCAGCCGTGCGATCAACTCGTTCGGCAGATCGACGGAAACCATTCCGGATTCGGTGGATTCCACTCCCGCCAGCGACGGCACCGCCCGCGTCGGCGCGTCCACCCCGGCCAGCGCTTGCTGCCACGCATCGATCGAGGCCGATCCGGCGGCATCCGGTTCGCCGAGCCACGCCAGGAACCCTCGATAGGACGGCGCGGGCGGCAGCACCTCGGCCATCGAAGCACCCGAGGCCGCCGCGATGTACATCGTCAGCAGCTCGCGCACCAGCAACGGCGTCGACCAGCCATCCAGCACCACATGGTGATTGGTCATCAGCAGGGTGTAGGTCTCGACGTCACCACGAATCAGCAGGAACCGCAGCAGCGGCGGCCGCGTCAGATCGAACCGGCTGTTCGCATCGACGGCGATGGTTCGTTCCAGCTCCCGCCGCCGCGCCCCGGCATCGCCGAGGTGCCGCAAATCCAGTTCCCGCCAGCGCACTTCGGCGTCGCTCAGCACCAGCTGTCGTGGACCGTCCGCGGTCTCCACGAAGGCGACCCGCAGGTTCTCGTGCCGGTCGACCAATGCCTGCGCGGCCGAACGCAACCGCTTCGCATCAACCTGTCCCGACAGCGTGAGCCGGGTCTGCACCGTGTAACCGTCGGCGGTATCGGTGTCGTACATCGCGTGGAACAGCAGCCCGTATTGCAGCGGCGAAAGCGGCCACACATCAGCGAGATTCGGATAGCTCCGCTCCCAGCCGTCGATCTGCCGCTGGGTCACCGAAGTGAGGGGGAAATCCGAGGGCGTGTGCCCACCGGCCGCGGTCCCGGCCAGCGCGCCGAGCGCCTCCGCCCAGAGCTGTGCCAGCTCACGAACCTGCGCTTCGTCCAGGATCCCCGAGGCATACGCCCAGGTCACCTCGAGATCGGTAGCGCCCATGATCGCGTTGATATCGATGACCGCGGGCAGCGGCGCACGGTCATCCTGCGTCGCCGCGAAACGTCGCGGCAGCCAATCGCCTTCAGCACCGCCGGCCGCACGGCCGAGATAGTTGAAGCTGATCTGCGGCGCGGGCGCTCCCGCAAGCGCCTCGGCGGCCTCCGGATTCAGGTACCGCAGCATCCCGAACCCGACACCCTTGTCCGGCACAGCCCGCAACTGTTCCTTGGCCGCCTTGATCGCGGCCCCGGCGGACGCCCCACCGGCGAACGCCTCCTCCACATCGATTCCGGCCAAGTCGATCGCCACCGGATACACACTGGTGAACCACCCCACCGTGCGCGCCAGATCCGCCCCGGGCAGCACCGATTCCTCGCGCCCATGCCCTTCCAGCGTGAACAGCGCACTACTGCGCCCCCGCCACCGCGCCACCGCCAGCGCCAGCGCGGCCAGCAGCACATCGTCCGCACCACAGTGGAACCGCTCCGGCAGCACATCGAGCACCACGCCCGCCACATCCGCAGGCACGGCGGTCCGCACCTCCGCCATCGTGGCAACCACATCCACAGCCGGATCCGCGCCCCGCGCCCCGATCAACGGATCAGGCGTCCGGACAATCCGCTCCCACACCGGCAACTCCGCGGCCCGCCGCGCGGCCTCCTCGACATTGGCCTGCGCCCACCGCCGATACGACGTCCCCACCGGCTCCAGAACCCCACCACTGAACGCAGTAGCCAAGTCCGGCAACAAGGTCCGCCAAGAAACCCCATCGGTAACCAGGTGATGCAGCACCAGCCACAGCACCGGCCCACCACCGACGGCCTCGGCATTCTCGGCGGTTCGCGGGGTTATCAGTACGAATCGCGCCATGATCCCGGCGGCGGGGTCGAGTTGGTCGGCGGCGCGCTGCAATTCGCGTTCGCAGGTTTCGTCCAGGTCGGGTCCGGCGTCCACGACAGCGATCAGGTCTGCCGCATCGACCGAACCGCGCTCGGCGGCAATCCATTCCCACGCTACGGAGGTGGCGCGGCGCAGGGTGCTGCGCAGCATGTCGTGGCGGTCGAGCAGAGCTTGGACCGCCGGGATCAGCTGTTCCCGGGTGGTGCCGGAGGGAAGGTCGATCAGTACTGCCTGGCTGTAGCGCTGCCAACTGTCGCCCTGCTCGAGCATGGCGTGCGTGATCGGTGTCGGCACGATGGATCCGACGCCGCCACCGGGCAATTCATGCACAGTTGTGTCGGCCGCTTCGGTGGCGACCGCGGCCAGGGCGGCGACGGTTTTGCGTTCGAAGACGTCGCGCGCGCTGAAGGCCAGGCCGGCGGCGCGGGCCCGGGAGACCAACTGGATGGAGATGATGCTGTCGCCGCCGAGGGCGAAGAAGTTGTCGTCGACGCCGACCGCGTCCACGCCCAGGACCTCGGCGAACAATGCGGCCAGCGTTTCCTCGCGCGGCGTGGACGGTGCACGCCGTACCACGGCGCGCACACCGAAATCCGGTGCGGGCAAAGCTCTGCGGTCGACCTTGCCGACCGGGGTGAGCGGCACGTGGTCGATCACCATGACCACCGACGGCACCATGTATGCCGGAAGTTCCAGTCCCACGGCAGCTTTCAAGGTCTCGGGCTGCACGTCGGCACCGGGCTTGCCCAGCACATAGGACACCAGAGCAGTCGCACCGGCGGGGCTCTTCGCACCGATGGTGAGCGCGAAATCCACCGCGGCCTGCCGTTGCAGCGCCGCGTCGATCTCCCCGAGTTCGATGCGGTATCCCCGCACCTTTACCTGAAAGTCGGTGCGGCCCGCGTACTCCAGCTCCAGCCGGCCGTCGCGCCGGCACCAGCGCACCAGGTCGCCGGTGCGATACATGCGCGCACCAGGTGTGTACGGGTCGGCGACGAATCGACTCGCTGTCAGCCCGTTGCGCTCGCGGTAGCCCCGCGCCACCGCGGGACCCCCCAGGTACAGCTCACCGGTCGCCCCGGGCGCCACCGGCCGCAGCCACGGATCCAGCACCACCGCGGAGACGCCCCGAGCCAGACTGCCGATCGTCACCGGCGCACCGGGTTCCAGCGGCGCGCTCACGGTAACGGTGATCGTCGTCTCGGTCGGTCCGTATCCGTTGAGCAGCCGGCGCCCGGCCCACCGCGCCACCAGCTCGGGCGGGCACGCGTCGCCGCCCACGATCACCGTGCGCAACGACGGCAGCGCCGCCGGATCCAGCGAAGCCACCACCGCGGGCGTCACGTTCAGGTGGGTAACCTGCTGTGCGCGAAGCACTTCCGCCAGCTCTTCGCCCGCGTATGCCGCCGGCGGCACAACCGCGACCGTCGCACCGGCGGCGAGCGCCACCAGAAGCTCCTCGATGGATATGTCGAAGCTCGGCGAAACCGCGTGCGCCACCACGGAAGCGGCGGTCACCCCGAAGGTCGTGCCGGAACTCGCCACCAGGTTCCCCAGGCCGCGATGGGTCACCGTGACACCCTTGGGCAGTCCGGTCGAGCCCGAGGTGTAGATGAGATAGGCAGGCTGGTCGAGATGAATCCGCGCAGTCCGATCCGCATCGGTCAACGCCCCGGAATCCCGTTCCGCGACAAGCTGAACCACCGTTGCGTCATCGAGGGTCAGCCACGTGACCTGGTCCGGCAGCGCCGCTCGCGCGGCCGCCACCGTCAAACCGGCGACCACCCCGCTGTCCCGCACCATGTATTCGATCCGGTCCGCCGGATACCCCGGATCGATCGGCACGAACGCCGCCCCGGTCTTGGCCACCGCGTACATCGCGAGCACAGATTCCGCGGACCGCGGAATCGAAATCGCGACGGTCCGTTCAGGTCCCGCACCGGCATCGATCAACACCCGCGCCAGCCGGTTCGTGTGCTCCTCGAGCTCGCGATAGGTGAGTCGCAGGTCTCCGGCGACCAGCGCGACCGCCGACGGATCGAAGGCCGCACCCGCACTCAGGATGTCGGGCAGGGTCCGCGGCCGCACGTCGGCGGCCCCGCGCGCGGGCACCAGCTCGGCAACCTCGTCCTCGAACAACACCGGGACCGCCGACAACGGGGCCTCCGGCCCGGCGACCAGGAATCGATGCAGGAAGGCGAGGAACCGCCGATGCTGCCCGGCCAGCTCGCCCGCGCCGTACAGGTTCGGGTTCGCCTGGAAATCGATGTGCGTGCTCTCGCCGCCCACACCGGGATACAGATTCAGGAACAGGTCGTCGATCATTCCGGAGGTCAGCACATGCATCCGCCCGATGACCGCACCGAGCTCGATCCTGGTGTCCACCATCATCAGGTTCACCGTCGGCCCGAACGAGGCGCCCTCGTCCACCGCCCAGCCGAGATCGCGGACGATGTCCTCCTGGCGGTAGCGCTGCCGGCGCAGCGCCGAGGTCAGCTCGCCCTGCGTAGCCCGGATGAACGCACCCACCGTCATCGCCGCGTCCATACTCAGCCGCAGCGGCACCACATTGGCGACCATGCCGCCGGACCGCCGCAGCGATGCCGTCGTCCGCCCCGAAACCGGCAGGCTCAGCACCACTTCCGGCGCTCCGGTCATCGCGCCCAGGTACGCCCCGAACGCCGCGACCACGATCGGGGCGATGCTGGAGTTCTCCGCTTTCGCCACCGCGTCCAGCAGCTCGGCGGTGTCCAGCGGCAGTTCCCCGGCGGCGACGCGCGGATGCGCGTCCACCTCGGCGGCCCGCCCGGCCAGGCTGACCGGCTCGACCATGCCCGCGAGATGCTCCCGCCAGTACTGCCCGTCCGCCTGGAATCGGCTCGAATCCCGGTACGCCACATCGCTGTCGATGATCTTGCGCAGATCCTCGGCCTTGCTCGCCGGCTGCTCCCGCCCGGCCAGCGCCGCGTTGTACAGCTCGGCGGTGCGCTGCAGCATCGTCATCGCGCCGAAGCCGTCCAGCACGATGTGGTGAATCCGCTGATACCAATACCAGTGGTCCTCGGCCAGCCGCAGCAGCACGTAGCACCCGAGTGGATCCCGCAGCAGATCCAGGGGCGCGGTGTATTCCGCGCTCATCCAGTCCTGCGCCGCCGCCACCGGATCGGCTTCGCCGCGTAGATCGATTACCGGAATCCGATCGTCCTGCCCGGTATCGACCATCTGATACGGAAATCCGTCGACCTCGATCAAACGCACATAGCCGGTGCCGAATTCACGGCCGGCCTGGCGCGCTACATCGGCGAGCAACTCGACATCGACGGGCCCGGCGAATTCGACGTACTGTGCGATGGAAATAGCGGTGTCGCCCGCGAAATGCTGGGCGAACCAGATTCCACGCTGGGCTGCGGACAGCGGAAAGGCACCGGCAGGCATCTGATCCGGCGCGACCGGCAAAGGGGATCGCATAAAAGTTCCTGGAAGTTCAGGAGATAGCCAGTGAGGACTCGCGCGTGTATTTCTTCCTCGGGAGTCTATCTCGCGGCGATACGCGGATAACTTGAAATGCGCTCAACGCACTACGGGACGGACAGGGCTGTCCGTCCCGTAGGTCTCAGCAGGCGTGCGCGTGAAACAGATCGGCGTCGGTGATGGGGGCGTCGGATCCGGTGAGGTAGCCCAGCAGGGTCGACCGGTCGTCGAGCACCAGCCAGGCGATCTTGCCGGACAGGCCGTCGCGGTCGTCCTTGGTGGTGACGCCGAGCCGGACGCCGATCGCCGAGTCGGCGGAAACCGCGGTGGCGCCGATCTTTTCGATGGCCCAGCGGGTCACCACGAACTCGACGGCCGGCTCGACCGCCACCGCGATCCGGGTGCCGGGTGCGGCGCCGCGGGCCAGCAGGACCCGAGCCAGCCGGTTGGACCAGCGGTCCAGGTAATCGCGGTCGGCATCGAGGGTGGCCACCGCGACGGCCGCCTGATCAGTGCCGGTGCGGTTCTGAGCGAGTGCGGTGTTCATGGGGTGGTCCTCCGAAGTCGTCTTTGTTTCGTTTACGACTTCTAATTTCCCCTGTTCAGAGCCCTCTCGACAGGAACCCCAGTGCTGGCGCACCCAACCCCCGGGGGTGCGGGAATCCCCACCCAAGGGTGTGAAACGGCGTCTGGATCACACCGGGACGAGTTCCGCGGACACCGGTGCGTCCCAGTCGATCCGGTAGCGCTGCTCCGCGCCGAGCTGCTTCTCCTGATCCATCAACCGGAACATCACCGGCATCACCACATTCATCATCTTCCGGGCCACCGGCCCCGGCGTCTTGCTGTGGTTGATCTTGGCGGCGCGCTTGGCCACCCCTTCCACGCGGGACCGCCGCAGCTGTTCATAGGCCGCGAAGGCCTGCTCGTGCGGCAGATCCCGCAGGCAGCGCGCCAATTGGACCGCGCTCTCGATGCCCAGCGAGGCGCCCTGCCCGGAACTGTTGGACGGCGCGTGCACGGAATCGCCCACCAGGACCAGCCGGCCGCGGCGCCACTGCGGTACCGACGGCATAATATGCAGTGCCCCAACGATTTCCAGGTTGTCGGCGGTGGTCGCCCGGACCAGCGCGCCACCCGCCGCATCACCGCCGTAGGTGTCGCGCAGAATCTTCAGCCAGTGCTCGGCCGGCAGCGCCCGCGCCTCGGTCAGCGAGAGATATTGCTTGCTGGGCAGATTCGCGCCCCACATGAAGCGCCCTTCTTCGACCGCCCCATACAGGTAGTAGGCCCGCTGACCGTAGGCGAAAACCATGGAGCCCGCCGGGGTGTCGAGATCGCAGTCGACCATCGCGCCGAAACCGAGCATGCCGGTGTAGTCCGGTCCCGGCGCGTTCGGATCGATCAGCTCCCGCACGGTCGACCGAATGCCGTCCGCGCCGATGAGCACGTCGGCGGTGGCGGTGGTGCCGTCCGCGAAGTGCGCGGTGACACCGTCGGCGGCCTCTTCGACGTGCGTCAGCCGCTTGTCGTACTCGAACGACACCCCGGCGGCGATCGCGTGATCGTGCAGCGTGCGGTGCAATTCGCTGCGATCGACCATCTGCAACGGCTCCAGATCGGGCAGGCCGGGCACGTGGTGGATCTTGCCGCCGACCGACAACGACATCGCGGAAATCGGAAACGCGATGTCGCGCACCCGATCTCCAGCGCCGATCACATCGAGTGCGGCTACTCCGTTGGGCGCCAGCGCGAGCCCGCTGCCGATGTTGAACGCGGGCCCGGGGTAGGCCTCGAAGACGCGGGCGTCGATGCCCGCCTTGCGCAGAGCCGCCGCGGTGACCGGACCGGCGATGCCGCCGCCGATGACGAGTGCGGACCGGATGGTGGCGGGGTTGTTCAAAGACATGGATGATCTCCCAATCAAGGTGGTTGCGGTTCCCCGAAACCGCCCTGTCGCTCACCCGGCTATCCTGTGATTGCCAAATCTTGGGCTGGGTGCGCGATCGCGGGCACGGTTCGAGAAGGTTTTCCCAGCTCGGCGGTCGTGTTGCCGCACTTCCGCCGAGCCTGGGTCTAAAGGTCGCCCCGCTGCGGGGCACCGATCTACTCGGGTTTCTCCCCCCTCTCCACCATCTCGATGACTTCGGCCGGGTCGATGTTCTCGGCGTGCATCCGAGACCAGAACCCCAGGTCAGGGAAGGTGCCCTCGACCAGCTCGGCACGGAACGAACGCACCCACGCGACTTCCGCCGCCAGCATCGCCAGCCCGTATTCGGTCTCGACCGTGAACAGCCGCGGCAGCTTGCCGTCCAGCTCCGCCAGCTCCGCGCGCCCGGTGGCGAGCGCCGCGTCCAGGGCGGTGATCCGCTTGCCGAGCAGCTCGATCACCAGCTCCGGCGGGAGCGCACCGAGGATGGAGAGCCCAGCGGTGAACCGCGTCGCATCCAGCTCCGGGTCGGAGATCAATTCGGTGGTCCAGTCCCGCATTTCGGCGCGGCCCGCGTCGGTGATCTGGTAGATCACCCGTTCCGGCCGGGCGCCGTCCCGCTCGCTGCCGATCTCCTCCAGAAATCCGGCCTTGGCCATGTTCTGCACAACCGTGTACAGCGAGCCCCACTTGATGTCCATATCGCGGTCTTTGCCGCGCTGCTTGAGCACGGACGCGATCTCGTAGCGGTGCATCGGCCGTTCCACGATCACCGACAGCACTGCCAGCGCCAGCAAGTTGTTGACCTTGCGTTTAGTAGCCATTGCACCTCCTACTCGTATACGAATATACGTCTACGAGTACTCGCGTGCAAGTAATCTCCGAGCTCGGGTTCAGACCCGCGCCTCGTCGTGTTCCAGCTGGTCGTCGAGCAATTTCCGGGCGATATTGTCCAGCGCCTCATCCAGCAGCGCGCTGTCCGCGGGATCCCGGTCGTCCCAATCCTCGATCCGGCCGCTCAACCAGCGCCGCCAGGCCGCGTGCACCCGATCCACCTCGGCGCGCCCGGAAACCGTCAGATCCAGATTCCCGGCGTCGGCGTCGACGAAGCCCGCGCCCATCACCTTCAGCACCACCGGCTCGATGACCTCGTCGGGCACCCTGTGCGCCCGGGCGATCGAGTCGATGGTGGCGCCACCGCGAATCCGGTTGTGCAGGTAGATCTGCCCCAGCGCCCACGCCTGCCCGCGGCTCAGCGTGCTGCCGGCGTCGGCGAGAATCCCCGCGCCGATCCTGCCGCCGCTCGCGTGCGCTTTTCGCATGGTCGCGCCCACCTCCCGTTCCAGCAACGCGACCCGGTCGGAGTGGTCTGGCATCGAAAAGCCTTCGCCCACATCCGTCGCCCCACCCCGGATGCTGTCCCGCAGCGGCACCTGTTTCAGGAACCAGGCCACCAGGAAACCGACGACGACGACCGGAACGACCCACTTGAACACGTAGTCGATGGAATTCGCGTAGGCGTCGATGATCGGCGCGGCCTGGTCCATCGGAAGCTTGCGCAGCGCTTCGGGATTCGAGGCGGCCTCCGGTGACACCCCCGGCGATTCCGCCAGCGCCTTGCCCAGATTCGGGGTGAGCTGATTGGTGTACAGCGTCCCGAAGACGGTGGCGCCGAACGCACTACCCAGGGTGCGGAAGAAGGTGACGCCGGAGGTCGCGGTGCCCAGGTCGGCGTAGGGCACCGTGTTCTGCACGACGATGGTGAGCACCTGCATGGACAGGCCGATGCCCATACCGAGCACCAGCATGTACAGCGACTCCTGCCAGGTGCTCGTGGCGCGCCCCATGGTGGACATCAGCCCCAGGCCCAGCGCCATGACCGCGGTACCCACAATCGGAAAGTATTTGTAGCGGCCGGTTTTCGCGACCACCTGACCGGACATGATCGAGGTGACCATCAACCCGACCACCAGCGGCAGCGTGCGCACACCCGAGGCGGTGGCCGAAACACCGTCCACGTACTGGAAATACGCGGGCAGGAAGGTCATCGAGCCGATCATGGCGAAACCGACGATGAAGCTCAGGATCGAGCACACCGTGAAGACGTTGCTGCGGAACAGTTTCATCGGCAGCATCGGTTCGCGGGCGCGCAGTTCCACCGCGACGAAGGCCGCCAGCAACACCACCGAGGCCACGAACAGCGCGATGATCTGCCAAGAGCCCCAAGGGTATTCCTGCCCGCCGAACTCCAGTCCGAGAATCAGGCAGGAGACGCCCGCCGCGACCAGGCCGATGCCCGCGTAGTCGATGATCGGCCGCGCGGCCGCCCGCACATGCGGAATGGTGCGCGCCGCCAGCGCGATCATGATGATCGCGATCGGCACATTGACGTAGAAGCACCAGCGCCAGCTGGCGTGGTCGGTGAACAGGCCGCCGAGCGTCGGGCCGACGACGGTCGTGATGCCGAAGACCGCGCCGAGCGCGCCCTGATACTTGCCGCGTTCGCGCAGCGGGATGGTGTCGGCGATCAGCGCCATCGCGGTCACCATCAGACCGCCCGCGCCGACGCCCTGGATACCGCGGGCGATGATCAGCAGCAGCATGTCGTGCGCCAGACCGGCGAGCGCCGAACCGGCGATGAAGATGATGCCGCTGAGCTGGAAGACCAGCTTGCGGCCGAACAGGTCACCGAGCTTGCCCGCCAGCGCCGTCGACACCGCCTCGGTGAGCATGTAGGCGGTGACCACCCAGGCCATATGCCCGGCGCCGCCGAGATCCGCGACGATGCTGGGCAGGGCCGCCGAGACGATCGTCTGGTCCAGCGCGGCCATCAGCATGCCCAGCACGATGGTGCCGAAAATGAGGTTGATCCGGCCGCGGCTGAGCGCTTCCGGAGCGGGCTTCTCGGCGACAGCTACGGCCTCGGTCATGGGCCCAGTATGGTCTGATGCCGTTGTCGCGGACCACCAGCGACACGGCAGCTAATCAGCCGCCGCGCACCGCGTAACCGGCCAGCCCCGGCGCGAGCGCATCGAAGGCCACCTCGATATATCCCGTGAGCGCGGTGGCGATTTCGTCATTGGACTCACCGGCGAGGGTGCGGCGCATCGTTTCGTCGAAGAGCACCCGATGCACCCCGCCGAGTTGCGCGGCGGCCACCCGCGGCGTGATGTCGGTGGACTCCGCGACAGTCTCGGCGGCGAGCGCGCGGGCCAGCGCGGCCTCGCGCTCCTCGTGGAACTCGCGCAGGCGGGCCACCAGCGCCGGGCTGTCGGCGATCATCTTCGCGAACTCCAGCCCGGAGAACCCGATGACCGGACTCTGCTCGGCCGCCGCCGCCAGATAGACCCGGCGCAACGCCGCCAACGCGGATTCCCCGGGTTCGCGCTCGCGCACGGTCCGCGCGAGCTGCTCGACGAACACCTCCCCCAGATCCAGCGCGAGATCCTCCTTGCGCGGGAAGTAGTTGGTCACCGTCATCTTCGCCACGTCGGCGGCCGTGGCCACCTCCGCGATCGTCACCTTGTCGAAGCCGCGCTCCAGGAACAGCAGTGTCGCCTGATGCGAAATCTTGTCCCTGGTCTGCTGTTTCTTCCGCGCGCGGAGGCCCTGTTCGGTCATGTCGAGCAGCCTATCTGAAATCAGCACAAATTTGTACTTGACATATTTTTAGGTCTGATCTAACTTTGTGTTCGTTGCCGGAGACGGCACACGATCGAAGGAGAACCAGCGCATGATTCACGGCCCTGACACCGCAGCCCCGAACCAGTTCGACCAGATCACCGTCAAGGGAGCAGCCACCATGGCCAAGTACACCGCGCACACCAGCACCGACCAGGCCGTCCGCCAGGTCCTCAAGCGGCGCGATCATCGCAATGACGGACTGCGGCGCGGACAGGTCCACCGCACCCAGGTGAACCGCCCGCTGCGGATCCCGGGGCGCTAAAAGGCGCGGCCGCTGCGGAATATTCCGCCCGCCGGAGTGCTTCTACCAGGCACTGATTCGCAACGGCCCCTCCGATGCCCGCCTCTCCTCCCGCCGGTGGCCGACGCCCAGCCCGCGTCGGCCACCGGCACGCTCCACGATCGAAAGGACTTCGTATGCCTCAGTTCTGCACCACGACCCGCCGCCTCGCCCCCACCACCGGTTCGGTCAGCGAAGACCCGATCAAGGACTACCTGCGCGCCATCGGTCGCACCCCGTTGCTCACCGCCGAGCAGGAGGTCGAGCTGGCCGAGCGCATCGTCGCCGGCCTGCGCGCCCAGCAGGAACTCACCGAGAGCGCCGCCGCCGGACGCGAACTCGACGCCGCGACCCGCCGGGAGCTGCGCCGGACCGCCGTGGACGGCGAGCACGCCAAGGAGCACATGGTCGAGGCCAACCTGCGCCTGGTCGTCTCCATCGCCAAGCGCTACCCGCTGCCGACCGGCATGTCGCTGCTGGATCTGGTGCAGGAGGGCACGTTCGGGCTGATCCGCGCGATCGACAAGTTCGAGCCCGAGCGCGGCCTGAAGCTGTCCACCTACGCCACCTGGTGGATTCGCCAGGCGATCGGGCGGGCGCTGGCCGACCAGGGCCGCACCATCCGGATTCCGGTGCACGTGGTCGAGGTCCTCAACAAGGTCACCCGCACCCAGCGCACGCTGTCGCAGCAGCTGGGCCGCGCGGCCACCGCGGCGGAGATCGCGGTCGAACTCGAGCTGTCCACCGAACAGGTCGAGGAGGTCATCCGCCATGGGCGCACGCCGATTTCGCTGCACACCCCGGTCGGCGACGAGGACGAGACCGAGCTCGGCAGCCTGATCGCCGACGCCGCTCCGGACCCGGCCGAACTGGTCGCGAACGGCCAGGTTCGGGGCCGGCTGGACGCGGTGCTGGCGACGCTGAGCGAACGCGAGCGCGAGGTGATCCTGCTGCGCTTCGGCCTGGATCGCGGCGAACCGCGCACGCTGGAGCAGGTCGGCACCGCCCTGGGCGTCTCCCGGGAACGGATCCGTCAGCTCGAGGCGAAGGCGCTGGGCAAGCTGCGCCAGCCGAGCCGGGCCCGCAGCCTGGCCGACATGCTGAGCTGAGCTACGCCGGCGCTTCGATCAGCGCGAAGGACATCGACACCAAGAGGTCGACGAGCGCGTCCACCGGCGGGCGCGGATCGGCGAGCAGCCATTCATGGCTCAGGCCGTTGATCGCGCCGATCAGCGCCGACGCGCCCAGATGGGTACCGCCGCGCAGCCGGCCACCGGGCGTCACCCGTGGGATCACCACCGATTCCAGCAGGGCGGCCCACTTGTGCCGGCGGGCGCGGCGGTGCGTCTCCATCCGCTCGCTGACGCCGACCACCTCGATGAAGGCGACCTTCGCGCGGAACGGGTCCGAGCCGATCGAGCCGAGGTACGCCGACATCGCCGTGTGCATCGCGGTCTGCGCGTCGGCGGCTGGATCCACCGTGCGGACCGCGGCGATCACCGCGGCGGCGGCCTCGTCCTGGATCCGATCGTAGGCCGCGACCAGCACGTCTTCCCTGGTCTGGAACTCTTCGTAGAACTGGCGCTTGGACAGTCCGGCAGCGGCGCAGACATCGGCGAGCGAGCAATCGGTGTAGCCGCGCTCGGCGAAGATCCGGGTCGCGGCGTCGAGAAACCGTAGCCGGCGTTCGGCTTTGCGTTCGGTGACGGCGCGCCCGCCGTATTGCCTGCCCACGGTTGTCACGAGGTTCACGGTACTCAGCCGGTCAGCCGCGTATTGTCTGAGTCAATTCCGATCTCCTCTTCCCCCGGAACTTACTCCAGAGTAAGGTTGGCCCATGGCGTGGAAACCAACACAGATCCCGGATCAGACCGGGCGCACCTTTGTCATCACCGGCGCGAACGGCGGACTGGGCACGGAGACCACCAAAGTCCTTGCGGCCAAGGGCGCCACCGTCATCATGGCATGCCGCAATGCCGAGAAGGCCCAGGCCGTCGCCGACAGCATCCCCGGTGATGTGCGCACCGCGACGCTGGACCTGGCCGACCTGGCCTCGATCCGGAAGTTCGCCGAGACCTCCGGCGACTTCGACGTGCTGATCAATAACGCGGGCCTGATGAACATTCCGTTCTCTCGCACCAAGGACGGTTTCGAAACCCAGTGGGGCGTGAACCATCTCGGGCACTTCGCGCTGACCGGCCTGCTACTGGACCGCATCGGCGACCGCGTGGTCACCCTGGCCAGCATCGCGCACAAGCAGACGCCGAAGTTCTGGGTCGACGACCTGAACTATGAAAACCGGCGCTACCAGACGAATCTGGCGTACGCGCAGTCGAAGCTGTCGAATCTGATGTTCGCCCGGGAACTGCAGCGCCGCCTCACCGAGGCGGGCTCGGCCAAGCGCTCCTATGGCGTGCACCCCGGTGTATCGGCCACCGACCTGTTCACCCGCACCGAGACGTTGATCGACAAGGTGGCCAAGCCGGTCATCCGGATCGTCGGCCACCCGCCGCACAAGGCGGCCCACTCCACCTTGTTCGCCGCCACCATGCCCGACGCCGACCCCGAAACCTACTGGGGGCCGACCCGGCTGTTCCAGAGCCAGGGACCGGTAGAACCGTCGCCGTCGAGCAAGCTCTCCCAGAGCCAGACGCTGTGGCGCCGCCTCTGGGAGGAATCCGAGCAGCGCACCGGAGTCACCTACAAGTTCTGAGGAACACCGCTGTCCGCGGCGCACTGGCGGCCTCAGGCGACGGTGAGCACGATTTTGCCGACGGTGCGCCCGCTGGCGCTGAGTTCGTGCGCCTTCGCGGCGTCTTCGAGCGGCAGCACGGTGTCGACGTGCGCCCGTAGCTGACCGGACTCCACCAGCGCGGCGATCTCCCGCAGCCCTTGCAGATCGGCTTCGACGGCCATGAACTGCGCGCGTTTGCCCTGCGGCGCAGCAATTTCCGCGAGCTGAGCTTCGGCGGGCGAGGCGAGGGAGACAACGATCCCGCCCGCGCGCAAGGTGCGCAAGGAGCGCGGACCGTATTCGCCGCCGATCGCGTCGACGACCACGTCCACGTCCGTGACTGCCTCGGCGAAATCGACTGCGGTGTAATCGATCACCTCGTCGGCACCGAGGGTGCGCAGGAACTCGTGCTTCGCGGCGCTGGCGGTGCCGATGACGTACGCGCCCCGCGCCTTGGCGATCTGCACCGCCACATGCCCGACACCACCGGCGGCCGCGTGGATCAGGACTCGCTGCCCGGGCCGCACCTCGGCCACCTCGACGAGTGCCTGCCACGCGGTCATCGCGACCAGCGGCAGCGCCGCCGCCTCGGTGTGCGTGAGCGCGACGGGCTTGCGCACCAGATGCCGGGCGGGTGAGGTGACGTACTCGGCGTAGGCGCCCGCGGGCAGCGGATGGCGCGGCATGCCGAAGACCTCGTCGCCGGGCTGGAATCGGGTAACGCCCGGCCCGACCGCCTCGACCACACCGGAGACATCCCAGCCGAGCGGCACGATGCGCTGGACCAGTCCGCCGCTGAAGCGGTGCCACACATCGGTCGGATTCACCGAGGTCGCGTGCACCCGGACCAGCACCTCGGCCAGACCTGGCACCGGCCGGTCGACCTCGGCCACCCGCAGCACCTCGGGGCCACCGAACTCGTCCTGACGAATCGCGCGCATCGCATCTCTCCTGCGTCTCCGGGCCGTTTCCGAAGTGAATCGGCCGCGTCGTAAACAGAATTCCGCAGTGGGAACACCCCAGCGAGTGGCAAGAAAGCCAATATGTGAAAGGATCTTGCCATGCATCGCGTGGTGGTTCTGGCCTTGGACGGGGTCTATCCGTTCGAATTGAGCATTCCGGCGCGGATCTTCGGCACCGCCTTCGACGTCGACGGGTCCCCGCTGTACGAGATCCGCACCTGCACGCTCGATGGCAAGCCGGTGCGCAGCAATGCCGACTTCAGCATCGCGGTCGACCAGGATTGGACAGCATTGCGCACCGCCGACACGGTGGTCATCCCGCCGTTCGTGGATTGCGGCTCGGAACCCGGAGCCGATTGGCTGCCCACTGGATTGGCGGAAGCGATAGCCCAGCTGAAACCCGGTGCCCGCATCGTGTCGATCTGTACGGCCGCCTACGTGCTCGCCGCCGTCGGCCTGCTCGACGACGCCCCCGCCACCACCCACTGGAACCAAGCCGCCAGTTTCCAGCGCAGTTTCCCGCGGGTCCAGGTCGATCCGAACGTGCTGTTCGTCGACCACGGCCGCATCCTCACCGCGGCCGGGGCGGCCGCGGGCATCGATCTCTGCCTGCATCTGGTGCGTCGCGATCACGGCACCGCCGTCGCCAATCGGGTCGCCCGGCTCTGCGTGGTGCCGCCCTGGCGCGAGGGCGGTCAGGCCCAGTTCATCGAACGGCCCGTACCCGAACCGGCCACGTCCTCCACCACCGCCACCCGAGAATGGGCGCTGCGGCACCTCGGCCGCCCCCTCACGCTGTCCGAGCTCGCCGATCACGCCCGGATGAGCGTGCGCACCTTCTGCCGCAAGTTCCGTGACGAGGTCGGCCTCCCGCCCGGGCAATGGCTCACCCAGCAGCGCGTCGAATACGCCCGCCGCCTGCTGGAGACCACCGACCTGCCGATCGACCGGGTCGCCGCCGAATCCGGGTTCGGGACCGCGGCATCCATGCGCCAGCATCTGTCCACCACCCTCGGCGTCTCCCCCACCGCCTACCGGCAAACCTTCCACGCCGGCACTCCCGCGGTCCGGTCGTCATGACCCCGGTCACCAGTTCCGACCTGCTCCTACGGACGCTGTAGTAGACGGGTACCGTAGGAGCCGTGTCTGCTCCTCCCCGCCGCTCGGCACACAATCGCCCGGCTCTCATCGCCTTGGTAATTGCGTCCGCGCTGACCTGCCTGGCCCTGGGCTGGTGGCAGTGGGAACGGTTCGAATCCTCGAGCGGCACCGGACAGAACCTCGGCTACGCGTTGCAGTGGCCGCTGTTCGCCGGATTCGCGGTCTTCGCCTACTTCCGCTTCGTGCGGCTGGAGAGCGAAGCCGAAGAGGACGCCGAACAGACCCCTAAGCCCGCGAAAACCGTTGCACCGCGCGAGATTCCGGCCGGAATCCTGCCGGAACGCCCGCAGGCGGCGCGCGCCGACGACCCGGTACTGGCCGAATACAACAAGTACCTGGCCGACCTGCACGCGAAAGATCTCGAAGACCAGGTCCGCGCGGCCGGTCTGGATGCCCGTACCGAAAGGAGCGCCGGATGAGCGCCACTGAAACCGCGCCCGGCGCGAAGACCCAGAAGATCGCCGCCGCGCTCACCCGCTACCGCGCCCTCGCCTGGATCACCGGCCTCTGGCTGCTACTGCTCACCGGCGAGATGGTCGCCAAGTACGGCTTCGACGTGGACACTCCGAGCTGGATCGCCGTCGTGCACGGCTGGGTCTACTTCGCCTACCTGCTGGTCACCGCCGACCTGGCCGTGAAGGTGCGCTGGCCCCTGGCCCGCACCGTCGGCACGCTCATCGCGGGCACCATCCCGTTCCTGTCGTTCTACGTCGAGCACGTGAACGCGAAGAAGGTCAAGGAACAGTTCGGCGTCTGAGCTGAAGACGCGCGCGCGACGGCCGAGTGGTCAGGCCCGCGCGAGGGCGGACAGCGCCGGGAGCAGTTGCTTCAGCGCCCGGCCGCGGTGCGAGACGGCGTCCTTCTCGGCGGGGCTGAGCTGGGCGGCACTGCGCTCGCCGCCGTCCGGGAAGAAGAGCGGGTCGTAGCCGAAGCCGTTCTCGCCTTTCGGTTCCCGGCCGATGGTGCCCGGCCATTCGCCGCGCACCACGAGCTCTTCGCCACCGGGGACGACCAGCGCGCAAGTGGATACGAAGCTGCCGCCGCGGCGATCGTCCGGGACGTCGCCCAATTGCGCCAGCAGCAGGGCGTTGTTGGCGGCGTCGTCGCCGTGACGGCCGGACCAGCGCGCGGACAGCACGCCGGGCATGCCGTTCAAGGCATCCACCTCGATGCCGGAATCGTCCGCGATGCACGGCAATCCGGTAGCGGCGGCGCCATCGCGGGCCTTGGCCAGGGCATTGCCCTCGAAATCCGGTGCGGTTTCGGGAGCCTCCTCGTAGGGCGGCACATCGTCGAGGCCGACGATCTCGATACCCGCGACTCCGGCCTCGTCCAGGATGCGCCGCAGTTCCTTCAGCTTCTTCGCGTTGCGGCTGGCGACGAGGACCCGGCTCACTTGCGCTTCTCCACCAACTCGGGGAGCTCGCCCGGGTACGGCAGCGCCAGGGCTTCCTTCTGGATCGCGAACAGCTGCTCGCAGCCCGCGAGCGCGGAGTCGAGCATCTTGTCCAGGGTGGAGCGCGGGAAGGTGGCGCCTTCGCCGGTGCCCTGGATCTCGACGAGGGTTCCGGTGTCGGTGGCGACGACGTTCATGTCGACCTCGGCGCGGGAATCCTCTTCGTAGGGCAGATCCAGGCGGACGCGGCCGTCGACGACGCCGACGCTGACCGCGGCGATCGCGCAGGAGATCGGCTGCGGGTCGGCCAGACGGCCGGCCGCGCCGAGGTAGGTGACCGCGTCGGCGAGCGCGACGTAGGCGCCGGTGATGGCGGCGGTGCGGGTGCCGCCGTCGGCCTGCAGGACGTCACAGTCGATGGCGATGGTGTTCTCACCGATGGCGGCAAGATCGATGCAGGCCCGCAACGAGCGGCCGATCAACCGGCTGATCTCCTGGGTGCGGCCGCCGACCTTGCCCTTCACGGACTCGCGGCCGGCGCGGGTGTGGGTGGCGGCGGGCAGCATCGCGTACTCGGCGGTGAGCCAGCCCAGACCCGAGTCGCGCCGCCACGGGGGCACCCCGTCGTTGACGCTGGCCGTGCACATCACCCGGGTCTGCCCGAATTCCACCAGCACCGAACCCGCTGGATGCGTGGTGAATCCACGGGTGATCCGGACCTCGCGGAGTTCGTCGTCCGCCCTGCCATCAGCTCGTCTCGACACGCGGTGAGCTTAACCGGAGCGTGCCGCGCACGAGCGCACGGCTCAGATATCGAAGGTCTCGCCGGGCGCGACCGCGTGCACGGGGCCGGTGAAGACGGCCTTCGCCTCGGCGATCACGTCTTCCCGCGAAGTCCAGGGCGGAATATGGGTGAGCAGTAGTTCCTTCACACCCGCCCGCGCGGCGATCTGACCGGCCTCGGTGCCCGAAAGATGAATGCCCGGTGGGCGATTGGCGGGATCGTGCGTCCAGGAAGCCTCCGACATCAGGATGTCGGCGCCCTGCGCGAGCTCGAGCACCGCGTCGCACATGGCGGTGTCGCCGGTGTAGACGAAGACCCGGCCGGCCTTGGTGGTGATGCGCAGGCCGTAGGATTCCGGCGGATGGAACATCCGCCGCGCTACCACCGTGTGCCCGGGACCGAATTCCACCGGGTCGTGCTCGGCCCACGGGCGATGATCGATGACATCGGACCAGTCGTCGCATTCGCCGCCGATCTCGGCCGACGCATTGCCGATCCGCAACGCCGCGTCCGACGGGCCGCGCACGATGGCCTTCCCGACCGGCGGAGTCGGGTGGTAGCGCCGCCACACCAGCAGCCCCGGCAGATCCAGGCAGTGGTCGGCGTGCAGATGCGTGAGGAAGATGTCGACCTCACCGGGATCGGCGTATCGCTGCAGCGCACCGAGCACTCCGGGACCGAAATCGATGACCACCGGATTCATATCCGGCCCGGTCAGCAGGTACCCCGACGCTGGGGAGTCCGGGCCGGACACACTGCCCGAGCACCCGAGGACGGTAAGGCGCATTCCATCATGCTGCCACGACGAATTTTCGGTCACCAACGGATCCCCCACATTCGGCTGCGTTCGAGGGCCTCACCTGGGCGGCGCAATGATCCCCGACTGATCCCCGCGGCGGCTTCGGCGTGCATCACCAGAGAGTACCCAGCCCGCGAGCAGTCCACCCAACGCGCCGAAAAGATGGCCCTGCCAAGATATTCCGGGCGGTCCCGGCAGCACGCCCCACAGCGCCGATCCGTAGACCGCGAAAATCACCAATCCGAGCACGATCTGACCGATGTTCCGGGCGAACCAGCCCCGCGAGATCAGGTAGGTCAGCCACCCGAAGATCAGCGACGACGCCCCGATGTGCACGCTGTATTCCGGCCCGATCAACCAGGTCCCGACCCCCGCGATCAGCCAGATGATCGCGGTCGCCGCGAGTCCCCGCCCGATGCCGCTGAGTAGCACCAGAAACCCGAGGATCAACACCGGCACCGTATTGCTCACCAGGTGCGGCCACCCGTCGTGCAGCAGCGGAGCCCACAGAATGCCCCCGAGCCCGTCGGGGTCGCGCGGTTCGATCCCCGCTTGCTCGAGCCGATCGTGCGCCAGCGTATCGACGGTCTCGATCCCGTAGAGCAGCGCCACGAACCCCAGAATCAGCACCCCGGCCCGAGCCCACGTCGGCTGCCCGCTGCCCTCAGGTTTCGTCTGCCCCCGCAACCGCGCGATCCGTCTCGGGTCGAACGACGCCCCTGTACCGCCGGCCATGACAACCTCCTCGTCCGACGGGGCCGCCCGAACTCAGCACCCCGCCCCACCGAGCGTACCGACGGCGCTCGCCGATCAGGCCCAGAGTTGCCCGTCGAGGCGCTCTTCGGCTTCCTCCAGGGTGCCGTCGTAAGCGCCGGTGGAGAGGTATTTCCAGCCGCCGTCGGCGACGACGAAGGCGATGTCGGCGCGCTGGCCCGCCTTGAGCGCCTTGCGGGCGACGCCGAGGGCCGCGTGCAAGATGGCGCCGGTGGAGATACCGGCGAAAATGCCTTCCTCCAAGACCAATTCGCGGGTGCGCTTGACCGCGTCGAACGGGCCCACCGAGAAACGGCTGGTGAGTACCGACTCGTCGTAGAGCTCGGGGATGAAGCCCTCATCGATGTTGCGCAGGCCGTAGACCAGCTCGCCGTAGCGTGGTTCGGCGGCGACGATGTCTATGTCGGCGACCTTTTCGCGGAGGAAGCGGCCGGTGCCCATCAGGGTTCCGGTGGTGCCGAGACCGGCCACGAAGTGCGTGATCTCGGGCAGGTCGGCGAGGATCTCCGGACCGGTGGTCTCGTAGTGCGCGAGCGCGTTGGCCGGGTTGCCGTACTGGTAGAGCATCACCCAGTCGGGATGCTCGGCGGCGATCTGCTTGGCCTTGGCCACCGCCTGATTGGATCCGCCGGCGGCGGGCGAATCGATGATTTCCGCGCCGAACATGGTGAGCAGCTGGCGGCGCTCCACCGAGGTGTTCTCCGGCATCACGCAGACCAGGCGGTAGCCCTTCAGCTTGGCCGCCATCGCCAGCGAGATCCCGGTGTTGCCGCTGGTCGGCTCCAGGATGGTGCAGCCGGGCGTGAGCTTGCCCTCGGCCTCGGCCTGCTCGATCATGCGTAGCGCCGGGCGGTCCTTGATGGACCCGGTGGGGTTGCGGTCCTCGAGCTTGGCCCACAGCCGGACGTGGTTGTCTCCGTCCCACTGCGGAGACAGGGTGCGCAGACCGACGAGAGGCGTGTTGCCGAGGGTCGCGATCAGCGATTCGTAGCGCGCCACGGCGGGGTCTAGCCTCCGGCGACGGCGGGCAGGATGGTGACGGACGCGCCCGCGGGCACCTCCGCGTCGAGGCCGCCGGCGAAGCGCACATCCTCGTCGTCGACGTAGATGTTGACGAAGCGGTTCAGCTTGCCGTCCTTGAGCAGTCGCTCGGCCAGACCGGGGTGGTTGGCGTCGAGGTCGGTGATCAGCGCGGACAGCGTGTCACCGCTGGCCTGCACGCGCTTCTCACCACCGGTGAGGCTGCGCATGATGGTCGGGATGGACACGGTTACCGACATGGGAACTCCTCGATTTCCTGGGGATTAGTACGCGTCGACGATCTGCACGGGCTCTTCGGTGACCACACCGTCCAGGATCCGGTAGCTGCGCAGCTCGTGCTGCTCGGGATCGCGGGTGGAGATCAGCACGTAGTGCGCGTCCGGCTCGGAGGCGAAGGAGATATCGGTGCGGCTCGGGTAGGCCTCGGTCGCGGTATGCGAGTGGTAGATGACCACCGGGGTCTCGTCGGCGTCGTCCATCGCGCGCCACACCTTCAGCTGCTCACCGGAGTCGAACCGGTAGAAGGTGGGCGAACGCTCGGCGTTGACCATGGCCACGAACCGCTCCGGCCGATCCGATCCCTCGGGCCCGGCGATGATCCCGCAGGCCTCGTCCGGGTGATCGGCGCGCGCATGCGCCACCATCGCGTCCACGAGGTCGCTCTTGATCACCAGCACCGTCGAACCCTTCCATATCCCGGCCGTCCCAGCCGACAACGACCCAGGATATTCACCTATTCCCGGCATACCGGCCGCCGACCCCGCCTCGGGTGACCTCGCCCACACACCGCGCGGGCGCGGGAGCCGCTCGGTGCCCGCCACGAGGCGTCGCTCGACCACCGGGAAGTTACCTCCGGCGTCCCGTCAGCTCGGCGACCAGACTTCGGCCGACGCGCCCGGGACGTCGTCGACCGGGTGCTACGTCGTGAAAAGGTCGCGGTACGAAGGAATCCCGGCGACGGTGGTCGCCTGCAGGATGGCGTCGACGATGGCGCGTTCGACCGCGACCGCAGCCGCCGTGCAGATCGCGTCGAGGGCCAGGAGATTCCCGGGGAAGGCGGGCGGCATCGGGAAGCTCGCGGGCGATTCGGCGGTTCCGGTGGACAGCGCGAACAGGGTGTCGCCGTCCAGTGGCGAGTGCGCCGGACGGATGGCGCGGGCCAGGCCGTCGTGTGCGGTCATCGCCATGCGGCGGCAGCCGATCGGGTCCAGGGGCGCGTCGGTGGCGACCACGCCGATGGTGGTGTTGAGCACGGTTCCCTTGACCGGCAACGCGTTCGCACGCGCGACCTGTTCCGGTGCGGGCGTGCGCAATCCGAAGAACTCGGGACCGTCGGTGCCCGCGCCCCACGGCAAGCCGGTGCGCAGATCGAACACGGAGCCAACCGGATTCGCCACGATCAACGCCGCCACCGTCACCCCGGCGGCGGGCCCCTCGCCGAGCACGATGCTGGCGCTACCTACCCCACCCTTGATCGATCCCGCACGAGCGCCGACCCCCGCACCCACCGAACCCCGGGCGAATTCCACTGCCGCCGCCTCCGCCGCCCGGAACCCGAAATCGGCGGTGGGCCGGATCCGCCACTCCCCCACCGGTAGATCGAAGATCACCGCCCCGGGCACGATCGGCACCACCTTCGCCGCATCGGCCGGGTCCATCGGAATCCCTTGCCCGTGTTCCTCATTCCACCGCATCACCCCCTCGGCGGCCGCCAGCCCATACGCGCTCCCACCGGTCAGCAGAATCGAATTCACCTGCCGCACCGTGTTACTCGGATCCAGCAGATCCGTCTCCCGGGTCCCCGGCCCACCGCCGCGCACGTCCACCGCCGCGACCGCCCCGCCCGGCGCGTGCACCACCGTGCACCCCGTCGCCGCGCCGCTCCCGACCGCCGCATCGGGATCGAGCACATGGTGATGCCCCACCAACAGGCCCGCCACATCGGTCAACGAATTCCGCGCACCGGTCACCGCATTCATGCGCCCCATTCTGCGCCGCGCGCCGAATGCCACCGGTCGCCGCGCCGGAGCCGCGCCCCTATTCGGCGGTGGCGGTCATCCAGCGGTCGACCAGCTCGACCACCGACGGGAGCTTGGCCTGCACATCCGCGAGATCGGTGAAGGTGACGGTGCCGCGATCCGGGGCACGCCAATGCAATAGACCGGCCGGGTCTTCGAAGCTGAAGGCGGTGTCCTTGACCTTCACGCCGCGGTGGAAGATCAATTCGACGGCGTCGCCCGGTTGCAGGCGCATCGTGACGCGGTCGTCGCCGTTGACGCAGAAGCTGGGCGCGTTCCATTTGATCTGCTCGGTGATCCCCGGGTGCGCCCCGAGGATCGCGGCGCGCAGTTCCTCGATTTCCGGCTTCCGCGGGTGGGCAGACTCGGCCAGAAACTGTTCGACGGTCTTCGCCATAGCGGGAGGTTACTCCGGCGACAGGGCTTGGAGCAGGGAATCCTGCATCCAGGTGAGCCAGTGGTAGACGTCCAGGTGCACGCCGCGCGGGTCGCCGGGTTCGAGGTGGTCCGGGGTGTCGGCGTCGATGTTCAGCACGGTGCCCAGGGCCAGGCGGACGTCGGTCAGCGCGGTCAGCCAGGCGTCGGCCTGTTCCGGGGTCAGCGCGACCTTGCCGCCCTCGGTGGGGACGGTGTTCAGCACCACGGTGGCGGCGGCCACCTTGGCGTCGATGATCTCCGGTTCGTGCAGGCCGCGCAGGGCGCTGTTGAGGTCGGAGCGGTCGGCGTCGGGGGAACCGGGTTCGCTGCGGTGAAAGTCGGGCAGCAGGCGCTTGAGGCGCGGGTCCTCGGGTGCCGCGGTATTGCCGCTACGCAGGCCCGTCAGGGCGGCGAGCTCGTCCTCCGGGGCGGATTGGGCCCGTTCTACGAGCAGCCCGGAAACGGCGCCGACCAGCGACCGCAGTACCGCGGCCTCCCGCTGATCCATCTCGGATCGCAGTTTGAGGCCGCTCAGCGAGTTCTTCCGACTCCACTTACGCACGGAGACCCAGGGTAGTCGCAAGCTCAGTCATCGCGTTGCATCGTGGCCCACAGGCCGGCCGCGTGCAATCGGCGCACGTCCTGTTCCATCTTGTCCCGCGAGCCCGAGGACACCACCGCTTTACCTTCGTTGTGCACCTGCATCATCAGTTCGGTCGCCTTCGCCTTGGTGTAGCCGAAAAGCTTCTGGAAGATGTAGGTGACGTAGTGCATCAGGTTCACGGGGTCGTCCCAGACCACCGTTACCCAGGGGCGGTCCTCCGCCTCCAGGATCTCGGTGTACTCGACCGCCTCTGGAGTCGCCTGTGCCGCCGACAGCGTCGTTGTCAGTTCTGATTCGCACAAGGCCATAACGTCCAGGGTACGACTCGCCCCCCCGAGCACAACACCTGCGCCGAGGCTGGCGGATAAGGCCACAGTTGCGTCTCGATGTCTACAGTGACCGGTGTGGAGACACCCAGCACCGCGCTCCTTACGGACCAGTACGAATTGACCATGCTCGCCGCGGCCCTGGCCGACGGCTCGGCCGAACGACAGTGCACTTTCGAGGTATTCGCCCGGCGGTTGCCCCACGGTCGCCGCTACGGCGTGGTGGCGGGTACCGGCCGCGTCCTCGAAGCGCTGGAGCGATTCCGGTTCGGCGCGGAAGAGCTGGCGGTGGTGGCCCGGTTCCTCGATACCCGCACTGTCGAGTGGTTGCGCGACTACCGCTTCACCGGGGACATCGAGGGTTACGCCGAGGGCGAACTGTATTTTCCGGGCTCCCCGATCCTGACCGTGCGCGGCAGCTTCGGCGAGGGCGTGGTCCTGGAGACGCTGATCCTGTCCATCCTCAATCACGACAGCGCGATCGCCTCGGCCGCGGCCCGCATGGTCAGCGCCGCCGCCGGCCGCCGGATGATCGAAATGGGTTCCCGGCGCACCCACGAACTGGCCGCGCCGTCGAGTTCGCGCGCCGCGTACCTGGCCGGTTTCGACACCACCTCGAATCTGGAGGCAGCCCGCCGGTTCGGCGTGCCCAGCGCGGGCACCAGCGCGCACGCTTTCACGCTGCTGCACAGCGGCTCCGACGGCGCGCACGAGAAAGAGGCCTTCCGCAGTCAGGTGGCGGCGCAGGGCGTCGGCACCACCCTGCTGGTGGACACCTTCGACATCACCCAGGGCGTGCGCAACGCGATCGAGGTGGCGGGCCCGGAACTCGGTGGGGTGCGCATAGATTCGGGTGATCTCGGCGTACTGGCCAAGCAGGTGCGCGATCAGCTCGACGGCCTCGGCGCCACCGGGACTCGCATCGTGGTCTCCGGCGACCTCGACGAATACGCCATCGCCGCCCTGCGCGGCGACCCCGTGGACGTCTACGGCGTCGGCACCTCGCTGGTCACCGGCTCGGGCGCGCCGACCGCGGGCATGGTCTACAAGCTGGTCGAGGTCGACGGCGTGCCGGTGGCGAAACGCAGCAGCCACAAGGAATCTCGCGGCGGCGCCAAGAAGGCGATCCGGCTGGCCCGGCAGACCGGCACCGTCGTCGAGGAAATCGTCTATCCCGCAACAAGTCCCGCGCCCGCTTCGAACGGGTTCGAGGTCCGCGACCTACAGGTGCCGTTGGTCCGCGGGGGCCAGGTGCTCGCGGATTTGCCAACCTTGGAGCAGAGCCGCGAGCGGGTGCGGCGGGGACTGGTCAGCCTGCCGTGGGAGGGGCTCAAGCTCTCGGCCGGTGAACCGGCGATTCCGACCACGTTCGTGCGGTGATCAGCCCCGGCGGCGTTCGTAGAGCAGGCTGAATCCGATGAAGAGCGCGGCGAAGACCGCGCCGCGCAGGCCCAGCCAACCCCACTCGACACCGTCGACGGGCGGATCGAACAGCAGCCACATTCCGCTGAACGCGAGCGCGCACGCGGCGAACATGACGGCTTTGACGGCCCAGACCGTCAGCGTGATCCAGACGCTGTCGTCGCGCACAGCGACCTCGAGTTGTTGCGACACAACGAAATACCAATCGTGAGTGAGTTCAGGGCGCGGGCGGGGCCTGGCGAGCGGCTTTGGCCCGTTTGCGGCGATTGAGGAACTCGACCGCGAGTGCGGCGAGGGCGACCACGGCGAGCGCGCGGATGCTGAGGTCGACCCAGCTCTCGGGCGCGCCGTCCAGCCAGATGGTCACGCCCAGGTAGGCGAGGTAACCGACGGCGATCCCGACCACGATTCTCAGTGCTGTGCTGCCCATGTGTCCTCCAGGGTGCTGTATTGCGGCGGCACAAAGTAATCGCAGGGCGGTAGCCTTCGTTTACATCCGCGGGAAAAGGAGCCTTGTCATGAACCGGGCGTTGATCATCGTCGACGTGCAGAACGATTTCTGCGAGGGCGGATCGCTGGCCGTCGCCGGCGGCGCCGCGGTGGCCGAGCGGATCAGCGCCCACGTCGCGAACAGGGACTATGCCGCGATCGTCGCCACCCGCGATTACCACATCGATCCGGGCGCGCATTTCTCCGAGAACCCGGATTTCGTGGACAGCTGGCCGCCGCATTGCCGGGTCGGTACGCCGGGCGCGGAATTCCACCCCAATCTGAAAACCGACCGGATCGAAGAGATCTTCTCCAAAGGCGAATACTCCGCCGCCTATTCGGGTTTCGAGGGTGCGGCGTCCGACGGCAGCACGCTCGCCAAGTGGCTGCGGGCCCGCGATATCGACGCCGTCGACGTGGTCGGCATCGCCACCGACCACTGCGTGCGCGCCACCGCGCTGGACGCCGAGAGCGCCGGCTTCGATACGCGAGTGCTGCTCGGCCTGACCGCCGGCGTCGCCCCGGCGACGATCGACTCGGCGCTCGAGCAGATGCGCAAGGCGGGTATCGAGCTCGAGGGCAACGCCGGCTGAACCCTCTGCCGGACGACGGCCGCACCTGTCGGTGCGGCGCAGTAGTCTGCTCGGGTGCCTGAACTCCCGTCCGCTCTGGAGCTGTTGTCCACCGCTGTCCAAGCGCTGGGAGGTAAAGAGCGCAGCGGACAGGTGACGATGGCGGCGGCGGTCGACCACGCGATCGACACCAAGGAGCACCTCGCGGTACAGGCCGGCACCGGCACCGGTAAGTCGCTGGCCTACCTGGTGCCGAGCCTGCGGCACGCGGTCCGGACTGGGCGCACGGTGGTGGTGTCGACGGCGACGATCGCGCTGCAACGCCAGCTCGTCGATCGCGATCTGCCACGGCTGGCCGAGGCCCTCAAGGCCCCGCTGAAGCGCGAGGCGCAGTTCGCGATCCTCAAGGGGCGCAACAACTATCTGTGCCTCAACAAGATCAACAGCGTCATCCCCGACGAGCCCGAGCAGGAGTTGTTCGACGCGTTCGCGATCTCCCGGCTCGGCCGCGAGGTGCAGCGCCTCAACGAATGGGCCTCCGACACCGAGACCGGCGATCGCGACGAACTGGCCCCCGGCGTCAGCGACCGCGCCTGGCGGCAGGTGAGCGTCTCCTCCCGGGAGTGCCTCGGCAAGTCCCGGTGCGCTTTCGGCCAGGACTGTTTCGCGGAGAAGGCGCGTGCGGAGTCGGCGCAGGCCGACGTGGTGGTGACCAACCACGCGCTGCTGGCCATCGATGCCATCAGTGGTATTCAGATCCTGCCCGAGCATGATGTGGTCGTGATCGACGAGGCGCACGAGCTGGTCGATCGGGTCACCGGGGTGGCCACCGCGGAGCTCACCTCGACGGCGATCAGCGCGGCTGCCCGCCGCTGCGCCAAACTCATCGACGAGCGCGAGGTGGATCGGCTCGAGGGTGCGGCCGAGGCCTGGCACGAGCTGCTGGCCGAGCTGCCCGCCGCGCGCTGGGATGTCATGCCCGACGGTGTCGCACCGGTTCTGGCGCTGGTCCGCGACGCGGCCTGGAACGCGCGCACCGAACTGGCCCCGCCGGGCGCGTCGAAAGAACAGGGCGATCCGGAGAGCGCGGCCGCCCGCACCCAGGCGCTCGCGGCGATCGACGAGGTGCACGACAGCGCGGTGCGCGCGCTCACCGCCTTCGAGGAGCCCGACCCGGCGACCCGGCGCGACGTGATCTGGCTGGCCTCGGAGGACATCCGGGGCGTGGCTCGCAAGACGCTGCGGATGGCGCCGCTGTCGGTGGGCGGGCTGCTGCGCACCCGTCTGTTCGGTACCTCCACAGTCGTTTTGACCTCGGCGACGCTGCAGATCGGCGGCTCGTTCGACAGTCTCGCGGTGACCTGGGGGCTGCCGGCGCAGAACGCGAACCGGCCCGACACCGCCACCGCGAACGGCGCGCAGGCGCCCGCGGACAAGGAGAGCGTGCGCTGGAGTTCGGTGGATGTCGGTTCCCCGTTCGACCATGCCAAATCCGGAATCCTCTATGTCGCCAAGCATTTGCCGGCGCCGGGTCGCGACGGGCTGGCGCCCGCGTACCTGGACGAGATCGAGCGGTTGATCACCGCGGCGGGCGGACGCACGCTCGGGTTGTTCTCCTCGATGCGCGCGGCGAAGGCGGCGACCGAGGCGTTGCGCTCGCGGCTGGACACCCCGGTGCTGTGTCAAGGGGACGACGCGACCGGCGCCCTGGTACGCAAGTTCGCCGACGATCCGGAGACCTCGCTGTTCGGCACGCTGTCGCTGTGGCAGGGCGTGGATGTGCCGGGCCCGTCGCTGAGTCTGGTGATCTTGGACCGGATTCCGTTCCCGCGGCCCGATGATCCGCTGCTCACGGCGCGGCAGCGGGCGGTGGAGTCGCGCGGCGGCAACGGGTTCATGACGATCGCGGCCAATCACGCGGCGCTGCTGCTCGCGCAGGGCACTGGACGCCTGCTGCGCAGCGTGGACGACAAAGGCGTGGTCGCGATTCTGGATTCCCGGCTGGCCACCGCGCGCTACGGCGGGTACCTGCGGGCGACCTTGCCGCCGTATTGGGAGACCGCCGATCCGGAGATCGTGACCAAGGCTTTGCGGCGTCTGACCACGGCGTAATGTGACTCCGCGCACATCAACTGGACTTGGTTCCATGCGGAAGTAAATTGGACTGCAGACCTTCGGTGAGTCCCCAATTCCCCACCGAAGGCACCGGGAGCCCCCGCGCCAAGCCCTGCACGCGGCGCGGGGGCACCGCTGAGGTAAACCTCACTTCGTGACGCAATTTCGGTTTCGCCCGACAGCACCACATGAGACCGTTGTCCAGATGAAGCACCCTCTCGACACCGATGTCCTAGGCGAATTCCTCGTCAGTGCAAGATCTTTGGCGGAGTACCGCGCGATCTTCGATCTCACCGAAGCAGACCTGAAAGGCCGCCGGATTCTCGACTGCCCCGGCGGCGCCGCGAGTTTCACCGTCGAAGCCAGCGACCTCGGGGCCCGCGTCACCGCCGCCGACCCGATCTACTCCCGCCCGGCCGAACGGCTGTGCAGCCTGGCGGTCAGTGAGACCGACCGCGGGAGCGACTGGGCCGCCGCGCACTCCGACCGGTACCGGTGGGACTGGTACGGCGGCCCGGAACGGCATCGGGCGATGCGGCACACCGCGGCCGCCCGCTTCTGCGCGGACCTGACCGCGCACCCCGAGCGCTATATTGCTGCCGAGTTGCCGTCACTGCCGTTCCGCGACAACAGTTTCGATCTGGTGCTCAGCTCACATCTGCTGTTCACCTACGCCGATCGGCTGAACGCGGATTTCCATCTCACGGCACTGCTGGAGCTGTACCGGGTGAGCGCCGGGGAAGCCCGGCTGTATCCGCTCGTCGACCACATCGGCCGGCATCATGACGAATTGGTCGAGCATCTCCGAAAAAAGCTGCTCGACAGGGGGATTCAAACCTCGCTCCGGGAAACGGAGTACGAGTTCCATCATGGTGCGCACACCATGCTGATCCTGCACGGCGACTGAGCGGCGGAGGTGCTGTGTCCGGCGGTCGCCGGACACAGCACCTCTGTTCTCAGCCGAGATAGAACTTCGCGGTGCCCGAGATCTGCTCCATCTCACGATCTCTCGAGTCCAGCGCGACGATCCGCGCTTCCACCTGGCCGACGCCCGGCCCCATGCCGAAACCGATGATCACGCCGTCCACCGTGTCCTGGACGACACCGTTCACGACCCGATGCTGCTGCCCGTTCTCGCGGCCGGTGGTGACGTTCTTCCAGCGCACCGCGACCTTCCAATCCGCGCAACCCTCCCCGGTCTGGGTGACCTTCACCCGCACGCCGAACTCGCCGGACTTCGGCTGCGGGACGGTGACGGCGTCGATGATGGCCGAACAGCTGGTCGGAATCAAGCGGGTCAGGGTCGGCTGGAACGGAGCTCCCGGCTGATGCGGGATCGCGGTCGATGGCCCTGCGAAGCCGACCAGCCCAGCGGCGGTCACCGCTGCGATGACACCGGCACGGGCCGAAAACTGTTGCAGCTGCTTGCGATTGAGAGTCATGCCCGGTTTGTCGGACTGTCCGAATCGGTTGTTACAACAAAAGTTGCGTTAGTGAAATCACTGTAACATCCGACGAATCCTCGAGATCACCTGCCCGGATCCGTTTCGGCGCTTCCGCGATGATCCAGTCCGCGAGCGCCGGCGCGATATTCGGCCCCTCCCGGTAGCAGGACACCTCCAGCCGACCGGCCAGCACCTCGTTGGCCCACTCCTGCCAGAGTTCGCGAAAATGCCGATCGGCGACCGGGCCCGAAACCTGCGACCAGATCCGCAGCCACGGTTCGACGGCATCGGCCAGCGGCACCAGAAAGCACAACTCGCGAGTCACCGAGTAGTCCGGATCGGAAAGCACCTCTCGCCAGTAACTTTCGCAAAACGCCCGGATGGCCCCCGCCTCCGGCCACTCCAGCCAGCCCGCCGCGAACAGCCTGCACCCAACCAGTCCCGGATCGAACGAACTCCCCCCTTCCGCGACCCCACGCAGCAGCCGAGGCGCCACCCACCGCATCCACTCGACACTCCCATCCAGCGTGTTCCCCCACTTGAACACCGCCCGAGACAACTCCCTCTCAGAAATCCGATCCACTGCCCCCGAAAGCCGCTCCAACTCACCAGCACTGAAGCAATGCGAACACCCCTCCACCACCCCGATCCGCCCCGCCCGCCCCCCAAACGCCCGCTCCAACTCCCCCACCATCCCCGCAACATTCACCACCCCCCGACGCTATCCACCCACCCCATCCCCCATCCAGGCATTTCCACCCCACCGCCCATCCCCGGCAGCGAAATTGCTGTCTTCCTCAGCGTGTCGACAGCAATTCCACTACCGCTGCCGCTCCGCGTGACCAACGACGGCGATCAGCAGCAACGCGAGCAGTCCCACACAGGCTGACTGCGGTCGGCCGGCGCAATGCCCGCACTGCCGCCGACGCCGACTGGGTGCAGATCGTCGAGTGGTACGACGAACTGCTGCGCTGCACCGACAACCCGGTCGCCCGCCTCAACCGCGCCGTCGCGGTCGGCGAAGCCGACGGCGCCCGGGCCGGGCTGGCCGTCCTCTCCGGCCTCGACCCCGCCCTCCGCCGGTGGCCGAAAACACAGTCGCCCAACATGATCGACGCTAGGACGATGGGTCACACCCGCGCGGACATCGCCTGCGGACGGGCGCCCGCCAGCACGGCGCTGCCGCACCAACAGCCGGTCACAACACAGTCAGCATGACCACAACTGCCGCCAGCACAAGCAATACCGCGCACAACCCGATGATGAGAACGACCTTGGAGCGCAATGTCTGGTCGGCCGACTTTCCAGCGCCGGACATCGCCGGAGGTTGTGAGGCGACCCGATTGCTGTACCCGTGGCGGGAACTCACCGGCTGCTGCTGCGCCGGATACGGTTGGCCATACCCGTTTTTCGCCGCTATGGGCTGGCGCGGCATGGATTGGCCTGCCTCGGACGGCATTTGACCGCCTAGCTGCGGTATCGGCTGCCCCGGTGCGGACTGCGCGTGCGACGGTTGGCCGAATCCGGAATGTCCGGCAACCGGCTGACGCGGCATGGACTGGCCCGCCTCGGACGGCATTTGACCGCCTAGCTGCGGTATCGGCTGCCCCGGTGCGGACTGCGCGTGCAACGGCTGGCCGAATCCAGGATGTCCGGCAACCGGCTGACGCGGCATCGACTGGCCTGCGTCAGAAGGCATTTGGTAGGTGGGCTGGGGACCAGATCCTGCCACCGGGCGTTGCTGGGGTGGCTGTGGGCTGCTCTCCTGCGCCTGGCGCGTTGGCGCGGTGCCTGCCGAGCTGATGCCGCTCATCGCGAGGCGTACGGCCTCGGCGAATTCGGTGCAGGAGCGGAATCGTTCCTGCGGGTGCTTGGACAGGGCGCGCTGCATTACCGCGTCCAGTTGGACCGGCAGGCCCCAGCGCACTTCGCTGATCGCGGGGGGTGGTTTCTGGAGGTGTCCTTGGACGACTACCGGGGCGTGTTTGGATTCGAAGGGCGCCGCTCCCGTCAGCAGCCAGAACAGGGTGCAGGCGAGGGAGTACTGGTCGGAGGTGGGGTCGAGGGGGGCGCCCATCAGTTGTTCGGGGGAGGCGAAGGACAGGGTGGCGGTGAAGGCGCCGGTTTGGGTCAGGTGGCCGGCGTCGTCGCGGAGTTTGGCGATGCCGAAGTCGGTGAGGAAGACCTGTTCCGGTCCGGCGGTGGCGCGGGTGAGCAGGATGTTGGCCGGTTTGACGTCGCGGTGCAGGACGCCCTGTTCGTGGGCGAAGTCGAGCGCGGCGGCGGTCTCGCGCACGATCCACAGGGATTTCTGCGGCGGCAGGGTTTGCGGGTCGAGGGTGCCGGCGTCGGCCCCATCGATGTATTGCATGGCGAGCCAGAGTTGTTCGCCCTCGAGCCCGCTGTCGTAGGCGGCGACGATGTTCGGGTGCGCCAGGCGCGAGACCAGGTCCGCTTCGCGTTCGAAGCGCGCGCGAATCCGGTGGTCGGAGAACAGCTCCTGGTTCAGCAGCTTCAAGGCGGCGCGCCGTTTTGAGCGCGCGTCCCGCGCCAGATACACCGAACCCATACCGCCACGCCCGAGCTGACGCTCGATGACATATCCGGCGAAGGTCGTGCCCGCGGCCAGCATCCCGCCCCTCCTCTCGATCGGCAACCCCGCCTGACCCTAGTCCCCCGGCCTGACCTCCGCACCGCGCCGATCCCGCGCGGCCAGGTCCCCGGTCGGCGACGATGGAGGCTCGTTGCCACGAAAGCGAGTCATCCATGGCATCCCGCCTCCGCCAGTCAGTCTGGATAATCGGCACTTTGACGATCACGGCGGTCGTCATCGCCCTGGCCGCCGAGGACCTTCGCGAGATCATCTCCTCTCAGCGGGATTTCGTGATCGGCGCGCTACTGGTTCTCGTAGGTTTCTGTGTCGCAAAGACATTGACGGTGTACCGCCAGGAACGCCTGCGTGCCGAGCAGGCGGCCCGCGTCCTCCTGCTGGATCGCAGTCTGCGGGCGGCGATCGCCCAGCTCACCGACTATTCGCGAGCGCAGGCGGCCACCATCTCCTATCTGCATCAGATCGAGCCGCTGCGGGTCGCGATGGACGAGCTGGACCGCTGCCGGGGAAATCTCGCCGGACTCCTCGCCGAACGTGCGGTCCCCGACCAGCTCGGCGCCGAACCCTACGAACTCGTGGTGGCAGCGGCCCGCTCGTTGCGGGAAGCGGCCGCGCACCGCGACCAGCTGTACGACACACTCCCGAAGGCCACGCCGGAACGGGACGCGCTCGCCGTGCTGACCGCCGACCTGATCCAGGCCGAGCTCCATCTCGGAGCGGCCTTGTCGCCCAATCCCGTTGCCGCACCGCTCGAACGGCTGCACGCCGCGCTCGCCTGCGTGCGGGCCGCCACGCAGCGGGCCGGAGAGGTGACGATCACCGACCCCCCGGCCCGCCTCGAGATTCTGCGCGCGGACCTGTCCACGGCCGAGAAGCTGCTGGATCGCGCGACTCGGCCGCCTGGTTAATCGGCCGGTCGAGCGGCCACCGCGTCCACCTCGAACTGCATGTCGGGCAACGCGAGCGCGGCCACGCCGAGCAGAGTCTGCACCGGCGGGCGGTCACCCCAGAGCTCGGCGATCTTCTTCCCGAGCACCTCCAGCTTCGCCATATCGTGACCGACGATGAAGGTACGCAGCTGGAACACGTCGGCGTAGTCCAGACCGGCCGAGCGCAAGGCGATTCCGAGGTTGGCGAACGCCCGGTCGACCTGGACGGCGAAGTCGTCGCTGGTGGTGTGCCCGGTGGCGTCCGAGTCGTACTGCCCGGCGAGGAAAACCAGTTCGCCGCGCACCCGGGCGACGTGGCTGTAGCCGAAGCCGGTGGGGTCGTGCAGTTCTGCGGGGTTCGTGATTTCGATGGTCATACCGAGATGACGACGCAGCCCACCGGGGTGTGACATCGAAAAAGCCCGCCTCCGAACGGAGACGGGCTTTTCACTGCCGAGGTGTCAGAGCACCCACTTCAGGATCAGGGTCAGCACGGCCGTGACGATGGCCAGCCCCAGCGCGCCCGCGCCGATCACGAAGCCCTTGCGCTCCCACGGACGACCGGCGTCGAGGGCGAACTTGCCCGCACCGGTGAACCCGATGGCGACGGCCACGGCCGCGAACGTCAGCGCGCTCTGGTAGCCCGGGCCCTCAGCGGTACCGAACAGGCCATTGGCCCAGGTGGCATTGACCGCGTTGAGCATGGTGCCGGTCACGATAGCCGCGGCGAGCGGGGTGCCCAGGCCGAAGATGAGCAGCAGTCCACCGACGAGTTCGCTGACGCCGGCGAGGGTGCCGAAGAGGGTGCCGGGGTTGTAACCCATGCCCTCGAACATCTGCTGGGTCGCCGCCAGGCCGTAGCCGTTGAACCAGCCGAACAGCTTCTGGGCGCCGAAGGCCGCCATCAGTCCGCCGAACACGACGCGCACGACAAGCAGGCCGATATCGGTGGCCGCGTTGTCGAGCGACGAGGCGAACTGCAACCGGGAGGTGGTTGTGGGCGTGGCTTCGATGGTGGTCATGCTGGTTCCTCATCCCTGCGTGGTGGACAGCTTCGGGTGGTCCGGCAGCAACCGGACCGGGGTCCGATTGAAGCACGATCTGACCCAACCACGTCAACACGGCGACTATTCCAACGCCGGGCGAATTTATTCGGCCAAGAAGAAGAAATAGCCGGCGAACACCACCATCAGCACCCACATCGCGGGGTGGATCTCCTTGATCCTGCCCTTCGCGGCCATCACGATCGGGTAGAAGATCATGCCCATCGCCAAGCCGTTGGCGATCGAGTATGTGAGCGGCATCATGATCACGGTGATGAACGCCGGGACCGAATACTCCAGTCGGCTCCAGTCGATATCGCCGAGCGAGCGCGCCATCAGGATGCCGACCACGATCAGCGCGGGCGCGGTGATCGCACCGGCGCCCGCCACGATCGCGAAGATCGGATAGCAGAACATCGCGAGCAGGAACCAGCCCGCGGTGGTGACCGCGGTGAGCCCGGTCCGTCCGCCCGCCGACACACCGGCCGTCGATTCGACGTAGGCGGTGGTGGTGGAGGTGCCGATGACCGCGCCGGCCATGGTGCCGACCGAGTCCGCGGCGAACGCGGCGGACGCGCGCGGCAGGCGGCCGTCCTTGTCCAGCAGCCCGGCCTGGTTCGCGACGCCGATCAACGTGCCGGAGGCGTCGAAGAAGTCGACGAACAGCATGGTCAGAACGACGATGGCCATCTGCGCGGTGAACGCGTCGGGCAGGTGGATGATCGCCTGACCGAAGGTCTGATCCAGACCCTTCGGCATCTCCACGACACCGCCGGGCAGCTCGACCAGACCGGTGACGATGCCGAGCAGCGCGGTCAGGACGATGCCGTAGAGCACCGCGCCGTGCCAGCCGCGGACCAGGAAGATCACGGTCACGACGAGACCGAACAGCGCGAGCAGCGTGGTGCCCTTGTGGAAATCGCCGAGCGTGACGAAGGTGGCCTCGCTGGCGCGCACGATGCCGGCGGCCTTCAAACCGAGGAAGGCCACGAACAGGCCGATGCCCGCGCCGACCGCGAGTTTCATCTGCATCGGGATCGAGTCGAGGATCTTCTCCCGCACCTTGGTGACCGCGAGGACGAAGAAGATGACGCCGGAGAGGAACGTGCCCGACAGCGCGACCTCCCACGGGATCCCCATACTCAGCACGACCGTATAGGCGAAGAACGCATTGAGACCCATGCCCGGCGCGAGGGCGATCGGGTATTTGGCCCACAGACCCATGACCAGCGTGCCGAACACCGCGGCGACCGCGGTCGCGGTGAAGACCGCCTGCGTCGGGATTCCCTTGGCGCCGAGCGGGCCGCTATCGCCGAGGACGGCCGGATTGACCGCCAGTACATAGGACATAGCCAGGAAGGTGACCGTGCCGGCCATCAGCTCGCGCTTCATGGTCGAGCCGTTGTCGCTGACGCCGAAGAATTGGTCGATGCGACTGCGCGTGCGGGGCGGCACGTCGGTGGCCATGTGGGTTCTCCAGTCGTGGATAAGTACAAAAGGGGTGCTCAGGCACGTTAGCGGACAGTTGGCTGAATTGGAGATTCGTACCAGCCGAAGCAGGTGGGCCGACTCCGTGACGATCGTCACGGTAGCTATCTCAGACAGTGTGGTCTACCTTTGCCAGCACAGTCCAAACAGCGGCCGTTGCGCACGCCTGGCGGCCGTCGCCTGCACCGAGGGGAAGCAAAGGTGTCCAACAGCTTTCGGGATCCGAACATCAAGGACGGCGAACTGTCCCAGTATGTTGTCACCATCGGGTCTGATCCGGCCGAGTATCAGGTGTCCTCCACGGTCCACCACGACGGTGACAAGGGGTATCGGAGCAGGATGACCCTGACCCTCCCGGACAACTTCTCGATGACCGTCGATCAGACCTTCGACCGCACCGGCGGCGAGCTGCGCGCGCTCACCTACGTCGCCGAGAGCAAACATCAGGACACCCTGGTGAGCCGCGAGGAAGGGAACTTCGCCGGCACCTCGCACCTGCAGTTCGGCGGCAAGGTCGAGCCGTTCCCGAGCCCGCTGACCTCACTGCTCGGCGGCGGCACCACCTTCCGCGGACTGGACTTCCGCAAAGGCGAGAAGCAGCTCGTCAATCTGTGGCTGGCCTACTCGATCCACTGGCCGGTCGAGGTCAAGGTGGAGAAACGGACCACCGTGGAGGTGCCGGCCGGGCGCTTCGACACCTGGCAGATCAAGGCCAAGCCGAGCTTCACCCATATCAACGGCCTGCTGGACAAGGTGGTCAGCGGGCTGCTGCCCGCCTTCACGCTGCACTTCGACGCCGTGGCGCCACATCGGCTGGTGCGCTTCAGTTTTCCGACCGGGCCGATGCCGTGGAACCCGAAGGGGCTGGCACAGCTGAACCACCTGGCGGATTAAGCGCTGGGAGCGGCGATCAGACCCAGTTCGGCGTCGGAGGCGAGCAGTGCGCTGTGCGGCAGCACTCGAACCGTGTAGCCGACGGCGCCGGACAGCGGGACCGGGGTGTCGACCGCGAAAAGCTCGATGCCCGAATCGGTTCCGGTGTGAGTCATCGGGATGGTGGTGACATCGGACAGGTCGTCGGCGGGTGACACCCGGCCGAGTACCGCCTGCACCACCACATCCGCGACGTTCAGTCCACCCAGATCGACGCGCGCCGTCAGCGACAGGTGCGCGCCGATGATCGGGGTATCCGGCAGGCCCGCGCTGTCGACCTGGACCACCTTCACCTTCGGCCACGCCGATTCGACGCGCTGCCGGTATTCCGACACCGAACGGGCGCTGGCGAATTCGTCCGCGACGACGCTCCGGTAGGCCCCGGCGGCGGGCGCGTAGTACTGCAACGCGTAATCGCGGACCATCCGCGAAGCCAGCACTCGCGGGCCGAGCGTCTGCAGCGTATGGCGCACCATTTCCACCCAGGGCACCGGCATGCCGAGCGCGTCGCGATCGTAGAAGCGCGGCGCGACGGTGCGTTCGAACAGGTCGTAGAGCGCGGCGGCTTCCAGATCGTCGCGGCGGTGCTCGTCGGTGACGCCGTCGGCGGTCGGGATGGCCCAGCCGTTCGCCGGATGTGCGCTGTCGCCGTCGTACATCTCGTCCCACCAGCCGTCCCGGATGGATACGTTGAGACCGCCGTTGAGTGCCGACTTCATCCCCGAGGTGCCGCACGCCTCCAGCGGACGCAGCGGATTGTTCAGCCACACATCGCAACCCCAGTACAGGTACCGGGCCATCGACATGTCGTAGTCCGGCAGGAAGACGATGCGATGCCGCACCTCCGGGTCGTCGGCGAACCGGACCACCTGCTGGATCAGGGATTTGCCGCCGTCGTCTGCCGGGTGACTCTTGCCGGCCACCACCAGCTGCATCGGACGTTCGGGGTCGAGCAGCAGGGCGCGCAAGCGTTCCGGGTCGCGCAGCATCAGGGTGAGCCGCTTATAGGTCGGCACCCGGCGCGCGAAGCCGACGGTGAGCACGTTCGGATCGAAAACGCGGTCTACCCAGCCGAGTTCGGCTTCGGCGGCGCCGCGCTGCAACCAGGACGCGCGCACCCGCCGGCGCACCTCCTCGACCAGCAGCGCGCGCAGGTTGTTGCGGGTGGACCACAGTTCGCGCAGGTCGGCATCGCGCAGCCGCTCCCAGCCGCGCGCCTCCTCGACCAGCTCCTTGCCGATGTGCGCACGCGCCTTGTCCAGCCACTCCCGCGCCGCCCAGGTGGGTGCGTGCACGCCGTTGGTGACCGAACCGATCGGTACTTCGGCCGGGTCGAAACCCGGCCACAGCGGCGCGAACATCTCGCGGCTGACCTCGCCGTGCAGCTTGGACACACCGTTCGCGCGCTGGGCCAGTCGCAGGCCCATGTGCGCCATGTTGAACACCGACGGATCGTTCTCCCGCCCGAGCGTCAGGATCCGGTCGACGAAAAGCCCTGGCAGCATGGCGGATTCGGCTTCACCGTGCGCGCCGCCGAAATAGCGGCGGACCAGGTGCATCGGGAACCGGTCGATGCCCGCGGGCACCGGAGTGTGCGTGGTGAACACCGTCCCCGCCCGGACCGTGGCCAGCGCGGTCTCGAAATCCAGTCCGCCCGAGACGTATTCGCGGATCCGCTCGACCCCGAGGAAGCCGGCGTGCCCCTCGTTCATATGGAAGACATCCGGATCCGGCAGGCCCGCGGCGCGGGTGTAGGCGCGCACCGCCCGCACGCCGCCGATTCCAGCCAGGATCTCCTGCTTGATCCGGTGGTCCTGGTCGCCGCCGTAGAGCCGGTCGGTGACCGCGCGCAGTTCCGGATCGTTCTCCGCGATGTCGGAGTCCAGCAGCAGCAAGGGGATTCGCCCGACCTGCGCGATCCACACCCGCGCCCGCAGCACCCGCTGATCGGGCATCGCCACGTGGATCAGCACCGGCGAGCCGTCGACGGTCAGCAGCCGCAGCGGCAGCCCCTGCGGATCGAGCGCCGGATAGTGCTCGATCTGCCAGCCGTCCGCCGAGAGCGACTGCCGGAAATAGCCGGAGCGGTACAGCAATCCGACGCCGATCAGCGGTAGCCCCAGATCCGAGGCGGCCTTGAGATGATCGCCCGCCAAGATCCCGAGCCCGCCGGAGTAGTTCGGCAGCACCTCGGTGACGCCGAACTCCATGGAGAAGTAGGCGATGCCCTGGATCTGCTCGGCCAGCTGGCTCTGGAACCACAGCGGCTTGGTCAGATACTCGCGCAGATCCGCGGCCGCCGCGTCCACTCGCGCCGTGTACTCGGCGTCGCCGGCGAGCTCGTCCAGCCGTGCCGCGGGCACCTCCCCCAGCATCCGCACCGGATCGTGGGCGACCTCCCGCCACCGGACCGGATCGAGCGTCTCGAACAGGTCCTGCGTCGGCCAATGCCACGACCAGCGCAGATTGGTGGACAGCTCGGCGAGGGCCGCGAGCCGCTCAGGCAGATGGGCCCGGACAGTGAATCTGCGCAGCGCTTTCACCCCGCGAACCCTACCGAATCCCCCAGGTCAGTGCAGACGCCGCAGCCCCGCCGCTCACTCGCCGGTCTTCGCGGCGAGCTCGGCGGCGTACTCGGGGCTGAACTGGTCGGCGTACTCCGCCGACGGGGCGATCTCCATGATCACGTCGAGCAGCACGCCGCTCGGGTCGGCGACGATGAAGTGGCGCTGGCCGAAGCCCTCCGAGCGGATCTCCAGCTCGGCCCGCATGCCGCCCTGCACGACCATCCGCTCCCACTCCGCGTCGACGTCCTCGACCTCGAAGTTCAGCAGCAGGCCCTGCACCGGCTTGCGGTAGGCGGCCGGGACGGTCGGATGGGTGTAGTCCAGCAGCGCGATCTCGTCGGACCGATCGTCGCGCTCACGGCGCAGGCTGACGTACCAGTCTGCCTCGAAGGTGATCTCGAAGCCCATCCACTTGGTGTAGAAGTCACGGCTCTCGGCGATCTTGTCGGTGCCGATCACAGGGTAGAAGCCGGTCATTTTCATGATGTTCACCTTTCACGTACCGTTGGTATGTGAGTTAAGCTAGTTGACGTACCATCGGTATGTCAACGGGAGGAGTTTGTGATGGCGAGCACCCTGCGCACCCAGCAGCGCGAGGAAACCCGGCGCACCCTGCTGCGCGAGAGCCGGCGCCTGTTCGCCGCGAAAGGCTATGGCGCGGTGGGTCTCTCGGAGATCGTCAGCGCCGCCGGCGTCACCAAGGGCGCGCTGTACCACAACTTCGCCAGCAAAACCGAGGTCTTCCGCGCCGTCCTGGAACAGGTGCAGCACGAGGTCGGCGACCGCGTCGCGGCGGCGGCCGAGGCCGAATCCGACCCTTGGCGTCAACTCCTCACCGGCTGCGCCACTTTCCTGACCGTCTGCACCGACCCGGAGATCCAGCGCATCATGCTGATCGACGGCCCCGCCGTCCTCGGCTGGCACGAATGGCGCGCCCTCGACGAGGCCAGCTCCGCCCGCCACCTCGGCGAAGCCCTGCAATCCCTGGTCGACGCGAAAATCCTGCCCCCGCAACCGATCACACCGCTCACCCACCTGCTCTCCGGCGCGATGAACGAATCCGCCCTCTGGCTGGCGTCGCAAGACGACCCCGAAGCCTTGCCCGAAGTCATCTCCTGCCTGAACCGGCTCCTCGAGGGCCTGCGCTGACGGGTCGACGCGTTCGGGAACGCGGCGCGGCTGCCCGGCGGAAATTCGCTCGCGCACCGGAGGCCCGCGTGACAGCATCGGCTGATGCCGCACTGGGTTGAGGTCCTCCCCCAATTTCTGCTGGCCTGCTTGATTCTGGCGGCGCTCCCCGGTCCAGCAACGGCGCTGTTTTTACAGCGTGCGCTGCGGGACGGACGACGCGCCGGACTGGCGGCCGTCGCCGGCAATGAGATCGGCGTCTTCGCCTGGACGCTGGCGGGTGGCGCGGGGCTGTCCGTGCTGCTGGTCGCCAACCGGTATCTCAACACCGCCGTGCATGTCGTCGGCGCGGTCGTGCTGATCTGGCTCGGCGTGCAGGCTTGGCGGGGCGCGAAAGACGACCGCGAATTCGGGGCGACGATGACCGGGCTGCTGCCGTCGGGGCGCACCCCCGGGTCGGCCTTCCGCGCCTCGCTGGTCTCCATCGCGGCCAACCCGAAGGCGGCGGTGTTCGGGCTGACGATCCTGCCGCAGTTCCTGCCTGCCACCGGCCCGGTGCTGCCGACGGTGCTGATTCTCGCGGTGATTCAGCTGGTCATCGACACCGCGTGGTGTGTCGGGGTGGTAGTGGCGGCCGACAAGGCCGGTGGCTGGTTGCGCCGAACCGGGATCCGGCAGCGGGTGGAGCGGGCGCTCGGGGCGATCTTGGTCGCGCTCGGCCTCGGTCTGGCCGCGGACGCACGCTGACCGCATCGCACCCGGTAGGTTGGTCGTCGTGACCGGCCGCATCGCCATCGATGACACCGCCCCATCCATCCCCGGCGGGTACCCGGCCAAGGCCGTGGTGGGTGAGGTGTTCCCGGTCCGTGCCGTGGTGTGGCGCGAGGGGCACGACGCGGTCGCCGCCACGCTGGCGGTGCGCGGCCCGGGGTCCGCACGGGTCACCCGCATCCCGATGGCGCCGGATTACCAGCCGGACGTATTCAACGCGGTGTTCGTCCCGCATCAGCCCGGCGCCTGGACCTTCCGCGTCGAAGGCTGGAGCGATCCGATCGCGACCTGGCGGCATGCGGTGGAGGCGAAGCTGGCCGTCGGGCAGAGCGCCGCCGACCTGGCCAACGATCTGGAACTCGGCGCGCGCCTGTTCGAGCGGGCCGCGCAGGCCGTGCCGAAGAAACAGTTCGAGCGACTGCGCGCGGCCGCGGCCGCCCTGCGCGGCGACGAGCAGTTGCCGGCCCGGGTGGCGCCCGCGTTCACCGAGGAGGTCGCCGAGATCCTGCGTGCGACCCCGCTGCGCGACATGGTGACCCGCGGGCCGCAGCACACCGTTCAGGTCGATCGGCAGCGGGCACTGTTCGGTTCCTGGTACGAATTCTTCCCGCGGTCCACCGGGGGCCGCGACGCCGACGGCAACCCCGTACACGGGACCTTCGCGACCGCGACGAAGGACCTGCCGCGCATCGCCGCCATGGGTTTCGACGTGGTGTACCTGCCGCCGATCCACCCGATCGGTGCGGTGAATCGCAAGGGCCGCAACAACTCCCTGGTCGCCGAGCCCGGCGACGTGGGTTCGCCGTGGGCGATCGGCTCCGCCGCGGGCGGGCACGACGCCATCCATCCGGAGCTGGGCACCGAAGCCGACTTCACCGAATTCGTGGCCGCCGCAAAGCAATCGGGTCTGGAGATCGCCCTGGACCTGGCCCTGCAATGCGCACCCGACCACCCCTGGGTGGCCGCGCATCCGGAATGGTTCACCACCCTGCCCGACGGCACCATCGCCTTCGCCGAGAACCCGCCGAAGAAGTACCAGGACATCTACCCGGTCAACTTCGACAACGACCCCGACGGCCTGTACGCCGAGGTGCTGCGCGTCGTCCGGCACTGGATCGCGCTGGGCGTCAAGATCTTCCGGGTCGACAACCCGCACACCAAGCCCGCCGATTTCTGGGAATGGCTGATCGCACGGGTCCGCCGCAGCGACCCTGACGTGCTCTTCCTGTCCGAGGCGTTCACTCGCCCCGCCCGCCTCTACGGTCTGGCGCGGCGCGGATTCACGCAGTCCTACACGTATTTCACCTGGCGCGTGCACAAATGGGAGCTGGCCGAGTTCGGCTACGAGCTCGCCGCCAAGGCCGACGAGGCCAGACCGAACCTGTTCGTCAACACCCCCGACATCCTGCACGAGAGCCTGCAGCACGGCGGGCCCGGCATGTTCGCCATCCGCGCCACCCTCGCCGCCACTCTGGCACCCACCTGGGGCGTCTATTCCGGCTTCGAGCTCTTCGAGCACCAGGCGGTGCGTCCCGGCAGCGAGGAATATCTCGACTCGGAGAAGTACGAACTCCGCCCGCGCCCCTTCGCCGAAGCCTTGGCGCGCGGAGAATCGCTGGAGCCGTGGATCACCCGGCTCAACGAGATCCGCCGCAACCACCCCGCGTTGCAGCAGCTGCGCTGCATCCACTTCCACCAGATCGACAACGACGCCCTGCTGGCCTTCTCCAAGATCGATCCCGCGAGCGGCGACGCTGTCCTGGTGGTGATCAACTTGAATCCCTATGCGGCCGAACACGGCTTCCTGTCCCTGGATCTGCCCGCCATCGGCCGCGAATGGCACGACCACCCGGTGGTGACCGACGAGATCACCGGCGAGGAATACCACTGGGCGCAAAGCAATTACATCCGCCTGGACCCGTCGAAGGCGGTCGCCCACGTCATCGCGCTGCCGCCGGTGCCACAGCGGGCCCGCACCGAACTGGCCTACCGCAGGACCTTCGGATGACAACCAGCCGCCGGGATCTGATGCTGCTGGCCGCGGGCACGCACCCCGATCCGCACACGGTGCTGGGCGCGCACCCACATCCGGACGGCACGATCGTGCGGGCGCTCCGCCCGAACGCCGAGACCGTGGCGGTCCGGGTCGGCGGTGTCGACCATGAGCTGAAATCATTGGGGCATGGCCTTTTTGCCGCGACACTGCCCTATCCGGAGTTGCAGGACTATCGGATCTACGCCACCTACCCCGGCGGCCCGACGGTTCTGAGCGCCGACGGCTACCGCTTCCTGCCCACGGTCGGCGAGCTCGATCTCCATCTGATCGGTCAGGGCCGCCACGAACATCTGTGGGAGGTGCTCGGCGCCCATCCCCAGCGCTACACCACCCTCGATGGCGCGGTGACCGGCACCTCGTTCGCGGTGTGGGCGCCGAATGCCCGGGGCGTCACCGTGTTCGGCGACTTCGACAGCTGGGGCGGGCAGACCGCACCGATGCGCGCACTCGGCTCCTCCGGCATCTGGGAGGTGTTCGTACCGGGCGTCGAGGTGGGCACGAAGTACAAGTTCCGGGTACACGGCGCGGACGGCCGCACCGTCGACCACGCCGACCCGATGGCCTTCGCGACCGAGCTGCCGCCCGCGACCGCATCGGTGGTCACCGAAACCAGTTTCGTCTGGCAGGACGAGGATTGGCTGAAGCAGCGGGCCGGCGTCGACCCCACCCGCGCGCCGATGAGCGTCTACGAAGTGCATCTCGGCTCGTGGCGGCCCGGCCTCGGTTATCGCGAAATCGCCGATCAGCTCGTCGAATACGTGCAAGCGGCCGGGTACACGCACATCGAACTGCTCCCCATCGCCGAACACCCCTTCGGCGGCTCCTGGGGATATCAAGTCACCTCCTATTACGCCCCCACCGCACGTTTCGGCGCACCCGACGACTTCCGCGCCTTCGTCGACCGCATGCATGCCGCGGGCATCGGCGTGCTGCTGGACTGGGTGCCCGCACACTTCCCGCGCGATGAGTGGGCGCTGGCCCGCTTCGACGGCACCCCGCTCTACGAGCACGCCGATCCCCGCCGTGGCGAGCAACTCGATTGGGGCACATACGTTTTCGACTTCGGCCGAAACGAGGTCCGCAACTTCCTGGTCGCCAACGCGCGCTACTGGATCGAAGAGTTCCATATCGACGGCCTGCGGGTCGATGCTGTCGCGTCCATGCTCTACCTGGATTACTCACGCCCCGAAGGGGATTGGCAACCCAACATCCACGGCGGCCGGGAAAACCTGGAGGCCGTGGACTTCCTGCAGCAGCTCAACGACACTGTGCACCGCCATCACCCCGGCGTCGTCACCATCGCCGAGGAATCCACCACCTGGCCCGGCGTCACCCGCGGCACCGACGTCGGCGGTCTCGGCTTCACCATGAAATGGAATATGGGCTGGATGCACGACACGCTGGGCTACCTCGGCCGCGATCCGATCCACCGCAGCTGGCACCACAACGAACTCACCTTCGCGCTGACTTACGCCTGGAGCGAGAACTACGTCCTCCCGATCAGCCACGACGAGGTCGTGCACGGCAAAGGCACACTGTGGACCCGGATGCCCGGCGACGACTTCGCCAAGGCCGGTGGTGTGCGCGCGCTCCTGGCCTACATGTGGGCCCATCCCGGTAAGCAACTGCTGTTCATGGGCCAGGACTTCGGCCAGTTCCGGGAATGGTCGCACGAGCGCGGCCTGGACTGGCAGGAGCTGGAAAACCCACTGCACCAAGGCATTGCGTCAGCCGTCCGGTCCTTGAACCAGGTCTATCGCGCGCATCCGGCGCTGTGGACCCAGGACACCACACCCGGCGGCTACTCCTGGATCGAAGCCGACGACCGCGACCGCAACGTCTTCGCCTTCCTGCGGCACGGCTCCGACGGATCGATGGTCGCCTGCGTCTACAACTTCTCCGGCGCGGAGCAGGCCGACTACCGGGTCGGTCTGCCGACGCGCGGCGCATGGACCGAAATCCTCAACACCGACGCCGCCGACTACGGCGGCTCCGGCCTCGGCAACCTCGGCACCGTGCAAACGGAGGACATCCCCTGGCACGGCCGGCCCTGCTCCGCCGCCGTCACACTCGCCCCCCACAGCGCCATCTGGCTCGCCGGGCCACCGGCCTGACCGGCCGGAATTCGCCCTACCTGCCTACTTCCACGCCGTCGGTACTGTGTCGATCATGCTCGTGTGGATCAACGGCCCCTTCGGCGGCGGCAAGACCCAGACCGCGTTCGAATTGCACCGCCGCCTACCCGGCAGCGTCGTCTGCGACCCGGAAATGGTCGGCTTCGGCCTGCACCGCACGATGCCCAAGGAACTACGCGACGACTTCCAGGACCTTCCCGCCTGGCGACAGGGCGTCTTCGAAGTCCTCGACCTGGTACTCAGCAAACACGACGGCGTCGTCATCGCCCCCATGACCGTCGTAAACCCCGCCTACTTCGCCGAAACCGTCGGCCGACTCCGCGAAACCGGCCACGACGTCCGGCATTTCACCCTCCTGGCAGACCAGGAAACCGTCCGCAACCGCCTCCGCAAACGCGGCGGCTTCGGTCTGCGCTTCGAAGGCTTCGCCCTCGACCGCATCACTCACTGCCTCGATGCCCTGCAACACCCCGACTTCGCCGAGCACATCCACACCGACCACATCACCATCCCCGACGTCGCCGACCACATCGCCACCTCGACCGCCCTACCCCTCACCCCCAACACCGACAGCCCGCTCCGCGCCAACCTCCGCCGAGCCCTGGTCACCGCGAAGCACATCCGCTTCTAAACCTGACGTGTGACCTCTGGGACGAATGGCGTGCTCGCGCGACTTCACACCTGTGTGCGTGACTTCACACCTGCGGTCGCATGGGTGACGTGACCGTTCAGTGGGTGAGGTCTAGGGCGAAAGGTGTTCTCAGTACAGGGCGGTAGCGAGTTTGCGGCGGGCGGCGACGACGAAAGACTCGGCCGGGTCGAAGAGTTCGAAGAGTTCGAGGAGGCGGGTGCGGGCCTTGGTGCGGTCGTCGCCCGCGGTGCGCTTGATCAGGGCGATCAGGCGGTCGAAGGATGCTTCGGGGCGCTGGTTCAGCATTTCGACATCGGCGGCGTCCAGTGCGGCGTCGACGTTGCCGGGGTCCGCGTCGGAGGTGGAGAGGACCGAGTCCGGGATGGATTGTGCGCGGGCCAGGAAACGGAGCTGGCGGAGGGCGGACTTGGCTTCTTCATTGGTCGGCTCGGCGGCGATGATCGCCTCGTAGGCTGCTTCGGCGCCGGCCAGGTCGCCGCGCTCCAGGGCTTCCTCGGCTGCGGTGAAACGCGGGTCCTCGGGTTCCGGCTGGGCCTCGTCCCCGCCGCCGTCTCCGGGCAGCTTGCCCGCGACCGCGTCGACGACCGCGTTCAGCCACTGCCGCACCTGTGGTTCCGGCTGCGCGCCCTCGAAATCGGCGAGCGGACGGCCGCCCGCAATCGCGACCACCGTGGGAATGCCCTGCACCTGCAGCGCCTGCGCGATGCGCATATTGGTCTCGGCCTCGACGGTGGCCAGCGCCCAGGAGCCACCATCCTCGACGACCAGGCGTTCCAGTGTGCGGACCAGCTCGACGCTGCCCGGGCTGCGCTGTGAGAACAGCGCGACCACCACCGGCAGCTGAGCGGACCGGCGCAGCACCTTCGTCTCGAAATCCGCCTCGCCGACCGCGTAATCGCCGCCGGGAGCGGCCCCGCCGGGAGCCGCGGGGGGCTGCTTCAAACTGGACAGATCCACCGCACCGGACATTGCGGCGGCGACGGCGGGCGAAGGACGGCGTGGGGCAGGTCGATTCACGGTTTCCAGTTTGTCACGAACGGGTGCCGACGGCTGCCTCGGACTGGGTACCGGCGGTAGCGCTCAGCTCCCCCAGCTTGCCCGCACGCACGGCCCAGACCTCGAACAGCACGGTGAAGAACGGCGGAATGCTCGACAGCAGCGCCAGGATGGTCGTCTTGGCGTTCCAGCCCAGCTCGCGCGCGGTCAGCAACGCGCACAGCAGGAACAGGATGAAGATCGTGCCGTGGACCGGCCCGAAGATCTTCACGCCGATTTCATTGCCCGGGTCGGGCAGGCCCAACCAGCTGTACTTGAACGCCATACCGATCAGCAGGCCCAACCAGGAGATCGCCTCGAGCACCGCGATGAACCGGAACCGCTTCGCGACAGTACTGAGGTCGAAAATATTGCCCATGCGCCCTATTGTGCCGGATGCACTACGCCCCGTCGTAGTTGAGCCCATCACACCTAGACCTTGATGATCAGCGCGTCGCCCTGACCGCCGCCGCCGCACAGCGCGGCCGCACCGATGCCGCCGCCACGGCGCTTCAGTTCGAGGGCCAGGTGCAGGACGATGCGGGCGCCGGACATGCCGAGGGGGTGGCCGATGGCGATGGCGCCGCCGTTGACGTTGACCTTTTCCGGATCGATGCCGAGTTTGCGGGTCGAGGCGATGCCGACGGCGGCGAAGGCTTCGTTGATCTCCACCAGGTCCAGATCGGCGGGGGAGATGCCCTCGCGCTCACAGGCTTTGGCGATGGCGTTGGCCGGCTGGTCCTGCAGGGTCGAATCGGGGCCGGCGACCACGCCCGCCTTGCCGATCTCCGCGATCCAGGTCAGGCCGAGAGCTTGCGCCTTCTCCTTGCTCATCACGACCACCGCGGCCGCGCCGTCGGAGATCTGCGAGGCGGTGCCCGCGGTGATGGTGCCGTCCTTGCGGAACGCCGGGCGCAGCTTGGCCAGCGATTCGGCGGTGGTATCGGCCCGGATGCCCTCGTCGGCGCTCACCATGATCGGGTCGCCCTTGCGCTGCGGCACCGCGACGGGCACCACCTCGTCGTCGAAGACACCGTTCTTCCAGGCCGCCGCCGCACGCTGGTGCGAGGCCGCCGCGAACGCGTCCTGGTCCGCGCGGCTCACCGAGTCGGTGTCGTTGCGGGTCTCGGTCAGCGCGCCCATCGCCTGGTCGGTGAAGATGTCGTGCAGGCCGTCGAAGGCCATGTGGTCACGCATGGTCACATCGCCGTACTTGAAGCCCTCCCGGGACTTCTCCAGCAGATGCGGGGCCTGGGTCATGGACTCCTGGCCGCCCGCGACCACGATGTCGTACTCACCCGCGCGAATCAGCTGATCCGCCAGGGCGATCGCGTTGATGCCGGACAGGCACACCTTGTTCAGCGTGAGCGCCGGCACATCCATCGGGATGCCTGCGGCCACCGCGGCCTGCCGCGCCGGGATCTGGCCCGCGCCCGCGGTCAGCACCTGGCCCATGATCACGTAGTCGACCTGCTCGGGCGCCACGCCACCCTTCTCCAGCGCCGCCTTGATGGCGAAACCGCCGAGGTCGGACCCGGTGAAGCCTTTGAGGCCGCCGAGCAGCCGGCCGACCGGGGTACGAGCACCGGAGACGATGACGGTTGCAGTCACGACTAGACCTCGCTGTTCTGTGCTTTCCTGGGGAACTACTCCACGGTAACTGGTACGGCTCCCCCACAGGCAGCCAGGGCAAGCTACGTTCGAGTAGTGAGCACAGCTTCAAATCAGCACGGTTTCATCCCGGGGGACTACGTCATCGCCGTCGATCACGTCGGCATCGCGGTACCGGACCTGGACACCGCTATCGCCTGGTACGCCGAGAACCTCGGCATGATCGAGACACATCGCGAGGTCAACGAGTCGCAGGGCGTGCACGAGGCCATGCTTTCGCTGCCCGGCGCCGCGGACTCGGCGACTGCCATCCAGTTGCTGGCTCCCCTCAACGCGGAGTCGACCATCGCCAAGTTCATCGATCGCAGCGGACCCGGCCTGCAGCAACTGGCCTATCGGGTCACCGACATCGAGGCCGTCTCTACCTATTTACGTGATCGTGGTCTGCGTTTGCTGTACGACGCTCCGCGGCGTGGAACAGCCGATTCCCGCATCAATTTCATCCACCCCAAGGATGCTGGCGGTGTGCTGATCGAGCTGGTCGAGCCGAACCCGAATCTTACTCACTAGTACCAAGATCGGGCCCGGAAACTTCTTCGGAATCACATTCGCGGTCGAGTCACCATGACGTTCGATGAGGCTGTAGTTTGTGTGCCATGTCGTCACCTGAGTCCGATCGCAATCGCTTCGTTGCACTGCCCTTCACCGTTGTGCGCAAGGGTTATGCGCAAGACGAGGTACGCAACTACTTCGACCGCTTCGACGCCGAACTAAGGGTCACCGCTACCGACCGGGATGCCGCCGCGGCGCAGGCCCGGAACCTCGCGAGCCAGCTGGAGGACGCGCGGGACGAGATCGACGAGCTCCGCAAGGAGGTCGATCGCCTCTCCGTTCCGCCGACCACCGCGGAAGGCATGTCCGACCGTATCTCGCGCATGCTGCGCCTGGCTTCCGACGAGGCCTCCGAGGTCCGCGCCCTGGCGCAGGCCGAGGCTGCCGAGATGGTCTCGATCGCCGAGCAGCAGGCGACCGAGATGCGGGGCAAGTACGAGTCCCTGCTCGCGGAGACGAAGGAGAAGCGCGAGGCGCTCGAGATCGAGTTCGAGCAGACCCTCGCGAACGCGCGTACCGAGTCCGCCAAGATCATCGAGGCCGCCCAGGCCGAGGCCGACCGTATCGGCAAGGAAGCCGACGCCAAGCGCAAGGCGACCCAGCAGGACTTCGAAGTCACCATGGCCGAGCGTCGCACCAAGCTCACCCGCGCCATGGAGGAGCTGGAGGCCACCAGCCGCGCCGAGGCCGCACAGCGGATCAAGGACGCGACCGACGAGGCCAACCGTCTCATCACCTCCGCCACACAGACCTCCGAGCGCAAGATCGCGCACGCCAAGGAACTGGCCGAGGAGATGCGCGTGCTGCGCGGCCGGGTCCTGGCCCAGCTGCTCGGAATCCGCGGCCAGCTCGACTCGGTGCCGGCCATGCTGGCGGCGGTCAACCGGGAAAGCGAACTGCTGGACGGCGTTCCGGACCAGCGCAAGTCGATCGGCGGCGGCAACAAGCAGGTCTCCGGTTCCCGCACCAAGGCCATCCCCGAGGTCGCGTCCGAGGACGAGGACATCGACGCCGACGAGCGCGAGAACGCCGACATCGCCTGACCCCTGGAGAAGTACACAGGCGACGACGCACGTGGGCGACAACTGTGACAACTTCACAGATGCGGGAATGCGGCTGAAGCTGTAGTCCCACAAGATAATTCGATCGAAGGCCGCTCCCGCGAGGGGGCGGCCTTCCTAATTTCCACAGGGTGGGCGGTGACTGTTTCACTGTCACAACTGTCCCGAAACCGACCCAGGTGTATGTGCCGGAAGTGGCCTACGGTATATCTAGAAAGCAGAAGGCCCTTGCTCGTTCGCTAGATGCGCCTGATGACAGCCCCGCCGCACGTTGACAGTGCCTGATCTGCGGTGTTCACACCGCGGTCAGGACCAGCGTCTCGTGATGCGGCGGGTCTGGCGTCCGTTCCAGCAGCCGCGGTGCCAATGCCTGCGATCTTCTTCTCCGCCGTAGGCCGGCCAAGCCACGATATGGGCTACGCCGGGAACGATTTCGTGATCGCAACCGGGACAGCGGTAGGTCTTGGTAGCGCGGCTGCCAGGAATGGTGCGCACCACATAGGAATCACCATCGGGACCGTCGACAGACCTCCCGAGCTCGAATCCAGCCGGGAAGCCCTCGCCCAGCGCGTCACTACCGGGCTTACTGTTCCGGTTCTGTGCGCGTGGCTTCCGACGAGGCATACCTCAAGCCTAAGTGCTCGCCCGGCCGCGCAAACCTTCGGCTATGACCGGCTGTGCGGGTCGGCGCGCCTGTACCGTCACCGCCCTCAGAACAGCCGGAATTCGCTGCTCTCGGTGCCGCGTAGGGCGTTGTAATCCAGCGTCAGGCAGCGGATTCCACGGTCCTCGGCGAGGGTCTTGGCCTGCGGCTTGATCTGCTGGGCCGCGAAGACACCCACGACCGGCGCCAGCAGCGGATCGCGATTGAGCAGCTCCAGGTAGCGAGTCAACTGCTCCACGCCGTCGATCTCGCCGCGGCGCTTGATCTCCACGGCGACGGTGGCGCCGTCGGCGTTGCGGCACAGAATGTCCACCGGGCCGATGGCGGTCATGTACTCCCGACGGATCAGGGAGTAGCCCGGGCCGAGCGTCTCGATATGCTCGGCCAGCAGCTCCTGAAGATGCGCCTCGACACCGTCTTTCACCAGCCCCGGATCGACGCCGAGTTCGTGCGCGGAATCGTGCTCGATCTCCTCGATGGTGATCCGCAGCTCTTCGCCCGCCTTGTTGGTCACCACCCACAGCGCCTTCGCCCCCTCGGGCGCGTCCCCGTCACGCTCCTCCAGCCAGCACGGCGGGCTCATCCAGTTCAGCGGCTTGTACGACCCGCCATCGGAGTGCACCAGCACCGACCCGTCGTTCTTGATCATCAACAGCCGCTTGGCCATCGGCAGGTGGGCGGTAAGCCGACCGACGTAATCAACCTGGCAACGAGCAATCACAAGGCGCACCGGTCGAGTTTAGGCCCTGGCCGGCTGCCCCTTCGACGCACCCGGCGCCCGACCCGCCCCGCACCCGAAAATGCGTGGTCCAGCGCTCCGCCCACGGACTACCCTGCACCGATGACCAGCGGATCCCTGTTCTGCAGTACCGAACTCGCCGCCCGCATCGAAAGCGCCGAAACCGACCTGATCGCCACCGGCAGTTCCGCGGCGGCCGCACGCCTGGGCGAGGGATTCACGATCCCGCTCGCCGGCGGCGTAGCCTCCTTCGCCGAGCCCGGCTCGCCGCTGAACAAAGTGGCGGGCCTGGGCTTCGACGGCGTGCCCAACGTCCAAGAACTCGACGAGATCGAAAAGCGCTACGCGGCAGTGGGTTCGCCCATTCAAGTCGAACTCGCCCAGCTCGCCGACCCAGCCTTCGCCGAACTGCTCACTGGGCGTGGATACCGCCTGGTCAATTTCGAGAACGTCCTGGGCCGTGCGCTACCGGGTCCTCCCACTCCGGCGATTCCGGAGGGCATCGAGGTGCGTCCGAGCGACGACACCGAATTCGACCTCTGGCTCGACATCGTGGCCGACGGATTCGCCCACCCCGACACTCAAGGCGTCGCCTCCCACGAGGAGTTCCCGCGCGAGATCATCGCGAGCGCCATGCGCGACCTCACCGCCACCGCCGGCGTCCAACGCTATGTAGCGATCCGAGACGGCCAGATCGCCGGTGGCGCCAGCGTCCGCCACCACAGCGGCATCGCCCAGCTCACCGGCGCGGCCACTATCCCCACCCACCGCCGCCACGGCGTCCAATCCGCCCTGCTGTCAGCACGTCTGGAGCGCGCTGCCACGGCCGGCTGTGACATCGCCGTCATCACCACCCAGCCCGGCTCCAAATCCCAACAGAACGCCCAACGCCGCGGCTTCGACCTCCTCTACACCCGCGCCATCCTCGTCAAGGAATAGTCGAGCAGCCGCAAGCGGGACATAACCGAGGCAAAGCCCGAGTAAGCCCCCCGGTGGTGTCCCACTCGACTGCACCTGGGCGTTCACCCAGCTCACGATATGGGGGCGAAGCAGTAGACGGCGTTGTCGGTGGCGTGGAAGAAGTGGAAGTGGTCGATTTTGCTGTACTCACGCCAGCGTGGGTCAGGGGCTCGCACTCCGCACTTCTCGCGTGCGACGTCCCATGACTTCGCCGCAACCCTTCTGTCGAATCGCGCAGAGGTGTTCCCACAGGCCGGGTCGTGGGCAAATTGGGCGAGACCGATACGGAGATAACAGGTTCCCAGGATGAGGTTCGACTCCAGGCAGGCGTACGCACTCACGATGTCGTTGCTCATCCAGCCCTTTTCCCACCCTGAAGAGATGGCGAGCCGCCAGTCGTCTCCAGTACTGCAGTGAAGTTTTACACCTTCGGGATTTACCTCCACCGTGACCACCTTCAAGGTGGCCGCAGGATCCGCGCAAGCCTTCACCGTCAGAGCTCCGAAATTCCTCGGCCCGGTCGATGTGCTGTCGGTACAGGTTCCTACGACGGGCACAGACAGCCTCGGCAGATCCCGGCTGTCGTACACGTGCTTCAATCCGCCGCCGACGTAAAGAGCTGGTAGGGCGAGAAGGATTGTGCCCCAGATCCAGAAGGGTTTAGATCCACGGCGACGCCGGTCGTTCCAGTGGGCAATGTCCATCGCAAGCTCCCCCAACCCTAATGCCGCTCAGCGACTTTCCCGACGAGTCTAGCGGGATCGAGGCTTCGGAGCAGGGTCCGACAACGCGGAAAGGCCCCCAACATTGTTGGGGGCCTTTCGCAATGATGTTCCGGCGGTGTCCTACTCTCCCACACCCTGTCGAGTGCAGTACCATCGGCGCAGGTGGCCTTAGCTTCCGGGTTCGGAATGGGACCGGGCGTTTCCCCACCGCTATAGCCGCCGTAACTCTATGAAACGATCACAGAGAGCAATCGAATGCTTCTGTATCTGTGTTGTTTCAGATACTGCACAGTGGACGCGTAGCTTCTTTGTTGGTAAGTCCTCGGCCGATTAGTACCAGTCACCTACACCCGTTACCGGGCTTCCAGTTCTGGCCTATCAACCCCATGGTCTGTGGGGGGCCTTAACCCCTCGAAGGGGGTGAGAAACCTCATCTTGGAACAGGCTTCCCGCTTAGATGCTTTCAGCGGTTATCCCTTCCGAACGTAGCTAACCAGCAGTGCACTTGGCAGTACAACTGGCACACCAGAGGTTCGTCCGTCCCGGTCCTCTCGTACTAGGGACAGCCTTCCTCAAGTTTCTTAACGCGCGCGGCGGATAGAGACCGAACTGTCTCACGACGTTCTAAACCCAGCTCGCGTGCCGCTTTAATGGGCGAACAGCCCAACCCTTGGGACCTACTCCAGCCCCAGGATGCGACGAGCCGACATCGAGGTGCCAAACCATCCCGTCGATATGGACTCTTGGGGAAGATCAGCCTGTTATCCCCGGGGTACCTTTTATCCGTTGAGCGACACCGCTTCCACTTGCCGGTGCCGGATCACTAGTCCCGACTTTCGTCCCTGCTCGAGCTGTCGCTCTCACAGTCAAGCTCCCTTGTGCACTTGCACTCGACACCTGATTGCCAACCAGGCTGAGGGAACCTTTGGGCGCCTCCGTTACATTTTGGGAGGCAACCGCCCCAGTTAAACTACCCACCAGGCACTGTCCCTGAACCAGATCATGGTCCGAGGTTAGAAGTCCAATACGATCAGAGTGGTATTTCAACGACGACTCCCCAGAAACTGGCGTCCCTGGATCACAGTCTCCCACCTATCCTACACAAACCGTACCGAACACCAATACCAAGCTATAGTGAAGGTCCCGGGGTCTTTTCGTCCTGCCGCGCGTAACGAGCATCTTTACTCGTAATGCAATTTCGCCGAGTCTGTGGTTGAGACAGCAGAGAAGTCGTTACGCCATTCGTGCAGGTCGGAACTTACCCGACAAGGAATTTCGCTACCTTAGGATGGTTATAGTTACCACCGCCGTTTACCGGGGCTTAAATTCTCAGCTTCGCGCCGAAGCGCTAACCGGTCCTCTTAACCTTCCGGCACCGGGCAGGCGTCAGTCCGTATACATCGTCTTACGACTTCGCACGGACCTGTGTTTTTAGTAAACAGTCGCTTCTCTCTGGTCTCTGCGACCCCACCCAGCTCAGACCGCAAGGGTCGTCACCAGACGAGGTCCCCCTTCTCCCGAAGTTACGGGGGCATTTTGCCGAGTTCCTTAACCACAGTTCTCTCGATCGCCTTAGTATTCTCTACCTGACCACCTGTGTCGGTTTGGGGTACGGGCCGTGTACCAACTCACTAGAGGCTTTTCTCGGCAGCATAGGATCACTGAATTCGCCTCAATCGGCTACGCATCACCTCTCAGGCTTCATGAGTGACGGATTTGCCTATCACTCGCCCTACAGGCTTACACCAGTACAACCACTGACTGGCCCAGCTACCTTCCTGCGTCACCCCATCGCTTACCTACTACAGG
>NZ_JBFAYL010000001.1:2142602-2144280 GCF_040681285.1 Nocardia sp. NPDC051832
GTCGCGCGGATGTATTGTTGGAGTGCCGCGGCTTCGGCGGTGTACTTGAGCCCCGCTACATTGTCGGCGCAGGATCACTTGACCAGTGAGCTATTACGCACTCTTTCAAGGGTGGCTGCTTCTAAGCCAACCTCCTGGTTGTCTTCGCGACCCCACATCCTTTTCCACTTAGTACACGCTTAGGGGCCTTAGCCGGCGATCTGGGCTGTTTCCCTCTCGACTACGAAGCTTATCCCCCGCAGTCTCACTGCCGCGCTCTCACACACCGGCATTCGGAGTTTGGCTGATTTCGGTAAGCTTGTGGGCCCCCTAGACCATCCAGTAGCTCTACCTCCGGTGTGAAACACGCGACGCTGCACCTAAATGCATTTCGGGGAGAACCAGCTATCACGGAGTTTGATTGGCCTTTCACCCCTACCCACAGCTCATCCCCTCAGTTTTCAACCTAAGTGGGTTCGGGCCTCCACGACGTCTTACCGTCGCTTCACCCTGGCCATGGGTAGATCACTCCGCTTCGGGTCTAGAACATGCGACTAAAACCGCCCTATTCGGACTCGCTTTCGCTACGGCTACCCCACACGGGTTAACCTCGCCACATGCCACTAACTCGCAGGCTCATTCTTCAAAAGGCACGCCATCACCCACAGTGCACTAAAGCACTCGCAGGCTCTGACGGATTGTAAGCGCACGGTTTCAGGTACTATTTCACTCCCCTCCCGGGGTACTTTTCACCTTTCCCTCACGGTACTAGTCCGCTATCGGTCACCAGGGAGTATTCAGGCTTACCGGGTGGTCCCGGCAGATTCACAGCAGATTTCACGGGCCCGCTGCTACTCGGGAGATATCCACGAGAGCCTAGGAGTTTTCATTTACCGGGCTATCACCGTCTATGGCAGGCCGTTCCAGACCACTTCAACTAACACCTAGGTTTCTGACTCTCGCTCCATTCGGCAGAATGAAGAAGAATATTCCCACTACCCCAGCCAGACAACAACTGCCGTCTATCACATCTGACTGGTTTAGCCTCATCCGCTTTCGCTCGCCACTACTCACGGAATCACTGTTGTTTTCTCTTCCTGTGGGTACTGAGATGTTTCACTTCCCCACGTTCCCTCCACACACCCTATATATTCAGATGCGGGTAACACGACATCACTCGTGCTGGGTTTCCCCATTCGGAAATCCTCGGATCTCAGCTCGGTTGACAGCTCCCCGAGGCTTATCGCAGCCTCCTACGTCCTTCATCGGCTCCTGGTGCCAAGGCATCCACCGTACGCTCTTAAACACTTACTAACAAAGATGCTCGCGTCCACTGTGCAGTTCTCAAACAACACACCCAACCGGATCTGATTCCAGGACCAACTCGGCGTCACCGCCGGCGGTATCAAGGAGATCCCATCGGATCGTCTGTTTTGCCTAGAAAGAACGCGTGTTCTTTCAGGACCCAACAGTGTGTCGATTACATCCAGGCATTACCTGGCACATGTCAGTGTTCCACCCATGAGCTCCGTGGTCCTACATTCGAGGACTCGAACGGCTCTGCCAACCTGTCGAACCACCTGTGTGGCAACAGAATTGGAGAATGCTCCTTAGAAAGGAGGTGATCCAGCCGCACCTTCCGGTACGGCTACCTTGTTACGACTTCGTCCCAATCGCCGATCCCACCTTCGACGGCTCC